>NZ_JBIBIZ010000005.1:0-551115 GCF_042958085.1 Streptomyces sp. NPDC008001 | reverse complement strand
CTGGCGTTGACTTTTGGCACGCTGTTGAGTTCTCAAGGAACGGACGCTTCCTTTGTACTCACCCTCTCGGGCTTTCCTCCGGGCGCTTCCCTTCGGTATTTCGTGTTCCGACTCTATCAGATCGTTTTCCTTGCCGTTTCCGGCTCGAATTCGTTTTCCGATCCCCGTCGGCGGGGTGTTCACTACTTTAGCGGCTTTCCCGTCCGGCTCCTAATCGAGCCGGTCGAGTCCGTTCGTCGTCATATTTCGGCACAGCAAAATATGACCCCGATCCGGGGTGACCTCGTAGTAGTGAGTTGCCGCCCACCGGTCCGTGCACACGGCACGTCCGTCTCAAGCGGCTCGGGCTACGTTAGGTCTTCCTCGCCCCGGAGTCAAGCACCGGCCTGTCGGCCCGTCATGCCGCGTCCTGCGCGGTTCCGCGGGACGTGCGCGCGGTACGGGCTGACCGTCGGGTCGCCGTCCGCCCAGAAGCGCCACGGGTGGGTCGCGCCCGCTCCGCCCACGCCCGTGCGCGGGCCGTTGCGGATGCGGTCCGGGTGGACGGGGTGGCCGGTGAGCACCGAGAGCGGGGCGTCCGGGCCGGCGCAGACGTCCGTGCCGTTCAGGGCGCGGTCGACACTCAGTGCCGTGGCCAGGCGAGCGGGGCCCTGGGCCAGCTCGCGGTCCTTGCGGGCCTTGGGGCGGCGTTCCCGGGCCAGCTCCTGCCCCTTGATCACTTCGCCCGCCCTGAGGAGGACGCCGCTCGCGGTGCCCTCCTCCCCGCAGACGAGGTTGAGGCTGAACCACATGCCGTAGATGAAGTAGACGTACGCGTGGCCGGGCGGTCCGAACATCGAGGCATTGCGCTCGGTGCGGCCGCGGTAGGCGTGCGAGCCGGGGTCCGCCTCGCCCGCGTACGCCTCGACCTCCGTGATGCGGACCTCGATCGGTCCGTCGGGGGTGGTGCGGACGAGGGTGCGGCCCAGCAGCTCGGGGGCGACCTCGAGCACGGGACGGGCGAAGAAGTCCCGGGTGAGTGGCATACGGTCAGGCGCGGCGATCATGCCTATCGAGCGTAACGGACCGGAACGGAAGGACGAGGTCGCAGTCATGGGGTTCAAGAAGCTGCTGGCGAGCCTGGGCGCGGGGGGCGCTTCGGTGGAGACGGTGCTGTTCGAGGAGAACGTCGTCCCGGGCGGTGTCGTCCAGGGCGAGGTGCGCATCCAGGGTGGCTCCGTCGCCCAGGCGATCCAGGGCCTGTCCGTCGGGCTGCAGGCCCGCGTCGAGGTGGAGGGCGACGACAGCGAGTACAAGCAGGACGTCGAGTTCACGCGCGTCCAGCTGGGTGGCGCCTTCGAGGTGCAGGCGGGGGCGGTGCACACGGTGCCGTTCGGGCTGGAGATCCCGTGGGAGACGCCGGTCACCACCTTCCTCGGCCGGCACCTGACGGGCATGAACGTCGGTGTGACGACGCACCTGGCGATCGCCCGTGCCGTCGACTCCGGCGACCTCGATCCGGTGAACGTGCACCCGCTGCCGGCGCAGCAGGCGATCCTGGACGCCTTCGGGCAGCTGGGCTTCGCGTTCAAGAGCGCGGACCTGGAGCGCGGCCACATCCGCGGGACGCGTCAGCGGCTGCCCTTCTACCAGGAGATCGAGTTCCGGGCGCCGGCGCAGTACCGGGGGCTGAACGAGGTCGAGCTGTCGTTCGTCGCGGACGACCGGGAGATGGACGTCGTGCTGGAGATGGACAAGAAGCCCGGGCTGTTCACCGAGGGCAGTGACACGTACCGGTCGTTCACGGTCGACCTGCAGGCGTACGGGCAGACGGACTGGGCGGCGTACCTCAACCAGTGGCTGGCGGAGGTCGGCGGCAAGCGCAACTGGTTCTGACCTGCTCGCCTCATCCGCTCCCCGCCGCTGGCCCCGTCGCTCACCCCAGGAGCACCGCCAGCGGTGACTCCGCCTCGGCCCAGTAGTCGACGGCGTCGGCGAAGACGGCTTCCGCCGTGCGGGCCTCGCGCGGTGTGGCCTTCCTGAAGGCCGTCCACTCCTCGGCGAGGACGAGGAAGCCGCGTGCCTTGCCCTCCTCCCGCCACCACGAGAGGTCGGTGAGGCAGTCGGCGAGGGCGTCCCAGTTGCGGCCGAACCAGTCGGGGAGCTCGAGGTCGGTGGCGCACCGGTCCATGAAGGCGGTCTTGGTGGTCACTCCGCCGAGGTGCAGGGTGGCCCCCCGCCAGTCGGCCTCGGCGGCGAGGCCCATGACGCGGGGGGCGGTGTCGGCAGGAGGCAGCCGGTAGACGCCCGGCGGGGTCGTGCCGAGGAGGAGTCCGGTGAGTCCGGGGGCGGGCAGCAGGTCGGTCATGGCTGTACCACCGCTTCGAAGGTTTCGTAGTGGTCGCTGGTGTAGAAGCGCTCGGAGTGGCTGCCGGCGATGATGCGGCGGGCGCCTCGGGTGCGGGAGCCGGGCGTGGGGACGGTGTACTCGTGGTAGTAGCCGCGGGACTGCTTCGGCAACCGGTTCTCGTAGTTGCCGAAGACGGTGCCGTCCTTGTCGTACGGGAAGGGTCCGCCCTTGTCGATGAGGTCGAGGGTCTGACGGGCCTCGGGCGGCAGCTTGGCCCGGGAGACGGTCTTCATGCCGCGGGCCCACGAGGGCGCGGGCGGCGCGGCGGTCGAGGCGCCGCCCGTGCCGCTCGCGCCCTTCTTGCCATGCCCGTCGGAGGAGGAGCAGGCGGGGAGGAGGAGCAGGGGGAGGGTGGCGAGGAGGACGGTCAGGGCGCGCAGGGCGCGGCCGGCCGGTCGTCCGGTGGGGCCAAACAGTCGAAGCACGCTTCGTATGGTCTCAGCCGCAGCCGTTGAGGGCTCGTTAGGCTGACGACTTCAGGTTCAGATGTTCCGCAGCATTCCGTGCGTGACAGGAGGCACAGAGGTGTCCGAGCAGAAGCGACGGCCGCTCCCCCACGATTTCCACCCGCCCGTGCCCTCGTTCACGGTGGTGAGCGACGATCTGACGGACGGTGGACCGCTCGGCCGGGGTCAGGTGCAGAGTGGCGGGAACACGTCTCCGCACCTGCGCTGGGAGGGCTTCCCGGCCGGTACGAAGAGCTTCGCAGTGACGTGTTACGACCCCGACGCGCCGACGGGCAGCGGGTTCTGGCACTGGGTGCTGTTCGACATCCCGGCCTCGGTGACGGAGCTGCCGGCGGGTGCGGGCGGCGGGGACATGAAGGGGCTGCCGCCGGGCGCGGTGCACGCGCGCAACGACTACGGCACGCGGGACTTCGGCGGGGCCGCTCCGCCGGCGGGCGACGGGCCGCACCGCTACGTGTTCACGGTGTACGCGGTGGACCAGGAGAAGCTCGGGCCGGACGCGGACGCGTCGCCGGCCGTCGTGGGCTTCCACCTGCGCTTCCACGCGCTGGGCCGGGCCCAGCTGATCGGCGAGTACGAGGTGCCGGCCGGGGGCTGAGGCCCCGGACGCGGGCCCGGGCGGGTGTGCTGCGCGGGCCCGTACCGGCGTGGCTCCCGGAAATTCCGTTGCGCCCCGCCGCCCTGAATCGCACAGTGGTGCATGGCTGACGGCTCCGCACATGGCCGTCGGGCAGTGGACACCGCAGTGGCGGGGGCGGCGGGGCGCACGTGCGTCCGCGGTCTGCCGGAGCCCGGCTGCGTGCCGGGCGGCCGCGTCCGCTGCCGTACGCTCCGGGCCCGTGTTCGTTACGGGGGAAGGGCCCGGAGCGTCGCCCCCGTTCCTCCTCTCCTCCTGCGCGCCCACGCTTCCTCCAACTCCCTTTTCTGCAGCGGAAATTGCGTTGTCCGCCGCAGGACGGCACCGGCACAGTTGAGCCATCCTGCCGCTGGGGCGGGGGTGAGCCGGGAGGTGGCCGGGATGCGGGAGACGCTGGTCCTCAATGCGAGCTTCGAGCCGTTGGCGACGGTGTCGCTGCGGCGGGCCGTGGTGCTCGTGCTGCAGGGCAAGGCCGTGGTCGAGCAGGCCCGGCCCGGGCGCCGGGTGCGGGGTCCGGCGGTCGAAGTGCCCGCGCCCCAGGTGATCAGGCTCTGCCGGTACGTGCGGGTGCCGTTCCGAAGACGGGCGCCCTGGTCGCGCCGGGGCGTGCTGGTGCGGGACCGGCACCGCTGCGCGTACTGCGGGAGGCGGGCCACGACGGTGGACCACGTGGTGCCGCGCTCCCGCGGGGGCGAGGACAGCTGGCTCAATACGGTCGCCGCGTGTGCGGAGGACAACCACCGCAAGGCTGACCGGACTCCGGAGCAGGCGGGGATGCGGCTGCTGAGGCTGCCGTTCGAGCCCACTCCGGCGGAGTCGCTGCTGCTCGCGACGGGGATGTACGCCGACCCCGGCCGCCGCAGCTTCGTGGCCTAGCGCAGCAGCATCTGCACGATCGCCACGACGCCCACCACGACGATGACGCCGCGCAGCGCCGTGGGAGACAGGCGGCGGCCGACCTTGGCTCCTATCTGGCCGCCGAGGGTGGATCCGGCGGCGATGAGCAGGGCGGCGGTCCAGTCGACGTGGGCGGCGAAGACGAAGAACAGGGCGGCGACGCCGTTGACGACGACGGCCAGGATGTTCTTGAGGGCGTTGATGCGCTGGAGCTCCTCGCGGAGCAGCAGGCCCATCAGGGAGAGGTAGAGGACTCCTTGGGCGGCGCCGAAGTAGCCGCCGTAGGCGCTGGAGAGCAGCAGGCCCACGAGGAGGACGGGGCCGCCGTCGGGGTGGGCGGTCTCCTCGGTGCCGTTGCGTTCGCGGCGGCGGGCGAGCGCCTTGGCGAGCCGGGGCTGGAGGACGACGAGGACGAGGGCGATGCCGATGAGGGCGGGCACGATCGCGTTGAACGCCTTGGACGGCAGGGCGAGCAGCAGGACGGCTCCGGCGAGTCCGCCGATGAAGGCGGTGATGCCGAGGCGGACGGCGCGGGCGCCCTGGCCGCGGAGTTCGCGCCGGTAGCCGATGGCTCCGCTGATGTTGCCGGTGACCAGGCCGATGGTGTTGGAGACGTTGGCGGTCACCGGCGGCAGGCCGATGGCGAGGAGCACCGGAAAGGTGAACAGGGTGCCGGAGCCGACGATGGTGTTGATGGTGCCCGCGCCGATGCCGGCGGCGAAGACCGCGAGTGCTTCCCAGATGGACAAGGCCATCTCCTTCATGATCCGTTTGTCGCCTCCCCGCCGTGGAAGGTCGGGGGGCCTCGTTGATCATGCAGGAGAGGGCGGTCGCCGGTCGAGGGCCGTCCGCCGCCGGAGCCCGCGGTCGCCCCCCGCGGGATGGTCCGCGCCGGGGGCCGCGCGGGTGTCCGTCAGTCGATGCCGGGCTGCTCGCGGCGCGGCGAGTCCTTGGTGGTCCTGGGCGCGCCGCCCGTGGGGTTGAGGCTGCCGACGGCACCGCTGAGGCCCTTGAGGGCGTCGCCGATCTCGCTGGGCACGATCCAGAGCTTGTTGGCGTCGCCTTCGGCGATCTTCGGGAGCATCTGGAGGTACTGGTAGGCGAGCAGCTTCTCGTCGGCGTCGCCGGCGTGGATGGACTCGAAGACCGTACGGATGGCCTGGGCCTCGCCCTCGGCGCGCAGCGCGGCGGCCCGGGCCTCGCCCTCGGCGCGCAGGATCGCGGACTGCTTCTCGCCCTCGGCGGTGAGGATCTGCGACTGGCGGATGCCCTCGGCGGTGAGGATCGCGGCGCGCTTGTCACGGTCGGCGCGCATCTGCTTCTCCATCGAGTCCTGGATGGAGGTCGGGGGCTCGATGGCCTTGAGCTCGACGCGGTTGACACGGATGCCCCACTTGCCGGTGGCCTCGTCGAGGACGCCGCGCAGCGCGGCGTTGATCTCCTCGCGGGAGGTGAGGGTCCGTTCGAGGTCCATGCCGCCGATGATGTTGCGCAGGGTGGTGACGGTGAGCTGCTCGATGGCCTGGATGAAGCTGGAGACCTCGTAAGTGGCGGCCCGGGCGTCGGTCACCTGGTAGTAGATGACGGTGTCGATGTTGACGACCAGGTTGTCCTGGGTGATCACCGGCTGCGGCGGGAAGGGCACGACCTGCTCGCGGAGGTCGATGCGGTTGCGGATGGAGTCGATGAAGGGGACGACGATGTTCAGGCCGGCGTTGAGGGTGCGGGTGTAGCGGCCGAAGCGCTCCACGATGGCGGCGCTGGCCTGCGGGATGACCTGCACCGTCTTCATGAGGGCGATGAAGACGAGCACCACCAAGATGATCAGGACGATGATGATCGGTTCCATCGTGGCTCCCCGTGCCTCTGGTCGTTGATCGGGCGGATCGGATCCGGCGGATCGGGTTGATCCAGTTCGAGTCTTTCAGAACGCGGTGCCGCCGTGCAGGTGTTGACGGCACTTCACGGCATCCCCTTCACATCGGGACGTCCGCATCACGGCGTCACATCACCACGGCGGTCGCGCCCTCGATCTCGACGACGTCGACGTGCTCGCCGGCTTCGAAGACGCGGTCCGCGTCCAGGGCGCGCGCCGACCAGATCTCACCCGCGAGCTTGATCCGGCCACCGCTCTCGTCCACCCGTTCGAGGACGACGGCCTGGCGGCCCCGGAGGGCGTCCACGCCGCTCGCCAGCTCGGGCCGCTGGGCGCGGTGCCGCATGGCGACCGGGCGGACGACGGCGATGAGGGCGACCGAGACGGCCGCGAAGACGATGAACTGCGCCACGGCGCCCGCGCCGAGCGCGTTGGTCACGGCGGCGGCGACGGCCCCGGCCGCGAGCATGCCGAACTCGGGCATCGCGGTCACGACCAGCGGGATGCCCAGTCCGACGGCGGCCACCAGCCACCACACCCATGTGTCCACAAGGTCATGGTAGGCGCGGTGACCGCCCCGGGACAGGGCGCCCGCGGCGGGGCGCCCCGGTCCGCGCCGGCGGGCGCGGCGTCAGGAGAGCGGCAGGCCCTGGGCCGTCCAGCGGTCGCCCCTGCGCTCGACGACCAGGGGGAGGCCGAAGCAGTGCGAGAGGTTGCGGGAGGTGAGCTCCAGCTCGACGGGGCCGGCCGCCAGCACCTTGCCCTGGCGGATCATCAGGACGTGGGTGAAGCCCGCGGGGATCTCCTCGACGTGGTGCGTGACCATGATCATGGAGGGGGCGAGCGGGTCGCGGGCGAGCCGGCCGAGGCGGCGGACGAGGTCCTCGCGGCCGCCGAGGTCGAGGCCGGCGGCGGGCTCGTCGAGCAGCAGCAGCTCGGGGTCGGTCATCATCGCGCGGGCGATGAGGGTGCGCTTGCGCTCGCCCTCGGAGAGGGTGCCGAACTTGCGGTCCAGCAGCTCCGTCATGCCGAGGACGTCGAGGAAGGCGCGGGCGCGCTGCTCGTCGACCTCCTCGTAGCTCTCCTGCCACGTGGCCGTCATGCCGTAGGCGGCGGTGAGGACGGTCTCCAGGACGGTCTGGCTGCGCGGCAGCTTGTCGGCCAGGGCGATGCCCGCCACGCCGATGCGCGGACGCAGTTCGAAGACGTCCACCGCGCCGAGCTTCTCGCCCAGGACCTTGACCGTGCCCGTCGTCGGGAAGAGGTAGCTGGAGGCGACATTCAGGAGGGTGGTCTTGCCGGCGCCGTTGGGGCCGAGGATGACCCAGCGCTCCCCCTCCTTGACCGACCAGGAGACCTGGTCCACCAGAGCCCGGCCCTCGCGGACCACGGATACGTCCACCAGTTCCAGCACTTCGCTCATGAGCGCGTTGTCTCCCATTGCAGTCTCGTCGTCGCGGCGCCGGTAAGCGCAGCCCCCAGGGAAAACCTACGCCACCCGCCGGGGACGCCAGTCCTTAGGCTGGTGGCCATGCTCGATGAACATCGCTCAGGACGCCTCACCGCGTGGGGAAATGCCCTTATTGCGGGTTTTGCCGCACCTGATGACGCCGCGCACCACATCACCGGAGATGACGCCGTCCACCGAGTCGTCGGCCTTCCCGGTGAATCCGGGCCCGTCGGCCTGACGCTCGCGCTCGGCCGGCTGCGGGCCCTCGGGGCGACGGGGCTGCGCCTCGCGCTGCCGGCGCCGGGGCACCCGCTGGGCCTGAGCGGCCCGCCGGAGTTCAACGCCCGCGCCCTGGAGGCCGAGGAGGCCGTCCTCGCCTCGGGGGCCGCGCTGGGGCTCGTCCCGGAGGTGCACGAGGCCGGTCCGCAGGGAGATGTGCACGTCGAAGTCGTCTGGCACTGCCTGCCCGCGCGGGACGCGCACCCGGCGGACGTGCCCTCGCTCGGGGAGGCCGAGCGGGAGCTCGCGGAGGCGCTGCGGGACGCCACGGAGGTGCTCACCCGGCTGGACGTGGCGGGGTCCGGGCCGGTGGCCCAGGCGGCGCTGGAGGCGTACCGGGCCCGGGCCGAGCGCGGGAGGGAAGTGCTGGCACCCGGCTATCCGCCGCGGGCGGTGCGGGTGCTGGAGCTGGCGCAGCGGGTGGGGGCGCTGATCGCGATCGCCCACGAGCCGGGGGACGGCGGCGGCCGGGAGCACGGGGCCGCGGTGAGCGCGTCGGAGATAGCGGCACGGGCACAGGCACTGCGGCCGGTGGAGCGGACGGCACGGCGGGCCCAGGTGGCCGCGTACAACGCGATCGTCGAGGAGCGGGCCCGCGGGCAGCACTGAGGCGGCGCGGCCCGGTGCCCGGACGGCGGGAAGGCCCCGCGGACCGGGTCCGCGGGGCCTTCCTGTGCGTCGCGAGAACGGCGCGGGAGCCGACGGGTCAGTCGTCGTCGTTGTCGTCCCAGTGGCCGCCGTCGTGGCCTTCATGGCCTCCGTGGCCTTCGTGGCCTTCGTGGCCTTCGTGACCACCGTGGCCCTTGTGGCCTTCGTGGCCGCCCCAGTGACCGTGGTGGACCTCGCGGTGGCTGTGGAACTCGTCCCAGCCCCGGTCCGCGTTGACGCAGGTGTTCCCGAAGGTCGGGTTGAGGAGCCCGATGATGTCGATGGTGTTGCCGCAGATGTTCAGCGGCACCTGGATCGGCACCTGGATGACGTTGCCGGAGACAACGCCGGGCGAGCCCTTGGCGACGCCCTCGGCGATGGCGCCTCCGGGGTGGTGGCGGTGCAGGTTCACCTCGCGCCCACCGTGGTGGTCGTGAGCGGCCGCCACGCCGACCGAGGAGCCGACGGCGAGCCCGGTCACCGCCAGGGCGAGGGCGGCTTTCTTGGCACTGTTCATGAGGGTCTTCCTTCTGCTGACGATCTCGGCGGCCCCAGCCGCGGGGTCGCGTAGTGATGAACGCCAGCGCACCGCCGACGGCACGGCCATCGGCGGTGTTGCCCTCGTTCGGACGATTGATCGCCCGCACCTGCCCGGCTATGCGGCGCACACCGGGCAGGCAGGAGGCACCGGTCTTACTTGTTGACGCAGAGGTTGCCGGCGGCCGGGTTGAGCGCGCCGACCACGGTGAGGGTGTTGCCGCAGAGGTTGACGGGGACACCCACCGCCACCTGGGTGACGTTGCCGGAGACAACGCCCGGGGAGTTGACCGCCTTGCCGTCAGCCTGGTGCGCGGAAGCGGCGCCCGCACCGGCGATGGCGAGACCGCCGGCAGCGATGGTGAGGACTGCGGCCTTCTTCATGTTCTTCACTCTTCTTATGACCTTCCTAGGGCGTTGCCACGGCCAGCCGCCGCGGTACGTCCTGGAGAACGGGCTGCGGCCATTCGGGTTGCGGGGCCGGAGCTACAGCCACACGGTCGTATGAATCTCTGATCAGAATGCGACGTTCCGTTTTGCCGTGCTCACGCGCCGATCCCATGTCGGACGGCCCACAGCGCCGCCTGCGTGCGGTCGGCGAGGTCCAGCTTCATGAGGATGTTCGACACGTGGGTCTTGACGGTCTTCTCCGAGAGCACCAGCGCCCGGGCGATCTCCCGGTTGGAGCGGCCGTCCGCGATCAGCGCCAGCACCTCCCGCTCCCGCTCGGTGAGCGCGTTGCCCCGCCCCTGGCTGCCGCCGGGCCCGCCCTCGTCCTGCGACAGCAGCGCCCCGGCCACCTCGGGCTGCAGCAGGACGTGCCCGGCGTGCACCGAGCGGATCGCGCCGGCCAGGGCCTCCGGGTCCACGTCCTTGTAGACGTAGCCCGCCGCGCCCGCGCGCAGGGCCGGGATGACCGTGCGCTGCTCGGTGAAGCTGGTGACGATCAGCACGCGCGCGGGGTTCTGCAGCTCCCGCAGCCGGCGCAGCGCCTCGATGCCGTCCGTGCCGGGCATCTTCACGTCCATGAGGACGACGTCCGGGCGCAGCTCCTCCGTGCGCTCGACGCCCTCGGCGCCGTCCGCCGCCTCCCCCACCACCTCGATGTCGTCCTGGACCTCCAGGAAGGTGCGCAGGCCCCTGCGGACCACTTGGTGGTCGTCCACCAGCACCACTCGGATCACGGCCTCAGCCACCGGGCACCTCCATCTCGATCGCGGTGCCCATCCCGGGCTCCGAGGTAACGGTCAGACTGCCGCCGACGCCGCTCGCGCGGTCCCGCATCGACACCAGGCCCAGGTGGCGGCCGGCCCGGCGGACGGCGTCGGGCTCGAAGCCGCAGCCGTCGTCGGCGACGCACAGCGTCGCGCCCTGGCCCGCCCGGGTGAGGGTGACCTGGACGCGGCCCGCCCCGGAGTGGCGCAGGGCGTTGTGCAGGGCCTCCTGGGCGACGCGCAGCAGCGCCTCCTCCTGGGCGGCCGGCAGGGCCCGTATGCCGTGCGAGGCGAAGGTGACCTTGGCGGTGTGGGCGCGGTCGAGGACCTGGACCTGGGTGCGCAGGGTGGCCACGAGACCGTCCTCGTCCAGCCCTGCGGGCCGCAGCTCGACCACGGCGGCGCGGAGCTCGTCGGTGGCCTCGGCGGCGAGCCTGGCGGCCTCGTGGAGCTCCTCCTTGGCGCGGGCCGGGTCGCGGTCGATGAGCGCGGCGGCGGCCTGGGCGGTCAGGCGCAGCGAGAAGAGCTTCTGGGCGACGGCGTCGTGCAGCTCGTGGGAGAGGCGGGCGCGCTCCTCGGCGATGGTCAGCTCGCGGCTGCGCTCGTAGAGGCGGGCGTTGGTGAGGGCAATGGCCGCGTGCTGGGCGAGCACGCGCAGCAGTTCCTCGTCCTCCGCGGTGAAGCCGCAGGTGGGTGCGGCTTCCGCAAGGCCGCAGGGCGGTTCGCCGGGGTGGTCGGAGCGCTTCTTGTTGGCGAGGAAGAGGGCGCCGAGGATCTCGTCGCCGTCGGCGATCGGCATGCCGATGAAGTCGCGCATGTCGGGGTGGGCGGCGGGCCAGCCGCCGAAGCGGGGGTCCGCGCGGACGTCGGCGAGGCGCTCGGGGGTGGCCCGCTGGATCATCGAGGCGAGGACGCCGTGCTGGCGGGGCAGGGGTCCGATGGCCTTCCACTGCTCGTCGCTGACGCCGTCGACGACGAACTGGGCGAATCCGCCGTGGTCGTCGGGGACGCCGAGGGCCGCGTACCGGGCGTCCAGCAGTTCGCGTGCGGAGACGACGATCGTTTTGAGGACGTCGTGCACCTGCAGGTGTCTGCTCATGGCGAGGAGTGCGGTGCTCACGGCCGTCAGGCCGGAGCGGGGGCCGGTGGTCATGGCTTCACCGTATCCAGGGGTGCCGTTCCCACGGGTCGGGCCCGGGACGGCTGAGGCCTGCGACCTCGGGCTTAGGCCGGTGGTCCCGCCGGCCCCGCGCGGGACGACTGCCCGGAACCAGGTGTGGGCAGGCTGCTGTCATGTCTATACCAATACAGTGGGTGCCGACCCACGGCGATCCCTACCGGCCCGTCCCGTACCGGCCCGAGCGCATGCCGGCCGCCGAGTCCCTCGCCCGGGCCGCCGAGCTGCGCGAGCGCATGGGGCGGCGCCGGACGGTGCGGCAGTTCTCCCCGGACCCGGTGCCGGAGCAGGTGGTGCGGGACGCGATCGCGTGCGCGGCCACCGCGCCCTCCGGGGCGCACCAGCAGCCGTGGACGTTCGTCCTGGTGAAGGACCCGGAGGTGCGGCGGCGCATCCGTGCGGCCGCGGAGGAAGAGGAGCAGCTCTCGTACGCGGGCCGGCTGGGCGAGGAGTGGCTGGCGGCGCTGCGGCCGCTGGGCACGGACGAGGTCAAGCCGCACCTGACGGACGCGCCGGCGCTGATCGTGGTCTTCCAGCAGCGGTACTGGCTCGGGGAGGCCGGGGAGCGCCGCAAGCACTACTACGTGGACGAGTCGGTCGGCATCGCGGTCGGGATGCTGCTGTCGGCGCTGCACCTGTCGGGACTCGCCGCGCTGGTGCACACGCCGAGCCCGATGCGCTTCCTGTCGGAGGTCCTGGGGCGGCCGGTGAACGAGAAGGCGTTCGCGGTGGTCCCCGTCGGCTATCCGGCCGACGACTGCCAGGTGCCGGACCTGGTGCGCAAGAGCCTCGATCAGGTGCTGGTCGAGGTCTGAGGCAGGGGCCGGAGCGACACCGCCGGGGCACCGGCACGACGCTGCGTACAGGAACGCAACGCTGCGTGCGGGGCCGGGCACACCGGGCGACCCGGGGGTCCGCCCGGTGTGACGCCGCGCATAGGACGCACGTCACCTACGACCCTGCTTAGTGGAGAGATAAATCCGGCGTAAGCGGGTGGCAGGGGCCCTTTTGACCTTGGATCCGCCCCTCCCCGCCGTCCCCTTCGCAACGAAGCGGGATAGTACGTCACACCTTTGCCACACCTTTTTGCGGCCGCTAAGAATTGCCCCCGTCGCACGGCGCCGTCGATCGAGACGCGGCGCTTCTTCGCGCCGATCCGGGCCACTGCGACTTGAAGCGACTCAGAAGAGGTTCAGCACACACATGCGCTCCCCCATCTCTGGCTATAGCCGCCTGACCAAGGTCCAGAAGTTCGCCGCCGCAGGCGTCTCCGCCGCCGCCGTCGCCGCCCTCGCGGTGGCCGCGATACCGGGCTCGGACGACTCGGGCAAGCAGTCCATCGCCGTGAAGCCCGTCGCCTGGAGCACCGAGGCCTTCGGCACCCAGGACCAGCAGGAGCAGATCGGCAAGCAGGCCGAGACCGCCGCCAAGCAGGCGAAGGCCCAGGCCGAGGCCAAGAAGAAGGCGGACGCCGACGCCGCTGCCGCTGCCGCCAAGGCGAAGGCCGACAAGGAGCGCGCCGAGAAGGAGGCCGCGAGCCGGTCCGCCGAGCGCAAGCCGGTCCAGGCCGCCCCGGCCCCGAAGACCTACGCCAACAACCTTGACGGCTGGATCAAGGAAGCCCTGGACATCATGAAGGCCAAGGGCATCCCGGGTTCCTACAACGGCATCTACCGCAACATCATGCGGGAGTCGACGGGCAACCCGAACGCCATCAACAACTGGGACTCGAACGCCGCCGCGGGCATCCCCTCCAAGGGCCTGCTCCAGGTGATCGACCCGACCTTCAAGGCGTACCACGTCGCGGGCACCTCCTGGAACATCTACGACCCGGTCGCCAACATCACCGCCGCCTGCAACTACGCGGCCAAGGTGTACGGCTCGATGGACAACGTGAACTCCGCCTACTGAGCGGACGCCGCAGCACACGCCGAAGGGCGGCACCCGGTGCGGGTGCCGCCCTTCGGCGTGTGCGGGACGAGGCGCGGGACTACTTGCGCATGACCTCCGGCTCGTGGCGGCGCAGCAAACGCGCGACCGCGAATCCGCAGGCGACGCCGATGACGATGAGCGCCACGATGTCGATGCCCCACTGGGTGGCGGTGTGCTCCCAGAGCGGGTCGAGCTTCGGCGGCCGGCTCTTGTCGAACGGGGCCATCACGTGCGAGAGGTCCAGCGTGGTGCCCGCGCCGGCGATGGCCCAGCGGGCCGGCATCAGCCAGGCGACCTGCTCGACGCCGGGCGAGTCGTAGATCTTGAACAGGATGCCGGTGAAGACGACCTGGACGATCGCGAACATGACCAGCAGCGGCATGGTCTTCTCGGCGGTCTTCACCAGCGCGGAGATGACGAGGCCGATCATCATGCAGGTGAAGCCCAGGGCGATGATCACCAGGCAGAGCTCCAGGGCGGGCGCCGCCTTGAAGATCAGGCCGTGCTCCGGCAGCTTGCGGACCGAGAAGCCGATGGCGCAGATGAGGGCGCCCTGCACCGCCGTGATCAGACCGAGGACGACCACCTTGGACATCAGGTAGGCGGAGCGGGAGAGGCCGACGGACCGCTCCCGTTCGTAGATGACCCGTTCCTTGATCAGCTCACGAACGGAGTTGGCGGCTCCGGAGAAGCACATGCCGACCGCGAGGATCAGCATGATCGTGCCGGCGTCCTGGTTGAAGTGGCCCTTGGACGCGGGCCCGAGACCGAAGTCGGACGGGATCACGGTGCTCACGCCGCCGAGGACGGCCGGGAGGATCAGCATCAGCGCCATGAAGCCGCGGTCCGAGGCGATGACGGAGGCGTAGCGGCGCATCAGCGTCCACAGCTGGGAGCCCCAGCTCTGGGCCTTGGGCGGGCGCACCATCTGCGGCTGGACGTGTACGGACTGCGGGGCGACGGCGTCGATGTCGGCCGCGTACATCTGGTAGTGCCGCGAGCCTCGCCAGCGGCCCGACCAGTCGTAGTCGCGGTAGTTCTCGAAGGCCGAGAAGACATCCGCCCAGGTCTCGTAGCCGAAGAAGTTGAGGGCTTCCTCGGGCGGGCCGAAGTAGGCGACGGAGCCGCCGGGGGCCATGACGAGCAGCTTGTCGCAGAGCGCCAGCTCGGCGATGGAGTGCGTGACCACCAGGACCGTGCGGCCGTCGTCGGCGAGGCTGCGGAGCAGCTGCATGACGTCGCGGTCCATGCCCGGGTCGAGGCCGGAGGTGGGCTCGTCCAGGAAGATCAGCGAGGGCTTGGTCAGCAGCTCCAGGGCGACGGAGACGCGCTTGCGCTGGCCGCCGGAGAGGGCGGTGACCTTCTTGTCCTTGTGGACGTCGAGCTTGAGCTCGCGCAGCACCTCGTCGATGCGGGCCTCGCGCTCGGAGGCCGCGGTGTCGCCGGGGAAGCGGAGCTTGGCGGCGTAGCGCAGCGCCTTCTGGACGGTGAGCTCCTTGTGCAGGATGTCATCCTGCGGGACCAGACCGATGCGCTGGCGCAGCTCGGCGAACTGCTTGTACAGGTTCCGGTTGTCGTAGAGGACGTCGCCCTGGTTGGCGGGCCGGTAGCCGGTGAGCGCCTTGAGCAGGGTGGACTTGCCGGAGCCCGAGGGGCCGATGACGGCGATGAGGGACTTCTCCGGGACGCCGAAGGAGACGTCCTTGAGGATCTGCTTGCCGCCTTCGACGGTGACCGTGAGGTGGCGCGCGGAGAAGGAGACGTCGCCGGTGTCGACGAACTCCTCCAGCCGGTCGCCGACCAGGCGGAAGGTGGAGTGACCGACACCGACGATGTCCTGGGGGCCGATGACCTGCTGGCGGACCGGCTGACCGTTGACGTAGGTGCCGTTGTGGCTGCCGAGGTCGACGATCTCGAACCGGCCGTCGCCGGTGGCGCGGAACTCGGCGTGGTGGCGGGAGACCTGGAGGTCGGAGACGACGAGGTCGTTCTCCAGGGCACGACCGATGCGCATCGTGCCGCGGCCGACGGCCATCTGGTGGAAGCTGGTGGGGCTGCGGTCGCCGTAGACCGGCGGAGCGCCGCCCTGCGAGGGCGTGCCGCCGTGCGCCGGGGGCTGCTGGCCGCCGGGGCCGGGCTGCTGGGGGACGTAGGCCTGCTGCGGGGGCTGCTGCCAGCCGGCCTGCGGCGGCTGCTGGTACTGCCCCGGGACCTGGCCCGGGGCCTGCTGCTGCCAGGCGCCGGGCTGCTGGTGCTGCGGCGGCTGCTGGTGCGGGGCGTGCTGCGGCGGGGCCTGCTGCTGCAGCGGTGCGGCCATGGCCGTCTGCGCGCTGTAGAGGTCCGCGGCAGGGACTCCCACTCCGGCGCCGGCGGCGCCCGCGGTGAGGTTCAGCCGCGGGCCGTCGGTCGCGTTGCCCAGGTGCACCGTCGAGCCGGGGCCGATCTCCATGTGATGGATCCGCTGGCCCTGCACGTACGTGCCGTTGGTGCTGCCGTGGTCCTCGATGACCCAACTGCGGCCCTCCCACCGTACGGTGGCGTGCCGCCACGAGACGCGTGCGTCCTGCAGCACCATGTCACCCTGCGGATCCCGCCCGAGGGTGTAGGACCTGGACGGATCGAGCGTCCAGGTCTGTCCATTCAATTCCAGTACGAGTTCCGGCACTCCATGCCCCACTACTTGTCCCCCGATGAGCCCCCTGCAAGGGGAGTCTAGGGATGGCGAACATCGGGAGGAACTATTTCAGGCACAGTCCCCGAACCGAAAGTCGGGGATTGCCGCGACCGTGTAACAGGCGCCGTTGACCGATCCGAAACATACCCGGAGAGTGGTTACCGCCATGGATACGTACGGATCATGCACTTCCGGGCAATAGCCCGGTTGCGGACCGGCGCGGGGGGCCGTGATGAGCATGGACGGGGCCGGGCGCGGGGTGCGTCCGGCGGAGCTGCTGCTGACCTCAATCGCGGCTGTGAGCTGGGCCTTTCTGGCGATGGCCGGAGTTGCCGCGCTCGGGCTGCATCTGCTGGGCGCGGATGCGGCGGGGGCGCTGGGGCCGATGACGGCGGCCGCCGTCGTCCTGGCCGTAGGCGGATCCCTCATGCCTTCGGGCGATATTGAAGCATTCGGGCTGAAGGGCGCCGGGGCGCACACCGCCATCGATATCGCGCCACTGGGAGTGAGCCTGGCGGGAGCCCTCCTGCTGGGAATGATCTTTGCACGATCGTTGCGCAGGGCCGGTGCCGTGATCGGTGCCGGAGAGCTCGCCGTACGGGCCGTCTCGGTGATGGTCGTGTTTCTCTTCCTGCTCGCCGGCCTCGCGTGGGCCGGGGAGGATTCGATCACCTTCGACGGGAGCGGGCTGGGTCTCGGGGGCGGCGGGGGCGGCCCCAAGCTGGTGATCCCGGGAATCGGTGACATCGGGGACATTGCGGGCGGGCTGCCGGACCGGTTCTCCGGTCTGGCCCGGGCCAAGGCGTCCGTCGGCTTCAGCGTCCGGACGGGGCCCTCGTTGCTCGGCGGCGCCGTCTGGGTCCTGGGCGTGCTGCTGATCGCGGTGCTGGCCGCGCGCCGGGCTCCGCTCCCGCGCGGCTGGCAGGTGCTGCACCGGGGCGTGCGGCCTGCGGTGTCGGCGCTGTGCGCGGTGCTGGTCCTCGCGGTGGCGGCGGGCCTGGCCGCCGCGGCGTACGCGGCGGCGGGGGACGACCAGCCCAAGCGGGTGCTCGGGGCGGCGCTGCTCGGGGCGCCGAACGGGGTGTTTCTCGCGGTGCCGCTGGGGCTGTTCGTCTCCTGGCGCGGCACGGCCACGGGCGCGCTCACCAAGGTGCTGCCCTCGCCGCTGGACGAGCTGCTGAGCGCGCGGGCCGACGAGCCGGTCACCCTGGGGCGGCTGGCGGAGCTCGACGGGCTGGTGTGGCTGCTGGCCGTGGGCTGCGTGCTGATGATGCTGGGCGTCGGGGTGCTCACCGCCGCCCGTACACCCCGGGACGGGCTGGGGGTGACGGCGTTCGCCGCGCGCTGTGCGGTGGCCCTGGGCGTGGCGACCGCCCTCGCCCTGCCGCTGCTGGTGCTGGCGACCCGCGTGAAGGCGGACGCGAGCCTTTCGGTGCTGGGCTTCGACGCGTTCGGGGCGGGCCTGGAGCTGCGGGGCAACGCCCCGATGGCGCTGGCCCTGGGCGCCGCGTGGGGCGCCGCCGCCGGGGCCGTGGGCGGCGCGCTCGCGTGCGCGGCGGGGGCGGCGGGGCGGCGGGCGGTGGTCCCGGGGGCGGGGTTGGGGGCCGGGGCGGCGTCCCGGCCGGGTGCGGGAGGCGCGGCCGGTTCGGCGGGGGCGACGGGCATGAGTCATCCGGACGCGATGGGGCCACCGGGCCCGTACCGCCCCTCGCCGGTGCGACCCGCGCGGGACGACACCAACCCGTACAAGCGTCCGCCGACCGACGACCGCTCCACCGCGCCGACGCAGACGGGACGGCCGCTGCCGCCGCCCCGCAGCCCGCGGAGCAGCGGTTACCGCTACGGGGCACCTCCGCCCGAGGAACCGCCGCCTCCGCCGCCCGGGCCGCCGCCACGGGCGCGTTGACCGCAGTTCACGCGGTGTAGGCGGTGTCTTCGCCGTCCGCTCCCCGGGACACCTGTACGTATCCGGTGTGAGGCCCGATACGGTAAGAGGACCATGAGTGCATCGCAGACCCCGCCTGCCACCCCCGTCCCCGGCGACGACGAGCCGACGCTCCTCGTCAAGATCTTCGGGAAGGACCGGCCGGGCATCACCGCCGGGCTCTTCGACACGCTCGCCGCGTACGCCGTCGACGTCGTCGACATCGAGCAGGTCGTCACCCGGGGCCGGATAACGCTGTGCGCGCTGGTCACGGCGCCGGAGGGCGGCGCGCACGCCGAGGGCGAGCTGCGGGCCACGGTGCACAGCTGGGCCGAGGCGATGCGGATGCAGGCGGAGATCATCTCGGGCCGGGGCGACAACCGCCCGCGAGGCACCGGCCGTTCCCACGTGACGGTGCTGGGGCATCCGCTGACCGCGGAGTCGACGGCGGCCATCGCGGCCCGGATCACCGGCACGGGCGGCAACATCGACCGTATCTTCCGGCTCGCCAAGTACCCCGTGACCGCCGTGGAATTCGCGGTGTCCGGCGTGGAGACCGAGGCGCTGCGCACCGCGCTCGCGCTGGAGGCCCACGAGCGCGGGGTGGACGTGGCGGTCGTCGCGGCCGGGCTGCAGCGCCGGGCGCAGCGCCTGATCGTGATGGACGTGGACTCCACGCTGATCCAGGACGAGGTCATCGAGCTGTTCGCGGCGCACGCGGGCTGCGAGGCCGAGGTCGCGGAGGTGACCGCGCGGGCGATGCGCGGCGAGCTGGACTTCGAGGAGTCACTGCACGCCCGGGTGGCGCTGCTGGCGGGCCTGGACGAGTCCGTGGTGGACAAGGTGCGGGCGGAGGTACGGCTGACGCCGGGCGCCCGGACGCTGATCCGCACCCTCAAGCGGCTCGGCTACCAGGTGGGCGTGGTCTCGGGCGGTTTCACGCAGGTGACCGACGATCTGCAGGAGCGGCTCGGGCTGGACTTCGCCTCGGCGAACACCCTGGAGATCGCCGACGGCCGGCTGACCGGGCGGGTCACCGGGGAGATCGTGGACCGGGCGGGCAAGGCCCGGCTGCTGCGGCGGTTCGCCGCGGAGGCGGGGGTGCCGCTCGCGCAGACCGTGGCGATCGGCGACGGCGCGAACGATCTGGACATGCTCAACGCGGCGGGGCTCGGTGTGGCCTTCAACGCCAAGCCGGTGGTCCGGCAGGCGGCGCACACGGCGGTGAACGTGCCGTTCCTGGACACGGTGCTGTATTTGCTGGGCGTCACTCGGGAAGAGGTCGAGGCGGCGAAGACGCACGAGTGAGGTGGCGGGGCCGGGCCCCGGGGCCTCCTACCGCCCGGCTGCAGCGGGCCTGCCGGGCGGGCCGCCGGGCCTGCCGGGCGGGCCTTCGCCGGGTGCGGCGGCCCGCTTCGGCACCCGCCTGGCGGCCACGTCGTGGCACCGCGCTGTTGGGGCGGCACGGGTTTCAGCCTGCCCGACGAGCTTGACGGGCCCGGGCCGGCACCGACTCCGCCGCCGCGGCGGCGGAGTAAGAGGCGTACGCCGGATCACCTCACGCGTGGGGCGCCCAGAAGGCGACCAGGCGGCCCACCCCGTGTTCGACGGCCTTCCACGAGCCGGTGAAGGACAGCACGGCCACGGCGGCGGTGGGGAAGCCGGTGCGGTTCATCCGGGCGAGCAGATCGCCGTCGGCCTCGCCCGCGAGCGCGTCGGCCAGGGCGTGCATGCCGGGGTTGTGCCCGATGAGGACGACGTCCTGGACCTCGTCGGAGACCTCGTTGAGCAGGGCGATCAGCTCGCCGAGCGAGGCCTCGTACATCCGGTCCTCGTAGACCGTCCGGGGGCGCTCGGGCAGCTCCGGGACGGCGAGCTTCCACGTTTCGCGGGTACGGGCGGAGGTGGAGCAGAGGGCCAGGTCGGGTGTGATGCCGGAACCGGCGAGCCAGCGGCCGGCGACCGGGGCGTCCTTGCGGCCGCGGTCGGCCAGGGGGCGCTCGTGGTCGTCGCCGTCGGACCACTCTGCCTTGGCGTGCCGGAAGATGACGATCCTGCGGGTCGGTTCGGAGCTCATGCCGTCCAGCTTCGCATGAAACCCTGCCCGAGGCGCGGGGTGTTGGGAGGCTTCCCCCCGAAGCGGCGCACCCGCCGCGCCGGCCGTCACGCGGCGAGCTCACCCAGCACGAGCTGGACGTATGCGACCACGCGGGCGACGGTGCCGGGGCCGGCGGCCTCCGGCCCGGGGTCCGCCGAGGCGGGCGAGGCCAGCAGGGCGAAGAAGGTGAGGAAGGCTGCGGCGGCGAGTGCCAGGCCCCACCACGGCAGGCCCGTCTGCACGGCGTGGGGGGTCCGGTCTTTCGTACCGGCGGGCATGGGATCGCCTCCGAGCGGTCGGTGCACCGCCACGTCGCGGTGTACTACGAAGCTACGGAGAACGGCGCCCCGCTCCCATCCGGTGGACCACCCACTTGCCCCTGACCCAGGCCCCCTAGGGGACGGGGGGCTAGCCCCACCCCCGCATGGCGGCGGACCTCCAGGGTCAGCGGGTCAGTGGGTCAGGGGGAGAACACCGTCGCGATGACCGAGATGACCACGGTGATGCCGAGCATCGCGCCGAGGATCGTCAGCAGGGCCTTCTGGCCGTTCTTGGGGTTCGGGTCGAGCACAGGCTGCATGCGGACCAGTGTCCCACCCGCCGGGCCCGTCGCCACGTCCGGGGCGGCCGCTCCGTGCCGGAACCGGCCGCCGGCCCCTCCCTCGCATCCCTCAGAGCTCGTCCTCCACGGTGCGGTCGCGCCCCGCCAGCACGCCCGCCACGACCTGAGGCACCATCAGGGCCGCCATGAGCGCGAGCGGCACGTCCCAGCCGCCGGTGGTCTCGTTGAGCCAGCCCACGAGCAGCGGGCCGGGGATGGAGATCAGGTAGCCGGTGCTCTGGGCGAAGGCCGACAGCCGCACCACGCCCCCGCCGGTGCGGGCGCGCATGCCGATGAGCGTCAGGGCGAGAGTGAAGGCGCTGTTGGACACGCCGAGCAGCACGGCCCACACCCACGCGCCGGCGGCCGGGGCCAGCCACAGCCCCGCGTAGCCGGCCAGCCCGAAGCAGGCGAGGGCGACGACCAGGACGCCCTGGTGGGGCAGCCGGGGGGCGAGGCGCGGCAGTACGAAGGCCAGGGGGATGCCCGTCAGCATCGTGACGGCGCTCAGGAGGCCCGCGGTGGAGGCGGGCACTCCGGCGTCCCGGAAGATCGCCGGGATCCACCCCATGACGATGTAGGCCCCGGTCGCCTGGATGCCGAAGAAGATGCCGAGCGCCCAAGCGGTGGGGCTGCGGGTGATGCTCGTGCGGGGCACGTCCTGCGCGGCGGTCGCGGGGGCCGCGGCACCGCCCGTGCGGCCGGGGCGGGCGGCCGCCAGCCAGAGCAGCGCGGCCGCGGCGGCGAGCAGGGCCCACGCGCCGAGGCCGAGGCGCCAGTGGTGGCCCATCGCGTCGGTGAGCGGCACGGTGATCGCGGCGGCGCCGGCGGCCCCCGCGGCGATGGCCATGGAGTAGACGCCGGTCATCGGCCCGACCCGGTCGGGGAACCAGCGCTTGACGACCAGGGGCATGAGGACGTTGCTGACGGCGATGCCCGCGAGTGCGAGCACGCTGAGGGCGAGGAAGCCGGGGACGCCGCCCGCGTAGGGGCGCAGGGCGAGGCCCGCGGCTATCGCCGCCATGCCGCCGCAGACGACGGCCGCGGCGCCGAAGCGGCGGGCCAGCCGGGGTGCGGCGAGGCCGACGACGGCGAAGCAGAAGGCGGGCACGGAGGTCAGCAGGCCGGCCACGGCGCCGCTCATGCCGAGGTCGGCGCGGACCTCCTTGAGCAGCGCGCCGAGGCTCGTGACGGCCGGGCGGAGGTTGAGCGCGGCAAGGACGAGGCCCACGACGAGGAGCCGGGCGCCCCAGGCGGGCACGGCGCCTGCGGCCTCCCGCGCACCGGCTGCCCCGGCGGGTACGGGCGATACGGCCGGGCCCGCGGGATCGGCTGCTCTCTGGTCTTCGTCTGCCGTGGATGCCATGAGAGCATCATAGATAGAATCATGGGATGAATGGAGGCTGTCGATGCCACTGAATTCCCCCAGGCGCTCCCGCCTCGTCGACCAGGTCATCGCCGGGCTGCGCAGCCAGATCACGTCCGGTGAGTGGCCCGTCGGCTCGCGCATCCCCACCGAGCCGGAGCTCGTCGAACAGCTCGGCGTGGCCCGCAACACGGTGCGCGAGGCGGTGCGCGCCCTCGCCCACAACGGCCTGCTGGACATCCGGCAGGGCTCGGGCACGTACGTCGTCGCGACCAGCGAACTGGCCGGGGTGATGAACCGCCGCTTCGCCGACGCCGATCCGCAGCACGTGGCGGAGCTGCGCAGCGCCCTGGAGGCGTCGGCCGCCCGGCTCGCCGCGCGCCGCCGCACCGAGGAGGACCTGGTGCTGCTGGCCGCGCTGCTGGAGCGGCGCGAGGAGGCGTGGCGCTCGGGCGACGCGGAGCGGTTCGTGGAGGCGGACGCCACGCTGCACACCGCCGTCGTCTCCGCCGCGCACAACGAGGTGATGTCCGAGGTGTACGCGGACCTCGGCGGGGTGATGCGCGAGTTCCTGCGGGCGGGCGTGGAGGCGCCGCTGCGGCCCGAGGGGCTCGTGGACCACGGGCGGCTGGTCGCGGCCATCGAGGAGGGCGACGAGGAGACGGCCGGGGCGGAGGCGAGCGCGTATCCGTTCGGCTGCCGGGGCGCCGTGGGCGCCTGCTGACCTCCCGGCGCGCCGGCCGGAAAAGCCCGGTGCCCCGTTCCGGCAGGGCGGAACGGGGCACCGGGCGCGCGCTTCGATCAGGTGCGCCCGTCAGCGGAGCGTTCAGGCACCCATCATGTGGACGCCGCCGTCCACGTGGACGATCTCGCCCGTCGTGCGCGGGAAGAAGTCCGACAGCATGCCGACGACACCGCGGCCGGCCGGCTCCGGGTCGGCCAGGTCCCAGCCGATGGGGGCACGGTGGTTCCACACGTCCGCGAGCTCCTCGAAGCCCGGGATGGACTTGGCGGCCATCGACTTGATGGGGCCGGCGGAGACCAGGTTGCACCGGATGCCCTTGGGGCCGAGGTCCCGGGCCAGGTAGCGGTTGGTGCCCTCCAGGGCGGCCTTGGCCACGCCCATCCAGTCGTACTTCGGCCAGGCGATCTGCGCGTCGAAGGTCAGGCCGACGATCGAGGCGCCCTCGCCCATCAGCGGCAGCAGGGCCATGGCGAGCGACTTGTAGGAGTACGCCGAGACCTGGACGGCCGTCGAGACGTCCTCCCAGGAGGCCTCCAGGAAGTTGAAGGCGCCCTGGGGGCCGAAGGCGATGGAGTGCACGATGCCGTCGAGCCGGGCGTCCTCGCCCTGGAGCTCGCGCACCTTGTCGGCCAGCCCGTCCAGGTGCTCCTGGTTGGTGACGTCCAGCTCGATGACCGGGGCTTCCTTGGGCAGACGCTTGGCGATGCGCTCGACCAGGGAGAGCCGGCCGAACCCGGTCAGGATGACCTCGGCGCCCTCGTTCTGGGCGACCTTGGCGGCCTGGAAGGCGATCGACGACTCGGTGAGGACGCCGGTGACCAGGATGCGCTTGCCTGCGAGGATTCCACTCATGACGTTCAGTGACCCATGCCCAATCCGCCGTCGACAGGAATGACGGCTCCAGTGATGTATGCGGCCTCGTCGGAGGCGAGGAAGCGGACCGAGGCGGCGATCTCCTCGGGCTGCGCGTAGCGCGCGAGCGGAACCTGCTTGGTGATGCCCTCGCGCTGCTCGTCGCTGAGCACGCGGGTCATGTCGGTGTCGACGAAGCCGGGGGCGACGACGTTGCAGGTGATGCTGCGGGAGCCCAGCTCACGGGCGATCGAGCGGGCGAAGCCCACCAGGCCGGCCTTGGAGGCGGCGTAGTTGGCCTGGCCCGCGGAGCCCAGCAGGCCGACCACGGAGGAGATCAGCACGATGCGGCCCTTGCGGGCGCGCAGCATGCCCTTCGAGGCCCGCTTGACGACCCGGAAGGTGCCGGTGAGGTTGGTGTCCACGACGGAGGTGAAGTCGTCCTCGGACATCCGCAGCAGCAGCTGGTCGCGGGTGACGCCGGCGTTGGCCACCAGCACCTCGACCGCGCCCTGCTTCTCCTCGATCTCCTTGTAGGCCTGCTCGACCTGCTCGGGGTCCGTGATGTCGCACTTCACGGGGAGGCACCCCAGGTCCAGGAGGGCGGCCGGCGGCTCACCCGAGCGGTAGGTGAAGGCGACCTTGTCGCCCGCCTCCGCGAAGGCGCGGGCGATGGCGAGGCCGATGCCCCGGTTTCCTCCGGTGACCAGAACCGAGCGGCTCAAAGGACCACCCTTCCTTCACGTGTAGCTGCCATTGGTCGTCTGTACCGTACGAAAACTATCGGGCCGGGGCGCCTGACGTGCAGCCCGCCCCTAACAGGAGCACATCGCGGACCCTGTCGGGTCCCTACAGAAAACGGAGCCGCAGGGGGCGGAACGGCCCGTAGGGGGCGCTTTCCGGGGTGATCCCGGATCCGCCCCTGAACTGCGCAAAAGGCCGGGACCGGGGGCGGTGCGGCGTGATTCACTGCGTCTTCGGGAGACATCGCACGCCAAGGGGAGGCCATCCGTGCCACATGAAATCGACGAGTCGTTCCTCGCGCTGCCGCTGCGGCAACTCGCCGACGCGGCCCTCGCGCGTGCCCGCGCCCTGGGGGCCGATCACGCGGACTTCCGCCTGGAGCGGGTGCGCAGCGCCTCCTGGCGGCTGAGGGACGCCCGTCCGGCGGGCAGCTCGGACACCACCGACCTGGGGTATGCGGTGCGGGTGGTGCACGGCGGGAGCTGGGGCTTCGCCGCCGGCGTCGAGCTGACGATGGACGCGGCGGCGCGGGTGGCCGGGCAGGCCGTCGCGATGGCGAGGCTGTCGGCGAAGGTGATCGCGGCGGCCGGCTCCGACGAGAGGGTGGAGCTGGCCGGCGAGCCGGTGCACGCCGACCGCACCTGGGTGTCGTCCTACGAGGTCAACCCCTTCGACGTGCCGGACGCGGAGAAGGGCGCGCTGCTCGCGGACTGGAGCTCGCGGCTGCTGGCCGCGGACGGCGTGGCGCACGCGGACGCCTCGCTGCTGACCGTCCAGGAGAACAAGTTCTACGCCGACTCGGCCGGCACGACCACCACGCAGCAGCGCGTCCGGCTGCACCCGCAGCTGACGGCCGTCGCGGTCGACCCGGCCACCGGCGGCTTCGACGCGATGCGCACCATCGCGCCCCCGGCCGGCCGCGGCTGGGAGTATCTGACGGGCACCGGCTGGGACTGGGACGCCGAGCTGGCGGAGATCCCGGAGCTGCTGGCCGAGAAGATGGCCGCCCCGAGCGTGCGGGCGGGCTCGTACGACCTGGTGGTCGACCCGTCCAACCTGTGGCTGACCATCCACGAGTCGATCGGCCACGCCACCGAGCTGGACCGCGCACTGGGCTACGAGGCCGCCTACGCGGGCACGTCCTTCGCGACCTTCGACCAGCTGGGCAAGCTGAAGTACGGCTCCGAGCTCATGAACGTGACGGGCGACCGGACCGCGGAGCACGGCCTGGCGACGATCGGCTACGACGACGAGGGCGTCGAGGCCCAGTCCTGGGACCTCGTCAAGGACGGCATCCTCGTCGGCTACCAGCTGGACCGGCGGATCGCGAAGCTCACCGGCTTCGACCGCTCCAACGGCTGCGCCTTCGCCGACTCCCCCTCCCACGTACCGGTCCAGCGCATGGCCAACGTCTCCCTGCAGCCGGCGCCGGACGGGCCCTCCACGGAGGAGCTGATCTCCGGCGTGGAGCGCGGCATCTACGTGGTCGGCGACCGCTCGTGGTCGATCGACATGCAGAGGTACAACTTCCAGTTCACCGGGCAGCGGTTCTACCGCATCGAGAACGGCCGGCTGGCCGGGCAGCTGCGGGATGTCGCGTACCAGGCGACGACCACCGACTTCTGGGGTTCGATGTCGGCCGTCGGCGGCCCGCAGACGTACGTGCTGGGTGGCGCGTTCAACTGCGGGAAGGCCCAGCCCGGGCAGGTCGCGGCCGTCTCGCACGGCTGCCCCTCGGCCCTCTTCGAGGGCGTCAACATCCTCAACACCTCCGAGGAGGCGGGTCAGTGAGCTCTCGCAATCAGCCGCACGAGATCGTCGAGCGGGCCCTGGAGCTGTCCCGCGCCGACGGCTGCATGGTCATCGCCGGCGAGCGGTCCACGGCCAACCTCCGCTGGGCGCGCAACGCGCTGACCACCAATGGCGTCACCCGCGGCCGTACGGTCACGGTGATCGCCACCGTGGACGGCGCCGAGGGCACCGCCTCGGGCGTCGTCTCCCGGTCGGCCGTCACGGCCGCGGAGCTGGAGCCGCTGGTGCGGGCCGCCGAGGCCGCCGCGCGGGAGGCCGGTCCGGCCGAGGACGCCCAGCCGCTGGTGACGGACGTGCCGCACTCCCCCGATTTCACCGCACCGCCCGCCGAGACCTCCTCCGCCGTCTTCGACGGCTTCGCGCCGGCGCTCGGCGAGTCCTTCGCCGGGGCCCGGGCCGCGGGCCGCGAGCTGTACGGCTTCGCGCTCCACGAGGTCTCCTCGTACTACCTCGGCACGTCCGCCGGCCTGCGGCTGCGCCACGACCAGCCGACCGGTTCGCTGGAGCTCAACGCCAAGTCGCCGGACGGCACGCGCTCCGCGTGGGCGGGCCGGGCCACGCGTGACTTCACGGACGTCGACCCGCAGGCGCTGGACGCCGAGCTGGCCCGGCGCCTGGCGTGGGCCGAGCGGAAGATCGAGCTGCCCGCCGGCCGGTACGAGACGCTGCTGCCGCCGACCGCCGTGGCGGACCTGCTCGTCTACCAGATGTGGTCGGCCGCCGCGCGCGACGCCGCCGAGGGCCGGACGGTCTTCTCGAAGACCGGTGGCGGCACCCGGGTCGGGGAGAAGCTGTCCCCGCTGCCGCTGACGCTGCGCAGCGACCCGCACGCGGCGGGCCTGGAGTGCGCGCCGTTCGTCCTCACGTCCTCCTCGGGCGACGACGCGTCGGTCTTCGACAACGGCCTGCCGCTGGGCCCGGTGGACTGGATCCGCGACGGCGTGCTGGAGCACCTGGTCACCACGCGGCACTCGGCCGGGCTCACGGGCCTGCCGGTCACCCCGCTCGTGGACAACCTCGTCCTGGACGCGGGCGGCACGGCCTCGCTGGAGGAGATGGTCGCGGCCACCGAGCACGGTCTGCTGCTGACGTCCCTGTGGTACATCCGCGAGGTGGACCCGGCGTCGCTGCTGCTGACGGGGCTGACCCGGGACGGCGTCTATCTCGTGGAGAACGGAGAGGTCGTCGGCGAGGTCAACAACTTCCGCTTCAACGAGTCGCCGGTGTCGCTGCTCTCGCGCGCGACCGAGGCGGGCCGCACCGAGCCGACGCTGCCGCGCGAGTGGGGCGACTACTTCACCCGGGCGGCGATGCCCGCCCTGCGCGTGCCGGACTTCAACATGAGCTCGGTGAGCCGGGGGGTGTGACGGCCGGGGGTGTGACAGCGGGGGCGCGGTACCGGGCCGAATAGACTGGTCCGCGTCCACCTGTCCCCGCCACTTCCCCTTCTCAGTCTTTCCCCTGCTTTATCCAGCTTCTTCCGTCTTCCTCCGTTTCTTCTCCGTCCCATCGACCCCAGGAATGTCATGACACGCCTCGGCGAATCCGTCGCCCGCGCCGGCGAGCTCCTCGCGCAGGACCTCTCCTCCGACCAGACCGTCCAGCGGCTGCTCCAGGAGACGGGCTCGCGGCGCTATCTCGATCTGACGGATCTGTCGGCGAAGGAGCAGGCCGAGCTGATCGCCGCCCGCACCGTCGAGGTGCTGCCGGGCGTGGACAAGCTGGCCGAGCGCATCGAGGAGCGGCGCGCGGCGGGCAAGGGCCTGAAGATCAAGCTGGGCATCGACCCCACCGCGGCCGACGTCCACCTGGGCCACGCCGTGCCGGTGATCATCCTCAGCCGCTTCCAGCGCATGGGGCACGACGTCACCCTGCTCATCGGTGACTTCACGGCCAAGATCGGTGACCCGACGGGCCGGACGGCCGAGCGCCCGCCGCTGACCGACGAGGACATCGCGAGGAACCTGGCGGGCTACCGCGAGCAGGTCCGCCCGTTCTTCGACTTCGAGAAGGTCGCGTTCGTCCAGAACAGCGAGTGGCTGGCGCCGTACACCTTCCCGGAGCTGCTCGGGCTGCTCTCGCAGGTGCCGGTCTCGCAGCTGCTGCAGCGCGAGGACTTCCGCAACCGGCTGGCGGCCGGCTCGGGCCTGACGATGTCGGAGCTGCTGTACCCGATCGCCCAGGGCCTGGACTCGGTCGCGCTCGACTGCGACGTGGAGCTGGGCGGCGCCGACCAGCTGCTGAACCTGCAGATGGGCCGCAAGCTCATGGAGCTGAAGGGCCAGAAGCCGCAGCTCGTCGTCACCATGCCGCTGATCGAGGGCACGGACGGCACGGGCGCGAAGATGTCCAAGTCCAAGGGCAACTACGTGGGCCTGACGGCGCCCGCCGACGACGTCTTCGGCAAGATCATGTCGGTCCCGGACCGGCTGATGGAGCCGTACCTGAAGGCGTGGACCGAGTGGACGGACGAGGAGATCGCCCGTGCGCTGTCCCGCGTCGAAGAGCGCTCGCTGCACCCGATGGACCTCAAGAAGATTCTCGCGGGCGAGGTCGTGACCGCGCTCTACGGGATCGAGGCGGCGATGGCGGCCCGGGCCGGGTTCGTCGCGCAGTTCTCGAAGAAGAGCTTCTCCGACGTGGAGACGCCCGTGGTGGAGCTCGCGGAGCACGGCGCCGCGCCGGCGACGGCGGTGCTCAGCCAGGTCCTGGGCTTCCAGCCGTCCGCGTCGGCGGCCCGCCGGGTCGCCAAGCAGAACGGCCTGCGTCTCGTGGTCGAGACGGACGGCGGCCAGGAGGCCGTCGTGCTCGCCGAGGCCGACGCGATCCGCCCGCTGGGCGAGGTCGTGACCGAGACGGTCGCCGGGATCGCCGGGGCCGGCCGGGTCTACCTCAAGGCGGGCCGGAAGATCGCCGAGCTGCGGTAGGCACGCCCGCCCACCGGATTGCCGGGGCGGCCCGTACGCAAGACGCGTACGGGCCGCCCCGCCCCTTTTCGGCCCGCGTTCTCCGGTCCCGTCACGCCGGGGTGTTCCCCCGGCGCCGTGGCGCCGTTACGCCACGTGCCTCCCCCGGGTCCGGCGGTTGCCGCGGGCCGCGACCCAGAGCCGGTCGCCGATGCCGACGACGAGGACCGCGCCCGCCAGCTGCAGCAGGTGCCGACCCCAGTCGATGCCCTTGGTGTCGTTGATGCCGAGCCCCGTGGCGGCCCAGTTGCCGAGCAGACTGCCGATCATGCCCAGGATGATCGTCAGCCAGAGGGGAACCTGCTGCTTGCCCGGCAGGATGGCCTTGGCGATCAGGCCCAGGACAAGTCCGACGATGATGGCCCACAACCAGCTCATGTCGCCTCCTCAACGGCGCGATGTGCCGTGCCCCGCCATTCTGGGTCCGTCGTCCGTACGGCGCACGCCGGAGCGTCCCGTCCGCCGTAGGGAGTACGCAGCCGCAGGTGGGGGCGGGGACGACGGGGTACCCGCTCTCGTACCCGGCGGCCACGCGGCGTAACGTGGAGGGTGTCCCGGCGAGGGCGTCCGGGCGCGGCGGATCAGGTGGTGGAACGTGATGCGGAAGCAGGGCGGGGCGGCGGTCTTCAGGATCACCGGTGCCCGTCAGGGCCTGGCCGAGGACGTGCGCGGCCGCCAGCGCCGCTACGTCATCTCGATGGGGATCCGCACGCTGTCGGTGGTGCTCACCGTGGTGCTGTGGAACGTCGAGCGCTATGTGGCGATCGGCACGCTGATCCTGGGTGCCCTGCTGCCCTACGTGGCGGTCGTGATCGCCAACGCGGGCCGGGAGAACGCCCCTTCGCTGCCCGGCACCTTCATACCGGCCCCCACGCGGCCGGTGCTGATGCCGGGCGCCGGTGAGGAGAGGGTGGAATCCGTCCCGGAAGCCACCCTGGGCTCCGAGGGCGATCAAGGGCGTGACCACGGCTGATGTGCTGCGGGGGCGCGGCGGGCGATGCCGCGCGCCGGAAAGCTCAAGAAAACCTCAGATCAATCATGTGGTTTCAGTGCCGCTCGCCGGGCACCCCGTGACATACTTCCTAAGCGCTCCGCATCCCCCGTCGGAGCGACAGACCGACGCCGGGCGGCTCCCCCCGTGGCTGCCCGGCGTCGCCGTGTCTGCGCACAGTTCGTAGAGTCAGGGGTGTGACTTCCCCCGATGACGCCGTGATCTGTTCCGCCAAGGGCTGCCGTGCCCCCGCCGTCTGGGTCCTGGCGTGGAACAACCCCAAGCTGCACACGCCGGACCGCCGCAAGACGTGGCTCGCCTGCGACGAGCACCGCGAGCACCTGTCCAACTTCCTGGGGCTGCGGGGCTTCCTGAAGGACGTGGTGAGGCTGGAGGAGTGGGAGGCCTCGCCCCAGTCGTAGGGCCCCGGCCACAGGCCTCCGCTCAGCCGCCGATGGCGGACATGGGCCGCTGCGGCTGCAGGAAGGCCGGGTCGTCCAGCCCCGAGCCCGCCTTCTTCCCCAGCATCGCCTGCTTCCAGCGCCCGGCCAGCTCCTCGTCCGTGGCGCCGGAGCGGAGCGCCGCGCGGAGGTCGGACTCCTCGCGGGCGAAGAGGCAGTTGCGGATCTGCCCGTCGGCCGTGAGCCGGGTGCGGTCGCAGGCGCCGCAGAAGGGGCGCGTGACGGAGGCGATGACGCCGACCCGGCCGGGCCCGCCGTCGACGAGCCAGCGCTCGGCGGGGGCGGCGCCGCGCTCACCGGCGTCCTCGGGGGTGAGGGCGAAGCGGGTGCGCAGGCTCGTGAGGATGTCCGCCGCGGTGATCATGCCGTCGCGGCGCCATCCGTGCTGGGCGTCGAGCGGCATCTGCTCGATGAAGCGCAGTTCGTAGCCGTGGTCGAGGGCCCAGGCCAGCAGGCCGGGGGCCTCGTCGTCGTTGACGCCGGGCATCAGGACGGCGTTGATCTTCACGGGGTCGAGGCCGGCGGCGCGGGCCGCGGCGAGGCCGTCGAGGACGTCCTGGTGGCGCTTGCGGCGGGTCAGCCGCTGGAAGACGTCGGGCCGCAGGGTGTCGAGGGAGACGTTGACGCGGTCGAGGCCGGCGGCCGCCAGGGCCGTGGCGGTGCGCGCGAGGCCGATGCCGTTGGTGGTGAGGGAGATCCGGGGGCGCGGCCGGAGGGCGGCGCAGCGCTCGACGATGGAGACGAGGCCGGGGCGCAGCAGGGGCTCGCCGCCGGTGAAGCGGATCTCGGTGATGCCGAGCGCGGTCACGGCGATGCGGACGAGGCGGACGATCTCGTCATCGGTGAGGAGGTCGGGCTTGGCGAGCCACTGGAGGCCCTCTTCGGGCATGCAGTAGGTGCAGCGCAGGTTGCAGCGGTCGGTCAGGGAGACACGGAGGTCGGTGGCGATGCGACCGTAGGTGTCGATGAGCACGCTGCGCCTCCGGCGGACTGGGCTTGAACGTTCGTTCGCTGCCCGCAGCGTACGTGATGGGCGGCGGGTCGTGCCGGGCCCGGACGGGCGGACGCCGGGCGGGCCGCAGTGGCTCGCCCGGCGTCGTGACGGGATGACGTCGTGGGGGGAGTGTGGCGGGGCGTCAGTGCGCGCCGTAGCCCGTGAGGGAGCGGACTTCGAGCTCGGCGTACTTGGCGGCCGCCTCCGGCTGCTCCTTGGAGAGCAGGGAGCCGATCCAGCCCAGCAGGAAGCCGAGGGGGATGGAGACCAGGCCGGGGTTGCCCAGCGGGAAGTAGTCGAAGCTCATGCCGGGGAAGAGGGCCTTCTCGCTGCCGGAGACGACCGGCGAGAAGATCACCAGGCCGACGGACGAGACGAGGCCGCCGTAGATCGACCAGAGGGCGCCCTGGGTGGTGAAGCGCTTCCAGAAGAGGCTGTAGAGGATGGTGGGGAGGTTGGCGGAGGCCGCGACGGCGAAGGCGAGGGCCACGACGGCGGCCGCGTTCAGCCGGTGGGCGAAGATGCTCAGGGCGATGGCGACCACGCCGATGACGACGGCGGCGCACTTGGCGGTGAGCACCTCCTCCTTCTCGCTGGTCTTCCCCTTGCGGATGACGTTGGCCCACAGGTCGTGGGCGAAGGAGGCCGAGGAGGCGAGGGTGAGGCCCGCAACCACGGCGAGGATCGTCGCGAAGGCGACCGCGGAGATCACGGCGAGGAGGACCGCGCCGCCGGTAGAGCCGGCGCCGCCGCCGACCTCCTGGGCGAGGAGCGGGGCCGCGGTGTTGCCGGAGGGGTCCGAGGCGGTGATGGACTTGGAGCCCACGAGGGCGGCGGCGCCGAAGCCCAGCGCGATGGTCATCAGGTAGAAGGCGCCGATGATGCCGATGGCCCAGTTCACGGATTTCCGGGCGGCCTTGGCGGTGGGCACCGTGTAGAAGCGGATGAGGATGTGCGGCAGGCCGGCGGTGCCCAGGACGAGGGCGAGGCCGAGCGAGATGAAGTTGAGCTTGGTGGTGCCGTCCTTGCCGTACTGCAGGCCCGGTTCGAGGAAGGCCTTGCCCTTGCCGCTCTCCTCGGCGGCGCGGCCGAGCAGGGTGGAGACGTTCCAGCCGACCTTGTTGAGGACGAGGACGGTGATCAGCATGGTGCCCAGGATGAGCAGGACGGCCTTGACGATCTGCACCCACGTGGTGCCCTTCATGCCGCCGATGGTCACGTAGAGGACCATCACCAGGCCGACCAGGCCGATGATCCAGCGCCGCGAGCCCTCGCCCGAGGCCCCGAGCAGCAGGGCGACGAGGGCGCCCGCGCCGATCATCTGGGCGAGCAGGTAGAAGATCGAGACGACGATGGTGGAGGTGCCGGCGGCGGTCCGGACGGGACGCTGCTTGAGCCGGTACGCGAGGGCGTCGGCCATGGTGAAGCGGCCGGAGTTGCGCAGCGGCTCGGCGACGAGCAGCAGGGCCACCAGCCAGGCGACGAGGAAGCCGATGGAGTAGAGGAAGCCGTCGTAGCCGTAGAGGGCGATGGCGCCCGCGATGCCGAGGAAGGACGCGGCGGACATGTAGTCGCCGGAGATGGCGAGGCCGTTCTGGAAGCCGGTGAAGGAGCGGCCGCCGGCGTAGAAGTCAGTGGCGTCCTTGGTCTGCCGGCCGGCCCAGATGGTGATGGCGAGGGTGGCGGCGACGAAGACGGAGAAGAGGCTGATGATCAGGGTGCGGTGCTCGCTCGCGGCGCCGGCCGCGAGCGGGACGCCGGTGTGCAGGGCGCCGGTGTGCACAGCGCTGGAGATGCCGGTCATGGCGGTCATGGCGGTCACTCCCCCGCTTCCAGGCGGGCCCGGAGGGCCTCGGCCTTCGGGTCGAGCTTCGCCGCCGCGTGCCGCGAGTACCACCAGGCGATCAGGAAGGTGGTGAGGAACTGGGCGAGACCGAAGACGAACGCCACGTTGATGTTGCCCAGGACCGTGCTGCCCATGAAGTCGCCCGCGTAGTTGGAGAGCAGGACGTACAGCAGGTACCAGGAGACGAAGGCGATGGTGAGCGGGAAGGCGAACGAGCGCTGTGCGCGGCGGAGTTCACCGAACTCCGCGCTCGACTGCACCGTGCTGAAACGATCGGCCGCAGCGGCGGGCGCTGCGGCCGTGGTGGTGTCCGGGCCGTCGGGCTCGTCCGGACCCTGAGTGGTGGTTGGTGCGGTGTCCACGGTCTCTCCTGACAAGGGGGTGCGAGGCGCGAGCCGATGGCTTGTGATCCGGATCACGCATCGTAGAGGCAGGTCGCAGTATGCGACAGGGGGGAAGGCCGGGAATTCGGCAGCAGCCGCCGGAGGGTGCGACACCGCCCGCCCGCGGCCTCGTTGACCCTGGTGTGAGCGATGCGTCTCCTCCTCCCCCGCCGTCCTCCGGTCGACGACCGTTCGGGATCGTCAGGTTGACGGCGCCCATAGCGGCGGTGACGACCGGCCGGTCCGTCCCCCTGCCGAGAGCCGGGCGCTGGTTCGGGCCCCGGGTGCCGCTGCCTCCGCTGAGCATCGACGCGCTGCGCGACGGCGGTCTCGCGCCCTGACGAGCCGTCTGCGGACGACCGTCTGCGGACGATCCCCTTCCGGAACTCCCCTCGCTCCGGGGTCATTTGTTGCCGGACCGTGGCCATCGGGGCGTTTGTTCCGGAATGCATTGCCCGGTGCCATGATCGGCGCTAGCTTCACTCGTCATGTACCCGCCCGCGCGCGGCCCGCGCTCCGGCGGTTTTCGGATGATGTGGAGACCCCATGGCTCATCTGCGTTCCAGACGCCACGCGCTGCTCGCCGTTCCCGTCGGCCTCGCCCTCACCGCCTCGCTCGGTCTCCTGCCGGGGGTCGCCGCCGCCGCGCCGCAGGCCGCGCCGGTGGCGCAGCAGGCCGCCACGGACGGCCCCCTGCTGTCGTACGTGGTGAACACCGCCACCGACCGCGCCACCGTCGCCAGGGTGAAGAAGGCCGTCACCGAGTCCGGCGGCAGCATCGTGACCGCCTACGCACAGATAGGCGTGATCGTCGCCCACTCCAAGAACCCGGACTTCGCCAAGGCGCTGCGCGCGGTCCCGGGCGTGCAGTCCGCGGGCGCGACCCGCACCCGGCCGATCGTCCCGGCCGCCACCACCGACGTCGGCAAGCCGGAGAAGGTCAAGCTGCCCAAGGGCGCCGCGGCGGCCCGTCAGCTCTCGGCCGGCGCCGAGCCGCTCGAAGGCCTGCAGTGGGACCTGCCGGCCATCAAGGCGGACCAGGCGGCGAAGGTCAACCCGGGCAGCCGCAAGGTCACCGTCGGCGTCATCGACACGGGCGTGGACGACACCCACCCGGACCTCGCCCCGAACTTCTCCCGCGCCCAGTCGGCGAGCTGCGTCAGCGGCAAGGCCGACACCGGCGCCGGCTCCTGGCGCCCGTACGACCCGGACAAGGACTACCACGGCACGCACGTGGCCGGCACGATAGCCGCGGCCCGCAACGGCGTCGGTGTCGCGGGCGTCGCGCCGAACGTCAAGGTCTCGGCCATCAAGGTCTCCAACAAGGAGAGCCTGTTCTACGCGGAGAGCGTGGTCTGCGCCTTCGTCTTCGCCGCCGAGCACGACATAGCGGTGACGAACAACAGCTACTTCGTCGACCCGTGGATGTTCAACTGCGCGGACGACCCCGACCAGCAGGCCATAGGCGAGTCGGTCCGGCGCGCGTCGAAGTACGCCCAGGACAAGGGCACGGTCAACGTCGCCTCGGCCGGCAACTCCAACTTCGACCTGGCCGGCAAGGAGATCACCGACACCTCCAGCCCGAACGACAAGGGCAGGCCGGCGCAGACCCGCAAGATCGACCCGTCCGTCTGCCTCGACGTCCCGGCCCAGCTGCCCGGCGTGGTCACCGTCTCCGCGACCGGCGTGAAGGGGCAGAAGTCGTACTACTCGAACTACGGCCTCGGCCAGATCGACGTGGCGGCCCCCGGCGGCGACAAGTACCAGGTCCCGGACCTGCCCGCGAAGGACGGCCGCATCCTCTCCACGCTGCCCGGCGGTGACTGGGGCTTCCTCCAGGGCACCTCGATGGCCGGTCCGCACGTGGCGGGCGTGGCGGCGCTGCTGAAGAGCGCGCACCCCAAGTCGTCCCCGCAGGAGATCCAGTGGCTCCTCAAGGCGCAGGCCGACAACCCCGGCTGCCCGTCGGCCCCGTACGACGGTGACGGCGACGGCAAGGTGGACGCCGTCTGCACCGGCACCAAGAACGTCAACGGCTTCTACGGCTTCGGCATCGTCGACGCCCTGGACGCGGTGCGGGGCTGACGTCCCCGCTCGGACACGGAGGGGCCGGGCCGCTGCCCGGCCCCTTCCGCCGTGCGCAGGAGCCCCTCGGCGAGGAGGGCCTGGGCGGCGATGTAGGTCAGCATGACCCAGAACTGGGCGGCGGGCGCCTGGGGCCAGCCGGCCACGCCGGTGGCGATCAGGGTGTCCGACACGACGAACAGCGCACCGCCCGCCGCGGCGAGGGGCCGGGTGCGGGTCGCGCTCAGCGCCATCGTGACGAGCAGCAGGCTGTAGAGCGCGACGGGCACCCGCAGGCCGGCCGGCAGGCCGGGCCACAGCAGCACGACGGTGACGAGCCAGGCAGCCCCGTAGCCGGCGGCCGCCCGGCGGGTGCGCGCGCCGCCGGGGGTGCCGTGCCGGAAGCACAGCGCGAGGTAGCAGACGTGCCCGGCGGCGAAGGACGCCATGCCGAGCAGGAACGGGAGGTCACCGCCGGCCTGCAGGAGCGTGTCCCCGCCCCATCCGAACAGCAGCGCCGCGACGAGCAGCCGCGGCCCGCCGCGGGCGAGGACGTACGCCGCCAGCAGGGGCATCAGCGCGGGCTTGGTGACGAGCGCGACGGCGGACCCCGCCAGGAGGGCGCCCAGGTGGGTGAGGGCGACGGCGCCGAAGAGGGCGGGGAAGGCCCGGGAGGAGGTGCCGAAGAGGGCCGGGAAGGGCCGGGAGGCGGTCACGCGGCGCGCTCGTGCGCGGGAACGGCTTCGGGAACCGGGGCGGGAGCCTCGTTCCGGGGCGCCGGCTGCCAGCCCGGTCCGCCGAACACCCGCCCCAGCCGCTCCCGCCAGTCGCGCGCCGCGCGCAGGTCGCGGGCGATCGCGGCGTACTCGTGGGTGGCGACGCGCAGCGGGTTGTACGTGTTGATGTTCTTCGTCAGCCCGTAGACGGGCCGTTCGCCCTCGGCGACGAACGACCCGAAGAGCCGGTCCCAGACGATCAGGATCCCGCCGTAGTTGCGGTCCAGGTAGCCGCCCTGGGAGGCGTGGTGGACGCGGTGGTGGGAGGCCGTGTTGAAGACGTACTCGATCGGCCGGGGCAGCTTTCCGACCCGCTCCGTGTGCACCCAGAACTGGTAGACCAGGTTGACCGACGAGCAGAAGGCCAGCGCGGCCGGATGCACGCCGGCGGCGATCATCGGCAGGTAGAACGGCCACACGGTGAGCGTGGTCCAGGGCTGGCGCAGGGCAGTGGTGAGGTTGAACTTCCGGCTGGAGTGGTGCACCACGTGGCAGGCCCACAGGATCCTGATGACGTGGTGCCCGCGGTGCGACCAGTAGTAGAAGAAGTCCTGCACGAGCAGCATCAGGGGGAGCGTCCACCACAGCACGGGGACGCGCAGCGGCGTGAGCTCGTAGAGGGCGGTGTAGACGGCGACGATCGGTATCTTCCACAGCGCGTCGAAGACGAGGCTGCCGGCGCCCATGCCGATACTCGTCGCCGCATCCTTGGCCTCGTAGCCCGCATCGCCCGTCTCCTCGGCGGGGCGCAGCCGGTAGCTCACCAACTCCAGTGCGGTGAGCAGGAGGAAGGCGGGTATGGACCACAGCACGACATCGGGAAGGTGCGGCATGGGCGCACGATAGGCACGTCATCAGGCGTGCCGCTAGGGGTAGTTACCCTTCGGTACCGAATTGTGTTACCTGGGGTTCGCGGAGAGGGAACGGGGTCGGTGGCAGGGGAAGCGGTTCTTGCCCGGGCGGCGGGGCGGTGGCGGGGTGCTGCGGCAACTGAGGCGACGAGCGGACCGGGTGAAGCGGGACCGGCACCGGTTGACGCTGCTGCCGGCGGCTTGTCCGGAACCTGCCCCCGGCCTCCCCCGACCGGCTCGCCGTCACCCCCCGGGCAGGCGCTCTCACCCGCGGCGCCGGGCTCTTCCCGCCCGGGCGCCTCGTCGCCTGCCGACCGCCCGGACCCCGCGCTGTCAGTCCACCCCCGTATTCTCTGTGACCATGCTCGAAGACCAGACCGCAGCCGATGACCCGACTCCGTGGCCGGCCGCGTACCCCGAGGGGTATGCGGTCGTCGACGTGGAGACCACCGGGCTCGCCCGGGACGACCGGATAGTGTCGGCGGCGGTCTACCAGCTGGATGCCCGCGGGCAGGTCGAAGACCACTGGTACACACTGGTCAACCCCGAGCGCGACCCCGGTCCCGTGTGGATCCACGGGCTCACCACTTCCGTGCTCTCCTCGGCCCCGCTCTTCCCCGAGGTCGCGGACGAGTTCGCGAAGCGCCTCGAAGGCCGGGTGCTGGTGGCGCACAATGCCGCCTTCGACTGGTCGATGATCGCCCGCGAGTACGCCCGTGCGCGGGCGGCCGCCCCCGTCCGGCAGCGGCTGTGCACCATCGCGCTCTCCAAGGAGCTGCAGCTGCCGCTGCCCAACCACAAGCTGGAGTCGCTCGCCGCGCACTACGGCGTGGTGCAGCAGCGCGCCCACCACGCGCTCGACGACGCCCGCGTGCTCGCCGAGGCCTTCCGGCCGAGCCTGCACCTCGCCGCCGAGGCCAATCTGCGGCTGCCGCTGCTCGCCTGCCAGCCCCTCACCGAGTGGTCCGACGGACCGGCAAACCCCCGCCCTGCCGGACATATCGGGCAGCAGCGCTCGTACGGCGCGTCCGGCTCCTGGCGGCCGAGCCGCAAGCGGCCGGCCTGCCCGTACCCCAACCCGGGGCGTTACAAAGAGGGCGAACAGCTCATTCAGGGCATGCGGGTCGCGTTCTCGGGCGACACCTCCATCGACCGCGAGCTGCTGGAGGACCGCGCCGTCGAAGCCGGGCTGCACGTCGCCACGAGCGTGTCGCGCCTCACCAGCGTGCTGGTCACCAACGACCCCGGCTCCCCCACGACCAAGACCACCAAGGCCCGCACCTTCGGCACCCCGGTGATCGACGAGGCGGCCTTCGTCCAGTTGCTCTCGCACGTCGTCCCCGCCCCCAAGGGCTGACGCCCGCCGGCGCGCCACCCGCTGCTCCCGGGGCGAACCGGGCCAGGTACCGTCAAATGCGTGTACCGCTTCCTGTTGTCCCGGCAGTGGGTGATCCTCACCCTCGTGGGGCTCGTCCTCATCCCGGTGATGATCAAACTGGGCTTCTGGCAGTTCCACCGCCACGAGCACCGGGTCGCGCGCAACGACTTCGTCGCCCGCAGCCTCGGCGCCGACCCCGTGCCGGTGACCGAGCTGTCCCGGCCCGGCAAGGACGTCTCCGACGACGTCTGGCGCCGGGTCACCGCGAGCGGCACCTTCGACACCAAGGACGAGGTCGTCGTCCGGCTGCGGACCGACGCCGACGGCAAGTCCGGCTACATGGTCCTCACCCCCCTCCTCCTGGCCGACGGGCGGGCCGTCCTCGTCAACCGCGGATGGATCCCCTCCACCGGCGACCTGACGAAGTTCCCCGAGGTCCCCGCCCCGCCCTCCGGCAAGATCACCGTCACCGGCCGGCTGCGCGCCGACGAGACCGACTCCAGCGGCATCAAGGACACCCGCGGCCTGCCGCCCCGTCAGGTCATGCGCATCAACAGCGAGCGCCAGGCGCAGTCCCTGCACCGCCCCGTCCTCGGCGGCTACATCGAGCTCACCGACCCGGATCCCGGCAGCAAGGGCCCCGAGCCCGTGGCCGCCCCCGACCACGACAGCATCGGCCCCCACATGGCCTACGCCGTCCAGTGGTGGCTCTTCGCCGCCTTCGTGCCCGTCGGCTGGATCATCCTCGTCCGCCGCGAGCGCCGCGACCGCGCCGCCGGAACCGCCCCCGGCACCCCCGGTGCCTCCGCCGCGCAGCCGGACGCGGTCCGTACGGCCGCTTCCCCCGAGTAGCCTCCCCGCCCGGCGGGAAGACGCTCCGCGTGGTAGCACGCATCGAGGACTACGCGCTCATCGGCGATCTCCAGACCGCCGCCCTGATCGGCCGTGACGGCTCGATCGACTGGCTCTGCCTGCCCCGCTTCGACTCCGCGGCCTGCTTCGCCGCCCTCCTGGGCGACGAGGACAACGGCCACTGGCGCCTCGCCCCGGCCGGCGCCGGCGACTGCACCCGCCGCGCCTACCTCCGGGACTCCCTCGTCCTGGAAAGCGTCTGGGAAACGGCCACCGGCACCGTCAAGGTCACCGACTTCATGCCCCAGCGCGACCGCGCCCCGGACGTCGTCCGCATCGTCGAGGGCGTCTCCGGGACCGTCGAGATGCTCGGCGTCCTCCGCCTGCGCTTCGACTACGGCAGCGTCGTCCCCTGGATACGGCGCTCCGACGGCCACCGCGTGGCCGTCGCCGGGCCCGACTCCGCCTGGCTGCGCAGCGAGCCCCCCGTCCGGACCTACGGCCGCGACCGCAGCACCCGCTCCGAGTTCACCGTCTCCGCCGGCGAGACCGTGGCCTTCGTCCTGACCTGGCACCCCTCCCACCACCCCCGTCCCGCCCTCGTCGACCCCCACGAGTCCCTGCGGCAGAGCCTGGAGGACTGGCGCGAGTGGGCCGGCCGCTGCACGTACGACGGCCCCCACCGCGAAGCCGTCGTCCGCTCCCTCATCACCCTCAAGGCCCTCACCTACGCCCCCACCGGCGGCATCGCCGCCGCCTGCACCACCTCCCTGCCCGAGGAGATCGGCGGCGTCCGCAACTGGGACTACCGCTACTGCTGGCTGCGCGACTCCACCCTGACCCTCGGCGCCCTCCTCTCCGCCGGCTACGGCGACGAGGCCGCCGCCTGGCGCGCCTGGCTCCTCCGCGCCGCCGCCGGCGACCCCGCCGACCTGCAGGTGATGTACGGCCTCGGCGGTGAGCGCCGGCTGCCCGAGTTCGAGCTCCCCTGGCTCCCCGGCTACGAGCGCTCCGCCCCCGTCCGTGTCGGCAACAGCGCCGTCCGGCAGCTCCAGCTCGACGTCTACGGCGAGGTCATGGACTCCCTCCACGTCGCCCGCCGGTGGGGGCTGCCCGCCAAGCCCCACGAGTGGGAGCTCCAGCGCTCCCTGATGGACTACCTCAGGGACCACTGGCACGAACCCGACGAAGGCATCTGGGAGATCCGCAGCCCCCGCCGTCACTTCGTCCACTCCAAGGTCATGGCCTGGGTCGCCGCCGACCGCGCCGTGCGCGCCCTGGAGGCCGACTCCCGCCTCGACGGCGACCTCGACGGCTGGCGCGCCATGCGCGACGAGGTCCACCACGAGGTCTGCGAGAAGGGCTTCGACTCCGAACGCGGCACCTTCACCCAGTCCTACGGCTCCCGGGAGCTCGACGCCGCCACGCTCCTCATCCCCCGCGTCGGCTTCCTCCCGCCCGGTGACCCGCGGGTCACCGGCACCGTGGACGCGGTCCGCCGCGAACTCGCCCACGACGGCCTCCTCCGCCGCTACACCGCCGACAGCAAGCCCCTCGACGGCCTCCCCGGCACCGAGGGCGCCTTCCTGGCCTGCTCCTTCTGGCTCGCCGACGCCCTCCACAGGACCGGCCGCCGCGACGAGGCGCGCGACCTCTTCGAGCGTCTCCTCTCCCTCCGCAACGACGTCGGTCTGCTCGCCGAGGAGTACGACCCCGGTGCCCTGCGCCACCTGGGCAACTACCCCCAGGCGTTCAGCCACGTCGGCCTGGTCAACACCGCCTTCACCCTCTTCTCTCCGCGAGACTGAACCCATGGATCTCGGACTGAAGGACCGCGCGTACGTCCTGACCGGAGCCACCAGAGGGCTGGGTCACGCCACGGCGCAACAGCTCATCGCCGACGGTGCGAAGGTGGTGATCACCGGCCGCACGGAGCAGTCCGCCACGGCAGCGGCAGCGAAACTCGGCCCCCTGGCCTTCGGCGTGGCAGCCGACAACGCCGACCCCACCACCCCGCGCCGGGTGATCGAAGCGGCCAGGAACCACGCCGGCCGCTTCGACGGCATCCTCATCAGCGTGGGCGGCCCGCCCGCGGGCACGGCCGCGGACGTCAGCGACGACCAGTGGCAGCGGGCCTTCGAGACCGTCTTCCTCGGGGCGATCCACCTGGCCCGTACGGCAGCGGCGGAGCTCACCGAGGGCGGCGTGATCGGCTTCGTGCTCTCGGCGTCGGTCCACGAGCCGATCCCCGGGCTCACCGTCTCCAACGCCCTGCGGCCGGGCCTGGCGGGCTTCGCGAAATCCCTCTCGGCCGAACTGGGCCCGCGGGGCATCCGTGTCGTCGGCCTCCTCCCGCACCGCATCGACACGGACCGGGTCAGAGAGCTGGACGCCCTCTCGGACGACCCGCAGAAGACCCGGCTGCACCACGCGGCACGCATCCCCCTGCGCCGCTACGGCACCCCGGCGGAGTTCGGCAAGGCGGCGGCCTTCCTCCTCTCCCCCGCGGCCTCCTACCTCACCGGCCTGATGCTGCCGGTGGACGGCGGCGCGCGCCACGGCTTCTGACGCCCGGCCGTCGGCCCACCCGCTCGGCGGCCCGTCAGCCCACCCGCTCGGCCGGGTGCCGCACCGCCCGCACCCGTACCTCCACCGGCAACCGCGCCACCCCCGCCGAGGTCCGCGCATGCTCCAGCGCCTCCCGGTCCAGCCGCGACAGCGCCACCGCCGGCGACGCGTGCGGCGCCAGCGTCAGCCCCACCCACGCCTCCGGTGCCGTCCGCCGCCCCAGCAGCGCGACCAGCGCCCGCTCGACCCCGTCCAGCATCTCCGCCTCGGCGCTCACCGCGTCTTCCAGCGCTCTCCCCCGCAGTACCGCCTCCTCGCCGTCCCCGCAGTCCACGACGAGCTCCCGCAGCCGGCGCCGCCGCACCTGCGCCAGCAGCCACCACAGCGCCAGCAGCACCACGACGCCGAGCCCGGCGATCACCGCGGGCCACCACCAGCCCTGGTCGCGCCACTTCGTCTGACCGGCCCGGCTCAGCAGCACGTCGTGCGGCCCGTCGAACGGCCAGGCGGACGGCAGGCCGAACCCCCACCGCCGCTGGAGATCGAGCGCCCCGACGAGCACGGCCGCGCCCGCCCCGGCGAGCACCACCCCGGCCAGCCCCACCAGCACCCGGTTGACACCCCTCAGCACCACACACCCCTCACCGCGGCACCCTCACCGCTTCACCGGCCGGCTGACCCGCACCGACACCCCCGGCTCGTGCGCGAGCCCCAGCTTCCGCACCGCGTCGGCCGTCACGGACTCCACATCGGCCCGCACGTCGTCGAGGTCCCGGAAGTGGGACCGCGCCCGCACGGTCACGCGCCGCCGCCTCACCCCGACCCGTACGGACTGCACGCCGGCCACCTCCATGGCCCGGTCCCGCAGCACGAGCGCCGCGGCCCGCCGGTCGATCCCGGCCCGCAGGTCGGCCCGGTCGCGCCGCATGGGCAGCACGCCGCGCATGCCGGGCGTCAGAGCGAGCAGGAGCAGCCACAGCCCGGCCACGACGGCGACGGCGGCGCCCCCGATCACCCACCCGTCCCCCAGGGGCCGGGTGGCGAGCTCGTGGGCGAGGCGCCGCCGCCACTCCATGGCGGGCCGGTGCACCCGGACGGCGACGACGTCGTACAGGAGCAGACCGGCCGCCCCCAGCACCACGGCCGCCACCAGGAAGGCGGGCACCCGCCGCACGGCCCAGAAGCGCCGCGCACCTCCAGGAACCCCGCCCCCGCTCACCGCACCCGCCCCGACGCCCCCATGTGCACGGAGTGCAGCCGCTCCACGACGACGGCCACTTCGGGCACCTCCATTCCCGCAAGGGTGTTCACCCGTTCGGTGATCCGGCGCCGCACCGCACCGCACAGCGCCCCGATGTCCGAGGGGTAGCCGAGCTCGACGGCGACCCGGACCCGGGCCACGTCGCCGCGCACGGTGACGTCGGCGTACGGCGGACCGGCTTCCGTGGCGCCGGAGGCGCCCCGCCCCGCGGCCCCGTCCAGCGCCTCCCGCGCCGCCCGCGAGGCGATCTTCGCGACGACGCGGTCGGCGATGCGGGTCGCACCGCGTTCAGCAGCCGGAAGCGTCACCGCCGCCGCCCCTCACGGTCCCGCGTCCGGAAGAACTCCCCCGGATCCAGGTCCCCGTCGAGGAAACGGCCCACCACGAACCCGAGCGCGCCCAGGGCGGCCACGAGCAGAAACGCCCCGAAGCCGCCGAAGTACCCGGCGAACCCGAGCGCCATACCGGCGATTATTCCGACCACGGCCATGCTCATCGCGAGCTCCTCACCTGAAGCCTCGGCTCTACTGGAGCCTCGGCTCCGGCTCGTCCTCTTCCTCGTCGGGCAGCTTCACGTCGGTCACGGCGATGTTGACCTCGACGACCTCCAGACCGGTCATCCGCTCCACCGACGCGATGACGTTCTCCCGCACGGCCCGGGCCACGTCGGTGATCGCCACCCCGTAGTCGACGACGATCTCCAGGTCGAGGGCCGTCTGGACCTCGCCGACCTCGGCCTTCACGCCGCGGGAGACGGATTTGCTGCCTCCCGGGACCCGGTCCCGGACGGCTCCGAAGGTGCGGGAGAAGCCGCTGCCCATCGCGTGGACACCGACGACGTCGCGGGCCGCGAGGCCGGCGATCTTCTCCACGACCCCGTCGGCGATCGTGGTGCGGCCACGGTCGCCCGGGGCGGTCGGAGCGCTCTCACTGCTGTACACGGTTTCGCTCATCGTCCATTCCCCTCTTCCAGGGCTGCGGGCTATGGGCTCCCTTTGCCACCTTAGGTGCGCATTCCCCGGAGCGCTCGGGGGATCCCGGGGAAACGGCCACGGCGAGCAGCCGCCGGAGTGAGCCGCCGGTGCGCAACGCGCCGGACGGCGCGCGAGCCGCGTGCGCGGCATCGACGCAGGTCAGGGCCCGGCCACAGCTCACGGAATGTCATGACCACAGCGATAGAATCCCCGCCTGGACGATCAAGCGGGCGGGGCGGCGGCACGCCCCGGGAAGGGGCACGGCATGGCGGAGGACGCGACGACCTCGGCGGACGGGGGCTGCGTAGCGGCCCTCTTCACGAGCGCCGGGACCGCGGCCCACTGGCTCGGCTTCGGCCGGGAAGTCCTCGCGGAGTACGACACCCCGTCCCTCCGCTTCCTCCAGGGGTTCCGGGCCTTCCTCGGCACGGTGGCGACGTTCGCCCTCATCTGGACGTACGGCGTGGACGGCGGCTGGAGCTCCGTCCTCGAGGACGGGCTGACCAAGCTGTTCCTGGCACCGCTGGTGCTCATCGTCGCCGGGCCCCTCGTCATCACCGGCTTCGTCTTCTACGCGCCGAAGGAGACCCGCCCGTGGCTGCGCGGGCAGCTGAGGTTCCCGCTGATGACCGTGGGTGCGTACCTGGGCGTACCGCTCGTCGTCCTGAGCGTGACCGCCGGGACGTGGTGGCTGATCTACAACTACATATCCGAGTGGAAGTTCGGGCTGATCGTCGGACCGCTGATCTCCCTGTTCCTGTGCTTCTGGCTGATCGCCGGCCTCGTCTGGCTGGCCGTCTTCCTCTTCCTGGCCTCCGGCGTCGTCGCCCGTACCGCCTTCAACACGGGCGTCGTGCACCCCATGCTGCCCGCCGTCTTCACCACGCTCGTCGTCTGGACGCTCAACCTCGTCTCCCTGGGCGACGGCCTGCCCAACGGCCCCCTGTACGTGAAGATCGCCGCGTTCCTCGGCGGGCCCCTCTCCGTCACCGCCCTCTCCGCCTGGGAGCTGTACGTCCTGCGCAGCCGTTACGGCGTCCGCATCCGCGGGGCGGTCCACGCATAAGCCCCGCGTAAGCCCCGGATAAGCTTCCGCGGCAATTTTCACCGACAGCACTGCAACACAGGGGGAGACGCCTTCATGGCGCTGAGACATCTGCTGACCACCGGCGGGCTGGGCATCGCCCGTCACGCCCGCCGCCACGCCAACGGCATCTTCGCCGAACCCAGCCCCGGCCGCGTCGTCGATCCGCTCATAGGCCGGGTCCAGAAGGCGCGGGCCGTCGCCGGCGGCCTCACCACCTTCGTACTGATATCCGTCTACGGCGTCGACGGCGGCTGGAGCGCGGTGTTCGAGGACGGCTTCACCAAGGTGTTCCTGGCGCCGCTGGTGCTGCTCCTCGTCGGCCCGCTCGTGATCGCCGGATTCATCTGGTACGCGCCCCCGCAGCACCGCGCCGTGCTCCGCTCCCGGCTGCGCTACCCGCTCAAGGCCATCGGCTGGTACCTGGGCGTACCGGCCGGCGCGCTCGCCGCGGCCCTCGTCGTGCTCCTCCTGAACAAGCTGCTGGCGGGGGTCTTCGCCGTCCAGGCGGTGATCAGCCTGGCCTTCCTGATCGCCGGCCTCCCGTCGCTGATCTGGGCGGCGTCCTTCCTCTTCTTCGCCTCGGGCGCAGCCGCCCGCTACGCGTTCAACACGGCCCACGTCCACGCAGCGCTGCCCGCCGTGCTCACGGCCGTCCTCGTCTGGGTGCTCAACCTCGCCCAGATGGGGGACGGCCTGCCGAAGGGGCCGCTGTACGTGCAGATCGCCGCGTTCCTCGGCGGCCCGCTGTCCGTCACGGCCGTCTCCGTCTGGGAGCTGCACGTGCTGCGCACCCGCTACGGGGTGCGCGTCCGGGGCTGATACGGGGTGCACGTCCGGGGCCGGCCCCGGACGCGACGGCCACCGTGGCGCGGAGGCGCGCCCGCCCGGTGCTGCTGCCGGGTGCTACTCCCCCACCCCGGCAAGATCCCGCAGGCGCCGTCCCTGCGCGGCCCGCTCCGCGGCCCGCTGCTCGTCGTACGTCCGTCCGGCCGCGCCCCGCAGCAGCGCCTTGGTCTCGACGACGGCGTCCCGCGGGGCGGCGAGGACGGCCGCGGCGAGGTCCTGGACGGCGGCGTCCAGCTCGCCCTCCGGGACGACGAGGTTGGCCAGGCCGGTCCGCTCGGCCTCCTGGGCGCGCACGAAGCGGCCCGTGGCGCAGATCTCCAGCGCGCGGGCGTACCCGACGAGCGACACCAGCGGCTGCGTGCCGCCGAGGTCCGGGACGAGGCCCAGGCTGGGCTCGCGCATGGCGAACTGCACGTCCTCGGCGCAGACCCGCAGGTCGCACGCGAGGGCGAGCTGGAAGCCGGCGCCTATCGCATGGCCCTGGACCGCGGCGATGGAGACGATGTCGTTGCGCCGCCACCAGGTGAACGCGGACTGGTACGCGGAGATCTCGGCGTCCAGCGCCTCCTCGCCGCCCCGGGCCAGGTCGAGGAAGGAGGGCTCGCCCTCGAAGCCCTCGGGGGTGAAGGCCTGCCGGTCGAGCCCGGCGGAGAAGGACTTGCCCTCGCCGCGCAGCACGACGATCCGCACGCTGCCCGGGAGCAGCCGTCCGGCCTCGGTCAGGGCCCGCCACAGCGCGGGCGACTGGGCGTTGCGCTTGGCGGGGTTGGTGAGGGTGACGGCGGCCACCGCGTCATCCACGGTGAGCCGTACGCCGTCCTGGTCGAGCAGAGTCTTGGGGGCGGTCATCGAAGGGCCTCCGATCGGGCTACTGCACAGTAGGTGACTGCACAGTAACCACCCGGCCGACTGCTCGACCGACCGGGTGGTCCTGCCCACACTGTCGGTGCCCTGGGTGCGCGGGGCGTCAGGCCGAGGCGGCCTTCTTGCCGCGCGTCGCTCCGCCGCGACCCCGGAGGATCACGCCGGATTCACTGAGCATCCGGTGAACGAAGCCGTAGGAGCGACCGGTCTCTTCGGCCAGCGCCCTGATGCTCGCACCGGAGTCGTACTTCTTCTTCAGGTCTGCCGCGAGCTTTTCGCGCGCGGCGCCGGTCACCCGGCTGCCCTTCTTCAGAGTCTCGGCCACCCGTGCCTCCTCATGGGAGATGCGCCTCTTGACTCTCATGATCACCCCTACACGGCCTCCTGGCCACCCATTCGACAAGGTCCATGAGAAGTCCACGGCCTCCGGCGGCCCCTTTTCCGGCCTCCGGAAGGCCTCGGAGCAGGGAATTCCGAAGCGCCGCGCTCGTACGGCCGTACGGGTGGCGCAGCGAAGGGGCAGGTCAGACGGGGCACTCCCGACCGGTGGTGCGAAAGCCCCGGCGCATGGCACTGGTCGTGCGCCGGGGCAGGGGGTGGCAGCGGGGTACGAGCCGCTCTCACTCAGATGAAGGATCACCCGTCGGCCGAATGATCGGGACGGCACCGATCACGCGAGGGCGACCAGATCCGCGTAGTCGGGCCCCCAGAGGTCCTCGACGCCGTCGGGCAGCAGGATGATCCGCTCCGGCTCGAGCGCGTCCACGGCGCCCTCGTCGTGCGTCACCAGCACGACCGCGCCCTTGTAGGTGCGCAGGGCGCCGAGGATCTCCTCGCGGCTGGCGGGGTCGAGGTTGTTGGTGGGCTCGTCCAGCAGGAGGACGTTGGCGGAGGAGACCACCAGCGTGGCCAGGGCCAGCCGGGTCTTCTCGCCGCCGGAGAGCACGCCCGCGGGCTTGTCGACGTCGTCGCCGGAGAACAGGAACGAGCCCAGCGTCTTGCGGACCTCGACGAGGTCCAGGTCGGGAGCGGAGGAGCGCATGTTCTCCAGGACCGTGCGGTCCGGGTCGAGCGTCTCGTGCTCCTGGGCGTAGTAGCCGAGCTTGAGGCCGTGACCGGGGGTGACCTGACCGGTGTCGGGCTTCTCCGCGCCCGCGAGCAGGCGCAGCAGCGTGGTCTTGCCGGCGCCGTTGAGGCCGAGGATGACCACGCGGGAGCCCTTGTCGATGGCCAGGTCGACGTCGGTGAAGATCTCCAGCGAGCCGTAGGACTTCGACAGGCCCTCCGCCGTCAGCGGGGTCTTGCCGCAGGGCGCGGGCTCGGGGAAGCGCAGCTTGGCGACCTTGTCGGAGGCGCGGACCTCGTCCAGGCCCTTGAGCAGCCGCTCGGCGCGCTTGGCCATGTTCTGCGCGGCGACGGTCTTGGTGGCCTTGGCGCGCATCTTGTCGGCCTGCGAATTGAGGGCCGCGGCCTTCTTCTCGGCGTTCTGGCGCTCGCGCTTGCGGCGCTTCTCGTCGGCCTCGCGCTGCTGCTGGTAGAGCTTCCAGCCCATGTTGTAGACGTCGATGACGGAGCGGTTGGCGTCGAGGTAGAAGACCTTGTTGACGACGGTCTCGACGAGGTCGACGTCGTGGGAGATGACGATGAAGCCGCCGCGGTACGTCTTGAGGTAGTCGCGCAGCCAGGCGATGGAGTCGGCGTCGAGGTGGTTGGTGGGCTCGTCCAGGAGCAGGATGTCGGCGTCGGAGAAGAGGATCCGGGCCAGCTCGACGCGGCGGCGCTGACCGCCGGAGAGGGTGTGCAGGGGCTGCGCGAGGATGCGGTCGGGCAGGCCGAGGCTGGCGGCGATGGTCGCGGCCTCCGCCTCGGCGGCGTACCCGCCCTTGGTGAGGAACTCCGTCTCCAGGCGCTCGTACTTCTTCATGGCCTTCTCGCGCGTGGCGCCCTGGCCGTTGGCCATGCGGTCCTCGTTCTCGCGCATCTTGCGCAGGACGGTGTCGAGGCCGCGCGCGGAGAGGATGCGGTCGCGGGCGAGGACGTCGAGGTCGCCGGTGCGCGGGTCCTGCGGGAGGTAGCCGACCTCGCCGGAGCGGGCGATCGTGCCGCCCGCGGGCATGCCCTCGCCGGCGAGGCACTTGGTGAGGGTGGTCTTGCCGGCGCCGTTGCGGCCGACGAGGCCGATGCGGTCGCCCCTGGCGATGCGGAAGGAAGCGTTCTCGATGAGGATGCGGGCGCCGGCGCGCAGCTCGATGCCGGAGGCGGTGATCACGGGAATTACTCCAGGGCGTGGTGGACGGCGGTGGGGACGGGAGCGAACTCGGCCGCACACGGGCGCACCCCTGCGGGCGCGGGCGACGGGCGGCCGACGCCGTCTAATGCACGAGGAGGAATGCCATGCCCATCAGTCTAACGGGGACGTGCAACCGGCTTTCCGGGCCGCCGGGCTCCGGGAACGCCCGGCCGCCGCGCCGCTAGGCGAACGGGCCCGCCGCGGAGACCGCGGCGATCCCGGTCGTCCAGGGCGTCCCGGGGGCGCAGTGCCGGGCGATCAGCAGGAATCCGGCGCGGCGGGCCGTGCGGGCGGAGTCGAAGGCGCAGCCCGGCCCCGCCTCGCGGTGCCAGCGGAGGTCGCCGCTGTCCGACCCGTAGGCGGTGACCAGCCGCGGGGTGACGACGGCCACGGTGTCCGGCCGGGGGCCGAGCAGCTGGAGGGCGCCGTGCGCGTGCCGGGCGGCGGGGGCGGCGAGCCAGCCGGGGACCCCGCGGTGCCAGACGGAGAGGGCGCCGCGGTGCAGGGAGGTGCCGGTGACGAGGCCGTCGTCCCAGAGGGCGACGGCCTCCCCGTGGGCGGGGAGGGCCTGGAGCGGGCGGTGGCCCTCGCGGGCGTACGTCCAGCGCAGGGCGCCGGTGTCCGGGGCGTACGCCTCCAGGCCGCCCGGCGCGAGACGCAGCCGGGGTGCGCCGGTGTCGCCGGCGAGGCGCACGGCCGGGTGCAGGGTGAGCCGGTCGCCGAAGGGGGCGTGCTGGGCGCGGCGGGCCGCGGCGGCCAGGGGCAGGGCCAGGAGCAGGGTGGCGAGGAGGAGCGCGAGGGAGGGCGGGAGGGGGGCGCGGCGACCGCCGTGCACCGTGTCCGCCGTCGCCATGGGGTCGCTCCTTCCGTACCGTTTGTCCTGGATATCCGGCCGCCGCCGGCCGGCCCCGCCGACACGCCGGACCGGGCATCCGATCAGCAGCGACATGGCGGGCGATTCACCGATACTCGGGGATGGGAAGGCGGTGGGCGCATGCAGTTCGACGACGACGCGGGGCTGGACACCTCCCAGGTGCAGGACGAGCGCGGCAGCCGGATCCCGGGCGGCGGGGTGACGATCGGCGGCGGCATCGTGGGGCTGGTCGCCCTGGTGCTGGGCCTGTTCTTCGGCATCGGCCCGCAGGAGCTCGGGCTCTCCTCCGGACCGGCGCCGGGCGGCACCGCGAGCAGCGACGAACAGGTCGGCCGGCACTGCCGGACGGGCCACGACGCCAACACCCGGGAGGACTGCCGGATCGTCGCCGTGGTCAACAGCGCCCAGTCGTTCTGGAGCCAGGAGTTCGCCCGCCGCTCGCGCACCTACACCCCGGCGTCGACCGTCTTCTTCACCGGCCAGGTCCGTACGGCCTGCGGGGCGGCGTCCTCGGCCGTGGGGCCCTTCTACTGCCCCGGCGACCGGAAGGTCTACCTCGACCTCGGGTTCTTCAACGAGCTGCGGACGAAGTTCGGGGCGAGCGGCGGGCCGTTCGCCGAGGCCTACGTCGTCGCGCACGAGTACGGCCACCACGTCCAGAACCTGACGGGCACGCTGGACCGCGCTCATAAGGACCGGGGGACGGGCGCCGGCAGCAGCTCCGTCCGGACCGAGCTGCAGGCCGACTGCTACGCCGGGGTCTGGGCCCGGCACGCCACGACCACGCCCGAGAAGGGGACCGGGCGGCCGCTGATCAGCAAGCTGACGCAGGAGGACATCGACGACGGCCTGTCCGCGGCCGCGGCCGTCGGCGACGACCGCATCCAGGAGAAGTTCCAGGGCCGGGTGACCCCCGAGAGCTGGACGCACGGCTCGTCCGCGCAGCGGCAGCAGTGGTTCAACACGGGGTACGGCACCGGGGACACCGCCCGTTGCGACACCTTCCGCTGACCGAGGAGTGACACCGGATGACAGGCACGCGCACCCCCGGCATCTACCCCACCCTGCTCTACCGCGACGCGAAGGCGGCGATCAAACAGCTCACCAAGGCCTTCGGCTTCACGCAGGCCGCCCTGTACGAGAGCGAGGACGGGACCGTCCTGCACGCCGAACTCGCCTACGGCGACGGCAGGGTGATGATCGGTTCGAAGGGGCGGGTGGGGGTGTTCGCCGAGGCCATGCGGGAGAGCGGGCCGGTGGGCGTCTACGTCGTCGTCGAGGACACCGACGCCCACTTCCGGCGGGCCGAGAAGGCCGGGGTGGAGATCCTGTCGCAGCCGACGGACGAGGCGTACGGCTCGCGGGACTACATGGCGCGGGACCTGGAGGGCAACGTGTGGAGCTTCGGGACGTACGTCCCGGGGGGCTGAGCCCGGCCGGCCGGGCCGGGCTCGCCCCACGCGTGCCGGCGCCTTTCAGACGCCGCCCGTGTGGACCTGGAACGCCGCCTTGCGGACGGCCTTGGCCAGGGCCGGGTCCGGGTGCGCCGCCGCCAGCGCGACGAGCACCTGCACCGTGCGCGGATGACCCACCGCCCGCACCTCCTCCAGCAGCCCCGGCACCGTGCCCTGGACCGCCGAGTCGAGGTGCCGCACGAGCAGCCGGCTCTCGCCGTGGTCGGCGACGGCGGCGGCCGTGTCCACCCACAGCCAGGTGGCCTCCTCGCGGGTGAGCACCTCGGCCGCCTGCTCCGGGTCGCGTCCCTCGTGCTCCGCGAGCCACAGCAGGGCGTACGGCCGCAGGCACGGCTCGTCCACCACGGCCCGCACGGCGGGCTCCGCGGCCGCGCCGACCGCCCGCAGCGCCTCGAAGGCCAGGCCCCGGACGAGGGCGTCGTCGCCGCGGGCCGCGTCCAGGAGCTCGCTGAGGGCGCTGCCGGCGGGACGGGCCGCGAGCCAGGCGCGGTACTCGGCGCGGGCGGGGCCCGGGGTGAGGTCGGCGCAGCCGCGCAGCATGGCTTCGGCGGACAGCTCGATGTTGCCCGCGGGGCTCTGGGCGGCGACGCAGATCTGCTCCAGCTTGACCCACACCGCCCAGTTGCCGAGTGGCGTCAGCACGGCCTCGGCCTGCGGGCCGGGGGCGCCCCGCACGACCAGGGCGCCGACGGAGGCGAGCCCTTCGAGCGCCCAGCCGAGGAGCTCCTCCAGCGGGTCGTCGTCCGTGGGGGCGGAGCGGGCCGGGGGGACGGGCCGGCCGCCGTAGGGCACCTCGCAGCGCTCGGCGCGGATCTCGGCGACGCGCTGCTGGAGCAGGTCGAGGAGCATCGCGACGGGAACGGAGCCGGCCGACAGGTGCATGACGGACAGCAGCTGGGGCGCGGCCTCGACGACCTCGGCGGCGACCGTCGCGTCCGCGCCGGCGGGTGCGGGGTGGGCCAGGGACCAGGCGTCGAAGAGGGCGACCCAGCCGCGCAGGACGGCGCCGTCGTCGCGGTCCCAGGCCTGCATGCGCCAGCCGGGGCGGGCGGTGCCGCCGTGCAGCTCGACGAGCCCGGCGAGGCGGGCGTGGTCCCAGTCGGTGCGTGCCTGGCGGGGCGTCAGGCCCAGGGCCGCGGCGGCCCGTCCGGCCGTCTCCGCGGGAAGCCCTCCGGTCGTGCCGGGGCGCAGGGTGGCGCCGCGGCCGCGCTCGTCGGCCGCCCAGCGGGCGACGCGGACCGCGCCGGTGAGACAGTCTCTGGCCTGCCGGGCCAGTTCGGCCGGGGCGGGGGTGCCGGCCGGCGGGCGGGGCGCCGGGCGGGTGCCTCGGTTCGCCACGGCCCGGCGGGCAGCGGCGATCGGCTGTCGGGGGACAAGTCTGAGCCGGGAGTCGCGCGGAGTACGGGACGTCACAGGAGCAGTCTTGCCGCTGCTGCTCCGAAAACCCAATCGGAATCAATTGTCCGGCGTTCCACCCTTCACTTCCTGCCGCTGGAACAGGGCTGCTTGGCGGCCGTGAGGACGTCACATGAAGGGGATGAGGAACCTCCGCAGCGCCTCTTCGTAACGCTCCGGGGAGGCATTCCACATCGCGGCGTGCGGGGCCCGGCGGACGGTGTGCAGGACGATCAGATCGGGGCGCCCGGCCGCCAGTTCGCGTGACGTGCGCCACGGGGCGACGGTGTCGTCGGGTCCGTGGGCGAGCAGGACGGGGACGCTCAGCCGGGCCGGGTCGCGGACCCGGTCGAGCCCGTCGGGGGCCATTCCGGTCCGGCCGCGGGCGGCGTGCAGGGCGAGCGGGAGCAGCGGGGCGGGCACGCCGCGGGCGGCGGCCAGGGCGTGCAGGGCGGCCGGCCAGTCGAGCACCGGCGAGTCCATGACGAGGCCGCTGATGTGCGGGCGCAGCTCCGGGTCGGTGACGGTCAGCAGGGCCATGGTGGCTCCGGTGGACCAGCCGTGCAGAACGACGCGGCGGGCACCGTGGGCCAGGGCGTAGCGGACGGCAGCGGCGAGATCGTGCCACTCGGCGAGCCCGAAACGGCTGATTCCGTCCGGTGGGCGGGGCGCCCCGGGGTCGCCCCGGTAGGCGAGGCCGAGGACCGGCATCCGCAGGCCGTGCAGGAACGGCATGACGACCATGGGGTGCTCGCGGGTGACGCCGAGGCCGTGCACGGTGATCACCCAGGTGTCGCGGGCGGCGGGCACGAACCAGGCGGGGAGCGGTCCGAGCTCGCCGGGGATGACGAGGTCGGCGTGGTCGAGGCCGAGGGCGTCGCGGGGGTTCCCGGCGTGCAGCTGCGGGGTGAGCCACACGCGGTCGCCCGGTTCCGGTGCGCCGCGTGTGACCCGCTCCAGGCGGCGGACGACGGCGTCGGCCGGGTGCGGGGCGTCCCCGACGACGGGGCCGACGACGGCGTGCAGGCCGCGGCCGGTCAGCCCGTAGGTGCCGGGGCGCAGCGAGGCCTGGTGGCGGGTGAGGGTGATGCGGTCGCCGTCGACGGAGTGGACGGTGAGCCGCGGCTGGTCGGGCGGGGGTCCGCCGGGGCCGGCGCGGAGGGCGGCGTCCGAGGCGTACCGGCCGGCCGCGAGGGCGGCCGTTCCGGCACCGATCGCCGTGACGGCGGCCACGGCTGCGGTGGTCCGTATGCCCATGCCCTCCAGTGTGGGCGGCGCGGGCGGTCACGGCCAGTGGGCGAAGCGCGCGCCGGGCGGCCCCGGGACCTGCCGCTGCGACGCGTGCTGTCAGCCCTGCGGGCCGTAGCCGCGGAGTTTCTCCGCCGCGCGGTCCGCCTGGCCGGGAGTGAGGAGGGCGGGGGCGCGGCCGGGCACGGAGGAGGCGGTGAGCCAGACCCGGCACATCCACTCCAGCTGCGCGGTGCGGTCGTACGCCTGGCCGAGGCTCGCGCCGTAGGTGAGGGTGCCGTGGTTGCGCAGGAGGCAGCCGGTGCGGCCGGTGAGGGCCTCCAGGGCGTGCGCGGCCAGCTCGTCGCTGCCGTAGAGGGCGTAGGGGGCGACGCGGACCGGGCCGCCCAGGGCACCGGCCATGTAGTGGATCAGGGGCAGCTCGTCGACGAGGGTGGACACGGCCGTGGCGTGCACGGCGTGGGTGTGCACGATCGCGGCGGCGCCGGTGGCGCCGTAGACCGCGAGGTGCAGGGGGAGCTCGCTGGTGGGGGCCAGGTCGCCGAGGAGCGGGCGGCCCTCCGGGTCGACCGCCACCAGGTCGCCCGGGGTGAGCCGGTCGTACGGGATGCCGCTGGGTGTGACGACGACGACATCGCCCACCCGGGCGGAGACGTTGCCCGAGGTGCCGACGACGAGGCCGTCGGCCGTGGTGCGGCGGGCCGTGGCCACGACATCGGCCCATGCCCGGCGGATCTGCTCGGTCACTCGCATCCGTTTTTCGCCTCCGGTTCGCGTCACTGCTCCGCCCGGCCCAGTTCACCTTCCGTTCACCCAAGGTCTTTACGGTCGCTGCTGTACTGACCATCGAGCTGATTGCCTGGGTGAATGGAACACATCACGCTTCTCATCGGGATCGTGATCGTCACGGCCTTGGTGTTCGACTTTACGAACGGCTTCCACGACACGGCCAACGCCATGGCCACCACCATCTCCACCGGCGCCCTCAAGCCCAAGACCGCAGTGGCGATGTCGGCGGCCCTGAACCTCGTCGGTGCGTTCCTGTCCGTCGAGGTGGCCAAGACCATCTCCGGGGGAATCATCGATGAGAGCGCCGGCATCCGGCCCGAAGTGATCTTCGCGGGGCTGGTCGGCGCGATCGTCTGGAACCTGCTGACCTGGCTCGCCGGGCTGCCCTCCAGCTCCTCGCACGCCCTCTTCGGCGGCCTCATCGGCGCGACGGTGGTCTCCGCCGGCTTCCACGCGGTCAACGCCGACAAGGTCGTCATGAAGGTCCTGATCCCGGCCGTCGCCGCGCCGATCGTGGCCGGCCTCGCCGCCTGGTGCGCGACCCGGCTCACCTACCGGCTCGCCCGCGGGCGTGACGAGCGCGACACCGCCAAGGGCTACCGCGCCGGGCAGATCGCCTCGGCCGCCCTGGTCTCCCTCGCCCACGGCACCAACGACGCCCAGAAGACGATGGGCGTGATCACCCTCGCGCTCGTCGCCGGCGGCGTCGTCGCGCCGCACGCGGACCCGCCGCTGTGGGTCATCGTCTCGGCCGGCCTGGCCATCGCGCTCGGTACGTACCTGGGCGGCTGGCGCATCATCCAGACCCTCGGCAAGGGCCTCACGGACATCAAGCCCGCGCAGGGCTTCGCCGCCCAGACCGGCGCCGCGACCGTGATCCTCGCCTCCTCGCACATCGGCTTCGCGCTCTCCACCACCCAGGTCTGCTCCGGCTCGATCATGGGCGCCGGGCTCGGCCGCAAGGGCGGCGTCGTGCGCTGGTCCACCGCCGGGCGCATGGTCCTGGCCTGGGGCCTGACCCTGCCCGCGGCCGGCCTGGTCGCCGGTGGCGCCGCCTTCCTCGCCGACCAGGGCGACTGGGGCGTGGCCGCGGTCGCCGTCCTCGGCCTGGCCGTCTCCGGCGCGATCTGGATGGCCTCGCGCCGCAAGCCCGTCACCCACGGCGACCTGGACGAGCGCGGCACCGAGCCCGCCGCCGAGCCGGCCGGTGTCGTCACCGCGGCCCTGCAGGCCGTCGCCCCGCCGCCGGCCGGCCCCCTGGCCGCCGCGGTCTCTCCCTCCCCCGAGGCCGGGCGGGCTCCTGCCGCCGCCGCGGCGAGCTAAGGCAAGGAAGAAACAGCATGCACATCGACTGGGCGGCTTTCGGCCAGGTCTTCGGCGTCAGCCTCGTGGTGACGGTCGGCCTGGTGGGCATCTTCACCCTGGGCATCATGGGCACGGCGCCCCGCACGGGGGGCTCGCCGGAGACGGGTGCGGGCGCCGGTGTGCTCGCGCGCTCCGGGGCCTACGCGTGCTTCGCGCTGTGCGCGGCGGCCGTGGGCTACGGCATCTACCTGATCGTGGCGTAAGCGCCGCGCTCGTCTCCGGACGGCCGGGTCTCCTACGGGGCCCGGCCGTTCGCGTACCCGCGGACGGAGGCGTGAGCGAGGGTTCGGACCAGGTCAGACGTGAGTTGACGGCGCCCGCGGCGCATGGTGGACTTCCGGAGCCAAACGGCGACAGCAGAGGAAGCCGGTGCGAATCCGGCGCGGTCCCGCCACTGTCACCGGGGAGCGCCTCCCCTCAGGACGGCCACGGCAGCGAGCCGGAAGGCCGGGGCGGCGCGGATCCGGGAGCCAGGAGACTCTGGTCGCCGGTCACGTCGAGCCAGGGCGCGGACCCTGAGTGAGGACACATCGTCATGCCCGGCGCCCGCCACCGAACGCCCCTCCCAGCCCCCTTCCCCCGCCGAGGCGTGACGGCGGTCTGAGCCGATGCGTGCCGATCCGATCGGTTTCGCGTGCGGCGCCGCCCTCGGCTTCCTCGGTGACCGCGTGCTGGGCGACCCCCGCCGCGGCCACCCCGTCGCCGCGTTCGGCCGCGCCGCCCTGTCCGTGGAGCAGCGCTTGTGGCGCGACCACCGCGGCCGCGGAGCCCTGCACACCCTCGTGTGCGCCGGGGGCGCGGTCGCCGGTGCCGCGCTGCTGGCCCGTACCGTACGCGCCTCCCGCTCCCGCACCGCCGAGGTCGCGCTGACGGCCGCCGCCACGTGGGCCGTGCTCGGCGGGACGTCCCTGGGCCGGGAGGCCCGCGCCATCGGGGGCGCGCTCGCCGCCGGTGACGTGGAGGTCGCCCGCGAGCGCCTGCCGCACCTGTGCGGCCGCGACCCGCAGGCGCTGGACGGGCAGCAGATCGCCCGCGCCGTCGTGGAGTCCGTGGCCGAGAACACGTCCGACGCCGTCGTCGGCGCCCTCGTGTGGGGCGCGCTCGGCGGCGTGCCCGGCCTGGTGGGCTTCCGGGCCGTGAACACGCTCGACGCCATGGTCGGCCACAAGTCGCCCCGCTACCGCCGCTTCGGCTGGGCCTCGGCCCGCCTGGACGACGTGGCGGGCTGGCCCGGCGCCCGGCTGACCGCCGCCCTCGCCGTCCTCGCGGGCCCCGACCCGCGCGGCGCGTGGCGGGTGGCCCGGCGCGACGCGTCCCGCCACCCCAGCCCCAACGCGGGCCCGGTGGAGGCCGCGTTCGCGGGCGCGCTCGGCGTGCGGCTCGGCGGGACCCTCGCCTACGCGGGCCGGACCGAGCACCGCCCCGTGCTGGGCGCGGAGAACCGCCCCGTGGTGTCGGCCGACATCGAACGCGCGGTGCGCCTCTCGCGCCGGGTGTCACTGCTGGCCCTGGGAACGGCAGTTGCGGCCCGCACAGTGGGCAGTCTGCTTATGACGGCAAGGAGGAGCCGGTGACGGCTGACAGGAGCGGGCCCGCGGGTCCGCGGGGCGGGGGCCTGCTGGTGGCCGGCACCACCTCGGACGCGGGCAAGAGCGTGGTGACGGCCGGCATCTGCCGCTGGCTGGTCCGCAAGGGCGTCAAGGTCGCGCCGTTCAAGGCGCAGAACATGTCGCTCAACTCGTTCGTGACGCGCGAGGGCGCGGAGATAGGCCGCGCGCAGGCGATGCAGGCCGCGGCCGCCCGCGTCGAGCCGAGCGCGCTCATGAACCCCGTCCTGCTCAAGCCCGGCGGCGACCGGAGCAGCCAGGTCGTCCTGATGGGCAAGCCGGTCGGCGAACTGAGCGCCCGCGGCTACCACGCGGGCCGCCAGGAGCAGTTGTTCGGCACGGTGACCGACTGCCTGGAGGAGCTGCGCCGCACGCACGACGCGGTCATCTGCGAGGGCGCGGGCAGCCCGGCCGAGATCAATCTGCGGCGCAGCGACATCGTCAACATGGGCATCGCCCGGGCGGCCCGGCTGCCCGTGGTCGTGGTCGGTGACATCGACCGCGGCGGCGTCTTCGCGTCCTTCTTCGGCACGACGGCGCTGCTGTCGCCGGAGGACCAGGAGCTGATAGCGGGTTACGTCGTCAACAAGTTCCGGGGCGACGTGTCGCTGCTGGAGCCGGGCCTGGACATGCTGTACGGGCTGACGGGCCGGCGGACGTTCGGCGTCCTGCCGTTCGCGCACGGCCTCGGCATCGACGAGGAGGACGGCCTGCGGGTCTCGCTGCGGGGCGCGGTGCGCGAGTCGGTGGTGGCCCCGCCGCACGGCGCGGACGTGCTGCGGGTCGCGGTGTGCGCGGTGCCGCTGATGTCGAACTTCACGGACGTGGACGCGCTGGCCGCCGAGCCCGGCGTGGTCGTGCGCTTCGTGGACCGCCCGGAGGAGCTCGCCGACGCCGACCTGGTGGTCGTGCCGGGCACGCGCGGCACGGTGCGCGCCCTGGCGTGGCTGCGCGAGCGCGGGCTCGCGGACGCCCTGGCCCGGCGCGCGGCGGAGGGCCTGCCCGTCCTGGGGATCTGCGGCGGCTACCAGCTGCTGGGCGAGCGGATCGACGACGAGGTCGAGTCGAAGGCGGGCACGGTCGAGGGGCTGGGCCTGCTGCCGGTGCGGGTGCGGTTCGCGGCGGAGAAGACGCTGGCGAGACCGGTCGGCACGGCGCTGGGCGAGCCCGTGGAGGGCTACGAGATCCACCACGGCGTTGCGGACGTGCGGGGCGGCGACGAGCCGTTCTTGGACGGCTGCCGGGTGGGCGCGGTGTGGGGGACGCACTGGCACGGCTCGCTGGAGAGCGACGGGTTCCGCCGGGCGTTCCTGCGGCGCGTCGCGGAGGCGGCGGGGCGGGCGTTCGTCCCGGCACCGGACACGTCGTTCGCGGCCCTGCGCGAGGAACAGCTGGACCGGCTGGGCGATCTGATCGAGGAACACGCGGACACGGACGCGCTGCTGCGGCTGATCGAGGACGGGGTGCCCGGCGGGCTGCGGTTCATTCCGCCGGGGGCACCGCCCCTGCCCGCGCAGAGAGAGCGGAGAGAACCGGCCCGGGACCGGCATGGTCCCGTCATCGCTTCCGCAGGATCCGTCGAATCCCTCGAAGGGGGTAACGCCTGATGGCCTCGGCCACTTATCCGTTCACCGCGATCGTCGGCATGGACGACATGCGGCTGGGCCTGTTGCTCAACAGCATCTCGCCGGCCATCGGCGGAGTGCTCGTACGGGGCGAGAAGGGGACCGCGAAGACCACTGCGGTCAGGGCCCTGGCGGCGCTGCTGCCCGAGGTCGTGACCGTCGCGGACTGCCGGTTCTCCTGCGACCCGGCGGCCCCGGACCCGCAGTGCCCGGACGGGCCGCACACGGGCGGCGACCGCGCGGCGCGCCCCGCCCGCATGGTCGAGCTGCCGGTCGGCGCGTCCGAGGACCGGCTCGTCGGAGCGCTCGACATCGAGCGGGCGCTGGGCGAGGGCGTGAAGGCGTTCGAGCCGGGCCTGCTGGCCGCCGCGCACCGGGGCGTCCTCTACGTCGACGAGGTCAACCTCCTCGGGGACCACCTGGTCGACTCGCTGCTCGACGCGGCCGCCACCGGCGTCTCCTCCGTCGAGCGCGAGGGGGTCTCCGTCCGGCACGCGTCCCGCTTCCTCCTCGTCGGCACGATGAACCCCGAGGAGGGCGAGCTCCGCCCCCAGCTGCTGGACCGCTTCGGGCTGACCGTCGAGGTCGCGGCCTCGCGCGAGCCGGACGAGCGCGTCGAGGTCGTGCGCCGCCGCCTCGCCTTCGACGACGACCCGGCGGCGTTCGCCGCCAAGTGGGCGGCGGAGGAGCGGACGCTGCGCGAGCGCATCGCCGCCGCCCGTGCGCTGCTGCCGTCCGTACGGCTGGGCGACGGCGCGCTGCGCCGGATCGCCGCCGTGTGCGCGGGCTTCGAGGTGGACGGCATGCGCGCGGACATCGTCACCGCACGGGCCGCGAGCGCGCTCGCCGCGTGGGCGGGCCGCACGGACGTGACCACCGCGGACGTACGGCAGGCGGCGCTGCTGTCGCTGCCGCACCGGCGCCGGCGCAACCCCTTCGACGCCCCGGGCCTGGACGAGGACAAGCTCGACGAGATCCTCGGCGGCTTCGAGGACGAGGACCCGGAGCCGGAGCCCGAGCCCGAGGGGCCGGACGACGACGGCGGGGACGGCGGGGACGGCGGCCCCGACGGCGGCGGGCAGCAGCCCCCGCAGGACGGTCAGGGCCCCGGCGGCGCGCCGGACGTGCCGCAGCAGCGGCAGGAGCCCGGATCCGCCTCCGACGAGCCCGGGCCCCCTCAGGAGAGCCCTGCCGCCCCGGAGGGCTCCCCCGCCGCAGGGGAATCCCACGAGGCGGCCGAGGCGCCCGCCGTCGCCGCCTCCGCGCCCTTCCGGACCCGCAGGCTCGACGTGCCCGGTCTCGGCGAAGGCGCGGACGGCCGCCGCTCCCGGGCCCGTACGGCGCACGGCCGGACGACCGGCTCGCGCCGTCCCCGCGGCGCCCTGTCCCGGCTGCACCTGGCCGCGACCGTGCAGGCCGCGGCCCCGCACCAGCGGGCGCGCGGGCGCAGCGGGCCCGGCCTGCTCGTGCGCCGCGACGACCTGCGGGAGGCGGTGCGCGAGGGCCGCGAGGGCAATCTGGTGCTGTTCGTCGTGGACGCCTCCGGCTCGATGGCGGCCCGCAAGCGGATGAGCGCCGTGAAGGGTGCGGTGCTGTCGCTGCTGCTGGATGCGTACCAGCGCCGCGACAAGATCGGCATGATCACGTTCCGCGGCGCGGACGCCGAGGTGGCGCTGCCGCCGACGTCGTCGGTGGACGCGGGCGCGGCCCGGCTGGAGAAGCTGCCGACGGGCGGCCGCACGCCGCTGGCGGCGGGCCTGCTGCGGGCCCACGAGGTGCTGCGGGTGGAGCGGCTGCGCGACCCGTCGCGGCGGCCGCTGCTGGTCGTGGTGACGGACGGCCGGGCCACCGGCGGCCCGGAGCCGCTGGCGCGGGCGGCGCGGGCCGCGCGGCTGCTGGCCGGCGAGGGCACGGCGTCGGTGGTCGTGGACTGCGAGGCGGGGCCCGTACGGCTCGGGCTCGCCGCCGAGCTGGGCCGGGAGCTGCGCGGCCCGGTCGTGACGCTGGACGAGCTGCGCGCGGACAGCATCTCCGCGCTCGTACACACCGTACGGACCACTCACACCAGGAGGGCCGCGTAATGCCTCAGGGGCAGCCGACCACCGTTCCCGACGACGGGCTCACCACGCGCCAGCGCCGCAACCGGCCGCTGGTCTTCGTCCACACCGGCATCGGCAAGGGCAAGTCGACGGCGGCGTTCGGCCTGGCGCTGCGGGCGTGGAACCAGGGCTGGCCGATCGGGGTGTTCCAGTTCGTGAAGTCGGCCAAGTGGAAGGTCGGCGAGGAGAACGCCCTGCGGGTGCTCGGTGCGTCGGGCGAGGGCGGCACCGTCGACTGGCACAAGATGGGCGAGGGCTGGTCCTGGATCCAGCGCGACCCCAAGGAGGGGGAGCTCAGCAACGAGGAGAAGGCGCGCGAGGGCTGGGAGCAGGTCAAGCGCGACCTGGCGGCCGAGCGGTACAAGCTGTACGTGCTGGACGAGTTCGCCTACCCGCTGCACTGGGGGTGGATCGACACGGACGAGGTGGTCGAGGTGCTGCGCGACCGCCCCGGCACCCAGCACGTGGTCATCACGGGCCGCAACGCCCCGGAGAAGCTCGTCGAGTTCGCGGACCTGGTGACGGACATGTCGAAGGTGAAGCACCCGATGGACGCCGGTCAGAAGGGCCAGCGGGGCATCGAGTGGTAGGTACGGACATCCCCCGCCTGGTCATTGCCGCCCCGGCCTCCGGGAGCGGCAAGACCACGGTGGCCACCGGGCTGATGCGGGCCTTCGCCGACGCGGGGCTCGCGGTCTCCCCCCACAAGGTGGGGCCCGACTACATCGACCCGGGCTACCACGCGCTCGCGACCGGCCGCCCGGGCCGCAACCTCGACGCGTACATGTGCGGCCCGGAGCGGATCGCCCCGCTGTTCCTGCACGGGGCGGCGGGGGCGGATCTGGCGGTCGTCGAGGGCGTGATGGGCCTGTACGACGGCGCGAGCGGGCAGGGCGAGCTGGCGTCGACGGCGCACGTCGCGAAGCTGCTGAAGGCGCCGGTCGTGCTGGTCGTGGACGCGTCGTCGCAGTCGCGGTCGGTGGCCGCGCTGGTGCACGGCTTCGCGTCCTGGGACCCGGAGGTGCGGGTCGCGGGCGTCATCCTCAACAAGGTCGGCTCCGACCGGCACGAGGCGCTGCTCCGGGAGGCGCTGACGGAGTCGGGCGTGCCGGTGCTGGGAGCGGTCCGGCGCGCCGAGCACGTGCACACGCCGTCCCGGCACCTGGGCCTGGTCCCGGTGGCCGAGCGCAGCACCGAAGCGGTGGACGCGGTGGCGGCCCAGGCGGCCCGGGTGAGGGAGGGCTGCGACCTGGAGGGCCTGCTGGCCCTGGCCCGCAGCGCGCCTCCGCTGGCGAACGAGCCGTGGGACCCGGCCACTACGTTGTGGGCAGGCGTCCCGCAGGGCGGGACGGGTGGGCACAAACCACCCACTGGGCCGCACCCGGAAAACGCACCGGTAGTGGCAGTAGCCGCCGGCCCGGCGTTCACCTTCTCGTACACGGAACATACGGAACTGCTCCGAGCCGCGGGCGCCGAGATCGCAGCATTCGACCCACTGAGGGACGAGTCCCTCCCCGACCGCACCGCCGCCCTCGTCATAGGAGGCGGCTTCCCGGAGATCTACGCCCCCGAGCTCTCCGCCAACGAACTCCTCCGCAAGCAGGTGGCCGCCCTCGCGGCGTCGGGCGCCCCGGTCGTCGCCGAGTGCGCGGGCCTGCTGTACCTGTCGCGTTCCCTGGACGGCAAGCCCATGTGCGGCGTGCTGCCCGCGGACGCCCGCATGTCCGGCCGCCTCACCCTCGGCTACCGGGAGGCCGTGGCCATCTCGGACAACGTGCTGGCGCAGGCCGGTACCCGTGTCAGGGGCCACGAGTTCCACCGCACGGTGACGGAGCCCGCGGCGGGCGAGGCCCCTGCGTGGGGCTTCACCCACCCGGAGCGCCGTACGGAGGGGTTCCTCCGCGGCGGGGTGCACGCCTCGTACCTCCACGTGCACTGGGCGGGCGCCCCCGGCATGGCCGCCCGGCTCGTGGCGGGCGCCGCCCGCGGGTGACGAGGATGGTCTCCGTCTACGTGGGCGTGGGCGCCCGGCGCGGTGTGCCGGCCGGGGAAGTGCTGGAGCTGGTCGGACGGACACTGGCGGAAGCGGAAGCACAGGCGGGGGCGGCGCCGGGGGCCGGTCGGCAGCTCGTAGCACTGGCCACCGCGGAGGCGAAGGCCGGCGAGAGCGGTCTGCTGGAGGCTGCGGCCCGGCTGGGGGTCCCGCTGCGCTGCTATCCGTCCGACGCGCTGTCGCGGGTCCCGGTGGCGAGCCCGTCGGAGGCCGCGCTGGCCGCCGTGGGCGCGCCCGCCGTGGCCGAGGCGGCGGCGCTGCTGGCGGCCGGGCCGGGCGCCGTCCTGGCCGTGGCGAAACGGAAGTCCGCGCGGGCGACGTGCGCGGTCGCGTACGGGCGCGGGTGAGGCGCCCGGCGTACGGCCGTTGCACACGGACCCGCTTGACGGCCCTTCGGCGGTCGTCAGTACCGTTTCCGGGCGGGCCGCACACGCCCGCAGACGACGATCCCGGCACTCACCAGAAGGCGGCCCGCGGCCATGCACACTCCCAGCGAACCCGACCTGCGCCACCACGGTGACGCCGAAGTGCGGGGGGCCGGCGCGGAGCTGACGGACCTGGCGGTGAACGTACGGGCGGGCACGCCGCCGGTGTGGCTGCGCGAACGCATCGCCGCGTCGCTGGACGGGCTCGCCGCGTACCCCGACGGGCGGGCCGCGCGGCGGGCGGTGGCGGCGCGGCACGGGCTGCCGGAGGAGCGGGTGCTGCTGACGGCCGGCGCGGCGGAGGCGTTCGTGCTCCTCGCGCGGGCGCTGCGGGTGCGGCGGCCGGTGGTCGTGCACCCGCAGTTCACGGAGCCGGAGGCGGCGCTGCGGGACGCCGGGCACCAGGTGGAGCGGGTGCTGCTCGACGCGGCGGACGGATTCCGGCTGGACCCGCGCGCGGTGCCGGGGGACGCGGACCTGGTCGTCGTCGGCAACCCGACCAACCCGACGTCCGTGCTGCACCCGGCACGGGATCTGGCGCGGCTCGCCCGGCCCGGCCGGACGCTCGTCGTGGACGAGGCGTTCATGGACGCGGTGCCGGGCGAGAAGGAGTCGCTGGCGTCCGTCACGGACCTGCCGGGGCTGGTCGTGCTGCGCAGCCTCACCAAGACGTGGGGGCTGGCGGGCCTGCGGATCGGCTACGTGCTCGCGTCGCCCGGGACCATAGCCCGGCTGGAGCGGGCGCAGCCGCTGTGGCCGGTGTCGTCGCCGGCGCTGGCCGCGGCGGAGGCGTGCAGCGCTCCCCCGGCGCTGGCGGAGGCCGGGGACGCCGCGCGGCGGCTCGCCGACGACCGGACGTATCTGGCGGCCGCGGTGGGCCAGTTCGAAGGGGTCCGGGTGCACGGGCCCGCGGCCGGGCCGTTCCTGCTGATCCGGGTGCGGGGTGCCGCGGCCGTACGGGGCAGGCTGCGGGGGCTGGGGTTCGCGGTGCGCCGCGGCGACACGTTCCCCGGGCTGGGGCCGGACTACCTGCGCCTCGCGGTCCGGGACCGCGCGACCACGGACCGCTTCGCGGAAGCCCTCGGCAAGGCGCTCGCCGAGGGGTGAGACCGCCTCTGGCCGAGGCGCGCGGGTGATCGCTAAGGTGCCGCCGTATGGCGACCCCCCGAACGGCCCCGACCTCCCGAATAGCCCCGGCAGCCGCCGACCGGACGGCGCGGCTGGCCGTCACCGTCTTCCCCCTGCTCGTCATCGCCGCCGGTGGGCTGGGGCTCGCCGCGCCCTCGCACTTCACGGGCTGGGCGCCGGCCGTGCCCTACCTGCTGGGCGTCGTGATGTTCACGATGGGTCTCACGCTGACCGGTGACGACTTCCGCGCGGTCGCCAAGCGGCCCTGGGCGGTCGGGCTCGGCCTCGTCGCCCACTACGTGATCATGCCGGGGCTGGGCTGGCTGATCGCGACGGTGCTGGGGCTGCCGCCGCAGCTGGCGGCCGGGGTGATCCTCGTCGGCTGCGCGCCGAGCGGGACGGCGTCCAACGTGGTCACGTACCTGGCGCGCGGGGACGTCGCCCTGTCGGTGTCCGTGGCGACCGTCTCGACGCTCGTCGCGCCGCTGGTCACACCGCCGTTGACGCTGCTGCTGGCGGATCGTTTCCTCGACGTGGACGCGGGCGCCATGTTCACCGACATCCTCAAGACCGTGCTCGTGCCGGTGGTCGGCGGGGCGCTGGTGCGGATGGTGGCGGGGCGGCGCGTCGTCAGGGTGCTGCGGGCCCTGCCGGTGCTGTCGGCGCTGACGATCGCCGTCCTCGTCCTGATCGTGGTGTCGGGCAGCGCGTCCCGCATCAAGGACGCGGCGGCCCTCGTCCTCCTCGCCGTCGTCCTCCACAACGGCCTCGGCCTGGCCCTCGGCTACGCGGCGGGCCGCGTGGCCCGCCTGGGCCGTCCGGCGAGCCGTGCCATGGCCTTCGAAGTGGGCATGCAGAACTCGGGCCTGGCGGCGTCCCTGGCCACGGCCCACTTCAGCCCGGCGGCGGCGCTGCCGGCGGCGGTCTTCTCGGTGTGGCACAACGTCTCGGGGGCGGCGGTGGCGGCGTGGATGTCCCGTCGCGACGCTCCTCGCGGAAGGTGACCGTGGCCCGGCGGGCCGTCAGCGGACGACGCGGCCCCGCAGGATCACGCGGCTCGGGGAGCCCAGGACCCTGATGTCCGCGCGGGGGTCCGTCCCGTAGACCACGAGGTCGGCCGGGGCGCCCTCTTCCAGGCCCGGGCGGCCGAGCCAGGCGCGGGCCGACCACGTCGTGGCGGCGAGGGCGGCGACCGGGGGGAGGCCCGCCTTGACGAGTTCGGCGACCTCCTGGCCGACCAGGCCGTGGGCGAGCGAGCCCCCCGCGTCCGTGCCGACGAAGACGGGGACGCCCGCGTCGTACGCCGCCCGCACCGTGTCGTAGCGCCGCGCGTGCAGCCGCCGCATGTGGTCCGCCCAGCGCGGGAACTTCGCCTCGCCGCCCTCCGCGAGCCGCGGGAACGTGGCGATGTTGACCAGTGTCGGCACGATGGCGACCCCCCGCTCCGCGAACAGCGGAATGGTCTCCTCGGTGAGCCCGGTCGCGTGCTCGATGCAGTCGATCCCGGCCTCCACCAGGGGCGCCAGGGTCTCCTCCGCGAAGCAGTGCGCCGTCACCCGCGCCCCGAGCCGGTGCGCCTCGGCGATGGCCGCCGCCACCTCGCCGCGCGGCCAGCAGGCGGACAGGTCGCCCGTCTCGCGGTCGATCCAGTCGCCGACGAGCTTGACCCAGCCGTCCCCCCGGCGCGCCTCCCGCGCGACGTACGCCACGAGGTCCTCGGGCTCGATCTCGTGCGCGTAGTTGCGGATGTACCGGCGGGTCCGCGCGATGTGCCGGCCGGCCCGGATGATGCGCGGCAGGTCCTCGCGGTCGTCGATCCAGCGCGTGTCCGAGGGCGAGCCGGCGTCCCTCAGCAGCAGGGCCCCCGCGTCCCGCTCGGTCAGCGCCTGCTTCTCGCTCGTGGACTCGTCGACCGGCCCGTGGGCGTCGAGCCCCACGTGGCAGTGCGCGTCCACGAGGCCGGGCAGCGCCCAGCCCTCGATCGTGGTGACGTCCCGCGCCCCCGCCGGCCGTTCGAAGGTGATCCGGCCGCCGACGGCCCACAACTCGTCGCGCACGGCGTCCGGGTCCGCCCCGACGAGCACCCGCCCCTTGATGTGCAGCACCCCACTGTCGCTCATGGACCGCACTGTACGAGCCCGCTCCTCCCGCGCGCCAAGGGGCCGCCGGCCGCCGGGACCCCGGCCGCCGCGGACGGCCCGGGATAATCCTTCCCGACCCGCATTTCCTATTTCCGCGTACAACTCCCCGCGCATTCTCCTGCCCGCTTTCCCGCACCCTAAACGCAGCATTTTCCTTACGTTTCCGGAAGGGAATTCATCCGCCCCGCGATCACCTGTGACACACTCCACACCCCATCCCTTTCGCCCGGATATTACTGGGCAAATCACCCCATTAAGCGACCGTCTCGCCCGCCCACGCGCCTTCGCGCGATAACACAACCACCCCCTGCCGGGGAACCCGGACCCCCGATGCAATTTCCGATCCGCATAGGTAAATTCCCTCCGCATGACCGCCGCACAAGCAGACCTTGCACGTGCCCGCCCGGCCTCCTCCGGGGAATTCCCCGGAATTCCGGAGGACCTCACGATCGACGCCCCGCGCGTCGAGGACGGAGCCGCGATCTGGCGCATCGCCCGCGACTCCGGGACCCTGGACCTCAACTCGTCGTACAGCTACCTGCTGTGGTGCCGCGACTTCGCCGCGACCTCGGCCGTGGCCCGCCGCACCGCCGACGGGGAGCCCGCGGGCTTCATCACCGGCTACATCCGCCCCGAGCGCCCCCGCACCCTCGTGGTGTGGCAGGTGGCCGTGGACCGCCCCCACCGCGGCCGCGGCCTGGCCGCCGCGCTGCTCGAGAGCCTCGTCGCCCGGGTGGCCCGCGAGACGGCCGGCCCCGGCGGCCCCGCGGGCGCCGCCGGCATCACCGAGATCGAGACCACCGTCACGCCCGGAAACACCGCCTCCAACCGCCTCTTCGCCTCCTTCGCCGCCCGGCACGGCGCCGGCGTCGAGCGGAAGGTCCTCTTCGACGGCGGACTGTTCCCCGAGAGCGGCCACGACCCCGAGGTGCTGCACCGCATCGGCCCCCTCACGCACTGATCCGCGCACCGGACCCACGTACCGGCCGCGCACGCCCTCGCGCACAGCAACCGAACGGAGCACTGCCATGACCATCACCCCGCCCGCACTCAGCGTCTTCGAGGCCCTGGAGTCGGAGGTGCGCAGCTACTGCCGCAGCTGGCCCGCGGTCTTCGACCGGGCCCAGGGCAGCCGGATGTACGACGAGGACGGCCACACGTACCTCGACTTCTTCGCCGGTGCCGGCGCGCTCAACTACGGCCACAACAACCCGGTCCTCAAACGCGCGCTGATCGACTACATCGAACGCGACGGCGTCACCCACGGCCTGGACATGGGGACCACCGCCAAGCGCGCCTTCCTGGAGGCCTTCCAGGACGTCGTGCTGCGCCCGCGCGACCTGCCGTACAAGGTGATGTTCCCCGGCCCGACGGGCACCAACGCCGTCGAGGCCGCGCTCAAGCTGGCCCGCAAGGTCAAGGGCCGCGAGGCGATCGTGTCCTTCACCAACGCCTTCCACGGCATGTCGCTCGGCTCGCTCGCCGTCACCGGCAACGCCTTCAAGCGGGCCGGCGCGGGCATCCCCCTCGTCCACGGCACGCCCATGCCCTTCGACCACTACCTCGACGACCAGGTGCCCGACTTCCTGTGGTTCGAGCGGCTCCTCGCCGACCAGGGCTCGGGCCTGAACACCCCCGCCGCCGTCATCGTCGAGACGGTGCAGGGCGAGGGCGGCATCAACGTCGCCCGCCCCGAGTGGCTGCGCGCGCTCGCCGCGCTGTGCGAGCGGCACGACATGCTGCTGATCGTCGACGACATCCAGATGGGCTGCGGCCGCACCGGCGCCTTCTTCTCCTTCGAGGAGGCGGGCATCACGCCGGACATCGTGACGCTGTCGAAGTCCATCGGCGGCTACGGACTGCCGATGTCGCTCACCCTCTTCCGCCCGGAGCTCGACGTCTGGGAGCCCGGCGAGCACAACGGCACGTTCCGCGGCAACAACCCGTCCTTCGTCACCGCGGCCGCGGCGCTCGACGCGTACTGGACCGACGGGCAGATGGAGAAGCAGACCCTCGCCCGCGGCGAGCAGGCCGAGGAGGCGCTGCGCGCCATCTGCGCCGAGCACCCGGAGGCCGGGGCGCACTACCGCGGCCGCGGCCTCGTGTGGGGACTGGAGTTCGCCGACCGGACGCGCGCCTCGGCGGTCTCCCGGCGGGCCTTCGAACTCGGCCTGCTCATCGAGACGTCGGGCCCGGAGGGCGAGGTCGTCAAGCTGCTGCCCGCCCTGACGATCTCCCCCGAGGAGCTGGACGAGGGGCTGCGGATCCTCGCCCGCGCGGTCCGCGAAACGGCCTGAGCGGAAAGGCACGGCACAGCACGGAAAAACACAGCACAGCACAGCACCGAGGCACAGAGCAGAACAGAAAGGCACTCACATGATCGTCCGTTCCCTCCAGGACATCGAAGGCACCGACCGGCACGTCAAGGCCCGCAGCGGCACGTGGGAGAGCAAGCGCATCGTCCTCGCCAAGGAGCGGGTCGGCTTCTCCCTGCACGAGACCGTGCTGTACGCCGGGACGGAGACGTCGATGTGGTACGCCAACCACATCGAGGCCGTGCTGTGCGTGGAGGGCGAGGCCGAGCTCACCGACGACGAGACCGGCGAGAAGCACTGGATCTCGCCCGGCACGATGTACCTGCTCGACGGCCACGAGCGGCACACCCTGCGCCCGAAGACCGACTTCCGCTGCGTGTGCGTCTTCAACCCTCCGGTCACCGGGCGGGAGGACCACGACGAGAACGGCGTCTACCCGCTGCTGACGGAGGAGGGCTGAACCATGACCACGGTCACCGACCTCTACCCCACGCGCGGCACGCACGAGGTCGCCGTCCCCCGGCAGGATCCGGTGGTGTGGCCCTCCGGATCCGGGGCCCCGGCCCCCGGGCCGATCGACGCGGGCGGCCTCGCGGACTACGAACGCGATGGCTTCCTCACCGTGGACCAGCTGATCACCCCGGACGAGGTGACGGCCCTCCGCGCCGAGCTGGACCGGCTGATCGGTGACCCGGCGGTGCGGGCCGACGAGAGAGCGGTCGTCGAACCGCACTCGCAGGACGTGCGGTCGGTGTTCGAGGTCCACCGGATCAGCGAGGTGTTCGCCCGGCTGGTGAGCGACCCGCGCGTGGTGGGCCGGGCGCGGCAGATCCTCGGCTCGGACGTCTACGTCCACCAGTCGCGGGTCAACATCAAGCCGGGCTTCGGCGCCGCCGGCTTCTACTGGCACTCGGACTTCGAGACGTGGCACGCGGAGGACGGGCTGCCGCGGATGCGGACGGTGTCGGTGTCGATCGCGCTGACGGAGAACCTCCCGACCAACGGCGGCCTGATGATCATGCCGGGGTCGCACCGGACGTTCCTGGGCTGCGCGGGTGCGACGCCGCAGGACAACTACAAGCGGTCGCTGCGGATGCAGGAGGCGGGGACGCCGTCGGACACGGCCCTCGCCGAGCTGGCCGGCCAGCACGGCATCCGGCTCTTCACCGGCCCGGCCGGGTCGGCGACGTGGTTCGACTGCAACTGCATGCACGGTTCGGGCGACAACATCACGCCGTTCGCGCGGAGCAACGTGTTCATCGTGTTCAACAGCGTGGAGAACACGGCGACGGAACCGTTCGCCGCGCCCGGCCGGCGCCCGTCGTTCGTAGGAGCGCGCGACTTCACCCCCGTGAACTAGCGCCTCCCGGCGGGCCTGCGGTCCTCGCCGTTGCGGCGGAAGGACGCCCTTCCGCCGCAACGGCGAGCGACCACCGCGGTGAGAGTCCGGCGGCATGCCCGGCGCCGCGATCGGCGCGTCCGTGCCGGGCCTCACGGCCGCGCCAGGGCCTCCAGTGCCGCGTCCACGTCGGAGGCGCCGTTGTACAGGTGGAACGCCACGCGCAGGCGGCCCGCGCGGACGCCGGCGCGGATGCCCGCCGCCGAGAGGCGCTCCGCGGGGGCGTCCAGGCCGGGGACGGACACGATGGGCGAGCCGTCCGCCGGCACGGGACGGTGGCCGAGCCGGTCCAGCCCCGCGCGGAAGCGGTCCGCGAGGGCGCGGTCGTGCGCGGCGATCCGCCCGGTCCCGAGCTCCTCGATGAGCAGGAGGCCGGCCAGGGCCCCGGTGTACGACAGGAGGGCGGGGTTCTCGTCGTAGCGGCGGGCCGAGGAGGCGAGCTCGGTCACCGGCCCGTACGTGCTGTCCCACGGCTTCTCCGCGGCCACCCATCCGGCGAAGACGGGGGTGAGGCCGCCCAGGTCCTCCGGCACGGTGAGGAACGCCGTGCCCCGGGGCCCCATCAGCCACTTGTAGCCGACGCACACGGTGAAGTCGAAGGCCCCGGCGTCCGTCGGCAGCCACCCCGCGGACTGGCTGATGTCGACGAGCGTCCGGGCGCCGTGCGCGCGGGCCGCCGCCCCGATCGCGTCGAGGTCGGCGATGCGGCCGTCCGCCGACTGCACGGCGCTGACCGCCACCAGCGCCGTACCCGGCCGGACCTCCGCGGCGAGCTTCTCCAGGGGCACGGTCCGCACCTCCAGCGCGGCCCGGACGTGGAACGGGTTGACCAGGGAGCTGAAGTCGCCCTCGGCGCAGAGCACTTCCGCACCCTCCGGGAGCGACTGGGCGATGAGTCCGCAGTAGACCGCGGCGGAGCTCCCGGTCGCCACGCGCCGCGCCGGCACGCCCACCAGCCGGGCGAAGGCGCTGCGAACGGCGTCCACCACCGCGAAGTGGTCCTCACTGCCGGGCCGTCCCAGGGCGTGCGCGGTCGCCGCCTCGCTCATGGCGGTGACGGCCGCCGCGGGGAGGAGCCCGGTGGCGGCGGTGTTCAAGTAGACGGTCCCGGGCGCGAACTGCGCGGGTGCGAGGTTCTCGATGGCCGTCTCGTCGATGGCCGTCACGTCATTGCTCGTCTCGTCCATCCGTCCACTATCGGCGCCGGTGATCGGGCCGTCCACGGGCCGGAGCCGTCCGCAAGGAGGAGCGGCGGCTCCGCCGCACGGCGGAGGAGGTCCGCCGTTCAGGCCGAGGCGCCGCGGCGCCCGCGGCGGAACCCTGGTCACATGACCAGTACGACGCTGCCCGTCCCGGACGACCACACCACCAAACGCCGCACCCTCCGCACGGTGGCCATCGCCGCCTGCCTCCCCTATCTGTCCCTCAAAGTCGCCTGGCTGGCGGGCAGTCACCTCGGCATCCCGGAGGGCAGCGTCCTGCGGGACGCCGATGCGGGGCTGGTCGCGGCCAACGCCGTGACCGTGCTGATGGACGCCGCCGTCGTCGTCCTCGCCGTGCTGCTGACCCGCCCCTGGGGCAGACGCGTCCCGGCCTGGGCCCTGCTCCTGCCGGTGTGGGGCGCGGTCGGGCTGCTGACGCCCATCATGTACGCCTTCCCGGCGCAGCTGCTGGTGCGGGCCCTGGGCGGCTCGGCGGCCGGCTCCGGGGGCGGGGACGAGCGGCCGTTCCTGGACGAGTGGGTCTTCGGCGTGGTCTACACGGGCTTCATCGTCCAGGGGCTGGCCCTGGGCGCGCTGTTCGTGCCGTACGCCCGTGAGCGCTGGGGCCACCTGTGGCAGGGCCGCGTCGCCGGCCCTGGACGCACGGCTCCGGGGCGCGGGCAGCGGGCGGCGGCGACCGTGGCGGCGGTGCTGGCCGTGGTGACCGGCGGCGTCCACCTGCTGTGGGCGTGCGGCCGGCCGGTGGGACTGTCGCCCGAACTGGCCCGCGAGTACGGCGGCGCCTTCGCGGCCGGGGAGTCGGGTTACGTGCTGTACGCGGGGGCGACGGTCGCGGGTGTCGTGCTGCTGCTCTCCGGCCGGGCCGGCGGCCTCCCGCTGCGCGTGCCGCTGATCCTCGCGGGGGTGGGATCGGCGGCGTCGGCGGCGTGGGGCGGCTGGCAGTTGCTCGCGCTGATGACGTCGCTGGCCGCCGACGGCCGGGGGCCGACGGCGCCGATGGCCGTCACCTACGCTGTGCAGGTGATCACCGGTCTGCTGCTCCTCGCCGCGGGGACGGGCTTCTTCGCCCGGCGCGCGGCGTGCCTCGCTCCGTGACGGCTCTCGTGCGGCGCGGACGGCGCGGGGCCCGTGCGCTGCTGGGCCGCCGCGCCCGGCTCCGGTGGGTGCACCTCCTGATCGGCGGCGCGCTGCTGATGCCGTACTACCTGCTGGCGAGCACGCTCACGTCCGTCTTCACCAGCAGCACGAACGTCCTGTTCCCCACCGGCCTGGGCCGGCAGCTCGGCGTCTTCGCGCTGGCGCTGGTGCCCGCGGCGGTGACGGCGTTGGTGCCGCTGGCGCGGACGCTGGAGTCCACGGCGGCGCGCGCCCTGTGCGGGCTGCCCGAGGAGGCGCTCGCGACGGGGCCGGCGGGTTCGTGGGCCGCGCGCGGGCGGACCGCCCTGTGGTACACCCTGCACCTGATGGCCGGCGGCATCGTGAGCGGCATGTCGCTGGCCACGCCTCCCTTCGCGCTGATGCTGATCGCCCTGCCGGTCACCGGCGTGCCCGGCGGCAAGGACGCCCCCTACGGGCTCGGCGGGCTGACGCTGCCGTGGAGTCTCCTGGCACCGCCCGCGGGGGTGGCGGTGCTGGTCCTGCTCCTCGCGGTGTCCAGCGGCACGGGGGCGCTGCTCGCGCGCTGCGCGCCCGTCCTGCTCGGGCCGAGCGCCGCCGACCGGCTGGCGGCCGCCGAGCAGCACGCCATGCGGCTGGCCCTGCGCAACCGGCTGGCGCGCGAGCTGCACGACTCGGTGGGGCACGCCCTGAGCGCGGTGACGCTGCAGGCGAGCGCCGCGCGCAAGGTCCTCGACGCCGACCCGGAGTTCGCCCGGCAGGCGCTGGCCGCCATCGAGGAGACCACGCGCGAGGCGGTCGGCGAGCTGGACACCGTCCTGGGGCTGCTGCGCGAGGACGGCGCCGCCTCCGCCGCGCCCGCCCCGACCCTCGCCGACCTCGGCGGGCTGCTGGAGCGCACCCGGGCGGCGGGCGGCACGGTCGCGCTCGCCGCGCCGCCGGCGCTGGAGCGCGTACCGCCGGTCGTCTCCCGCGAGGCGTACCGGATCGTGCAGGAGGGGCTCACCAATGCCCTGCGGCACGCGGGCCGGGTGCCCGTGCTGCTGAGGATCACTGTCGACGACGAGGCCGTGGAGGTCGCTTTGGAGAATCCGGTGGGGCCCGGGAAGACCCGTGCGCAGCGCCGCAGCGGTGGCGGGCGCGGGCTGACGGGCATAGCCGAGCGCGCCCGGCTGCTGCGCGGCAGCAGCAGCGCGGGCGAGCGCGACGGGGTGTGGCGGCTCGCCGTCCGCCTGCCGCTGGGCGGGGGTGCGGGCCGGTGACGGCGCCGCTGCGGATCGTGCTGGCCGACGACGAGCGCATGGTGCGGACGGCCCTGCGGGCGATCCTGGGCGCGGAGGAGGACCTGGAGGTCGTCGGCGAGGCCACGACCGGCGCGGAGGCGGTCTCCGTCGTCCGCGAGCTGCGGCCGGACGTCGTGCTGATGGACGTGCGGATGCCGGAGGTCGACGGGATCCGGGCCACGGAGCAGCTGGTGGGCGGCATGGACGCGCCGCCGCGCGTCATCGTCGTCACGACGTTCGAGAACGACAGTTACGTGTACGACGCGCTGCGCGCGGGGGCCAGCGGCTTCCTGCTCAAGCGGTCGGGCGCGGACGAACTCGTCCAGGCCGTCCGGCTGGTGGCCCGCAGCGATTCGCTGCTGTTCCCCGCCGCCGTGCGCGCGCTCGCGGCCGAGCACGCGGAGGCGCGGCGGGCCCGGGCGGCCGCGGGGAAGCTGCGGGCCCAGCTGTCGGAGAGGGAGGCGGAGGTCCTGCGCCTGATGGCCCGCGGCCTGTCGAACGCCGAGATCGCCGACCAGCTGGCCCTCGGCGCGGCGACGGTGAAGACCCATGTGGCGGGCGCACTGGCCAAGCTGGGTGTCCGCAACCGCACGCAGGCGGTCATCGCGGCGTACGAGTGCGGTTTCGTCTCTCCGCGGTGACCCCCTCCGGGCGGGTGGCGGACGCCGGGCCTCAGCCGGACGCCCCCGCAGGGGCGGCCCCTCAGACGGCCGTCGTGACCGCCTCGTGGACCGCGCGGGCCAGGAGCGGGAGGTGGACCTCCGAGTCGCCGGGGAACGCGTAGCGGCGGCGGTTGTAGCCGAAGGCCAGGCCGGTGGACGGGTCGGCGAAGGCCTGGGAGCCGGCGGCGCCGCCGTGGCCGAAGGCGCGGGCGCCGAGGAAGGGGAACTTCTCCACGGACATGTTGCCGAAGCCGAGGCCGAACGCCCCGAACCTGCCCGCGACGAGGTCCCGGCCGGCCGAGTGGACCTGCGCGAACTCGGCAGCCGTGGCCGGCGTGAGCAGCGGCTCCTTGCCGTTGAGGCCGCTGATGGCGGCCGCGTACATGCCGGCGAGGCCGCGCGCGGAGGCCGTACCGCCGACGGAGGCGGGGCCGGCGGCGCGTATGAGGCGGTGGTTCGGCAGCTCCTCCAGGACGGTCGGCACGGCGTGGTTGAGGTTGAAGGCGACACCGAACAGGCTGTGCGGGCCGGCGGTGTTCTCCTGCAGGACGCGCTGCTGACCCGGCGTCGGGTCCATGGGCAGGGTGGTGAGGAAGCGGTGCTCGTGCTCCTCGGGCAGGCCCATGTGGAAGTCGAGGCCGTACGGGGCGCGGATGCGCTCCTCGTAGAGCTCCTGCACGGTCTGCCCCGTGGCGCGGCGGACGACCTCGCCGGTCAGGGCGCCGATGACGTAGGCGTGGTAGCCGAAGGCCGTGCCGGGCCGCCAGTAGGGCCGCTGGCCGGCCAGCTTGGCGGCGATGGCGCGGTCGTCCGCGAGCTCCTCCAGGGTGAAGCCGTCCTCGGCGCCGATGACGCCGGCCCGGTGGGCGAGGAGGTCCCGCAGGGTGACGGAGCCCTTCCCTTCGGCGGCGAACTCGGGCCAGTAGTGGGCCACGGCGCGGTCGAGGTCGAGCGTGCCGTCCTGGACGAGGAGGGCGACGACGAGGTGGGCCGCGCCCTTGGTGGAGGAGAACACGCCGGTGAGCGAGTCGCCCTCGAAGCCGGGCCCGCCCCACAGGTCGACGACCTGCTCGCCGTGCACGTAGGCGGCGAGCTGGGCGGAGTGTCCGGCGCGCTCCTCGGCGAAGGTGGAGGCGAAGGCCTCGCGCACGCCCTCGTAGCCCTTGGCGACGGTGCCCTGGACGACGGTTTCCTGAGCGGCGGTCGGGATCGGCATGTGTGCTCCTTGTGGTTCAAGTGGTGCCTTCGGTGGGATGAAGCCGGACGGGCGCCCGGTTATTTCGTGATCAGCGTCATCTCCCGTACGGAATAATCGGATTGGACAATTCCGCTTCTCAGGAGGCCCGGCCATGCCCGCGTCCCGCACCGTCCTCCTCACCGGCGCCGCCGGCCGCATCGGCACCCACCTGCGCACCCTGCTGCCCGCTCACGGCCACCGCCTGCGCCTCCTGGACGTGCGGCCCGTGCCGGGCGAGCCGGACGCCGTCACCGCGGACCTCGCCGACCCGGCCGGCCACGCGGCGCTGCGCGCGGCCCTCGGCGGCGTGGACGCGGTCGTCCACCTGGCGGGGATCCCCGCCGAGGCACCGTTCGCGGACGTCCTGCGCGCCAACGTGGAGGGCACGTACCGCCTTTACGAGGCCGTACGGGAAGCGGGCGTACGACGCGTGGTGCTCGCCTCCAGCAACCACGCCGTCGGCTTCACGCCCCTGCCCGCCGAGGGCGCCCCGCCGCTGCCGGTGGAGACCCCGCACCGCCCCGACACCTTCTACGGCCTCTCCAAGTGCTTCGGCGAGGACCTCGCCTCCCTCTACCGGGACCGGCACGGCATCGAGACCGTGTCCCTGCGCATCGGCGCCTGCTTCCCCGAGCCGAAGTCGGTGCGCATGCTGTCGGTCTGGCTGAGCCCCGCCGACTGCGCGCGGCTCGTGCACGCCGCGCTCACCGCCGAGGACGTCGGCCACACCGTCGTCTACGGCAGCTCCGCCAACACCCGGGCCTGGTGGGACCTGTCCTCCGCCCGCGCGCTCGGCTACGCGCCCCAGGACGACTCGGAGCCGTACGCGGCCGCCCTGCTCGCCGCGGAGCGGGGGACCGTGCGGGAGGGCGCCGGGCTCGTCGGCGGAGAGTTCTGCGGCACCGAGCCGCCCCGCTGGCACCCGGGCTGACCTGCGGCGGCCCCGTCCGTAACGGGACGGCATCAGGCATTCGGTAATGGAACCGCAAAGAGCGGCCGCTCGTTACCCGGGACATGACCGCTATGACACCCGGCTCGAACATCCCGCTCTCCGTCGCCCGCGTGACGGTGGACGTCACCGCCCCGGTGCGGCTCGACGTATCGGGCCTGCTGCTCACCGCCGACGGCAAGGTGCGCTCCGACGACGACTTCGTCTTCTACAACCAGCCCTCCGGGCCGGGCGTGAGCCACCGCGCCGCGTCCGGCGGCGTGCCCGACGCCATCACGGTGGACACCGCCGCCGTCCCCGCCGCCATCGACAAGATCGTGGTGACGGCGAGCCCGGACGCCCGGGGCGCGACGTTCGCCGGCGCCGAGCCCACCGCCACCGTGCGCAATGCGGACGACGGCTCGGTCCTGGCCACGTTCACCCCGCCGCGGCTGGGCTCGGAGACCGCGCTCGTCGTCGTGGAGGTCTACCGGCGGGCGGGCGCCTGGAAGGTGCGCGCGGTCGGCCAGGGGTACGCCGACGGCCTGGCGGGGATCGCCACCGACTTCGGCGTGAGCGTGGAGGAGCCCGCGGCCGCCGCGCCGGTCCCTGCTCCCGCCGCCCCCGTGCAGCCGCCCGTCGCCGCCCCGCCCATGCCGGCGGCCGCCCCGCCCGTGCCCGCCGCGCCCCCGGCGGCGCCCGCCCCCGCCCCCGGCAGCGGGAAGATCAACCTGGACAAGGGCCGGGTCAGCCTGCAGAAGAACCAGACGGTGTCCCTGGTCAAGGGCGGCCGGCCGCTGACGCAGTCGGTGAAGATGGGCCTCGGCTGGGAGCCGGCCTGGGGCGGCCGGGCCATCGACCTGGACGCCTCCGTCATCGCCTACGGCCCCGACCGCAACATGATCGACGCCTGCTACTTCGGCAAGCTGCAGATCCTCAACGGCGCCATCCAGCACTCCGGCGACAACCTCACCGGCGAGGGCTCCGGCGACGACGAGACGATCACCGTGCACATGCAGGGGCTGCCGCCGGAGGTCACCGGCCTGGTCTTCACCGTCAGCTCCTTCAACGGCCAGAAGTTCAGCGAGGTCGCCAAGGCGTACTGCCGCCTCCTCGACGCCCGCACCGGCGAGGAGCTGGTGCGCTTCGACCTGACCGGCGCGGAGCCCAAGACCGGCGTGCTGATGGCCAAGTTCGTCCGGCAGTACTCGGGCGAGTGGGAGATGACCGCCCTCGGCGAGTTCGTGAAGTCCCGCACGGTCCGCGACCTGGTCAAGCCGGCGGCGCAGGCGCTGTAGGACGCGCGCCGGGGCAGGGCGGACGGGAAGCGGGCCGGACCGCCCCGGGACCGGTGCCGCCCCGGCGCCGTGCTGCGGCAGCGCCGGATCCGGCGGAACCGTCAGACGGGCACTCCCGTGCCCACGGCGATCCGGGCCAGCCGGCGGTACGAGTCCAGCAGGGCCTCCCTGTCGTACGAGGACGTGGTGACCAGCACCTCGTCGGCGCCGCTGCGGTCGAGGAGCGTGCCGAGCGCGGCGGCCACGTCGTCCTCCGTGCCGTGGAGGTGCCCGCGCAGCCCGTCCTCGTACAGCCGGCGCTCCCGGTCGGTCATCGCCCGCGCCTCGGTCTCCTCCGCGGGCTCCAGGGGCGGGAAGACGCCGTGCGTACGGGAGTGGGCCAGGGCCCACGCCTCGGGGACCAGCAGGCGGCGGGCCTCCTCGCGGGTGGCGGCGACGGCCACGTTGCCCGCCACCACGACGTACGGCTGCTGCCACCACGCCGAGGGCCGGAAGGCGGCCCGGTAGCGGCCGATGGCGGCCAGCGTGCGCTCGTCGCCGGTGAGGCCGCCGATGACCAGGGCCGCGCCGGCGGCGGCCGCCAGGTCCGCGCCCGCCTCGTTGGCCAGGACGAAGGCGGGGATCCGCAGGCCCTCGGCCGGGCGGGCGTGCACCTCGGGGTGCGGGCGCGGACCGTCCGTGAACCAGCCCTCCAGCTCGGCGAGCTGAGCGCCGAAGTCCCCCATGGCCTCCTTCTCCGTGCCCAGCGCCCGGCGGATGCCGTCCGTGAAGCCGACCGAGCGGCCCAGGCCCATGTCGATGCGGCCCGGGAAGAGGGACTCCAGCACCCCGAACTGCTCGGCGACCACCAGTGTGCGGTGGTTGGGCAGCATCACGCCGCCCGTGCCGACCCTGATCCGCGAGGTCGCGGCGGCGACCGCCGCGGCCAGCACGGTCGGCGCCGAGCCCGCCACGCCCGGCACGCCGTGGTGCTCCGCGACCCAGAAGCGGTGGTAGCCGAGCGCCTCGGTCTGCTGCGCGAACCGCACGGTGTCGCGCAGCGCCTCGCCCGGCGGGCGGCCCCGGCGGGTGCGGGAGCGGTCGAGTACGGAGAGCCGGATGGTCGCGGTCACCCCTGTTCCAACAAGGGCGACCGCTCAGGATTCCCGGCGGGGCTGCCGCCGGGGCTCCCCGGGGGCCCGGTGAGGGCCCGGCGGGGCTCCCCTCACCTGCCCTGACGCCGCCAGGGGCCGGTGATCGCCAGCATGATGCCGGGCTCCTGGATGTTGGCGAAGAGCGTCCTGCCGTCGGGCGAGAAGGTGACGCCGGTGAACTCGCTGTACTCGGGCTTCTGCGCGGTGCCATTGTTGAGTTCGTTGCGGGCGATGGGGTACGTGCGGCCGTCGTCCAGGGCGCCGAAGAGGTGCTGCACGCCCTCGCCGTCCTCGGCTATGACCAGGCCGCCGTGCGGGGAGACGGTGATGTTGTCCGGGCCGTCGAAGGCGCCGTCCCGCTCCGGGTGCCGGTTGACGCCGAAGCGGACCTTCAGGGTGAGGGTGCGGCGCCGGGGGTCGTAGAACCACACCTGGCCGTCGTGCTGGACGGGGCTCTCCTCGCGGGCGAAGGACGACACGACGTACGCGCCTCCGTCGCCCCACCACATGCCCTCCAGCTTGCGGGCGCGGGTGACCCCGCCGTCCTTGAACTGCTTGCGGACGGAGACCGATGCCGCGTCGCGGTCGGGCACGTCCACCCAGTCGACCCCGTACACCGTGCCGGGGCGGGTGGCGCGGGACAGGTCGTCGACGAACCGGCCGCCGGAGTCGAAGCACTTGAAGGCCTGCAGCCTGCCCGCGTCGTCGGCGAGCGTGCGCAGCCGGCCGCGGCCGTGCCGGAAGCCGGGCGGCGGCGTCCAGCGGTAGAACAGGCCGTTGGGGCCCGCCGCGTCCTCGGTGAGGTAGAGGTGGCCGCGGGAGGGGTCGGTGACGACGGCCTCGTGGGCGTACCGGCCGAGGGCCTTGACGGGCTTGGGAGCGCGATTGGCGCGGCGGTCGTGCGGGTCGACCTCGAAGACGTAGCCGTGCGTCTTCGTCATCCCGTTCTGGCCGGCCTTGTCCTCGGTCTCCTCGCAGGTCAGCCACGTGCCCCAAGGGGTCGCGCCGCCGGCGCAGTTGGTGGACGTGCCCGCGATGCCGACCCACTCGGCGGTGTGCTCGCCGTCGTGGGAGACCTCGACGACGGTGCAGCCGCCGGCCGCGGCGGGGTCGTAGACGAGGCCCTCGGCGAGCGGCACCGGGTGCTTCCAGTTGGCCCGGGGGCCCTTGAGCTCGTGGTTGTTGACGAGCAGGGTGGCGCCGCGGGGGCCTTCGAATGCGGCGGTGCCGTCGTGGTTGGACGGGGTGGGCTCGCCCGACTCCAGCCTGGTGACGCCCGCGCGGGTGACGACGCGGTACGAGAAGCCGGCCGGCAGGGCGAGGAGGCCCTTCGGGTCCGGCACGAGGGGCCCGTAGCCGGGCGGGACGGCGGGCCGGGGGCGGGGCCCGCGCGGCTCCGGCACGCCGGCGGCGAGCGCGCCGGGGGCACTGGCGAGGACCCCCACGCTGCCGGTCAGCGCCAGTCCGGCGCCGGCGAGGGTGGATCGCTTCGCGAAGTCTCTTCGGCTGAGGGTCATCTGCACTCCAGGGTCCGCGGGCTCACGCGCCTACGTTCCCGTTCCCCACCGAATAGCGTATGAACACCACGAGAAGCGCGCGGAACGGAGCGCGGGGCGCCCGGGAAACAACGCCCGGCGCCCCTTCGCACCGCTCCGCCGCGGGGCACGGGGCGTCTCCGCCCCGCCCCCGGCCCCGTAAGGGGATCAGCGTCGCTGGGAGCGGGCCTTGAAGGCCGCCTTGCGGGCTTCCTTGGCCACCTTCTTCTCCGGGTGGAGACGGCCCATCGCCTCCAGGACGTCCGCCGTCGCCGGGTGGTCCACCCGCCACGCCGCGTCGAAGAAGCCGCTGTGCTGCCCGACCAGGCCCTCCACCAGCCCGCGCAGCTCGTCCGTGTCGCCGGAGACGGCCAGCTGGGCGGCGATCGTGTCGACGGTCAGCCAGAAGACCATGTCCTCGCCCGGCTCGGGCACGTCCGCCGCACCGTGCTCGGCGAGCCACACGCGGGCGAGCCCGCCCAGCTCGCGGTCGTCGAGGACCTCCCGCACGGCCGGCTCGGCGCCGGTGCCGAGGAGGGAGAGCGTCTGCTGGCAGGCGAGGCGGCGCGACGGCCCGTCCGCGTCGCTGCCGCGCCCGGCGGCCAGCAGCTCGCGGGCCGCGTCCACGGGCGTCCGGCGGGCGAGCCACAGCTCGGCCTCCGCGCGGGCGGCCGTCTCCGGGTGGCCCGGCAGGGCGGCCAGGAGCGCGTCCGCGCCCTGGTCGGCGAGGTCGCCGACGGCGGGGGCGTCGACGCCCGCGTCCTGCATCCGGGCCCGGACGGCGAGGACGCCGAGCGGGGTGAGGGAGACCATGCCGTAGCGGCTGACGTCCTCCTCCTCGGGGCTCTCGGAGTCGACGGCGTCGACGGACTCGCGGATGTGGCCCTCGCCGTCGACCTCCTCGATGAGGGACTCGTCGACGGGCCGGTAGGCGATGATCCCGGTGGGCGCGAGCAGCCGGAACTGGTCGTCCAGGCGCATCATCGCGTCGGAGACCTCTTCGAGGATGTCGTCCGTGGGCTCGTCCATGTCGTCCGGCACGATCATGGAGGCGGCGAGCGCCGGCAGCGGTACGGGCCGCTCGGCGTCGCTCTGCTCCAGCGCGGTGAGCAGGTAGAGGTTGCCGAGGACGCCGTCGAGGAAGTCGGCCTCGCCCTCGGGGTCCCAGTCGAGGGAGTCGAGGTCGAGGTCGCCGCCCTCGGCGATCCGGTCGGCGATGTCGCCGAGGTCGGGCGCCGCGGCGTCGGCCAGGACGTTGTCGAGGCCGGCGAGCCACAGCTCCAGGATGTCGGCGGGGCTCCCGGAGGTGAGCGTGGCGAGCTCCTCCCCCGCGACGGCGGTGCCCCGGGGCTCGTCCTCGCCGGGCTCCCCGGCCTCATCGCCCACGGCGGCCCCACCGGTCTCACCGGTCTCGTCGAACTCCTCGAAGTCCACCAGCCCGGTGTCCAGCGCGTGCTGCCACGCGTCCATCGCGTAGGCGTCGCCGTCCTCGTCGCCCGCGAGCCCCAGGAGCTCCGTCGCCGCCCGCAGCTGCTCCGCGAGCAGCTCACCGCCGACCCCGACCGGGATGCCCTCCTTGCCGGCCCAGCGCGCGAGCTTCGCCGCGCGGGCGAGCAGCGGCGCGGCCAGCGCGTCGCGCGCGAGCTCCGCGTCGGAGGGGAGCCGCACCGGCGGCATGGTCGGACGGTCTCCGGACATCAGGGGGGTCTCTCCTCGTCGTGACGTACGTCGGGGCACATTCGGGGCACGTGCCGTGCGGCATGCCGCCTGACGTGCGGTGCGGCATGCGCGGGGCACGCGGCGCCGCGGACCGGGCGCGCTGCCCAAGCGTAGACGGGATTTCCGTCCGGCCGCCCGGTTCGGCGGACCGCCGACGGGCATTCGGCTGACGATTACCCGCGGAACCTTGACAACTTCCCTGGGCGCGCAAGACATTGACGCGCGTAGAGATCGTCAGGATCGCGTCAACGCGGGCTCCGGGACGTCAGCCGGCATCGTTCCTCGCCGGTCCCGCCGGCCCACGCCGCTCCGCTCCGTTCTCCGCCGTGCCCTTTCCCTCTCCCTACCGGAGGCCACCGTGCCCACTCCCCCGCCCTCCCGCCGCACCGCCCTGCGCAGACCCGCGGCCCTCGGCTCCCTCCTCGCCGGCGCGCTCGCGGCCGGGCTGCTCGCGGCCCCGCAGGCGGCGAGCGCCGAGGGCCTGCGCATCCACGACATCCAGGGCACCACCCGCATCTCCCCGCTCGCCGGCCAGAAGGTGTCGGACGTGCCGGGCGTCGTCACCGCCGTCCGCGCCTTCGGCGGCTCCCGCGGCTTCTGGCTCCAGGACCCGCACCCGGACCGCAACGACGCCACCAGCGAGGGCATCTTCGTCTTCACCGGCTCCACCACCCCGTCCGTGGCCGTGGGCGACGCCGTGACCGTGGCCGGCACCGTCACCGAGTACTACCCGGGCGGCGAGGCGGCCGGCCTGCAGTCGGTCACCCAGCTCACCAGGGCCACCTGGCACGTGCAGTCCTCCGGCAACGCCCTGCCGGCCCCGGTCCGGCTCCGCGCCTCGGAGATCCCGGACCGCTACGCGCCCGACGCGCACGGCGGCTCGATCGAGAAGCTGCCGCTGCGACCGGGCACGTACGCCCTGGACCGCTTCGAGTCGCTGGAGGGCATGCGCGTCTCCGTGCAGGACGCCCCCGTCGTCGGCGCGACCAGCCCGCACAAGGAGCTGTGGGTCACCGCCGAGCCCAAGCACAACCGCACGGGCCGCGGCGGCACGCTCTACGGCGCGTACCGCGACCCGAACGCCGGCCGCGTCAAGGTCGCCTCGCTGATCCCGTACGCCGAGCACGCCTTCCCCGTCGCCGACGTCGGCGACGAGCTGACCGGCACCACCGCCGGCCCGCTGGACTACGACAACTTCGGCGGCTACACCCTGCAGGCCACCCAGCTGGGCAAGCTCGCCGGCAAGGGCCTGAAGCGCGAGACCACCCGCAAGCAGCGCGGCGACGAGCTCGCGGTCGCCACGTACAACGTCGAGAACCTCTCGCCCAGGACGCCGCAGGCGAAGTTCGACCGGCTGGCGTCCGGGCTGGTCACCAACCTCGCGTCGCCCGACATCGTCGCGGTGGAGGAGGTCCAGGACAACGACGGCGTCACCGACGACGGCGTCGTGGACGCGGACCGGACCCTGAAGAAGCTCACGGACGCCGTCAAGGCGGCCGGCGGCCCGGCGTACGAGTGGCGGCAGATCAACCCGGTCAACGACCAGGACGGCGGCCAGCCCGGCGGCAACATCCGTACCGCGTTCCTCTTCAACCCCGCCCGGGTCTCGTTCACCGACACGCCCGGCGGCGGTTCCACGACCCCGGTGAAGGTCGTCCGCCAGGGCGGCAAGGCCGCGCTGTCCGCCTCCCCCGGCCGGGTCGACCCCGCGAACCCCGCGTGGAAGGACAGCCGCAAGCCGCTCGCGGGCCAGTTCACCTTCCGGGGGCAGCGGGTCTTCGTCGTCGCCAACCACTTCAACTCGAAGGGCGGCGACCAGGGCCTCGACAGCCGCTTCCAGCCCCCGGCCCGGTCCTCCGAGGTGCAGCGCAAGCAGCAGGCCCAGGCCGTGAACGGGTTCGTCAAGCAGCTGCTGGCCGCCGACCGGCAGGCGAACGTCATCGTCGCGGGCGACCTGAACGACTACCAGTTCTCGCCCGCGCTGAAGGCTCTCACCGCGGGCAAGGTCCTCACCGACCAGGTCGCGCGGCTGCCGCGCGACCAGCGCTACGGCTACGTCTACCAGGGCAACTCCCAGGTGCTGGACCACATCCTGACCAGCTCTCACGTGCGCCGCGTGGACTACGACATCGTCCACGTCAACGCGGAGTTCGCCGACCAGGCGAGCGACCACGACCCGCAGGTGCTGCGCTGGAAGCCGTAAAGCCGTAGCACTGCTTACACATCACGCCGAGAACAATTAAATAGACCTGTACGGTCGAGGGGGCGGAGAATCGCGTCCATGACGCTCACTCCTCCCGCCGGCCCTCCCGCCGGCCCCTTCGGCCGTACGGTCTGTGCCATGGTCACCCCCTTCACCCCGGAGGGGGAGCTCGACCTCGACGGGGCGCAAGCCCTCGCCGACCACCTCGTCGGGGAGGGCGGCTGCGACGGGCTCGTCCTCAGCGGCACCACCGGCGAGTCGCCGACCACCAGCGACGCGGAGAAGAGCGCGCTCGTCCGCGCCGTGGCGGAGGCCGTCGGCGACCGGGCGCGGATCACCGCGGGCGTCGGCACGGCCGACACCCGGCACACCGTCGAGCTGGCCCGGGCGGCCGAGGCGGCCGGGGCGCACGGGCTGCTGGTGGTGACCCCGTACTACAGCAAGCCGCCGCAGGAGGACATCGCCGAGCACTTCCTGACCGTGGCCGGCGCGACCGGCCTGCCGGTGATGCTCTACGACATCCCCGGCCGCACGGGCACCCGGATCGAGCCCGCCACCATGCTGCGGCTCGCCGAGCACCCGCGCATCGCCGGCGTCAAGGACTGCGCCTACGACATGCTGGGCAGCTCGAAGGTCATCGCCGCGACGGACCTCGCCTACTACTCGGGCTGCGAGGAGCTGAACCTTCCGCTGCGCTCGGTGGGAGGCGTCGGATACATCAGCACGGTCGCGAACGTCGCGGGCGGGGCGGTGGCGTCGGTGCTCGACGCGTACGACCGCGGCGACACCGCGGAGGCGGCCCGGCTGCACGCACGGCTGCTGCCCCTGATAGAGCTGATGATGGCGTCGGGCCTGCCGGGCACGGTGACGGCGAAGGCCCTGCTGAGCGCGCTCGGCCTGCCCGGCGGGCCGGTGCGGGCGCCGCTCCGCCCGGCGGCCCCGGAGCGCACGGAGGAACTGCTCCAGGCGTACAAGGGCCTCTGATCCCACGCGCGAGCGGCCGCACCCCCGGGCGGGGGCGCGGCCGCTCGCGCGAGCACGGCTCAGTTGTGGCTGTGCAGGATCTCGTTCAGGCCGCCCCAGCTGCTCTTGTACGGGCGGGCCTCGACGGCGCCCGTGGTGGAGTTGCGGCGGAAGAGGATGTTGTCGGCGCCGGAGAGCTCCAGCGCCTTGACGACCTGGCCGTCCGGCAGGGTGACGCGGGTGCCCGCGGTCACGTAGAGGCCGGCCTCGACCACGCACTCGTCACCGAGGGCGATGCCGATGCCCGACTCGGCGCCGAGCAGGCAGCGCTCGCCGATGGAGATGATCTGCTTGCCACCGCCGGAGAGGGTGCCCATGGTGGAGGCGCCGCCGCCGATGTCGGAGCCGTCGCCCACGACGACGCCCGCGCTGATGCGGCCCTCGACCATGGAGGTGCCCAGCGTGCCGGCGTTGAAGTTGACGAAGCCCTCGTGCATGACGGTGGTGCCGGCGGCCAGGTGGGCGCCCAGGCGGACGCGGTCGGCGTCGGCGATGCGCACGCCGGACGGGGCGACGTAGTCCGTCATCCGGGGGAACTTGTCGATGCTGGTCACCTGCAGGTGCAGGCCCTCGGCGCGGGCGTTCAGGCGCACCGTCTCGACCTGGTCGACGGCGACGGGGCCGATCGACGTCCAGGCGACGTTGGCGAGCAGGCCGAAGATGCCGTCCAGGCTCTGGCCGTGCGGCTTCACCAGGCGGTGCGAGAGCAGGTGCAGACGCAGGTAGGCGTCGTGGGCGTCGAGCGGCTTGTCGTCCAGCGAGGCGATGACCGTACGGACGGCCACGACCTCGACGCCGCGGCGCGGGTCCGGGCCGGCGGCCTTGAGGGCGTTCTCGCCGAGCAGCTCGTTGGCGCGCTCGGCGCTCAGCCGCTCGGTGCCGGCCGGGCCGGCGTCCTCGGTGAGCTCCGGGGCGGGGAACCAGGTGTCGAGGACGGTCCCGTCCTCGGTGATCGTGGCAAGGCCGGCGGCGACGGCGCCGGTGGTACGGGAGGCAACAGCATCGGTCATGTCCGAAAACCTAACCGGACGTGCCCTCCCGAAGCGAACCGGTCGCGCAGCATGCCGCCGATCGGCACCGGATGTCCGCCGGATCACAGCCCCGCACGGCGACAGCCCGCCTCCTGACCGGGGTCAGGGGCGGGCTGTCGCGGATGTCCTGCGCGGCAGGGCGGCTCAGACGTTGAAGCCGAGCGCGCGGAGCTGCTCGCGGCCCTCGTCCGTGATCTTGTCGGGGCCCCACGGCGGCATCCAGACCCAGTTGATCCGGAGCTCGTTGACGATGCCCTCGGTGGCCGACTTGGCCTGGTCCTCGATGACGTCGGTCAGCGGGCAGGCCGCGGACGTGAGGGTCATGTCGAGGGTGGCGATGTTGGCGTCGTCGATGTGGATGCCGTAGATCAGGCCGAGATTGACGACGTCGATGCCCAGCTCGGGGTCGACCACGTCGTAGAGGGCCTCGCGGACCTCTTCCTCGGTGGCCGGCTTGGTGGTCACCTCTGCGTTGTCACTCATGCGGTCTTCCTCGCAGTGTCTTCGGGGCCTTCGCCCAGGGCCTGGGCGGTCGCGTCCTTCCACGCCATCCAGCTCAGCAGAGCACACTTCACCCGGGCCGGATACTTGGAGACGCCGGCGAACGCGACCGCGTCCTCCAGCACCTCCTCCATGGCGTCGTCCGGCTCGATGCGGCCCTTGGACTGCATCAGCTCCAGGAAGGTCTCCTGGATCCGCTGCGCCTCCTCGAGCTCCTTGCCGACGAGCAGTTCGTTGAGCACCGAGGCGCTGGCCTGGCTGATGGAGCAGCCCTGGCCCTCGTACGAGACGTCCTCGATGGTGCCGCCCGCCAGGCGCACCCGCAGCGTGATCTCGTCACCGCAGGTCGGGTTGACGTGGTGTACCTCGGCGTCGCCGTCCCGCAAGCCCCGGCCGTGCGGGTGCTTGTAGTGGTCCAGGATGACGTCCTGGTACATCGAATCCAGCTTCACAAGATCCCCGCTCTACCCGAAGAAGTTCCGGACGTGCTCCAGACCCGCGACGAGGGCGTCGACCTCACCGGGGGTGGAGTACAGATAGAACGACGCCCGTGTGGTCGCCGGAATTCCGTACCGCAGGCAGACGGGCCGCGCGCAGTGGTGGCCGACGCGGACGGCGATGCCCTGCTCGTCGAGGACCTGGCCCACGTCGTGCGGGTGGATGTCGCCGAGCGTGAAGGAGATGGTGGCGCCGCGGTCCTCGGCCGTGGTGGGGCCGATGATCCGCAGGTCCGGGACCTCCTGGAGCCGGGTCACGGCGTACTGCGTGATCGCGTGCTCGTGCCGGGCGATGTTCTCCATGCCGATCGCGGAGAGGTAGTCCACCGCGGCGCCGAGGCCGACGGCCTGGGCGATCGGGGGCGTACCGGCCTCGAACTTGTGCGGCGCGGGGGCGTAGGTCGAGGAGTGCATCGAGACGGTCTCGATCATCTCGCCGCCGCCGAGGAACGGCGGGAGGTCCTCCAGCAGCTCCTGGCGGCCCCACAGGACGCCGATGCCGGTCGGGCCGCACATCTTGTGGCCGGTGAAGGCCACGAAGTCGGCCTGGAGGGCCTGGACGTCCAGCACCATGTGCGGGGCGGCCTGGGAGGCGTCGATCACGACGAGCGCACCGACCTCCTGGGCGCGCCGGACGATGGTCTCGACGGGGTTCTGCGTGCCCAGGATGTTGGAGACCAGCACGAACGAGACGACCTTGGTCTTCTCGGTGATGATCTCGTCGATGTCGGACAGGTCGAGCCGGCCGTCGTCGGTGAGGCCGAACCACTTCAGCTTCGCGCCGGTGCGCTGCGAGAGCAGCTGCCACGGAACGATGTTGGAGTGGTGCTCCATCTCCGTGATGACGATCTCGGTCTCGTGGTCGACCCGGTAGGGCTCGTCGGCCCAGCCGAGCATGTTGGCCACGAGGTTGAGCGACTCGGAGGCGTTCTTGGTGAAGATGACCTCGTCGCGGCTGGGCGCGTTGATGAAGGCGGCGACCTTGTCGCGGGCGCCCTCGTACAGCGCCGTGGCCTCCTCGGCGATGGTGTAGACGCCGCGGTGGACGTTGGCGTTGTGCCGCTCGTAGTACGCGTTGAGCGCGTCGAGCACCTGGCGCGGCTTCTGGGAGGTGGCCGCGGAGTCCAGGTAGACGATCTTCTTACCGTCGTGGACCGTGCGGTCCAGGATGGGGAAGTCCTTGCGAATCGCCTCGGTGTCGAGGAGGCCCGGCAGTATGGTCACGCGGTTACGCCGCCCTTCGTCTGGTAGGCCTCGTAGCCCTCGGACTCCAGCTTGTCGGCCAGCTCGGCGCCGCCGGACTCGACGATGCGGCCGCCGGAGAAGACGTGCACGAAGTCGGGCTTGATGTAGCGCAGGATGCGCGTGTAGTGCGTGATCAGCAGGGTGCCGACCTCACCGGTCTCGCGGACGCGGTTGACGCCCTCGGAGACCTGGCGCAGGGCGTCGACGTCGAGGCCGGAGTCGGTCTCGTCGAGGATCGCGATCTTCGGCTTGAGGAGCTCCAGCTGAAGGATCTCGTGGCGCTTCTTCTCACCGCCGGAGAAGCCCTCGTTGACGTTGCGCTCGGCGAAGGCGGGGTCCATGTTGAGGCGCTCCATGGCCTCCTTGACCTCCTTCACCCAGGTGCGCAGCTTGGGGGCCTCGCCGCGGATGGCGGTGGCGGAGGTGCGCAGGAAGTTGGAGACGGAGACGCCGGGCACCTCGACCGGGTACTGCATGGCGAGGAAGACGCCGGCGCGGGCGCGCTCGTCGACGGACATCTCCAGGACGTCCTCGCCGTCGAGGGTGACGGTGCCGCCGGTGATCGTGTACTTGGGGTGACCCGCGAGGGAGTACGCCAGGGTCGACTTGCCGGAGCCGTTGGGGCCCATGATGGCGTGGGTCTCGCCCTGCTTCACGGTCAGGTCGACGCCCTTGAGGATCTCGCGCGGGCCGTTCTCGGCTTCGACGGAGACGTGCAGGTCGTGGATCTCAAGCGTTGCCATGGGGAACTCAGGACTCCTGGGTGACGGAGACGAGCACGTCGTCCCCTTCGATCTTGACGGGGTATACGGGGACGGGGCGCGTGGCGGGCAGGCCGGAGGGCTTTCCGGTGCGCAGGTCGAAGCTGGAGCCGTGCAGCCAGCACTCGATGGCGCAGTCCTCCACCTCGCCCTCGGAGAGCGAGACATTCGCGTGCGAGCAGATGTCGTTGATGGCGAAGACCTCTCCCTCCGTGCGGACGAGGGAGACGGGGACGCCGTCGATCTCGACCCGCTTGGGGGTGTCCTCCTCCAGGTCGCTCAGCGCGGCCACTCGGACGTAGGGGGTCTCGCTCATGCCACCGACGCCTCCAGCTCGGCCTCGATCTTGGCGATGAGGCGCTCCTCGAGTTCCGGGATGCCGATCTGCTGGACCAGCTCGGCGAAGAAGCCGCGGACGACCAGGCGGCGGGCCTCGTCGGCCGGGATGCCGCGGGCCATCAGGTAGAACAGCTGCTCGTCGTCGAAGCGGCCGGTGGCGGAGGCGTGGCCGGCGCCGACGATCTCACCGGTCTCGATCTCCAGGTTGGGCACGGAGTCGACGCGGGCGCCGTCGGTGAGGACCAGGTTGCGGTTGAGCTCGTAGGTGTCGGTGCCCTCGGCCGCGGCGCGGATCAGGACGTCGCCGATCCAGACGGCGTGGGCGTCCTGGCCCTGCAGCGCGCCCTTGTAGGCGACGTTGCTGCGGCAGTGCGGGGTGTCGTGGTCGACGAAGAGGCGGTGCTCCTGGTGCTGCCCCTTGTCCGTGAAGTAGAGGCCGTAGAGCTCGGCCTCGCCGCCGGGGGCGCCGTAGACGACCCGGGGGTGGAGGCGGACCAGGTCGCCGCCGAAGGTGACGATGACGGACTTGAACGAGGCGTCGCGGCCGACCAGCGCGGTGTGCTGGGCGGCGTGCACCGCGGTGGCGTCCCAGTCCTGGACGGAGACGACGGTGAGCTTGGCGCCGTCGCCGACGAGGAACTCGACGTTGGCGGCGAGCGTGGTGTCGCCGGTGTGGTCGAGGACGACGACGGCCTCGGCGAAGGCGCCGACCTCGACGACCTGGTGGCCGAAGGCCACGCCGCCCTCGCCGTGCACGGAGATCGTGACGGGCTCGGTGAGCACGGCGTCCTTCGGGATCGAGACGACCGAGGCCTTCTCGAAGGAGCTGTAGGCCTGGGCGGCGACGCGGTCGACGGGCTTGCCGGCCCGGCCGAGGCGGGCGTCGTCGCGGCCGACGGTCTCCACGGTGACGCCCGCGGGGGCGCTCACCTCGACCTTGACGCCGCCGCCGTTCGCCACGGCGGTGCCGTCGTGCAGGCCGCGGAGGCGCTGCAGCGGGGTGAACCGCCACTCCTCCTCACGGCCGTGCGGCACGGGGAAGTCCGCGACGTCGTACGAGGCGGGGGCGCTCACGCGCGCGTCGATGGGCTGCTGGGGCCCGCCCACCTGGATGGCGCCGTCGGTCGTGCTGCCGGCGGGGGTGTTGTCAGCCATGGCTGTCGTCGTGCTCTCTTCCTGTCACAAAGGGTTCGCTGCGGTCGGGGGGCGTCCGTGCCCCTCCCCCGCCCGGGGGCGGGGGAAGGTCAGCCGACGGAGCCTTCCATCTGCAGCTCGATCAGCCGGTTGAGCTCCAGCGCGTACTCCATGGGGAGCTCGCGGGCGATCGGCTCGACGAAGCCGCGCACGATCATGGCCATTGCCTCGTCCTCGGAGAGACCGCGGCTCATCAGGTAGAAGAGCTGGTCGTCGCTGACCTTGGAGACGGTCGCCTCGTGGCCCATGGAGACGTCGTCCTCGCGGACGTCGACGTAGGGGTAGGTGTCCGAGCGGGAGATGGTGTCCACGAGCAGGGCGTCGCAGAGCACGTTCGACTTGGAGCCGTGGGCGCCCTCGCCGATCTCGATCAGGCCGCGGTAGGAGGTGCGGCCGCCGCCTCGCGCCACCGACTTGGAGACGATGTTGGAGGAGGTGTTCGGCGCCATGTGGACCATCTTGGCGCCGGCGTCCTGGTGCTGGCCCTGGCCGGAGAAGGCGATGGACAGCGTCTCGCCCTTGGCGTGCTCGCCCATCAGGTAGACGGCGGGGTACTTCATCGTCACCTTGGAGCCGATGTTGCCGTCGACCCACTCCATGGTCGCGCCCTCGTAGGCCACGGCGCGCTTGGTGACCAGGTTGTAGACGTTGTTCGACCAGTTCTGGATGGTCGTGTAGCGGCAGCGGCCGCCCTTCTTGACGATGATCTCCACGACGGCGCTGTGCAGCGAGTCCGAGGAGTAGATCGGGGCGGTGCAGCCCTCGACGTAGTGGACGTAGGCGTCCTCGTCGACGATGATCAGCGTCCGCTCGAACTGGCCCATGTTCTCCGTGTTGATCCGGAAGTAGGCCTGCAGCGGGATGTCGACGTGGACACCCTTCGGGACGTAGATGAAGGAGCCGCCGGACCACACGGCGGTGTTCAGCGAGGCGAACTTGTTGTCACCGACGGGGATGACCGTGCCGAAGTACTCCTGGAAGAGCTCGGGGTGCTCCTTCAGGGCGGTGTCGGTGTCCAGGAAGATGACGCCCTGGGCCTCCAGGTCCTCGCGGATCTGGTGGTAGACGACCTCCGACTCGTACTGGGCGGCGACACCGGCGACGAGGCGCTGCTTCTCGGCCTCCGGGATGCCCAGCTTGTCGTAGGTGTTCTTGATGTCCTGGGGGAGGTCCTCCCAGGTGGCCGCCTGCTTCTCGGTGGAGCGGACGAAGTACTTGATGTTGTCGAAGTCGATGCCGGTGAGGTCGGAGCCCCAGGTGGGCATGGGCTTCTTGTCGAAGAGCTTCAGACCCTTCAGACGCAGCTTGAGCATCCACTCCGGCTCGGACTTCTTGGCCGAGATGTCGCGGACGACCTCCTCGGAGAGGCCGCGCTTGGCTGCGGCACCGGCCACGTCGGAGTCGGCCCAGCCGTATTCGTACGTGCCCAGGCCTTCGAGCTCAGGGTGGGCAGTCTCCGTGGGGAGAGTCATGCGGGGTTCCTCCCGGCCGTGCTGGCGGATGCTGTGGTGGTCTCGGTCTTGCTCTTCGGGATGAACGTCGTGCACACCCCGTCGCCGTGGGCGATGGTGGCAAGACGCTGCACATGTGTCCCGAGCAGGCGGGAGAAGACTTCGGTCTCCGCCTCGCACAGCTGCGGGAACTGCTCGGCGACATGGGCGACCGGGCAGTGGTGCTGGCAAAGCTGTTCGCCGACCGGCGCGCTACGCGCCGTAGCAGCGTACCCGTCCGCGGTCAATGCCCTGGCAAGGGCCTCCGTGCGGGACTCGGGCGCCGCGGCCTCGAGCGCCTTGCGGTAGCCCTCGGCCTGGGCGGCCATGCGGGCCCGGGCGAAGGCGGCGACGGCCGCCTCGCCCATCTCGCCGCCGCCGGCGGCCTGCGCGATCCAGCGCAGGGCGTCACCGGCCAGCTTGTCGTAGGCCTGATCGAAGGCGTCACGGCCGCAGTCGGTGAGCGCGAAGGCCTTGGCGGGGCGGCCGCGGCCCCGGGCGCCGTAGACCCGCTTCTCGCGGGGCTCGACGACGCCCTCGGCGACGAGGGTGTCGAGGTGGCGGCGGACGGCGGCCTGGGTGAGCTCCAGGCGCAGGGCCAGCTCGGCCGCGGTGGACGGGCCGTGGTCGAGGATGGAGCGGGCGACGCGGTTGCGCGTGCCGCGCTGCTCGTCATGGCCGCGCTCCTGCTCGCGCACGGACCCGGGCGCAGCCTGCTGCGACCCGGCGGCCCGAGGTCCTCCCGGACCGGCCGCGGGGTCCTGCGAAGCTTCGCCCGCGTATTTCACAACACCATTGTTGCGTAATTGGCCGGAGACGGACAAGCCTCCCCCCGGCCATCCGGCGGTGGCCTCGATCACTAAGGGTTACCTAACAGGCACTTGGCGATCTTGCCCGGAGACGGCCGGAGCCCGGTCCCGGCCCGCGCCCCCGGGGTTTCCCGCGGCCGGCCCCTTCCGGATCCGGTTCCACCCCGGGGCCTCCCGGGACACGCCCGGCTTCGTAGACTTCCCGCCATGCGCAGCGTCTTCCCGGGGGACACCCCCGAGGCCTCAGGCCCGCCCGCGGTCGAGGTCCGCGGGCTGGTGAAGCGGTACGGACCGAAGACGGCGGTGGACGGCCTCGACCTGTCCGTCGCCCGCGGCGGCCTCACCGCCGTCCTCGGCCCCAACGGAGCCGGCAAGACCACCACGATCGAGACCTGCGAGGGCTACCGGCGCCCCGACGCGGGCACCGTCCGCGTGCTCGGGCTCGACCCCGTCGCCGACGCGGCGGCCCTCCGCCCCCGCGTGGGCGTCATGCTGCAGAGCGGAGGGGTGTACGCAGGGGCGCGCGCGGAGGAGATGCTGCGCCACGTCGCCGCCCTGCACGCCCACCCCCTGGACGTGCCGGCCCTCATGGACCGGCTGGGCCTGGGCGGCTGCGGCCGGACGCCCTACCGGCGGCTCTCCGGCGGGCAGCAGCAGCGCCTCGCGCTCGCCATGGCCGTCGTCGGCCGCCCCGAGCTGGTCTTCCTGGACGAGCCGACGGCCGGCCTGGACCCGCAGGCCCGCCACGCCACCTGGGACCTGGTGCGCGAGCTGCGCACCGACGGCGTCACCGTCGTCCTCACCACGCACTACATGGACGAGGCCGAGGCCCTGGCCGACGACGTCGCCATCATCGACAGCGGCAGGGTCATCGCCCAGGGCAGTCCCGAGCGGCTGTGCCGCGGCGGCGCGGAGAACACCCTGCGCTTCAGCGGCCGGCCCGGCCTGGACGTCGGCTCGCTCCTGAAGGCCCTGCCCGCCGAGTCGACGGCGGCGGAGCTCACCCCGGGCACGTACCGCGTGGGCGGCCGCATCGACCCCCAGCTGCTGGCCACGGTCACCACGTGGTGCGCGCAGAACGGCGTCATGCCGGACCGCATCGCGGTCGAGCGCCACACGCTGGAGGACGTCTTTCTGGAGCTGACCGGTAGGGAGCTGCGGGCATGAGTGCCGAGACCTTCGTCCCGCGGCCCGGCGCCGCGCCGCTTTCGCGGATGATCCGTGCGCAGGCCGCGCTGGAGACCCGCATGCTGCTGCGCAACGGCGAGCAGCTGCTGCTGACGGTGGTCATCCCCACCCTCCTGCTGGTGCTGTTCAGCGCCGTCGACATCGTCGACACGGGCGACGGCAAAGCCGTCGACTTCCTGGCGCCGGGCGTGCTCGCGCTGGCGGTGATGTCCACGGCGTTCACCGGCCAGGCCATCGCGACCGGCTTCGAGCGCCGCTACGGCGTCCTCAAGCGGCTCGGCGCGTCGCCGCTGCCGCGGTGGGCGCTGATGACGGCGAAGACCTGCTCGGTGCTGGTCACCGAGGTGCTGCAGGTGGTGCTGCTGACGGTGATCGCCTTCGCGCTGGGCTGGTCGCCGCAGGGCAACCCGCTCGCGGTGCTGCTGCTGCTCGTGCTGGGCACGGCGGCGTTCTCCGGGCTCGGGCTGCTGATGGCCGGCACGCTCAAGGCCGAGGTGACGCTGGCCGCGGCGAACCTCGTCTTCCTGCTGCTGCTGGTCGGCGGCGGCGTGATCGTGCCGATGGAGAAGTTCCCCGGCGGGGTGCGGGCGGTGCTGGAGCTGCTGCCGATCTCGGCGCTCTCGGACGGCCTGCGCGCGGTGCTCCAGCACGGTGCGGGCATGCCCTGGGGCGACCTCGGGATCCTCGCCGTGTGGGCGGTGCTGGGCCTCGGCGCGGCGGCGAAGCTCTTCCGCTGGGAGTGAGCCCTTCCGCCGGGTGAGCCCTTCGCCGGGAGCGAGGGCCCGGGAGGCGACTCCCCGGGCCCCTCGTGAACGCGTGCACAAGCTCCCCTTTACGATGAGGCCGTGCCGAAAACGCTGAACCCCCTCCAGATCGTCGCCGACCGCTGGCAGCCCTCCGCGCGCTTCGTCCGGCGGGCGGCCCTCGCCTGCGTGGCGATGGCCGTGGTCATCGTGGTGACGGGCGGCGCGGTCCGGCTCACCCAGTCGGGGCTCGGCTGCCCGACGTGGCCGACCTGCACCGAGGACAGCCTGACGCCCACCCCGCAGATGGGCATCAACGGCGTCATCGAGTTCACCAACCGCATGCTGACGTACGTGCTGTGCGCGATCGTCGGCGTGGCGATCGTGGCGGCACGCGCGCGTGCCCCGCGCCGCTACCCCCTGACGCGGCTGGGCTGGGCCCAGTTCTGGCTCATCGCGAGCAACGGCATCATCGGCGGCATCACGGTGCTGACGGGCCTCAACCCGTACATCGTGGCCCTGCACTTCCTGGCGGCGACCGCGCTGCTGACGGTGGCCGTGGTGATGTGGCACCGCGCGGGCGAGGGTGACGACGAGCCGCGCGACCTGGTGGCCCGGCCGGTGCGGCAGCTCAGCTGGGTCCTGGTCGGGGCGAGCGTCCTGCTGATCCTCGCCGGCACGGTGGTGACCGGCTCCGGCCGGCACGCGGGCGACGCCTCGAAGGACGTCCGCCGCATCCCGCTGGACTGGCGCGAGGTCACCCAGCTGCACGTCGACTTCGTCTACATCGTGGTCGGCCTGACCGTCGCCCTGTGGTTCGTGCTGCGGGCCGTGAAGGCTCCGGCGGTGCCGCGCCGGCGCGTGGCCGAGCTGTTCGCCGTGCTGATGCTCCAGGGCGTCCTCGGCTACGTGCAGTACTTCAACGACGAGCCGGAGCTGGTCGTCGGCGTCCACATGCTCGGCTCCTGCCTGGTGTGGATCGCCGTGCTGCGGGTCTTCCTGTCGCTGCGCGAGCGCGGCGGGCAGCCCGTCGTGCCCGCCCCCGCGGACGGGCACGAGGCCGTGGCGGAGGCTCAGCCGGCCGGCGCGTCCAGCCGGTAGACCCTGCGGGCGGTGCCGGCCGCGACGAGCGAGGCGATCCTGCGCGCGTCCGCCCACCGGCACCAGCCGTCGGCCACCCAGTCGCTCATCAGCCGGTCCATGGCCTGGGCGAACGACCGGGCGGCGACCACGTAGAGCTCCGCCAGGCCGCGCGCGCCGGAGGAGAACAGCAGCTTGCCGAAGGGTGCCTCGCGCAGCGTCTCGTCGGGGCGGCGCCCCACGTCCGCGTAGACGTGCGGGAAGGCCCCGGCGAGCTGTGCGGCCTCCCGGTGGTGCCAGGGGTCCGGCAGCAGCACCAGATCGCACCCCAGGCCCGTGGTGGCCCGCAGGAAGCGGGACAGCCGCAGCGGGTCGGAACAGTGCAGCTGGACGGGCAGGCCGGCGGCGAGCGCGCTCCACAGCAGGTGCCGGCCGAGGACGGGATCGTCCAGCCGGCCGCCCGGGCGGCGCGAGCGCAGCCACTGCGCGGCGGCCCTGCGCACCTCCGCCAGGCCCGGCGGGCTTCCGTCGCAGGAGGGGACGCTGCAGGCGAAGGCGGTGGCGCTGCGGGCGGCCGCGTAGAGGGCCTCGGCCGTGTACGCGGTGAAGGAGTCCGCGCTTCCCGACGTGTCGGCGACCTGCTCGGCGAGCGGTTCGAGCCGGACGACCTCGTGGGCGCTGCCGTCGGCGGCCCCGGCCAGCTCGGCGGCCGACGTGAGGGCGCTCGGCTCCCCCGTCTCCAGCAGGAACGCGCCGATGCCCGCGCCGCGCAGCAGCAGCTGCCCGGCCCGGTAGGCGCCCAGCTCGCGGCGGCGGGCCAGATAGCGGACGGGCGAGCAGTAGGGGTCCAGGCCGAGGAGCGGCGGGCACCAGCGGCGCAGCGCGAGCCCCGTACGGCTGTCGAAGAAGCTCGTGCCGGGCGGGGCCGGGCCCGCGGCGCCCGCGGCCGCGGCCAGGTGCGCCTCGAACCCGCCGAGCCCCAGTTCGCCGTGGACCGTGCCGTGGCTGTGCTGGTCGACGAGCGGCGGCATGCCGTCCATCCGCCCCCCTCGTGCCGTCCCCCACCCCGGGCGGCGCGTGCGCGACCGCCCCCCTTGCGGGTCTAACGGCCGAGGGGCGCGTCAGTTATCGGCGGGATTGCTCGGGCCGCCGATCTGCAGGCCGGCCATGCGCGACCACTCGTACGGGCCGGTGCGGACCTTGGCGGCGAGCTCGCCGTCGAAGTCGTCGTGGAGGGTCAGCCCGGCCTTCTCGGCGGCCTTCCGCGCGACGTCCATGGAGGGGGCGACGAGGTTGCCCCACTCACCGTTGGCGCCCACGAGGGCGACCCGGACGGTGCCGCGGGCGATGTGGGCCAGCTGGCCTTCGGCGGAGCCGCCGTGGCTCTTGGCGAAGGCGTCGATCTGACGGGCGAGCCGGGCGGCCTTACGGTCCGCCCGGGCGGCGGGAGCGGCCTGGGCTTCGGGAGCGGCCTGCGGGGTGGTGTCATCTGCCATGCCGCAGATGCTACCCACCAGTAATTAACGAAGGAAGGGATCCACGGCGACCGCGACGAACAGCAGCGACACGTAGGTGATGGACCAGTGGAACAGGCGCATCTCCTTGAGCTTCGCACCCGTGATGCCGGCGTTGGCGCGCACCTGCAGGGCATGCGCCTCCTTCAGCCAGAAGCCGCCCAGCGCGGCCGCGACGACCGTGTAGAACCAGCCGGTGTAGCCCAGCGGCTGCAGGGAGAGGGAGACGAGGACCATCACCCAGCTGTAGAGGACGATCTGCTTGGCGACCGCCTTGTTGCCGGCGATGACCGGGAGCATCGGCACGCCCACGCGCGCGTAGTCGTCCTTGACCTTCATCGACAGCGGCCAGTAGTGCGGCGGCGTCCAGAAGAAGATGACCAGGAAGAGGACGACGGCGGCCCAGGAGACCGAGTTCGCGACGGCCGACCAGCCGATGACGACCGGCATGCAGCCCGCGATGCCGCCCCACACGATGTTCTGCGCGGTGCGGCGCTTGAGGATCATGGTGTAGACGACGACGTAGAAGGCGTTGGCGCCCAGGGAGAGCATCGCCGACAGCGGGTTGACCAGGAACCAGAACCACAGGGTGGAGCCCACCGTCAGCACGGAGGCGAAGACCAGGCACTCCTTCGGGGAGACCATGCCGGTCACCAGCGGGCGCTGCGAGGTGCGGTCCATCAGGGCGTCGATGTCGCGGTCGAACCACATGTTGAACGCGCCGGCGCCGCCCGCGGACAGGTAGCCGCCGATGCAGGTGGCCAGGACCAGCCACAGGTCGGGCACGCCCCGGGCCGCGAGGAACATCACCGGCACGGTGGTCATCAGCAGCAGCTCGATGACACGCGGCTTGGTCAGCGCCACGAACGCCTTGGCACGGGCCCCGAACGGCCGGTGACCGGGGCTCTCAGCGAGCTCCCCCACTGCCTTGAAGGCGTGGGAGGTTCCCCCACCCGCAGGACGGGATTCGACGGCCGTCACGCACACCCCTGACAGAGATAAGGCCAGCAAGCACATCCGGGGCGGAATGCCCGGTAAAGACTTGCGCGTACCACGCCACTTTAGACGCAGGCGATGGCACGGCCTCCGCCGGGGTGGGTCGTGTTGGGGGCGCGCGCAACGGATCACAGGCGCGTCACCGCACGCCCCGGACGCCACCGCGGAGCTCCCCGGGACCTGACGGAACGGTCCGCTTCGGGAGGCGGGCGGGCGCGCCGCCCGGCAGGCTGGACCCAGGGCGCCGCACCCGCGGCGGGAATCCCGGCCGCCGCGATTCGGTTGCCCGCAAACGGGCAGCCGACTGTACGTCGAAAAGACGCACGTCCCCACAGGGGTAGGCTCGACCACGCCGCGTCGTGGCGGAACATACCGCCCCCGGCAGACAAGACCATGTGGAGAGGAGCCCTGATCCAAGGGTGAGCACCAAGCCGACCACCACAGACCTCGAATGGACCGAACTGGACCAGCGGGCCGTCGATACCGCCCGCGTCCTGGCCATGGACTCCGTGCAGAAGGTCGGCAACGGCCATCCGGGCACGGCCATGAGCCTGGCGCCCGCCGCCTACCTGCTGTTCCAGAAGATGATGCGGCACGACCCCAGTGACGCCGACTGGACCGGTCGCGACCGCTTCGTCCTCTCCCCGGGCCACACCAGCCTGACGCTGTACATCCAGCTGTTCATGGCGGGCTACGGCCTGGAGCTGTCGGACCTGAAGTCCTTCCGCACCTGGGACAGCAAGACCCCCGGCCACCCCGAGCACGGGCACACCCGGGGCGTGGAGACCACCACCGGTCCGCTGGGCCAGGGCATCGCCAACGCCGTGGGCATGGCCATGGCCGCCCGCTACGAGCGCGGCCTGTTCGACCCGGAGGCGCCGGAGGGCACCTCCCCGTTCGACCACACCATCTGGGCGATCGTCTCCGACGGCGACCTGGAGGAGGGCATCTCGGCCGAGGCCTCCTCGCTCGCCGGCCACCAGAAGCTCGGCAACATCGTCGCGCTCTACGACGACAACCACATCTCGATCGAGGGCGACACCGAGACGGCCTTCTCCGAGGACGTCCTCAAGCGCTACGAGGCCTACGGCTGGCACGTCCAGCGCATCGAGCAGGGCGCCAACGGCGACTTCGACATCCACGCGCTGCACGCCGCGCTGAAGGCCGCGCAGGAGGAGACCGAGCGCCCCTCGCTCATCGCCGCCCGCACGATCATCGCCTGGCCGGCCCCGAACGCCCAGAACACCGAGGCCTCGCACGGCTCCGCCCTGGGCGACGCCGAGGTCGCCGCGACCAAGAAGGTGCTGGGCTTCGACCCCGAGCAGCACTTCCAGGTCGAGGACGAGGTCTTCACCCACGTCCGCAAGGTCGTCGACCGCGGCCGCGAGGCCCACGCCACGTGGGACAAGCGCATCCAGGAGTGGCGCGAGGCCAACCCGGAGCGCGCCGCCGACTTCGACCGGATCAGCGCGGGCGAGCTGCCCGACGGCTGGGAGAAGGCCATTCCGGTCTTCCCGGCCGGCAAGGACGTCGCCACCCGCAAGGCCTCGGGCGAGGTCCTCAAGGCGCTGGGCGGCGTGATCCCCGAGCTGTGGGGCGGCTCCGCCGACCTCGCCGGTTCGAACAACACGACGATCGACGCGTCGTCGTCCTTCCTGCCGAAGGGCAACCCGCTGCCGGAGGCGAACCCCTACGGCCGCACCATCCACTTCGGCATCCGCGAGCACGCCATGGGCTCGACCATGAACGGCATCGCGCTGCACGGCAACACCCGCGTCTACGGCGGCACCTTCCTGGTGTTCTCCGACTACATGCGCCCGGCGGTCCGCCTGGCCGCGCTGATGAAGCTGCCGGTCACCTACGTGTGGACGCACGACTCCATCGGTCTCGGCGAGGACGGCCCGACCCACCAGCCGGTCGAGCACATGGCCGCCCTGCGCGCCATCCCGGGCCTGAACATGGTCCGCCCGGCCGACGCCAACGAGACGGCGATCGCCTGGCGCGAGATCACCAAGCGCCACACCGTCAAGCCCGCGCCGCACGGTCTGGCCCTCACCCGCCAGAACGTCCCGACGTACGAGGCGAACGAGGGCGTGGCCAAGGGCGGCTACGTCCTGTTCGAGGCCGAGGGCGGCCGCCCGCAGGTGATCCTGATCGGCACCGGCTCCGAGGTCCAGCTGGCCGTCGAGGCCCGCGAGCAGCTCCAGGCCGAGGGCATCCCGACCCGCGTGGTCTCGATGCCGTCCGTCGAGTGGTTCGAGGAGCAGGACCAGGCGTACCGCGACGGCGTGCTGCTGCCGGACGTCAAGGCCCGCGTCGCCGTCGAGGCGGGCATCGGCCTGACCTGGCACCGCTACGTCGGCGAGGCCGGCCGCATCGTGTCGCTGGAGCACTTCGGCGCCTCCGCCGACTACAAGGTGCTCTACCGCGAGTTCGGTCTGACCACCGAGGCCGTCGTCGCGGCCGCCCGCGAGTCGATCGAGCACGCCGACGCCAACCGCCGCTGACGCCCCCCACGAGCAAGTAGGAGATGCAGAACCCATGACAGACGCACTCAAGCGCCTCTCCGACGAAGGCGTCGCGATCTGGCTGGACGACCTGTCCCGCAAGCGCATCACGTCCGGCAACCTGGCCGAGCTGATCGACCAGAGCCACGTCGTGGGCGTCACCACGAACCCGTCGATCTTCCAGAAGGCGATCTCGGGCGGCGACGGCTACGAGCAGCAGCTCACCGACCTGGCCGCCCGCAAGGTCACCGTGGACGAGGCCATCCGCATGATCACGACGGCGGACGTCCGCGACGCCGCCGACATCCTGCGCCCGGTCTTCGACGCGACGAACGGCCAGGACGGCCGGGTCTCCATCGAGGTCGACCCCCGTCTGGCGCACGACACCAAGGCCACCGTGGCCGAGGCCAAGCAGCTGGCCTGGCTGGTGGACCGCCCCAACACGCTGATCAAGATCCCGGCCACCCGGGCGGGCCTGCCGGCCATCGCCGACGTGATCGGCAAGGGCATCAGCGTCAACGTCACGCTGATCTTCTCCCTCGAGCGCTACCGCGCGGTCATGGACGCCTACCTGACCGGTCTGGAGCAGGCCAAGGCCGCGGGCCTGGACCTGTCCCTGATCCACTCGGTCGCGTCCTTCTTCGTGTCCCGCGTGGACAGCGAGATCGACAAGCGCCTGGACGCCCTGGGCACCGACGAGGCCAAGGCGCTGCGCGGCAAGGCCGCCCTCGCCAACGCCCGCCTGGCCTACCAGGCCTACGAGGAGGTCTTCTCCTCGGACCGCTGGGCCGCCCTGGAGAAGGCCGGCGCCAACAAGCAGCGCCCGCTGTGGGCCTCGACCGGCGTCAAGGACCCGGCCTACAAGGACACGCTGTACGTGGACGACCTGGTCGCCCCGAACACGGTCAACACCATGCCGGAGGCCACCCTGGAGGCCACGGCCGACCACGGGCAGATCACCGGTGACACCGTCCGCGGCACGTACGAGCAGGCCAAGGCCGAGCTCGACGCGATCGCGAAGGCGGGCATCTCGTACGACGAGGTCGTGCAGCTGCTGGAGGACGAGGGCGTCGACAAGTTCGAGCAGTCCTGGAACGACCTGCTGAAGTCCACCGAGGCGGAGCTCAAGCGCCTCGCCCCGGAGGCGTGAATTGAGCACAAGCAGCAATCCGCTGCGTGACGCTCTGGACCGACGGCTCCCGCGCATCGCGGGGCCGTCGGGCCTGGTCATCTTTGGCGTCACGGGCGATTTGTCCAGGAAAAAGCTGATGCCGGCGGTGTATGACCTCGCCAACCGGGGTCTGCTGCCGCCGGGCTTCTCGCTCATCGGCTTCGCGCGCCGCGACTGGGAGAACGAGGACTTCGCCCAGATCGTCCACGACGCCGTCAAGGAGCACGCCCGCACGCCCTTCCGCGAGGAGGTCTGGCAGCAGCTGGTGCAGGGCTGCCGGTTCGTGCAGGGCGACTTCGACGACGACGAGGCCTTCGAGAAGCTCAAGGACACCGTCCACGAGCTCGACAAGGCGCAGGGCACGGGCGGCAACTTCGCCTTCTACCTGTCGGTGCCGCCGAAGTGGTTCCCCAAGGTGGTCCAGCAGCTCAAGAAGCACGGCCTGGCCGACCAGAAGGAGGGCTCCTGGCGGCGCGCCGTCATCGAGAAGCCCTTCGGTCACGACCTGGCCAGCGCCCAGGAGCTCAACCGGATCGTCCACGAGGTCTTCCCGACCGAAGAGGTCTTCCGGATCGACCACTACCTCGGCAAGGAGACCGTCCAGAACATCCTGGCGCTCCGCTTCGCCAACACCCTCTTCGAGCCGATCTGGAACCGGTCCTACGTCGACCACGTGCAGATCACCATGGCCGAGGACATCGGCATCGGCGGCCGCGCCGGCTACTACGACGGCATCGGCGCCGCGCGGGACGTCATCCAGAACCACCTGCTCCAGCTGCTCGCGCTGACCGCCATGGAGGAGCCCGCCTCCTTCGACGCGGACGCGCTGGTCGCCGAGAAGACCAAGGTGCTGGGCGCTGTCCGGCTGCCCAAGGACCTCGGCAAGGAGACCGTCCGCGGCCAGTACGCGCACGGCTGGCAGGGCGGCGAGGAGGTCGTCGGCTACCTGGAGGAAGAGGGCATCGACCCCAACTCCAAGACCGACACCTACGCCGCGATCAAGCTGGAGATCGACAACCGCCGCTGGGCGGGCGTCCCCTTCTACCTGCGCACCGGCAAGCGCCTGGGCCGCCGCGTCACCGAGATCGCGGTCGTCTTCCAGCGCGCCCCGCACTCGCCCTTCGACCACACCGCCACCGAGGAGCTCGGGCAGAACGCCCTGGTCATCCGGGTGCAGCCGGACGAGGGCGTGACCATGCGGTTCGGCTCCAAGGTGCCCGGCACCCAGATGGAGGTCCGGGACGTCTCGATGGACTTCGCCTACGGCGAGTCCTTCACCGAGTCCAGCCCCGAGGCCTACGAGCGGCTCATCCTCGACGTGCTGCTGGGCGACGCCAACCTCTTCCCGCGCCTGAAGGAGGTCGAGCTCTCCTGGCAGATCCTCGACCCCATCGAGCAGTACTGGGACAAGAACGGCAAGCCGGCGTCCTACCCCGCCGGCACCTGGGGCCCGGTCGAAGCGGACGAGATGCTCGCACGAGACGGACGGAGCTGGCGCCGGCCATGAAGATCGACCTCACGGACACCACGTCCAGCAAGATCAACAACGCGCTGGTCCAGGGCCGCCGCGCCATCGGCACCCCCGCCATCGGCATGGTCCTCACCCTGGTCATCGTCACCGACGAGGAGCACGCCTACGACGCGCTCAAGGCCGCCAACGAGGCGTCCCGCGAGCACCCCTCGCGCAAGCTCGTCGTCATCAAGCGCGTCAGCCGCTCCCCGCGCGACCGCGCCAAGGCCCGCCTCGACGCCGAGGTCCGGGTCGGCACCTCCGCCGGCACCGGCGAGACCGTCGTGCTGCGGCTGTACGGCGAGGTCATGGACCACGCCCAGTCGGTCGTCCTGCCGCTGCTGCTGCCGGACGCCCCCGTGGTCGTCTGGTGGCCGGTCGGCTCCCCGGTCGACCCCCACGAGGACCCGCTGGGCGCGCTCGGCCAGCGCCGCGTCACCGACGCGTACACCGCCGAGGACCCGGTCAAGGAGCTCTCGGCCCGCTCGGCGCACTACACGCCCGGCGACACCGACCTCGCCTGGGCCCGGATCACGCCGTGGCGCTCGATGCTCGCGGCCGCCATGGACCAGCAGCACGCCGACGTCCTCTCCGCGGAGGTCGAGGGCGAGGGGTACAACCCCAGCGCCGAGCTCCTGGCCCTCTGGCTCGCCGACCGCCTCGGCGTGCCGGTGCGGCGCACCGTCTCCGAGGGGCCCGGCCTCACGGCCGTCCGCCTGGAGACCAGGAACGGGCCCGTCGTCCTGGACCGCCCGGACGGCTCCCTGGCCACGCTCTGCATGCCCGGCCAGCCCGACCGTGCCGTCGCCCTCCAGCGGCGCGAGACGGCGGAGCTCCTCGCGGAGGAGCTGCGGCGGCTCGACCCGGACGACATCTACCAGTCGGCGCTGAAGTACGGGGTCGAGCGGCTGAAGGAGGGTCCCGCCGAGGCGGCTGCGGCTCCGGCGGCCCAGGCCCCGGCCGACGCCCCCGAGGCCCCGGCGGCCCCGGACGCGGAGGCTCCGGCTGCCGGCGCTCCGGCCGGCGGGGAGAAGCCCGCTCCGGCACCGGCCAAGAAGGCCGCCGGCAAGAAGGCGGCCGGCAAGTGAGCACCCCGCAGATCGTCGTCCACCGGGACAAGGAGCTGATGGCCCAGGCCGCGGCCGCCCGGCTGATCACGAAGATCGTGGACGCCCAGGCCGCCCGCGGCTCGGCGTCCGTGGTCCTCACCGGCGGGCGCAACGGCAACGGGCTGCTCGCGGCCCTCGCCACCGCACCCGCCCGGGACGCGGTCGACTGGTCCCGGCTCGACCTGTGGTGGGGCGACGAGCGCTTCCTGCCCGAGGGCGACCCGGAGCGCAACGCCACGCAGGCCCGCGAGGCCCTGCTGGACGCCGTGGACCTCGACCCGGCGCGGGTGCACTGCATGCCCGCGGCGGACGGCACGCACGACGACGCGGACGCGGCGGCCGAGGCCTACGCGGAGGAGCTGGCCAAGGCCGCCCGCCCGGAGGACCACGGTCCCGTCCCGTCCTTCGACGTGCTGCTGCTCGGCGTCGGCCCGGACACCCACGTCGCCTCGCTCTTCCCCGAGATGCCGGGCGTGCGGGAGACCGAGCGCACGGTCGTGGGCGTCCACGGCGCGCCCAAGCCGCCGCCGACCCGGGTCTCCCTGACCCTGCCGGCGATCCGCGCGGCCCGGGAGGTCTGGCTGCTCGCGGCGGGCGAGGACAAGGCGAACGCGGTTGCGCTCGCGCTGAGCGGTGCGGGCGAGATCCAGGCCCCCGCCGCCGGGGCGTACGGGCGCAGCCGCACGCTGTGGCTGCTGGACGCGGCCGCGGCGGGCCGCCTGCCGCGGGGGCTGTATCCCCCGGCCTCACCCTGACGGCACGCACACCAACGGCCCGGCTCCCTCCAAGGGAGCCGGGCCGTTGTCTTGGAGCCCGGGGGCTAGCCCTCAGCCACCCGCAGGGGGAAACGGTGAAAGGGCGGGTCCGGGGCATCCCCTCCGCCGCAGCGGCGCTCAGCCACTGCCGACGTGCCCGGCGGTGCCGGGACCGCCTCAGCCGAAGGCTAACGGCCCCGGAGCTCCCGGTAGCGAGACACCAGCGCCGCCGTGGACGCGTCCAGACCCGGAACGTCCGCGCCTTCCGTGAGCGCAGGCTCCACCCGCTTCGCAAGCACCTTCCCCAGCTCCACACCCCACTGGTCGAAGGAGTCGATGTTCCAGATCGCCCCCTGGACGAACACCTTGTGCTCGTACAGGGCGATCAGCTGCCCCAGCACCGACGGCGTCAGCTCGCTCGCGAGGATCGTCGTCGTCGGGTGGTTCCCGCGGAACGTCTTGTGCGGGATGAGCTCGGCCGGGACGCCCTCCGCCGCGACCTCCTCCGGCGTCTTGCCGAAGGCCAGCGCCTGCCCCTGGGCGAACAGGTTCGCCATCAGGAGGTCGTGCTGGGCCACCAGGCCGGGCTGCAGGTCGTCCACGGGCCGGGCGAAGCCCAGCAGGTCGGCCGGGATGAGCTTCGTCCCCTGGTGGATCAGCTGGTAATAGGCGTGCTGGCCGTTCGTGCCGGGGGTGCCCCAGACGACGGGCCCGGTCTGCCAGCTGACGGGCCGTCCCTCGCGGTCGACCGACTTGCCGTTCGACTCCATGTCCAGCTGCTGCAGGTACGCCGCGAACTTGGACAGGTAATGGCTGTAGGGCAGGACCGCGTGCGACTGCGCGCCGTGGAAGTTGCCGTACCAGATGCCGAGCAGGCCGAGCAGCAGCGGTGCGTTCTCCTCGAAGGGCGCCGTGCGGAAGTGCTCGTCGACGAGGTGGAAGCCGGCGAGCATCTCCCGGAAGCGGTCCGGGCCGATGGCGAGCATCAGGGAGAGCCCGATGGCCGAGTCGAAGGAGTAGCGGCCGCCGACCCAGTCCCAGAACTCGAACATGTTGGCGGTGTCGATGCCGAACTCGGAGACCTTCTCCTCGTTCGTCGACAGGGCCACGAAGTGCTTGGCGACGGCCTCCTCACCGGCCCCCAGGCCGGTCAGCAGCCAGTTGCGTGCGGAGGTGGCGTTGGTGATGGTCTCGATCGTCGTGAACGTCTTGGAGGCGACGATGAAGAGCGTTTCGGCGGCGTCGAGGCCGAGCAGGGCCTCGTGCAGGTCGGCGCCGTCCACGTTGGAGACGAAACGGAACGTCAGGTCGCGCCGCGTGTAGGCGCGCAGGGCCTCGTAGGCCATCGCCGGACCGAGGTCGGATCCGCCGATGCCGATGTTGACGACGTTCTTGATGGGCCGGCCCGTGTGGCCCTTCCAGTCGCCCGAGAGGACCCGGTCGCAGAAGACCTGCATCTTGCGCAGCACGGCGTGGACCGCCGGGACCACGTTGTCGCCGCCGGCCTTGACGACGGCGGACTCCGGGGCGCGCAGCGCGGTGTGCAGCACGGCGCGGTCCTCGGTGGAGTTGATCTTCTCGCCGCGGAACATGGCGTCGCGCAGCTCCGCGACGCCCGTGGCCACGGCCAGCTCGCGCAGCAGGCGCAGGGTCTCGTCGGTGACGAGGTGCTTGGAGTAGTCCAGATGGAGGTCGCCGACGGTGAGGGCGTATTTCTCGGCCCGCCGCGGATCGTCCGCGAAGAGCTCGCGCAGGTGCACCTCCCCCAGTTCGTCCCGGTGTTTGGCCAGAGCGTTCCACTCCGGGGTCCGGTCCAGCCTGGTGCGGTCCTCTGCGTTCATCTCGGACATCAGTCCATTCATTCTCGTAACTGCCCCGCCGCCCTCCAACCTAATTGATCTGCCGGCGGTTCGAGCGCAACGCGAAACGGCACCCACGAGGGGTGCCGTCCGGTCAGATCTCTCCGCGGAGCTTCGCGAGCGCCTCCGCGAGGATGGCCTCGCCGTCGGCGTCGCTGCGCCGCTCGCGGACATAGGCGAGATGCGTCTTGTACGGCTCGGTGCGCGGCGGGTCCGGCGGATTGTCCCGGTCCTGGCCGGCCGGGAAGCCGCAGCGCGGGCAGTCCCAGGTGTCCGGCACCTGCGCGTCGCTGGCGAAGCTCGGCTGCGTCTCGTGCCCGTTAGAGCACCAGAAGGAGATGCGGAGGCGCGGCGCGGACTCGCCCCGCTCGGCCTCACCCATCGGCCCCGCTCCGACCCGGCTTCCCCGGATCGCGTTGCCACTTGCCACGGTCGTAACTCCCTGCGTAATGGTGCTGCGGACCGCCTGAACCGACGGCTCCGCTGCGGGCGCCCCAGTCTACGTAAGGCCCAACGCGCGTCCAGTGGCAGGAGTTACAGCCCGGCCGCGAGGACGCGACCTCAATGATAGGCCGCGTTCACGACGGTACGTCAGCTATCGAGCTTCATCAGCAGGCCGAGTACGACGATGCACGCGAACCACAGCAGGCCGACGACCACGGTGATGCGGTCGAGGTTGCGCTCCGCGACGGAGGAACCGCCGACGGAGGACTGCATGCCACCGCCGAACATGTCGGACAGGCCGCCGCCCTTCCCCTTGTGCATGAGCACCAGCATCATCATCAGCACGCTGAAGATGATGAGGGCGATCGAGAACCCCATGACCACGGCTGGACCAACTCTCTCGGACGGTAGACGGTGAGGGGCCGGGTGGCACGAAACGTGCCGGTCCCGGCCCCGACAGGGTACGACGAGGGAAGCTCCTCGTCATAGCGCTGCTACTGGTCGCGGAAGCGCACGATCTTGACGAACTCGTCCACGTCCAGCGAGGCGCCGCCGATCAGGGCGCCGTCGACGTCCGGCTGCGCCATGATCGCGGCGATGTTGCCGGACTTGACGGAGCCGCCGTACTGGATGCGGATCTTGTCGGCGACCTCGCGGCCGTAGAGCTCGGCCAGCCGGCCGCGGATCGCCCCGCAGACCTCCTGGGCGTCCTCGGGCGTGGCGACCTCGCCGGTGCCGATGGCCCACACCGGCTCGTAGGCGATGACGATGCTCTCGGCCTGCTCGGCCGGGACGTCCTTGAGGGCGCCGTCGACCTGCGCGAGGGTGTGCGCGACCTGGCCGCCGGCCTTGCGGACGTCCAGGCCCTCGCCGACGCACAGGATCGGGGTCAGCCCGTGCCGGTAGGCGGCCTTGACCTTGGCGTTGCAGAGCTCGTCCGACTCGCCGTGGTACTGGCGGCGCTCGGAGTGCCCGATCGCCACGTAGGTGCACTTCAGCTTGGCCAGCATGGCGCCGGAGATCTCACCGGTGTACGCGCCGGAGTCGAACGCCGAGACGTCCTGGGCGCCGTACTTGATCTTCAGCTTGTCGCCGTCGACCAGGGTCTGGACCGAGCGGAGGTCGGTGAAGGGCGGCAGGACCGCGACCTCGGTGCCCTCGTAGTCCTTGTCGGCGAGCGCGAAGGCGAGCTTCTGGACGTGGGCGATGGCCTCGAGGTGGTTGAGGTTCATCTTCCAGTTGCCCGCCATCAGCGGGGTACGTGCACTCACAGTGGTTCAGTCCTCCAGTGCGGCGAGGCCGGGGAGCGTCTTGCCCTCGAGGTACTCGAGGCTGGCGCCGCCGCCGGTCGAGATGTGGCCGAAAGCGTTCTCGTCGAAGCCGAGGGTGCGCACGGCCGCGGCCGAGTCGCCCCCGCCGACGACGGTGAAGCCCGGCGAGTCCAGCAGGGCCTGCGCGACGGCCTTGGTGCCGTTCGCGTAGTCGGGGTGCTCGAAGACACCCATGGGGCCGTTCCAGAAGACCGTGCCCGCGTCGGCGAGCTTCGCCGCGTAGAGCTCACGGGTCTTCGGGCCGATGTCGAGGCCCTCCTTGTCCGCCGGGATGGCGTCCGAGGCGACGGTGCCGGGGTTGGCCGGGGCCTTGGTCTTCAGGTCCGGGAAGTCGGCGGAGACCAGGACGTCGACGGGAAGGACGAATTCCACGCCCCGCTTCTCGGCCTCCGCCAGGTAGGCCAGGCAGGTGTCCTTCTGGTCCTCCTGCAGCAGCGAGATGCCGACCTCGTGGCCCTTGGCGGCCAGGAAGGTGTACGACATGCCGCCGCCGATGAGGATGCGGTCGGCCTTCTTGAGCAGGTTGTCGATGACGCCCAGCTTGTCGGAGACCTTGGCGCCGCCGAGCACCACCACGTAGGGGCGCGCGACGTCCTCGGTGAGCTTCTTCAGGACGCCGACCTCGGTGGCGATCAGGTCGCCGGCGGCGTGCGGCAGGCGCGCCGGGAGGTCGAAGACCGAGGCGTGCTTGCGGTGCACGGCACCGAAGCCGTCACCCACGTAGAGGTCGGCCAGCGAGGCGAGGGCGTCGGCGAAGGCGCCGCGCTCCGCATCGTCCTTGCTGGTCTCGCCCGCGTTGAAACGGAGGTTCTCCAGCAGCGTGACCTCGCCGTTCGCCAGTGCGGCGACGGTGGCCTTCGCGCTGTCCCCGACCGTGTCGGTGGCGAACGAGACCTTCTTGCCCAGGATCTCGCCGAGCCGCGCGGCGGCGGGGGCGAGGGAGAACCGGGCCTCCGGGGCACCCTTCGGGCGGCCCAGGTGGGAGGCGACGATCACCTTGGCGCCCGCGGCGGCGAGCTTGGCGATCGTCGGGGCGACGGCGCGGATGCGGCCGTCGTCCGTGATGGTGGTGCCGTCGAGCGGCACGTTGAGGTCGGCGCGGACGAAGATCCGCTTGCCCTCGACGCCGTCCTGGACGAGTTCGTCGATCGTCTTCATGCGATGACTCCGGTGACTTCCGTAGTGGGGCCCCTCCCAGCGTGAGCTGGGGGACGGTCATGGGACGGGGCCCGGACGACGCGTCGTCGCGTCGCACGAGCCCCGTCCCCTACATCCCGTTGCCTGTGATCGTACGATCCGCGCAGGCAGGGATCAGAGCTGGCCGCCGACGAAGACGGTCAGGTCCACCAGGCGGTTCGAGTAGCCCCACTCGTTGTCGTACCAGCCGACGACCTTGACCTGCTTGCCCTGGACCATCGTCAGCTGCGAGTCGAAGGTGCAGGAGGCCGGCCAGTTGACGATGTCCGAGGAGACGATCGGGTCCTCGGTGTACTCGAGGATGCCCTTGAGCTGACCCTCGGCGGCCTTCTGGAAGGCGGCGTTGATCTCTTCCTTGGTGGTCTCGCGGTCGAGCTCCAGGACGAGGTCGGTGACCGAGCCGGTCGGGACCGGGACGCGCATGGCGATGCCGTCCAGCTTGCCCTTGAGCTGCGGGAGGACCAGGGCGGTGGCCTTGGCGGCACCCGTCGAGGTCGGGATGATGTTCTCCGCGGCGGCGCGGGCGCGGCGCAGGTCGGAGTGCGGGAAGTCCAGGATGCGCTGGTCGTTGGTGTACGCGTGGACCGTCGTCATCATGCCCTTGACGATGCCGAAGCTCTCGTCGAGGACCTTGGCCATCGGCGCCACGCAGTTGGTGGTGCAGGAGGCGTTGGAGATGACGTGGTGGTTGGCCGCGTCGTACTTGTCCTGGTTGACGCCCATCACGATGGTGATGTCCTCGTTCTTGGCCGGAGCCGAGATGAGGACCTTCTTCGCACCGGCGGCGAGGTGCTTGGCGGCGTCCTCGCGCTTGGTGAAGATGCCGGTGGACTCGATGACGATGTCCGCGCCCAGCTCGCCCCAGGGCAGGTTCGCCGGGTCGCGCTCGGCCATCGTCTTGAACGTCATGTTACCGACGGTGATCGTGTCGTCGGTGTGGCTGACTTCCTGCTTCAGACGACCGAGGATGCTGTCGTACTTCAGCAGGTGGACCAGAGTGGCGTTGTCGGTCAGGTCGTTGACACCGACGATCTCGATGTCCGCACCCTGCTCCAGGAGCGCGCGGAAGTAGTTACGACCGATACGGCCAAAGCCGTTGATGCCTACGCGGATCGTCACGAACCGATCTCCTCGTTGGTGTGCCGGACTGTCCGCCGGCGGGCTGTTTTGGGATGTCCCCGACCACCACCGACCCTACCTCTAAGAAGGTGGGGACGTGACATTGGCGTCACCTGGCCCGTAAGGCGGTCTCACCCCTTGACAGAGCGGAGTGCTGCACTAATGAGCGCGAACCTTTCGGCGGGGTCCGGGACGTGCTGGAGACCGAAGCCGAGGAGGAGGGTGCGGGCGGTGGAGACGGCCGCCGCGCGGTGCGGGGCGGCGGCCCCGGCGCACCGCTCATTACGGAGGGTGACCGCCGTGTCGGTGCACCGGCCGGCCGCTGCGCCGTTCGGGTCCGCGGCCGCCTGCCCGGCCGTCGCGTAGTCGCCGGCCGCGGCGCTGCGGAACTGCGGGAAGTCCGCCGGCGGCAGCTCGTCGGAGACGGGCGTGTACCGGCCGGCGCCGTCCAGCCTGCTGCCGGGGGCGTCGCCGAGGCGCACCCGGACGCCGGCGAGGGGCCCGGTGCCGGTGAAGCGCACGGGGGCGGGCTGCGACGCACGGCTGCCCGCGCCCAGGTAGTACTGGCTGAAGTCGTCGGTCTCGGCCTCGCCGACGACGCCGTAGCCGCCCGCCTGCTTGCCCGCGGCGACGAGCTTGCCGCCCTCGTTGACGAAGTCGCGCACGGCCAGGAGCGTGGCGCCGCCGGGCCGGTTGTCGCCGGAGTACCAGACGACGCTCTTGAAGTGGCCGAGCACGCCCAGCGGGTGCGGCGCGCCCTGCGTGGCGACGTCCCAGACGGCGGCGTCGCGGCCGGCGGCGGCCAGGGCCGCCGTGTAGACGGCGGTGTGCCGGGCGGCGCCGGAGCCGCCCTCGTCGGCGATCACCAGGGTGTCGGCCTCGGGGCGGTGCGCCACGGTGTAGGTGAAGGGCTCACTGGCGGTGGGCCTGCCGTCGTGGGTGCGGCCGGAATACCAGACCCGGACGCTGGAGCCGGGTTCGGCGCCTTCGACGTAGGCGCGGTACTCGGCGAAGCGGATGCTGTCCTTCCCGGCGTAGGTGTCGCCGCCGCGCCATTCCTTCAGCGGCACGGAGCGCGTGGGGCCGCCGTCGATGCGGTAGTTGAGGCGGGTGTCGCGCAGGCTCCTGCGGGCGGTGACGGAGACCTCCTGCTCGTCGCCGAGGGCGTAGGAGGTGGTGAAGGCGTCGGGGGTGAAGTCGGCGGCGGTGAGCCCCACGGCCGAGCGGGGCCGGTCGGCGCCCTCGCGGTTGACGGCCGTCTCGGCGACGGACAGGGCGAACGGGATGTTCTTCGCGAACTCCTGCTGGATGAGCTTCTCGTCGTCGGGGAAGGTGAAGGACGACGGGCAGTCGGCCGGGTCCCAGCGGTCGTGGGGGTCCACCTGGGACGCGGTCTGGCAGGTCGACATCTCAGGGGTGAACATCATCGTGCCGTTGACGTTGGCCGCGTGGCCGTCCGCCTCGCCGTTGGTCGTGTAGAGCTCGGACGAGACCTGGGGATGGTAGCCCGGGATCGCGGACTTCTCCGGCGTGCCCGCGAGCGCCTTGTACAGGACGTCGTCCGGGGTGGGCGTGGCGACCTGCCAGCCGACGCCGTAGAGCAGGAGTTCGGCGGCCGAGTGGTAGTTGACGGCGTAGGTGAACCGGTGCTTCTTCTCGAAGGAGTCGAGCGCCCGCGTCTCCGGTTCGGAGGCCGGGGCCGGGCCGCGGTAGGTCTCGGAGCCCGGGCGGGGGGACGAACCCTCGTTGTCGTAGCCCCACTTGTACGGGAAGTTGCGGTTGAGGTCGACGCCGTCGCCCGGGGTGATCTTGCCGTCGCCGTTGTTGTCGCGCAGGTTCTTGCGCCACAGGCGGGTGTCGGGGCTCTGGAAGGTGTAGTCGTAGCCGTCGGGGTTGGCGGAGAGGACGAACCAGAGCTCGGCGCGGTCCACGACGTCGGTGACGCGGGCGTCCTTGCCGTAGCCGTCGAGGTAGTGGTGGAGCAGCCGCCTCGTCATCTCGGGCGTGATCCACTCCCGGGCGTGCTGGTTGGACATGTACAGCACGGCGGGCTTCCTGCCGTCGGCCTCCGTGCGGGCGTCCTTGCTGAGCTTGAGGGCGAGGATGTCCTGGCCGCGGACGGTCTTGCCGATGCTCACGACCTTGGTGAGGGCGGGGTGGGCCCGGGCGGTGTCGAGGAGCTCCTGCCGGAGGCCGTTCTTGCCGCTGTACGGGCGGAAGACGCCGTCGCCCGCGGCTTTGAGGTGTTCCCTGATGTGCCGGGGGACGCGCTTCTCGGTGAGGCCGATGCCCCGGGCGCGCAGGTCGCGGGCCTGGGCGGGGGTGAGGTAGAGCTCGACGGAGGCGGCCTTGGTGCCGGCCGGGCGTTCGGCGAGCTCCTGGCCGTCGACGCCGGCCGCGAGGAGCAGCGGCATCTGGGCGGCGGTGACGTTCGCGGTCCAGACGGCCAGTGGGCCGTCGGCGTCCTGCGCCGCGGGGGCGGCGCCGGGTTGTGCGTGGGCGAAGGGTGCCGCGGCCAGTCCGCCGAAGAGCAGCGAAGCCGCCGCGAGGACCGATCTCGTCCTGCGTCTCATGAGCCCCCCTTGCTGTTGTCTGCCACGTCAGTGTCCGGACGCCAGCCTGGAGAGCTTGCATGATCATGTCAACGATGCGGAAAGAGCCACCCTGCGGCGCCCTGCACGGCGCCGGAGTGGCCCGGAACGGCCGGAAAAACCGAAGAGCCGGGGCGGCCGGAAAGCCGGGACGGCCCCGGGGAACGGTGCGGCGCCGCTCAGCCGGCCATGCCCTCGGCCATCTCCTCGGAGAGGTCCGACAGGTCGGAGAGGTTGGACTCCGTGCCGGGGATGCCGAGGTCCTGGGCGCGCTTGTCGGCCATGGCGAGCAGGCGCCGGATCCGGCCGGCGACGGCGTCCTTGGTCAGCGGCGGGTCGGCCAGCGCGCCCAGCTCCTCCAGCGAGGCCTGCTTGTGCTCCATGCGCAGCCGGCCCGCGGCGGCGAGGTGCTCGGGCACCTCCTCGCCGAGGATCTCCAGGGCGCGCTGCACCCGGGCGCCGGCCGCGACGGCGGCGCGGGCCGAGCGGCGCAGGTTGGCGTCGTCGAAGTTGGCGAGGCGGTTGGCCGTGGCGCGGACCTCGCGGCGCATTCGCCGCTCCTCCCAGGCGAGCACGGACTCGTGCGCGCCCAGCCGGGTCAGCAGGGCGCCGATTGCATCGCCGTCGCGGACGACCACGCGGTCGACGCCGCGCACCTCGCGCGCCTTGGCCGCGATCTGCAGCCGGCGGGCCGCGCCGACCAGCGCGAGCGCCGCCTCGGGCCCGGGGCAGGTGACCTCCAGGGAGGAGGAGCGGCCGGGCTCGGTGAGCGAGCCGTGGGCCAGGAAGGCGCCCCGCCAGGCGGCCTCGGCATCGCAGGTGGCGCCGGAGACGACCTGCGGGGGCAGCCCGCGGATCGGGCGGCCGCGGCCGTCGACCAGGCCGGTCTGGCGCGCCAGCTGGTCACCGCCCGCCACCACCCGGACCACGTAGCGGCTGCCTCTGCGGAGCCCGCCGGGGGCCATCACCACCAGGTCGGAGGCGTGCCCGAAGATCTCCAGGATGTCCTTGCGCAATCGCCGGGCGGCGATCCCGGTGTCCAGCTCCGCCTCGATCACAATGCGCCCGCTGACCAGGTGCAGACCGCCCGCGAACCGCAGGATCGCCGAGACCTCCGCTTTCCGGCAGCAGGTCCGGGTGACGGGGAGCCGGGAGATTTCGTCCTTCACCGCTGCCGTCATCGCCATGGGCCGATCCTTCCATGCATCCGAAAAATACGGTCGTACGCGGCGGCCAACAGCTCCGGGTCATGAGTCGGGGAGCCGTCGGGCGCGGCGACCGGCGCCAGCTCGACCGCGGCCCCGAGCCGCTTGGCGGCTTCGGTGAGGCTCTCCCGGTCGGGCACGGCGGCCTCGTCGGCCAGCACCACGTCCAGGGCGAGTTTAGGGGCGTGTCGGGCCAAAACCTCCAAATGACGCTGCGGGGAGAAGCCATCGGTTTCACCCGGTTGTGGTGCGAGATTCAACGACAGCACCCGGCGGGCCTTCGTCTCCTGCAGCGCTTCCAGCAGCTCGGGGACGAGCAGGTGCGGGATGACGGAGGAGAACCAGGACCCGGGGCCGAGCACCACCCAGTCCGCGTCGAGGACGGCGGCGACGGCCTCGGGCACGGCCGGCGGGTCCTCCGGGACGACGTGCACGGACTGCACCTCGCCGGGGGTCAGCGCCACCGTGGCCTGGCCGCGGACCGTGGTGACGGCACCGGGCTCGGCGGGGTCGTGGCCCTTGACGAGCGCCTGCAGCTCCAGCGGCACGGCGGACATGGGCAGCACCCGGCCGTGCGCGCCCAGCAGCTTGCCGACCAGGTCGAGGGCCTGGACGGGGTCACCGAGCTGCTCCCACAGGGCGACGATCAGCAGATTGCCGACGGCGTGGTCGTGGAGGTCGCCCTCGCTGGTGAACCGGTGCTTGATCACCCGGGCCCAGGTCTGGCCCCAGTCGTCGTCGCCGCACAGGGCGGCGAGGGCCTTGCGCAGGTCCCCGGGGGGCAGCACGCCCAGCTCGTCGCGGAGCCGGCCGCTGGAGCCGCCGTCGTCGGCGACGGTGACGACGGCGGTGAGGTCGCCGGTGATCCGGCGCAGGGCGGCGAGCGAGGCGGACAGGCCGTGGCCGCCGCCGAGGGCGACGACCTTGGGCTGGGCGCCCCGCTTCGCACGGCCCTCGGGGCCGCGGCCGGCGCGGCCGGGGACGAGGCGGCGCACCCGGCGGAGCCTGGACGTGCGGCCGGTCACTCGCGCCCCATGTCCCGGTGGACGACGACGGTCTCCACTCCCTCGGAGACCAGGCGGTGGGCGAGCTTCTCGGACATGGCGACGGACCGGTGCTTGCCGCCGGTGCAGCCGACGGCGATGGTCACGTAGCGCTTGCCCTCGCGGCGGTAGCCCGCGGCGATGAGCTGCAGGAGCTCGGTGTAGCGGTCGAGGAACTCCTTGGCGCCGGGCTGGTTGAAGACGTAGCCCGAGACCTCCTCGTTGAGGCCCGTGAAGGGGCGCAGCTCCGGCACCCAGTGCGGGTTGGGCAGGAAGCGGCAGTCCACCACGAGGTCGGCGTCGACGGGCAGGCCGTACTTGTAGCCGAAGGACATGACGGTGGCGCGCAGCTCCGGCTCCTCCTCGCCGGCGAACTGGGCGTCCATCTTGGCGCGCAGCTCGTGGACGTTGAGGCTGGAGGTGTCGATCACCAGGTCGGCGTCGCCGCGCAGCTCGCGCAGCAGGTCCCGCTCGGCGGCGATGCCGTCGACGATGCGCCCGGAGCCCTGCAGGGGGTGCGGCCGGCGCACGGACTCGAAGCGGCGCACCAGGGCGTCGTCGGAGGCCTCCAGGAAGATCACGCGGCGCTTGACCTTCTTGGCGGCCAGGTCGGCCAGGGACTCGCGGAGGTTGTCGAAGAAGCGCCGGCCGCGGACGTCCACGACCACGGCGATGCGGGCCACGTTGCCCTGGGAGCGGGCGCCGAGGTCCACCATGGTGGGGATCAGCGCGGGCGGCAGGTTGTCCACGACGAACCAGCCGAGGTCCTCCAGGCATTTGGCGGCGGTGCTGCGGCCCGCCCCCGACATGCCCGAGATGATCACCAGTTCGGGGATGCCCGCCGCCTCGCCGGCCGCATCCGCCGTCGTGCCCGTACTCACCTGTGCTCCGTCTCGGTCGTTCCCGGTCATGCTGCTACCCCCGTCTCACCGACGGCGCCGCGGGCGCGGCTCCGTCCTTCCATACTGCGTGTCCCGTCATTCCCCCGCCTCCTCCATGATCTCGCCCGTGGCCGTATTGACGGCAGGGGCGGGCGGGGCGGCCGCCGCGAGGGCGGCGGCGATCGTCTCGGCGGTCTTGCGGCCGATGCCCGGCGTCTCGCAGATCTGCTCGACCGTGGCGGTGCGCAGCCGCTTCACCGAGCCGAAGTGCTTCAGCAGGGCCTTCCTGCGGGTCGCCCCGAGGCCCGGGACCTCGTCGAGCGGCCCGGCCGTCAGCGTCTTCGTGCGCTTGCTGCGCTGGTAGGCGATGGCGAAGCGGTGGGCCTCGTCGCGCACGCGCTGCAGGAGGTAGAGGCCCTCGCTGGTGCGGGGCAGGACGACGGGATCGTCCTCGCCGGGGAGCCAGACCTCCTCCAGCCGCTTGGCGAGGCCGCAGACCGCCACGTCCTCGATGCCGAGCTCGTCCAGCGCCCGGCGGGCGGCGGCGACCTGCGGCTGCCCGCCGTCGACCACGACGAGCTGCGGGGGGTAGGCGAAGCGCTTGGGGCGGCCGTCCTCGGTGCGGGCGCCGGCCGGGCCGGCGTCCCCGGCGTGGCCGCCGTCCCCGTCGTGGCCGCCGTCCCCGTCGTGGCCGTTGTCCTCCGCGACCGCGTTCTCCTCGGACCACTCCCCCGCCTTCTGCTTCTCCTGCAGATAGCGGCGGAAGCGCCGGCCGATCACCTCGTGCATCGAGCGGACGTCGTCCTGGCCCTCGAAGGATTTGATCTGGAAGCGGCGGTACTCGCTCTTGCGGGCCAGGCCGTCCTCGAAGACGACCATGGACGCCACGACGTCCTGCCCCTGCAGGTGCGAGATGTCGAAGCACTCGATGCGCAGGGGCGCGGAGTCCAGCTCCAGGGCCTCGGCGATCTCCTCCAGCGCCCGGGAGCGGGTGGTCAGGTCGGAGGCGCGCTTGGTCTTGTGCAGGACGAGGGCCTGCTGGGCATTGCGCTGGACCGTCGCCATCAGGTCCTTCTTGTCGCCGCGCTGCGGGATGCGCAGGTCCACGCGGGAGCCGCGGCGCTCGCTCAGCCACTGGGCGACGGGCTCGGCCGGCTCCGGCAGGGCCGGGACCAGGACCTCCTTGGGCACCGCGTCGCCGCTCTCCTCGCCGTAGAGCTGCTGGAGGGCGTGCTCGACGAGACCGGCCGTGTCGACGGCCTCCACCTTGTCCGTCACCCAGCCGCGCTGGCCGCGCACCCGGCCGCCGCGCACGTGGAAGATCTGCACCGCGGCCTCCAGCTCGTCCTCCGCGACGGCGATCAGATCGGCGTCGGTGGCGTCGGCGAGGACGACGGCGTTCTTCTCCATGGCGCGGCGGAGGGCCTCTATGTCGTCGCGCAGGCGGGCGGCCTTCTCGTACTCCATCTCCTCGGCGGCCTCGCGCATCTGCTGCTCCAGGCGGCGCAGGTAGGCGCCGGTGCGGCCGGCCATGAAGTCGCAGAAGTCCTCGGCCAGTTCGCGGTGCTCCTCGGGGCTGACCCGGCCGACGCAGGGGGCGGAGCACTTGCCGATGTAGCCCAGCAGGCAGGGGCGGCCGATCTGGGCGGAGCGCTTGAACACCCCGGCCGAGCAGGTGCGGACGGGGAAGACGCGCAGCATCAGGTCGACGGTCTCGCGGATGGCCCAGGCGTGGGCGTAGGGGCCGAAGTAGCGCACGCCCTTCTTCTTGGGGCCGCGCATGACCTGGACGCGCGGGAACTCCTCGCCCAGGGTGACGGCGAGGGAGGGATAACTCTTGTCGTCGCGGTACTTGACGTTGAACCGCGGGTCGTACTCCTTGATCCAGGAGTACTCGAGCTGGAGCGCCTCGACCTCGGTGGAGACCACGGTCCACTCGACGGAGGCGGCCGTGGTCACCATCGTGCGGGTGCGCGGGTGCAGGCCGGCTAGGTCCTGGAAGTACGACGAGAGGCGCTGGCGCAGGCTCTTCGCCTTCCCGACGTAGATCACCCGGCCGTGCTCGTCACGGAATCTGTAGACCCCCGGCGAGTCGGGGATCTGTCCCGGCTTGGGTCGGTAGCTGCTGGGGTCGGCCATGTCACACACCCTACTTGCGGGCAGTGACAATCGGCGTCCGTCCGCGGAGGGACCGGCTCCGGCCCCGGCGGGGGGTGGCGGCCGGGGACGGAGCCGGATCCGGGCCGGCCGGAGGGCCGGCCCGGGGGGAGCGGTCAGCGGCGCCGGAGCCTGCGGCGCGCCGTCACCGCGCCGGCTGCCAGGAGCAGGGCCGCACCGCCGGCCGCCGCGGCGGAGGTGGTGGTGCTCAGCGGGCCGGAACCGTCCTGCCGCCCGGGTGCCGCGGGCTGTCCGGCACCGTAGCCGCCCGCCCGCCCGGCCTTCGCGTACGCGGAGCCGGGCAGCTTGTCGCCGTACGCCTTGCGGACGCGGGCGCGGTAGGCGTCGAGGGTGGTGCCCTGCGCGCCGACCGCCCGGACGGCATCGGGGTCCAGGGGCAGGACCCGGTCGCCGCGCTGGACGTACCAGGCGTCGATCTGGGGCTCGCGGAAGACGGTGCCGCCGCTGAGCTTCTGCTGCCCCTCGGCGGCGTAGCGCGTCTCGTCGTCGCCGGTGGCGATGTTGACGACCTTCCAGGCGTCCCCGGTGCGCGCGGTCCACACCGATGCCTTCCGGCCGTCGGACGAGACCGCCTTGCTGGCGAGGAAGTCCAGCGTGGCGACGGGGGCGCCGTCCTTGCCCGCGACGAACTCCGGGGAGAGCGTGTAGACGGGCACGGTCGCCCCCTCGATCCTCGGCTCCGCCTTCGCCGCGGTGACCGCACCGTCGCGGGCGAAGAAGCGGGACAGCGTCCCCAGGGCCGAGGTGGAGGACGCCGCTTCGCGGGCGGCGGAGACTCCGGCGGCGGTGGGGGCCGCGGGAGGCGCCGGGGTGGCGGCGTGGGCGAGCGGGGCGAGGCCGAGGAAGGCGGCGGCCGCGGCGCCCGCGGCCACCGCACGGGCCGCGTCGCGCCGGGAGTGCTGCTGCCGGGTCGTCCGGTCGTTCATGTCCTCACGCCCCGATCCGGTAGAGCGAGTGGGTCCAGGAGAACTGGTTGTTGCTGACGTACCAGTCGTGGGACGCCCAGTTGTAGCGGTTGTTGGACGGCCACGGGTCGCCCCAGTAGACGGACTGGCCGGCGTCGTCGTAGCCGTAGACGACGTGCATGTGGCCGCCGCCGGAGGACCACTGGATGCGGGTCTCGACCGGCCGGTTCGCGTTCACCTCGCTCTGGATCGTCGGGTAGCGCAGCCAGCCGCTCACGTACGAGCCGGGGTTGATGCCGGCCCACCGCAGGGCGGTCTGCACGTTGCCCAGCGTGGCCTGGTTGTTGGGGCACTCCGTTCCCTGCGAGCGGCCGAAGGCGGCGTTGCAGAACTGGTTCTGGCTGTAGGTGCGCCCGAACCAGGTGGCGATGGTGTTGCCCGACGCGGCCCAGCACCAGTTGCTCTTCTGCTGGGCCTGCATGGTGATGCCGAGCTTCTGCGCGGCGCGCAGGGACGGGTGGTCCGCGGTGGCCGCTGACGCCGTGGTGGGGACGGCGAGCAGCGTGGCGGCGACGACGGCTGCGGTGGACAGCCGTCTGCCGCGTATGCGGGCCTTTCCGGGATCGTTCAGTTGTGCCGATGCACGGGACATGGACGTTCCTCCCGAGGCGGGGGGTGGTGATGGAGGCGCGTCCGGACGCTGGTGAGGAGCATCAGGGAGTTGTCAGTGAATGGTCAACCGGCTTCAATGCTCGGTGAGCCGACGGTGTGAACGAGGCGTACCGGATGTGAACGTCCGCTGCCCGGCCGTGCGGATCACAGCGGCCCGGCGGGACCCGCCGCATTCACCGCTTGTGAATATTCACAGAGACGGGGGTGGGAGCGGATGGCACGCGCGCGGGAGGGCGGAGCGGAGGGCGGGGACGCGACGACCGAGGCCGAACTCGCCCTCGCCCTGCGCACCGGGCCTTTCCACGTGGCCCTGCGGACGGCGCTGAGCGTACGGGGACTCGCCCTGCACCGGGTACAGCACCGTCTCGCGCAGCGGGGCGTGCACGTGGGCGTGACGAGCCTCAGCTACTGGCAGCAGGGCGCCCGGCGGCCGCAGCGGCCCGAGTCGCTGCGGGCGGTGCGGGTCCTGGAGGACGTCCTGGAACTGCCCGCCCACGCCCTCACCCGGCTGCTGGAGCCGGCCGTCCCGGGCAGCGGCACCGAGCGGCCGGCGGCGCGCTCGTACCGCTCGCTGGTCGAGGAGTCCCGGGCGCTGGAACGGCTCCTCGCCGAGCTGGAGTCCCCCGCGGACGGCGGCCTGCACACCGTCTGCCACCTGGAGCGGGTCCGCATCGGCGCCGGCCGTGAGCTGCGGGGGCGCGACTCGCACCACGTCGTCCGCGCGCACCGGGACGGGGTGGACCGCTACGTGGCCATCCACCACGGCGACGAGGGCTGCGACCCCGGCCGGGTGGCCGTGCGGGCGAACGAGAACTGCCGCGTCGGCCGCGTGCGGTGGCACGCGGCGGCCGGTGTCCTGGTGGCCGAGCTGCTGTTCGACACCCGGCTGCGGGCCGGGGAGACCCACGTCTTCGGCTACGGCTTCGACGACGGCACGGCGGGGCCCGGCAGCGAGTACGTGCGCGGCTTCAGCTTCGCCGGCGGGCAGTACGTCCTGCAGGTGCGCTTCGACCGGGCCGCGCTGCCCGCCCGGTGCCTGCGCTTCACCCGCAGTTCGGCGCTGGCCCCCCGCGGCGGGCTGCAGGAGCTGACGCTCGCCGGGCGCCACCGCATGGTGCACCTGGTGGAGCCGTGCGTACGGCCGGGGATCGTGGGGATCGCCTGGGAGTGGCCGTGAGGGGACGCAGGGCGGTAAGGGGCCACGGAGTCCGTACGGGGTGATCCGCGGGGCCGGCGTCAGCTCTCGGGGCCCGCGATCAGCTTGCCGCCGGCCGCCTTGACCGGCACGGACGGCAGCGGGTCGCCGGCCGGGCCCTGCAGGACCTTGCCCGTGTTGGCGTCGAACTCGCTGCCGTGGCAGGGGCAGCGGACCTTGCCCTTCTCCACCTTGTCGGCCACGCAGCCGGCGTGCGTGCACACCGCGCTGAACGCCTTGTACTGACCCTCCACGGGCTGCGAGACGATCAGCCGCTGCTCGCGGAAGAGCCGCGCCTCGCCGACGGGGACGCCGGCCGCGGGGCCCAGGTCCACCGGCGCGGTGGGCACGGCGGCCGCCTTGGAGCCGGTCTTGCCGTCGCAGGCGGCGGCGCCCAGCCCGGCGACGCCCGCGAGCGCGGCGCCCCGCAGCACGGTGCGACGCGACGCGCAGGGCGGACCGGCGGGGCTCTGCGGGGACGAGGGGGAGGTCATGGGGGCTCCAGCGCTGGACTCACGGTGACGGCGGGCGCGGGGTGCGCGCCCGGCGCGGCCGGGCGTACGGAACCGGCCGTGCCGAATCGACCCGTCGACCTTACCCGGCCCCCGGGACCGCCCCCGCGGCGTGGCAGGCTGAGCCGCAGGAGCCACGGCCAGAGAGGACTTTTCGTGATCGTCGTCGCCGGAGAAGCCCTGATCGATCTCGTACCGGCCGGCAAGGCACCGGACGGCGGCCCGGCCACCGGACCGGGCGGTGACCTGCCGGCCCTGCTGCCGCGGCGCGGCGGCGGCCCGTACAACACCGCCGTCGCACTGGGGCGGCTGGGCGCGCGGGCCGCGTTCTGCTCGCGGGTCTCCACGGACGGCTTCGGGGAGTCGCTGCTGGCCGGGCTCCGAGACGCGGGGGTGGACGTCTCGCTGGTGCAGCGGGGGCCCGAGCCGACCACCCTGGCGGTGGCCGACATCGGCGCGGACGGCTCCGCGGGCTACTCCTTCTACGCGGAGGGCACCGCCGACCGGCTCTTCGGCCTGCCCGGCGCACTGCCGGAGGCGGTGCGGGCGCTGTGCCTGGGCACCTGCTCGCTGGTGCTGGAGCCCGGTGCGAGCGCGTACGAGGCGCTGCTGCGGCGCGAGGCGGAGCGCGGGGTCCTCACCCTGCTCGACCCGAACATCCGGCCGGGCCTGATCGCCGACGCGGACGCCTACCGGGCCCGCTTCCGCTCCTGGCTGCCGTACGTATCGGTGCTGAAGCTGTCCGCCGAGGACGCCCGCTGGCTGGGCGGCTCTCCGGAGGAGTGGCTGGCGGCGGGCCCGGCCGCGGTGGTGGTGACGCACGGCGGCGAGGGGCTGACCGCCCACACGCGCTCCGGCGGGCGGATCTCGGTGCCCGCGCCGCAGGTCGAGGTCGTCGACACGATCGGCGCGGGCGACACGGTGAACGCCGCGCTGCTCCACCGCCTCGCGGGGACGCCGGACGGGCTCGCGGCGGCGCCGGACGGGCCGGACGCCGGCGCCTGGCACGACGCGCTCGCCTTCGCGGCCCGCGCGGCGGCCGTCACCTGCACGAGGGCGGGGGCGGAGCCGCCCCGGCCGGACGAGCTCTCGTGAAGGAGAGCCCGTCCGGCGCTTGAGGCCGAGGCGCTCAGCCCCGGCGGGCGGCGGCCTTCTTTCTGGCGGCCGGCTTCTTCCGCGGCAGCGGAACGGCGTCGCTCACCCGGTCCCCCAGCAGCTCCCGCAGGAACTTGCCGGTGTGGCTGGACGGCACGGACGCGACGTCCTCGGGCGTGCCCTCGGCGATGACGAGGCCGCCGCCGCTGCCGCCCTCCGGGCCCATGTCCACGACCCAGTCGGCGGTCTTGATGACGTCGAGGTTGTGCTCGATGACGATGACGCTGTTGCCCTTGTCGACCAGGCCGGACAGCACCGAGATGAGCTTGTTGATGTCCTCGAAGTGCAGACCGGTGGTGGGCTCGTCCAGGACGTAGACCGTGCGGCCCGTGGAGCGCTTCTGCAGCTCGCTGGCGAGCTTGACGCGCTGGGCCTCACCGCCGGAGAGCGTCGGCGCGGACTGGCCGAGCCGGACGTAGCCGAGCCCGACCTCGTTGAGCGTGCGCAGGTGGCGGGCGATGGTGGGCACGGCCTCGAAGAAGGACAGGGCCTCCTCGATGGGCATGTCCAGCACCTCGGCGATGGACTTGCCCTTGTAGTGCACCTCCAGGGTCTCCCGGTTGTAGCGCGCGCCGTGGCAGACCTCGCACGGCACGTACACGTCCGGCAGGAAGTTCATCTCGATCTTGATGGTGCCGTCGCCGGAGCAGTTCTCGCAGCGGCCGCCCTTGACGTTGAAGGAGAAGCGGCCGGGCAGGTAGCCCCGGACCTTGGCCTCCATCGTCTCCGCGAAGAGCTTGCGGATGTGGTCGAAGACACCGGTGTACGTGGCCGGGTTGGAGCGCGGCGTCCGGCCGATGGGCGACTGGTCGACGTGGACGACCTTGTCGACCAGGTCGTCGCCGTCCACGCGCGTGTGGCGGCCGGGCACGGCCCGGGCGCCGTTCAGCTCGCGGGCGAGGTGGGTGTACAGGATGTCGTTGACCAGCGTGGACTTGCCGGAGCCGGAGACGCCGGTGACGGCCGTGAGCACGCCGAGCGGGAACGAGACGTCGATGTCCTGCAGGTTGTTCTCACGGGCGCCGCGGACGGTGATCCGGCGCTCGGGGTCGACGGGCCGCCGGGCGTCCGGTATGGCGATGGCCTTCTTGCCGGAGAGGTAGTGCCCGGTCATCGACTCCTTGTTGCGCAGGAGCTCCTTCAAGGGGCCGCTGTGCACGACCTTGCCGCCGTGCTCGCCGGCGCCCGGGCCGATGTCCACGACCCAGTCGGCGACCTTGATGGTGTCCTCGTCGTGCTCGACGACGATGAGGGTGTTGCCCATGTCGCGCAGGCGGACGAGGGTCTCGATCAGGCGGTGGTTGTCGCGCTGGTGGAGACCGATGGAGGGCTCGTCCAGCACGTAGAGCACGCCGACGAGGCCGGAGCCGATCTGGGTGGCGAGGCGGATGCGCTGGGCCTCGCCGCCGGAGAGGGTGCCCGCGGCGCGGTTCAGCGAGAGGTAGTCCAGGCCGACGTCGACGAGGAACTTCAGCCGCTCGTTGACCTCCTTGAGGACCCGCTCGGCGATCTTCTTCTCGCGGCCGGTGAGCTTCATTTCCCGGAGGAAGTCGGCGCATTCGCTGATCGACATCGCCGAGACCTCGGCGATGGACCGGCCCTGGACGGTGACGGCGAGCACGATCGGCTTCAGGCGCGTGCCCTCGCAGGTGGGGCAGTTCACCTCGCGCATGTAGCCCTCGAAGCGCTCGCGGCTGGCGTCGCTCTCGGCCTCGGAGTGGCGGCGCTTGACGAACGGCACCGCGCCCTCGAAGGCCGTGGTGTACGCGCGCTCGCGCCCGTAGCGGTTGCGGTAGCGCACCTCGATCTGGGTCTTGTGGCCGTTGAGGAGGGCCTTTTTGGCGCGCGCGGGCAGCCCGGCCCAGGGGATGTCCGTGCGGAAGCCGAGGGCGTCGGCGAGGGCGTCGACCAGGCGGCTGAAGTAGTCCTTGGTGTGGCCGTGCGACCAGGGGCTGATCGCGCCCTCGTCCAGCGACTTCTCCGGGTCCGGGACGATCAGCTCGGGGTCGACCTCCATGCGGGTGCCGATGCCGGTGCACTCCGGGCAGGCGCCGAAGGGCGAGTTGAAGGAGAAGGAGCGGGGCTCCAGCTCCTCGAACGACAGGTCGTCGTAGGGGCAGTAGAGGTGCTCGGAGTACATCCGCTCACGCTCGGGGTCGTCCTCGGGGAGGTCGACGAAGTCGAGGATGACCATGCCGCCGGAGAGGCCCAGGGCCGTCTCGACCGAGTCGGTCAGGCGGCGCTTGGCGCCGTCCTTGACGGTGAGGCGGTCGACGACCACCTCGATGGTGTGCTTCTCCTGCTTCTTGAGCTTGGGCGGGTCGGAGAGCTGGATCGTCTCCCCGTCGACCCGGGCCCGGCTGTAGCCCTTGGTCTGCAGGTCGGAGAAGAGGTCGGCGAACTCGCCCTTGCGCTCGCGCACCAGCGGCGAGAGCACCTGGAAGCGGCTGCCCTCGGGGAGCTCCAGCACCTTGTCCACGATCGCCTGCGGCGACTGGCGGGAGATCGGGCGGGCGCACTCGGGGCAGTGCGGCTTGCCGATGCGGGCGAAGAGCAGCCGGAGGTAGTCGTAGACCTCGGTGATCGTGCCGACCGTCGAGCGCGGGTTGCGCGAGGTCGACTTCTGGTCGATGGACACGGCCGGGGACAGGCCCTCGATGAAGTCCACGTCGGGCTTGTCCATCTGCCCGAGGAACTGCCGTGCGTAGGAGGAGAGCGACTCGACGTAGCGGCGCTGCCCCTCGGCGAAGATCGTGTCGAACGCGAGGGACGACTTGCCCGAGCCGGAGAGCCCCGTGAACACGATCAGGGAGTCGCGGGGGAGGTCGAGCGAGACGTTCTTGAGGTTGTGCTCGCGAGCGCCACGGACGATGAGACGGTCAGCCACGCCGGTCGGCACCTTTCTTGAGAACGATGGGCCCGCCCTCCCGGACGGTCCCGGGGGAGGTCCTTGAGAGCGGTTCTTGGGGGTGGTTCTTGAGAGCGATGAGACGCGCGCCCCCGATCCAGGGTATGGGGGCCGCCGCGTTGTTGTCGGATGCGATGCCCCACCGAGCCTATAGCACGCACATTCGATTTACGGCTGTCGTCGCACAGCTTCACCCGGACGAGTGGCGGCGCTATCGTCGGCCGCATGATCGACCACGTGCGCGACCTGGCATCCGTAGACGAAGCGACCGACCGCTTCCTGAGCGCGGCCGGCAAGCTCGGCGACGCCGCGGTCGCCGGGCCGTCCCGGCTTCCGGGCTGGACCCGCGGCCACGTCCTGGCCCACGTGGCGCGCAACGCCGACGCGCTCGTCAACGTCCTGGCGGGCCGCCCGATGTACGAGAGCGCGGACTCCCGCGACGGGGACATCGCCCGGGACGCCGGCCGTCCGCTCGCCGTCCACCTCGCCGACCTGCGCGACAGCGCCGCGCGCCTGCGCGCCCGGGCGGCCGTCCCCGCCGACTGGACCCGCACCGTCGTCATGCGCAACGGCGTGACCGACCGGGCCGCCCGGGTCCCCTTCCGGCGCTGGATCGAGCTGGAGCTGCACCTGGTCGACCTGGACGCCGGTTACGAGCTGGAGGACCTGCCGGAGGAGTTCACCGGCCGGGAGATCGACTTCCTTGCCGACCGCTGGTCGGACCGTCCCGGGATCCCCGCCGTCACCCTCGTCGCCGACGACGGCAGGAGCTGGCGCACCGGCGGCACGGAGGGCGCTCCGGTCACCGTCACCGGCTCCCCCGCGGCCCTCCTGGGCTGGCTCGCGGGCCGCGGCGACAAGGGCGCGACGCTGGACACGGGAGGGGCCCCGCTGCCCGCCCTGCCCCCGCTGTGACGGGGCCGAAGGCATAGGCTGGCGTCATGACGTACAGCGGAGCGGTGAAGGTCGGCGGCCCGGCGGACGTGCACGAGCTGACCGACCTGATGATCTCGAAAGTCGCGGTCGGCCCGATGGACAACAACGCCTATCTGCTGCGCTGCCGCGCGACGGACGAGCAGTTGCTGATCGACGCCGCCGCCGAGCCGCACACCCTGCTCGCCCTGATCGGTGACAGCGGGATCGCGTCCGTGGTCACCACGCACCGGCACGGCGACCACTGGGGGGCCCTGCAGGAGGTGGTGGACGCCACGGGCGCCACCACGTACGCGGGCCGCGACGACGTCGAGGGCATCCCCGTGCCGACGGACGTCTCCGTGAACGACGGGGACGTCATCCGCGTCGGCCGCGTGGAGCTCACCGCGCGCCATCTCGTGGGCCACACCCCGGGCAGCATCGCGCTCGTCTACGACGACCCGCACGGCCATCCGCACGTGTTCACCGGCGACTGCCTGTTCCCGGGCGGCGTGGGCAACACGCACCACGACCCCGAGGCGTTCCGCAGCCTCCTGCACGACGTGGAGACGAAGCTCTTCGGGCAGCTCCCGGACGAGACCTGGGTCTACCCGGGCCACGGCGCGGACACCACGCTGGGCGCGGAGCGGCCGCACCTCTCCGAATGGCGCGAGCGCGGCTGGTGACCCTCCCCGGTCCCCGGGCATGCAGTGAGGCCGTCCATCCAAATTCCTCCGGATGCGGCGGCCTCATTTCTTAAGGTACTCCTCCCCGGGCCGGATGGCCATACCTACGCAAAATTGGGCGAAAGTCCCCCATCGCCCCTGGTCGGGCCCGGTGACCGCCCTGCGCGCCCCCCGTCGCGCCACCACGCGCCCATTGCCTGCCCTGCCGGCTGGATGTTGGGCAGTACATGCACCCGCATCGCACGCCGCCGCCGCACCCCACGCCGTCCATGACGCGCCTGGCGCTCGCGGCCATGGCCGGGACCGCCATCGAGTTCTACGACTTCTACGCCTACGGCACCGCCGCCGCGCTCGTCTTCGGGCCGCTGTTCTTCCCCACCGCCTCCCCGCAGCTCGGCATCCTCGCCGCCTTCGGCACCTTCGGGGTCGGCTTCCTCGCCCGCCCGCTCGGCTCCGTGCTCTTCGGCCACATCGGCGACCGGCACGGCCGGCGGCCCGTCCTCATGGCCTCCCTGCTGCTGACGGGCCTGGCCACGGTCGCCGTGGGGCTCGTCCCCACGTACGACACCATCGGCATCGCCGCACCGCTGCTCCTGCTCGTCCTGCGGTTCGCGCAGGGGCTGGGGCTCGGCGGGGAGTGGGGCGGGGCGGTGCTGCTGACCGGGGAGCACGCCCCGGCGCACCGCCGCGCGCTGTGGACCAGCTTCCCGCAGACCGGCGCACCGGTGGGGTTCCTGCTGGCCAACGGCCTCGCCCTCGCCCTGTCGGCCACGCTCGACGAAGCGGACTACCTGGCCTGGGGCTGGCGGGTGCCGTTCTGGGGCGGGGGCCTCATGGCGGCGGCGGGCCTGCTGCTGCGCTCCCGGCTCTCCGAGACGCCGCAGTTCCGCGCTCTGGAGGCCACCGGGGCCCGCGCCTCCCTGCCCGTCGCCGAGCTCGTCCGCGGCCACTGGCGGCCCCTCCTGCTCACCGGAGGCGGGCTCTCCCTCGTCTTCGCCGTCCACTACACGATCAGCACGTGGTCCCTGGCCTACGCCACCGAGCGGCTGGGAGTCGACCGTACGGTCATGCTCGGCTGCATCATGGCGGTGGTGATCGTGTCCGGCGCGTGCACTCCGCTCTTCGCCGTCCTGGGCGACCGCTACGGGCGGCGCTCCCTGTGCCTGGCGGGCAGCGCCGGGCTCGCCCTGTGGATGGTCCCGCTGGTGGCCCTGCTGCACACCGGGCGGCCGGTGTGGATGCTGCTGGGCTTCGCGGGGACGGCGGCGCCCTTCGCGGCGGTGGCCGGGGTCGTCGCCGCCTACCTCCCGGAGCTGTTCGAGACCCGGGTGCGCTGCACGGGGGCCGCGGTCGGCTACAACCTGGCCGGGGTGGTGGGAGGCGGCATCACTCCGGTCGTGGCGACGGCGCTGTCCCGGGGGGCCGGGCCGCCCTGGGCCGTCGCCGGCTACCTCGTGGCCCTCGCCCTCTTCAGCCTGGGGTGTTTCGCCCGGCTGCCCGAGACGCGGCCAGCCACGGCGCCCGGAACCGCGGCGGAGGCCGCCCCCGCCTGAGCGGGAACGGCCTCCGGTGACTGCGGGCGGCGCGGGCTGAGCCGCCGTCAGACGCGGACCGTGTCCCCGGCGTGCTCGGCGTCCTCGCCCTGCCGGTCGCGTTCGCCCTCCAGGGCCGCCGCCTCCGCCTGCTTGCGGGAGGCGCGGAGGCTGGTGAGGGTGGTGACGACCAGGACCGCGCAGATGACGCCCAGGGAGACCGGGATGCTGATCTCGGGGACGCCCACGCCGTTCTCGTGGAGGGCGTGCAGGACGAGCTTGACGCCGATGAAGCCCAGGATGACCGACAGGCCGTAGGAGAGGTGGACGAGCTTCTTCAGCAGGCCGCCGATGAGGAAGTACAGCTGGCGCAGGCCCATGAGGGCGAAGGCGTTGGCCGTGAAGACGATGTACGGGTCCTGCGTCAGGCCGAAGATCGCGGGGATCGAGTCCAGGGCGAAGAGGACGTCGGTGGTGCCGATCGCCAGCATGACGACCAGCATCGGCGTCATCAGGCGCTTGCCGTTCTCCACGACGAACAGCTTGGTGCCGTGGTAGCGGTCGGTGGAGGGGAACCGCTTCTCGACCGTCTTGAGGAAGCGGTTCTCCTCGAACTCCTCGTCCTCCTCGCCGGCGCGGGCCTCCTGGATGAGCTTCCAGGCCGTCCAGATCAGGAAGGCGCCGAAGAGGTAGAAGACCCAGGAGAAGTTGGCGATGATCGCGGCGCCCGCGCCGATGAACACGGCCCGCAGGACGAGGGCGATGAGCACGCCGACCATCAGGACGCGCTGCTGGTACACCGCCGGGACGGCGAACTTCGCCATGATCAGGACGAAGACGAAGAGGTTGTCGACGCTCAGCGACTTCTCGGTGATGAAGCCGGCGAAGAACTCGCCGGCCGGCCGGCCGCCGCCGAAGACCAGCAGGCCGAGGCCGAAGAGGCCGGCCAGGGCGACCCAGACCACCGTCCAGATTCCGGCCTCCTTGAGGGAGACCTCGTGCGGCTTGCGGCCGCCGATGAAGAAGTCGGCGGCGACGAGGGCGCACAGGCCGAGGATGGTCAGCAGCCACAGGGTCAGGGAGACGTCCACTGTTCCTCCGGTACGTCGGATAGGCACGTCGGCAGTCGGCGCCAGTCCTCAGAACGGTACAGGAAGACCCAAGGAACAGTAAAGAAAGAACCAAAACCCCAGCTCAGTGGTGCTTTACCTACTCGGCCGACGCCGGCTCCGGCTGCTAGATGCCGTACGCCTGCCGCGCCTGCCCCACGCTCCGGAGCACCTGCGTCAGCACGTCGCTGCCGGCCGGCACCAGCGACGGCTCGTACGTCCAGGCGTGCCCGACCCACGGGTCGGCGAGGTGGTCGTCGGGGACCGGCGTGATCCTCAGCAGGGCGCGCCAGAGCGGGTCGAGCACCGGCCCGTAGCCCCGGGCGTCCTCCCGGTCGGCGACCATCATCAGATGCACGCCGACGGACGGCCCTTCGTCCGCGATGTAGCGCAGCTGGTTGACCGAGCGGTCGTCGAAGCCGTGCGGGAAGTCGTTGACGATCAGCAGCTGCTCGGCGGTGTCCAGGTCCGGCGGCAGGGAGTCCGCGGCGCCGGAGCGCACGGCCATCTGCACCAGGTCGACGCGGCGCGTCAGCCGCTCCAGCAGCGCGGAGACGCCCTGCGCCCCGGCCGCGGGCTGCTCCTTGAGCGCACCGCTGTGCAGCAGCGGCGCGAGCGCCCCGCCGGCCGCGCCCGCCGGGTCGATGACGTGCACCGTGTAGTCACCGACCGGGTGAACGGCCAGCAGCCGCGCGGCGTGGGCGACCGCCGTCTCCATCGCGAGGCGGCGCAGCTCGGTGGAGTCCGCGACCGCCGGCTGCAGCCCGGAGGTCCGGCCGCTGTCGATCCACAGGCCGCGCTCCAGGGGCAGCCGCACCAGCATCGGGATCCGCAGGTCCGTGCGCTCCGGCAGGTGCAGATCGCCCAGGCGCAGGGCCATGGGGGTCTCCAGCGGGACCTGGTAGCCCTGCCAGACCGGGCTGTCCCAGCGGGCGAAGGCCGGCGGCAGGGCGTGCTCGACGACCTCGGCCTCGGCGGTGAGCTGGGCGAGGTCCCGGTCGAGGACGGCGCGGGCCTGCTCCACGAGGCTCGCCTGCCGGGCGCGGGCCTCGGCGCGGGCGGTGTCGGCCGCGGGGCCCACCCGGGTGGCCGGGTCGGCGAGGACCTTGTCCAGCTCCTGCTCCAGGCGCGACTCCGCGAAGTCGACGGCGCTGCGGTAGGCGGCGGCCGAGCGGGCCAGGTCCTCGAACATGCCCCACACCTGGTTGTAGAGGCGCTCGTCCATGGTCCAGCCGTTGGCGTCGCCGGCCACGGGGCGGGGCGGCTGCCCGGGCTCGGCGGGCGGGGCGGCCGGGGCGGGCTCGGGAGGCGTGGCGGTGGCGCGCCGGGGGTGGCGGTAGTCGACGGAACCGCCCTGGTCCGCCGGGCCCTGCGCAGCGGGGTCCGGGCCGCTCGCGGGGGCCGTGGCGGCGTCGTCCGGGCCGCCGTCGGGCTGTGCCGCGCGGCGGTCCCCCGCGGCGGCGCCGGCCGGGCGCGGGGGCGGCGGGGAGACCGCGCGGTCCATGGCCCGGGTGACGGCCTCGTTGATGGCCGCGGCCGTCTCGAAGGCCTCCTCGAGGCCCTGGTCCTGCAGCATCGCGGCGAGCCCGCCCGCGTAGCCCTGGCCGACGGCGCGCACCTTCCAGGCGCCCTGCCTGCGGTACAGCTCCAGGGCGACGACCGCGGACTCCGCGTCCAGGCCCGTGATCGTGAACGTGGCGATCTCGGTCCCGTCGAGGCCGGTCACGGCGACGAACGGGGCGGCCAGCACCCCGAAGGAGGTGGGGCCGCCCACGCCGGCGGGCAGCGCGAGCAGCACGTGCACCCGGTGCACGTCCTCGGGGAGGGCCCCCAGGTCGACGGCGAGCCGGTGGTCGGCCGCGGCCTGCCGGGACACCTCCAGGCCGGGGAGGCGGTGGGAGGCGGGGTGCGCGATCCGGTCGGCGCCGGACACCTTGCCGTCCGCGTCGGCGAGCGTGGCTCCCGCGACGACGGGGCCTCCCGCCGCGACCCGGATCTCCAGACGGGTCCCGGTCAGCGGGTGGTTCTGCCCCCGCACCAGCTCGGCCGTCATTGCTGCGCCCCCTCGTTGTTCGTGCTCGTGCTGCGCTTGCCGTGCCCGCGGGCCCGGCGGAAGCGCTCTCCGCCGGGCCCGGGATGTGCTCAGGACGCTGGTGCCTACAGGCTCGGCAGGATCGCCGGCATCAGGTCCTGGAAGGTCTTGCCGTTGGCGGGGGTGCCGATGGCCGTCATCGCCCAGCCGCTGCCGGAGCGGTGCACCTTCGCCATGATCTGGGCGGTGTACGCGCCGCCGCCGTCGAGGGTGTAGCGGGCGAGCTCCTGGCCGTTGGTCTCGTCGACGAGGCGGCAGAAGGCGTTCTGCACCTCGGAGAACGTCTGGCCGGTGAAGGAGTTCACCGTGAAGACGATCTGGTCGATGTGCACGGGGACACGCTGCAGGTCGACGAGGATGGCCTCGTCGTCGCCGCCCGTGCCGGCACCGCCGACCAGGTTGTCACCGGTGTGGCGGACCGAGCCGTCGTCACTGACCAGGTGGCGGAAGAAGACCACGTCGACCGGCTGGCCGCCGGCGAACAGCACCGCCGAGGCGTCGAGGTCGATCTCCCTCGTGCGCGACCCGAACAGTCCGCGGCGGGGGGCGGCCTGCCAGCCCAGCCCCATCCGCACGGCGGTCAGGGTGCCCCCGTCTGCCTTCTGCAGGCTGATGCCCTGACCCTTGGACAAGTTGACCGTCACGCGCAGTCCCTTCTCGTTCTATCCCCGTGGGCCGGGCGTCCGCACGGCCTCCGCCCAGACCCTACGCACGGACCCCGACCGCGCACGAATCAGGACGGGATTTGTGGCGGTCTTGCAACATCCCGGCCCGTGTCCCCGCGCGCACCGCGCCCGCGGGGCCGGGCGGCTGCCGCGGCGTCAGGCGAGCCCGGCCTCCTTCATCTGCCGCAGCTCCTTCTTGAGCTCGCTCACCTCGTCGCGCAGCCGGGCGGCGACCTCGAACTGCAGCTCGGCGGCCGCGGCCCGCATACGGTCGGTCATGTCCTCGATCTGCTGCGCCAGTTCGGCGGCCGGCTTGTCCGTCACCGCGACGGCGCCCTTCGCCTTGGCGCCCTTGGCGGCCTTCGCCCCCTTGCCCGCCGCCTTCCCCGCGGGGACGGTGGGTGCCGGAGCCTTGCCCTTGGCGCCCTTGTCGCGGTAGCCCGAGCCCAGCAGCTCCTGGGTGTCGATCTCCTCGCGCGCGAGGGTCGCGACGATGTCGCCGATCTTCTTGCGCAGGGGCTGGGGGTCGATGCCCCGCTCCTTGTTGTAGGCGATCTGCTTCGCCCGGCGGCGGTTGGTCTCGTCGATGGCCTTGGCCATCGCCGGGGTGACCTTGTCGGCGTACATGTGGACCTGGCCGGAGACGTTGCGCGCCGCGCGGCCGATGGTCTGGATCAGGGACGTCCCCGAGCGCAGGAAGCCCTCCTTGTCGGCGTCCAGGATCGCGACGAGCGACACCTCGGGCAGGTCGAGGCCCTCGCGCAGCAGGTTGATGCCGACCAGGACGTCGTACTCGCCGGCCCGCAGCTCGCGCAGCAGCTCCACCCGGCGCAGCGTGTCGACGTCACTGTGCAGGTAGCGGACCTGGATGCCGAGCTCCAGGAAGTAGTCCGTGAGGTCCTCGGCCATCTTCTTGGTGAGGGTGGTGACCAGGACGCGCTCGTCCTTCTCGGTGCGCTTGCGGATCTCGTGCACCAGGTCGTCGATCTGGCCCTCGGTCGGCTTGACGACGACCTCGGGGTCGACCAGGCCGGTGGGGCGGATGATCTGCTCCACGAAGCCGTCCGAGCGCGAGAGCTCGTAGTTGCCGGGCGTCGCCGACAGGTAGACCGTCTGGCCGATGCGCTCGGTGAACTCCTCCCACTTCAGCGGGCGGTTGTCCATGGCCGAGGGGAGCCGGAAGCCGTGCTCGACCAGCGTGCGCTTGCGGGAGGCGTCGCCCTCGTACATGGCACCGATCTGCGGGACGGTGACGTGCGACTCGTCGATGACGAGGAGGAAGTCCTCCGGGAAGTAGTCGAGGAGGGTGTTGGGCGGGGAGCCCGGCTCGCGGTCGTCCATGTGCAGCGAGTAGTTCTCGATGCCGGAGCAGGAGCCGATCTGACGCATCATCTCGATGTCGTACGTGGTGCGCATGCGCAGCCGCTGCGCCTCCAGGAGCTTGCCCTGCTTCTCCATCCGGGCGAGGGTCTCCTCCAGCTCGGCCTCGATGCCGGCGATGGCCTTCTCCATGCGCTCGGCACCGGCGATGTAGTGGCTGGCGGGGAAGACGTACAGCTCCTGGTCGTCGGAGAGGACCTCGCCGGTGAGCGGGTGGAGCGTGGAGAGCGCCTCGATCTCGTCGCCGAACATCTCGATGCGGACGGCGAGCTCCTCGTAGACCGGGAAGATCTCGATGGTGTCGCCGCGGACGCGGAAGGTGCCGCGGGTGAACGCGAGGTCGTTGCGGGTGTACTGGATCTCGACGAAGCGGCGCAGCAGGTCGTCCCGGTCGATCTCCTGGCCGATCTTCAGCGGCACCATGCGGTCGACGTACTCCTGGGGGGTACCCAGGCCGTAGATGCAGGACACCGACGCCACCACGACGACGTCACGCCGGGTGAGCAGCGAGTTGGTGGCGGAGTGGCGCAGCCGCTCCACCTCCTCGTTGATCGAGGAATCCTTCTCGATGTACGTGTCCGACTGCGGAACGTAGGCCTCGGGCTGGTAGTAGTCGTAGTACGAGACGAAGTATTCGACGGCATTGTTGGGCAGCAGCTCGCGGAACTCATTGGCGAGCTGGGCCGCCAGGGTCTTGTTCGGCGCCATGACGAGCGTCGGCCGCTGGAGCCTCTCGATCATCCACGCGGTGGTCGCGGACTTGCCGGTGCCGGTCGCACCGAGGAGGACGACATCCTTCTCACCTGTGCGGATACGTCGCTCCAGCTCGGCGATGGCCGTGGGCTGGTCACCGCTGGGCTGGAAGGGGCTGACGACCTCGAAAGGCGCCACCTTGCGTTCGATCTTCGATACGGGCCGCATGGAACCACGGTACGACCCGCCACTGACAACGGCCGTCCACCCGGCGCCGGGCCCCTGTTCACGGGGTGAACGGCGGGCGGCGGCCCGTGGAAGGTTCTCCGCCCGCGTGCGCCTCCCGCGCCCCCGTCGCGTACTTGTGTGAGGTACGCCCATCCCGTACACCGAGGACCGGGGGCGCCGGGCGTCCGCGCCCGACCGTGTCCAGACGCCGCGAGGAGCCCGTATGCGCATCCGCCCCGTCTCCGCCGTCACCAGCGCACTGCTCGGCCTGTCCGTGCTCCTCCTCGCCGTCCCCCAGGCCCGGGCGGCCGCACCTGCCGCGAGAACCGCCTCGCAGGTGCGCACGCCGCTCGTGATCGGCCACCGCGGGGCGCCGCGCCGGGCCCCGGAGAACACGCTGGCCTCGGTCGACGAGGCGGCCGGCCTGGGGATCACCTGGGTGGAGAACGACGTGCAGCGCACCAAGGACGGCGCCCTGATCGTCATGCACGACACCACCCTGGAGCGGACCACCGACGCCGGGCGGCGCTATCCGGGCCGCGCCCCCTGGAGGATCGCGGACTTCACGCTCGCGGAGATCCGGAAGCTCGACGCGGGCAGCTGGTACGACCGCCGGTTCGCCGGTGAGCGGGTGCCCACGCTCCGGAGCTACCTGCAGCGCGTCGACCGCAACCGCCAGAAGCTGCTGCTGGAGGTCAAGGCGCCCGAGCTGTACCCGGGCATCGAGCGGCAGCTGGCGGGAGAGCTGCAGCGCGCCGGGTGGCTCGACGCACGGCACGTGCGGAACGCCCTCGTCGTGCAGTCCTTCAGCGCCCCGTCCCTGAAGGCCTTCCACCGGGTGCGGCCCGAGGTGAAGACCGGCTTCCTGGGCGCCCCGAAGGCCTCGGAGCTGCGGTCGTACGCCGCGTTCGCCGACCAGATCAACCCCCCGCACCGCGGCGTCACCGCGGCATGGGTGCGGTCGGTGCACGCCGTACGGGGCCCGCACGGGCGGCGGCTGGAGGTCTCCGCGTGGACCGTGGACAACGGCGACCGGGCCGTGGAGCTGGCCCGCATGGGGGTCGACGGCATCATCAGCAACGCCCCGCAGGAGATCGAGGAGGCCCTGGAGAACGCGACGGACGAGGAGGAGACGGAGGACGACGGTGCGCTGTCGATCCTCGGCTTCCTGGGGCTGTGACCCCCGGCCCGGGGGCCGCCCTCGGACCGCCCCGAGGCCGCCACGAGGCCGCCCCAAGGCCGCGCCGGGGCGCCGCCGGACCACGGGATCACATGATCGTGGATCACTTGTCCGGTCCTGGGCCCGGCGGCGCCCCGGACGGCCTACGCTGGCCCCATGACGGACCTGGAACCGGCCGCCGCTGCGGCCTCGCCGCCCCGGCCGCAGGAGTGGGCGTGGACCACGGTCGGCACGTCCATCGGCCCGCTGGGCCTCGCGGCGACGCCCAAGGGCCTGCTGAACGTGGTCTTCCGCGCCGGTGACGCGGAGGCGGCCGAGGCCGTGGACGGTCTCACCCGCCGCATGGGGACCGGGCCCGCCGGCGGGCCGTGCGCCGCCCGCGCCGTCCTGGACCAGGCGTCCGCCGAGCTCACGGACTACTTCGCCGGCCGCCGGGAGACCTTCTCGGTCCCGCTGGACTGGTCGCTGATCTCGGGGTTCAACCGCCGCGTGCTGCGCGAACTGGCCGCCGGCGTCCCGTACGGGACCGTGGTCAGCTACCAGGACCTGGCCGACCGCGTCGGCGAGCGCGGCGCGGCCCGGGCCGTGGGCACGGCCATGGGCAGCAATCCCCTGCCGGTCGTCGTGCCGTGCCACCGCGTCATCGAGAGCAACGGCGGCCTGGGCGGGTTCGGCAGCGGGCTGGAGATCAAACGCTCCCTCCTGTCCCTCGAAGGAGTGCTCCCCGAGCCGCTCTTCTGACCGGCGGCGCCGTTCGCACCGGTGCGCGAACGCTGATTGTCAGTGGCAGCCCCTAGCGTGCTCGGCACGGAGATCGGCCGCGCCGGCCGACGGGGAGAGGGGCATTGCCATGGCGGGAGAGACGACGTACCTGGAGCTGTCGCAGGACGGCGGCGGGGCGCACAAGTTCTACGAAGTCACGGTCGCCGGCACGTCCGTCACGGTCCGCTACGGCCGCATCGGCGCCGCGGGCCAGACCCAGACCTCCGCGTTCCCCACCGTGGAGAGGGCCCGGGCCGCGGCGGCGAAGAAGGTGGGCGAGAAGGTCCGCAAGGGCTACGCCCCGGCCGTGGCCGGACAGCGCGCCGCCCGGCCGGTGACGCGCCGTCAGGTCACCTCCGCACCGTCGACCGCGCGGGCCGTCGCCCCGGTGCTGTGGCGCTTCGACACCGGCTCGTCCGCGTTCGGCATCCACGTGGACGAGGACCGCTGCTGGGTGGGCAACCAGGCCGGGCACGTCCACACCCTCGGCCACGACGGCGAGGTCCTGGCCCGCTACCAGCTGCCGGCCGGCGTCAAGTGCCTGGTGGCGGACGACTTCTGGATCTACGCCGGGTGCGACGACGGCACGGTCTACGACCTGTCCTCCAAGCTCCCCTTCGCCGCCTACGAGATCTCCTCCGACGTCGACATCTTCTGGCTCGACATCCGCGAGGGCGTCCTCGACGTCGCCGACCGCAACGGCAGGCTGACCGTCATCGACCACGAGGACGAGCACCAGTGGTCGCGCAGGAGCAGCGGCGAGCACGCCTGGATGGTCCGCCGCGACGAGCGCGCCGTCTACCACGGCCACACGCACGGAGTCACCGCGTACGCCCCCGACGGCACCGGCGAGCTGTGGCACACGCCCACCTCCGGCTCGGTGCTGTTCGGCTGGCAGGAGGACCACGCCGTCTACGCGGGCACCAACCGCCGCGTCGTCCAGCGCCTGGGCAAGGCCACCGGTGCCGTCGAAGCCACCTACCAGTGCGACACCGTGGTCTACTCCTGCGCCACCTCCCCCGGCGGCCGCTACGTCTTCGCGGGCGACTCCTCCTCGTCGGTGTACTGCTTCGCGGCGGACGGCACCCGGCTGTGGAAGCTCGGCACGGGCGGCGGATCGGCGCTGTCCATGCAGTATCTGAACGAGAAGCTGTACATGGTCACCACCGACGGCGCGCTGGTCTGCGTCGACGCGAGCGAGAGCGCCGTCGCCGCGGCCCAGGCGGGCGACGTCCCGGTGCCCGTGGACGTCAAGTCGGCGGCGGCCGTGCCCACGTACACCCCGGCCCGCACCCTCGCCACGGTGAGCGGGGCCCCCGCGGCGGGCGTCGTGGTCGAGTGCGTCCAGGAGGCGGGCCGGCTGCGCGTCCACGTCGTCTCCGAGGGCTACGACCCGGGCTGGAACGTCCAGTTCCCCCGCCACATACGCGAGGCCGGCGCCCGCTACGTCATCGACGCCCTCTCCCCCGCGGCCGGCGGCTTCTACCGCGTGCGGGGCGAGATCCGGCGCCTGGTCTGAGCCGCGCCTTCCGGGCGACCGGTGCCCGGGTGGATGCTGGAGGGGGAGATGCACCGCCATGCGTACCGGGAACGAACCGATCACGGCCCGCAGCCCGCTGCGGCTGCGCTGCGGACTGGCCGCCTGGGGCCTGGCCTGGGCCGTCGCGGGCACCGTGCTGTTCGCGATCACCGGCCATCCCGGGTGGGCCGCCGCCTGCGGGGTCCTGGTCGCCGTGACCGCCGTCGACCTGGCCCTGGTGATCCGCCACATCCGGCAGGGCCCGCACTACCAGCCGGGCCGGGACGTCCCGCCGTACCGGCCCGTCAGCGACCGCCGGGACCCGCCGCGGGGCGGCCCCGGCCCGTAGCGGACGCCCCCGCGGAGCCCTCAGCGCGGGCGGGGGCCGGCCGGCTGGGGGCCGGCCGCGGGGAGGCCGAAGTCCGCTCCGGAGATGCCGGCGAGCTCGCCGACGATGCGCAGCAGCGGTGTGCGCAGCTCCGTGAGGGCAGCACGCATGGCCGGGGCGTCGGGCCATGCCTGCTCGTGGGCGACCGGGCTCGTGCCCTCCGGGCGGAGCGCCTCGTGGGCGGCCAGCCGGGGGTGCCATTCGCTGGTGAAGGGCCGCAGCGTGCGGTTGAGGAGGTCGTCGGCGATCGCGTGGACGGTGCGGGCGCCGCGGGGCGGCGGGCCCTCGGCGAGGTTGATGCTGTACTGCCGCAGCGTGGAGCGCGTGAACTCGAACATCGCGCGGAGCGAGCCGAGGGCTTCGCGCAGGCTGCCGGTGCCGGGGGCGAGCTCCTGGACGCCGACGCGGGTGGCGAGTTCGACCTGCAGGTCGAAGGCGGCCATCCGCTCCAGCTCGCCGGGCGCGCCGGCGGGCGGCGCGGGCGTGTGCGGTGTCATCCGCGGCTCCCTCGTGCTGCTCGTGCCGGCCGCGGGCGGCCGGGCTCCGACGCGGCCCAGCGTAGTGCCGTGGGAGGTGCGCAGGGCCCGTATGACGGCGTGCCGCAGCTGTTCGGCCCGGCCGGGCTCGGGGTCGTGGCGCAGCCAGGCGTGGACGGTGAGCGGGTGGACCGACCAGGAGCGGGTGCCCGCGGGGGCGAGGATGCCGCGGCCGCGCAGGACGGCGATGCCCGCGTCCAGGCGGCGGGCGGTGGCGAGGTCGGGCACGGCGCTGCCCGGTGACAGGGCCCGTACGGCGTCGTCCCTGGTCAGCGGGGTCGGCGAGAAGGCCGCCGCGAGGCGCAGGGCGTCCATCGCGCCCGGCCCCGCGGTCCACACGTCGCGCACGAGGGCGGCGGTCACCCCGGCGGGATAGCCGGTCGGCAGGACGCGGTCCCGCGCGAGGGTGTCCAGGAGCGAGCGGCCGGGGGTGTGGAAGCGGTCGAGGAGCGTGCCGTAGCCGTCGGCCGCGGCGGAGGACAGCAGGTCGAGTGCGAGGGGGTGCCCGCCGACGGCCGTGCAAAGCGCCTCGGCCGCCGCCCGCTCCTCGGGAGAGGCGGGCTCGGTGGCGCGGGTGAGCAGCGCGTACGCCTCGCCGGGCGGCAGCGGGTCCAGGTCGACGGGGGTGGCGAGCGTGTCGTAGCGGCGGCTGCGGGTGGTCAGCAGGGTGCGGCCCAGCGGGTGGGGCGCGCACAGCCGGGCCACCTGATGGGCGGTCAGCTGGTCGGGGAGGTCGTCCACGACCCAGAGGAACGGTTCGCCGGTCTGCGCGAAACGGGCGTGCAGCCGGGCCGTGACGTCCTCCGCACCGCCCTCGGCCGGCAGGCCGTGCGCGGCGGCCAGGGCACGCAGACCGCGCTCGTAGGGCGCGTACGGCGATGCGGGGCCGTCCTGCTCCCCGGCGGCGTCGCGGGGGCCGTACGGGTCGCGGGTCAGCCAGTGGATGCCGCCCGGGTAGGCGGCGGCGAACCGCGTCGCGTACTCCTGCGCCAGCAGCGTCTTGCCGGCCCCCGCCATGCCCCGGACCTGCACCGGCCGCGCGGCCGAGTGGCCGGTGGTGAGCGGCGCGGCGTGCTGGTGCAGGCAGCTGTGCACCTGCCACAGGTACGGCAGGCGGCCGGTGAAGGCGGGCGCGGGCGACGGCGGCGGGCCCGGGAACCAGCCGGCCGCCGCGGCCTCGGTCGCCCCGATGGTGCCGGTGAGCGCCGCGACGTGCGCCCGCACGTCCGCCACCAGGGCATCGAGCCCGGCCGCGCCGGCCGGCAGCGCCCAGTGCTTGGCGTCGCGCAGCTCCACGGGGTGGATGTGCCCGGTGCCCGGCTCGGGGTTGACGACCATGACGCGGCGGCGCGGGTCGCCCTCGGCGAGACCGGCGAGGTAGGCGGCGGTCAGCTCCCACTGGCACGCCTGACGCGTGGGGTACGCCTCGGAATAGCACGCCAGCAGGGCCTTCGAGCGGGCCAGGCCGTCGCGGATGGTGTCGCTGATGGCGGCGAAGCCCGCGACGGTGACCTCGTCGACGAAGACCGCGAGCCCGGAGGCGAGCAGCCGGTCGCGGAGCAGAGCTATGCGCTGGGCGTCGCCGCGGCTGTAGCTGAGGAACACATCCCAGGTGCGGGCGCCCTGTCCCTCCACGCTCTCTCTCCTACGGTGTTCCGGCCGATACCTGTCTGCTGCGGCCGGGCCTACCTTACTGTGGGGGCTCGGGGAGGAAGATCATGCGACGGATACGCAACGCCGCCGGCCGGGCCAGGCCGAAGCAGATCACGGTCCGGATGGCCATTCCGATGCTGGGCGACATCACGGGCGTCTGGGAGCCGGTGGAGGCCGAGCGCAAGGCCGCCTGGGAGCTGTACGCCGAGCTGGCCACGCGCATCTCCACCGTGGAACTGGGCCCGGAGGACGGTTTCCTGAGGGAGGCCCTGTCCTCCTTCTACAGCCTCTTCGGCACCACGCGCGACATCCTGCGCCGCTACGGCCCCGAGGTCGCCCCGCGCCGCGGCCCGGGCGAGATCACCTTCGGGGCCCTGGCGGTCACGGTCCTCAACCAGGGCCTCCGCCCGGTCCTGGCCGCCTGGCACCCGCGCCTCGCCGCGTACGAGTCCCTGCGCCCGCCGGACGTGGACCCGGTCACGTACGAGCGCGGCTGGGAGCACGCGGCGGAGCTGCGGGCGGAGATCGCCCGGGTGCGGGAGGTCCTGGTGGCCCTGGCGAACGCCCTGTCGGAGGTGGCGGGCTCGGCGGACCTGTTACGACCGGCCACAATGCCCTCCCCCCCCCGGAGGCCGGGGAGGACTGACAACGTCCGGGGTGGTCAGTACGGGTGGGTGTCCCGGTCGGAGGCGGGCGCCGCGAGGGCGCGCCGGGCCTCGTCCGCGTACCGGGCGCGTTCCTCTTCGGGTAGTGCCTGCCATGCCGTCCGCAGGGCGCGGGTGGCCTCGCCCAGGGCCTCGGCGTACGCCCCGACCCGCATGGCCTCCCGCAGGCCCGCACGGCCGGTGAGGACGTCGCGGGCCATCTCCTGAAGCACGTCGCCCGCGCTTCCGGCGGCGAGCCTCCGCAGCGCCTCGTGGAGGGCGCGCGCCCGGTCGGCGCCGCGTCCGCGGGTCACGAACTCTTCGAATCCCACGTGCTGTTCCGTCATGTGCTGCTGCCGGTCTCCGGTCTCAGACTGCGGGGTGGTCGTATCCCGCGCGGGGGACGGGGAAGGTGCTGAGCCCGGCCAGGGCCTCGGCGCCGATCCGGCCCAGGACGCCGTGGCCGGCGTGCACGCGCTTCTGGAGCGCGGTGGCGATCCGGATCATGTTCTCCCACTCCTTCAGGATCATCAGCAGTTCGCGGGTGCCCATCGCGGCTGCCGCGGCCGCAGCGGTTCCGCCCGTGGCCGCCCCGGCCGCGGTGATGAGGCTCGTGGTGATCAGCGCGTCGAGCATCGCTCCGAGGCAGTCGCCGATGGCTGCCCCGGCATACATGACGGCCTGGGCGACGGCGAGGTATTCGGTGCTCATCGTGTCCAGGGACGCGTGGAAGTCCTCGAGGTTCCCGGCGAGGGCGGAGAAATAGCGTGCGGCCGACTCGGCGGCGTTGCCGTCCCAGACCGCGTCGATGCGTGTGCTCCCGGAGCGGAGGTTGCGCGCGACGGCGGCGCAGGCCCGCCCTGTCTCCCGCCATGCGGAAGCACACGTGGAATAGGCGTCCCAGTCGCCGGTGAGGAATTTCTCGGCCCATTTCAGGGGGTCCTCACCCACGTACAGCTCCGCCAGTTTGAGGAGCCAGCCGGCCGGGCTGAGGGCCTCCGCCGCGTCGTTGAACGCCTTGAGCGGGTCGAGTTCCCAGTCCTCCGGTTTGCCGGGCGGCACGAGACACTCCGTCGGCTCCGTCACATCGGGAAACGCTGCAGCCGTCACCGCTTCGCGTCCTTCTCCCGGATCGCCGCGTCGAATGCGGCGGCGGTGCCACGATCGGTGCGGCGGTAATAGGCGGCCGCCGTGGCGAGCTCCTCCGAAGAGGCCTGCAGGACGTCGGCCATGCGCCGGAGGGCGCTCAGGACGTCATCGCGCAAGGGATTGTGACAGAGGGCCACGTCTTCGAACACGCCTCCCGCCGACTGCGGAAGCGCGGAATGCCGCCGCGCATACGCCAGCACTTCGCGCATGTCCTCGGCCCCCCTGCCGACCTGCCGCGCAAACGCTTCGAGCTGCCCGGGCTCGACCTTCAGGTCCACGGTTTCCCCTTTCACGGCATGACGAGCGACAGCACGGCGCACGCGGCGGTCCCGGCTCCGCCGGTCCGCAGCAGCCAGGTGACGTACGGCCCTGCGGACGTCCGGCGCAGCGCCTCCCAAGAGGCCCTCATCTCCTCGGAGGTCTTCGCACGGTGGCCGACCACCGTGACCATCACGCCGAAAGCCACCATCAGCAGCCCGGCGAAGAAGAAGGCCAGCCGCCCCCAGAAGAACCGCCCGCTGATCGCCTGATAGCCGTGGTCCCCGCGATAGACGCGCACCCTCTCGCCCGCCACGTACCAGCCGCGAATCCCGGATCCGTCCCGCACGGCCCGGCCGCCGCCGTCCGCGCGGAAAGAGCCGGAACACACGTCATACGTGCCCGAGGAACCCCTGCGCTCCTCGCACCGCTCCACGACGAGCGTGCCCTTGTGCACCGCGAACCCGGCTGACTTCTCCGCCTGCCGGACCATGAACGCCATGCAGGCCAGCGACATCACGACGATGCCGACACCGGCAATACGCGGCAGTATCCGCGGCTCGGGCAGCGCGGTGAAAGGGCTCGTCGCGGCTAACTCGGGCATGGCCATGGAAGGTCTCCTTGAGGGGGGAATGAGGAGACCCTATGCACACGGCACCGAGTGAACGCCGCCCGAAAGCAGGCGCGTTATCGCGGCCGTCGGGCCCGAGCCCTTGTGCCGCTTGCGCCACCAAGCCGTGCGGGCCCCACCGCGCCTCACCCGATAGGACGAACGGCTGTGATGACTATCGGCCCGCGCTGCGTTCGCGCAGTTGCTTCCAGACCTTTGCCACCTGGGGCTCCAGGGCCTCCAGCGGGCCGTCGTTGTCGATGACGATGTCGGCGACGGAGAGCCGCTCCTCGCGGGTGGCCTGGGCGTTCATACGGGCCCGGGCCTCCTCGGGAGCCATGCCGCGGAGGCGGACCAGGCGGTCCAGGCGGGTGGCGGTGCCGGCGTCCACGACGACCACCAGGTCGTAGAGCGGGGCCAGGCCGTTCTCGGCGAGGAGGGGGACGTCATGGACGACGACGGCGTCCGGTGCGGCGGCGGCTTCCAGTTCGGCGGAGCGGGCCCGGACGAGGGGGTGGACGATGGCGTTGAGAGCGGCGAGGCGGCCGGGGTCCGCGAAGACGATCGCGCCCAGCTTGGGGCGGTCGAGCGCGCCCTCGGCGGTGAGGACCGCGTCACCGAACTCGGCGACGACCGCGGCCAGTCCGGGCGTGCCCGGCTCGACCACTTCGCGTGCGATCCGGTCGGAGTCCACGATCACCGCGCCGTACGACGCGAGCAGCCGCGACACCTCGCTCTTGCCGGCTCCGATTCCGCCCGTGAGGCCCACTCTCAGCATGGGCCCCACGGTATCGGGCGGGCGGTCAGTGACCGCTCTCGCCCTCCCTGTCGGCGAGGAAGCGCTCGAACTCCGCGCCCAGTTCGTCGGCGGAGGGCAGCTCCACGGGCTCGGCCACGAGGTTGCCGCGGGTCTCCGCGCCGGACACCGCGTCGTACTGGTGCTCAAGGCCCCGGACGAGGGCCACGAGCTCCTCGTCGCCCTCGGCGATCTGCCGCTCGATCTCCTCCTGCGTGCGCAGCGCCTCGGAGCGCAGGGCGTGCGCGGCGCTGGGCAGCACCAGGCCGGTGGCGGCCGTGACCGCTTCGAGGGCCGTGAGGGCCGCGTCCGGGTACGGGGAGCGGGCGACGTAGTGCGGGACGTGGGCGGCGACACCCAGGACGGCGTGACCGGACTCCGCCAGGCGGTACTCGACGAGCGCCTCGGCGCTGCCCGGCACCTGCGCCTCGTCGAAGAAGCTGCGGTGACCCGGCATCAGGTCGGTGCGGTTGCCGTGCGGCGTGATGCCGACGGGGCGGGTGTGGGGGACGCCCATGGGGATGCCGTGGAAGTTGACGGACAGCCGGACACCGAGCCGCTCCACCAGCTGCCGGACGGCGGCGGCGAACCGCTCCCACTCCACGTCCGGCTCGGGGCCGGACAGCAGCAGGAAGGGGGCGCCCGTCGCGTCCTGCACGATGCGCAGCTCGATCGCCGGGGTCTCGTAGGCGCTCCAGCGGTCCCGCTGGAAGGTCAGCAGCGGCCGGCGGGCCCGGTAGTCGATGAGCCGGTCGTGGTCGAAGCGGGCCACGACCTGGTGCGGCAGCGCGTCCAGGAGGCGCGAGACGATCAGCTCGCCGGTCTCCCCCGCGTCGATGTAGCCGTCGAAGTGGTAGAGCATGACCAGGCCGGCCGTGTCCTGGGCCAAGGCCAGGTCGGCCACGGCGAGCCCCTTGGGCTCCCATTCGTACAAACCCTGCGGATCCAACACAGTGACCGCTCCTCCTCATGTTCCGTACCGAGGAACGCGCCTGGAGGGCCCGGCCATTCCCGCCTTCCGGATCACGTCGGTGCATCTCACATGACGGAACGGCCGCACGGGGCGCCCCTCACCAGGTAAGGAGAGCATGAGTAAGGCCCGCTCCCCAAGGGGAACGGGCCTTACTCAGTCAGCTGTCAGCTGCCGTGGTGCAGAGCCTCAGCTCTGGCCGCCGGCGAGCTTCTCGCGGAGGGCGGCCAGCGCCTCGTCCGACGCCAGGGCGCCGGAGGTGTCGGCCGACTCCGAGGAGTACGAGCCGCCGGAGACCTGGGCGCCACCGGCCTGCGGGGCAGCCTGAGCACCCTCGGCCGCAGCCTCGGCGTCCGCCTCGCGGGACTTGATGACCTGCGCCTGGTGCTGCTCGAAGCGCTGCTGCGCCTCGGCGTACTGGCGCTCCCACTCCTCGCGCTGCTTCTCGTAGCCCGGCAGCCAGTCGTTGGCCTCGGGGTCGAAGCCCTCGGGGTAGATGTAGTTGCCCTGGTCGTCGTAGGACGCGGCCATGCCGTACAGGGTCGGGTCGAACTCGACCACGGACGGGTCGGCACCGAAGGACTCGTTGGCCTGCTTCAGCGAGAGGCTGATGCGACGGCGCTCGAGGTCGATGTCGATGACCTTGACGAAGATCTCGTCGTTGACCTGGACGACCTGCTCCGGGATCTCCACGTGGCGCTCGGCCAGCTCGGAGATGTGGACCAGGCCCTCGATGCCCTCGTCGACGCGGACGAACGCACCGAACGGAACGAGCTTGGTGACCTTACCCGGGACGACCTGACCGATCTGGTGGGTCCGGGCGAACTGCTGCCACGGGTCTTCCTGGGTGGCCTTGAGGGACAGGGACACGCGCTCGCGGTCCATGTCGACGTCGAGAACCTCGACGGTGACCTCCTGGCCGACCTCGACAACCTCGGACGGGTGGTCGATGTGCTTCCAGGACAGCTCGGAGACGTGGACGAGACCGTCGACGCCGCCCAGGTCCACGAAGGCACCGAAGTTGACGATGGAGGAGACGACGCCGGAGCGCACCTGACCCTTCTGCAGGGTGGTGAGGAAGGTCTGGCGGACCTCGCTCTGGGTCTGCTCCAGCCAGGCACGGCGGGACAGGACCACGTTGTTGCGGTTCTTGTCCAGCTCGATGATCTTGGCCTCGAGCTCCTTGCCCACGTAGGGCTGCAGGTCGCGGACGCGGCGCATCTCGACCAGGGAGGCCGGCAGGAAGCCACGGAGGCCGATGTCGAGGATGAGACCACCCTTGACGACCTCGATGACGGTACCGGTGACGATCCCGTCCTCTTCCTTGATCTTCTCGATGGTGCCCCAGGCACGCTCGTACTGGGCGCGCTTCTTCGAGAGGATCAGGCGGCCTTCCTTGTCCTCCTTCTGGAGAACAAGGGCCTCGATCTCGTCGCCGACCTTGACGACCTCGTTCGGGTCGACGTCGTGCTTGATCGAGAGCTCGCGGGAGGGGATGACACCCTCGGTCTTGTAACCGATGTCGAGCAGGACCTCGTCCCGGTCGACCTTCACGATGACGCCGTCGACGATGTCGCCGTCGTTGAAGTACTTGATCGTCTCGTCGATCGCGGCGAGGAAGGCTTCCTCGTTACCGATGTCGTTGACCGCAACCTGCGGGGTGGTGGCGGTGGTCTCGGTGCTGCTCGTCATGTGGGAAAGGGCTCCGGTACGGACATTGAGTCGTAGGTACTGCTACGCCGAGAGCCCGTATCGCACTGCCGAAGCCGGACAGCCTTGGAAGCGCACCTTCCGAAGAGTCCGAAGACTCCGGAAGCGCCTCTCCAACCGAGGGGACATACAACAAGTGCGAGCGCGGCCTGCTCCGTCTGAGGCGCGCAGGCCCGCAGCGCAACTTGTAGCATACGGGGGCAGCCGGGCACGGTCAATGCGCGAAGGCGCACACCCGGGACGAATCCCTTCATACCGGGCACAACTTCTGTTGTGCGAGGCCACGACGGCCCGACGCGTCCCGCGGCCGCGCGCCCCGGATGCCCCAGAAACCCGGCCTGTCCCGGCCGGGCACGACCACACTACTGCCGGGGGCACGACCGCCGATGATCCACGAGTACGAACCCGAAGCCACCCGGCGCGCCACGGGCGAGACCGAGAGCAGCCGGGCCAGCCGCGGCTGGTGGGACCGCAACGCCGACGAGTACCAGACCGAGCACGGCGCCTTCCTCGGCGACGACCGCTTCGTCTGGGGTCCCGAGGGGCTCGACGAGGCCGACGCCGCCCTGCTGGGCCCGGCGAGCGGCCTCAAGGGGCTCGACGTCCTGGAGATCGGCGCGGGCGCCGCCCAGTGCTCCCGCTGGCTCGCCGCCCAGGGGGCCCGCCCGGTGGCCCTGGACCTCTCCCACCGCCAGCTCCAGCACGCGCTGCGCATCGGCGGGAACGTTCCCCTGGTCGAGGCCGACGCGGGCGCCCTGCCCTTCGCCGACGGCTCCTTCGACCTGGCCTGCTCCGCGTACGGGGCGGTGCCCTTCGTCGCGGACCCGGTGCGCGTGATGCGCGAGGTGCGGCGCGTGCTGCGGCCCGGCGGACGCTGGGTCTTCTCCGTCACCCACCCCATACGCTGGGCGTTCCCCGACGAGCCGGGCCCCGAGGGCCTGTCCGTCGCGGCCTCCTACTTCGACCGCACCCCTTATGTGGAGCAGGACGAGCAGGGGCGCGCCGTCTATGTGGAGCACCACCGCACGCTCGGCGACCGGGTGCGGGACGTGGTCGCGGCGGGGTTCCGGCTGACCGACCTGGTCGAGCCGGAGTGGCCCGCCTGGAACACGCAGGAGTGGGGCGGCTGGTCCCCGCTGCGGGGGAACCTCATCCCGGGGACGGCGATCTTCGTCTGCGAGCGGGATTAGGACCGGCTCCGTCCGCGTCCGGGGCCAGGGCCTGGCCCCGGACCCGGACCGGGGCAGGGGTCCTTCCGGCGGACCGCTGATCTGCGCGTTATCTGCGCGCCGGTTCCGTGACCGCGCATTCCGCCGGACGGTCCGCGGGCCCGCTGGGCGAGACTGGGCCTGTGATCCACCGTGACCTCCTCGACCGGCTGCCCGTCCGCTCCGCCCTGCCCGCCCTCGCCCGCGCGCTCGACGCGCACGGCGCGGCGGTGCTGTGCGCACCGCCCGGCACCGGCAAGACCACCCTCGTGCCGCTGGTCCTCGCGGGGCTGACCGGAGAGGGCCCGCGGCAGCGCGTCGTGGTCGCCGAGCCGCGCCGGATCGCCGCGCGGGCCGCGGCGCGGCGCATGGCGTGGCTGCTCGGCGAGGGCGTGGGCGAGCAGGTGGGCTTCACCGTGCGCGGGGAGCGGCGGGTGGGGCCGCGGACGTTGGTCGAGGTCGTCACCACCGGTGTGCTGGTGCAGCGGCTGCAGCGCGATCCCGAGCTCGCGGGCGTGGGTGCCGTGGTGCTGGACGAGTGCCACGAGCGGCACCTCGACGCCGACACCGCGGCCGCCTTCCTCCTGGACGTACGGGCTGCCCTGCGGCCCGAGCTGCGGCTGGTGGCGGCGTCGGCGACGACGGACGCCGAGGGCTGGGCCCGGCTGCTCGGTGACGCCCCGGTGGTGACGGCGGAGAGCGTCGCGCATCCGGTCGAGGTCGTGTGGGCGCCGCCGGAGCGGCCCGTGCGGCCTCCGCACGGCATGCGGGTGGATCCGGCGCTGCTGGAGCACGTCGCCGGTGTCGTGCGGCGGGCGCTTCGGGAGCGGGAGGGGGACGTGCTGTGCTTCCTGCCGGGTGTGGGGGAGATCGCGCGCGTGGCGGGCCGGCTGGGTGACCGGGAGGCGCTGGGGGCCGAGGTGCTGCAGGTGCACGGGCGGGCTCCGGCCGCGGTGCAGGACGCGGTGCTGGCCGGCTCGTCCGGGGGCCGGCGGGTGGTGCTGGCGACGTCCGTGGCGGAGTCCAGCCTGACGGTGCCCGGGGTGCGGGTCGTGGTGGACGCGGGTCTGGCCCGGGAGCCCCGTACGGACCACGCTCGCGGGCTGAGCGCGCTCACGACCGTACGGGCGTCGCGGGCCGCGGGCCGGCAGCGGGCCGGGCGGGCGGGGCGTGAGGCGCCGGGGACGGTGTACCGCTGCTGGACGGAGGCCGAGGACGGGCGGTTGCCGGGCTTCCCGGCGGCGGAGATCACGGTGGCCGATCTGACGGCCTTCGCGCTGCAGGCCGCGTGCTGGGGCGACCCCGGAGCGTCCGGGCTGGCGCTGCTGGACCCGCCGCCCGCCGGTGCGATGGCCGCGGCCCGCGAGGTGCTGGTGGCCACGGGCGCGGTGTCGGCCGACGGCCGGCCCACGGAGCGCGGGCGGCGCATGGCGCGCCTGGGTGTGCATCCCCGGCTCGCGCGCGCCCTCCTGGACGGGGCCCGTGAGGCCGGTGCGCGGCGTGCGGCGGAGGTGGTGGCCCTGCTGAGCGAGGAGCCGCCGCGTGAGTACGGGGACGATCTGGCGGCGGCTTGGCGTACGGCCCGGCGCGGTGGTGACGCGTACGGCGCGCGCTGGCGTGCGGAGGCGCGGCGGCTGGAGGGGGCGCTGTCGGGCTCCGGCGGGGCGCCTCCGGTTGCGGGGGATCTGCCGGACGATGCCGTGGCGGGGCTGGTCACCGCGCTCGCCTATCCCGAGCGGGTGGCCCGGCTGCGCGGTGAGGCCGCGTATCTGATGGTGTCCGGGACGGGGGCGCAGCTCGGGGAGGGGTCGCGGCTGCGGAGTGCGCCGTGGCTCGCGGTGGCCGTCGCCGACCGGCCGGTGACGTCGGCGTCGGCGCGGGTGCTGCTGGGTGCGGCGATCGGCGAGGACACGGCGCGGGCGGCCGCGGGCGCGCTGTACGCGGAGGGCGAGGAGGTCGGCTGGTCGGAGGAGCGGCGGGACGTGGTGGCGCGGCGGGTCGAGCGGCTCGGCGCGGTCGAGCTGGCGTCCCGTCCGCTGGCCGAGCCGGATCCGGAGCTGCTGCGGGCCGCGCTGGAGGAGGGGCTGCGGCGGGAGGGGCCGGGCCTGCTGCGGTGGACGGCCGAGGCGGCTGGGCTGCGGCAGCGGCTGGCGTTCCTCCACCGCGAGCTGGGCGAGCCGTGGCCGGACGTCTCGGACGCCGCGCTGCTGGAGCGGCTGGACGACTGGCTCGGCTGGGAGCTGGGCCGGGCGCGGCGGCGGTCCGATCTGGAGCGGGTGGACGGCGGCAAGGCGCTGCAGCGGCTCCTGCCGTGGGCGTCCGGGGACGCCGCGCGCCTGGAGGAGCTGGCGCCGGAGCGGATCGAGGTGCCCAGCGGTTCGCGGATCCGGGTGGACTACGGCGGCGGGCAGCCGGTGCTGGCGGTGAAGCTGCAGGAGCTGTTCGGCTGGCAGGAGACGCCGCGGCTGGCGGGCGGGCGCGTGCCGCTGCTCGTCCACCTGCTGTCCCCGGCGGGGCGGCCCGCGGCGGTCACGGCGGACCTGGCGTCGTTCTGGCGCGACGGCTACCGCGCGGTGCGGGCGGAGCTGCGGGGACGCTATCCCCGTCACCCCTGGCCGGAGGACCCGGCGTCGGCGGCTCCGACGCGCCGGGCGACGGGCGGCCACTGAGCGCCGTCGCGCGCCGGGGCCCGTGCGCCGTCGCAGGCCGTGCGGCAGGGGTCGTGCGGCGGCCCGTCGTCGCGGCGGACCAGGTGTTCCCGCGCACCCATTCTTCCGCCGCGACGGCGGGCCGCCACGTTCAGGGGCTCCGGCGAGCGCGCCTCAGGGGAGGTAGCGCTCGACCGCTGCCGGGCCCTTCTCCTCGATGAGCCGCTTCGCGCGCTCCACGCGCTCCGGTGTCACGTCCCGGCCGGAGGCCATGACCAGGTCCTCGGGGTCGATCGGCCGCTCACCCCCGGTGTACAGCCGGGTCGGCCGGGACGTGGTGGATCCGTCGTCCGTCTTCTCCTTCGCGGTCTTCTCCTTCACGGCGAGCCTCCTCTGCTCCGTGCGGCCCTCTTCCCCGGGGCCTGCCGCTCGGTTTTCCCTCCATCGTGTGCCTTTTGCCGGATAAATGCACGACGAGGACGAGCGCGGGTTTCCAGGAGCAGGGCCAGGGCCGCCGACGCACCGCCCAGAATCGCGCTCCCCCACGGAAGCCACGAGGTCAGCAGGAGCACGAGCCGGCGCTGGGAGGTCACCTGGGCGACGGTGGCGTCGACGTAGTCGGCGCGCATCTTCACGTGCCCGGCGAAGGCGGTGACCGGTTTCTTCCCGGGGTGGCCGGTCCAGCGCAGCTCCTCGCGGTGGATCTCCTCGCCGTTGACGGGGGCGCCGGTCACGGGGTCGACCCAGAACATGCGCCGCGTCGTGTACCAGCGCTCCAGGCCCAGCGCGCGGACGGCCTCCGGTGTGACGCCGAACGGCATGGTCCTGGGCAGGGGCACGCTGGTCCAGGGGACGGTCTGCTCGAAGTAGTAGACGTCCAGTCCGCGGAACGAGCGGGTGCCCCGGTAGTGGATGGGCGCGGAGGTGCGGGTCTGCATGTCGAAGTAGCGGTAGTCGCGCTTCTCGGTGAGGAAGGGCCACTTGTATTCGATGCCGTCCCGCCGTACGGCCGTGCCGTCGACGTGTTCGCCGCCGGCGTGCACGGGCTGCTGGCTGTGGGCGTCGAAGACGTACCGCTCGGGGATCCGGGAGACCATTGCGCCACCGGGCCCGCTGACGTGGGTGAGGGTGTCCCAGACGACGACGTCGCGCCCGGTCTCGCGCCTGACCTTGCGGGCTTCTTCGACGTTGCCCTTGAGGGTCTGGACGAGGGTCACCTCGGGGACGGTCCGCGGTTCCATGCGGGCGTAGTCGAGAAGGGTCGCGTCCTTCGCCTCCAGGACGACCGTCTGGTACGTGCCCGCCGGGACCTTGGCGAGGCGGGGGAAGGCGTACCAGCGCAGCAGCGGGGCGAGGGCTGTGAGGAACACGGCCACCCCGAGAAGGACGAGGCTCGCTCTGCGGCGCACGGCGCGGCCGGCCGTCAGGGGTGCGCGGGGGCGGCGGTGAGCAGGGGCTTCGGGGAGGTGGTGCCCTCGGGCGGGCCGATCGCGGTGACGGCGAGGACGAGGGCGAAGGCGGCGGCCAGTCCGGCGGCCGCGGCGGCCAGTGCGCGCATGGTGAGCCTCCCGGCGGAAACCCCGCACCTGACGCCCAGTCAGGAATGGGGGGAGGGGCACGGTAGCAACGCACGGCACGGATGAGAACCACGCGCACGGCCCCTCTCCCCCGCAGAACCTGCGCAGGAAAGGGGCCGTACGGACATCACGGACGGGCTCAGTGCGCCGCGGACTCCCAGTCCCGCCCCACACCGACCGACACGTCCAGCGGAGCGCGCAGCTCCACCGCACCGGCCATCTCCCGGCGCACCAGCGCCTCGACGGCCTCCCGCTCGCCCGGCGCGATCTCCAGCACGATTTCGTCGTGGACCTGCAGCAGCATCCGGGACGAGAACTCCCCTGCCTCCAGCGCCTTCCCCACCCGCAGCATCGCGATCTTCACGATGTCGGCGGCGGTGCCCTGGATCGGGGCGTTCAGCGCCATCCGCTCGGCCATCTCCCGGCGCTGGCGGTTGTCGCTGTTGAGGTCCGGGAGATAGCGGCGGCGGCCGAGGATCGTCTCCGTGTAGCCCGTGGCACGGGCCTCGACGACCACCCGCTGCAGATAGTCCCGCACGCCGCCGAAGCGCTCGAAGAAGGTGTCCATCAGCTTGCCCGCCTCGCCCGGCGCGATGTTCAGCTGCTGCGACAGGCCGAACGCCGACAGACCGTAGGCGAGACCGTACGACATCGCCTTGATCTTCCGGCGCATCTCCGGATCGACCTCGGTCCTGGCCACGCCGAAGACCTGGGAAGCGACCGTGGTGTGCAGGTCCTCACCGGAGGTGAACGCCTCGATCAGGCCCTCGTCCTCCGACAGGTGCGCCATGACCCGCAGCTCGATCTGGCTGTAGTCGGCGGTCATCAGGGACTCGTAGCCCTCGCCGACGACGAAACCGCGGCGGATGGCCCGCCCCTCGTCCGTCCGCACCGGGATGTTCTGCAGATTGGGGTCCGTGGAGGACAGCCGGCCCGTGGCCGCCACCGTCTGGTTGAAGGTGGTGTGGATGCGGCCGCCGGGCGCGATCGCCTTGATCAGCCCCTCCACCGTGGACCGCAGCTTGGACTGCTCACGGTGGCGCAGCATGATCACCGGAAGCTCGTTCTCGGTCTGCGCCGCCAGCCACGCCAGGGCGTCCGCATCCGTGGTGTACCCGGTCTTGGTCTTCTTCGTCTTCGGCAGGCCGAGCTCACCGAAGAGCACCTCCTGCAGCTGCTTCGGCGAACCGAGGTTGAACTCGTGCCCCGCCGCGGCGTGCGCCTCCTGCACCGCCTGCTGCACCGCCGCCGCGAACTGCTGCTCCATGCGCTCCAGCCAGCCGCGGTCGGCGGCGATGCCCGCCCGCTCCATACGGGCCAGCAGCGCGCTCGTCGGCAGCTCCACATTGCGCAGCAGAGCCGCCGCACCGACCTCCTCCAGACGCGTGGTGAACGCCGCGCCCAGATCGAGGACCGTACGGGCCCGGCCCATGAGGGCATCCGCCTCGGCCTGCTCGTCGGCACCGAACGCCAGCTGCCCGTCACCCGCGGCGGCCGTGGCCAGCTCCCGGCCCAGATACTCCACCGACAGGGCGTCCAGGGCGAAGGAACGGCGCCCCGGCTTGACCAGATAAGCAGCCAGCGCCGTGTCCATACTGACGCCCTCGACCGTCCAGCCGTGCTCCGCGAAGACCCGCATCGCCGCCTTCGCGTCATGCATGACCTTCGGCGCCTCCGCGCGGGCGCTCCACCCGGCGAACGCCTTCTCGTCGGTCTCGTCCAGCTCGGCCGGATCGAACCACACCGCCGGGCCCTCACCCGTCGCCAGAGCGATCTCCGCGACACGGCCACTGCCCTGCGACCACGAATCGACCACGGCCACACCCAGCGGCGCCGAGCCGTGCTCCGCCAGCCACGGAGCGAGCTCACCCGCACCCAGCACCGCGCCGTCCACCTCCGCACCGGCCTCCGGCACGACCTCCTCCACGGCCTCCGCACCCGGATCCGCGGCCAGCAGCCGGTCCCGCAGACCCTGGTTACGGATCTCCAGGCCCTCCAGGAACGCCACCAGCGCCGTACGGTCGTAGGCCGCGCGCCGCAGGCCCTCCGGGCCCACCGGCAGCTCCACGTCCCGCACCATCTCCGTCAGGCGGCGGTTCAGCTTCACCGCCTCCAGGTGATCACGGAGGTTCTGCCCGGCCTTGCCCTTGACCTCCTCGACGCGCTCCACCAGCTCGGCGAACGAACCGAACTGATTGATCCACTTCGCGGCCGTCTTCTCACCCACACCCGGAATGCCCGGCAGATTGTCCGACGGATCACCCCGCAGAGCCGCGAAATCCGGATACTGCGCCGGGCTCAGACCGTACTTCTCCTGCACCTTCTCCGGCGTGAAACGCGTCAGCTCCGAGACGCCCTTCGTCGGATACAGCACCGTCACGTCATCGGACACCAGCTGGAAGGAATCCCGGTCACCAGTGACGATCGAGACGTGGAAACCCTCCGCCTCGGCCTGCGTGGCAAGCGTGGCGATCACATCGTCGGCCTCGAAGCCGTCCACGGCGAAACGCTGCACCCGCATCGCATCGAGCAGCTCACCGATCAGCTCCACCTGACCCTTGAAGTCATCCGGCGTCTTCGACCGCGTCGCCTTGTACTCCGGGAACTCCTCCGAGCGCCACGTCTTGCGCGACACGTCGAACGCCACCGCGAAGTGCGTGGGCTGCTCGTCACGGAGGGTGTTCGCCAGCATCGACGCGAAGCCGTACACCGCATTCGTCGTCTGACCCGCCGACGTCGTGAAATTCTCCGCGGGCAGCGCGAAGAACGCCCGGTACGCCATCGAGTGCCCGTCCATGAGGAGCAGGCGGGGGCGACCTCCCCCCGCTGCCTCGGTGCCGGTCGCTTCCTTCGTCTTCACTGCCTTTGCTGCCACGCCCCCGATCCTGCCACGGCCCACTGACAATCCCGGCCACGCCGACCGCGCCCCCGCACCCCCCGCCGCCCCGTGACAGGATCGGACCCGTACGCGACAGCGCACCACCGACCGCTCAAGGGGGAGCGACATGGCAGGCAAGCCACCCACCGGCGATCCCGTCCAGGACGCACCGGACGTCACGGCCCCGCAGCACGCCGCCGCCGGCCTGCCCGCCGTCGCCCACTCCCTGCGCATCGCCCACCAGCAGATGGGCGCACGGCGCACGGCCCTCACCCTCCTCAAGGTCAACCAGAAGGACGGCTTCGACTGCCCCGGCTGCGCCTGGCCCGAGCCCGACAAGCGGCACGCGGCCGAGTTCTGCGAGAACGGCGCCAAAGCCGTCGCCGAAGAAGCCACCCTGCGCCGCGTCACCCCCGACTTCTTCGCCCGCCACACGGTCACCGACCTGGCCGGGCGCAGCGGCTACTGGCTCGGCCAGCAAGGCCGCCTCACCCGGCCCATGTACCTCGCCGAAGGCTCCGACACCTACGAGCCCGTCAGCTGGGAACGCGCCTTCGACATCATCGCCGAAGACCTCGCCGCCCTCGGCTCCCCCGACGAAGCCGTCTTCTACACCTCCGGCCGCACCAGCAACGAAGCAGCCTTCCTCTACCAGCTCTTCGCCCGCGAATTCGGCACCAACAACCTGCCCGACTGCTCCAACATGTGCCACGAGTCCTCCGGCTCGGCACTCTCGGAGACCATCGGCATCGGCAAGGGCAGCGTCCTCCTGGAAGACCTCTACAAGGCCGACCTGATCATCGTCGCCGGGCAGAACCCCGGCACCAACCACCCCCGCATGCTCAGCGCCCTGGAAAAGGCCAAGCGCGGCGGCACGAAGATCATCACGGTCAACCCGCTCCCCGAAGCGGGCATGGAACGCTTCAAGAACCCCCAGAACGCCCGCGGCCTCGCCGGCGGCGGCACCGCCCTCACCGACCTCTTCCTCCAGATCCGCCTCGGCGGCGACCAGGCCCTCTTCCGCCTCCTCAACCGGCTCCTCCTGGAAACCGAAGGCGCCGTCGACACCGCATTCGTCGACGAGCACACCCACGGCTTCGACGACTTCCGGCGCACCGCCCTCACCGCCGACTGGGACGAAACCCTCCGCGCCACCGGCCTCACCCGCGCCGGCATCGAACAGGCCCTGGACATGATCCTGGCCTCCAAGCGCACCATCGTCTGCTGGGCCATGGGCCTCACCCAGCACAAGCACGCCGTCCCCACCATCAAGGAAGTCGTCAACCTCCTGCTCCTCCGCGGCGCCATCGGCCGCCCCGGCGCCGGCGTCTGCCCCGTCCGCGGCCACAGCAACGTCCAGGGCGACCGCACCATGGGCATCTTCGAACGCCCCGCACCCGCCTTCCTCGACGCCCTGGAAAAGGAATTCGGCTTCACCCCGCCGCGCGAACACGGCCTTGACGTCGTCCGCGCCATCCGCGCCCTCCGCGACGGACAGGCCAAGGTCTTCTTCGCCATGGGCGGCAACTTCGTCTCCGCCACCCCCGACACCGACGTCACCGAAGCAGCCGTCCGCCGCGCCCGCCTCACCGTCCACGTGTCCACCAAACTCAACCGCTCCCACGTGGTCACCGGCGCCCGCGCCCTCATCCTCCCCACCCTCGGCCGCACCGAACGCGACCGGCAAGTCGCCGGCGACCAGTTCGTCACCGTCGAAGACTCCATGGGCATGGTCCACGCCTCCCGCGGCAGCCTGAAGCCCGCGAGCCCCCACCTCCTCTCCGAACCCGCCATCGTCTGCCGCCTCGCCCGCCGCGTCCTCGGCCCGGACTCCCCCACCCCCTGGGAAGACTTCGAGAAGGACTACGCCACCATCCGCGACCGCATCGCACGCGTCATCCCCGGCTTCGAGGACTTCAACGCCCGCGTCGCCCGCCCCGGCGGCTTCACCCTCCCCCACGCCCCCCGCGACGAACGCCGCTTCCCCACCGCCACCGGCAAAGCCAACTTCACCGCCGCACCCGTCGAACACCCCCGCGCCCCCCGAGGCCGCCTGCTCCTGCAGACCCTGCGCTCGCACGACCAGTACAACACCACCATCTACGGCCTCGACGACCGCTACCGCGGCATCAAGAACGGCCGCCGCGTCGTCCTCGTCAACCCCGACGACGCCCGCGAACTCGACCTCGCCGACGGCAGCTACGCCGACCTCGTCAGCGAATGGACCGACGGCACCGAGCGCCGCGCCGAGGGCTTCCGCATCGTCCACTACCCCACGGCCCGCGGCTGCGCCGCCGCCTACTACCCCGAGACGAACGTCCTCGTCCCGCTCGACCACACCGCCGACACCAGCAACACCCCGGCCAGCAAGTCACTCGTCATCAGGATCGAACGGAAGGACGATCAGGCCGGTTGACGGCGGCCCGTTGAACTGAAGAAACTTTCACACCACAACGGCCGAAGGTGATCGGAGCACGACGCATGGGCGAGCACGGCAAGACCACGTTCCCGCAGGAAGTCCTGGACCAGTGGGCCGGCAGCGGACTCGACCTGCCCGCCCTCTTCTCCGCCGGACACCTCGGCGAGCGCATGAGCGTACGCGTCACCGAAGCCTCCCCCGAGCGCGTCGTCGGCACCATGCCCGTCGAAGGCAACACCCAGCCCTACGGACTGCTGCACGGCGGAGCCTCCGCCGTGCTCGCCGAAACCCTCGGCTCCGTCGGCGCCATGCTCCACGGCGGCCCCTCCCGGCTCGCCGTCGGCGTCGACCTCAACTGCACCCACCACCGCGGAGTCCGCTCCGGACTCGTCACCGGCGTCGCCACCCCCGTCCACCGCGGACGCACCACCGCCACCTACGAGATCGTCATCACCGACGAGCACGACAAGCGGGTGTGCTCGGCACGCCTCACCTGCGTCATCCGCGACGCGGGATAACCGGCGCCGGACGGCTTCCCCGCATCCCCGATGCGCCCTACCGTCCGCACCATGCGCGCACACCCGCGCCGCCGCCCCGTCGCCGCAGCGCTGCTGACGACCGTCCTCCTGGCCGGCTGCGCAGACCCCGCAGCCGGCCCCGCCCCGCGCTCCCCCTCGCCCGACTCCCCCGTCCGGCTGTGCACCGAGCTCATCTCCTACTGGGCCGAACAGGACCTCACCGGCGGCAAGTGGGCCGGGCTCGACTGGGAACAGAAGGGCCTGTCGAACGAGCAGTACGCCCTCTACAGCGCCATCGTGCAGGCGGCACGCGCCGAACAGCGGCAGCACGGAACGACCGCGGCACTCGAACTGATCAAGCACCGGTCGGCACAGGACTGCACGGCCGCGCGCGGCGCGACCCACAGCTCGGAGAACTGGCGGCCACCGGCATAACGGTGTGTAATCGCCGCCCGATGCGGGAACCGTAGAACCGGCGACGCCACAGGCGTCCGCATGGCCTGAGATCCCCTCCCGGCACCTCCCGGCCCCACCCGACTGCTTAGCGGAACTGCACTTTCTGGCTCCGCACTCGGGGGACAAATCACCATCCGCGAAGATCATTCGCTCAGAGCTGCTACACAAAATTCCCCAGAAGTGATCTGCGTCATAACAAGACAGTCACATCATGGCCAGCACCTCTGCCCCCCGCCGCGCCACACCCCTAGAGTCACGGCCAGTCACCACCCGCCGGGGAAAGGACACACCGTGCGCCACCGTCCCCTGCTCCTCCTCACCACCACCCTCGCCGCCGGCGCCCTCACCCTCAACGCCTGCGGCTCACGCGACGACGGCGCCAAGAACGACGACAACGGCAGCACCACACAAACCACCGTCGTCATCGGCATCGACGCCCCCCTCACCGGCTCCCTCTCCGCCCTCGGCCAGGGCATCAAAAACTCCGTCGACCTCGCCGCCCGCACCGCCAACAAGAACAAAGAAGTCAAAGGCATCACCTTCAGGACCGAACCCCTCGACGACCAGGCAGTCCCCGCCTCCGGCCAGCAGAACGCCACCAAACTCGTCGCCGACAAAACCGTCCTCGGCGTCGTCGGCCCCCTCAACTCCGGCGTCGCCCAATCCATGCAAGGCGTCTTCGCCCGCGCCGGCCTCACCCAGGTCTCCCCCGCCAACACCAGCCCCGAACTCAGCCAGGGCGACAGCTGGCTCAAAGGAACGAAGAAACGACCCTTCAAAACCTACTTCCGCACCGCCACCACCGACATCATCCAAGGCCGCTTCGCCGCCCAGTACGCCTACAACGACGCCAAGAAGAAAAAAGCCTTCATCGTCGACGACAAACAAACCTACGGCGTCGGCCTCGCCTCCATCTTCGGCCAGGAATTCAAACGCCTCGGCGGCGACATCACCGGCACCGACCACATCACCACCAAAGAAACCGACTTCTCCAGCGTCGCCGACAAAGTCAAGAACAGCGGCGCCGACATCGTCTACTACGGCGGCCAGTACCCCGAAGGCGGCCTCCTCGCCGACCAGGTCAAAAAAGCCGGCGCCCACATCCCCCTCATGGGCGGCGACGGCATCTACGACCCCGCCTTCATCACCGCCTCCAGCGAAAGCAACGACGGCGACCTCGGCACCTCCGTCGGCTACCCCGTAGAACAACTCGACTCCGCCAAAACCTTCGTCCAGAACTACAAGGCAGCCGACTACAAAGACCCCTACGCAGCCTACGGCGGCTACTCCTACGACGCAGCCTGGGCCATCATCCAAGCCATCAAAAACGTCGTCAACGACAACGGCGGCAAACTCCCCGCCGACGCCCGCACCAAAGTCACCGAAGCCATGAACAAAGTCTCCTTCGACGGAGTCAGCGGAAAAGTCTCCTTCGACGAATTCGGCGACACCACCAACAAACAACTCACCGTCTACCAGGTCAAGGGCGACACCTGGAAATCCGTCAAGAGCGCCACCTTCAAGGACTGACCGGCAACCAAAAACCGACCCGCCACCACCCCGGCCCGCACCCCGACCACGCCACGCACCACCCGAGCCCCGGCCCACCGCGCGAGGACGCGACCCCCGCCCTCGCGCGGACCCACACCCACCACCCCAGCGGAGGCCCAGCGGTGCACCAACTGCCCCAAACGCTGGTCAACGGACTCGCCCTCGGTGCCCTCTACGGCCTCATCGCCATCGGGTACACCATGGTCTACGGCATCGTCCAGCTCATCAACTTCGCCCACGGCGAGATCGTCATGATCGGAGGCTTCGGCGCCCTCACCATCCACCTCTGGCTCCCCACCGGCACCCCCCTCGCCGCAGCCCTCCCCCTCATGCTCACCGGCGGCGCCACCACCTCCGTCGCCGTCGCCACCGCCGCCGAACGCTTCGCCTACCGACCCCTCCGCAACGCCCCCAGACTCGCCCCCCTCATCACCGCCATCGGCCTCTCCATAGCCCTCCAGCAAATCGTCTGGGCCTTCTACCCCAACGCCAAGAAATCCCGCGCCTTCCCCCAGTTCCAAGGCGACGCCTTCGAACTCGCCCGCAACCTCCACATCCAGCGCGACGACCTCTTCGTCCTCATCGCCGCACCCCTCTGCATGCTCGCCCTCGGCCTCTTCGTCGCCCGAAGCCGCACCGGCCGCGCCATGCAAGCCACCGCCCAGGACCCCGACACCGCAAAACTCATGGGCATCAACACCGACCGCATCATCGTCCTGGCCTTCGCCATCGGCGGCGCCTTCGCCGCCGTCGCCGCCGTCGCCGCAGGACTGCGCGCCGGACAGATCAACTTCGAAATGGGCTTCATCCTCGGCCTCAAAGCCTTCACCGCCGCCGTCCTCGGCGGCATCGGCAACATCTACGGAGCCATGCTCGGCGGAGTCGTCCTCGGCATCGCCGAAGCCGCCGCCTCCACCTACATCCAGCACATCCCCGGCATGCAACAACTCGGCGGAGGCGGCTGGAAGGACGTCTGGGCCTTCGCCCTCCTCATCCTCGTCCTCCTGATCAGGCCCCAAGGACTACTCGGCGAACGCGTCGCGGATCGGGCGTGAGAGCGATGAACCCACACACCACACCAGCAGCAACAAAACCAACAGAAACACCCACCACCGAAAACGCCCCCCTCATCCCCCTCCCCCTCACCACCGCACGCACCCTCACCGCCACCGGCGCCCTCCTCAGCGCCGCCTCCACCTTCCTCTCCTGGACCTGGACCACCCGCTTCCCCGGCAACCTCACCGTCAACGGCTACCCCGGCGGCCTCCAACTCCTCACCCTCACCGGCGCCCTCCTCACCCTCGCCTACACCCTCACCTCCTGGAACACCCCAGGACTCCGCTGGCTCAACCCCGCCCGCAGCAACAACGCCACCGCACTCCTCGCCACCGCCACCCTCGCCACCACCTGGTACACCCTCATCACCATCGCCGTACAACTCGGCGGACTCGCCAACCTCGAACCCGGCGGCTACGCAGCCGCCCTCACCACCCTCCTCACCCTCCTCGGCACCCTCGCCCTCCCCCTCGACCAGCACACCGAGCACACCGACGACACCGCGAACATCGAGAACACCGAGAACACCAACCCGAGCACCAGCCCCCCGAAAGCCACCACCCGCGCCCGGGCACTCACCCGCACCACCCTCCGCACCATCCGCCCCGGCCACCCCCACCAGCAGCCACCCCCACCCCGGCCCCTGCCCCCCTGGGCCGAAATCCTCATCATCGCCGCCGCCTTCGGCCTCGCCCTCGGCATCGTCACCTACGGCATCGGCACCGCCTACGGCGAGCTCTTCACCGGCTTCCTCCTCCTCGCCGGCCTCGGCACCGCCGCCCTCGCCCGCGCCGGACTCCTCAACCGGCTCACCGCACTGACCGCCAAACACCGCACACCCACCGTCACCGCCGCCTTCGTCGCCGCAGCGCTCTTCCCGCTCACCCAGGACACCGACCAGTACACCCTCATCGCCGTCAACATCCTGATCTTCTCGACCGTCGCCCTCGGCCTCAACGTCGTCGTCGGCCTCGCCGGCCTCCTCGACCTCGGCTACGTCGCCTTCCTCGGCGTCGGCGCCTACACCGCCGCCCTCGTCTCCGGCACCACCGCATCCACCCTCGGCATCCGCTTCCCCTTCTGGGCCGCCGTCCTCACCGGCGCCGCCGCCTCACTCGTCTTCGGCATCGTCATCGGCGCCCCCACCCTCCGCCTACGCGGCGACTACCTCGCCATCGTCACCCTCGGCTTCGGCGAAATCTTCCGCATCACCGTCGGCAACCTCAACGGCGAATCCGGCCCCTCCCTCACCAACGGCCCCAACGGCATCCCCAACATCCCCGACCTCGTCCTCTTCGGCTACTCCTTCGGAGACACCCACCACCTCGGCACCATCACCCTCAACCCCTTCGCCAACTACTACCTCCTCATGCTCCTCTTCACCGTCATCGTCGTCCTCGTCTTCAGCCGCGCCGGAAACTCCCGCATCGGCCGCGCCTGGATCGCCATCCGCGAAGACGAAACCGCCGCCACCGCCATGGGCATCAACGGATTCCGCCTCAAACTCCTCGCCTTCGCCCTCGGCGCCACCCTCGCCGGACTCGCCGGCACCGTCCAAGCACACGTCGCCTACACCGTCGTCCCCGAGCAATACGTCTTCGCCGGACCCGTACCCCCCAACTCCGCCTTCCTCCTCGCCGCCGTCATCCTCGGCGGCATGGGCACCATCAGCGGCCCCCTCCTCGGCGCCGCCCTCCTCTACCTCATCCCCGCCAAACTCCAATTCCTCCAGGACTACCAACTCCTCGCATTCGGAACCGCCCTCATCCTCCTCATGCGCTTCCGCCCCGAAGGCCTCATCCCCAACCGCCGCCGGCAACTCGAATTCCACGACCCGACCACCACCGGCAGCACCCTCACGCACGCGGAGGCGACCACCCCATGACCACCACCGCCGCCCCCGCAGACACCCCCACCCCCGCCCTCGCCGCCACCGGCGTCACCATGCGCTTCGGCGGCCTCACCGCCGTACGCGACGTCAACCTCACCGTCCACCACAACGAAATCGTCGGCCTCATCGGACCCAACGGCGCCGGAAAAACCACCTTCTTCAACTGCCTCACCGGCCTCTACACCCCCACCGAAGGAACCGTCACCTACCAAGGCAACGCCCTACCCCCCAAACCCCACCTCGTCACCAAAGCCGGCATCGCCCGCACCTTCCAGAACATCCGCCTCTTCGCCAACATGACCGTCCTCGAAAACGTCCTCGTCGGCCGCCACACCCGCACCAAAGAAGGCCTCCTCTCCGCCCTCCTCCGCGGCCCCGCATTCCACCGCGCCGAAAAGGCATCCGAACAACGCGCCATGGAACTCCTCACCTTCACCGGACTCGCCCCCAAACGCGACCACCTCGCCCGCAACCTCCCCTACGGAGAACAACGCAAGCTCGAAATCGCCCGCGCCCTCGCCAGCGACCCCGGACTCCTCCTCCTCGACGAACCCACCGCCGGCATGAACCCCCAGGAAACCCGCGCCACCGAAACACTCGTCCACGCCATCCGCGCCCAAGGCACAGCCGTCCTCGTCATCGAACACGACATGCGCTTCATCTTCGCCCTCTGCGACCGCGTCGCCGTCCTCGTCCAAGGCGAAAAACTCACCGAAGGCACATCGGAAACCGTCCAAGCCGACGAACGCGTCATCGCCGCCTACCTCGGCACCCCCTTCGAAGGAGCACCCGGCGCAGAAGAAGCGGCAGAAGTAGCCGCCGCCGAAGCCCGCACGGAAGAAGAGGACGACAACCGGTGACCGCCCTCCTCGAAGTCGAGAACCTCCGCGTCGCCTACGGCAAGATCGAAGCCGTCAAAGGCATCAGCTTCACCGTCCGAGCAGGCCAGATCGTCACCCTCATCGGCACCAACGGCGCCGGCAAGACCACCACCCTGCGCACCCTCTCCGGACTCCTCAAACCCCTCGGCGGCACCATCCGCTTCGACGGCCGACCACTCACCGCCGTCCCCGCCCACCGCATCGTCGCCCTCGGCCTCGCCCACTCCCCCGAAGGCCGCCACATCTTCCCCCGCCTCACCATCGCCGAGAACCTCCAGCTAGGAGCGTTCCTCCGCAAAGACACCGACGGCATCACCCAAGACATACGACGCGTCTACGACCTCTTCCCCATCCTCGGCGAACGCGCACGCCAAGCCGCCGGCACCCTCTCCGGCGGCGAACAGCAAATGCTCGCCATGGGCCGCGCCCTCATGTCCCGCCCCAAGCTCCTGATGCTGGACGAACCCTCCATGGGCCTCTCCCCGATCATGATGCAGAAGATCATGACCACCATCACCGAGCTCAAGGCCTCCGGCACGACCATCCTGCTCGTCGAACAGAACGCCCAGGCCGCGCTCTCCCTCGCCGACCACGGCCACGTCATGGAAACCGGAAAGATCGTCCTCTCCGGAACGGGCACGGACCTCCTCCACGACGAGTCCGTACGCAAGGCGTACCTCGGCGAAGACTGAAAAAGGGCCCGCATCCTCCCGGACACGGGCCCCACACGACGGCGACGGGCGGAACTACTGCCCCTTCGCCGCCTTCTTCTCCTCGGCGTCCTCGATGACAGCCTCGGCCACCTGCTGCATCGACAGGCGACGGTCCATCGACGTCTTCTGGATCCAGCGGAAGGCCGCCGGCTCGGTCAGCCCGTACTGCGTCTGCAGGATGCTCTTCGCCCGGTCGACCAGCTTCCGCGTCTCCAGCCGCTGGGAGAGGTCCGCGACCTCCTTCTCCAGCGCCTTCAGCTCCGTGAAGCGGGAGACGGCCATCTCGATGGCCGGGACCACGTCGCTCTTGCTGAACGGCTTCACCAGATACGCCATGGCACCGGCGTCCCGGGCCCGCTCGACCAGGTCCCGCTGGGAGAAGGCGGTGAGCATGAGGACGGGCGCGATCGAGTCACGGGCGATCTGCTCGGCGGCGGAGATCCCGTCGAGGACGGGCATCTTCACGTCGAGGATCACGAGATCGGGCCGGTGCTCCCGGGCCAGCGCGACCGCGGTCTCACCGTCGCCCGCCTCGCCCACGACGGAGTAGCCCTCTTCCTCGAGCATCTCTTTGAGGTCGAGGCGGATGAGGGCCTCGTCCTCGGCGATCACCACGCGGGTGATGTTGGGAGGGGTGTGCTGCGGCTCGTCGTCGACGGGCGGGGTGGGCTCGGCGGCGCTCACGGGTCTCCTCGTTCCAGGGCAAGGTGCTGCTCGCATGAGCCTACCTAGGTCATGTAGTTTTGAGCACGGAGGAGGTATACACTTCCCTTAGATTGCAAGGCCCCGGTAGCCCAATCGGCAGCAGGCAATGGTCTCAAACACCATACAGTGTCGGTTCGAATCCGACCCGGGGCACTTTACCTTCAATTCGAAGGCAAGGTTTGCGGACCCAACGGTCGAGGGTCTTCACTCTCGATAGTGAACATTGCTTCGAATCCTCCCTTCCGCAGCACGGGCGAGACAGGCTCGCAGCTGTGTACGACACCGAAACGCGTCATCGCGCGCTGGCCCTCGTCAACCAAGGCCGCAGTCTCAACTCTGTGAGCAAGGAGACCGGGATATCCCGGTACGCAATCCGCTCATGGCAGACCAGAATCGAGCCCGCCTACCCCGCGGCTGTTCCATGCTGGGGATGCGCCACGGACCAGCAGCCGCCTCGGACCTCTGCCGCCTATGCCTACCTGCTCGGCCTCTACCTCGGAGACGGCTGCATCAGCAAGCAGAAGAGCGGCACCTACGCCCTCCGTATCGCGTGCGCAGACGCGTGGCCCGGGCTCATCGTGGCGTGCCAGGAGGCGATCAGGGCAGTCCGCCCCGAGAACAGGGTGTGCATCGTGCAGAAGCAAGGCTGCGTGATGGTCACCAGCACCAGTAAGCACTGGCCGTGCCTCTTCCCGCAGCACGGGCCGGGGAAGAAGCACGAGCGGACGATCGCACTGGAGTCCTGGCAGCAACGGCTCGTGGACGCCCACCCTTGGGAGCTGCTCCGCGGCCTCATCCACTCGGACGGCTGCCGCGTCACCAACTGGACGAGCCGCCTCATCAATGGAGTGCCCAAACGCTACGAATACCCGCGGTATTTCTTCACCAACAAGTCCGCGGACATCCGGCAGATCTACACCGACACTCTCGACGCCGTGGGCGTCGAATGGAAGCAGCCGAACGCCTTCAACATCTCCGTCGCCCGCAAGGCATCCGTCGCTCTCATGGACGCCCACATCGGCCCCAAGCACTGACGTAGTCGGGCTACTCCTCACCAATATGGTGCACCCGCACCATATTCGTCGTGCCCGGCGTCGCCGGTGGGGAGCCCGCCGTGATGATCACCCGGTCCCCCTTCCGGCACCGGCCGATCCTCAGCAGGTACTCGTCGACCTGGTCGACCATCTCGTCCGTCGTCTGCACCATCGGCCCCAGGAACGTCTCCACTCCCCACGTCAGGCTCAGCTGCGCCGCCGTCGACGCCTCCGGCGTGAACGCCAGCAGGGGAATCGGAGAGCGGTAGCGCGACAGGCGGCGGACCGTGTCGCCGGATTGGGTGAAGGCGACGAGGAACTTCGCTTCCAGGAAGTCACCCATTTCGGCCGCCGCGCGGGCCACCGAGCCGCCCTGGGTGCGGGGCTTGCTGCGTTCGGTCAGGGGCGGGAGGCCCTTCGCGAGGAGGTCCTCCTCGGCCGCGGCCACGATGCGGCCCATGGTCTTGACCGTCTCGACGGGGTACTTGCCGACGCTCGTCTCACCGCTGAGCATGACCGCGTCCGTGCCGTCGATGACGGCGTTGGCGACGTCCGACGCCTCCGCACGGGTCGGCCGGGAGGCGTCGATCATCGAGTCGAGCATCTGCGTGGCGACGATGACCGGCTTCGCGTTCCGCTTGGCGAGCTTGATCGCTCGCTTCTGCACGATCGGGACCGTTTCCAGCGGCATTTCGACGCCCAGGTCGCCGCGCGCGACCATGATCCCGTCGAAGGCGGCGACGATGCCGTCGAGGTTCTCCACGGCCTGGGGCTTTTCGATCTTGGCGATGACGGGGACGCGGCGGCCTTCCTCGTCCATGACGCGGTGGACGTCGACGACGTCGTCGGCGCTGCGGACGAAGGAGAGGGCGATGACGTCGGCGCCGATGCCCAGGGCCCAGCGGAGGTCTTCGACGTCCTTGTCGGAGAGGGCGGGGACGGAGACGGCGACGCCGGGGAGGTTGAGGCCCTTGTGGTCGGAGACCATGCCGCCTTCGATGACGATGGTCCGTACGCGGGGGCCGTCGACTTCGGTGACTTCGAGGGTGACGCGGCCGTCGTCGACGAGGATGCGTTCGCCGCGGCTGACGTCGCCGGCGAGGCCGTCGTAGGTGGTGCCGCAGATGTGGCGGTCGCCTTCGACGGGTTCGACGGTGATGGTGAATTCGTCGCCGCGTTCAAGGAGTACGGGGCCTTCGTGGAAGCGGCCGAGGCGGATCTTCGGGCCTTGAAGGTCGGCGAGGATGCCGACGCTGCGGCCGGCCTCCTCGGCCGCCTTGCGTACGCGCTGGTAGCGGGCCTCGTGGTCGGCGTAGGTGCCGTGGCTGAGGTTGAAGCGGGCTACGTCCATGCCGGCGTCGACGAGTGCCTTGATCTGCTCGTACGAGTCGGTGGCGGGCCCGAGGGTGCAGACGATTTTTGCTCGGCGCATGTTTCGACCTTATGACCTACCGGTGGGTAGTGGATCCGTCGTCGGCGACAGCTCAACGGCCTTTCGGTAAAAGGTTTTTGACAGTGGTTGAACGTGCGTGTGCGCGCTCCGATGAGCGGTTTCAGAGTTGGGGCGGGGTCATGGTGAAGCGGGCGTTGACCTGGGCGTGGACGGTCTGGCGCTGGGGTTCGAGATCCAGTTCGGGTTCGGCGGCGGCTCCGGCTCCGTATCCGCCGCGGGCCGTGCCGCCGGCGAAGCCGTGCATGCCCAGGCCTTCGGTGCCGTCGTCGGCGAGTTCGAGGAGGGCGGTGAGGCGGGCGCCGAGGGCTTCGGCGTATTCGCGGGCGCGGTGGACGGCTTCCTGGACGGCGAGGCGTCGGGCTTCGCGGTGTGCGGGTGAGTCGGGGCGGAGGGACCACCAGGGGCCGGTGATGCGGGTGAGGGGGAGGTCGGCGAGGCGGGTGGTGAGTTCGCCGAGGACGGTGAAGTCGTTGAGGGTGGCGGTGAGGTAGACGCTGCCGTGGTACGAGCGGACGCGTTCGTGGCGGCCCTTGTCTGCGAACTGCGGGGCCACGGTGACCAGGCCGGTTTCGAGTTTTTCGACGGCGTCGCCGTAGGACTTGACGAGGTCGAGGGCCTGGGTGTTGCGGCGTGTGAGGTCTTCGAGGGTGGTGGTGCGGTCGGTGCCGCGGGCGGTGACGGTGATGCCGAGGTGGGCGATTTCGGGGTCGACTTCGAGGTGGGCTTCGCCGCGGACGGAGACGCGGGGGGTGTCGGGGGTGCCGTAGGGCAGGGGCGTGGTGGGTTCTGGTGTGGTCATGTTGGTCAGTGTCGGGTGTGGTGGCTGTGCGTGGCTACTGGGGAGTCACCGGATCGCAACCTTGGGAGGGTGTCGCGGGGTGTGGCGGCCGGGTCAGAATCTACGCGCGTTGTCAGCTTTGCGACTTTGGGGAGAAGAAGTGCCGCTGAACCGGAGGAATTTTCTGGGGCGTACTGCCGCGACGGGTGCGGGGGTCGCGCTCGTGGGGGCGGTGGGTGCCGGGTCGGCCGAGGCGCAGGGGGTGGATGCGGGTCTGTCGAGCGGGCGGGGGAAGCGGAAGTATTCCTTCACCGTGATGGGGACGACGGATCTGCACGGGAACGTCTTCAATTGGGATTACTTCACGGATGCGGAGTTCGACGACAAGGCGCACAACGATGTGGGCCTGGCGAAGATTTCGACGCTGGTGAATCAGGTCCGCTCGGAGAAGGGGCGCCGGAACACCCTGCTGATCGATGCGGGTGACACGATTCAGGGCACCCAGCTGTCGTATTACTACGCCAGGGTGGATCCGATCACCAAGGCGCATGGTCCGGTGCATCCGATGGCGCGGGCGATGAATGCGATCGGGTATGACGCGGCGGCGCTGGGTAACCATGAGTTCAATTACGGCATTCCGGTGCTGCGGAAGTTCGAGGAGCAGTGCGACTTTCCCATTCTGGGGGCGAATGCGCTGGATGCGAAGTCGTTGCGGCCGGCGTTCGCTCCGTATGTGATGAAGCGGGTGTGTACGCCGTTCGGTCGTGATGTGAAGGTTGCGATCCTGGGGCTGACGAACCCGGGGATTGCCATCTGGGACAAGGCGAATGTGCAGGGGAAGATGGTGTTCCCGGGCCTGGAGGAGCAGGCGGCGAAGTGGGCGCCGCGGTTGCGTTCGATGGGTGCGGACGTGGTGATCGTGGCGGCGCATTCGGGTGCGAGCGGGACGTCTTCGTACGGTGATCAGCTGCCGTACGTGGAGAACGCGGCGGCGCTGGTGGCGGAGCAGGTGCCGGGGATCGACGCGATTCTGGTGGGTCATGCGCACACGGAGATCCCGGAGTACCGGGTGGCGAACAAGAAGACGGGCAAGCAGGTGGTGCTGTCCGAGCCGCTGAAGTGGGGTCAGCGGCTCACCCTTTTCGACTTCGGTCTGGTGTGGGAGCGGGGCCGCTGGCAGGTGGAGTCGGTTTCGGCGAAGGTGCTGAACTCGAACACGGTGCCGGAGGACAAGAAGATCACCCGGCTGCTGCACGACGAGCACGAGAAGGTCGTGGCGTACGTGAACCAGGTGATCGGTACGTCGACGGCGGCGATGAGTGCGGCGGAGGCGGCGTACAAGGACACCCCGGTCATCGACTTCATCAATCATGTGCAGAAGGAGACGGTGAAGGCGGCCCTGGCGGGGACGGCGTACGCGTCGCTGCCGGTGGTGTCGCAGGCGTCGTGCTTCTCGCGGACGGCGGGGGTGCCGGCGGGGAAGGTGTCGATCCGTCAGGTGGCGGGGCTGTATCCGTTCGAGAACACGCTGGAGGCCCGGGTGCTGACGGGCGCGCAGTTGCGGGATTACCTGGAGTTCTCGGCGCACTATTACGTGCGGACGCCGGCCGGCGCTCCGGTGGATCCGGCGAAGCTGACGAATGCGGATAGTATTCCGGATTTCAATTATGACGTGGTCAGCGGCCTCTCGTATGAGATCGACGTCGCGAAGGCGCCGGGGTCGCGGATCGCGAAGTTGATGTTCGACGGGAAGCCGCTGGATGACGGGGCTGAGTTTGTGCTGGCGGTGAATAATTACCGAGCGAGTGGTGGGGGTAATTTCCCGCATGTGGCTCGGGCGAAGCAGGTGTGGGCGAACTCGGAGGAGATTCGTAACACGATCATTTCCTGGGTGAAGGCGCAGGGGACGATTGATGTGGGGCGTTTTGCGTCAGTGGACTGGAAGTTGACGCGGGATGGTGCGCCGGTCTTCTGATCCGGTGTTGCGGGGCCGTGGTTGTGGTCGCGGTTCCAGTCCGAAAGTGGTGAAGGCGGTCCGCTCCGGGAGGGGGTAGGCCGCCTTTCCTGTGATGGCGTTGAGGATGGTGGCGCTGCGCCAGGCGGCGAGGCCGAGGTCGGGGGTGCCGATGCCGTGGGTGTGGCGTTCGGCGTTTTGGACGTGGATGGCGCCGCGGACGAGGGGGTCGAGGACGAGGCGGTGGTTTTCGTCGATGCGGGGGCGGTCGCTGTGGTCGCGGCGGATGTAGGGGTCGAGCGCGGCGAGGAGGGTGTCGACGGGGCGTTCGCGGTAGCCGGTGGCGAGGATGACGGCGTCGGTGGTGATGCGGGAGCGGGTGCCTTGCTGGGCGTGTTCGAGGTGGAGTTCGACGCGGGTGGTGCCGACGCGGCCGGCGGTGCGGACGAAGACGCCGGGGGTGAGGACGGTGTCGGGCCAGCCGCCGTGGAGGCTGCGGCGGTAGAGCTCGTCGTGGATGTCGGTGAGGGTTTCGGTGGCGATTCCTTTGTGGAGTTGCCATTGCTGGGGCAGGAGTTGGTTGCGTACGGGTTCGGGTAGGGCGTGGAAGTAGCGGGTGTAGTCGGGGGTGAATTGTTCGAGGCCGAGTTTGCTGTATTCCATGGGGGCGAAGGCGGGGGTGCGGGCGAGCCAGTGGAGTTTTTCGCGGCCGGTGGGGCGGTTGCGGAGGAGGTCGAGGAAGACTTCGGCGCCGGATTGTCCTGAGCCGATGACGGTGATGTGTTCGGCGGCGAGGATGCGTTCGCGGTGGTCGAGGTAGTCGGCGGAGTGGATGACGGGGACGGTGGGGGCGTCGACGAGGGGGCGTAGGGGGTCGGGGACGTGGGGTGCGGTGCCGACGCCGAGGACGAGGTTGCGGGTGTAGGTGCGGCCGAGGGCTTCGGCTTCGCCGTCGGTGTCGAGTTGGGTGAAGTCGATTTCGAAGAGGTTGCGTTCGGGGTTCCAGCGGATGGCGTCGATTTGGTGGCCGAAGTGGAGGCCGGGGAGGGATTGGCTGACCCAGCGGCAGTAGGCGTCGTATTCGGCGCGTTGGATGTGGAATCGCTCGGCGAAGTAGAAGGGGTAGAGGCGTTCGCGGGTTTTGAGGTAGTTGAGGAAGGTCCAGGGGCTGGTGGGGTCGGCGAGAGTGACGAGGTCGGCGAGGAAGGGGACTTGGAGGGTGGTGCCGTCGATGAGGAGGCCGGGGTGCCAGCGGAAGGTGTGGTTCTGGTCGTAGCAGGCGGTGCGGAGGCCGGGGATGCGGTGGGCGAGGGCGGCGAGGGAGAGGTTGAAGGGGCCGATGCCGATGCCGGCGATGTCGAGTGGCTGGTCGGGGGTGGTTTGGGGGGATTCCTGGGGTGAGGGCTGGGGGGTGGGGGCGGGGAGTGCTGCGCGGGGGGCGGGTGTGGTGTCGGGCCGGGGCGGGGTGGCGGGGGTGTGGTCGGGGGGGTTCTGGGGGGGCGGGGGTGTGTTCATCGGCGGACTTGGCCTTCCACGTGGGTGAGGAGTGTGCGGAGGTCGTCGGGGGTGGTGTGGGGGTTGAGGAGGGTGGCTTTGAGCCAGAGGCCTTCGGGGGTGGTGGTGCGGCCGAGGACGGCGTGGCCGTGGTGGAGGAGGGTGCGGCGGAGGGTGGCGGTGGTGGTGTCGTCGGTGTGGGTGGGGCGGAAGAGGACGGTGCTGAGGGTGGGGCGGGCGTAGAGGTCGAAGTGGGGGTGGGTGTCGATGAGGTCGGCGAGGTGGTGTGCGGCGGCGCAGACGCGTTCGACGAGGTCGCCGAGGCCTTGGCGGCCGAGGGCGCGGAGGGTGACGGCGATTTTGAGGATGTCGGGGCGGCGGGTGGTGCGGAGGGAGCGGCCGAGGAGGTCGGGGAGGCCGGCGTGGGTGTCGTCGGGGGCGTTGAGGTAGTCGGCGTGGTGGGCGAGGGGGGTGAGGGCGGTGGTGTCGGGGACGGCGAGGAGGCCTGCGGCGACGGGTTGCCAGCCGAGTTTGTGGAGGTCGATGGCGATGGTGTGGGCGTGTTCGAGGCCGTTGAGGGCGGGGCGGAGGGTGTCGCTGAAGAGGAGGGGGCCGCCGTAGGAGGCGTCGATGTGGAGGCGGGCGCCGTGGGTGCGGCAGAGGTCGGCGATGGCGGGGAGGGGGTCGATGCGGCCGGTGTCGGTGGTGCCGGCGGTGGCGATGACGAGGGGGGTGGTGCCGGGGTGGCGGGTGAGGGTGGTGCGGAGGTCGGTGGGGTCGAGGGTGCCGGTGGGGGTGGGGAGGGTGAGGGGGGTGGGGAGGCCGAGGAGCCAGGCGGCGCGGTGGATGCTGTGGTGGGCGTTGGCTCCGCAGATGATCCGGAGGGGGGCGGGGGTGGTTTCTCTGGCGAGGAGGAGGGCGAGCTGGTTGGACTCGGTGCCGCCGGTGGTGACGAGGGCGTCGGGGGTGGGGCGGCCGGGGTAGGCGAGGGCGGCGAGGGCGCGGGTGGTGAGGGTTTCGAGGGCGGTGGCGGCGGGTGCCTGGTCCCAGGAGTCGAGGGAGGGGTTGAGGGCGGCGGCTGCGAGGTCGGCTGCGGCGGCGAGGGCGAGGGGTGGGCAGTGGAGGTGGGCGGCGCAGTGGGGGTGGGCGGGGTCGGCGGCGCCTTCGGCGAGGGCGGTGACGAGGGTGTGGAGCGCTTCGTGGGCTCCGGTGCCGGTTTCGGGGAGGGCGGGGGTGGCGAGGGCTCGCAGGCGGGCGGTGACGGCTTCGGGGCCGCCGGGCGGGATGGGGCCGTGGCGGGTGGCGGCGCCTTGGGCGAGGGCGTCGAGGGTGGTGTCGAGGAGGGGGTGGAGGGCGTGGGGGCCTTGGGTGCCGCCGGCGAGGGGGGCGGGGTGGTGTTCTGCGGTGCTGGGGGGTGTGGTGAGGGTGGGGCCGGCGGGCGCAGGCATGACTTTGCCCCTTTTGGGTTGACTTCGTGCGCGTACTGTGCAGGTGATTCCGGGCGTTGACGAGCGGCAACTGCAACAAGTTACGTTCGGCACACGGTCCGTGACCGGCGTAGGGGCGGGTTTCGCTCGATGGTGGTACGGCCCTGCGACGGGCGTGAGTTGTGTCTGCTAATGGGGTCCGGGGCGGACGCACCGCGTTCCTTCGACTAATCTGCACCCCATGGCCATGAACTTTCTCGCTCTCGACGTAGGGCCGCTCAAGCCCGAGCCCGCGCCGCTCGTCCTCGGCGCGGTGCTGTTCTTCATCGTCTTCGCCGTGATGGCGAAGGTGCTGCTGCCCCGGATCAACAAGGTCCTCGTCGAGCGCGAGAAGGCCACCGAGGGCCGTTTCGACGAGGCGGAGGAGACGCGCGCGGAGGCGGCGCGGGTCCACGCCGAGTACCAGGAGCTGCTGGCGGAGGCCCGGCACGAGGCCGCGCGCCTGCGCCAGGAGGCGGCCGAGCAGGGTACGGCGATCGTCGCCGAGCTGCGGGCCGAGGGCCAGCGCCAGCGTGAGGAGATCATCTCCGCGGGTCACGCGGTGATCGACGCGGAGCGTGCGGTCGCCGAGGCCGAGCTGCGCGAGCAGGTCGGTGTCCTGGCCACGCAGCTGGCGGGCCGGATCGTCGGCGAGGACGTCGCGGAGTCCGCCCGTGCCAACGGCACGGTGGACCGTTTCCTGGAGGAGCTGCGCACCGCGCAGGCCGCCGACGCCGCCCGCGAGGCGCGCGACTGACAGCGGCCGGCCGCCGCTGGGACATCTCGGACGCCGAAGGCTCCGCACCCCTCCTGGGGTGCGGAGCCTTCGGCGTTCCGTGCGTCTGCGGTCCGTGCGGTGCCTGCGACCCGGGGCGGTGCCTACGGCCGGGGCGTCCGGACGTGCAGGGCGCGGCGCAGGTCGTCGAGCTCGTCGGTGAGCCTGCGGCGCAGGGCGGGGACGGGGTCCGCGGTGCGCAGGCACGCTTCGCCGAGGTCGAGGGTGTGCTGTTCGACGAGGGGGCGGGGGAAGCCGGCGACGCCCGCGGTGGTGGCGAGGGCGGGGCCGCGGCGGGCGGCGAGGGCGACGGCGGCGGGGTAGTAGCGGTCGAGGTAGGGGCGGACGAGTTCGAGCTGTTCGGGCTGCCAGAAGCCCTTGGCGGTGGCGGTGAAGAGGTAGTTGGACAGCTCGGGGCGGTGTTCCGGGTCGTACATGGCCTGCCAGGCGGCTTCCTTGGCGGCGGGGTCGGGGAGGGCGGCGCGGCAGTGGGCGGCCCCTTCCTTGCCGGTGGCGCTGGGGTCGCGGGCGAGTTCGGCGTCGATGGCGGCGGGGGTGGTGGCGCCGAGGACGGCGAGGCGGGCGAGGGCGCGCCAGCGCAGTTCGGGGTCGAGGGCGGGGCCGCCGGGGACGGTGCCGTCGTCGAGCCAGGCCCGGAGGGTGTCCGTGTCGGTGGTGCTGTCGATGTACGTGCGGACGGCTGTCAGGCGCAGGCCCTGTGCGGTGCCGTTCGTGTCCTCGCCCATGGTGCGGTCGAGGAGCTCTGCGGCGAGGCCGGTGAGGGTGGCCAGGGCGGCGGGGCGGTCGGCGGGGGTGGTGTAGCGGTCGGCGATCTGGCCGCGGGCGAAGGCGAGGACGCCTTGGGTGAGGGCGACGTCGGTTTCGTGGGGCAGGTGGGTGCGGGCGGCGTCGAGGTAGGCGGCGGGGGCGAGCTCGCCGTCGCGGACCATGTCGCGGGCGGCGTTCCACAGGACGGCGCGGGTCAGGGGGCCGGGCAGGGCCGCGAGGGAGTGCAGGGCGGTGTCCCAGGAGGCGGCGTCGAGGCGGATCTTGGCGTAGGTGAGGTCGCCGTCGTTGAGGAGGAGCAGGTCGGGGCGGGTGCCGGGGAGGGTCTTGGTGGTGCTGTCCTGCGGTACGTCGATCTCGAAGCGGTCGCGGAGGAGGAGGCGGGCGGGGTCCGCGGGGTCCCGGTCGTAGGCGCCGGCGGCGATGCGGTGGGGGCGGGTGCCGTCCTGGTGGACGGTGAGGTGCCAGTGGTCTTCGGTCTGGGTGACGGTGGGGGTGAGCGTGTCGACGCCGCTGGTGCGCAGCCAGTGGTCCGCCCAGGCGTGGACGTCGCGGTCGGTGTGGCGGGCCAGGGAGTCGAGGAAGTCGGCGAGGGCGGCGTTGCCGAAGCGGTGGCGGGCGAAGTGGTCGTTGATGCCGGCGAGGAAGTCCTTCTCGCCGAGCCAGGCGACGAGCTGGCGGAGGGCGGAGGCGCCCTTGGCGTAGGAGATGCCGTCGAAGTTGAGGAGGGCGGCGGCGGTGTCGGGGACGGCGGTGGGGTCGGGGGCGACGGGGTGGGTGGAGGGGCGCTGGTCGGCGTCGTAGCCCCAGCCCTTGCGGGCGCAGGCGAAGTCGGTCCAGGCGCCGTCGAAGCGGGTTGCTTCGGCGAGGATCTGGTAGCCCATGTACTCGGCGAACGACTCGTTCAGCCAGATGTCGTCCCACCAGCGGAGGGTGACGAGGTCGCCGAACCACATGTGGGCCATCTCGTGGGCGATGGTGACGCCGCGGGACTGGCGTTCGGTGTCGGTGACGGCCGAGCGGAAGATGTATTCGTCGCGGAAGGTGACGAGGCCGGGGTTCTCCATGGCGCCGGCGTTGAACTCGGGGACGAACGCCTGGTCGTAGGAGTCGAAGGGGTAGGGCTCGTCGAAGATCTCGTGGAAGCGGTCGTAGCAGCGGCGTGTGATGTCGAGGAGTTCGGCGGCGTCGGCGTCGAGGTGCGGGGCGAGGGAGCGGCGGCAGTGCAGGGCGAAGGGCAGGCCGGCGTGTTCGGTGCGGACCGTGTGCCAGGGGCCTGCGGCGAAGGCCACGAGGTAGGTGCTGAGGGGCTGGGTGGTGGCGAACTCCCAGCGGCCCTCGGCCGGGTCGCCGGTGCGGGTCGCGACGGCGTTGCCGAGGACGGTCCAGTGGGGCGGGGCGGTGACGGTGGCGTCGAAGACGGCCTTGAGGTCGGGCTGGTCGAAGGAGGCGAAGACGGACGGGCCGTCGCCGAGGAAGGACTGGGTGTAGAGGTAGGTCTCGCCGTCGGCGGGGTCGGTGAAGCGGTGCATGCCCTCGCCGGTGCGGGAGTAGTGCATGTCGGCCTCTATGAGCAGTTCGTGCTCGCCGGCGGTGAGGGAGAGGGGCAACCGGTTGTCGTCGAGCGCGGCGGGGTCGAGGGGGTGCCCGTCGAGGGTGACGCGGTGCAGGGTGGCGGGCCGCACCTCGATGAAGGTGTCGCCGGCGGTGCGGGCGGTGAAGCGGATGCGGGTGGTGGTGGCGAAGAGCTCGTCGCCGCGGGTGAGGTCGAGGTCGACGGCGTAGCGGTGCACGTCGAGGAGGCGTGCGCGGGCGCGGGCTTCTTGGTGGGTGAGTACGGGCATGGCCTCATCCTGCCGGGTCGCTGGGCGCTGTGCCGAGGCGGGAGTTGGGACCGCGAGTCCGCCGCTGCGGGGTGACGGGGCGGGTTCGGCACCGCCGAGACGCGGGGTTTCGGCTGGGCGCCGTTGCGGCGGGGGGTGCGGATCCGCCGCGGCGGGCGAGGGCCGGGGCCGGCGGCTCCCTACGGCCCTGGGCAGGCTCCGGCACCGCCGGGATGCGCCGATTCGGCTGGGCGCCGTTGCGGCGGGAGGAAAGGGGCGGGGCCGCCGCCCAGATCCTTCGCCGCTGCGGCGCGCCGCAGGGCCGGAGGGGCCGGCGGCCCGCTTCCACCGCCGGGGCGCGCCGATTCGGCTGGGCGCCGCTGCGGGCGCGTTACGTTCGGGCGATTGTTTCGTGGTGGCGGATGACTTCCGCGATGATGAAGTTCAGGAACTTCTCCGCGAACGCGGGGTCGAGTTTGGCGTTCTCGGCGAGTTCGCGGAGGCGGGTGATCTGGCGGGCCTCGCGGGCCGGGTCGGCGGGGGGCAGTTTGTGGGCGGCCTTGAGGTGGCCGACCTGCTGGGTGCACTTGAAGCGCTCGGCGAGCATGTGGATCACCGCTGCGTCGATGTTGTCGATGCTGTCGCGCAGCCGGCCCAGCTCGGCCCGTACGGACTCGTCCATGGAACTGTTGCTCATGGTCACCGAGCCTAAGCGGAGGGACGGGGTGCGATCACCGGCGGGTGGTCCGGGTCGGGGATCTCGGCGCTCCAGCCGCCGGGCACGGCGTTGCCCTGGCGGGCGCGGAAGCGGACGGGTGCGGTCCCCACGCGGCGGGTGAAGAGGCGGCTGAAGTAGGCGGGGTCGGCGTAGCCGACGCGGCGGGCGACGGCGGCGACGGGCAGTTCGGTGGCGGCGAGGAGTTCTTTGGCGCGGCCGAGGCGGATGCCGAGGAGGTAGTCCTTGGGGCTGCAGCCGGCGCCGCGGCGTACGGCGGCGCGCAGCTCGGCGGGGGTCATGCCGTGCCGGGCGGCGTGCTGGGTGACGGAGAGGGGCAGGAAGGCGTCGCGGGCGAGGGCCTGGAGGACGGGTTCTTCGCCGGGAGTGGTGTCGGCGCGGGCCCGGCGGAGGGCGACGAGGAGTTCGTGGACGGCCGCCGAGGTCTCGATCTCCAGGAGGGGGTTGCCGCGGCGTGCCGCGCGGGCGATGCGGTGGACGGCGGTGCGGGCGGCGGTGGTGTCGGTGAGGGGGACGAGGGGCCGGTGGGGTTCGATGCAGCCGAGTTCGGTGTAGGCGCTCACGGCGGGGCCGGTGAAGTCGGCGAAGCTCTCGTCCCAGCCGGTGCCGGGGGCGGCGCCGTAGTGGTGGGGGACGCCGGGGGTGAGCCAGAGGAGGGCGGGGGCGGTCACGGTGCGGGTGCGGCCGTCGGGGGTGCGCAGCCAGCCGCTGCCGGCGTGGATGACGACGGCGACGTGGTGGTCGAGGGTGCGTGGTCCGACGGGCGGGAGCGCGCCGTGCTGCAGTCCGACGCCGAGGCAGACGAGGCCGAGGCGGTGGTGGACGGGGCCGGGGCTGAAGTAGCGCATCCATGTCTGGTACATGGGTTCCGGCCTCCCCGCGGTGTCGGCCCCGTGGGCCGATCTTCGCGCATGGCGGTGCGCTTCACCAGAGGCCCGGGGCCTCACTCGTCTCGTGGACCGTGGATCTCGGGAGTCTCGGGGCTCTCGGGTATCTCGTGGACCGTGAAGCCGTCGAGGACGAACTCGGCGGTCCCGCTGTCGCCGGTCTTCCGCAGCCCCACCCATGCCTCGCCCGCTCCGGGCGCGGTGAACTCGTACGTGTGGGTGGCCGGGGCGTGGGCGGCGGGCAGGGGCGTGCGCTGCAGTTCGCGGCTTTCGGGCGCGTCGGTTCCGGTGATCCAGGCGTACTGTCCCGCGGCCTCGTTCTCGTAGCGGAACGTCACCCGGTAGCGGTGCCCGGGCCGGAACCGCACGGTGTGCGGCAGGGTGCGGTAGACGATGCCGGTGTTCTCGCCGCGTGACTTCAGGGACTGCGTGCCGTCGATGACGTCGTCTATGGCCTTGCCGTTCCAGCCGCGCTGTGTGTAGGGGGCGTGCCGCTGGGCGATGTGCGTACGGGGGTCGGTGGCGCCGCCGGCGTCGCCCTTGACGAAGGGTCCCCAGCCTTGGGGGACGTTCTCGAAGTCCTCGTGGAGGAGTGCGCCGGGGCGTCGGGGCGGCGGTCCGGCGGCCACGACCCGCAGGGCGTCGAACCGTACGCGCGCGTGGCCCGCGGCGACGCTCAGGGTGAGGGTGACGGGCCCGCCGCCGGGGGGCACGGTGAAGCGGGTGAACATGCGCTGGAAGCGGGTGCCGTGTTTGCGGTCGGCGGCCACGTGGTTGACGGCGGTGGAGGTGTCGGTCCAGTTGTGTGCGGTGATGCCGTCGGCGGTGCGGACGTGCAGGGCTGCCCGGCGCCGCTCCCCCGCGGTGCCGCCGACCTCGACCTGCACGGATGCCGCGTATGTGCCGGGTTTCAGCCGGGTGAGGCGCTGCCCGGCCGTGGCGGCTCCTCCGCCGTGGACGACGAGCTCCCAGTCGCCCAGCGGGCTGCGTTCGACGGCCGCGGGTCCGGTGACCTGCCATCCGGTGAGGCTGCCGGAGTGGAAGCCGGGGTCGTGCAGGGGTGTGCCTTCGCCCCAGGCGGGGGCGGGTGAGGGTGTGTGGTCGCGGGTGAGGACGTAGGGCTGCCCGGCGGCGGCCTCGATGGTGACTTCGCCGTGCCGGACGGGGAGTTCGGTGGCGCCGGTGCGGCCCTGGTCGGTGAGGCGGTGGAGGACGACGGTGCTCCGCCGGGCCCAGCCGCGCGGCAGGTGCCAGCGGGTGGTGCCGCCGGTGGGGTTGTAGTGGTAGAGCTTGGCGGGGTTGCGGGCTTCGCGCGGTTCCCAGGGCAGCAGGTAGATCCCTCCTTTGTAGACGACGTGCCCGTCGGTGGTGATGGTGCGGGTGCCGTCGGCGTCGCTGACGGTGGTGTGCGCCGGGTCCTCGAAGGTGATCTCGTGCTCGCTCCAGGTGCGGATGGGGTGGGCCTGCAGGTATTTGGCCGGGAGGTTCTCGGTCCAGACGATGCGGTGGAAGGGGGCCCAGTCGGTCTTGCCCTGCCAGCCTTCGAAGGTGCCGAGCTTGGCGGTGCCGAGGAGGGGCCACTTGTCGGCGAAGACGTCCTTGTGGTGGTGATGGAGGAAGCGGATGAGGCGCGAGTTGATGCCGCGGGAGGTGTCGGGGCCGTAGTCGGTCTCGTTCGCCCAGTGCGACCAGATGCTGGAGCGCTCCAGACCGTGGCCCCATTCGGTGGTGATGTGCCAGCCCTGGTCGCGCAGGGCGCGCTGCAGCCGGTCGGAGTTCCAGCCGGATTCGCGGAAGACGTCGATGTAGAGGGTGGTGAGGGCGGGATCGGTCTCGTCGCGCAGCTGCCGGAAGCGGCGGACGATGCCGCCGGTGAGCAGGTCGCGGCGGGCGTCGATGCGGTAGGACTGGTCGAGCCAGTCCCACTGCTTGTCGTTGCGGTCGACGAGGGCGTCGGAGAAGGCGTGGGCGACCGGGTAGGACTCGGTGGTGTTCACGTGGACGGCGAAGTCGCTGTTCCACTTCTTCCCGGCGCGCAGCAGGGTGTTGAGGTCGGCGAGGCCGCCGGCGCGGGTGTTGTAGTTGCCGCCGTAGTCGGGGTGGGCCGAGTCGTGGCCTTCGGACTGGTAGCCCTTGAGCAGGGTGAACTGCCCCAGTCCGTCGGTGGCCAGGGCGATGCGTTTGACGTTGTCGAGCGTGGCGAGGAAGGGGTTAGTGGCCTGGCTCGCGAAGTTGAACGGGATGTGGGGGACGACGCGCAGGTGCTGCCCGGCGGCGCCGAGCGGCTCGGTCATGACCTCGCGCAGGGCGATGGCGGCGTCCTGCCAGTCGGCGCGGCCGTCGCCGTTGCGGTCCCGGGTGACGACGACGGTGGCGCGGGGCAGGGGTTCGGTGGCGGTGACCGGGGCGCCGGCGGCGCGGTGGGTCCACTGGCCGCAGGTGATCCGGGCCTCCCGCCGGCCGGGCCGGGCGACGGTCTGGCGCCACAGGCGGCCGTTCTCCCAGGCGGTGGTGGCGTCCGGGTGGTCGTAGACGGTGTTGGTGTCGACGGCGGCGGCGAGCCGGCCGGTGCTGACGACGGCGTAGGCGCAGCCGGTGGGCGTCTCGTCGGCGGGTGTGTCCGGGCCGGGGCGGACGAGGGTGTCGCCGTTCTTCGCCTTGTCGAGCTGGATGCGGGCGGCGAGGAGTTCGGCGCCGGGCTGGGTGCTGCGGACGCTCAGGAGGGCCAGGGCGGGGATGCGCAGGGTGCCGATGCGCAGGGCGGGGGTGTCGGTGATGCGGGTGATCCGCCAGTCGACGCGCATGCCGGTGACGCGGATCTCGGCGTCGATGCGTGTGCCGCCGGTGAGGGTGAGGACGTACGTGGCGCGGTCGGGGTGGAGGGTGGAGGTGACGTGGGGGGTGTGTTCCTTCTCGTCCACGAGCAGGGTGGTGACGGCCTCTTCCTGGCCGTGGACGACGTCTCCGGTGGTGCGGTCGGTGTAGGAGATGACGCGGGGGAAGGCGGTGTCGACGCGGACGTCGAGACCGGTGGAGCGCAGGACGGCTTCGGTGCGGGGGGTGGCTGCGGCGGTTGCGGCGGGGCCGGTGAGTGCGGCGAGCCCGGCGGCGGCGCCCGCGGTGACCACGGTGCGGCGGGTGGGGGCGTGGGGGGCTGCGTCGTCCACTCTGCGGTCCTCCTCGGTGCCGGTGGTCACGGGCACACAGTGGAGGGTGGGAGCCGTGGCGCCCATGGACAAAAGTGGTACGGGTGTTGGACTCCTTTACGGGACCACCGCCCGCCGGGCCCGGCGTTCCCGCGGCGGTTGCACCTGGACTTCGAAAGGCGGTGCCCTCGGCGGTCGTCAGGTGTCGCACTCCAGGACCGACCGGCACAGGCCGCACCGCACCCGGACGCTCCCCCGTACCGGCACCCGGATCCGCTGGTGGCAGGTGGGGCACGGGAAGCTCACCCGCAGCGGATCGTGCCCCTCGAAGGCGTAGCCCCAGCCGGAGGGGACGCTGCGCTTGGCGTTCTGGACGGCGCGGCGGTCGCGGGCGTAGCGGTGGCGGCCGATCCGCCCGGCGGCGGCGAGCGGGGGGCGGCGGCCGTCGCGTCGCGCCTCCGCGAGGCCCTTGGCGTACGCGTCGTACGCCTGGGGGCTGGTGAACCACGGGGAGGGGTCCTCGCCGAAGGCCAGCGCCCGTTTGGCGAGGACGTAGCCGAACTCCTCGGGGGTGAGGTAGCCGAGCTTCTGCGTGGAGACCGCGGACTCGCGGTAGGCGTCGAGCAGCAGCCAGCCCGCGCCCAGGTAGGCCGCGGCGGTGTCGGTGAGGATCTCGTTGTCGCGGGTGCCGGGGAAGGCGAGGCCGAGGCGGTGCAGGTAGACGTGCATGACCTCGTGGGAGAGGGCCGCGCCGATGTCCTTGCGGTGGGTCTTGAAGCGGGAGTTGAGCTCGATGAAGTACTCCGGGCCGGCGGCGAGCTCCACGCTGCCCGCGTGCCGCATGTCGCGGAAGCTGACGATCATCCGGGCGTCCGGCAGGCGGAGGTGGCGCACCATGGCGCCGGCGACGCGCTGCACGCCGAGGTAGGGGTTCTCGTCGTCGTCGAAGGCGACGTCGGACGGGGGGACGCTGAGCTCGAAGGTGTGCACCGTGTCGTAGGAGAGGCGCTTGTAGAGCGCGGTGATCGCGGTGCGTACGGTCTCGATGTGCGGGTAGCCGTGCACGATCTCGATGCCGGTTCCGGTGCCCACGCGTGACCACCCCCTGGGGTCCCCCTGCCGGCCGCTGCGCCCCGTCTCCACTGTACGGGCGGGGGCCGGGGGGCGGCAGGTCGCGGGGCTGGCCGAAACGGGGTGCTTGTCGGGCGTTCGCCTGCTGCTCATAATCGCACCGCGCAGCGAAGGCTCGATTCCGGTAATCGGACACCGGAATTGGTTGTCATGAGCACGACATGCACCTCTCCTGTGCTGCTCATGCGCTGCGCAACCTCCCACGAAAGGAAGACCCTTGCGCACCTTCCTCTTCCTCGGCACGCTCAGGAGAACCCTCGCCGTCGGCGCCGCCACCGTCGCCGCGCTCACCCTCACCGCCGGCGCCGCGCTGGCCGACGACCCGGCCCCGCCCCGCGGGGTGGTCGGCGGCACCCCCGCCCAGCAGGGCGAGTTCCCGTGGATGGTGCGGCTGTCCATGGGCTGCGGCGGCGCGCTCTACACGAAGCAGATCGTCCTCACCGCCGCCCACTGCGTCAGCGGCAGCGGCCCCAACACGTCCATCACCGCCACCGCCGGCGTCGCCGACCTCAACTCCTCACAGGCCGTCAAGGTCAAGTCCACCGAGGTCATCCAGGCGCCCGGCTACAACGGCTCCGGCAAGGACTGGGCGCTGATCAAGCTCGCCCGGCCGGTCGACCTGCCGACGCTCAACGTCGCCGACACCACCGCGTACAACGAGGGCACCTTCACCGTCGCGGGGTGGGGCGCGGACCGCGAAGGCGGCAGCCAGCAGCGGTACCTGCTCAAGGCCACCGTCCCCTTCGTCGACGACACCGCCTGCCAGCAGGCCTACGGCAACCTCATACCCGGCGAGGAGATCTGCGCCGGATACCTCGACCAGGGCGGGGTCGACACCTGCCAGGGCGACTCCGGCGGCCCGATGTTCCGCCGGGACGCGGCGGGGGCGTGGATCCAGGTCGGCATCGTCAGCTGGGGGCAGGGGTGCGCGCGGCCGCACTATCCCGGCGTGTACACCGAGGTGAGCACGTTCGCGTCGGCGATCAAGAGCGCTGCGGCCAGCCTGAGCGGCTGACCGCCACGGGCCCGGGCCAGGGTGCGGGGCCGCTCCGGCGTCTCCGCACTCCGCGGGCCCTCTCCGCCGCGGCGGGAGGGGCCTTCCCGGGCCGGGAGCCCGGTCCCGGCGGACCCGCCACCGCCGGGGAGCGCGGCGCCCCACGCCCGGCACCCGCGCCTCCCGGTTCCGCCGGACCCTCGCCGCCGCGGCCGGGCGCCGTGGCGGCGGAGGGGTTTCCCAGGGACCGGGAGGCCCGGACCCTGCGCGGGCCCCTCGTCACCCGGGATCACGGCGCACCGCCTTCCGGTTCCGCCTGCTCCGCCCTCCCCCGGCAGAGGCCCCCATCCCGCCAGGGCGCCCCGCGCCCCCGCCACTGCTCCGTCCGGATGGTTCTTTCCGGGCAGGCGGGGGAATCGCCGGGGCGGCCTGCCGGAGGGGGGGTGGGCGACTCCGGTATGACGTGGGCGGGCGGTCGTCATCCTTTCGGCCGAGGCGAGAATGGTCGGACAGTCGAGGTGTGGGCCCCGTAAAGGCCCGTAACGTGAAGGTCGTGGCCGGCCGGCCGCAGAACCAGAACCGACCGTTACGGAAAGGGACCCCGTGTCCGCCAAGCACCGCATCGCTGCCGCCACCGTCCTCGCCGCCGCCGTCGGCGCGGTCGCCTGGCCGACGGCCAGTGCGTTCGCCGCGGACCTGCGCTCCTCCGGCGGCAAGGACAACGGCCCGGGCCGCCCCGTGGTGGTCCACCAGGTCCAGCTGCCCGACGGCAGCCGGGCGCAGCTGAGCTCCGGCGAGCGCGGCACGACCGTCACCGTGAGCAAGCACGGCAAGCAGCGCCGCACCATCGACGCGTCCCGGCCCACCGCCGACCTCGACCGGCTCCACCTGCGCATTCTCGGCGGGGACACGGCGAAGCCGACGCTGCGCGCCTCCCTGGACGGGGCGCAGCTGACCAACTACTACGACTTCGCCTCCGGCACCCTGCGCCACACCCCCGACGGTGCCGAGCGCGCCGGCACGGTGGTCAAGGGCAGCGGCGCCGGTCATGACAAGGGCGCCAAGCACACCACCGGCGCGGGCCACGTCCTGACCGTGCGCAAGGGCGCGGACGCGGGCGGCAAGCAGGAGGCCGGCTCCGGTGGGCGCTCCTTCCACGCCGCTTCCAGTAACCCCGTGAAGCGGGTCGTCGAGGCGGGCGAGGTCATCAAGGGCCGGCACGACATCGGCACCCCGGCCCTCGCGGGCGGCGTGGCCCTGCTCGCCCTCGGCGGCGGTGCCTACGGGGTGCGCCGCCTCGCCGCCCGCCGGGCCACCCGTACGGACGTCTGACCCGCGGTTGCGGGGGCCTGCCCGCGGTTGCGGCGGGCCGCGGCCCCCGCTGACATGGAGGGGCGGAGGCGGCCCCCGGCGGTCCCGCGTGCGGCGGCGCGCCCTGCCGTACGCCCGGCACAGTGCGAGGAACAGCTATGGCGATCACCGTGGTCATCGCGGACGACCAGGAGATGGTCCGCACCGGTTTCCGCATGATCCTGGAGAGTCAGCCCGACATCGAGGTCGTCGCGGACGTCGTGGACGGCGAGGCCGCCCTCGCCGCCGTCGAGCGGTACGAGCCGGACGTGCTCCTCCTCGACATCCGCATGCCGAAGCTGGACGGCCTGGAGGTCACCCGCCGTCTCTCGGAGCGCGCGGCCGCCCGGCCGGGGCCCGCCGCGCGCCCGCGGATCGTCATCGTCACCACCTTCGACCTCGACGAGTACGTGCACACCGCGCTCCGCAACGGCGCTTCCGGCTTCCTGCTGAAGGACGCGAGCCCCGCCATGCTCGTCGAGGCCGTGCACGCGGCCGCCGTCGGCGACTCCCTCATCTCGCCCGCCATCACCGTCCGCCTGCTGCGCGACATGGCCCCCGGCAGCCCGGCGGGGAGCGCTGCCAGGGCGCCCTCCGAGCCGCTGACCGACCGCGAGGCCGACGTCGTGCGCTGCCTGGCGCGCGGCGCCACCAACGCGGAGATCGCCGCCGATCTCTTCGTCTCGCTGTCCACGGTCAAGTCGCACCTGGCGAACGTGCAGACGAAGCTCGACGCCCGCAATCGCGTCGAGATCGCCGCCTGGGCCTGGGAGAGCGGGCTGGCCGCGGGCGGCACGTGACCAGGTGGGCCGGCTGGACCGTGCGCCATCCCCGGCGCGCCACGGTCGCGAAGGCCGCCCTCGGGGCCGTCCTGCTCTGTCTCGTGGGCTTCGAGGGCATCACGCTGGCCCGCCAGCCGAGCACGCCGCACGCGCTCGTCCTGGTGTCGGGCGTCCTGGTCTGCCTGTGCGCCGTCCCCTACGGGTGGATTACGCTGACCGTACGCGCGGGCGTCGCGGCGGCCGTGTCCCTGACCACCTCCGCCGTCCTCATGATCGGGCCGCATCCGCGCATCGTGTGGGGCATGGGCGAGGACGTCGCCCTGCTGGTCCTCTTCACCCTCGTCGTCAGCAAGTCCTCCCATCTCGTCGCGGGCGTCCTGGGCCCGCTGCTCGCGGCCGCCGTCGTCGCCGCGCCCATGCGCGACCTCAACCCCGAGTGGTTCACGGCCCTGTTCTCGATGCTGCTGGTCGTGGTGGGGACGTACTCGCTGCTGCTGCGCGGCCACGCCGCTCAGCGCGTACGGGACCTGTCCGCCGTCCGGACCGCCGAGCGCCTGGAGCTGGCCCGTGAGCTGCACGACCTGGTCGCGCACCACGTCACCGGCATCGCCGTGCAGGCCCAGGCCGCCCGGTTCACCGCGCTGGAGGGGCCGGCCGCGGCCGGGGCCTTCGAGCGCATCGAGACCTCCGCGGGCGAGGCGCTGGGGGCGATGCGCCGCCTGGTGGGCGTGTTGCGGGAGGGGGAGGCGGAGACGGAGCCCGTGGCCGGGCTGCCGGAGGTGCGCACCCTCGCCGAGGCGTTCGCGCGCACCGGGCCGCCCGTCGTCCTGTTCGTCGAGCAGGGTCTGGAGGACTGGATTCCCGCCGAGGTCGCCGCGGGCGTCCACCGCGTCGTCCGCGAGGCCCTCACCAACATCCGCAAGCACGCCGCCGACGCGACGGCCGTGCGGATCGGCATCCGCGGGGTGCCCGAGGGCGTGGAGCTGCGCGTCGCGGACGACGGCAGGAGCGCGGCCGCGCTGCCGGAGGAGGCCCGGGGCGGGGGCTTCGGCCTGGTGGGGCTGAGCGAGCGGGCGAAGGCGATGGGCGGGGTGCTGCGCGCGGGCCCCGCCGCGGAGGGCGGCTGGGAGGTCACGGCCCGGTTCCCGGTGGACCGCAGGCGGCCGGGGACGCGCACGCGTCCGCCGGATCCGCCGCGGTGAGAGCGGGCGGGCGGGGCTAGCCCCAGCGCCGGCGCAGGACCTTCTCGGCCGGTTTGCCGTGCGGGGTGTAGGCGAGCCGGCGTGGTGTTTCGCCGCTGTCCGGCCAGTCGTCCCACATCCACCAGCAGACCCCTGCCCACCAGGGCTTGCCGTCGAGGGCGGTGAGCAGCGCCTCGTAGGCGGCGGCCTGTTCGTCCTCGCCGCCGCTCTTGCTGACGGTCCAGGAGTAGGGGGCGGTGGTGGTGCCGCGCTGGCTGACGTAGCCGGCCTCGGTGAAGAGGATCTTGCGGTGGTGGCGGGCGGAGAAGGCGGCGAGTTCGCCGGTGACGGGTTTCCAGGCGTCGCGGAGGCGGCCGGCGTCGGTGGTGGGGCGGTCGGCGAGGGGCCAGTAGGCGTCGATGCCGATGACGTCGAGGTCGTCCCAGAAGGGGACGGCGGCGTATTCGTCGTAGTTGGCGGCGTAGGTGAGGGGGCCGCGGTAGTGCGCGCGGACGGCGCGGACGACCTTGCTCCAGCGGGTGCCGTCGCGGGAGGTGCCGGCGAGTTCGGTGCCGACGGCCAGCTGTTCGGTTCCGGTCTCGGCGGCGAGGGTCGCGTAGTGAGTGATGAAGCGTTCGTACGCGGCGAACCAGGCGTCGGGGTCGCGGGGCTTGATTCCGGCCCGGTCGCCGCCCTTCGTCAGGTCGACGTGCGGTTTGACCATGACCTTGAGGCCCGTCGCGTGGGCGAGGCCGATGATGTGCCGCAGGGAGTCGTCGCCGGCGGTCTCGCCGGTGGTGTGCATGGCGGAGTCGGTGACGTCGTCCTGGTACCAGGTGGGGGTGAAGGTCACCCAGCGGGCGCCGGTGGCGGCGATCTGCCGCAGGTAGGGCGCGGCCTGGGGGCCGCTGTAGTCGTCGGTGTTCCAGGAGGGGAGGGTGATGCCGCGCATGCCGGCTGCCTTTCCGCCCGGCCCGCTCCCGCCGGCTTCCCTGCTCGCCCCGCCTTCCCCGCCGTCCCCGCTGCCGGTGCGGCCGCTCGGGCCGGGCTCGGGGCCGTCCCCGGAGCCGGAGGAGCATCCGGCGAGGAGGAGGACGGCCATGAGCAGCGCACCGGCTGCCCTCCTTCTCGCACTCACCGCATACCTCCGGGTTCAGTTGTTCAGGTCCGTGGGGCCGACGAAGGTGTAGCCGAGGGCCTTGATGCCGTCGATCGTCTGCTGCAGCGGGGCCAGCGGGTAGTAGGGGTGGTAGAAGAAGCTCGCCACGCCGTCGCGGACGGCCAGGTTGGCCTTGGCGGAGGCGATGAGGTCGGCGGGGAGCCGGGGCGGGTGGTTGTTGTACGCCTCGGGCTCGTAGTTGCCGATGTTCTCGGGCAGGACGGTCGTGCCGTAGACGTCCTTGACCGCGTACGGGAAGAACTGGCCGATGTAGCGGCTGTTGTCCGGTGTGCCACCGGTGAGCGTACCGGCGAAGTAGAGCGAGCGCTCCAGGCGGGCGGAGTAGTTCTGGCCGAGGACGCGGTAGTCGGTGGCGGACGCGGCGTAGTGCGGGGTGGTCCACAGGGTGGGTTTCGGGAGCCCGGCGGCGGCGAAACCGGCCAGGGCCTGGGTGACCCGGCTCTGGGCCCAGACGGTGGAGTCCTCGGCGGGCGGGCCGTCGAGGACGACGTTGTCGGCCGTGTCGACGTGTGCGCGGAAGAATTCGAAGTCGTCGCCGGTGACGCCGTTGTAGGGGTTGTTGGCCGTGCCGTACTGGTGGGTGTAGCCGTGGTTCATCAGGACGGCGCCGTGGGCGAGCATGTACTTCAGCTCGGTGACGACGGCGGGGGCCTGCGCGAGGGTCACGGTCTCGGGGACGCCGTTGTTGTAGACGCCCTTGGGGTCCGTGTAGACGGGGATGACGTTGATGCCGTACGGGATCTTCTGCGACGCGAGGTAGTCGGCCATGGTCCGCAGCTGGGCGGGGTCGGCCTTGGGGCTGATGTCCTCCAGGCGGACGAAGGCCCGGTGGCGCTGGGCGGTGGCGGGCGCCAGCGCGTCGAAGAGGAGGTCCTCGAAGGCGATGACGCGGTCGCTCTCGGAGACGTAGGCGAAGGGGACCTCGCCGATGTAGGTGAGGTTCGAGGAGCGGATCGCCCAGGGGCTGACGGCGCCGGTGGTGGCGTCCTTGGCGTCGGCGAGGCGGGTGACCGCGGGGTAGCCGGGGCCGGTGAGGAGGGCTGGGTGGAGCACTCCCCCGTCCTGGCCGGCGGGGATGTTCCGGGTCAGCTGCTGTCCCTTGTACGTGACCTGGTTGATGTTCCCGACGGAACCGCCCTGCCCGTAGTACGAGTTGGTGGGGTCCCAGCCGTACTTCTGCTCGAACTGGGTGGTGCCCACGGCGTTCGCCATGTTCCAGATGTTGTCGCCGATCCAGGTGACGGGACGGCTGGTGGCCATGGCGTCCTGGTAGAAGGCGGCGGGGACGGCGTCGGGGATGGTGCCGCCGTAGTAGGTCGAGCCGAGGTAGACCGTGGCGGTGTACTGGTTGACCAGTCCGGCGGTGTAGGCGGACACGGGCTTGCTGGTGACGGTGCCGAAGTGGCCGGCGAGGTTGGCCGTCGCCATGGCGTAGAGCTCGCCGAGCTGCCCGTAGGGGCCGGTGTTGTCGTAGAGGACGAGGGCCGAGGTCCCGGCGGGCGCGGCGAGTGCGTCGGCGGTGGTGGCCGTCTTGGTGACGGGCGCCGGGGTGACCTTCAGGGTGCCCGCGCGGCGCAGCAGGTCGTTGGTGAGCCGGGCCTTGGCCGCGGCGGTGAGGTCCTTGGTGCTCTTCGCCGAGAGCGCGAGCGGGTTCACGGAGTCGGTGGTGCGCGGCTTGGATATCGGCTCCGTCGCGTCCGCCGAGCGGGAAAGAAGGAAGCCGCCCAGCAGGGCGGCGAGGAGCATGGCGACGGCGGAGATCCGGACTTTCCTGGATCTCCCTCGCTTCTTCAGCATGGAATTCCCCCTGGTATTGCTGCGGTCGCCACCCCCGTGACACCGGAGGCCCGACTGGCGCCAGATTCTTCTGTCCGGTACGGATGCATGTCAATAGACAACTTCTGTCCTGAGCGGGCAGTTCCGTACAGAGCTATTGGTGCAGACCAAAAATCACACCCGTCACATGCGGCGACCACCAGGCATAACTACCGTTAGGTTCATTGAATTTGAGATTCCACTCCAACAATTGCCACCAAGTCCGACAGTAATACCAGTACTCTCTGATACCTTCCCTCCGCATGCCTCGTCTCGTCTTGGCGAGGCGCAATTCGGGGGGAACTCATGTACGGAAAACCCACTCTGGGATCCGTCCTGCCCATGGCCGGACTGACGGTGGCACCGGAAGTGCTACCGGGCACTCCTTTTGCGAGAGGATTGCAGGAAGCCGCCGGGGCCGGGTTCGCGCTCTACTGCGCGAGCGCGTTCGTCATCATCGCCGTCAAACTCTGGTTCGCCGTCCGCGGCGTGCCGGGACCGGGCGCGCCGGCCCCCGGCGCCCTCGGTCCGGACGCCGGCAGCCGGCCTTGACCAGCGAGGTCCTGCTGGGGGCCGCCATCGCCATCATCGTGATGGCGGGCTGCTACAACACCACGATGTTCCTGCTCTCCCGGCGCCGGATACGCCGCGTCCGAGGGCCCCGCAGACAGCGGCTGTACGTCTTTCTGCTCGCCTGTCTGAACGAAGAAAAGGTTCTCGCCGAGAGCCTCGCACGGATCACCGACCTGCCCGCCGGCAATTTCCTCGCCCTGGTCATCGACGACGCGTCCGACGACGGCACCGCGGACATCGCCCGCGCCGCCGGCTCCGACCGCGTCCACCTCCTGCAGCGCACCCTGCCGAACGCCCGCCGTGGCAAGGGCGCCGCCCTCAACGCCGGAATCCGGCACCTGCGCGAGTCGGGCCTGATGGACGGCTACGACCCGCACGACGTCATCGTCTGCGTCGTCGACGCCGACGGCCGGCTCGACGAACACGTGGTCCAGTCCGTCGATCCCTTCTTCGACGACCCGCGCGTCGGCGCCACCCAGATCGGCGTCCGCATGTACAACCGCCACCTGGGTCTGCTGGCCCGGCTCCAGGACATGGAATTCGTCATCTACGGCGATATCTTCCAGTGCGCCCGGCGCTATATCGGCAGTGTCGGAATGGGCGGCAACGGACAGTTCATGCGGCTCGCCGCGCTCGACTCGCTCGCCGTCCCCGGCCAGGAGGGCGGTCCCTGGAGCGACTCCCTGACCGAGGACCTCGACCTCGGGGTCCGGCTCATCGCCCGCGGCTGGACCAACCAGCACTGCACCGCCGCCGCGGTCTCCCAGCAGGCCGTGCTCGACGTGCGCCGCCTGGTGCGCCAGCGCTCCCGCTGGTTCCAGGGCCACCTGCAGTCGGCGGGGCTGGTGCCGCTGATCCTGCGCTCCGTCCCCACCCGCGCCGCCCTCGACCTGCTCTACCACCTCTCCAGCCCGGTCCTGATCCTGCTCACCTCGCTGCTGCCGCTGTCCTTCCTGGTCGCGGTGGCCGGCACCGTCATCGGCTCCGTCCAGGCCGGGCGCCCGCTGATCACCCCGATGTGGGTCATCGGCCCGTACGTGCTGTCCTTCACCGCCGCCTACGCGTACGGCTTCGTCTACCGCCGGCGCGAGCGCCGGCTCGGGCTCCTGCGCTCGATCCTGCTCTCGCACGTCTTCGTCTTCTACGGCTACATCTGGTTCGCCGCCGGCTGGTGGGGCCTCTGGCGGATGCTCACCGGCAAGCAGACGTGGCTGAAGACCGCGCGCACCTGACGCGCCCCGAAACCCCCGCGACCACCCGCTCGTCAGGCCTTCTCCACGGAGGGGCCTTGCCCAGGGAGAACCATGTCCGCTGACCTCATCACCGCGCCCGTGCGCGCCATGCTCGTGCTGGGCACCCGCCCGGAGGCCATCAAACTCGCGCCCGTGGCCCGTGCCATGGCGCTCTCCCCGCTCTTCGAACCGCTCGTCGTCACCACCGGCCAGCACCGCGAGATGCTCCACCAGATGCTGGACCTCCTGCGCGTCCCGGTCCACACCGGGCTCGACGTCATGCGCGACCGGCAGCAGCTGTCCACGCTCACGGCCCGCCTCGTCGACGGCCTCGGCGAGGTGGTCCGCGCCGAGCGGCCCGACCTCGTCATCGTCCAGGGCGACACCACCACCGCCCTGACCGGCGGCCTCGCCGCGTTCTACGAGCACATCCCGATCGCCCACGTGGAGGCGGGACTGCGCACCGGCGTCCTCGACAACCCCTTCCCCGAGGAGCTCAACCGCCGCCTGATAGGCCGGATGGCGCGCTGGCACTTCGCGCCCACCCGGCGGGCCGCGGACCACCTCACCGCCGAAGGCGTCCCCGAGGCCGAGGTGTTCACCACCGGCAACACCGTCATCGACAACCTGCTGTGGGTGCTGGCCGAGGGCACCGGCCGCAGCCTCTTCCGCACCGGCCTGCGCCGCGTCCTCGTCACCCTGCACCGCCGCGAGAACCAGGGCGCCGTCATGCGCTCCATGGGCAAGACCCTGCGGCGGCTCGCCGACCGGGGCGACGTGGAGATGGTGCTCCCGCTGCACAAGAGCCCCGCCGTCCGCGAGGCGCTGCTGCCCGAGCTGACCGGCCACCCCCACATCGAGATCACCGAACCGCTCGGCTACCTCGACTTCTCCGCCACCCTCGCCGCCTGCGACCTGGTCCTCACCGACTCCGGCGGCATCCAGGAGGAGGCCCCCACCCTCGGCAAGCCCGCCCTCGTGCTGCGCACGACCACCGAACGCCCCGAGGCGGTCGAGGCCGGTGCGGCCCGGCTCGTGGGCACGGAACCGGAGGCCATCCTGGACGCCGCCGTCCGCCTTCTGGACGATCCCGCCGCCTACGAGCGGATGGCGACCGCCGGCAACCCCTTCGGGGACGGGCACGCCACCGACCGCATCATCGCCCAGCTCGCCGAGGACTTCGGCGCCGATCCCGGCGACGGCGACGCCGCCGAGCTGGTCGCCACCCGTACCGAGGGGCCGGGGTCATACTCGACGGCATGACGAGAGTTCATCGGCTGCTCGGTCTCGCGCTGCTCGCCGCCGTCGTGGTGGCGGGCGCCGCCCTCGCGGTGAGCAGCCTCTGGTCCGGTGACGGCGAGCCGGACCGGCCGTGGGCCGAGGGATCGGTCCACGGCCCGTGGCGGTCGGTCTTCGACGGCCACGGCGAGAACATCGGCCGTCACGACGGCCTCTTCCTCTCCCCCCGCCCCTCGAAGGTGCCGGACGAGACCCACGCCGGGCTGATCGTCTCCACGGGCCGCTTCGAGGACGTGGACTTCGAGGCGCGCATGCGGACGGTCGCCCAGCTGCGCACCCCCCGGCCCAACCCGTGGGAGGTGCCCTGGCTGCTGTGGGCGTACTCCGACCCCGAGCACTTCTACTACATCACCCTCAAACCGAACGGCTGGGAGCTCGGCAAGCGCGACCCCGCCTACCCGGGCGGGCAGCGCTTCCTCGCCACCGGCCCGGGACGGTTCCCGGTCGGCGCGTGGTCGGTGGTGCGGGTGGCGCAGCGCGGTGCGCGCATGGAGGTCAGCGTCGACGGCCAGGGCCTGGTGGCCTACGAGGACCGGGAGCGCCCGTATCCGCAAGGCAGCGTCGGGGTGTACACGGAGGACGCGAAGGTGGAGTTCCGCGATCTGATGGTGCGGACGCCCGAGCAGTAGGCGCGGGTTCGCGGGCAGGAGGCGCGGGCCCGCGGCCGTCCGGTGGGCATGACAGCGCGGCGCCTGCCCAGCGGTCGGGGAGGGCAGGCGCCGCGAGCTTGTCGGCCGGTCAGACCGTCAGGGCGCGGTCCGTGGGGCGGACCGGGGCCGGCAGGGTGCTGGTGCCGGTGAGGTAGCGGTCCACGCCGCGGGCGGCGGAGCGGCCCTCGGCGATGGCCCAGACGATGAGGGACTGGCCGCGTCCGGCGTCACCGGCGACGAACACGCCCGGGACGTTGGTGGCGTAGTCCGCGTCGCGGGCGATGTTGCCGCGGGCGTCCAGCTCCAGGCCGAACTGCTCGACGAGGCCGTTCTTGACGTCCGTGCCGGTGAAGCCCATGGCGAGGGTGACCAGCTGGGCGGGGATGCGCCGCTCGGTGCCGGGCTTCTGGACGAGCTTGCCGCCGGTGAACTCGACCTCGATGAGGTGCAGCCACTGGACGTTGCCGTCCTCGTCGCCCTCGAAGTGGGTGGTGGAGACGGAGTAGATCCGCTCGCCGCCCTCCTCGTGGGCCGAGGTGACCTTGTAGAGCATGGGGAAGGTCGGCCAGGGCTGGTTCGCGTTCCGCTCCTCCCCCGGCCGGGGCATGATCTCCAGCTGGGTGACGGAGGCCGCGCCCTGGCGGTGGGCGGTGCCGACGCAGTCGGCGCCGGTGTCGCCGCCGCCGATGACGACGACGTGCTTGCCCTCGGCGGTGATCGGGGCGACGGTCAGGTCGCCCTCCTGCACCTTGTTGGCCATGGGCAGGTACTCCATCGCGAAGTGGATGCCCTTGAGGTCGCGGCCGGGGACGGGCAGGTCGCGGGAGGTGGTGGCGCCGGCGGCGATGACGACGGCGTCGTAGCGCTTGCGGAGCTTGGCGGCGTCGATGTCGCGGCCGATCTCCACCTCGGTGCGGAACTTGGTGCCCTCCGCGCGCATCTGCTCGATGCGGCGGTTGATGTGCCGCTTCTCCATCTTGAACTCGGGGATGCCGTAGCGCAGGAGGCCGCCGATGCGGTCGGCGCGCTCGTAGACGGCGACGGTGTGGCCGGCCCGGGTGAGCTGCTGGGCGGCGGCGAGGCCGGCGGGACCGGAGCCGATGACGGCGACGGTCTTGCCGGAGAGCCGCTCGGGCGGCTGCGGGGTGACGTCGCCCGCGGCCCACGCCTTGTCGACGATGGTGACTTCGACGTTCTTGATGGTGACGGGCTGCTGGTTGATGCCGAGGACGCAGGCGGCCTCGCACGGGGCCGGGCAGAGCCGGCCGGTGAACTCGGGGAAGTTGTTGGTCGCGTGCAGCCGCTCGCTGGCCGCCCGCCAGTCGTCGCGGTAGGCGTAGTCGTTCCACTCGGGGATGAGGTTCCCGAGCGGGCAGCCGTTGTGGCAGAAGGGGATGCCGCAGTCCATGCAGCGGCCCGCCTGCTTGCCGATGACCGGCAGCAGGGAACCGGGGACGTAGACCTCGTTCCAGTCGCGGACGCGCTCGGCGACGGGGCGGGTCCGGGCGACCTCGCGGTCCGTGGTGAGAAAGCCCTTGGGGTCAGCCATTGGTCGCCGCCTCCATCATCTTCTCGTGGGTCTCGGTCTCGGAGAGACCCGCTCGCTCGGCGGCGTCCTTGGCGGCGAGCACTGCCTTGTAGGTGGCCGGGACGACCTTGCTGAAGCGGCCGGCGGCGGTGTCCCAGTCGGCGAGGAGGGCGGCCGCGACGGTGGAGGCCGTCTCCTCGTGGTGGCGGCGCACGACGTCGTGCAGCCACTGCCGGTCGGCGTCGTCGAGGGGTTCGACGGCGGCGGCCAGCTCCTTGTTGACGTTGTCGGGGTCGAGGTCGACGACGTAGGCGACGCCGCCGGACATGCCGGCCGCGAAGTTGCGCCCGGTCTCGCCGAGGACGACGGCCCGGCCGCCGGTCATGTACTCGCAGCCGTGGTCGCCGACCCCTTCGGAGACGACGGTGGCGCCGGAGTTGCGGACGCAGAAGCGCTCGCCGACGCGGCCGCGCAGGAACATCTCGCCGCCGGTGGCGCCGTAGGCGAGGGTGTTGCCGGCGATGACCGAGTACTCGGCCAGGTGGTCCGCGCCGCGGTCGGGCCGGACGACGATCCGGCCGCCCGAGAGGCCCTTGCCGACGTAGTCGTTGGCGTCGCCCTCCAGGCGCAGGGTGATGCCGCGGGGCAGGAAGGCGCCGAAGGACTGGCCGGCGGAGCCCGTGAAGGTGATGTCGATGGTGTCGTCGGGCAGGCCGGCGCCGCCGAAGCGCTTGGTGACCTCGTGGCCGAGCATGGTGCCCACGGTGCGGTTGATGTTGCGGATGGCGACCTGGGCGCGGACGGGCCGGGCGTCCTCGGCGGTGGGGACCGCGAGGGCGTCGGCGGCGAGCTCGATGAGCTCGTTGTCGAGGGCCTTGGCCAGGCCGTGGTCCTGCTCGGTGGTGCGGTGACGGGTGGCCCCGGCCGGCAGGTCCGGCACGTGCAGCAGCGGGGCGAGGTCCAGGCCCCGGGCCTTCCAGTGCGTCACGGCCCGGCCGGTGTCGAGGAGTTCGGCGTGGCCGACGGCCTCCTGAAGGGTGCGGAAGCCCAGCTCGGCGAGGAGCTCGCGGACCTCCTCGGCGATGAACTCGAAGAAGTTGACGACGAACTCGGCCTTGCCGCTGAAGCGCTCGCGCAGGACGGGGTTCTGGGTGGCGATGCCGACCGGGCAGGTGTCCAGGTGGCAGACGCGCATCATGACGCAGCCGGAGACGACGAGCGGGGCGGTGGCGAAGCCGAACTCCTCGGCGCCCAGGAGGGCGGCGACGACCACGTCGCGGCCGGTCTTCAGCTGGCCGTCGGTCTGCACGACGATGCGGTCGCGCAGGCCGTTGAGGAGCAGCGTCTGCTGGGTCTCGGCGAGGCCGAGCTCCCAGGGGCCGCCCGCGTGCTTGAGCGACGTGAGCGGGGAGGCGCCGGTTCCGCCGTCGTGGCCGGAGATCAGGACGACGTCCGCGTGGGCCTTGGAGACGCCCGCCGCGACCGTGCCGACGCCGACTTCGGAGACCAGCTTCACATGGATGCGGGCGGCCGGGTTGGCGTTCTTGAGGTCGTGGATGAGCTGGGCGAGGTCCTCGATGGAGTAGATGTCGTGGTGCGGGGGCGGCGAGATCAGGCCGACGCCGGGGGTGGAGTGCCGGGTCCTGGCGACCCAGGGGTAGACCTTGTGGCCGGGCAGCTGGCCGCCCTCGCCGGGCTTGGCGCCCTGGGCCATCTTGATCTGGATGTCGTCGGAGTTGACCAGGTACTCGCTGGTGACGCCGAAACGGCCGGAGGCGACCTGCTTGATGCTGGAGCGCCGCTCGGGGTCGTAGAGGCGGTCGGGGTCCTCGCCGCCCTCGCCGGTGTTGGACTTGCCGCCCAGCCGGTTCATGGCGATGGCGAGGGTCTCGTGGGCCTCGCGGGAGATGGAGCCGTACGACATGGCGCCGGTGGAGAAGCGCTTGACGATCTCGCTGACGGGCTCGACCTCGTCGAGCGGGACCGGGGTGCGGTCGCTCTTCAGGCCGAACAGCCCGCGCAGGGTCATCAGCCGCTCGGACTGCTCGTTCACGCGCTCGGTGTACTGCTTGAAGATGTCGTAGCGGCGGGCGCGCGTGGCGTGCTGCAGCCGGAAGACGGTGTCCGGGTCGAACAGGTGCGGCTCGCCCTCGCGGCGCCACTGGTACTCGCCGCCGATGTCGAGGCGGCGGTGGCTGGCGGCGATGCCGGTGGCCGGGTAGGCCTTGGCGTGGCGGGCCGCGACCTCGCGGGCGACGACGTCCAGGCCGGCGCCGCCGATCTTGGTGGCGGTGCCCCGGAAGTAGGTGGCGACGAACTCCTCGTCCAGGCCGATCGCCTCGAAGACCTGGGCGCCGCGGTAGGAGGCGACGGTGGAGATGCCCATCTTGGACATGACCTTCAGGACGCCCTTGCCGAGGGCCTTGATGAGGTTGCGGATCGCGTCCTCGGCCTCGATGTCCTGCAGGAACGTCCCTGCGCGGACGAGGTCCTCGACGGACTCCATCGCCAGGTACGGGTTGACGGCGGCCGCGCCGTAGCCGATGAGCAGCGCGACGTGGTGCACCTCGCGGACGTCGCCCGCCTCCACCAGCAGGCCCACCTGGGTGCGCTGCTTGGTGCGGATGAGGTGGTGGTGGACGGCGGAGGTGAGCAGCAGCGAGGGGATCGGGGCGTGCTCGGCGTCGGAGTGGCGGTCGGAGAGGACGATGAGCCGGGCTCCGCCGGCGATGGCGGCGTCCGCCTCGGCGCAGATCTCCGTGATGCGGGCGGCCAGGGCCGTGCCGCCGCCGGTGACGCGGTAGAGGCCGGAGAGGGTGACGGCCTTCAGGCCGGGCATGTCCCCGTCGGCGTTGATGTGGATGAGCTTGGCGAGCTCGTCGTTGTCGATGACGGGGAAGGGCAGGGTGACGCTGCGGCAGGAGGCCGCGGTGGGCTCCAGCAGGTTGCCCTGGGGGCCGAGGGAGGAGATCAGCGAGGTGACGAGCTCCTCGCGGATGGCGTCCAGCGGCGGGTTGGTGACCTGGGCGAACAGCTGGGTGAAGTAGTCGAAGAGCAGCCGGGGGCGCTCGGAGAGGGCGGCGATCGGCGAGTCGGTGCCCATCGAACCGATCGGCTCCGCACCGGCCTTGGCCATGGGCGCGAGGATGACGCGCAGCTCCTCCTCGGTGTAGCCGAAGGTCTGCTGGCGGCGGGTGACCGATGCGTGGGTGTGCACGATGTGCTCGCGCTCGGGGAGGTCGGCGAGGTCGATCAGGCCGGCCTCCAGCCAGTCGCCGTAGGGCGCGGCGGCGGCGAGCTCGGCCTTGATCTCGTCGTCCTCGATGATGCGGTGGCGCTCGGTGTCGACGAGGAACATCCGGCCGGGCTGGAGGCGGCCCTTGCGGACGACCCTGGCCGGGTCGATGTCGAGGACGCCGACCTCGGAGGAGAGCACGACGAGGCCGTCGTCGGTGACCCAGTAGCGGCCGGGACGCAGGCCGTTGCGGTCGAGGACGGCGCCGACGAGGGTGCCGTCGGTGAAGGTGACGCAGGCGGGGCCGTCCCAGGGCTCCATCTGCGTGGAGTGGTACTGGTAGAACGCGCGGCGGGCCGGGTCCATGGAGGCGTGGTTCTCCCAGGCCTCGGGGATCATCATCAGCACGCTGTGCGGGAGGGACCGGCCGCCGAGGTGGAGCAGCTCCAGGACCTCGTCGAAGGAGGCCGAGTCGGAGGCGTCCGGGGTGCAGACGGGGAAGATCCGGTCGAGGTCGCCCTCCCCGAACAGGTCGCTGACCAGCTGAGATTCACGGGCCCGCATCCAGTTGCGGTTGCCCTGGACGGTGTTGATCTCACCGTTGTGGGCGACGAAGCGGTACGGGTGGGCCAGCGGCCAGCTGGGGAAGGTGTTGGTGGAGAAGCGGGAGTGGACCAGCGCGATGGCCGTGGCGCAGCGGCGGTCGGAGAGGTCGGGGAAGAACGGCTCCAGCTGACCGGTGGTCAGCATGCCCTTGTAGACGATCGTGCGGGCGGAGAGCGAGGGGAAGTAGACCCCGGCCTCGCGCTCGGCGCGCTTGCGCAGCACGAACGCCTTGCGGTCGAGGGCGAGTCCGGCGTTCTCCCCGTCCGCGACGAACAGCTGGCGGAAGTCGGGCATGGTGGCGCGGGCGCTGGCGCCGAGCAGCTCGGGGGCGACGGGGACGGTGCGCCAGCCGAGGACGGTGAGGCCCTCTTCGCGGGCGATCGTCTCGATGGCCGAGACGGCGTCGTCCGCCTCCGCGGCGTCCGCGGGGAGGAAGGCGATGCCGACGGCGTACGCGCCGGGCTCGGGGAGCGGGAAGCCGGTGCTCTCGCGCAGGAAGGCGTCGGGGACCTGCATCAGGATGCCGGCGCCGTCGCCCGAGTCGGGCTCGGAGCCGGTGGCGCCGCGGTGCTCCAGGTTGCGGAGGACGGTGAGCGCCTGTTCCACGAGCGCGTGGCTCGCCTCGCCGGTGAGGGTCGCGACGAAGCCGACACCACAGGCGTCGTGCTCGTTCCGCGGGTCGTACATACCCTGCTGGGCGGGGTGGGATGCAGAGCGCATCGGCGGCTCCCGTCGTCGTCTTGGCAGTCATGGCCGGGCGGCCAGTGCATGTGCCGAGGGACGACGTTGGCCCTCTGCGGAAGAAGTTGGTGCAGGTTACATGATGGGTCGCTTCTCAGAAAATGGAAGCACCGGTTCAGCATGTGGACACTGCGGGTGACGCGGCGAGCTGCCGGAAGCCTCGGGGATCGCCCGGCCCGGCGGCGCCGGACACAACACGGAGCGGGCGGCGTTGCCCGCTGCGCTCCCGGATTGTGCCCGGTCGTCGTGGGCCTGAAACCGCACTGTCATTCGTAGGTTATGCGGGAGCCCGCATGAAGCATCACCCCAGGGCGGTGCCGAAGGCAATACCGAGGGCGTAAGTCACACCCGCCGCCGCAGCACCGAGGACCAGCTGGCGCAGGCCGCTGTACCACCAGGAGCGGGCCGTCACCCGGGCCACGACGGCGCCGCACGCGAACAGGCCGAGCAGCGCCAGCAGCACCGCGGGCCACAGGGCCGAGGCCCCCAGCAGGTACGGCAGCAGGGGCAGGAGCGCGCCCAGGGCGAACGAGCCGAACGAGGACACCGCCGCGACCGTGGGCGACGGCAGGTCGGACGGGTCGATGCCGAGCTCCTCGCGGGCGTGGATCTCCAGCGCCTGCTCCGGGTCGCGCGACAGCTGCATGGCGACCTCCATCGCCAGCTTGGGCTCGACGCCCCGCGACTCGTAGAGCGCGGCCAGCTCCGCCAGCTCGTCGGCCGGGTGCTTGTGCAGCTCGCGGCGCTCCACGTCCAGCTCGGCGAGGACGAGCTCGCGCTGCGACGCCACGGAGGTGTACTCGCCGGCGGCCATCGAGAACGCACCGGCGGCGAGGCCGGCCAGGCCGGCGATCACGATCGTGTGCGGGGAGGCGGACCCGCCCGCCACGCCCGTCATCAGGGCGACGTTGGAGACCAGCCCGTCCATGGCGCCGAACACCGCGGGACGGAGCCAGCCGCCGTTCACGTCGCGGTGGGTGTGGTTGTCGCGGTGCGCTATGTGCGGTGCGGCAACGGCTTCCAGGACAGACATCTCGGGTGGGCTCCCTTCCCCTGGGGCGGCGTCTCGTCCGCCTGCCCCGACGCCTTCGAAGGTACGCACGAACGGCATGCGCGCGCTAGCAAGGAAGGCCTTGCTGACCTGGGAGGACGCGTGTCCGAGGCGAAGCGTCTTGGTCGGACCGCCGGGCTTGCGACGGTCCGGCACCGCCGGCGGCCCGGCCTTCCGTGCCGCAGGCGCAAAAAACCCGCCGCAGCGGCGCTCGGCCACTGCGGCGGGTTCCGGCGGTGCCGGACTTACCCGTCAGACCTTCTTCTTTTCGGGGGACGAGTCCGCCGAGGACGAGTCACCGTCGGGCACCGGCTCGACGACCGTCTCCCGGCCCGGGGCCCGCCGCGCCGAGACGATCATGTAGATGACCGCCCCCACGAACACCACGATCGAGGTCCAGCCGTTGAGCCGCAGGCCCAGCACGTGGTGGGCGTCGTCGACGCGCAGGTACTCGAACCAGAAGCGGCCCACCGTGTACGAGGCCACGTACAGCGCGAACGCCCGGCCGTGGCCCAGCGTGAAGCGGCGGTCCGCCCAGATCACCAGGCCCGCGATCAGCAGGCACCACAGCGATTCGTAGAGGAACGTCGGGTGGTAGGTCCCCGCCACCCGGCCGATCGCCGGGTCGGCGTCGATCTTCAGCGCCCACGGCAGGTCCGTCGGCTTGCCGTACAGCTCCTGGTTGAACCAGTTGCCCCAGCGGCCGATCGCCTGGGCCACCGCGAGGCCGGGCGCGAGGGCGTCCGCCCAGGCCGGCAGCGGGATGCCGCGGCGCCGGCAGCCGATCCACGCGCCGACCGCGCCGAGCGCGACCGCACCCCAGATGCCGAGGCCGCCCTCCCAGATCTTGAAGGAGTTGACCCAGTTGCGGCCCTCGCCGAAGTACAGCTCGTAGTCGGTGATGACGTGGTAGAGCCGGCCGCCGACGAGCCCGAAGGGCACCGCCCAGACGGCGATGTCGGCAACCGTCCCCGCCCGCCCGCCGCGGGCGATCCAGCGCCGGTTGCCCAGCCAGACCGCCACGAAGACGCCGATGATGATGCAGAAGGCATAGCCGCGCAGCGGGACCGGTCCGAGGTGGATCACGCCGGTCGAGGGGCTGGGAATGTATGCGAGTTCCATGACATCCCCGACGCTACCCTGCCGGGGCGACGGAACGGCAACCCACCCGGCGCAACAGCTGCGTAACGCCCCGCGCACCGGACCCGCTCCCGCGGCCTCAGCCCTTCGCCGCCTCGGCCACCATCTGCCGGAACTTGTCCGGGGTGAGCGGGTTCTTCGGGTCGGCGTAGATGCTCTTGCCGTCGAGCAGGACGGTCGGGGTGGCGCGGTAGGAGGACTTGCCGAAGGCCTCGTGGGACTTTTTCACCCAGCTGTCGTGGGTGCCGTCGTCCACGCAGGAGCGGAAGGCCGGGGTGTCCAGCCCCGGCACCTGGCCGGCCAGCTCCAGCAGGCGGGCCTTCCTGCCGAAGGCGTCGTCCGTCTCCGGCGGCTGGTTCTTGTAGATCAGGTCGTGGTACGCGGAGAACTTCCCGGCGTCCTGGGCACAGGCGGCCGCGTTGGCGGCGTTGAGGGAGCCGGTGCCGCCGAGGTTGTTGTCGATCAGTGTGACGATGTGGTACTCGGCCTTGAGCTCGCCCTTCTGCTCCAGCTGGTTGACCGAGTCGCGGAAGTTGTTCTCGAACTGGCCGCAGGCGGGGCAGCGGAAGTCCTCGTAGACCACGAGGGTCGCCTTCGCGGCGGGCTTGCCGACCGGGATGGTGACGCTGTCCTTGCCGGTGGCGCCCTGCGGGGCGACCAGCGGGCCGGCGGACTCCTTCTTCTTGCCGCCGCCCGAGCCCGCCACGACCGCCGCGATGCCGGCGCCCGCGCCGAGGACGGCGACGACGGCCACGGCGGCGATCAGCGTGCGCTTGCGCTTGGCCCGCGACTCCTCGCGCTGCCGCTGTTCCTGCAGCCGCTCACGGGCGCTGCGCTTCCCATCCGAGTTCTTCTGGCTCACATCCCCCTCCAACGAACCGGGGGCGCGCCGCAGCGCGCCCCCGGTCACCGGTTCCGTCGAAAGAGTTACCCGCGCTTGCGCACGCCCTCGGCCAGTTCGCCCGCGAGGGCCCGGACGGCGGCCAGGCCCGTGTCCCGGTCGGGGGCCTCCAGGAGCCGCTTGACGAAGGCCGAGCCGACGATCACGCCGTCGGCGAAGGCCGCCACCTCGGCGGCCTGGACGGCGTTGGAGACGCCGAGGCCCACGCAGACCGGCAGGTCGGTGACCGCGCGGGTGCGCCGCACCAGGTCCTGCGCCTCGTTGCCGACGGACTCCCGGGTGCCGGTGACGCCCATCAGGGAGGCCGCGTAGACGAAGCCGCTGCCCGCCGCCGTGATCTTGGCGAGGCGCTCGTCGCGGCTGCTGGGCGCGACCACGAAGACCGTGGCGAGCCCGTGCTGCTCGGCGGCCTTGCGCCAGACCTCGGACTCCTCGACCGGCAGGTCGGGCAGGATGCAGCCCGCTCCCCCGGCGGCGGCCAGGTCGGCGGCGAACCGCTCCGTGCCGTAGGCATCGACGGGGTTCCAGTACGTCATGCACAGCACGGGCGCGCCGGTGACCTCGTGCGTCTCCTTGACCGTGCGGATCACGTCGGTGATCTTGACGCCGCCGCGCAGGGCGATGTCGTCGGCGGTCTGGATGACCGGGCCGTCGAGGACCGGGTCGCTGTGCGGCAGGCCGATCTCGACGATGTCGCAGCCGCCGTCGAGCATGGCCGTGGCGGCCCGTACGCCGTCGTCGACGGTGGGGAAGCCGGCGGGGAGGTAGCCGACCAGGGCGGCGCGGTTCCCGGCCCTGGCCGCGGCCAGGACGGAGCTCAGCAGTTCGATGTTGCCCGCCATCACTTGGCCCCCTCGGCGTCGTCGTACAGCCCGAAGTAGCGGGCCGCGGTGTCCATGTCCTTGTCGCCGCGCCCCGAGAGGTTCACCAGGAGCAGGCCGTCCTCGCCCAGCTCCCGGCCCGCCTCCAGGGCCCCGGCCAGGGCGTGCGCGCTCTCGATGGCGGGGATGATGCCCTCGGTGCGCGAGAGCAGGCGCAGGGCCTGCATGGCCTCGTCGTCGGTGACGGCGCGGTACTCGGCGCGGCCGGAGTCCTTGAGGTAGGAGTGCTCCGGGCCGATGCCGGGGTAGTCCAGGCCCGCCGAGATCGAGTAGGGCTCGGTGATCTGGCCGTCCTCGTCCTGCAGGACGTACGAGCGGGAGCCGTGCAGGATGCCGGGGGTGCCGGCGGTGAGGGTGGCCGCGTGCTCGCCGGTGGGCACGCCGTGGCCGCCGGGCTCGCAGCCGATCAGGCGCACGCCGGTGTCCTGCAGGAAGGCGTGGAAGAGGCCGATGGCGTTGGAGCCGCCGCCCACGCAGGCCACGGCGGCGTCGGGCAGGCGGCCGGTGCGCTCCAGGATCTGGCGGCGCGCCTCGACGCCGATGACCCGGTGGAAGTCGCGGACGAGGGCCGGGAAGGGGTGCGGGCCGGCGACCGTGCCGAAGAGGTAGTGGGTGCGGTCGACGTTGGCGACCCAGTCGCGGAAGGCCTCGTTGATGGCGTCCTTGAGGGTGCGGCTGCCGGACTTCACGGCGATGACCTCGGCGCCGAGCATGCGCATGCGGGCGACGTTGAGGGCCTGCCGCTCGGTGTCGACCTCGCCCATGTAGATCGTGCAGTCGAGGCCGAAGAGGGCGCAGGCGGTGGCGGTGGCGACGCCGTGCTGGCCTGCGCCGGTCTCGGCGATGACGCGGGTCTTGCCCATGCGCTTGGTGAGCAGCGCCTGGCCCAGCACGTTGTTGATCTTGTGTGAGCCGGTGTGGTTGAGGTCCTCGCGCTTGAGGAAGATCCGGGCGCCGCCGGCGTGCTCGGCGAAGCGCGGCACCTCGGTGAGGGCGCTGGGGCGGCCGGTGTAGTTGACCATGAGGTCGTTGAGCTCGGCGGCGAAGGCGGGGTCGGCCTTGGCCTTCTCGTACTCGGCGGCGACCTCGTCGACGGCGGCGACGAGGGCTTCGGGGATGAACTTGCCGCCGAACGCGCCGAAGTACCCTTCGGCGCTGGGGACCAGACCTTCCGGGTCCGGGACGAAGAATTCAGAGGACACGTGCGTACTCCTCGGACGACTGTGAGGTTGTGGGTCAGGGGACGGGCTGGAGCGCGGCGCGCCGGCGCCATCGCATCCCGTTGATCTGACCCGGCTCACAGCCGATGTGGTACCGCACGCGACGCCCGAGGATGCGTCGCGCGGGCGCGCGGCAGCCCCGGGGGCGGCAGCCCCGGGCCAGTCGCGCGTACGCCGCCATGGCTCCGTCAGCTCCTGCCATGCCGCAGGGCGGGGTGCGCCCCGGCCGCGACCAGGTCCGCCACGGCGCCCTTGGGATCGCGCCCCGTGACCAGGGACTCGCCGACCAGGACGGCGTCGGCGCCGTCGTTGGCGTAGGCGATCAGGTCGTGCGGGCCGCGCACTCCGGACTCGGCGATCTTGACGATGCCGTCCGGGATCTCGGGGGCGACCCGGGTGAAGGTGTCGCGGTCGACCTCGAGGGTCTTGAGGTTGCGGGCGTTGACGCCGATGATCCGCGCGCCGGCGTCGACCGCGCGCTGGACCTCCTCCTCGTCGTGCACCTCGACCAGCGGGGTGAGCCCGATCGACTCGGCGCGCTCGATGAGGGAGACCAGGGCCTCCTGCTCCAGCGCGGCGACGATCAGCAGGGCCAGGTCGGCGCCGTAGGCGCGGGCCTCCCACAGCTGGTAGGCGGTGACGATGAAGTCCTTGCGGAGGATGGGGATGTCGACCCGGGCGCGGACGGCCTCCAGGTCGGCCAGCGAGCCGCCGAAGCGGCGCTGCTCGGTCAGCACGCTGATGACGGCCGCGCCGCCCGCCTCGTAGTCGGCGGCGAGGCCGGCGGGGTCGGCGATCGCGGCCAGGGCGCCCTTGGAGGGGCTGGACCGCTTGACCTCGCAGATCACGCTGACGTTCTCGCCGCGGAGGGCGGCGGCGCCGTCCTTGGCCTGCGGCGCCTTGGCAGCCCGCTCCTTGAGCTCGTCGAGGCTGACGCGCGCCTGCCGCTCCGCGAGGTCGGCACGGACGCCCTCGATGATCTCGTCGAGCACACTCACGCGAGCGGCCCCCTTCCGGACTCGGATGGTCTGGGCTGGTGCGGCGGGAATCCTCCCCCACCAGGCACTTGCGATGGTACTTGCCGCCGGGCGAAGGTTTCGCATCCGGTTGACGCGGGTCCCGCCCTGTGGACGGGCCGCCCCTCCCCGGGAGGGCCGCTACGGGGCGAGGGCGGCGCCGGCGGGCAGGTTCCGCACGACCGTGAAGAGCAGCACCACGGCGCCGGTGCCCCACCAATGGCGGGCGCGCGGCGACAGCGACACGCCCCCGCGGCCCTGCAGGGCCCTCATGAACCACACGCACCAGAACCCGGCGAACGCGGCGTAAGCGGCGACGGCCAGGGCGTTCGCCCCCAGCGCGCCCGCCAGGTCGCCGTGGACGAGGGCGTGCAGGCCCCGCAGCCCGCCGCAGCCCGGGCAGTACAGCCCCGTGCAGCGCAGCAGCGGGCAGGCCGGATAGCGGCCGGGACGGTTGGGGTCCACGGCCCCGACGTAGGCCGCGGCCGCGGCGAGGCCGGCCGCGACGGCCAGCGGGGCGGCCGCCTGGCGCACACGCTCCCTCACACCGCACAGTCTCCGCCGGACAGCACGAAGGCGCAGCTCCCGGCCGTCGTACGGGGGGCCGTACGGGCTCGGGGCCGCGCCTCGGGGCGTGCGGGAGCGCGGGGGCTCAGCTGCGGCTGCTCTCCCCGACGACCTTCAGGGGAGCCTGGGTGCCCGCGCCCATGCCCATCAGGCGCATGACACCGCCCACGACACCGCCGACCAGGATGATGCCGATGCCGGCCCAGAAGCCGACCGGCTTCGCGGCGACCATGAAGGCACCCGCGACGCAAAAGCCGATGAAGGCGATCGTGACACCGGTCCAGGCGGCCGGGGTGTGTCCGTGGTGCGCATCCGCCATGACTAAGACTCCTCGTTGCTGTGGCGCGCCCGGCGGGCGCGGAAAACGCTGATGGTCATTCTCCCCGACGGCCGGGGCCGCCTCGATCCGGGGTGGGCAGGGCGTGTCACGCCCTCGTCGGGTCCTCGCCGCGGTCGAGGGCCTTCCACAGCTCCTCCGGACGCTCGGGGTCGGGGGCGGTCCGCGCGCGGCGCGGGCGGGGGGTGCCGTCGCGCTCGTACCGGCTGGACATGGCGGGCCAGTGGCGGCCGTGGCGCAGGGCCAGGAGCCCGGCGAGCAGCAGCAGGACGCCGCCCGCGAGGGCGACCCAGGGCCAGGCGGTGTGGGTGACGTGGTCGACGGCGCCGCTGGTGAGGCCGCCGGCCTTGGCGGCCTGCTCCTCCAGCGCGGAGGTGTCGCCCGCGCCCGTGACCGCCGCGGCGACGACCCCGGCGCCCGCCAGGACGAGCCCGGCGGACACGACGGTGCGCCAGACGCCGCGGACGGCGAAGACCGCGACGAGGGCGGCGAGGCCGACGACGGCCAGGGCGCCGGGCAGGCCCGTGACGTCCTGGCCGCTGACGTGCTTGGTGACGGTGCTCTGGGCGACGGTGGTCGTGCCCTCGGCCCAGGTGCGGCCGCCCGCGAGCAGGGCGAGGGCGGCGCCGGCGGCGCCCAGGAGCAGGGCGGCGCCCACGGTTCGGCCGGCCGGGCGGGGGGTGGATACGGCTGCAGTGCTCACGCACACCACTATCCCCCATCGCCTTTCCGTCGCCCGAGAGGGAGGCGGGCTAGCCGAGGCGGTTGGCCGTGTGGACGGCGCGGAGGACCGCCGCCGCCTTGTTGCGGCACTCCATGTCCTCCGCCGCCGGGTCCGAGTCGGCGACGACGCCCGCGCCGGCCTGGACGTAGGCCGTGCCCTCCTTCAGGACGGCGGTGCGGATGGCGATGGCCGTGTCGGAGTCCCCGGCGAAGTCCAGGTAGCCGACGCAGCCGCCGTAGAGCCCGCGCCGCGACGGCTCCAGCTCCTCGATGATCTGCATGGCCCGGGGCTTGGGCGCGCCGGAGAGCGTGCCGGCGGGGAAGCAGGCGGTGAGCACGTCGAAGGCGGTGCGCCCGGCGGCCAGGCGCCCGGTGACCGTGGAGACGATGTGCATGACGTGGCTGTAGCGCTCGACCGACATGAAGTCGACGACCTCGACGCTGCCGGGCTCGCAGACCCGCCCGAGGTCGTTGCGGCCGAGGTCGACGAGCATCAGGTGCTCGGCGCGCTCCTTGGCGTCGCCCAGGAGCTCCTCGGCGAGCGCCGCGTCCGCCTGCGGGGTGGCGCCGCGCGGCCGGGTGCCGGCGATGGGGTGCACCATGGCCCGCCCGTCCTCGACCTTGACGAGCGCCTCGGGGCTGGAGCCGACGACGTCGAAGGCCGCGCCTTCCCCCGCGGGGAAGCGGAACAGGTACATGTACGGGCTGGGGTTCGTGGCCCGCAGCACGCGGTAGACGTCGAGCGCGGAGGCGGTGCAGGGCGTCTCGAAGCGCTGGGACGGCACGACCTGGAAGGCCTCGCCGGCGCGGATGCGCTCCTTGATGTCCTCCACGGCGGCCATGTAGTCGGGGCCGCCCCAGCGGGCGGTGTACTCGGGCAGCTCGGAGGGCGGCAGGGCGGTGGGCGCCGAGGGCGCGGGCCGGTGCAGGTCGGCGGCCATGGCGTCGAGGCGGGCGACGGCGTCGGCGTACGCCTCGTCCACGCCGGTGTCGAGGTCGTTGTGGTTGATCGCGTTGGCGATCAGCAGGACGGTGCCGTTCCAGTGGTCGAGGACGGCGAGGTCGGAGGTGAGGAGCATGGTCAGCTCGGGCAGGCCGAGCGGGTCGCGGTCCTCGCCGCCGTGCTCGCCGATCCGCTCCAGACGGCGGACGACGTCGTAGCCGAGGTAGCCCACCATGCCGCCGGTGAAGGGCGGCAGCCCGGCACCCTCCATGAGGTCGCGCGGGGTGTGCAGGGCGGCCACGGTGGCGCGCAGCGCCTCCAGCGGGTCGCCGTCGGCGGGCACGCCGACGGGCGGGGTGCCCAGCCAGTGCGTCCGCCCGTCGCGCACGGTGAGGGTCGCCGCGCTGCGGACGCCCACGAAGGAGTAGCGCGACCAGGTGCGGCCGTTCTCGGCGGACTCCAGCAGGAAGGTGCCGGGCCGTTCGGCCGCGAGCTTGCGGTACAGGCCTACGGGCGTGTCGCCGTCGGCGAGGAAACGCCGGGTGACCGGGATGACCCGGCGGTCCTTCGCGAGCGTGCGGAAGGTCTCGGCGTCCGGCGCGATGTCACCGGTGGTCGTGGCAGCCATGGCAGCGGAGCCTACTGGCCCAGCGGGAGGACACCGGCATCGAAACAGGTGCGGTCGCCTGTGTGGCAGGCGGCGCCCACCTGATCGACCTTGACGAGGAGGGTGTCGGCGTCGCAGTCCAGGGCCACGGACTTCACGTGCTGGACGTGTCCGGACGTGTCGCCCTTGACCCAGTACTCCCGGCGGCTGCGGCTCCAGTAGGTGCAGCGGCCGGTGGTGAGGGTGCGGTGGAGCGCCTCGTCGTCCATCCAGCCGAGCATCAGCACCTCGCCGGTGTCGTACTGCTGGGCGATGGCGGGGACGAGCCCGTCGGCGCTGCGCTTGAGGCGTGCGGCGATGGCGGGGTCGAGGGAGGAGGCGGGGGCGGTGTTGCCGGTCATGGGTCCATTCTGCCGCGCGGACCGGCCGGGACCCCCCGGACGGGGCTGTCAGTGCCGTACGGCATGCTTCGCCCATGAGTACTCCGCCCTCGAACTCCCCGCAGCCGCCCGGTGGTGGCGGTGGGTTCGGCCCGCCGCAGCAGTTCGGGCCGCCGTCAGCCCAGCCGCCCGCCCCGCCCTACGGACAGCCGCAAGCGCCGCAGGGGTACGGACAGCAGCCGGGTTTCGGTCAGCAGCAGCCCGGCTTCGGCCAGTACGGGCAGCAGCAGTACGGACAGCAGTACGCCCCGCCGATGCCGCCCCCGCCCTCCGGCGGTAACGGCGCCAAGGTCGCCGCGTTCGTCATCGGCGGCGTGCTGCTGGTCGGTCTCGTCGTGGGCGGCATCATGCTGGCCTCCGGTGGCGGCGGCAAGGACAAGCCCGTCGCCAAGCCGAAGAGCTCGGCGAGCCCGTCGCTCGCGCCGTCCGCGCCCGCCGTGGACCCCGACGGCCCGGGCAACGACCCGTCGCGCCCCGACCCGTCCGCCTCCTCCGGTGCCCCGTCGGTCGCCCGCGTGCCGTACGTGGTGCTCAAGCCCGGCCAGTGCTTCGACCACCCGCGGATGTCCGCCGGCCTCACCGAGGTGAAGACGAAGCCGTGCAGCGGTCCGCACGACGGCGAGGTCATCGCCAACGAGACCCTGACCGGCAAGTTCGACTCCGAGCTGGACATCCAGACCAAGGCCCGGGAGATGTGCAAGAAGGACGCGCAGGACCGGATGCGCTCCATAACCGACGGCAAGAACTACTACTCGTACGTGCTCTACCCGACCCCGTTGACGTACTCCCGCGGCCAGGACCAGATCACGTGCTCGATGACGCTGAGCATCTCGCAGGGCGGCCAGAAGATGGACAAGCCGCTGCCCGAGTAGCCGCGGGGGCGTGGCAGCGGCGGGGCGCCGGCCGTAGGGTGGCGCCATGTCGACCCACGCCCAGCACGAACGTCTGCTCCTCGCCGACCTGTTGGAATCGGCGGGTCCGAACGCCCCCACGCTCTGCGCCGGCTGGCGCACGCGCGATCTGGCGGCCCACGTCGTCGTGCGGGAGCGCCGCTCCGACGCCGCCGCCGGGCTCGTGTTCAAGCCGCTGGCCGCACGCCTGGAGCGGGTGCAGGCGGAGTTCGCCGCCAAGCCGTACGAGGAGCTCCTCCAGCTCATCCGCACCGGACCGCCACGGCTGTCGCCGTACGCCCTCAAGCAGATCGACGAGGCCGCGAACACCGTCGAGTTCTACGTGCACGCCGAGGACGTGCGCCGGGCCCAGGAGGACTGGGCCCCGCGCGAGGTGGATCCCGTCTTCGCGGACGCCCTGTGGACCCGTCTGGAGCGGGTGGCCCGGATGCTCGGCCGCCGCTCCCCCGTGGGCCTGGTCCTGCGCCGCCCCGACGGCCGCACGGCGGTCGCGCAGCGCGGCGTGCCGGTCGTGACCGTCACCGGGGAGCCCGGTGAGCTGACCCTCTTCGCCTTCGGCCGCCAGACGGCCGCCCGGGTGGAGCTTGAGGGCGACAAGGACGCGGTGGCCAAGCTGGAAGGCGCACAGCTGGGAATCTGAGGCCCGTGCCGGTCCCCGACCCGGAGAGGTGTCCACCGCCATGGCTCACACCAGCAGATCCTCCCGTTACACCCCGGCGGCCGCCGTGCCGCCGCGCCCGGCCGGCTTCTCCCTGGGCATCCTGCTCCTGCGCATGATGCTCGGCATCATCATGGTCGCGCACGGCACGCAGAAGCTGTTCGGCTGGTTCGACGGCCCCGGCCTCGACGGGACGGCGAAAGGATTCGCCGCCTGGGGCTATCCCGCGCCCAGGACGATGGCCGTGGTCGCCGGCCTCAGCGAGGGCCTGGGCGGGGCGGGCCTCTTCCTCGGGCTCCTCACTCCGCTCGCCGCGGCCGCCGTGCTGGGCACGATGGTCAATGCGCTCGGGGTGACGTGGGACGGGGGGTTCCTGCTGCCGAAGGGCGTGGAATTCACCCTTCTGGTGGCCGTCTCGGCGGCGGCGCTCGCGCTCACGGGCCCCGGGAGGTACGCGGCGGACGCCTACCTCCCCGGCCTGCGGTACCACCGGCTGTCCTACGGGATCGCCGCGATCGTCCTCGCGCTGGTGACGGGAGGGGTCTTCCTGCTGATCCGCGATTAGCCCGCCGGGGCGAAGCGCCCCGGCGGGGGAAGGCCTAGCGGACCGGGTGGCCCGCCTCGCGCAGGGCGCTTTTGACGTCCGCGATGCGCAGGTCGCCGAAGTGGAAGACCGACGCGGCCAGGACCGCGTCCGCCCCGGCCGCCACCGCCGGGGCGAAGTGCTCCAGGCGGCCCGCGCCGCCGCTCGCGATGACCGGCACGGTGACGTGCTTGCGCACGGCCGTGATCATCTCGGTGTCGTAGCCGTCCTTCGTGCCGTCGGCGTCCATCGAGTTCAGCAGGATCTCGCCGGCGCCCAGCTCGGCCGCGCGGTGCGCCCACTCGACGGCGTCGAGGCCGGTCCCGCGGCGCCCGCCGTGGGTGGTGACCTCGAAGCTGCCGGCGGGGATGCGCCGGGCGTCCACGGACAGGACCAGCACCTGGCGGCCGAAGCGCTCGGCGATCTCCCGGATCAGCTCCGGCCGCTCGATGGCCGCCGTGTTGACGCCCACCTTGTCGGCCCCGGCCCGCAGCAGCTTGTCGACGTCCTCCGCGGTGCGGACGCCGCCGCCGACGGTCAGCGGGATGAAGACCTGCTCGGCGGTGCGGCGCACCACGTCGTAGGTGGTCTCGCGGTTGCCGGAGGAGGCGGTGATGTCGAGGAACGTCAGCTCGTCGGCGCCCTCCTGGCCGTAGACCTTGGCCATTTCCACCGGGTCGCCCGCGTCGCGCAGGTTCTGGAAGTTGACGCCCTTGACGACCCGGCCGTTGTCGACGTCCAGGCAGGGGATGACTCGGACCGCCAGGGTCATGTGCTCGTTGCTCCTCGGTACGCTTCCAGCTCGACTTCGACCAGGACGCGCGAGTCGAGGAAGCCGGAGACGACGACCAGGGTCGCCGCCGGGCGGACCGCGTCGAAGATCTCCTTGTGGGCGCGGCCCACCTCGTCCACGTCGCGCGCGTGGGTCAGGTACATCCGGGTGCGGACGACGGCCTCGGGGCCGAGGCCGAACCGCTCCAGGGCGGCGAGGGCGTTGCCGAAGGCCGACCTGGCCTGTTGGTACGGGTCGCCCTCGCCGTGCAGCACGGTGCCGGTGAACGGCATGGTGCCGGCCACCAGCACCCGGTCTCCCGCCGCGACCGCGCGCGCACAACCGAACGCCTCTTCCCAGGGACTGTCGCTCTGCACACGCTCCACGGCTTCGGTCATACGGACACAGCCTCCAGGGCCTCTTCCAAGGTGAACGCCTTGGCGTAGAGGGCCTTGCCGACGATGGCGCCTTCGACACCCTCCGGTACCAGGTTGGCGATCGCCCGCAGATCGTCAAGGGAGGAGACCCCGCCGGAGGCGACGACCGGCTTGTCGGTGGCGGCGCAGACGTTCTTCAGGAGCTCCAGGTTGGGGCCCTGCAGGGTGCCGTCCTTGGCGATGTCGGTGACGACGTAGCGGGCGCAGCCCTCGCGGTCGAGGCGGGCCAGGGTCTCGTAGAGGTCGCCGCCGTCGCGGGTCCAGCCGCGGCCGCGCAGCGTGGTGCCGCGGACGTCCAGGCCGACCGCGATCTTGTCGCCGTGCTCGGCGATGACCTTGGCGACCCACTCGGGGGTCTCCAGGGCGGCGGTGCCGAGGTTGACGCGGGTGCAGCCGGTGGCGAGGGCGGCGGCGAGCGAGGCGTCGTCGCGGATGCCGCCGGAGAGCTCGACCTTGATGTCCATGGCGCCGGCCACCTGGGCGATCAGCTCGCGGTTGTCGCCGGTGCCGAAGGCGGCGTCCAGGTCGACCAGGTGGAGCCACTCGGCGCCCGAGCGCTGCCACGCGAGGGCCGCCTCCAGCGGGGAGCCGTAGGAGGTCTCGGAGCCGGACTCGCCGTGGACGAGCCGCACGGCCTGGCCGTCGCGGACGTCGACGGCGGGGAGGAGTTCGAGCTTGCTCACAGGGTTCCGATCCAGTTGGTGAGGAGCTGGGCGCCGGCGTCGCCGGACTTCTCGGGGTGGAACTGGGTGGCCCACAGCGGGCCGTTCTCCACGGCGGCGACGAAGGGCTCGCCGTGGGTGGCCCAGGTGACCTTGGGGGCGCGGATGTGGGGGTTGGTCACTTCGAGGCTCCACTCGCGCACCGCGTAGGAGTGCACGAAGTAGTAGCGGGTGTCCGCGTCGAGGCCGGCGAAGAGCTGCGACTCGGCGGCGGGGGTGACGGTGTTCCAGCCCATGTGGGGGACGACGTCGGCCTTGAGGGGCTCGACGACGCCGGGCCACTCGTCCAGGCCGTCGGTCTCCGTGCCGTGCTCGATGCCGCGCTCGAAGAGGATCTGCATGCCGACGCAGATGCCCATCACCGGGCGGCCTCCGGAGAGCCGGCGGCCGACGATCCAGTCGCCGCGGGCGGCGCGCAGGCCCTGCATGCAGGCCGCGAACGCGCCGACGCCGGGGACGAGGACGCCGTCGGCGTTCATGGCCTTGTCGTAGTCGCCGGTGATCTCGACGTCCGCGCCGACGTGGGCGAGGGCGCGCTCGGCGGAGCGGACGTTGCCGAAGCCGTAGTCGAGGACGACGACCTTCTTCGGGGCGCTCATGACCACAGTCCTTCGATCCGGAGGGTGCCGGCGGTCAGGCACATCGCGGCGCCTATCCCGAGGAGCACGATGATGCCCTTGGGCATGCCCTGCTTGAGGAAGGAGATGATGCCGCCGACCAGGAAGAGGCCGACGACGATGAGCGTGGTGGACAGGCCGGTCACTAGAGCGCACCCTTCGTCGACGGAATGATCCCGGCAGCGCGCGTGTCCCGCTCGCAGGCGTAGCGCAGGGCGCGGGCGAGGGCCTTGAACTGGCACTCCACGATGTGGTGGGCGTTGCGCCCGTAGGGGACGTGCACGTGCAGGGCGATCTGGGCCTGCGCGACGAAGGACTCCAGGATGTGCCGGGTCATCGTCGTGTCGTACGCGCCGATCATGGGCGCCATGTTCCCGGGCTCGGTGTGCACGAGGTAGGGGCGGCCGGAGAGGTCGACGGTGACCTGGGCGAGGGACTCGTCCAGCGGGACGGTGCAGTTGCCGAAGCGGTAGATGCCCGTCTTGTCACCGAGGGCCTGCTTGAAGGCGGCGCCCAGCGCGAGGGCGGTGTCCTCGATGGTGTGGTGGGTGTCGATGTGCAGGTCGCCGTCGGTCTTGACGGTGAGGTCGAAAAGGCCGTGGCGGCCGAGCTGGTCGAGCATGTGGTCGTAGAAGCCGACCCCGGTCGACACGTCGACCTGCCCGGTCCCGTCGAGGTCGATCTCGACGAGGACGGAGGTCTCCTTGGTGGTGCGCTCGACGCGCCCAACGCGGCTCATGTGGTGCTCTCCTTGCGAATGGCGCGTACTGCGTCCAGGAAGGCGTCGTTCTCCTCGGGGGTGCCGGCGGTGACCCGCAGCCACCCCGGCACGCCGTTGTCCCGCACGAGCACGCCGTGGCCGAGGATGGCCCGCCACGCGGCGTGGCTGTCCTGGAAGCGGCCGAACTGTACGAAGTTGGCGTCCGAGTCGGTCACTTCGCAGCCCATGGCGCGCAGCTCGGTGACGAGGCGGTCGCGTTCGGCCTTGAGCTGCTCGACGTAGCCGAGCAGGGTGTCCGTGTGCTCCAGGGCGGCGAGCGCCGTGGCCTGGGTGACGGACGAGAGGTGGTACGGCAGGCGGACGAGCTGGACGGCGTCGACCACGGCGGGGTCCGCGGCGAGGTAGCCGAGGCGCAGCCCGGCGGCGCCGAAGGCCTTGGACATGGTGCGGGAGACGACCAGGTTCGGGCGGCCCTCGATGAGGGGCAGCAGCGAGGGGCGGTGGCTGAACTCGCCGTACGCCTCGTCGACGACGACGAGCGAGGGCCCGGCCGCCTGGGCGGCCTCGTACAGCCGCAGGACCGTCTCCGCCTCGACCGCGGTGCCCGTGGGGTTGTTGGGCGAGCAGACGAAGACGACGTTGGGCCGCTGCTCGGCGATGGCGCGCTCGGCGGCCTCGACGTCGATGGTGAAGTCCGCGCGGCGGGGGCCGGAGATCCAGCCGGTGCCGGTGCCGCGGGAGATCAGGGCGTGCATCGAGTACGAGGGCTCGAAGCCGATGGCGGTGCGGCCGGGTCCGCCGAAGGTCTGCAGCAGCTGCTGGAGGACCTCGTTGGAGCCGTTGGCCGCCCACACGTGCCGCATGGTGACCTCGTGCCCGGCGGTGCGGGTGAGGTAGGCGGCGAGCTCGGTGCGCAGCTCGACCGCGTCCCGGTCGGGGTAGCGGTTGAGGTGCCGGGCGGCCTCGGCGACGCGCTCGGCGATGCGGGCGACGAGGGGCTCGGGCAGCGGGTAGGGGTTCTCGTTGGTGTTCAGGCGTACGGGCACGTCGAGCTGGGGGGCGCCGTACGGGGACTTGCCGCGCAGTTCGTCCCGGATGGGAAGGTCGTCAATTCCGGTCACGTGCGTCACTTGCCGTCCGGCACCTTCCAGTCGAACCTCGCCTTGACGGCGGCGCCGTGGGCGGGCAGGTCCTCCGCCTCGGCGAGCGTGACCACGTGGCCCGCGACCTCGGCCAGGGCCTCCCGGGTGTAGTCCACGACGTGGATGCCGCGCAGGAAGGACTGGACGGACAGGCCGGAGGAGTGGCAGGCGCAGCCGCCGGTGGGCAGCACGTGGTTGGAGCCGGCGGCGTAGTCGCCGAGGGAGACGGGGGCGTACGGGCCGACGAAGATCGCGCCGGCGTTCTGCACGCGGGCGGCGACGGCCGCGGCGTCCGCGGTCTGGATCTCCAGGTGCTCGGCGCCGTAGGCGTCCACGACGGCGAGGCCGTGGTCGACGGAGTCGACCAGGACGATGCCGGACTGGCGGCCGCTCAGCGCGGGCGCGATCCGGTCCTCGACGTGCCGGGTCAGGGCGACCTGGGTCTTGAGCTCCTTCTCGACCGCGTCGGCGAGCTCCTCGGAGTCGGTGACCAGGACGGAGGCGGCCAGCGGGTCGTGCTCGGCCTGGCTGATCAGGTCGGCGGCGACGTGCGCGGGGTCGGCGGTGGCGTCGGCGAGGACGGCGATCTCGGTGGGGCCGGCCTCGGCGTCGATGCCGATGCGGCCCTTGAGCAGCCGCTTGGCGGCGGCGACCCAGATGTTGCCGGGGCCGGTGACCATGTTGACCGGGCGGCACTCCTCGGTGCCGTAGGCGAACATGGCGACGGCCTGGGCGCCGCCCGCCGCGTACACCTCGTCGATGCCGAGGAGCGCGCAGGCGGCGAGGATCGTCGGGTGCGGCAGGCCGCCGAAGTCCGCCTGGGGCGGGGAGGAGACGGCCATGGAGCCGACGCCGGCCTCCTGGGCCGGCACCACGTTCATGATCACGGACGAGGGGTAGACGGACCGGCCGCCCGGCACGTACAGCCCGACGCGCTGGACGGGGACCCAGCGCTCGGTGACCGTGCCGCCGGGGACGACCTGGACGGTCTTGTCGGTGCGGCGCTGCTCGCGGTGGACGATGCGGGCGCGGCGGATGGACTCCTCCAGCGCGGCCCGGACGGCCGGGTCGAGCTCTTCGAGGGCGCGGGTGATCGTCTCGGCGGGGACCCGGATGCGGTCGAGCGTGACGCCGTCGAACCGGTGTGCGTAGTCGATCAGGGCCGCGGTGCCACGATGATGCACGTCCTCGCAGATGGGCCGCACCTTCTCCAGGGCGGCCTCGACGTCGAGTTCGGCTCGGGGCAGCAGGTCGCGGTCGATGCCGGCCTCGGGGGAACCCGGGGCGGAGGCGGTGCCGCGCAGATCGATTCGGGAGATCACACGGTAATTGTCTCAGACCCGTCCCGCCGCACGGCGCCCCGTACCACTCACTGGTACAGGTGTTTCACCGAGAGTGTTCAACCGGTCACCCGGCGGGAATGGGAGGGGTACACCGAGGTGGACGAGGTGGGAGGGGGTGCGGAGCGTGACCGACCCGAGAGACGACGGCCCGCCGCCGGAGCTGGAGCTGACCCGCACCGAGCAGGCCATGTGGAAGGCGTTCCGCGCGGGCCGCACCCATGACCTGCGCACGCCCCGCCCCGAGTGGAACGACCCCCGGGGCACGCACGTGTGGGGCCCCGAGCGCAGCGTGCGGGGCCGCGTCGTGGCCCTCCTCCTGCTGGCCGGGCCGCCCCCGCTGCCGGGCCGGGTCGCCGCCCTCAAGCTGAACGGCGTGCAGATCACCGGCCCGCTCGACCTCTCGGGCGGCACGGTCGTGCCCTACGTCGAGCTGCACAACTGCCGCTTCGAGCAGGAGGTGCTGCTGCCTGAGAGCCACTTCACCACGCTGCGCCTGATCGCCTGCACCCTCCCCCGGCTGGAGGCCGCCCGCCTGCGCACCGAGGGCGACCTGCACCTGCCGCGGTGCGTCGTCCAGCGCGGCATACGGCTGACCGACGCCCAGATAGGCACCGACCTCCTGCTCAACCAGCTGGTCGTGCACCCGGACCGGCGGGGGGTGTCCGTCGCGGCCGACGGCATGAGCGTCGGGCAGGACATGCAGGCGGAGATGATGCGCTCGTACGGCGAGCTGAGCATGCGGGCCGCGACGATAGGGGTCTCGCTGAGCCTGCGCGGCTCCACGCTGAGCAATCCGCACGGGCGGCGCGCCTTCAACGCCCCGCAGCTGACCGTGGAGCGCACGCTCTATCTGACGGGCGCCGGCGTCGGCGGCTATCCGTTCACCACCGGCACCACTCCCCCGTACGGCATCGCCACCACGCCGCAGCACGGCGTCCGCACGCAGGCCTTCGAGTGCCGCGGCGGGGTCCGGCTCGACGACGGCCGGTTCGGCGACGCGGTCGACTTCACCGAGGCGCGGTTCGCGCTGGAGGCCGGCCAGGAGCTGTCGCTGCGCCGCATCCAGACGCCCGAGCTGCGCTTCCTCGGCGAGTGGGCCCAGCGCGGCCGGGTGGTGCTCTCCGGCGCCCGCGTGTCCAACCTGGTCGACCGCTACGACAGCTGGCCCGGCCCCGGCGGCCTGGTGATGGCCGGCTTCTCCTACGAGACGCTGATACCGCTCGGCCACTTCCCCCTCGCGCTGCGCCTGGAGTGGGTGGCCGCCGCGACCCCGGAGTACGCCCCCGAGCCGTACGAAACGCTGGCGGGGGCCCTGCGCGACAGCGGCGAGGACTCCGACGCCCGTGCCGTCCTGCTGGCCAAGCAGCGCCGCCGCCGCGAGACGCTGCCCCCGGCCGGCAAGGCCTGGGGCTATCTGCAGGACTGGATGGTGGCGTACGGCTACCGGCCCGGGCGGGCGGCCGTGTGGATGGCCGTGCTGTGGGCCGCCGCCACGGTCTACTTCACCTGGCGGCCCGTGCCGCCGCTCAAGGAGGGCGAGGGGCCCGCCTGGAACCCCTGGCTGTACTCCCTCGACCTGCTCGTGCCCGTCATCGACCTCGGGCAGGGCAACGCCTGGCGGCCCACGGGCGTGTCGCAGTGGGTGGTCGCCGCGCTGATCCTGCTCGGCTGGATGCTGGCGACGACCGTGGCGGCGGGCGCCTCCCGGCTGCTGCGCCGGCAGTGAACGCCGGGGCGGCACCGGTGCACAGGCCATTAGGCTTACCGGCTGTGACCACCGCGCGCCTGCCCCTCTTCCCGCTGAACTCGGTGCTGTTCCCCGGACTCGTCCTGCCCCTGAACGTCTTCGAGCAGCGGTACCGCGCGCTCATGCGCGACCTGTCGGCGCTCCCGGAGGAGGAACCCCGCCGCTTCGGCGTCGTCGCCATCCGCGACGGCAGCGAGGTCGCGCCCACCGCGCCCGGGCTGCCCGAGGGCGCCCGCCCCGAGCCCGGCCCGGCCTCCGGCTTCGGCCCCGACCCGGTCAAGGCGTTCCACACCGTGGGCTGCGTGGCGGAGGCGGCGACGATCCGCGAGCGCACGGGCGGCACGTACGAGGTCCTCGCCACCGGCACCACCCGCTTCCGGCTGCTGTCCGTCGACGCCTCCGGGCCGTACCTGACCGGCGAGGTCGAGGACATCGAGGAGCAGCAGGGCGAGGGGGCGGGCGCGCTCGCCTCCGGCGTCGTCCGGGCCTTCCGCGCCTACCAGAAGCGGCTCGCCGGGGCGACCGAGCGCACGCTCGCCGGGCAGACCGACCTGCCGGGCGAGCCGTCCGTGCTCTCCTACCTCGTCGCCGCGGCGGCCATGCTCGACACCCCGGCGAAGCAGCAGCTGCTGGAGACGCCGGACACGGCGACGCGGCTGGCGCGCGAGCTGAAAATGCTGCGCACCGAGACCGCGCTGATCGGTAAGCTCCCGTCGCTGCCGGCCACCGACCTGACCCGCCGGCCGACGAACCCCAACTGACCCGGACAGGACGGACCCTTGGCGCGCAAGGCCGGCAAGCAGCAGGCGGGCTCCACCCCGGCGATCGTGGCCCTGGAGAAGGCGGGCGCCGCCTTCTCCGTGCACTCCTACGACCACGACCCGGCGGCCCCCTCCTACGGCTCGGAGGCCGCGGAGGCGCTCGGGCGGGACCCCGCCCAGGTCTTCAAGACGCTCGTCGCCGAGGTGGACGGCGCCCTGACGGTCGCCGTCGTGCCCGTCTCCGGCTCCCTCGACCTCAAGGCGCTGGCGGCGGCGGTCGGCGGCAAGCGGGCGGCGATGGCCGACCCGGCGGCCGCCGAGCGCACCACGGGGTACGTCCGGGGCGGCATCTCCCCGCTCGGGCAGCGCAAGAAGCTGCCGACCGCGCTGGACGCCTCCGCGCGCTCCCACGCGACCGTCTGCGTCTCGGCGGGGCGCCGGGGCCTGGAGGTCGAACTCTCCCCCGCTGACCTGGCCGCTCTCACGGACGCGGTGGTCGCGCCGATCGCCCGCGCCTGATCCTGCGGGTGCCGGGGGTCTGGACGGCCGCTCCTCCCTCGGCTACGACCGTCAGGAGCGGGCCGCCGTGCGTGCGGGCCGCGACCCGGGAGGGACACCCATGTCGAAGCGCACCCGCAAGCGCCGCTGGCGCCTGAAGAAGAACCGCGCCAACCACGGCCGGCGGCCGGCGTAGGACCGTGCCGGGCCGGCCCGGGATCTCAGCGGCCGGCCGGCCCGGCACCGCGGGGCGGGGCGCCCCGCGGCGCTCGGCCACCGGCAAACGCATCCGGCGATGCCGGACCCGGCTCAGGCCGGATTCTCCGGCTCCGCGGGCGGAGCCCACTCGTCCCGCGGCCCGAACAGCGCCGTCAGCACCAGGTGCACGGCCATGGCCGCGAGGGGCCACGCCAGCAGCGCCCCCTTGGCCGCGAGCTTGAGCGGGGCGTCGAAGACGACACCGCGCCCCGCCGCGCGGGCCGCCGCCACCACGTCCGACGTGGGGCCGAGCCACGCGCCGAAACGCCAGGCGACCAGCGAGCCGAGGAAGGAGCCCACGCCGAGGCCGACGACCAGGGGGACGCCCCCGCGCCGCCGGAGCCAGAAGACGACGGCCGCGGCGACCGCACCGCACCCCAGCGCCAGCAGCGCGAACGTGCCGTCGGCACCGATCGCCTGCTCGCCCTCGCTGTTCTTCAGATAGACGGCCTTGCCGTCCGAGATGAGCGGCACCCGCGGCGCCAGCCACCACCACAGCACCCCCAGCAGCAGACCGGAGACGGCCACCGCCGCGGCGACGACCGCGGCCTGCCGCAGCTCGGCGCGCAGTTCGGCACGGCGCTCGGCCCTCTCCTCTTCCGTGAGGAGGGGCGCGGGCGCGGCCGGCCCGGGCTGCCCGTCCGAGGGCTGGTCATGCGGCGTCAGCGGTGCGGTCACCCCGCCATCGTGCCAGGTCGGCGCCGCGGACCCGGCGGCAGGACGGTCCTGGCGCGTCACCGCACGGCCGCCCGGCGGTACGCCCACGTGGCCACGGCCAGCGACACGACGCCCACGGCCGCGCACACGCCCAGGTCGGCCGCGACCACGGCCCAGTCGGGGCGCGCGTCGAAGGAGCGGGCGAGCGCCTCCACCCCGTACGTGGACGGGAGCAGGTCACGGGCGTACGCGATGGGGGCGGGCATGTGCGCGGCGGGCAGGACGCCCAGCAGCAGCGCCGCCGACATGCCGAGCTGCCCGCAGAGCGTGGCCAGCTCCTGGCGCGGCGCGAGCAGCCCGAGGGCCGCGCCGAGCCCGGCGAGGGCCGCGCCGGAGAGCGGGACGACCGCCGCGAGGACCCACAGGTGCCCCATCGGCAGGCCGAAGAGCGCGCTGCCCACGACCGCCGTGACGGCGGTCCCGGGCACGGTGAAGGACGCGTACGCCCCGGCCGCGCCCAGCACGACTGACGCCGGCGGCACCGGCAGCGTCGCGTAGTGGTCGAGGCCGCCGCTGGCGCGGAGCTGGCCGAAGTACTGGGCGAGCAGGTTGAGCGCGACGAAGGCCACGACGAGCACGCTGGAGCCGGCCACGACGGCCCGCGCCTCGTCGCCCCCGTCCACCACCCCGCGCATCATGATCATGATGCCGACGGACTGGAACGTCGCCACGAACAGCAGCGGGATCCGCGCGACCCGGGCCCGCGAGAGCTGAGCGCGGTACACGGCGGCCAGGGCGGGCAGCAGCTTCGCCCGGGGCGCGAGCGGGGCGGCGCCCTCGCCGCCGGACCGCCGGGCCCCGCCCCCGGCCCGGACCGCCCCGGCGGTCACCGCCTCTGCGGATACAGCACTCACCCGGCACAGCTCCTGTTCGCTCCGGTCGGCACGCCTCGGGTCACGCCTTCACCAGCCCCTCCGCACCCTCCGCGCGGCCGCCGAGCGCGAGGTACACGTCCTCCAGGCTCGGCGTGGTGAGGGTGAAGTCGTCGAGCGCGGCGAAGGCGGGCCCGCCGGTCACGGCGGCGACGGCGGCGCGCGCCTCGGCGGGGGCGAGGCGCAGCGTCCAGCGGCGGCCGGCGGCCTGCGCGGCGTCGCGCAGCGCGGCGACCTCGGGGACGTGCAGCGGCGCCTCGTCGCGCCAGACGAGCTCGACGCGGACCTCGTCGCCGACGAGCTCCTTCAGCCCGGCGGGCGTGCCGCAGGCGATGATCCGGCCGCGCTCCAGCACGGCGACGCGGTCGAGGACGGTCTCGGCCTCGATGACGTTGTGGGTGACGAGCAGGACGGTCGCACCGCGCTCGGCGCGCCGCCGGTCGACGGCGGCCCACACGGCGCGGCGCGCGACGGGGTCCATGCCGGCGGTGGGCTCGTCGAGGACGAGCACGGGCCGGTCGCCGACGAGCGCTGCGGCGAAGCAGGCGAGGCGGCGCTGACCGCCGGAGAGCTTCTTGAGGGGGCGGCCGGCGAGCGGGGTGAGGCCCAGCTCCTCCAGGACGGCGTCGCGCTCCGCGCGGGCCTCCCGCAGGCCGAGGCCGCGGAGCCGGCCGGTGGTCTCGGCGGCGAGGGCGACGGTCAGCTCGTCCAGGGCGGTGGACTCCTGGCCGAGGTAGCCGACGAGGCGCGCGGCGCGCTCGGGGTGGCGGACGAGGTCGTGACCGAGGAGCTCGACGCTGCCCTCGTCGGGGCGGAGCAGGCCGGTCAGCTGCCGGACGAGGGTGGACTTGCCGGCGCCGTTGGGGCCGAGCAGCCCGAAGACCTCGCCGCGCCGGATCTCCAGGTCGATGCCGTCGCTGGCGCGCACGGCGGCGGTGCCGGGCGCGCCGCGGCGGCCGCGCGCGGCGGGGTAGGTCTTGACCAGGCCGCGCACGGTGCACACCGTGGCGGCTGCAGCCGCCTCTTTCACGCCCGTCCTCACGAGCAATGAGGGTACGCGGTTGGCCGCGCGCCCCGGCCGTCGGGGCGGCCCCGGGCGGGGAGCGTGGCGCGGTCAGTCGCCCGCCGGGGTCTTCTCCGCGGCCGTGCGGGCGTCGATTTCGCGCCAGAACCCGGCACGGATGGCGTAGCGGTCGTGCTCGTCGATCTGGTCGTCCTTGTGGGCGAGCAGGCCGAACCGGGCGGCGTAGCGCAGCAGCTCCCCGTCGATGCGGTGCGGGATGCGGGGGTATTCGGTGGAGAGGTGCTGGAGGTGGACGGCGTCGGTGAGCCGCTCGGCCCAGCGGCGGGCGAAGACCTGGCCGACCTCGAAGGGGTCGCCGCCGACGGTGGTGATGTCCTCCTCGCGGTCCGCCCAGCGCTGCTCGGCGCTGGTGAGCTGGGCGAGCATCGGCAGGGAGGCGGTTTCGGGGGGCTCGCCGGCCCCGGCCGCGCCGGGGCGTTCGATCCAGCCCTTGTCGGAGGACCAGCGCAGGGTGGCGTTGGCGGCGAGGGCCGAGCCGTTGCTCTGGCCGGTCGCGCCGGACTGGCCGGGGCCGCCGGGGCCGCCGGACTGGGCCGCGGAGGGCTGGGCGGCGAGGCCGCGGCCGAGGGTGGCGAGGTCCTTGGGGGTGGGCACGCCCCGGGTGGCGGGGGTCTCGGGGGCGTCCTGGCCGGCGGGCGCGCCGTCGGCGGTGGCGGGCGCGGCGGGCCGGGAGCCGTTGCGCTCGGCGGGGACCGGTTCGGCGGAGCGGGGGGCCGGGGCGGCGGCGGAGGCCGCGGTCTCGGGGAGGGGGGCGGAGAGGATCGCGGCGATCTCGGGGCCGGGCGCGGGCTGCGGGGCGCACGCGCCGGTGAGCTCCTTGGCGCGGACGGCGCGGGTGATCCACGTGCGGTCGAGGACGCGGCGCTCGTCGGCCTCGGCGACGAGGTCCTCGGACTGGTTGTAGTCGCCGTCGGCGGCCTGGACGGCCCACAGGTGGACGGCGACGCCGTGCTCCTTGGCGGACATCAGGCCGGGCAGGAGGTCGCCGTCGCCGGTGACGAGGACGATGTCGGAGCAGGCGCGGTTGCGGGCGAGCTCGGTGAGCTCGGCGTGCATGGCGGCGTCGACGCCCTTCTGGGCCCAGCGGCCGTCGCTGCGGGTCAGGGCGCCCAGCCGGACGGTGACGCGGGGCATGACGCGGAGCCTGCGGTGCTCGGGCTGGGGCACCCGGTCGGGCGCGCCGTCGAACCAGTAGATCCTCAGGAGGGGCTGCTCGGTCTCGGCCTCGGCGCGCTCGCGCAGCCCCTGGATGAGGATCGCGTGGTCGACGGAGATGCGGGACCGGGCGGGTTCGCCGGCCAGCAGGCTCGCGGCGGCGCCCAGCAGATACCCGGCGTCCACCAGGACGACGCAGCGGTCCACGTTCCACCCTCTTTCTGTGCGTGCAGAAATTGCGGTCGCCCCCCGGCACGGCAGTGCCCCGGTTTTCCTCGGCTTTCCTTGGAGTCTGCCCGACCGTGCGGGGGTTATCAGTCCGAACTGGATCTTCGGCGTGGCGGATACGCCCTCACGGCGGTAAGTGCACCTATCACGCACGGTAATTACCCGAAATGCGCGCTTCGGCGGTGCGTGCGAGGGTGACCGCAGGGGGTCGTCCCGATGTGGAGGCACTTCAGCATGGCGAAGAACAAGGACCGGAAGCAGCCGAAGTCGGCGAGCGCCGCGGAGCGCGGCCAGCAGCAGGCCAAGAGCTCCTCGTTCGAGTCCCAGAGCGAGCAGCGGGCCACTCAGGTCACCCCGGGCGACATGGCCCGCAAGGGCAAGCAGAAGCGCTTCGGCCACAACTGAGCGGCGCCCGGACGGCGCCCGGCCGAAAAGAGAGGGCGCCCACCGGCGCCTTGAAGCGCACGAGGGGCGCACCCGGCTGATCCGGGTGCGCCCCTCGTGCGCGGGGTGTGCGGGCGGGCCGCTCAGCCGGCCAGGCAGGACGGGCCGAGCAGCTGCTTCAGATCGCCGAAGAGCGCCGGGTCGGGGGTGACCCGGTGCCGGTCCAGGCGCAGGACGGTGGTCTTGCGCGGGCCCTGGAGCTTGATGCGCACCTCGGTGGAGCCCCGGTGGTGGGTGAGCACCTGACCGAGCCGCTCCACCATCGGCGGGGTGACCTTCACCGTGGGGATGGTGATGACCACGGGGGCGTTGGTGCCCGCGTTCGACAGGTCGGGGACCATCAGCTCCATCGCCACCAGGCGCGGGATGTCCTCGCGCTTGTCGAGGCGGCCCTTGACGAAGACGACGGCGTCCTCGACGAGCTGGGTGGAGACCAGCTGGTAGGTGGCGGGGAAGAACATGCAGTCGATGGAGCCGGCCAGGTCCTCGACGGTGGCGATGGCCCAGGCGTTGCCCTGCTTGGTCATCTTGCGCTGCAGGCCGGAGATGATGCCGCCGATGGTGACGATCGCGCCGTCGGCGTGCTCGCCGCCGGTGAGCTGGGCGATCGCGGCGTCGGCCTTGTCGTTGAGGACGTGCTCGATGCCGAAGAGCGGGTGGTCGGAGACGTAGAGGCCGAGCATCTCGCGCTCCTGCGCGAGGAGGTAGGACTTCTCCCACTCGACGTCGGAGAACTCCACGTCCAGCCCGAAGCCGGGCCCGTCGTCACCGCTGTCGTCGCCCATGCCGCCGAAGAGGTCGAACTGCCCCTCGGCCTCCTTGCGCTTGACCTGGACGACGTTGTCGATCATCGGTTCGTAGTGCGCGGTGAGGCCCTTGCGGGTGTGGCCCATCTCGTCGAAGGCGCCGGCCTTGATCAGCGATTCGACGGTGCGCTTGTTGCAGACGACGGCCTCGACCTTGTCGAGGAAGTCGGGGAAGGAGCTGTACTTCCCCTTGGACTTGCGGCAGCGGATGATCGAGTCGACCACGTTCTGCCCGACGTTGCGGACGGCGGTGAGGCCGAAGAGGATCACGTCGTCGCCCTGGGCGGCGAAGTTGGCCTCGGACTCGTTGACGTTCGGCGGGAGCACCTTGATGCCCATGCGCCGGCACTCGTTCAGGTAGATCGCCGACTTGTCCTTGTCGTCGCGCACGGAGGTGAGCAGCGCGGACATGTACTCGGCGGGGTAGTTCGCCTTGAGGTAGGCCGTCCAGTACGAGACGAGGCCGTAGGCGGCGGAGTGGGCCTTGTTGAAGGCGTAGCCGGCGAAGGGGACCAGCACGTCCCACAGGGCCTGGATGGCCTCGTCCGAGAAGCCCTTCTTCTGGGCGCCCTCCTTGAAGAACACGAAGTTCTTCGCCAGCTCGTCGGGCTTCTTCTTGCCCATGACGCGGCGGAGGATGTCGGCCTCGCCGAGCGAGTACCCGGCGACGATCTGCGCGGCCTTCTGCACCTGCTCCTGGTAGACGATCAGACCGTAGGTGACGCCGAGGACCTCTTCCAGGGGCTCCTTGAGCTCCGGGTGGATCGGCGTGATCTCCTGCTGGCCGTTCTTGCGCAGGGCGTAGTTCGTGTGCGAGTTCATGCCCATCGGGCCCGGCCGGTACAGGGCGGACACGGCGGAGATGTCTTCGAAGTTGTCGGGCTTCATCAGCCGCAGGAGGGACCGCATGGGCCCGCCGTCGAACTGGAAGACGCCGAGGGTGTCGCCGCGCTGGAGCAGCTCGAAGGTCGTGGGGTCGTCGAGCGGGAGGCTCAGGAGATCGATGTCGATCCCCTTGTTGGCCTTCACCATCTTGACGGCGTCGTCCATGATCGTGAGGTTGCGCAGGCCGAGGAAGTCCATCTTCAGCAGGCCGAGCGACTCACAGCTCGGGTAGTCCCACTGGGTGATGGTGACGCCGTCGGAGTGCCGGACCCAGACCGGGACGTGGTCGGTGATCGTCTCGCTGGACATGATCACGCCGGCGGCGTGGACGCCCATCTGCCGGACGAGGCCCTCGACGCCGCGCGCGGTGTCGATGACCTTCTTGACGTCGGGCTCGTTCTCGTACATGCCGCGCACCTCGCCCGCCTCGCTGTAGCGCGGGTGGGCGGGGTCGGTGATGCCGGAGAGCGGGATGCCCTTGCCGAGGACGTCGGCGGGCATGGCCTTGGTGATGCGGTCGCCCATCGCGTACGGGTAGCCGAGGACGCGGGCGGAGTCCTTGATCGCGTTCTTGGCCTTGATGGTGCCGTAGGTGCCGATCATGGCGACCTTGTCGGCGCCGTACTTCTCCGTGACGTACCGGATGACCTCGGCGCGCCGGCGCTCGTCGAAGTCGATGTCGACATCGGGCATGGAGACGCGCTCGGGGTTGAGGAAGCGCTCGAAGATCAGGCCGTGCGGGATGGGGTCGAGGTCGGTGATGCCCATGGCGTAGGCCACGATCGAGCCGGCCGCGGAGCCACGGCCGGGGCCGACCGCGATGCCGTTCTTCTTGGCCCACATGATGAAGTCGGCGACGACGAGGAAGTAGCCCGGGAACCCCATCTGGATGATGACGTCCATCTCGTACTCGGCCTGCTTCTGGCGGTCCTCGGGGACGCCGCCGGGGAAGCGGCGGGCCATGCCGCGCTTGACCTCTTCCTGGAACCACGTGACCTCGGTGTAGCCCTCGGGCACGTCGAACTTCGGCATCAGGTCGCGCTTCTCGAACCAGCCGGTGGTGTCGACCTGCTCGGCGACGAGGAGGGTGTTGCGGCACCCCTCCTGCCAGGCGTCGGAGGAGTCGATGGCGTACATCTCGTCCGTCGACTTCAGGTAGTAGCCCGTGCCGTCGAACTTGAAGCGGTCGGGGTCCGAGAGGTTCTTGCCGGTCTGGATGCAGAGCAGGGCGTCGTGCGCCTCGGCCTCGTGGGCGTAGGTGTAGTGCGAGTCGTTGGTGACCAGTGGCGGGATGCCGAGCTTCTTGCCGATCTCCAGCAGGCCGTCGCGGACCCGGCGCTCGATCTCGATGCCGTGGTCCATCAGCTCCAGGAAGTACCGGCCCTCGCCGAAGATGTCCTTGTAGTCACTGGCGGCCTGCACGGCCTCGTCGAACTGGCCGAGCCGCAGCCTGGTCTGCACCTCGCCGGACGGGCAGCCGGTCGAGGCGATCAGGCCCTCGGACCACTGGGAGATCGTCTCCTTGTCCATCCGGGGCCACTTCGTGAGCCAGCCCTCGGCGTAGGCGTCGGAGGACAGCCGGAAGAGGTTGTGCAGGCCGGTCTTGTTCGCCGCCCAGATCGTCTTGTGGGTGTAACCACCCGAACCCGAGACGTCGTCGCGCTTCTGGTGGGGCTGGCCCCACTGAATGCGGCGCTTGTTGCGCCGGGACTCCGGGGCGACGTAGGCCTCGATGCCGATGATCGGGGTGACCCCGGCCTTCTTGGCCTGGTGGAAGAAGTCGTACGCGCCGTGCAGGTTGCCGTGGTCGGACATGGCGATGTGTGTCATGCCCATCTCATTGCAGGCATTGAACATGTCCTTGAGCCGCGCGGCACCGTCCAGCAGGGAGTACTGGGTGTGGACGTGCAGGTGCGTGAAGGGCGGCTTATCGGCCACGGTGGGAGACCTCCGGCGGGAGCGGACAGCGGGCTGGACGGGACTGACGGGACTGTTTTGAAGGTTACCGGCCCCCACCGACAGCCGCGGGCACGCGCCGGTAGCCTCACGCGTTGAGCACGACAGCACACACGTTCGTTCCATGCCCCACCCCAGGAGGACCCCGCGATGGCGACCGAGCACGACCGGGCCGCGCAGCGCGGCGAGGAGATCCTCGCCGTTTTCCACACCGCCTTCGGGGAGCTGCTCGCGGCCGACCCCGCCGCCTTCCGGGTCAAGTTCCGGAAGATGGCGGCCTCCGCCTTCGCGTTCTACCGGGGCACGGCCTGCCTCTTCTACAAGGACCTGGCCGAGGAGGCGCCGCAGGGCGCCGCCGGGCCCTACCTCGACGAGCGGACGAGCCGGGTGTGGATCCACGGCGATCTGCACGCCGAGAACTTCGGCACGTACATGGACTCCAACGGCCGCCTGATCTTCAACGTCAACGACTTCGACGAGGCCTACGTCGGCCCCTTCACCTGGGACCTCAAGCGCTTCGCCGCCTCCGTCGCCCTGATCGGCTACACCAAGGCCCTCAGCGACGAGAAGATCACCGAGCTGGTGCGGATCTACGCCGCCGCCTACCGCGAGCGCATCCACGCGCTGGCCACCGGCGCCGCGGGCGCAGATTCGTCCGAGACGCAGCCCTTCACCCTCGACACCGCCGACGGCCCCCTGCTCGGCGCCCTGCGCGAGGCGCGCTCCATGACGCGCTTCGGGCTGCTCGCCTCCATGACGGAGATCCGCGACGCCGACCGCCGCTTCACCGCCGGCAGCGGCACCATCGAGCTGGACGCGGCCACCCGCTACAAGATCCTCGCGGCCTTCGACGGCTATCTGGAGACGCTGCCCGACTCCAGCCTCGCCCGCCCCGACTCGTACCGGGTCAAGGACGTCGTCGGCCGCCGCGGCATCGGGATCGGCAGCGCCGGCCTGCCCTCGTACAACATCCTCCTGGAGGGCAACAGCGACGCCCTGGAGAACGACGTCGTGATCTACATGAAGCAGGCGCAGACCCCGGCGGTCTCCCGGCACGTCACCGACCGGGCCGTGCGCGGCTACTTCCACCACGAGGGCCACCGCACGGTGATCTCGCAGCGCGCGCTGCAGGCGCACGCCGACCCGTGGCTGGGCTGGACCGAGCTCGACGGGGCCGGGCAGCTGGTGGCCGAGGTCTCGCCGTACGCGGTCGACCTCGACTGGTCCGACCTGGACGACCCGGCCGAGATCGCGGCCGTCGTCGCCGACCTGGGCCGGGCGACGGCCGCCATGCACGCCGCCGCGGACGACCAGAGCGGCCACTCGCTGGTGCCCTTCTCCACCGAGCGCGCCATCGACGCCGTGATCGCCGCCGACGAGGAGGGCTTCCCGGAGCTCCTGGTGGACTTCGCCCACTCCTACGGGGCCCGGGCCCGCGCGGACCACCAGATCTTCGTGGACCTCTTCCGCAACGGCCGCATCCCGGGCCTTTAATCGTCGTTTACGGCGGGCCGTGCCAGACTCGTTCCCCATGGACATATCGGCGGCACGGCCGCGGGCACTGCGCGCGGCGCTGTTCTCAGCGCTGTGCGTCACGCTGTCCGCGGGCTCCCACGTGCTGCTGTCCGGCACCGGCCTGCCCCTGACGACGGTCGCCCTGACCGCGGCCGCCGTCTTCGCCCTCGCCTACGCCCTGGCGGGTGGCGAGCGGGGCTTCGGCCGGATAGCCGCGCTGTTCGTCCCGCTGGAGCTGGCCTCCGACACGCTCTTCTCCACCGGCCAGACGGCCTGCTACGGCGGCGGCCACGCCGTCCCGGGCGCGCTGACCGCGCTCTGCGGCGGCAGCGCCGTCGGCGGGCCGGCCGCCCCGGCGCCGGGCCCCGGCACCGCCCCCTGGCTGCTGCTCGCCGCGCACGTCGCGGTGGGCCTGCTGGCCGCCGCCTGGCTGCGCCGCGGTGAGCAGGCGCTGGTCCGGATGCTGTGCGCGGCGGCCGCCGCCGCGTTCCGCCCGCTGCGCCTCGCCCCCGCGCCCGGCGCCGGGGTGCCGGGCGCGATGCCCGTGCGGGCCGCGCGGCCCCCGCTGCCCGGCCGGGCGCTCCCGCTGCTCGTCCACTCCGTCGTACGCCGCGGCCCGCCGCCCCGGGCGGCCCACGGGCCCGCCTTCGGCTGAGCACCACGTACGTACGAGCACGGAGATCGCACCACCATGAGCAAGCGCAACAACTGGGACAACAAGCAGTCCGCACGCGAGCGGCTGCGCGCCGAACGCGAGCGGCAGGCCAAGAAGGACAAGACGCGTCGCCAGCTGGTCGTCGGCGGGGCCGTCGTCGCGGTCCTGGCCGTCGCGGCCGGCATCGGCGTGGCCGTGACCCGGCTCGGCGGGGACGGCAAGAGCGGCGGCCTGAACGCCAGCTGGGAGGCCGCGTCCAAGAAGGACCTCGTCAAGCCCGCCCACACGGGCGGCGACCAGGGCACCGAGATCCTCATCGGCGACAAGAACGCCAAGCACACCCTGGACCTCTACCAGGACATGCGCTGCCCGATCTGCTCCGTCTTCGAGCAGAGCGTCGGCGACACGATCGACAAGGACATCAAGGACGGCAAGTACAAGGTCTCGTACCACGTCGCCACGTTCCTCGACCGCAACTTCGGCGGCAGCGGCTCCAAGAACGCCCTCAGCGCGCTCGGCGCCGCCCTGAACGTGAGCCCCGAGGCCTTCAGCGCCTACAACAAGGCCCTCTACTCCAAGGCCAACCACCCGGAGGAGACGAAGGACGACTACGCCAAGGACGACGTCCTGCTCAAGGTGGCCGGCCAGGTGCCGGCCCTCAAGGGCAACAAGGAGTTCGAGAAGAACGTCAAGGACGGCACGTTCGACAAGTGGGCGCTGACGGTGTCCGACGAGTTCGACAAGGCCAAGGACGTCACCGGCACCCCCACGCTCAAGCTCGACGGCAAGAAGCTGACGGCGGAGGACGGGAAGAACGTCCCGATCACTCCCGATCAGTACACCAAGGCGATCGACGGAGCGCTCAAGTCCTGAGCCCCCTCGGCGCGGTGTCCCGTCCCTTTCCTGATGCCGAATCTTGACACGACACTTAACGGCTGCCGTGGCAGACTTCGCCCTCATGGAGGGGACGGGAGTTCGATTGAGGGCGTTGCGCGCGGCGCTCTTCACGGCGCTCTGTGTCACGCTGTCCGCCGCCTCGCACGTCCTGCTCTCCAGCACGCCCCTGCCCGCCGCCACGGTCGCCGTGCTGTCGGCGGCGTTCTTCGGCGTCGCCTACTCCCTGGCCGGCCGTGAGCGCGGCTACGGCTCGATCGCGGCGCTGCTGATCCCGCTGGAGCTGACGGCGGACACCGTCTTCACCGCGGGGCAGCACGCGTGTTACGGGCCCGCGGGCGGGCCCGTCGCGGGGCCGCTGCACTCCCTGGGCCTCGACTTCGCGTGCCGCGGCGAGCTCGGCACCCCGCTGGCCCGGATGACCGCGGACGGTGGTTCCCCGCCGGCCGGCGGTCCGGCACTGCCCTGGCTGCTGCTCGCCTGCCACCTCGCGGTGGGTCTGCTGGCCGCCGGCTGGCTGCGCCACGGCGAGGCCGCCCTGGCGGGGCTGCTGCGCACGGCCGCCGCCTTCGCCCTGGGGCCCCTGCTGCTGTCCTCCGCGGCGCCGGCGGCGCCCGCCGGCCCGGCCGCGCGCCTCCGCCCCGCCCGCCGCGTCCTCCGCGCCCGCGGCCTCCCGCTCCTCGTCCACTCCGTCGTACGGCGCGGACCGCCCCTCGCTCCGGCACCCGCCTGAGCACAGCGGTCCACCACCCCGTATCCGAACCGGAGAAGACCTCATGAGCAACCGCAACAACCAGCAGAACAAGCAGGCCGCCCGCGAGCGGCTGCGCGCCGAGCGCGAGCGCCAGGCCAAGCGGGACAAGACGCGCCGTCAGCTCGTCGTCGCGGGCGCCATCGTCGCCGTCCTCGCGATAGCCGGCGGCGTCGGCTACGCGGTGAGCAACATGAACGACGACAAGGGCAGCGGCGGCTGGGCGGGCGACAAGCCCCTCGTCAAGCCGGCCAACACCACGGGCGAGAACGGCGACGAGATCGTCATCGGTGACGCGAAGGCCAAGGAGACCCTCACGGTCTACGAGGACCCGCGCTGCCCGGCCTGCGCCGCCTTCGAGAACCAGTCCGGCGCCCAGCTGCGCCAGGACGTCAAGGACGGCCGGTACAAGGTCCGGTTCGTCATGGTGAACTTCATCGACGACGCGTCCTCGGGCACCGGTTCGAAGAACGCCGTCAGCGCCCTCGGCGCCGCGCTCAACGTCAGCCCGGACGCCTTCCTCGCGTACAAGGAAGCGCTCTACTCGCCGAAGAACCACCCCGACGAGCGGGACGACGCCTTCGCCAAGGACGCGCGGCTGATCGAGATCGCCCAGCAGATCCCGGCCCTGAAGGGCAACAAGGACTTCGAGAAGGCCGTCAACGAGGGCACCTACGACAAGTGGGCCGTCGACATGGGCGAGCTGTTCACGAAGAACAAGATCCAGGGCACCCCGGCGCTGTTCCACGGCGACAAGAAGCTGACGGGTCCGGGCGGCAAGAACCCGCCGATGGCCAAGCCCGACTTCATCAACGCGATCGACAAGGAATTCGGCCCGAAGAAGTAGTGAAGGGCCGGTGAGGGGCGGACGAACACCCGGTGTTCGCCCGCCCCTTATGCTTACCGGGCAGTAAGGTGATGGCCCGTGACTTCTGACTCCGCTGCCTCGTCCCGCTCCCGCATATCCCGCCGCACGGCCGTCACGGCCGTCGCCGGCGCCGCCGGAGTGGCCCTCCTCCCGCTCGCCGGAGCCGCCCCCGCCTACGCGGCGGACCCGCCCGCGTTCCTGCACGGCGTCGCCTCGGGCGACCCGCTGCCCGACGGCGTCCTGCTGTGGACGCGCGTGACGCCCTCCCCCGACGCGGTGCCCGGCTCGGGGCGCGGAGCGGCCGTCGACGTCGACTGGGAGGTCGCCGAGGACGAGGCGTTCGGGAGGGTCGTCGCCAAGGGCACGGTCACCGCGACGGCCGCGAGCGACCACACCGTCAAGGCCGACGTCCGCGGCCTGCGCCCGGCGACCGCCTACTGGTACCGCTTCACCGCCGGCGGCGCGCACTCGGAGACCGCCCGCACCCGCACGGCGCCCGCGGCCGGCGCGGCCGTCCCCGGCGTCCGGTTCGGCGTCGTCTCGTGCGCCAACTGGGAGTCCGGCCACTTCGCCGCCTACCGCCACCTCGCGGACCGCCGCGACCTGGACGCCGTGCTGCACCTCGGCGACTACATCTACGAGTACGCGACCGGCATCTACCCGCCGGCGAAGCAGGTCGTGCGCCCGCACGAGCCGGTGCACGAGATCGTCACCCTGGCCGACTACCGCACCCGCCACGGCCGTTACAAGACCGACGCCCACCTGCAGGCCCTCCACCGGGCCCACCCCTTCGTGGCCATCTGGGACGACCACGAGTTCGCCAACGACGCCTGGACGGGCGGCGCCGAGAACCACACGCCGGGCGCCGAGGGCGAGTGGAGCGCGCGGATGGCCGCGGCCAAGCAGGCCTACTTCGAGTGGATGCCGGTGCGGCCCTCCACGGCGGGCACCACCTACCGCCGGCTGCGCTTCGGCAACCTCGCCGACCTGCACCTGCTCGACCTCAGATCCTTCCGGTCGCAGCAGGTCAAGCCCGGCAGCGGCAAGGTCGACGACCCCGACCGCACCATCACCGGGCGGGCCCAGCTCGACTGGCTGAAGGCCGGGCTCGCCTCCTCCGACACCACGTGGCGCCTCGTCGGCAACCCCGTGATGATCTCCCCCTTCGCCTTCGGCGCCCTCCCCGCGCACCTGCTGGAGCCGCTCGCCAAGCTCCTGGGCCTGCCGGCCGGCGGCATAGCCGCCAACACCGACCAGTGGGACGGCTACACCGACGACCGGCGCGAGCTGCTCGGCCACCTGAGCGACCGCGGGATCCGCAACACCGTCTTCCTCACCGGTGACATCCACATGGCCTGGGCCAACGACGTGCCGAAGACGGCCGCCACGTACCCGCTGTCGCCGTCCGTCGCCACCGAGTTCGTCGTCACGTCGGTGAGCTCCGACAACCTGGACGACCTCCTGGGCGTGGCCCCGCACACCGTCTCGCTCGCCGCGGTCGCCGCGATCAAGGCGGCCAACCGGCACGCGAAGTGGGTCGACATGGACTCCCACGGCTACGGCGTCCTCGACGTCACCCCGGAGCAGGCGCAGATGGACTACTACGTCCTCTCCGACAAGTCCGACCCGAAGGCGACGGCGGAGTGGGCCCGCTCGTACCGGACGCGCACGGGCACGCAGCAGATCGAGCGCGTGAAGACGCCGGTCCGCTGACCGGGGGCTACGCCTCCGCGATCTCCGCCAGGAAGTCCAGCGCGACGCGCCAGGCCGTCTCCGCGGCCTCCGCGTCGTAGTCCGGAAGGTCCGGGTCCGTGAACAGGTGCCCCGCACCGGGGTACCTGTGGACCTCCACGTCCGCCCCGGCCCGGCCCATGCGCAGGTACCACGCGTTCAGCCAGTCGTGCGGCTCGAACGGGTCCGGGTCGGCGACGTGCAGCTGGACAAGCAGTTCGTCCACGGACGCGTCCTCGGCCAGGTCCGAGGTGCCGTGCAGGAGCAGCAGGCCGCGCGCCTTCTCGTCGCCCAGTGCCAGGTTCTGCGCGATCGACCCGCCGAGCGAGAAGCCGGCGTAGACCAGGCCGCGGTCCGACAGCGGGGCGACCGCGGTGATCGCCCGGCGCAGCAGTTCGTCGTGCCCGATCTCGTCCTTGACGGCCATCCCGTCCTCGACCGTCTCCGCCGTCCGGCCCTGGTAGAGGTCCGGCACGTGCACCTCGTGCCCGGCGGCGCGGAGCCGCTCGGCGGCGGCGTGCACGGCAGGCCGCAGGCCGTAGGCCGAATGAAAAAGGACAATCGTGGTAGAGGACGCCACTGGAGTCACTTCCTAACAGGTGGATCGCGTGCTCCCCATCGTGCCAGTTACGGTCGGGAGGGAGCGCCACCGGTGAGCAGCAGCCGGCCGGAAGGAGCTGAGGTGTCCATGGAGGGCGTGCTGCGTCCCCTGTCCGTCGTCGGCGGGGCGTTGATCGTCACCCTGGTCGTGGGGTGGCTGGCCGATCACGTGGTGCGCAGAATCGACGAGCGGCACCCCGAGACCCCGCTGTGGGACCTGCTGCGCCGCTGCCGCCTCCCGCTGCAGGTCGTGCTGTGCACGGCGCTGCTGCGCGGCAGCTTCCGCTCCGCCGGCATCCCGAAGAAGCAGGAGGACACGGTCGGCCACGCGCTGACGCTGGTGCTGATCGGCGCCTGCGCGTGGCTGGTGGTGCGGGTCGCCGTCGCCATAGTGGAGGCCTCCTACGCGCGCTACGCCGCCCGCGCCGCGGATCCCGCCAGGGTGCGGCGGGTACGGACCCAGGTGACACTGATCCAGCAGGTCGTCACGGCGGCCGTGTGCGTGGTGGCCGTGGCGGCGATGCTGCTGACGTTCCCGGCCATGCGGACCGCCGGGGTGTCCGTGCTGGCCTCGGCCGGCGTCATCGGCATCGTCGCCGGTGTGGCGGCCCAGTCGACCCTCGCCAACCTCTTCGCCGGGCTGCAGATCGCCTTCGGCGACCTCGTGCGGATCGGGGACACGGTAGTCGTCGAGCGCGAGTGGGGGCGTGTGGAGGAGATCACGCTCACGTATCTGGTGGTCACGACGTGGGACGAGCGGCGGATCACGATGCCGGTCTCGTACTTCACCAGCCGGCCCTTCGAGAACTGGTCCCGCAGCAATCCCCGGATGACCGGCACGGTCTTCTTCCACCTGGACCACTCGACGCCGATAGACCTCATGCGGGAGCGGCTGTACGAGATCCTCAAGGGCCTGCCGGAGTGGGACGGGCGGTCCTGGAGCCTGGTGGTCACCGATACGACGCCGTCGACGATCCAGGTGCGGGCGCTGGTGACGGCGCGGGACTCGGACGACATCTGGACGCTGCGGTGCGTGGTGCGGGAGCGGTTGATCGAGTGGCTGCGGCGGGAGCATCCGTATGCGCTGCCGCGCATCAACACGGCCCCGGCGCCGGGCCTGGAGGAGGCGCCCGACCGGCGGCAGGCCCCGCCGACGTCGGAGGACATCGGGCCGGGCCCCGGCACGACGTAGGCTCCGCCGGGGTACTTCCCCTGCGGGCCCCGGCGTCAGCCGCGCAAGGTGCGGACGTCCAGGTGGCGGATGACGCGGTCGACCACCTCCGGGTCGACGCCCGGCTCGGAGCGGGCCGCCAGCACCTCGCGCCGGGCGGCGGACAGCATCTCGTTCTGGACGCGGTGGGTGGCCCGGATCCTCTCCACCCGCTGCGCCTGCGCCTCGCGCCGCTCCTCGTCGATCATGTCGGGGCTGATCCGGGCGGCCATGTCGTAGGCGCGCCGGCCCAGCATCTCCATCATGTCCTCGGGGAGGTCCTCCTCCTCCACGATCTCCCACAGGCGGTGCTTGGCCGCCCTCGTCGCGCGGACGGCCAGCTCCCGTTCCAGCTCCCGGCTCGCGTCGGTGTCGGCCTGCACCCCGAGCCGCTTGACCAGGAGGGGCAGGGTCATGCCCTGGAGGACGAGGGTGCAGATGATGACGGCGAAGGCGATGAAGAGGATCTCGTCGCGGGCGGGGAAGGGAGCGCCGTATTCCGTCTTCAGGGGGATGGCGAGGGCGAGCGCCACGGAGGCCACGCCGCGCATCCCGGACCACCACATGACGACGGTCTCGCGCCAGCTCACGGGGATGTCCTCGTGGAGGTCCCGGCGCTTGTGCAGCCTCTTGGCGAGCCAGGCGGCGGGCAGCAGCCACAGCAGCCGTACGCCCACGACGACCCCGACGATCATGCCGCCGATGCCCAGCATCTCGCCCCAGCGGCCGGCCGCGGTGGCGATGGCGTTGTGGAGCTCCAGGCCGACGAGGCCGAAGGCGACGCCGGTGACGAGGGTGTCGATGATCTCCCAGAAGGTGTGCCCGGCCAGCCGTCCCAGGACGTCGTCGGCGTCGGTCGCGTACTCGGCGAGGAAGAGCGCGGTGGTCAGCACCGCGAGCACCCCGGAGCCCTTGAACTCCTCGGCCAGGACGTAGGCGACGAACGGCACGAGCAGGGTGAGCCCGATCTGGAGGGTCGCGTCGCCGAGGACGTCCATCAGCTTCTTCGCGGCCCAGCCCAGGGCGAGCCCGACCGCCAGGGCCACCACGGCGGACAGGACCAGCTCGGCGACCGCGCGGGGCGCGGAGAAGTGGCCGCTGACGGCGGCACCGATGGCCACGTGGTAGAGCACGATGGCGGTGACGTCGTTGAAGAGCCCCTCGCCCTCCAGGATGGAGACCAGGCGGCGGGGCATCCCCAGGGAGCCCGCGACGGCGGTGGCGGCCACCGGGTCGGGCGGGGCGACGAGGGCGCCCAGCGCCACGGCGGCGGCCACCGAGATGCCGGGCACGATCGCTTCGGCGACGGCGGCGACGGCCGCGGTCGTGACGAACACGAGCGCGACCGCCAGCAGGAAGATCGGCCGGCGGTTGACCGCGAACTGCCGCCAGGAGGTGCGCTGGGCGGAGGCGTAGAGCAGGGGCGGCAGCACCAGCGGGAGGATGAACTCCGGCGGGATGTCCACGTTGGGCACGAACGGCAGCAGCGCGAGGACGATCCCGCCGAGCGTCATCAGCACCGGGGACGGCAGCCCCAGCCGGTCGCCCAGCGGCACCGTGACCAACGCGCCGAACAGCAGGACGAACAGCAGCGCGAGCTGGTCCACGGAGGCCCTCCGGGCGGGTCGGAACGGTCGAACAGGCCTCCAGCCTGCCTCACCCGCTCCCCGCCCGCCTCACGGGCCCCGGCCGTCCTACGCGCTCTCGGCGCGCACGGTGTCCAGCGCGCGCTGCAGGTCCTCGGGGTAGTCGCTCGCGAACTCGACCCAGCGGCCGTCCTCGGGGTGCTCGAAGCCGAGCCGCACCGCGTGCAGCCACTGGCGGGTGAGCTTGAGGCGCTTGGCGAGGGTGGGGTCGGCGCCGTAGGTGAGGTCGCCGACGCAGGGGTGGCGGTGAGCGGCCATGTGCACGCGGATCTGGTGGGTGCGGCCGGTCTCCAGCTTCACGTCCAGCAGGCTGGCGGCACGGAAGGCCTCGATGAGGTCGTAGTGCGTGACCGAGGCCTTGCCTTCGGCGGTGACGGCCCACTTGTAGTCGTGGTTGGGGTGGCGGCCGATGGGGGCGTCGATGGTGCCGCTCATCGGATCCGGGTGGCCCTGGACCAGGGTGTGGTAGCGCTTGTCGACCGTGCGCTCGCGGAACTGCTGCTTGAGCAGGGTGTAGGCGCGCTCGGACTTGGCGACGACCATCAGGCCCGAGGTGCCGACGTCCAGGCGGTGGACGATGCCCTGGCGCTCGGCGGCGCCGGAGGTGGAGATGCGGTACCCCGCGGCGGCCAGGCCGCCGATGACCGTCGGACCCGTCCAGCCGGGGCTGGGGTGCGCGGCCACGCCGACCGGCTTGACGATCACGACGATGTCGTCGTCGTCGTGGACGATCTCCATGCCCTCGACGGGCTCGGCGACGATCTGCACCGGCGCGGGCGCGGCGGGCATCTCGACCTCCAGCCAGGCACCGCCGGTCACCCGGTCGGACTTCCCGGCCTCGGCCCCGTCGAGCTGGACCTTGCCCGCGGCCGCCAGCTCGGCCGCCTTGGTGCGGGAAAAGCCGAACATACGGGCGATGGCGGCGTCGACGCGCTCGCCCTCCAGGCCGTCGGGTACGGGCAGGGCGCGGATCTCGGGAATGGTGCTCACCCGTCGAGTATGACGGACGGGTGCGACACCCCCGTCCCGGGATCAGTCCTGGTGGACCGTGCCGTCCGGGTCCAGGCCGCGGAAGGACAGGATCACGATGAGGAAACCGCCGCACACGATCGCGGAGTCGGCCAGGTTGAAGACCGCGAAGTGCGCGGGCGCGATGAAGTCGACCACCCCGCCCTCGAAGCCGCCCGGCGAGCGGAACAGGCGGTCCGTGAGGTTGCCCAGCGCGCCGCCGAGCAGCAGGCCGAGCGCGATCGCCCACGGCACGCTGTAGAGCTTGCGGGCGATCCGCGCGATCACCACGATCACGGCGGAGGCGATCACCGTGAAGACCACCGTCATCGCCTCGCCGATGCCGAAGGCGGCGCCGCGGTTGCGGAGCACCTCGAGCTGCAGCCAGCTGCCGATCACCGGGATCGGGTCGTGGTGCTCCAGCTTGGCGACCACGAGCAGCTTGCTTCCGAGGTCCAGGAGGTAGGCGAAGGCGGCCACCGCCAGGAGCACCGCGATGCGCCGCCCGCCCTTGGGCGTGGCGCCCTCCGCGGCCGCCGGTGTGCCGGTGGTGGTCTGTTCCGCCTCTGTCACGTGAGTCCCTCGACGTCGTCCCGGTGGGCCAGGGCCGGCCTGACTGAGGACGAGGGTACGGCACCCGCGGGCGGCCGGGTCAGCGGCGTTCCTGGCGCTGCTTGCACTCCACACACAGGGTGGCGCGCGGGAAGGCCTGCATGCGGGCCTTCCCGATCGGCTTCCCGCAGTTCTCGCAGAGGCCGTACGTGCCCGCGTCGAGGCGCTCCAGCGCGCGCTCCGTCTGGTCCAGCATCTCCCGCGCGTTCGCCGCCAGCGCCAGTTCGTGCTCCCGGGTGATGTTCTTGGTGCCGGTGTCGGCCTGGTCGTCGCCCGCGCCGTCGCCCGAGTCCCGCATCAGGCCGCTGATCGCCTCCTCGGAGTGGGCGATCTCCGCCCGCAGCCGCAGCACCTCGCTCTGCAGCTCCGTACGGGCCTCGGCCACCTCCGCGGGCGACCAGGGCTCCTCCCCCGGCCGTACGGCGAGCTCACCGGGCTCCGCCGGTCCCGTACGGGCCCCCGGCACCTTCCCGGCCGCCTGCGTCCCGTCCATGGTCTTCTTAGCAGCCACCGTCCTGGCTCCCGTCTTCTCAGCAGGCACCGCCGTCCGGGCAGGTGCGGCTTCTTCGGCCTTGGCGGCCTTGTCAGGTGGAACGGTCGCCGCCCCCGCGGCGTCCCCATGCGCAGAGTGCTCGCCTTGCCGCCCCCTGGAACCGGCCTTCTTGGCGGGGGCGGCCTTTTTGGCGGGGGCCTTCTTGGCAGGCGCCGCCTTCTTGGAGGAGGTTCCCTGCTCGGCGGGGGCGGCCCTCTTGGCCGGGGCGGCCTCCCCAGCGGTCCGCTTCGCAGCGGACGCGGCTTTCCGGGTGGCGGTTGCGGTCTTCTTGGCAGGGACCGCCTCCTCGGCCGAGGCCGCCTTTTTGGCGGTGGCCTTCTTGGCCGAGGTCGCCTTCTTGGCAGCGGTTGCGGTCTTCTTCGCCGGGCCCGCCTCCCCAGCCGAGGCTGCCTTCTTGGCGGTCGACTTCTTGGCCGCGGTTGCCTTCTTGGCGGCGGACGCGGCTTCCTTGGCCGGAGCCGCCTTCTCCGCGGTGGAACCGGACCCCTTCGCGGCAGCCTTCTTCCCCGGCGCCGCCTTCTCGGCGGCAGGGGCGGACTTCTTGGCCACGGCCCTCTTGGCGGAGGTCGTCTTCTTCGCCGAGGCCGCCTTTTCCGCCGCGACACGAGGCCTCTTCGCGGCAGCCTCCTCAGCCGAAGCCGTCTTCCTCCCCGGCGCCGCCTTGGCAGAGGTCGCCTTCTTCCCGGGGGCCGCCTTCTGCGCGGCGGAACCGGGCTTCTTGGCGGCAACCTTCTTCGCCGGGGCGGCCTCCCCAGAAGTCCCCTTCGCAGCGGATGCGGCTTTCCGGGTGACGGTTGCGGCCTTCCTCGCCGGAGCCGCCCCCTTGGCCGAGGCGGCGTTCCCCGGGGCGGAGGCGCCGGCCTTGGCCGCGGGCTTGCGTGCCGGCGCGGCAGCCCCGGCGGCACGCACGGCGCCTCCGCCGCCGGAGGCGGGACCGCCCCGGGCGGCGGTCCCCTTCGCGGGAGCGGCCCCAGCCGATCCCGCGCCCGCTCTCTTCGCCACCATGAACCGCGGCCCCTTCACATTTTATGATCTTGCGCGCGAATCGTGCCGGAACGATAAAACTCCACCGGGCACGCGGCAACGGGGCACGCCGGTCTCATCGGTTGTGCCCCGCCCCCGGCCCTGTAATCGGACCGGACCGGTCCCCCGCCCGGCCCCGGCCGAAACCGGTGGGCCGCGTCCGGTCCCGCCCCGTACACTGGGCCCAGCGAAAGGCGTGGATGGGACGAGTAGCGCCGCACGCAGCCATCAGCGATCCGGGGACGGTGCGAGCCCGGAGGCGTGCGCGGGGTGAAGATCAGCCCGGAGCCGCCGGAGGAACGCCCCCAGGGGTCAGTAGAACCGGCGTCGCGACCCTAATGAGGGGGCCGGAGGCGGGCTACGCCTGCGGCCAAGGAGGGTGGTACCGCGGGAGCAGCGCAACGCTCTCGTCCCTCCGACGGACAGCGCACAACCGTCCCGCCGGAGGAAGCCGATGACGCAGTACCGCCAGGTACCCGCGCAGGTCGACCTGCCCGCCCTGGAGCACGCCGTGCTCGAGTTCTGGCGCGAGCAGAAGATCTTCGCCCGTACGCTCGAACAGTCCGAGGGCCGCCCCGAGTGGGTGTTCTACGAGGGCCCGCCCACCGCCAACGGCATGCCGGGCGCCCACCACATCGAGGCCCGCGTCTTCAAGGACGTCTTCCCCCGCTTCCGCACGATGCAGGGCTACCACGTCGGCCGGAAGGCCGGCTGGGACTGCCACGGCCTGCCGGTCGAGCTCGCGGTGGAGAAGGAGCTGGGCTTCTCCGGCAAGCAGGACATCGAGGCGTACGGCATCGCCGCCTTCAACGACAAGTGCCGCGAGTCCGTCACCCGCCACACGGACGCGTTCGCCGAGCTCACCACCCGCATGGGCTACTGGGTCGACCTGGACGACGCCTACCGCACGATGGACCCGGAGTACGTCCAGTCCGTCTGGTGGTCGCTGAAGGAGATCTTCAACAAGGGCCTGCTGGTGCAGGACCACCGCGTCGCCCCCTGGTGCCCCCGCTGCGGCACCGGCCTGTCCGACCACGAGCTGGCCCAGGGCTACGAGACGGTCGTCGACCCGTCCGTCTTCGTCCGCTTCCCGCTGACGTCCGGCCCGCTCGCCGGAGAGGCCTCGCTCCTCGTGTGGACGACCACCCCCTGGACCCTGGTGTCCAACACGGCGGCGGCCGCCCACCCCGACGTCACGTACGTCGTGGCCACCGACGGCACCGAGCAGCTGGTCGTCGCCGAGCCGCTGCTGGAGAAGGCCCTCGGCGAGGGCTGGACGGCCACCGGCCGGTCGTTCACCGGCCGTGAGATGGAGCGCTGGGCCTACCGCCGCCCGTTCGACCTGGTCGAGCTGGAGGGCGCGAACTTCGTCGTCAACGCCGAGTACGTGACGACCGAGGACGGCACGGGCCTGGTCCACCAGGCGCCCGCCTTCGGTGAGGACGACCTCAGGACCTGCCGCGCCTACGGCCTGCCGGTCGTCAACCCGGTCCGCCCGGACGGCACCTTCGAGGAGGGCCTCGGCCTCGTCGGCGGCCAGTTCTTCAAGAAGGCCGACGAGAAGCTCGTCGCGGACCTCTCCGAGCGCGGCCTGCTCTTCAAGCACATCGCCTACGAGCACAGCTACCCGCACTGCTGGCGCTGCCACACCGCGCTCCTCTACTACGCCCAGCCCTCCTGGTACATCCGCACCACCGCGATCAAGGACCGGCTGCTCCAGGAGAACGAGAAGACCAACTGGTTCCCCGAGTCGGTCAAGCACGGCCGCTTCGGCGACTGGCTGAACAACAACATCGACTGGGCCCTCTCCCGCAACCGCTACTGGGGCACCCCGCTGCCCATCTGGCGCTGCGAGGAGAACCACCTCACCTGCGTCGGCTCGCTGGCCGAGCTCTCCGAGCTCACCGGCACCGACCAGAGCGGCCTGGACCCGCACCGCCCCCACATCGACGACGTCACCTTCACCTGCACCGCCGAGGGCTGCTCGCACCGGGCCGTGCGCGTGCCGGAGGTCATCGACGCCTGGTACGACTCGGGCTCGATGCCGTTCGCGCAGTGGGGCTACCCGTACAAGAACAAGGAGCTCTTCGAGCAGCGCTACCCGGCGCAGTTCATCTCGGAGGCCATCGACCAGACCCGCGGCTGGTTCTACACGCTGATGGCCGTCGGCACCCTCGTCTTCGACAAGTCGTCGTACGAGAACGTCGTCTGCCTGGGCCACATCCTCGCCGAGGACGGCCGGAAGATGTCCAAGCACCTGGGCAACATCCTCCAGCCGATCCCGCTCATGGACCAGCACGGCGCCGACGCCGTCCGGTGGTTCATGGCCGCCGGCGGCTCCCCGTGGGCCGCGCGCCGCGTGGGCCACGGCACCATCCAGGAGGTCGTCCGCAAGACGCTCCTCACCTACTGGAACACGGTCGCCTTCCAGGCCCTCTACGCCCGCACGTCCGGCTGGGCGCCCAGCGCCGCGGACCCGGCCCCGGCCGACCGCCCGCTGCTGGACCGCTGGCTGCTCGGCGAGCTCAACACGCTCACCGGCCAGGTCACCGAGGCCATGGAGGCCTACGACACCCAGCGCGCCGGCAAGCTGCTCTCCGCCTTCGTGGACGACCTGTCCAACTGGTACGTGCGCCGCTCGCGCCGCCGGTTCTGGCAGGGCGACGCGGCCGCGCTGCGCACCCTCCACGAGGTCGTGGAGACCGTGACCCGGCTGATGGCCCCGCTGGTGCCGTTCATCACCGAGCGGGTGTGGCAGGACCTGGTCGTCCCGGTCGACCCGGAGGCCCCGGAGTCGGTCCACCTGGCCACGTGGCCGAAGGCGGACGCCGCGCTCGTCGACCCGAAGCTGTCGCAGCAGATGCTGCTCGTCCGGCGCCTGGTCGAGCTGGGCCGCGCCACGCGCGCCGAGTCCGGCGTCAAGACCCGTCAGCCGCTCTCCCGCGCGCTGGTGGCCTCGGCCGGCTTCGACGAGCTGGGCGCCGAGCTGCGCGCGCAGATCACCGAGGAGCTCAACGTCTCCTCCCTCGCCTCCCTGTCCGAGGTGGGCGGCTCGCTCGTCGACACCACGGCCAAGGCCAACTTCCGGGCCCTGGGCAAGCGGTTCGGCAAGGGCGTCCAGGCGGTGGCGAAGGCCATTGCGGCGGCCGATGCGGCAGCCCTGTCGCTGGCCCTGCGCGAGGGCACGGCCGCGGTCGAGGTGGACGGCGAGCAGGTGGCCCTCTCCCCCGACGAGGTCATCATCACCGAAACCCCGCGCGAGGGCTGGTCCGTGGCCTCGGACTCGGGTGCCACGGTGGCGCTCGACCTGGAGGTCACCCCGGAGCTGCGCCGCGCGGGCCTCGCCCGCGACGCTGTCCGGCTGATCCAGGAGGCCCGGAAGAACAGCGGCCTCGACGTCGCCGACCGGATCGCGGTCCGCTGGTCCGCCACCGACCCGGAGACGGCCGAGGCCCTTTCCGAGCACGCCGCAATGGTCGCCGACGAGGTGCTCGCCCTCGACTTCGCCCGGGGCGAGGCGGATTCCTCCTACGGTGAGCCTTTCAGCGACGAAGGCCTGTCGCTGACGTTCCGCCTGCGCAAGGTCTCCGTATAAGAGCGGAAGTTCCCGAAATCGCCGGGGTGGTTCTCCGAACCGCCCCGGCGATTGTCGTACGGCCGGATATTCGTGGGCCATAAAGACCGCACGAAGAGATCGCAGAAAAGGGCCGGGCCCCTGGGAAATCCCAGGGGCCCGGCCCTTTATGACTGCCGACCGACCGACTGCCGACTAGCGGCCGTGCGGGCCCGTCAGTTGTCGTCCTCGTCGATGAGGAAGCCCCGCATCGGGGACGGCGCCTGCTGCATCGGCTGCTGGCCCTGCGGCCGCACCGGTGCCATCGGCTGGGTCATCGCCGGGGACATCTGCTGCTGGCCGCCGTAGGACGGACCACCCATGGAGGAGTTGCCGCCCATCGAGGTGTTGCCACCCATGGACGGGTTGCCGCCCATGCTGTGACCGCCCATGCCCGCACCTGCCGGAGCCATCGACCCGCTCATCGAGGGGGCCGCGGGCAGCGACGGGGTGTTGGGGTTGCGCGGCGGGGCCAGCGAGTCGTCCGCCTGGTTCTCCAGCTGGCGCAGCTGGCTCTCCAGGTAGGACTTCAGACGCGTGCGGTACTCGCGCTCGAAGCCGCGCAGGTCCTCGACCTTGCGCTCCAGCGTGGCGCGGGCGGACTCCAGGGAGCCCATCGCGACGCGGTGCTTCTCCTGGGCGTCCCGCTCCAGGGCGTCGGCCTTGGCGCGGGCGTCCCGCTCCAGGCCCTCGGCACGGCTGCGCGCCTCGCCGACGATCTTGTTGGCCTCGGAACGGGCCTCCGCGATCGCCTGGTCCGCGGTCTGCTGGGCGAGCGAGAGCACTCGGGCAGCGCTGTCGCCGCCCGGGCCCTGACCCTGCGGAAGCTGCGGGCCGCCCATGGGACCGTTCTGACCCATGGGGTTCTGACCCATAGGACCGTTCTGCCCCATTCCGTTCTGACCCATGGGACCGTTCTGGCCCATGGGGCCGCCCATCGGGCCGCCCATGGGGCCGTTCTGACCCATGGGACCGTTCTGCCCCATCGGGCCGGGACCGTGCGGACCCTGGGGACCGTGGCCGTGACCGCTCGGGCCGGCCGGCAGCTGCGGGGCACCGCCCGGAAGCTGCGGCGGGCCGCCCATCTGCTGCTGCTGCGGCACCGGCTGCGGTCCCGATATGGCGGCGGGCACCGGAGCCCCGCCGGGTCGCTGCTCCTGCTGCTCGGGCTTGCGCATGCCCTGCTGCTGGTTCTGCGCGGCGGCACGCGTGGCGGCGGCCAGCTTGGCGCGCAGGTCCTCGTTCTCGCGGAGCAGACGGGTCAGTTCGGCCTCGACCTCGTCCAGGAAGGCATCGACCTCGTCCTCGTCATAGCCTTCTCGGAGACGGACGGTCGTGAACTGCTTGTTCCGCACGTCCTCGGGGGTCAACGGCATCTCTTCTTCACCTCAACGTAGTCGTCGGCAATCGGCAAGACCGTATCGTTCACACCTGCTCCACGACGCGGATCAGGATGAAGACGATAATCATCAATACGAAGAAGGACAGGTCGAGCGCCACGCCCCCGAGACGCAGCGGCGGAATGAACCGCCGCAGAAGCTTGAGTGGCGGATCGGTGACAGTGTAGGTGGCCTCAAGGATGACCACCATCGCCTTACCGGGTTGCCATGAGCGAGCGAACTGGAAGACGTAATCCATCACCAGTCGGAAGATCAGCACAAAAAGGAAGCAATACAGCGCGATGTAGATCACCTGCAGTGCGATGCTCATCTCGCGCTTCCCTCTCCCCTTGCTCGTACCCGGCCTGTTCGGCCGTCATTCTCCCGGTGTCGCCAGGTATTGCGTCTCAGCTCTGATTGAAGAACCCACCCTCTGCGATGCGGGCCTTGTCCTCCGCCGTGACATCGACGTTAGCAGGAGACAGCAGGAACACCTTCTGCGTCACCCGCTCGATGCTGCCGTGGAGACCGAAGACGAGGCCGGCGGCGAAGTCGACAAGTCGCTTCGCGTCCGTGTCGTCCATCTCCGTCAGATTCATGATCACCGGGGTGCCCTCGCGGAAGTGTTCCCCGATGGTACGGGCTTCGTTGTAGGTCCGGGGGTGCAATGTCGTGATGCGGTACGGCTCCCGCTCGGACACAACCTTGGGCATGATCACCGGTGCGTTCTTCTCCAGAGAGTGGCGTTCGGGTGTGATGGACGCCACGGGGGCGATTCGGGCGGGTCGTCCCGTTTCCGCTGTGAGCGGAGCGGGTTCGCGCTGTGCAGGCGGCTGGGCGACTCGAACCGGTTCGTCCGATTGCGTCTGTTGTGCGAGGTGTTGCTGCTGATGCTGCTGCCTGCGTCGGTCGGGCTCCGGCTCGGGTTCGAACTCGTCGTCGGGGTCGAACCCCGGGCCGTCGTACCCATCGTCCTCCACGAGGCCGAGGTAGACCGCCATCTTGCGCATCGCGCCGGCCATTCTCTGCGTCCTCCGCTCTGTGGTGGATCGGCTCCGTCAACGGCGCCTTGGATCCACTCGGTCTGCCCGCCTTCTGGCGGGAATGACCATATTTTTTGCTGTGGTCCGACTTCTTGGCGACGTTACCCGAGCCTGGGTCGGACTCCGAGTACCGCCGATCCGACACGTACATGTGTCGCTCCGGCCGCCACTGCGTCATCCAGATCCGCGCTCATCCCTGCTGACACCATGTTCGCAGCAGGATGGGCCGCGCGCAGGCCCGTTGAGATTTCCATCAGCCGGTCGAAGGCGGCCCGCGGTCGCCCGGCATATGGTCCGACGAGCGGAGCCACCGTCATCAGGCCTGCGGGGCGCAGCGCTTCGGCTCCGGCGAGGGCGTCGGCGAGTTCGGTCACACCGTCGGGTGCGACCCCGCCCCTTTCGCCCCGTTCACCCGACTCTGCGTCAAGTGCCACCTGGATCAGGCAGTCCAGCGTCCGGCCGGCCTTGACCGCCGCCGCCGAGAGCGCGGAGACGAGCCGGGTCCGGTCGACCGAATGCACAAAGCCGGCATAACTCGCCACCGAACGAACCTTGTTCGTCTGCAATTGTCCGACGAAGTGCCAGGTGAGCGGCAGATCCGCGCATTCGGCCGCCTTCGGGGCCGCCTCCTGGTCGCGGTTCTCGGCGACGTGCCGCACCCCGAGCTCGGCGAGGAGCCGCACGTCGGAGGCGGGGTAGGTCTTGGTGACCACGATCAGGGTCACGTCCTCGCGCGGGCGGCCCGCCTTGGCGCAGGCCATGGAGATACGTTCCTCCACGCGGGCCAGATTGTCAGCGAGTTCGGTTCTGCGGTCCGTCACAGCCCTCAGTCCAACCAGACGTAGCTAGCAAGTCGTCCCGTCGTGCGCTCGCGCCGGTACGAGAAGTGATCGGCCGACTCCAGCGTGCAGATGTGAGATTGTCCGCTCATCTCCACGCCGAGCCGGGCGAGTTGGGCCCGGACCCCTGCGACCACGTCCACGGCGGGGGTGCCCTGCCGGGTGGTGGCCCAGGCCTCGGGCACGGCCGCGGCGACCTCGGCCCGCATCTCCTCGGGCACCTCGTAGCACAGGCCGCAGACCGCGGGCCCGGTGCGGGCGAGGATCCGGGCGGGGTCCGCGCCGAGAGTGATCATCGTCTCGACGGTCGCGGGAACCACTCCGGCCACCAGGCCGGGGCGGCCGGCGTGGGCCGCGCCCACGACCCCGGCAACCGGGTCGGCCAGCAGCACCGGAGTGCAGTCGGCGGTCAGGACCGCGAGGGCCAGACCCCGACGGGCCGTCACCACTCCGTCGACCGCGGGGACCTCGGAGGTCCGCCACGGACCGTCGACCACGGCCACGTCCCGGCCGTGCACCTGGTTCATCCAGACGACGTCCGCCGGGTCGAGACCGAGCGACCTCGCCGCGCGCTCCCGGTTGGCCCGGACGGCGGCGGGGTCGTCACCGACCGCGCCGCCGAGGTTGAGCTCGTCAAACGGAGCGGCGCTCACCCCGCCCCACCTGTCGGTGAAGGCGAAGTGCGCGCCGCTCGCATGCTTCCCGGACGACACAGCTTCCGATGTCACTGCGTGCTGTTGTCCTATGCCGCTCACTCGCTCGTGGTCCTACTTGAGGAAGTCCGGAACGTCCAGTTCCTCGGCGGTCGAGTCCTGGTACGGGCGGGCCGGGGGAACCTGCGGGGAGGCGACCGGCGGCGAGGGGAGCTCGTTGACCGGCGCGGGCTCGGTGACGGGCTCCTCGGTGCGCGGGGTCACGTTGCCGAGGCCCCCGAAGGAGGGGCGGACCGGCTCGGCCGGGGCGGCCGGGCGCGCGGCCGGGGCGGACGGGGTGCTCTCGTCGCGGCCGGAGCCGTAGGAGGAGCCGAGCACCTTGTCGCGGCTGCCCTTGGCGGGCGGCTGGCCGCCGTCGAAGCCGGCGGCGATGACGGTGACCCGGACCTCGTCGCCCAGGGCGTCGTCGATGACGGCACCGAAGATGATGTTGGCCTCGGGGTGGGCGGCCTCGCTGACCAGCTGGGCGGCCTCGTTGATCTCGAAGAGACCGAGGTCGGAGCCGCCGGAGATGGAGAGCAGGACGCCGCGGGCGCCGTCGATCGACGCCTCCAGCAGCGGCGAGGAGATCGCCATCTCGGCCGCGGCCACGGCGCGGTCGTCGCCGCGCGCCGAGCCGATGCCCATGAGGGCCGAGCCCGCCTCGGACATCACGGACTTGACGTCCGCGAAGTCGAGGTTGATCAGGCCCGGGGTGGTGATCAGGTCGGTGATGCCCTGGACGCCCGACAGCAGCACCTGGTCCGCGGACTTGAACGCGTCGAGCACGCTCACCTGACGGTCCGAGATGGACAGCAGCCGGTCGTTCGGGATCACGATGAGGGTGTCGACCTCTTCGCGCAGCCCCGCGATGCCGTCCTCCGCCTGGTTGGCGCGGCGGCGGCCCTCGAAGGTGAACGGGCGGGTGACCACACCGATCGTCAGGGCGCCCAGCGAGCGGGCGATGTTGGCCACGACGGGCGCGCCGCCGGTACCGGTGCCGCCGCCCTCGCCGGCGGTCACGAAGACCATGTCGGCCCCCTTGAGGACCTCCTCGATCTCCTCGCGGTGGTCCTCGGCGGCCTTGCGGCCGACGTCGGGGTTGGCGCCGGCGCCGAGGCCGCGGGTGAGCTCACGGCCGACATCGAGCTTCACATCGGCGTCGCTCATCAGCAGGGCCTGTGCATCGGTGTTGATCGCGATGAACTCGACGCCCTTGAGACCGACCTCGATCATCCGGTTGATGGCGTTCACGCCACCGCCGCCGATGCCGACGACCTTGATGACTGCGAGGTAGTTCTGCGGTGCTGCCACGTCGAAGGCCTCTCGCCTCGAGTTACGTATGCCTGGGGGACGGTTCAGTGCCGACCCGAACCCTCAACGTGAAGTTTAGGGTTACCGGTGCCGCTGTTCGGTGGGGTTCTCCGAACAGGACACTAAGTCGACAAGCCGCGCGCGTTCAACGAACACGCCGAACCTCCCGTTTTTCTTTTCACCCTATGTGATCACCCATAGCCGTAGCCAGCCAGGGTGGTGGGCGGCACCCCCGCCCGTCAACTCCCCGATGCCGCGGGAGCACTGGGAGCGCTCACATCGAAGTGATCGGCCTCCCGCGCGGCCTTCAGCAGGGCGGTCAGCGCGCGGGCCTTCGCCTCGCCCCGCTCGCCGCTGCCCCAGACCACCGTCCGACCGTCCGTCAGCTCCAGGGTGATGGAGTCGTACGAGCGTACGTGGATCACGCGGGTGTCCGCCCGGACGGCGGCGGGCAGGGCCTCCGCGACCCGCACGCCCTCGCGCTCCAGACGCCCCGGACCGAACCGGCGCAGGCTGGCCCGGGCGGTCGCCGAGGGCTCCACGGTCAGCCGGGGAACGCCCGGGGGAGCATGATCGACTGTGGCGAACCGCACGCCCGAACCGTCGATTTCGGTGAACCTGCCGCCCTTCGCGGAGCCCCCCGTGTCCTCGACGATCGCTTTCGGCTGCCGTTCGACCACTTTCAGCCCGACCGTGTGCGGCCAGGAACGCTCGGCGACGACCGATTCGATCCGCGGCAGGGCGGCGCGCAGCCGCTCCTCGATGGCGCCGGTGTCCACGGAGACCAGCGGACCGCCGAGCTTCACGTCGGCGGCCGCCCGCACCTCACCGGGCGTCAGCACCCGCGTGCCGGAGACCTCCACACGGGTGGCGCGCAGCCAGCCGGACCCGTAGAGCGCCCAGGCGGCGGCGCCGGCGGCCAGCACGGCGGCCACGGCCCAGAGGACCAGCCGGCGGCCGCGCGGCAGGCCGGAGCGGAGGCCGGAGCGGCGCGGGCCGCCCCCCGGCGGTCTCCCGGCCGGCTTCCCGGCCGGACGGGAGGGCGCCGCCCTGCCGCCGGATCCGGGCCGCACCGACTTCTTGCTCTTCGCGCCACCGCGCCGGGCGGTCGTCGGTCCGGCCACTGTCCAGCCTCCTGCTCCGGGCCTCAGCCCGCTCTCTTGGCGGCGATCGCCTCGTACACCATGCCGACGAGCAGGTCGTCGGCGTCCCGGCGGCCGAACTCGGAGGCGGCGCGGGACATCTCGTACAGCCGGTGCGGGTCGGCGAGCACCGGGAGCACGTGGTGCTGCACCCATTCGGGCGTCAGCTCGGCGTCGTCCACCAGCAGTCCGCCGCCGGCCTTGACCACCGGCTGGGCGTTCAGCCGCTGTTCGCCGTTGCCGATGGGCAGCGGGACGTAGGCGGCGGGCAGCCCGACGGCGGACAGCTCGGCGACGGTCATCGCGCCCGCGCGGCAGAGCATCATGTCGGCCGCGGCGTACGCGAGGTCCATCCGGTCCACGTACGGTACCGGGATGTAGGGCGGCATTCCGGGCATGTTGTCCACGTGCGGCAGGTCGTTCTTCGGACCGACCGCGTGCAGCACCTGAATGCCGGAGCGCTGCAGGAACGGGACGGCCGCCTGGATGACCTCGTTCAGCCGGCGGGCGCCCTGGGAGCCGCCGGAGACCAGCAGCGTGGGCAGGCTCTGGTCCAGGCCGAAGTAGGCCCGCGCCTCCGGGCGCACGGCGCCGCGGTCCAGCGTGGCGATGGTGCGGCGCAGCGGGATGCCCACGTAGCGGGCGTTGCGCAGCTTGCTGTCCGGGGTCGACACCGCGACCCCGGCGGCGTAGCGCGAGCCGATCTTGTTGGCGAGGCCGGGCCGGGCGTTGGCCTCGTGCACGATGATCGGCACCCCGAGCCGCTTGGCGGCCAGGTAGCCGGGCAGCGCCACGTAGCCGCCGAAGCCGACCACGCAGTCCGCCTTGGTGCGCTCCAGGATCTGCTCGGCCGCCTTGATCGTGCCGCGCAGCCGCCCGGGGACGGTGATCAGCTCGGGCGTGGGCTTGCGGGGCAGCGGTACGGCGGGGATGAGACCGAGCTCATAGCCCCGCTCGGGCACGAGGCGGGTCTCCAGGCCCCGCTCCGTGCCGAGCGCCGTGATCCCCACGGTCGGGTCCTGCCTGCGCAGGGCGTCCGCGAGGGCGAGCGCGGGCTCGATGTGGCCGGCGGTCCCCCCACCGGCGAGTACGACATGCACCGAAATTCACCGCTCTCCGGACGGTCGCTTCTTGACGCGCCGTCTCATCGTCTTCCATCTCACCCCAGGCTGCCGCATGGCCAGCGCCGCCCGCGCACCGGGTTCGTCGCGCGCGAAGGCGATCAGCAGTCCGATGGCGAACATGGTCGGCAGCAGGGCGGACCCTCCGTAGGAGAACAGCGGCAGGGGGACACCGGCGATCGGCAGCAGGCCGAGCACCGCACCGATGTTGACCACGGCCTGGGCCGTGATCCAGGTGGTCACACCTCCCGCGGCGTACCTCACGAAGGGGTCCTCCGTGCGTCCGGCCACGCGGATACCCGCATAGCCTAGAGCCGCGAAGAGGGCGAGCACCGACAGCGTCCCCGCCAGGCCCAGCTCCTCGCCGGTGATGGCGAAGATGAAGTCGGTGTGGGGTTCGGGGAGTTCGCCCCATTTCTCCACACTCGCTCCGAGTCCGGCCCCGAACCAGCCGCCGTTGGCCAGCGCGTAGATTCCGTGCACGGCCTGCCAGCACTGGTCGTGGTCGCCGGGCTCGGTGGCCCCGATGCAGGCCAGCCGGGACATCCGGTTGGCGCTGGTCTTGATGAACAGCACGGCCAGCACGGCGGTGACGCCGAAGACCCCGGCGAACAGCCGGGTGGGCGCCCCGGCCACCCACAGCAGCCCCAGCAGCACCGTGGTGAGCACCACGGTGGTCCCCATGTCGCCGCCCAGCATGATCAGGCCGAGCAGCACGAAGGTGACCGGCACCAGCGGCACCAGCAGGTGCTTCCACTGGGTGAGCAGCTTCTTGGACTGTTTACGGGCCAGCAGGTCGGCGCCCCACAGCACCAGCGCGAGCTTGGCGAACTCGCTCGGCTGGAGCTGGAACGGGCCGCCGAGGGAGATCCAGTTGGTGTTGCCGTTGATGGTCTGGCCGATGCCGGGCACCTGCACCAGGCAGAGCAGGAAGAGCGATCCGGCCAGCGCCGGGTAGGCGAAGACCCGCAGCAGCCGTACGGGCATGCGGGCGGCCAGCAGCAGCATCGCGCTGCCGATCGCGGCCGCCAGCAGCTGCTTGCGGAAGAAGTAGGTGGGCGGCAGGCCGTTCTGCAGGGCCTTGATCTGCGAGGCCGAGTAGACCATGACCAGGCCGAGCACGATGATCAGCAGGGAGCCGCCCATCACCAGGTAATAGGCGGTCAGCGGGCGGTCCCAGGCCCGCTTGGCGCGCCGGTGGAGCTGCCTGAGGCCCCCCAGCAGGCTGCCGCGGGGCGGACCGGGCCGCCGGGGCCCGCCGCGCCCCGCACCGCCTCCACGGGCCCCTGCGGGGCGCGGGCGGGCCGTCCCGGCGGGCCCGGAGCGCGCGACGGGGCCGCGCAGGGCCGTCCAGGGGCCGGACGGCCCCAGGGTGTCGTCCGCGTGCATCCGGATGTCCCCTTCGCTGTCTCCGGCGGCGCCCGGTCGCACGCCGCCGGGTCCGGCCGCTCCGGTCCGGTCGGTCCATTCTGGTCAACCGGAGCCCGCCGTGGGGGGACGTGCGGCTACGCGTCCGTGGCGCTGCCGGGCTCCTGGCCGGCCAGGTCCCGGACCGCCTCGGCGAAGGCCTCGCCGCGCTCGTTGTAGTCGGTGAACATGTCCATCGAGGCGCAGGCCGGGGCCATCAGCACGGTGTCCCCCGGCCCGGCGAGCCGCGCGGCTTCCCGCACCGCCGCGGCCATCGCCCCAGTGTCGGTCCGGTCGAGGTCGACGACCGGGACATCCGGGGCGTGTCGCGCCAGCGCTTCCGCGATCAGGGCGCGGTCGGCACCGATGAGGACCACGCCGCGCAGCCGCTTCGCGGCCGTGGTGACGAGGCTGTCGAACGTGGCGCCCTTGGCGAGGCCGCCGGCGATCCACACGATCGACTCGTAGGCCGCCAGGGACGCCTCGGCGGCGTGGGTGTTGGTGGCCTTGGAGTCGTCCACGTACGCGACGCCGGCGACGTCCGCGACGTGGGCGATGCGGTGGGCGTCCGGGCGGAAGGCGCGCAGGCCCTCCCGGACGGCCGCGGGCTCGACGCCGAAGGCGCGGGCCAGGGCCGCTGCCGCGAGGGCGTTGGCGACGTTGTGCGGGGCCGCGGGCTTCACGTCGGAGACCTCGGCGAGCTCCTGCGCGGTCGTCCGCCGGTCCTCGACGAAGGCGCGGTCCACGAGGATGCCCTCGACGACGCCGAGCATGGACGGGCCGGGGGCGCCGAGGGTGAAGCCGATGGCGCGGCAGCCCTCCTCGACGTCGGCCTGGCGGACCAGGTGCTCGGTGGCGGGGTCGGCGGCGTTGTAGACGCAGGCGACCCGGTTGCCCTCGTAGATCCGGCCCTTGTCGGCGGCGTAGGCCTTCATGGAGCCGTGCCAGTCGAGGTGGTCGGGGGCGAGGTTGAGGACGGCCGCGGAGTGGGCGCGGACGGACGGCGCCCAGTGCAGCTGGTAGCTGGAGAGCTCGACGGCGAGGACGTCGTACTCCTCCTCGCCCAGGACCACGTCGACGATCGGCGTGCCGATGTTGCCGACGGCCCGGGTGCGCAGGCCCGCGGCCTTCAGGATCGAGGCCAGCATCTGGACGGTGGTGGTCTTGCCGTTGGTGCCGGTGACGGCGAGCCAGGCGGCCGGCTTCCGGCCGCCCTCCTCGCGCAGGCGCCAGGCGATCTCGACGTCGCCCACGACGTCCACGCCGGCCGCGGCGGCGGCCGCGAACAGCGGGCTCGACGGCTTCCAGCCCGGGGAGGTGACGACGAGCTCCGTGCCCTCGGGCAGGGTCTCCGCGTCTCCGAGGCGGACCGCGATGCCCGCCTCCTCCAGGGCGGCCGCGCGCTCCCGCAGCCGCGGGCCGTCGCCGCCGTCGACGACCGTCACGCGGGCGCCGAGGCCGGCCAGGGCGCGGGCGGCGCTGATGCCGCTCACGCCGAGGCCGGCGACGGTGATGTTCTTGCCGCTCCAGGCGGAGGGGGCGGAGGAACCGGAGAGGGGTGTCACTTGATGGCCAGCCATCCCGCGTAGAAGATTCCGAGGCCGATGGCCACGCACAGACCCTGGATGATCCAGAACCGGACCACCACGAGGACCTCGCTCCACCCCTTGAGCTCGAAGTGGTGCTGGAGCGGGGCCATCCGGAAGACGCGCTTCCCGGTCATCCGGAACGAGCCGACCTGGATCACCACGGACATGGTGATCAGGACGAAGAGGCCGCCGAGGAGGGCCAGCAGCAGCTCGGTGCGCGAGCAGATGGCGAGGCCCGCGAGGGCACCGCCGAGGGCGAGCGAGCCGGTGTCACCCATGAAGATCTTGGCGGGCGAGGTGTTCCACCACAGGAAGCCGAAGCAGGAGCCCATCAGGGCCGAGGCGACGACGGCCAGGTCGAGCGGGTCGCGCACTTCGTAACAGGCGGCGCCGGCGGTCAGCGGGTTGCCGCAGGACTGGCCGTGCTGCCAGGTGCCGATGAAGACGTACGCGCCGAAGACCATCACGGACGCGCCGGTGGCGAGGCCGTCGAGACCGTCGGTGAGGTTCACGCCGTTCGACATCGCGAGGATCATGAACAGCGCCCACACCACGAAGATGACCGGGCCGACGGACCAGCCGAAGTCCTGGGTGAAGGAGAGCCGGGTGGAGGCCGGGGTCTGGCCGCGGGTGTCCGCGAACTGCAGCGCGAGCACGGCGAAGGCGATGCCGACGATCAGCTGGCCGGCCATCTTCGCCTTGGCCCGCAGGCCCAGGCTCCGCTGCTTGACGATCTTGATGTAGTCGTCGAGGAAGCCGACGAGGCCCATGCCGGCCGTCAGGAAGAGCACCAGCAGGCCCGAGAAGGTCGGCTCGTGGCTGGTGATGACCTTGGTCAGGGCGTAGGCGATCAGGGTGGCCAGGATGAAGGCGATGCCACCCATGGTGGGCGTGCCCTTCTTCCCGGCGTGGCCGCGCGGGCCGTCGTCGCGGATGAACTGGCCGTAGCCCTTGCGGGCGAGGAACTTGATCAGCAGCGGGGTGCCGATGAGGGTCAGGAAGAGACCGATGACGCCCGCGAAGAGGATCTGGTTCATCAGCCGGCGACCTCGCCGTCGACGGCGAGCAGCTGCTCGGCCACCCACTCCAGCCCCACCGACCGGGACGCCTTCACCAGCACGACGTCACCCGGGCGCAACTCGCTGCGCAACAGGTCGACCGCCGCCTGCGCGTCGGACACGTGCACCGACTCCTCACCCCACGAACCCTCGTTATAGGCGCCCATCTGCAACCAGGCCGCTTCCCTGCCCCCGACTGCGACGAGCTTGCCGACATTGAGCCGGACGGCGAGCCGCCCGACCGCGTCGTGTTCGGCGAGCGACTCCTCGCCGAGCTCGGCCATCCGACCGAGCACCGCCCACGTGCGCGCCCCCTTCGCCGCCGCGGCGGCGCCCATGGCGGCCAGCGCGCGCAGCGCGGCTCGCATGGATTCGGGGTTCGCGTTGTAGGCGTCGTTGACGATCGTCACGCCGTCCGCACGCTCGGTGACCTCCATGCGCCAGCGGGAGAGCTGGCCCGCCCCGGAGAGCGCGGAGGCGATCTCCTCTGCGGGCATGCCCAGCTCATGGGCGACGGCGGCCGCGGCGAGCGCGTTCGACACGTGGTGCTCACCGTACAGCTGCATGGTCACGTCGCCGCACCCGGTGGGTGTGTGAAGCGTGAAGGCGGGCTGCCCGGTGGCGGTGAGGCGGACGTTTTCGGCGCGTACGTCGGCCTCGGGAGCCTCGCCGAAGAACAGGGTGCGGGCCTTCGTGCGGCTGGTCATGGCGCGTACGAGCGGGTCGTCGGCGTTGAGCACGGCGACGCCGCCGGCCTCGGCCGCGGGCAGCGCCTCGACGAGCTCGCCCTTGGCCACGGCGATCTGCTCGCGGCCGCCGAACTCGCCGACGTGGGCGGTGCCGACGTTGAGGACGACGCCGATGCGCGGCGGGGTGAGCTCCGCCAGGTAGCGGATGTGGCCGATGCCGCGGGCGCCCATCTCCAGGACCAGGTGCCGGGTCTCCTCGGTGGCGCGCAGCGCGGTGAGCGGCAGGCCGATCTCGTTGTTGAGCGAGCCGGGCGGCCAGACGGTGGCGCCCAGGCGCTGCAGCAGCTGGGCGATCAGGTCCTTGGTGCTGGTCTTGCCGGCGGAGCCGGTGATGCCGACGACGGTGGTGCCCAGCCGTTCGACGACGGCGCGGGCCAGGGCGCCGAGCGCCCGCTCGACGTCGGCGACCACGATCGCGGGGACGCCGACGGGGCGGGCGGCCAGCACGGCCGTCGCGCCCGCCTCGACGGCGCGCTCGGCGTAGTCGTGGCCGTCGACCTGCTCTCCCGCGAAGGCGGCGAAGAGGCTGCCGGGCTCGACGGCCCGGGAGTCGATGACGACGGGACCGGTGACCCGGGCGTCCGGGTCCGGTATGTCGTGCTGCTGCCCGCCGACGATGGCGGCGATCTCGGCGAGGGACAGAGCGATCACTGAGATTTACCTCCGGCCGTTCGGGAGAGCTTCCGGGGGGAGGGTTGTGCGCGCATGGCGGTCTGTCATCCCTGGTCGTTCCGGTGCGTGGTCAACGAGCGCTGTTGCGCGGCTTCGATGGCCTCGCGCAGCACCTGGCGGTCGTCGAAGGGGCGGACGACGCCGTTGATGTCCTGGCCCTGTTCGTGGCCCTTGCCGAGGACGAGGACGATGTCGGAGGCCTCGGCCCGGGCGACGGCGGCGGCGATGGCGTCGGCCCGCTCCTCCAGCAGGAGGACGGTGCCGCGCTCGTGGACGGGCACCTCTGCGGCGCCCTGGAGCATGGTGGCGAGGATCGCGAGCGGGTCCTCGGAGCGGGGGTTGTCGGAGGTCAGCACCGCGGTGTCGGCGAGACGGGCGAGGGCCGCGCCCATCGGGGCGCGCTTGGTGGTGTCGCGGTCGCCGCCGCAGCCGAGGACGGCGTGGATGCGGCCCTCGCAGACCTTGCGCAGCGCGCGGAGAACCGATTCGACGGCGTCCGTCTTGTGGGCGTAGTCGACCACGGCGAGGTAGGGCTGGCCGGCGTCGACGCGCTCCAGGCGGCCGGGCACGCCGGGGACCGCGGCGACGCCGTCGGCGGCGGTCTGCGGGTCGATCCCGGCGGCCACCAGGGCGACGACGGCCGCGAGGGCGTTGGCGACGTTGAACGGGCCGGCGAGGGGCGCCTTGGCGCGGATCCGCTCGCCGTGCGGGCCGAGGATCGTGAAGACGGAGTCGAACGGGCCGATCTCGACGCCGTCCGCGCGCCAGTCGGCGTCGGGGTGGCCCTCGGCGGAGAACGTGGTGACGGGCACCTCGGACTCGCCGGCGGCGAGCCGGCGGCCGTACTCGTCGTCGAGGTTGACGACGCCGGCGCGGCTGCGGGCCTTGGTGAAGAGCTCCGCCTTGGCCTGGAAGTAGTCCTCCATGCCCGAGTGGAACTCCATGTGCTCCGGGCTGAGGTTGTTGAAGACCGCGACGTCGAAGACGCAGCCGTCGACGCGGCCGAGCCGCAGGGCGTGGCTGGAGACCTCCATGGCGACGGAGCCGACGCCGCGCTCGCGCATGACGGCGAAGAGCGCCTGCAGGTCGGTGGCCTCGGGGGTGGTGCGCTCGGACTTGAGCCGCTCGTCGCCGATCCGGGACTCGACGGTGCCGATCAGGCCCGTCTTCGCGCCGGCCGCCCGCAGGCCGCCCTCGATGAGGTAGGCGGTGGTTGTCTTGCCGGAGGTGCCCGTGATGCCGATCTGGAGCAGTTCCTCACCCGGCCGGCCGTAGATCGTGGCGGCCAGCTCGCCCATGACGGCGCGCGGGTCGGCCACGGTCAGCACGGGCAGGCCCGTGGCGGCGGCGCGCTCCGCGCCCGCGGCGTCGGTCAGCACGGCGACGGCGCCGAGGCCCGCGGCCTGGGCGGCGAAGTCGGCCCCGTGGAAGCGGGCGCCGGGCAGGGCGGCGTAGACGTCGCCCGGCCGCACGGCGCGCGAGTCGTGGGTGATGCCGGTGGCGGCGGCCCCGGGGCCCTGCGGCGCGGGGATGCCCAGCTGACCGGCCAGCTCCGCGAGGGGGGCGGGGCGGACGCGGGTGGGGCGGGGCGCACCCGTCGGCGCGGCGGGGGCGCCCTGGGGGCTGGCGTGGGACTGATCAGCGTGTGGCACGGCGGTGAGCGTACCGGGCGCACCCGCTCCGTCGCGAAGCGAGGGGCGCCCCGGGCCGCGGTTCCCGGGGTCGGGAGTGATGGTCGTCACGGCCGGCCCCCGGCTCACTCGTCGTCGTAGCTCACCGGCAGCCGGGGCGGCTGGGTGCCGGAGGGGGGTACCTGCAGGGTCTTCAGGGCGAACTCCATCACCTGCTTGTAGACGGGTCCGCAGATCTGGCCGCCGAAGTAACTGCCCTTGGTGGGGTTCTGGATGGCGCAGTAGACGGTCACGCGCGGCTGGTCGGCGGGGGCGAAACCGGCGAAGGAGGCGGTGTAGCCGTGGTAGCGGCCGGTGCCCGGGTCCACCCGGTTGGAGGTGCCGGTCTTCCCGGCGACGCGGTAGCCGGGGATCTTGGCCTTGGTGCCGGTGCCCTCGCGGTCGTCGACGACGGACTCCAGCATCGTGGCGAGCTCCCGGGCGGTGCGGTCGCTGATCACCCGGGTGCGCTCGGGCACGGGCGCGGGGGTGAAGCGGCCGTCGGGGCCCTTGGTGCCGCGGACGAGGGTGGGGCGGACGCGCTCGCCGCCGTTGGCGATCGTGGAGTAGACGGAGGCGGCCTGGACGGCGTTGAGGGACAGGCCCTGGCCGAAGGGGATGGTGTACTGCCGGGAGCCCTCCCACTTGGCCGGCTGGGCGAGGATGCCGGGCGTCTCGCCCGGGAAGCCCAGGCCGGTGGGCTCGCCGACGCCGAACTTCCGCAGGTACGAGTAGAGGACCTCGTTGGCCCGGCCCTGGTCCTTGCCGAGCTGTTCGGCGGCGAGGATGGTGCCGATGTTGCTGGACTTGGCGAGCACGCCGTTGAGCGTCAGGTGCCAGGTGGGGTGGTCGACGTCGTCGGCGAAGGAGCGGTCGGCGCGCGGCAGCCGGTTCGGCACCTCGACGTGCGTCATCGGCGTGGCGGCGCCCTCCTCCAGGACGGCGGCCATGGTCATCACCTTGCTGACGCTGCCGGGCTCGTAGGCGTCCTGCAGGGCGGCGTTGCCGAGGGCGTCGCCGTCGGCGTGGGCGAGGTCGTTGGGGTCGTAGCCGGGGGCGTTGGCCATGGCGAGGATCTCGCCGGTGCGGTTGTCCTGGACGACGACGTAGCCGCGGTCGGCCGCGGACTCCTGGACCTGCCGGGCGATGGCGTTCTGGGCGGCCCACTGGATGTCCCGGTCGATGGTCAGCTCGATGTCGGAGCCGGGCACGGCGGGCTGTTCCTTGACGTCGCCGGTGGGCACCTGGCGGCCGCCGGACTGGGCGTAGACGAGCTTGCCGTCCCGCCCGGCCAGGACCCGGTCGAACTGGGCCTCGATGCCGCCGCCCCCGCGGCCCTCCGCGTTCACGAAGCCCAGTATCCCGGCCGCGAGGCCGCCGTTGGGGTAGACGCGCTTGCTGTGCGGTTCCCTGTTGACCCCGGCGAGGACGTCGGGGCCCTCCTTGCGCTGGGCCCGGGCGGCGGCCGCCTTCTTGAGCTCCTTGATCTGGTTCCAGACCCTGGGGGGCTGCCGGCGGGCGAGCACGACGTACTTGGACTTGGGGTTGGCGGTGAGTTTCTGCTCCAGGACGGAGGGGCGTTCGCCGAGGACGGGCGCGAGGAGGGCCGCCGCCCGGCGGGCCGCGCCCTCGGTCTTGATGCGCTCGGGGGTGAGCAGGTCGGGCGCGGCGGTGATGTCGTAGGCGTCGACGGTGGTGGCGAGGTCCACCCCGGAGCGGTCGGTGATGGTGCCGCGCTCGGCGGCCAGGGTGACCGGGATGTACCGGTTGACGTTGGCGCGGGCCGCGTAGGCGCTCGCGTCGAAGGCCTGCACCTGCAGCAGCCGGACGGTGAAGACGAGCAGGACGAGGGTGAGGCCGAAGCCGACCATGCGCAGCCGCGGCCGGGGGTTGCCGAGCCTCAGGGGCCGGTCGCCGCCGGCCTTCGGGCGGGCGGGGCGGGCCGGGGGGCGGGCCGGTTCGGGGACGCGGCGGCGGGCCGGCCCGGGCTGCCTGGGGGGCCGGCCCCCGGGGTTCTGCGGCACAGCGTCACCTGCCGGAGGTCGGGGTGGTCGGCACTGCCGTGGGAGCGGGCACGAGGGCCGGCGCGGGGGCCGGCGGCGGTACGGGGGCGGGCGGCGGCACGGGCGGGGGCACGAGCGCCGGGTGCGGGGCGGGGGCGGGCAGCAGGGCGGGCCGGGGCGCGGGTGCGGGCGCGGCCGGGGCGGGCGCGCGGTAGGCCACGGTGCCGTCGCCCGCCGGGGACGGCTCGCCGCGGACGGTGCCGTCGGGGCCGAGGAAGGCGGGGTTGCCGCCGGGGACCATGCCGAGCTCGCGGGCGCGGCGCTCCAGGGCGTCGGGGGCGGCGAGCTGGTCGACCTCCTGCTGGAGGGCCTGCTGCTCGTCGGTGAGCTCGGTGGTCTTGCGCTGGAGGCGGGAGAGTTCGAAGGAGCCCTGGTTGAGGGCGGAGTTGAGCAGGAGGAGCGAGATCAGGCCGGAGCCGAGCAGCACGACGACCAGGAGGACGAAGGGCGTGCGCTTGGTCCTGGCGGCCCCGCCCACCAGGCGGCCCAGCCGGGTGCCCCGGCGGGCGGCCGGGGTCACGGGATGTCCTCGCGGATGCGCTCGGCGCCGCGCAGCCGCGCGGGGGCGGCCCGCCGGTTCTCGGCGACCTCTTCCTCGGTGGGGAGTTCGGCGCCGCGGGTGAGCAGCTTCAGGCGGGGCTGGTAGCGCTCGGGGACGACGGGCAGGCCGGGCGGGGCGGTGGTGGCGGCACCGGCGGCGAACACCTGCTTGACGATGCGGTCCTCCAGGGACTGGTAGGACAGCACGGCGATGCGGCCGCCGACGGCGAGCGCGGCGACGGCGGCGGGGATGGCCGCCTCGACGCTGGCCAGCTCGGCGTTGACCTCGATGCGCAGGGCCTGGAAGGTGCGCTTGGCGGGGTTGCCGCCGTGCCGCTTGGCGGCCTGGGGCAGGGCCTCGCGGATGACGTCCACGAGCCGGGCGCTGTTGGTGAAGGGCTCCTTGGCGCGCTCGCGGACGACGGCCTCGACGATCCTGCGGGCCTGCTTCTCCTCGCCGTAGGCGCGCAGGATGCGCACCAGGTCGCCGGGGGCGTACGTGTTGAGGACCTCGGCCGCGCTGATGCCGGCCGTCTGGTCCATGCGCATGTCCAGGGGGGCGTCCTGCGCGTAGGCGAAGCCGCGGTCGGCCTCGTCCAGCTGCATGGAGGAGACGCCGAGGTCGAAGAGGACGCCCTGGACCTTGGGGATGCCGAGCCGCTCCAGCACCTCGGGCAGCTCGTGGTAGACGGCCCGGACGAGCGTGGCGCGGCCGCCGTACGGCTTGAGCCGCTCGCCGGCCAGCTCCAGGGCGGTGGGGTCGCGGTCGAGGGCGACGAGCCGGGCCTCGGGGAAGGTCTTGAGCAGCGCCTCGCTGTGCCCGCCGGCGCCCAGGGTGCAGTCGACGACGACGGCGCCGGGCTCGGTGAGAGCGGGAGCGAGCATGTCCAGGCAGCGCTGGAGCATGACGGGGACGTGTCGCGCGTTGCTGCTCATGCGCCCTTCTGAGTTCGGGGTGCCCGGGGCGCGCGCGGTTGCGGCATCCGCATCCCCGGGTCCCCGCCCGCTCCAAGGGGAAGCGGCCTGCCCGGCACCGGGGAAGGGGCGCCGGGCGACCGGGGAGCGGGAGGAGGCCGAGGGATGCGTCCGCGTCGCGCACGTGCGGGTTTTCGGTGTCCAGGGGGAGCATCAGGCCTCCCACTTCGCGCCACTTTAGTCCACTCGTCCCCCCGGTCAACCAACCGGCCAGCGCGTCCCGGGGCGGGCGCGGCGCGGGCGGACCGGGACGCCCGACGGCGGGGGGAGGTTGGCCGGATCCGGCTGGATCCGGTGGGAAAAGCTCCGTTCACCCGGACGGCAGAAGGGCCGCCACTCGTGTGGCTTACCTCACAGAGAAGCTCGTGAACAGGATTTTATGGTCCCGGTAACAGGCCTCCGGCCTCGTCGCCGACTACCTTCGTTCATATGTCGATATCCGCGTCCCAGCCGGCGCCCCAGAGCTCCGAGAGTGCCCGCCAGCCGACCGTCACGGACCGTCTGGTTCAGGCCAACGCAGAGTACGCCTCCCGTTTCTCCGACCCGGGCATGGACGCACGCCCGGTCCTCAAGGTCGCCGTCGTCGCCTGCATGGACGCCAGGCTCGACCTGCACGCGGCACTGGGCCTCCAGCTCGGCGACTGCCACACCATCCGCAACGCCGGCGGCGTCGTCACCGACGACATCATCCGCTCGCTCACCATCAGCCAGCGGGCGCTCGGCACCCGCTCCGTCGTCCTCATCCACCACACCGGCTGCGGTCTGCTCACCCTGACCGAGGACTTCCGGCACGAGATCGAGGCCGAGGTCGGGCAGCGCCCGGCGTGGGCAGTGGAGGCGTTCAAGGACCTGGAGCAGGATGTCCGGCAGTCCATGCAGCGCGTCCGGACCTCGCCGTTCCTGCCCCACACCGACGACGTCCGGGGATTCATCTTCGACGTGACGACGGGCCTGCTGCGCGAGGTCGACCCGCAGCACTGATTGTCCACAGGCGGTGACGCGGCGCCGCGCGGACGGCCAGAATGCGGAGAGGACACCGCCCGTGTGACGAGCGGGGCGCGGTGTCCGTATTCCGGGGCGGGTCCCGGTCCGTGCCCCACGGACCGGCGGCCCGCAGAACGGGCCGAGGAGGGCCGGGTGACGACCTATGACGAGCGATCGGGCCCTGGGGGTCCCCCCACGCGAGCCGAGTCGGGCGTGGGGGGAGACCTGACCGTCACCGCGGAGCGGATCCGCCGGGCGGTGGAGGGCGTGATCGAGGGCAAGCCGGAGGTCGTACGGCTCTCCCTGACCGTGCTGCTGGCCGAGGGGCACCTGCTGATCGAGGACGTGCCGGGCGTGGGCAAGACGATGCTCGCCAAGGCCCTCGCCCGCTCGATCGACTGCTCGGTGCGCCGCATCCAGTTCACGCCCGACCTCCTCCCCTCGGACATCACGGGCGTGAGCGTCTTCGACCAGCAGCGGCGCGACTTCGAGTTCAAGCCGGGCGCGGTCTTCGCCCAGATCGTCATCGGCGACGAGATCAACCGCGCCTCCCCCAAGACCCAGTCGGCGCTGCTGGAGTCCATGGAGGAGCGGCAGGTCACCGTCGACGGGCACACCTACGAGCTGCCGAGCCCCTTCATGGTGGTCGCCACGCAGAACCCCGTCGAGATGGAGGGCACGTACCCGCTGCCCGAGGCCCAGCGCGACCGCTTCATGGCGCGGGTCTCCATGGGCTATCCGAGCCCCGAGGCCGAGCTGCGCATGCTGGACGCGCACGGCAGCTCCGGCCGGCTCTCCCCGCTGGACGACCTGCAGCCGGTCGCCCACGCCCACGACATCGTCAAGCTCGTCGAGGCGGTCCGTACGGTCCACGTGGCCGACGCCGTCCTGCGCTACGCGGTGGACCTCGTCAACGCCACCCGCCACCACCCGGACCTCCGGCTCGGCGCCTCCCCGCGGGCGACGCTGCACCTGGTGCGGGCCGCCAAGGCGGCGGCCGCCCTCGCGGGCCGCGAGTTCGTCCTGCCGGACGACGTCCAGGCGCTGGCGCCGGCCGTCCTCGCCCACCGGCTGCTGCCCACGGCCCAGGCCCAGCTGGGCCGGCGCAGCGCCGAGCAGGCCGTCCTCGACATCCTCCAGCGCACCCCCGTGCCGGACCCGTCGGCGCAGGCGTGGCGGCAGGCGCGGCGGCTGTGACGGCCCCGGGGGACGGCACGGACCCGGCTCCGGCCCGGCGGGCCGGGGGCGGCAGCGGCCTGTGGGCGGCGCTGGGCGGGCTGACCACCCGCGGGCGCTCCTTCCTGGCGGCCGGCGTCGCGGCCGCCGCGTGCTCCTACGTGCTCGGGCAGGCCGACCTGCTGCGCGTCGGGCTGTTACTGGCCGTGCTGCCCCTGCTGTGCGTGGTCGTGCTGCACCGCACCCGCCACCGCGTCACGGGCAGCCGCCGGCTCACGCCCCCGCGGATCCCCGCCACGGCGGAGGCCCGCGTCCAGCTGCGGATCGACAACGTCTCCCGGCTGCCCACCGGCCTGCTGATGCTCCAGGACCGGGTGCCCTACGTCCTGGGCCCGCGCCCCCGCTTCGTGCTGGACCGGATCGAGGCGGGCGGCCGGCGCGAGGTGTCCTACCGCGTCCGCTCCGACCTGCGCGGCCGCTATCCCCTGGGCCCGCTGCAGCTGCGGCTGACGGACCCCTTCGGCATGTGCGAGCTGACCCGCGGCTTCAGCGCGTACGACACGCTGACGGTCGTGCCGCACACCGAGCCGCTGCCGCCCGGGCGCCCGGGCGGCGCGAGCCCGGGCCACGGCGACGGCCTGCGCCGCTCCCCCGCCCTGGCCGGCGAGGACGACGTCATCCCCCGCGGCTACCGCCACGGCGACGACCTGCGCCGGGTCCACTGGCGCTCCACCGCCCGCCACGGCGAGCTCATGGTGCGCCGCGAGGAGCAGCCGCGCCGGGCCCGCTGCACCGTGCTGCTGGACACCCGCAGCACCGCCTACGAGGGCGCCGGGCCGGACTCGTCGTTCGAGTGGGCGGTCTCGGGGGCCGCCTCCGCCGCGCTGCACCTGCTGGAGCAGGGCTTCTCCGTGCGGCTCCTCACCGACACCGGCAGCGTGGTCCCCGGCCCCGACGCCCCGGGCGGCTGCGCCGCTTCCCTGCACGCCCCGGCGGAGGCGGCGGGCCTGATGCTGGAGGCCCTCGCGGCCGTGGAGCACTCGGAGGGCACGTGCCTCTCCTCCGCCCTGGGCGCCCTGCGCGGCGGCGAGGAGCTGCTCGTGGCGTTCCTCGGCGGCCTGGACGAGCAGCAGGCGGGCCTGGCCGCCCGGATGCGCGGGCGGGGCGGCGCCGCCGTCGCCTTCGTCCTCGACCCGGCCGCCTGGCGGGGCGATCCGGCCCCCGGGGCCCGGAGCACGGCCGAGCAGCGCCTGCAGGTGCTGCGCGCCGCGGGCTGGACGGCGCTGCCGGCCGGCCCCGGGGCCTCGCTGCCCGAGCTGTGGCGGCTGGCCGGCGGGCCGGACCCCGCCGCGCCCGCGGCCTTCTCCGGCCCGTCCGGGGCGGGCGCGGCAGGAGGCCGGCCGTGACGGGGCGGGCCCGCCTGACGGTGAGCGCCGCGGTGGCCGCGCTCGCCGCTTCCTGCGCGATGCTGCCGCTGGTCGACAAGAGCACCTGGATACTGCAGGCCGCCTTCCTGCTCACCCTCCAGAGCACGGCCGGCGCCCTCGCCCGCCGGGTGCCGCTGGCCCGGCCGGTGACGGTGGCCGTCCAGGCGCTGACCGGGCTGCTGCTGCTCACCGTGGCCTTCGCGGGCCGGCAGGCGGTCGCCGGGCTGCTGCCGGGCCCGGAGGCCTTCCACGAATTCGGGCAGCTGCTGCAGGAGGGCACCGAGGACGTCGGCCGGTACGCCATCCCCGCCCCGGCGACGGCCGGCATCCGGCTGCTGCTCGTCGGCGGCGTGCTGGCCGTAGGCCTCGCGGTGGACGCCGTGGCGGTGACGTACCGCAGCGCCGCGCCCGCCGGGCTGCCCCTCCTCGCGCTGTACTCGGTGGCCGCCGGGCTCGGCCAGGGCGGCGGCTTCGGCTGGCTGTGGTTCCTGGCGGCGGCGAGCGGTTATCTGCTGCTTCTCCTGGCCGAGGGGCGGGACAGGTTCGACCAGTGGGGCCGCGTCTTCAGCGGCGGCCGGACGGCCCCTCCGGCCCCCGGGCCCGCGACGGCGGGCGGCGGGCGCCTCGCCCGGGTCCGTACGGGCCGGCGGATCGGCGCGCTGGCCCTCGGCATCGCGCTGGCGGGGCCGGCCGTGCTGCCCACGATGCAGAGCGGCCTCTTCCAGCCCGCCGGCCGGGGCGACGCCCAGGGCGCCGGCCGCGGCGGCGTCACCTCCGTCAAGCCGCTCGTGGCCCTCCAGGACAGCCTCAACCAGCCGGAGAACCGCGAGCTGCTGCGCCTGCGCTCCTCCGCGGAGAACACCCGCGACCTGTACTTGCGCATCGTCGCCCTCGACCGCTTCGACGGCGCGGCGTGGCAGACCACCGAGCGCCCCCTCACCCCGCTCCCGGAGGCCCTGCCCGCTCCGGCGGGCCTCGCCGCCGGCGTCCGCACGACGCGGATCGACACCTCCGTCACGGCCACCGACGGCTACGCCCAGAACTACCTGCCGCTGCCCTACCCCGCCGAGGAGGTCCGCACCGAAGGCCGCTGGCGCTACGAGCCGGAGGGGCGGATCCTCGCGGGCGACCGCGGCCAGACCACCCGGGGCATCCGCTACCAGGTCTCCAGCCTTCAGGTCGAGCCCACGGCCGCACAGCTCGCCGGCGCCCCCGCGCCCCCCGGGGAGATCCTGCGCGCCTACACCCGGGTGCCGCCGTCGCTGCCGCCGGTGGTGGCGCAGACGGCCCGGAAGGTGACGGCGGGCGCGGCCAACGCCTACCAGCAGGCGGTCATGCTGCAGGACTGGTTCGCGGTCGGCGGGGGCTTCCAGTACGACACGCAGGTCGCGTCGGGCACCGGAGCCGACGCGGTCGCCCGGTTCCTGGCCGCCAAGCGGGGCTTCTGCATCCACTTCTCCTTCTCGATGGCGGCGATGGCCCGGACGCTGGGCATCCCCGCCCGCGTGGCGGTCGGCTTCATGCCGGGCACCCCCATGGCGGACGGCTCGGTGTCGGTCGGCTCCAAGGACGCCCACGCCTGGCCCGAGCTGTACTTCGAGGGCGCCGGCTGGACGCGCTTCGAGCCGACGCCCAGCCGCGGCACGACCCCCGACTACACGGTCGCCGAGCCCTCGCCGGACGCCGGGCCCGGCGCCGGTCCGGCCCCGCTGCCGGAGCGGTCGGCCGCGGTCCCGCAGGCGCCGAAGGACCCGGACGCCTGCCCGCCCGCGCAGAAGAGGCTCGGCGAGTGCCAGTCCCCCGCCCGGGCCACCGAGGGCGGCGGCACGGACTCCTGGGGCCCCTCGGCGGGCACGGTCGCGGGCGTCGCCGTGGCGGCGCTGACCGCCCTGGGGCTGCCCCTGCTGCCCATGCTGTGGCGCCGGCGGGTGCGTGCCCGCCGGCTCGGCGGCCCCGGCCGCCACGCGGAATCCGCCCGTCCGCCGGCAGCGGGCGGCGGGGCGGAGACCGTCGCCCTCCCCGACGCCGTGACCGCGGAGCGCACCCTGGCGGCCTGGCGCGAACTGACGGACTGCGCCTGGGACTACGGCATCCCGCCCGACGACTCCCGCAGCCCGCGCGGCGCCGCCGCGCGCGTCGTCACCGCCGGCGCGCTCCAGGGAGCCGCCGCCGAGTCCGCGCTCCGCGTGGCCGCCGCGGTCGAGCAGGTGCTGTACGCACCGCGGCCCCGGCCGGTGCCCGGTCTCGCGGACGACGTCGTGCGCGTACGGGAAGGGCTGCGTGCCGCCGCCGGCCGGGGTGCCCGGCTGCGCGCCGTCCTGCTGCCGCGCTCGTCCGCCCGGCTGCTGTGGGGCTTCTCGCGGCGCCGGTCGGCAGCGGCGCGGCGGATCCGGGACGGCCGGCTCGGAGCCGCGTGGCGGCGCACGGGCGGGGTGCTGCGCACCGCGGCCCGGCGCATCTGAACGGCGCCCGCAGCAGACGGATATGGCGCGGGGTCAGGAGATTTGCTCCCGGCCCCACGCCATAGGTGGAGAAGAAGAAGAGAGAAGAGAAAGGGCGAGGGCTGTCAGTGGCCCTGCTCGTCGCGGCGGCGCTGCCAGCGCTGCTCGATGCGGTCCATCATGCTGCGGCGCGGGCGCATCTGGCCGCGGCCGCCCGGCTGCCCCACCGGGCCCGTCCCCCGCTGCGCACCGGCGCGCGGCGCCTTGCGCCAGCCCGTCACGGCCAGGGCCGCACAGCCCAGCATGACCAGGAAGCCGACCACGCTGATCCAGTACTGCCCCTGAATCATGACGCCGGTCATCAAGAGCGCGATACCCACCAGAAACCCGGCGACCGCCTGGTAGACCCGTCGCCGGGTGTACGTGCGCAGGCCGCTGCCCTCGAGCGCTGTCGCGAACTTGGGATCTTCGGCGTACAGCGCTCGCTCCATCTGCTCGAGCATGCGCTGCTCGTGCTCCGAGAGCGGCACGGAGTCCTCCTACTCGTCGGTCGCGGGGGGCGACCGGGTGCGACCCTTTCAGGATAGGCAGGGAATCGCCCCCGTGAAACCCGCCCCTCTGCGCCAATCCGCCCACCGGTGACCATGTGGCGATCGGTGGTGTCGGGACGTACATTCCCGGTTCGCCGATCCGCCATGCCGGACGGTGTCCCCCGATCATACGGGGCGAACCGGCTGATCGGGTGGCCTGTGACCTACCGCGCGCAGTCAGCCACGCTCGGCCAGGACGTGCAGTTGGGTCGCCACCGAGTGGAAGGCGGGCAGCACGGCCGCGGCGGCCTCCAGCTCGGCGAGCGCCTCCCGCGCGCCGGGCTCGGCGTCGAGCAGCACGCCGGGCACCAGGTCGGCGAAGACCCGGACGCCGTGCACGGAGGCGACCTCCAGGCCCTCGGCCGTGACGAGCCCGGAGAGCTGCTCGGCGGTGAACCGGCGCGGCACCGGGTCGCCCGCGCCCCAGTGGCCCGCGGGGTCGGAGAGGACCTGGCGGGCCTCGGTGAAGTGCCCGGCGAGGGCGCGGGCGAAGACCGCCCCGCCCAGGCCCGCGGCGAGCAGGCTCAGGGTGCCTGCGGGGCGCAGCGCCCCGGTCACGTTGCGCACGCCCTGCGCCGGGTCGTCCACGTACTCCAGGACGCCGTGGCAGAGCACCATGTCGTAGGCGCCGCGCTCCACCACGTCGAACAGGCCGGTGGCGTCGCCCTGGACGCCGCGCACCCGCTCGGCGACGCCCGCCTCGGCGGCCCGGCGCTCCAGGGCGAAGAGGGCGTTGGGGCTGGGGTCGACGACGGTGACGCGGTGGCCGAGGGCGGCCAGGGGCACCGCGAACTTGCCGGAGCCGCCGCCGGTGTCGAGCACGTCCAGCACGCCGCCGGCCGGGGCGGCGGCCTTCACCCGGCGGTCCAGGGCGTCGCGCAGGACCTCCCAGACCACGGCGGTACGCAGGGACGCCCGGGGGCGCAGCGGGTCTGACACGGCGGATGGCTCCTCGGCGGTGGCAACGACTACGTCCGCCCCAGCCTAATGGGCCCCGCCGCGGGCGGGACGGCGCGCTTCCGGCATGGCGCGGCGGCCGGTTCCGGCCCGCGCGAAGGGCCCTGCGGCGGCGCCAGGTTGACGCAGGCGCGGACACCCGCCCGCGGGCAGGGAGAATCACTCCATGGACAGCAGCAGTACGCGCCGTCAGAACACCCGGCGGAAGCTCTTCGCCGCCGCGGTGACCCTCATCGCCGAACAGGGCTTCTCCTCCACCACCGTGGACGAGATAGCGGAACGGGCGGGGGTGGCCAAGGGCACCGTCTATTACAACTTCGCGAGCAAGACCGATCTGTTCGAGGAGCTGCTGCGGCACGGAATGGAGCTGCTGACCCGGGCGCTGCGGGCCGCGGCCGACGAGGCGGCCGAGCGGGGCGGCGGCCGCGTCGACGCCCTGGACGCGATGATCCGCGCCGGGCTGGACTTCGTCGCCCGCCACCCCGCGCTGGCCCAGCTCTACGTCGCCGAGCTGTGGCGCACGAACCGGACCTGGCGGCCGACGCTGACGCGGGTGCGGCAGCAGGCGGTGGAGGTGATCGAGTCCGTCTTACGGGAGGCGGTCGCCGAGGGCGAGCTGGGTGCGGACACGGACGTTCCGCTGACGGCGTCGGCGGTGTTCGGGATGGTGCTGGCGGCCGCGCTGGACTGGCAGTCGTTCCAGCCGGAGCGGTCGGTGGAGGACGTGCACGCGGCGCTGTCGCGCCTGCTGCAGGGCCGCCTGAGCGGGGTCGTCCGCTAGCCCCGCAGGGCTCCGCGGCCGATCCGGCGCCGGATGCCGGCATCTGCCGTACGCGCCCGTCCCGGCGCGGCCCGATCCCCCTCGGTCCACGCCGGGACGGCGTTCCCCCGTACTCCCCCGGGCCCCCGCAGGGACCCCCGCCCCCCGGTCACGTCAGAGGGCCGCGCCGGGACCGCCGCCCCGTGCCGGCGGTATCGGCGCGAGCGCCCCTTTCGTGGGACACCACTCTTCCGCGCGGCGGACCGCGGCCCATCCGTGCGCCTACTCATCTCGTCCTCTGAGTACGGGTACTCACGCCCGGGTGTTCAGGCCCGGCCGGATAAAGTCGCCCCATGGCACGGATTGCGGTGATCGGCGCCGGGATGGGCGCGATGGCGGCGGCTGCCCGGCTGGCCGTCGCGGGCCACCGGGTGACGGTGTACGAGCGCGCGGCGACGCACGGCGGAGGCGTCGGGCGGATGACGCGGGACGGCTTCGCCTTCGACACGGGGCCGGGGCTGCTGCACCTGCCGGCCGTCTACCGCGACCTGTTCGTGAAGACGGGCAAGGAGTCGCTGGAGCAGAGCCTGGGCCTGGTCCAGGTCGATCCGGCGAGCGCGCACGTCTTCGCCGACGGCACCTCGGTGGCGCTGCCCAACGCCTCGCGGGCCGGTGTGGTCCGGGCGCTGGACGAGGCCGTGGGCGCGGGCGCCGGCGAGCGCTGGAGCGACCTCGTGAACCGGGCGCGCGTGGTGTGGGACGCCACGCGGCGGCCCCTGCTGGAGGAGCCGCTGCTCGCCGACCCGGAGTACCTGGAGGCCCTGGGCCACGACCCCTACCCGGGGCTGCGCAAGCGCGGCCTGTTCCGGCGGAGCACCCCGCCCGTGCTCGCCGCCGTCGCCGAGCGGGAGCTGAAGGACCCCCGGCTCACGGCCCTGTTGGAGAGCCACGCCCTGGCGTACGGGCTCGATCCGCGCACCGCCCCCGCGAGCGCGGCGGTCCTGCCGTACATGGAGCAGACCTTCGGCAGCTGGTACGTGCGCGGCGGCATGCGCGGCCTGGCGGACGCCGTCCACGAGCGGTGCCGGGCGCGCAGGGTCGAGTTCGTCTTCGGCGCGGAGGTCGTGGCCGTCGCCGAGAAGGACGGCCGTGCGGTGGGCGTGGAGCTGGCGGACGGGCGGACGGACGAGGCGGACATGGTGGTCGCCGGCGTCTCGCCCGGAGTGCTGCGGCGGATCGCGCCGGCGGCCTGCGGGCCCGCCGCCCGGCCCGCTCCCCCGGTGCCGCCCGGCCGGTTCACGGTCTTCCTCGCGCTGCGCGGGGCGCGGGCCGCGGGCGCCGCCCACCGCACGGTGGTCCACGCCCCGGACCGCGGGGCGGAGTTGGCGGGCGTCTTCGGCGAGGGCGCGCACGGCCCCGCCGCGCTGCGCTACCGGCCGACGGTGACGGTGCTGCGCCCGGACGATCCGGACATCCGCCCGGACGAGGGCCACGAGGCCGTCACGCTGACCGCCACGGTCGCCCCGCACGGCCGGGGGGTGGACTGGGACGACGAGGCGACGGCCGCCGGTTTCGCGGAGCGCGTGCTGGACGCGGCGGAAGGGCTGCTGCCGGGCCTGCGGGACCGGCTGCTGTGGCACGAGGTCCGCACGCCCGCCGACACCGAGCGGGCAACGGGCGCCGAGGGCGGGGGCGTTCCGGCTCCCGTGCTGGCCGGTGGCGGGGGCGTCTTCCTGCGCACCGCCAACACGACGCCGCTGTCCGGCTTGTACCTCGCGGGCGGTTTCGCCCACCCCGGCGGCGGGCTGGCCCACGCCGGGATGTCCGGGACGATGGCCGCGGGCCTGATCGTGTCGGGAGCGGACTGGCGCGGCTCGCAATAGCCGGAACCCTCCCCGCCGCGACGGCGGGAAGCCGTCACGGCGAGAGACCGGCGGGGGGCGGCCGGCGCAACCGGCCCGTGCGCGGCCTCAGTAGCGCGGCTGCTCGTTGTACTGCTCGCCGTAGCCCTGACCGTGCCCCTGGGTCTGCCCCTGCCCCTGTCCCTGGCCGTGGCCCGGGAGTTGCTGCGGGTACGCGGGGTGGGCCGCCTCGGGCGGGTAGCCCTGCGGGGCGGGCGGCAGGTCGTTGTCGCGCTGCTGCGGCACCCAGACCCCGCCGGGCGGGGTGTCCATGTCGTACTGCGGGGCCGGGGCGTAGGCGTCGGCGGGATAGCCGCCCATGCCGTAGGGCTGGGCCGCGGGCTGCTGCTGGTACTGCCCGTAGGCGTCGTACGGCTCGTACGCCTGCTGCCGGTTGCCGATGTAGGGGTCGGAGTAGGCGGCGTACTGGCCCTGCCCGTAGTCGAACGAGCCGGGGGCCGCGGGCGCGCCGAGGGCGTCGGCCGGGGCCTGCGTGCCGTAGGGGTCGCCGTAGGGGGCGTAGCCGCCGTCCTGCGCGGGGGCGGCCGCGGCCGCGTAGCCGGTGTCGCCGTAGCCCGTGCCGTCGTAGCCGTAGCCCGCGTCGGCCGCGGGAGCGGGGGCGGCGAGGGTGGCCCCGGCCAGGGGCGGCTGCTCGGCACCGTGCCCGCCGGGTTCGCCCGCGGAGTCCCGGAGCGGGGGGAGCGGGGGCACGGCGGGCATTGCGGCGGTCTCGTCGAGCGGAGCAGCGGGCGGGGCCGCGGCGGCGAGCGGGGCGCCCGGGGCCGGCGGGGCTTCCGCACGACCGCCCTTGCGGCGCCGCCCGGCCCGCGGCTCCTTCGCGCCGTCGTCCTCAACGGCCGCTTTCCCGGCGCGCTTACCGGACTTGAGGCCCCTGCCGGACTTGCCGGACCTGCCCGCCTTGTCCGCTGCGCCCGGTTCGCTGCCGTCGCCGGCCGCGTCGCCCGCACCGGCCCTGTCCCGGCGGAGCGCCCAGCCGTGGGAGAAGCCGCGGCGGAAGGAGAGCGTCACGTAGGTCTGCCCGACGGCGAACGCCACCGCGCCCACCGCGATGACCGCGACGGACGGGATGACGACGCCCGCGACGACGCCGAGGAACCCGGCGAAGGCGAGGAGGCGCCAGCGCAGTCGCGCCTTGTACTGCAGCAGGACCTCGCCGAGCAGCCAGAGCGCGACGACGCCGAACGCGATGTAGAGGACCGTCCAGCCCATTTACGCCCCTCTCGTGGCCGCAGCCCTTCGAGGGGCCGGCCGTCAGGACCGCTGGTGCAGTCCCAGATTCTCGTAGATTTCCAGCGTCGCCGTGGAGTGGTTCAGGGTAATGAAGTGCAGCCCGGGAATCTCCTCGGCCATCAACCGAGCGCACAGCTCCGTGGCGTACTCGATCCCGATCGAGCGTACAGCGGCCCGGTCGTCCTGCACCGCGAGGATCCGCTCGGCCAGCGCGGGCGGGAACGCGGCATTGCTGAGCTGCGCGAACCGCTCGATCTGGCGGACGTTGGTGACCGGCATGATCTCGGGGATGATCGGGGTGTCGCAGCCGGCGGCGGCGACCCGGTCGCGCAGCCGGAGATAGTCCTCGGCGTGGAAGAACATCTGGGTGATGGCGAAGTCCGCGCCCGCGCGGCACTTGTCCACGAAGTGCCGGACGTCCGTGTCCCAGTCGGTCGAGCGCGGGTGCATCTCCGGGAAGGCCGCGACACCGACGCAGAAGTCGCCGGACTCCTTGATGAGCCGGACGAGGTCGGCGGCGTAGTGCAGGCCCTCGGGGTGGCGCACCCACTCGCCCATGGGGTCGCCGGGCGGATCGCCGCGCAGGGCCAGCATGTTGCGGATGCCGACGTCGGCGTACTGGCCGATGATGTTGCGGAGTTCGGCCTTGGAGTGGTTGACGGCTGTCAGGTGGGCGACGGGCGTGAGCGTCGTGTCGGTCGCCATGCGCTCCGTGACGCGGACGGTGCCCTCGCGGGAGGAGCCCCCCGCGCCGTAGGTCACGGAGACGAAGGTCGGGCCGACGGCCTCGATCCGGCGGATGGCGTCCCAGAGGGTGCGTTCACCCTTCTCGGACCTCGGAGCGGCGAACTCGAAGGAATACGACCGCTCGCCTGAGGCGAGCAGCTCACGCACCGTGCGCGCGTGGTCTGTCCTGGTGGAGGCGGTACCAAGGGCCATACCGGCAAGTTAACCAGCGGTTCCGGCGACCCCCAACCTTCTTTCGCGATTTGCCCGATAGGCCGGTATCCCGTCCGCATTACGGACAGAACTTTCATGCTCCGTTGACGTTCCGCCGGCGGTGGCGGGGGCCGCGCACCGGCCGGAACGGGGGGCGGGCGGGCTCAGAGGCGCTCGCGGACCCGCTCGGCCAGCTTCGCCGCGGCCTCGCCGGGATCGTCCGCCTCGGTGATCGCGCGGACCACGACGACGCGGCGGGCGCCCGCGTCGAGCACCTCGTCGACATTGCCGAGGTCGATGCCGCCGATGGCGAACCAGGGGCGCGTGGTGCGCAGGGCGGCCGCGTGGCGGACGAGGGGCAGGCCGGGGGCGTGACGGCCCGGCTTGGTGGGCGTCGGCCAGCAGGGGCCGGTACAGAAGTAGTCCACACCGGGCTCGGCGGCCGCGGCGTCCACCTCGGACCCGGCGTGCGTCGACCGGCCGATCAGCACGTCCTCGCCGAGGAGGGCGCGGGCGGCGGGCACCGGCAGGTCGCCCTGGCCGAGGTGCAGGACGCCGGAGCCCGCGGCGTGGGCGACGTCGGCGCGGTCGTTGACCGCGAAGAGCTTGCCGTGGCGGCGGGCGGCCTCGGCGAAGACGGCGAGGTGTTCCAGCTCCTCGCCCGCCTCCATGCCCTTGTCGCGCAGCTGGACGATGTCGACACCGCCGGCGAGGACCGCGTCGAGGAATTCCGGCAGGTCGCCCTGGCGCTTGCGGGCGTCGGTGCACAGGTACAGCCGGGCATCGGCGAGGCGGCGGCGGGCAGTGGCGGACATCGGGTGGTTCCCCCCGGGTCGGCGGTGCACGGACGGGGGCGCGCCCCGCCCGTGCACCGGACTGTTCTGCCGGGCGCGGTCACCCGCGCCCGGGAATGCGGCTGTGGCTTTCGGTGGCTCGGGGGATCAGACGGCGAGCGCCTGGGCGCGCCGCTTCACCTCCGTGCCACGGTTCTCCCGCAGCGCGTCGGCCGGGGTTCCCGGCAGGGTCGGGTCGGCGGTGAAGAGCCACTCCAGCATTTCCTCGTCGCTGAAGCCGTCGTCCCGCAGCAGCGTCAGGGTCCCGGCCAGGCCCTTGACGACCTTGCCCTCGCCGATGAAGGCGGCGGGCACCATGAGCACCCGGTTCTCGCCCCGGCGGACGGCGATCAGCTGGCCCTCCTTCACCAGCTGCCGCACGCGCGTCACCTCCACGCCGAGCATCTCGGCGATCTCGGGGAGGTTGAGCCAGGCGGGAACAAGCGCGTCGATCTTTGCGTCAATCTCGGTCACGGGACAAGCCTGCCATCTGGCGCTGACAGCCGGTAGCCGGGTTGACCCGACCGCGGGCGCGTCACGGTGCCGCGCCCCCGCTCACGGCGGCGCGGCGGCCCCCTCAGAGCAGCGCGGCCTTGAGGGGCACGGACGCGTCGGCGGCCTTCGCACGGTCGAGGAGGGCGCCCTTCTCGATGAGCTTGCGGCCCTGGGCCAGGTCCCTGGGCCGGCCGACGGCCAGGAGGGCGACCAGGACCCCGGCGCGCAGCCAGCACACGCTCCAGGCGGCGCCTTCCGGGTCGCCGCGCCACAGCAGCTCGTCGGCGCCGGCGTGATGGCCCGCGTACTGCACGAACCGCCCGAACTGCTCGGACCAGAAGTACGGCACCGGGTCGTAGACCGGCCCCTCGGCCGGGCCGAACACGATGTTCTCGGCGACCGTCCGCGGCCCCTGCATGGCGTTGTCCCAGTGGTGCACGAGCAGCCGCTCGCCGTAGCGCGCGGACGGGAACGACGCGCAGTCGCCGACCGCGTAGACGCCGGGCAGCGACGTGCGCAGCCGCTCGTCGGTGACGACGGCGCCGTCCGCGCCGAGCTCGATGCCGGAGCCCTTCAGCCAGCCGGTCGCGGGCCGCGCCCCGATGCCGACGACCACGGCGCCGGCCGGCAGCCGGGTGCCGTCGGCGAGCACGACCGCGCCGGGCTCCACGGTGCTCACCCGGGCGCCGAGCAGCAGCCGGGCGCCGCTCTCGGCGTACCAGGGGGCCATGTGCGCGGCGACCTCGGCGGGCATGGCACCGGCGAGCACCCGGTCCGCGGCCTCGACCACGGTCACCTCGCAGCCCGCCTCCCGGGCCGCCGTCGCGACCTCGGCGCCGATCCAGCCCGCGCCGACGGCCACGACGTCGTGCTGCGCGGCCAGCACCGGCCGCAGCCCCACGGCGTCGTCCAGAGTGCGCAGCAGGTGCACGTTCGGCAGGCCCTCGCTCCCGGGCAGCCGGACCGGCTCCGCGCCGGTGGCGACGACGAGGATGTCGTAGGGGACGGGACCGGTGGCGGTGTCCAGCAGGCGCTCGCCGGCGCGCAGGCCCGTGGCCTCCCGCCCGAGCTGCAGGTCTATCCCGAGCGACGCGAAGTCCACCTCGAACGCGGAACCCTCGGCCTTGCCCAGCAGGACGGCCTTGGAGAGCGGCGGCCTGTCGTACGGCGGGTGCGGCTCGGCGCCCAGGACGGTGACGGTGCCGGACCAGCCGTGCTCGCGCAGGGCGACGGCGGTCTGCACGCCGGCCATTCCGGCGCCCACGATGACGACGTGCCGCTCGTCGGCGGCATGAGGTTCTTCCCGGTGCTCGCTCACCCGATCACTGTAGGGCGGCGGCGGGTCCGGACCGGAGCGGGGTGCCCGTCCGGGCGGGTCTTCACCGGGGGCCCGGGGCAGCCCGGCACCGGCGATCAGCCCCGCGCCGCATGGTCCCGCCGTCGTCCGCCGACAGGCCCTCGCCCGGCCCTCGCGCCGCGTACTAGGGTGGCCGTACAACGCACTCGCGGGAGCCCGGACGACCGGGCTGAGAGGGAGGCTGACCGGCCTCCGACCGTACGAACCTGATCCGGGTCATGCCGGCGAAGGGAGGGGCCGGACGCCTCATGGACGCGTCTACGACCACATCACCCAGCACATCCGCCCTGCCCGCCTGCGACGTCCTCGTCGTGGGCGGCGGGCTGATCGGCCTCGTCACCGCCTGGCGCGCGGCCCAGCGCGGGCTGCGCACCGCCGTCGCCGACCCCGCGCCGGGGGGCGGCGCGGCGCGGGTGGCCGCCGGGATGCTCGCGGCGGTCACCGAACTGCACTACGGCGAAGAGGCCCTGCTCGCCCTCAACCTGGCCTCCGCGCGCCGCTATCCGCGCTTCACGGCCGAGCTGGAGGAGGCCAGCGGCGTCGCCACCGGCTACCGGGCGTGCGGCACGCTGGCCGTCGCCCTCGATGCCGACGACCGCGAGCACCTGCGCGAGCTGCACGCCCTGCAGCAGCGCTGCGGCCTGGACGCCCAGTGGCTGTCCGGCCGCGAGTGCCGCCGCCTGGAGCCGATGCTCGCGCCCGGCGTGCGCGGGGGGCTGCGCGTCGACGGGGACCACCAGACCGATCCCCGCAGGCTCGCGCGGGCGCTGCTCACGGCCTGCGAGCGGGCCGGGGTCGCCTTCCACCGCGCCGCGGCCGTACGGCTGCTGCTCGCCGGCGACCGGGCGGCGGGCGCGGAGCTGTCCGACGGCAGCCGCGTGCCCGCGGAGCAGGTGGTGCTCGCCGCGGGCAGCCGCAGCGGCACCCTCGCCGGCGTCCCCGCGGACGTCCTGCCGCCCGTGCGCCCCGTCAAGGGCCAGGTGCTGCGGCTGCGCGTCCCGGACGCGTACGCGCCCTTCCTCTCCCGCACCGTGCGGGCGGTCGTCCGCGGCGGCCCGGTGTACCTGGTGCCGCGCGAGGACGGCGAGCTGGTCCTCGGCGCGACCACCGAAGAGCTCGGCTGGGACACCACGGTCACCGCCGGCGGCGTCTACGAGCTGCTGCGCGACGCCCACGAGCTGGTGCCCGGCATCACCGAACTGCCCCTGGTGGAGACCTGCGCCGGGCTGCGCCCCGGCTCCCCCGACAACGCCCCGCTGCTGGGCCCGACCGCCCTGCCCGGCCTGCTCGCCGCCACCGGCCACTACCGCAACGGCGTGCTGCTCACCCCGCTGACCGGCGACGTCATGGCCGAGGCGCTGACCACGGGGCGCCTCCCCGAGGAGGCCCGCCCCTTCTCCCCCCGACGCTTCTCGAACGCGCTCCAGGAGCTGCCCGCATGAACCCGACCGACCCCACCGACACCCCCGAGGCCCACATGGCCATCAGCGTCAACGGCGAGCACCGCGACGTGCCCCACGGCCTGACGCTCGCCGGTCTCGTCGCGAGCCTGACCACCGCGCCCGGCGGGGTCGCCGCCGCCGTCAACGAGGCCGTCGTGCCGCGCGGCCAGTGGCCCGCCACCCGGCTCGGCGCGGGCGACCGCGTCGAGGTCCTCACCGCCGTGCAGGGAGGCTGATCAGTCCTGATGGCCGACGACCTGCTCACCATCGCCGACACCTCCTTCAGCTCCCGGCTGATCATGGGCACCGGCGGCGCGCCCAGCCTCGACGTCATGGAGCGCGCGCTGCTCGCCTCCGGCACCGAGCTGACCACCGTGGCCATGCGCCGCCTCGACGCGAGCGTCCGCGGCTCGGTGCTGTCCGTCCTGCAGAAGCACTCCATCCGCGTGCTGCCGAACACCGCCGGCTGCTACACCGCCGGGGAGGCCGTCCTCACGGCCCGGCTGGCCCGCGAGGCGCTCGGCACCGACTGGGTCAAGCTCGAAGTGATCGCCGACGAGCGGACGCTGCTGCCCGACCCGATCGAGCTGCTCGACGCCGCGGAGATCCTCGTCGACGACGGCTTCACCGTCCTGCCGTACACCAACGACGACCCGGTGCTCGCCCGCAAGCTGGAGGACGTCGGCTGCGCGGCGATCATGCCGCTGGGCTCGCCGATCGGCTCCGGCCTCGGCATCCGCAACCCGCACAACTTCCAGCTGATCACCGAGCGGGCCGGGGTCCCCGTGATCCTCGACGCCGGCGCGGGCACGGCCTCCGACGCGGCGCTCGCCATGGAGCTGGGCTGCGCGGCGGTGATGCTCGCCTCGGCGGTGACGCGCGCGCAGGAGCCGGTGCTGATGGCGGAGGCGATGCGGCACGCGGTGGAGGCGGGGCGGCTGGCGCACCGGGCGGGACGGATACCCCGGCGGCACTTCGCCGAGGCGTCTTCTCCTGCGGAGGGCTTGGCTCGTCTTGATCCGGAGCGGCCCGAGTTCGCCCAGTAGCAGGGGCCGCGCCCCTGACCCCCTTTGTCCTTACATTTGTCCTCAACCGCCGGACGGGCTGATGCTTGGCGGGGTCAGGGCTTCGTCCTCACCCTTTTAGACTCGTCGCGTGGATACGACGCTAGGGGACCCGTTGGTCGGGCACACGCTCGACGGCCGCTACCGGGTCGAGGCCCGCATCGCCGTGGGCGGCATGGCCACGGTCTACCGCGCCCTCGACACCCGGCTCGACCGGGTGCTCGCGGTCAAGGTGATGCACCCCGGACTCGCCTCGGACACCGCGTTCGTGGAGCGCTTCATCCGCGAGGCCAAGTCCGTCGCGCGCCTCGACCACCCCAACGTGGTGGGCGTCTACGACCAGGGCACCGACGGCCCGTACGTCTATCTGGCGATGGAGTACGTACCCGGGTGCACGCTGCGCGACGTGCTGCGCGAGCGCGGGGCCCTGCAGCCCCGCGCCGCCCTCGACATCCTGGAGCCGGTGCTGGCCGCGCTCGGCGCGGCCCACCTGGCGGGCCTGGTGCACCGGGACATGAAGCCGGAGAACGTCCTCATCGGGGACGACGGCCGGGTGAAGGTCGCCGACTTCGGGCTCGTACGGGCCGTGGACACCGACACCACCGCGTCCACCGGATCCGTCCTCGGCACGGTGTCGTACCTCGCCCCCGAGCAGCTGGAGCACGGCACCGCCGATCCGCGCGTGGACGTCTACGCGTGCGGCGTCGTCCTCTACGAAATGCTGACGGGCGCCAAGCCGCACACCGGGAGCACCCCGGCCCAGGTCCTCTACCAGCACCTGCACGAGGACGTCCCGCCGCCGTCGGCGGCCGTGCCGGGGCTGGCCGCCGGGCTGGACGGCCTCGTCGCCGGCGCCACGGCCCGCGACCCGCAGCTGCGCCCGGCCGACGCGGTCGCGCTGCTCGGCCTCGCCCGCACGGTGCGCGAGGGGCTGAACGACGAGCAGCTGGACGCGCTGCCGCCGCAGGCGCTCACCGGCGCCGCCGCCGGCCGCCGCGCGGCGGGCCCGGAGGACCGGACGAGCGTGCTGCCGCGGCCCGCCGCGCGCCCCCTGCCCGCCGCGGACGGCGAGCAGCTGAACCGGACGACGCGCCTGGAGCGCCCGCCCGCGCCCCCGGCGCCGCCTGCCCCTCCGGCGGGCCCGCGCGGCCGGTTCCGGCAGGTGCCGCGGCGCGGGATCCTGGCGGCGGTCGCGGCGCTGCTGGCCGTCCTGGTCGGCGCCGGCGTCTGGTACATCAACGACGGCCAGTTCACGACCGTCCCCGCCGTCCTGGACATGCCCCGGGAGAAGGCGGAGAAGACGCTGGACGACGCGGGTCTCGGGGTGCGCGCGAAGGAGGACTTCAGCGACACCGTCGAGCGCGGCCACGTCATCGCCGCCGATCCGGCGCCGGGGCAGCGCATCCGCAACACCGGCAAGGTGACGATCACGCTGTCGCGCGGGCCGGCCCGGGCCGAGGTGCCCAACGTCGTCGGCATGTCCTTCGACGAGGCGAAGAAGAAGATCGAGGGCGCGGGGCTGACCGTCGGCGAGGTCGGCAAGCAGTTCAGCACCGAGACCCCGCAGGGCTCGGTGCTGGCCACCGACCCCAGGCCGGGCGAGCAGCGGCGGCCGGACTCCCCGGTCGCACTGACCGTCAGCAAGGGCGCCCCGCTGGACGTGCCGGACGTACGGGGCATGTCCGTCGACGCCGCGACCGCCGCCCTGCGCGACAAGGGCTTCGAGACCAAGGTGTCGGACGACCAGGTCTTCTCCGACCGCGCGAAGGGCTCCGTGGCCGAGCAGTCGCCCGGCACCGGCGACAAGGCCGCCAAGGGCGACACCGTGACCCTCACCGTCTCCAAGGGCAAGGAGATGCTGCCGGTCCCGGACGTCACCGGGAAGAGCGAGGCCGAGGCCAAGCGGCTGCTGACCGGCGCGGGCTTCGCCGTGAAGGTCGACAAGCCGTTCTTCTTCCCGCAGGACTCCGTGGAGAGCCAGTCGGTCAAGGGCGGCGATCAGGCCGCCAAGGGCGACACCATCACCATCAAGCTCAAGGGCGGTCTGTAGCAGTGGACGAGCAGGTGCCCGGGCAGCTGCGCAACCCCGTCGGCGGCCACGTGCCGGTGGCCGGCGGGCTGGCGAAAACGGGCCTCGCCTACGCCCGGGAGATCGGCGCGGAGACCCTGCAGGTCTTCGTCGCCAACCCGCGCGGCTGGGCGACCCCGGACGGCAATCCGCGCCAGGACGAGGAGTTCCGCGCCGCGTGCGCGGAGGAGTCCCTGCCGGTCTGGGTGCACGCCCCCTACCTGATCAACTTCGGTTCGCACACCGCGGCGACGGTCGAGCTGTCCGCGGAGTCGCTGCGGCACTCGCTGCGCCGCGGGCGGGGCATCGGCGCACGGGGCGTCGTCGTGCACACCGGGTCCGCGACGGGCGGCCGGCCGCGCCGCACGGCCCTGGAGCAGGTCCACGAGCGGCTGCTGCCGCTGCTCGACGAGCTGACGCACGACGACGACCCCTGGCTGCTGCTGGAGCCCACGGCGGGCCAGGGCGCCTCGCTGTGCTCGCTCGTGGAGGACCTCGGCCCCTACTTCGAGGCGCTGGAGCACCACCCGAAGCTCGGGGTGTGCCTGGACACCTGCCACGTCTTCGCGGCGGGCCACGACCTCGCGGAGCCGGGCGGGATGAAGCGCACCCTGGACGACCTGGTCTCCGTGGTGGGCGAGGGGCGGCTGAAGCTGATCCACGCCAACGACTCGAAGGCGGCCGTGGGCGCCCACCTGGACCGGCACGAGAACATCGGCGCCGGCCACATCGGCGCGGACCCGTTCGGGGAGCTGTTCCGCCATCCGGCGACGGAGGGCGTGCCGCTCACGATCGAGACGCCGGGCGGCAAGGAAGGACACGCCGGGGACGTGGCCCGTCTGAAGGACCTGCGCGCGGCCGTGTACTAGGCCCGCGGGCTACAGCTCCGGGCCCTCGCCCGGCTGCTCCTGGTAGGAGTAGCGCTGCTCGCGCCAGGGGTCACCGATGTTGTGGTAGCCCCGCTCCTCCCAGAAGCCGCGCCGGTCGGCGGTCATGTACTCCACGCCGCGCACCCATTTGGGCCCCTTCCAGGCGTACAGGTGCGGCACGACGAGCCGGACCGGGAAGCCGTGCTCCGCGGTGAGCGGCTCGCCGTCCTTGTGCGTGGCGAAGATCGTCTGCTCGGCGGTGAAGTCGGCGAGCCGCAGGTTCGAGCTGAAGCCGTACTCCGCCCACACCATCACGTGGGTGACCTCGGGCGCGGGCGGGGCGAGTTCGAGCACCGTACGGGCCGAGACGCCGCCCCATTCGGCGCCGAGGACGCTGTACTTGGTGACGCAGTGCAGGTCCGCCACGACCGTCGTGTACGGCAGGGCGGAGAACTCCTCGTGCGTCCAGCAGTGCTTGTCGCCGTCGGCGGTGGACCCGAAGACCCGGAACTCCCAGCGGTCCGGCTTGAACCTCGGCACCGGACCGTAGTGCGTCACCGGCCATCCGCGCTGGAGGCGCTGCCCCGGCGGCAGCTGCAGTGGCTCCCCTTTGCGGCTTTCGGTGTTTTTCGCGGGCCCCATGGCTCCATGGTGTCAGACCTTTCACGGCGCCGTTGACCAGGGGTTCCGCTATACGGACAACTACCACTAAGTGTGCACTTACTGGACGGTTTCGAAGGGCGGTGCGAGGATGCGCGCAACCTGCCAGTAGCGCTTGGAAGGAGCCTCTGCGATGCAGGGCGACCCCGAGGTCATCGAGTTCCTGAATGAACAGCTGACTGCCGAGCTGACCGCCATCAACCAGTACTTCCTGCACGCGAAGCTGCAGGAGCACCACGGCTGGACGAAGATCGCGTCCCACACGCGCGCCGAGTCGTTCGACGAGATGCGGCACGCGGAGACCCTCACCGACAGGATCATCTTCCTGGAGGGCCTGCCCAACTACCAGCGGCTCTTCCACGTCCGGATCGGCCAGACGATCACCGAGATGTTCCAGGCCGACCGGCAGGTCGAGGTCGAGGCCATCGACCGCCTGCGGCGCGGGGTGGAGGTCATGCGGGCCAAGGGGGACATCACCTCGGCCAACATCTTCGAGTCGATCCTCGCGGACGAGGAGGACCACATCGACTACCTGGACACCCAGCTGGAGCTGATCGAGAAGCTGGGCGAGGCGCTGTACATCGCGCAGTTCATCGAGCAGGAGAACGGCGGGTCGGCGTGAGGCCGCCGGGGGCAGCGCGCGGTCAGGCGGCCTGAGGCTGCGGCAGGGCGGCCGGCCCGGCGCCGAACACGCCGGGCTCCCCCTGGTCGGCGAGCTCGCGGCGCGGGCACGCGCCACGGCCGAGCAGCGCCTGGATGCGGCGCACACAGCCGCCGCAGTCGGTGCCCGCCTTGCAGGCGGAGGCTATCTGCCGGGGGGTGCACGCCCCCCGGTCCGCGTGGTCCCGCACCTGCTGCTCCGTGATGCCGAAGCACGAGCAGACGTACACGCGGTTCACCGCCTTCAGGGCCGGGGCCCCGGGTTGATCAATAAGGTAACCCTTACCTTACCCGGGCCGGTGGCCGAATCACAACGCCGTGGGGCGCGGATCACAGATCCGCGCCCCACGGCGTGCTCACGTCCTGACCGGCGGCCCTACTGGTCGCGGTACATCTCCGCGACGAGGAAGGCCAGGTCCAGCGACTGGCTGCGGTTGAGGCGGGGGTCGCACGCCGTCTCGTAGCGCTGGTGCAGGTCGTCGACGAAGATCTCGTCGCCGCCGCCCACGCACTCGGTGACGTCGTCACCGGTGAGCTCGACGTGGATGCCGCCCGGGTGGGTGCCGAGGCTCTTGTGGACCTCGAAGAAGCCCTTGACCTCGTCCAGCACGTCGTCGAAGCGGCGGGTCTTGTGGCCCGAGGCCGCCTCGAAGGTGTTGCCGTGCATCGGGTCGCAGATCCACGCCACCTGGGCGCCGGAGGCGGTGACCTTCTCCACCAGCTCGGGGAGGTGGTCACGGATCTTGCCCGCGCCCATGCGGGTGATGAACGTGAGCCGGCCCGGCTCGCGCTCCGGGTCCAGCCGCTCGATCAGCGTGAGGGCGTCCTCGGCCGTCGTCGTCGGGCCGAGCTTCACCCCGATGGGGTTGCGGATCCGGGAGGCGAACTCGATGTGCGCGCCGTCCAGCTGGCGGGTGCGCTCACCGATCCAGACCATGTGGCCGGAGACGTCGTACAGGTTCCCCGTGCGGGAGTCGGTACGGGTCAGGGCCGACTCGTAGTCGAGGATCAGCGCCTCGTGCGACGAGTAGAACTCGACCGTCTTGAACTCCTCCGGGTCCGTCCCGCAGGCGTTCATGAAGTTCAGCGCGCGGTCGATCTCGCGGGCCAGGGCCTCGTAGCGCTGCCCGGACGGGGAGGACTTCACGAAGTCCTGGTTCCAGGCGTGCACCTGCCGCAGGTCGGCGTAGCCACCGGTGGTGAAGGCGCGCACCAGGTTCAGCGTGGCCGAGGAGGCGTGGTACATGCGCTTCAGCCGCTGCGGGTCCGGCGTGCGGGCCTCGGCGGTGAAGGCGAAGCCGTTGACGGAGTCGCCGCGGTAGGTCGGCAGGGTCACGCCGTCGCGGGTCTCGGTCGGCTTCGAGCGCGGCTTGCTGTACTGACCGGCGATCCGGCCGACCTTGACCACGGGCACCTGGCCCGCGTAGGTCAGCACGGCGCCCATCTGGAGCAGCGTCTTGAGCTTGTTGCGGATCTGGTCCGCACCGACGGCGTCGAAGGCCTCCGCGCAGTCGCCGCCCTGGAGCAGGAACGCCTCTCCACGGGCGACCGCTCCCAGGCGCTGGCGCAGCTGGTCGCACTCGCCGGCGAAGACGAGGGGCGGATAGGACTCGAGCTCGGCGATCACATCGCGCAGAGCCTCTTGGTCCGGCCATTCGGGCTGCTGCGCCGCGGGAAGGGAGCGCCAGGTGTTGCCACCGGCGTGGAGTTCAGCGTTCACGGTCACGCTCCAACCCTACGGGGTCGCACCGCCGGACCGGCGTCCGGACCGCACTTTGAGACATTTGCCGAGACGGTGGCCGAGACACGCCCACGGGGACGCCGCTGCCGCCCCATGATCCTCGTCCGCCCCGCGGCGACTCGCCGCCGCACGGACCCCGTGCACCGCCGCGCCCCCGCCGCACGCTCCGGAAGCTTCCGTTCCGACAGGCCGGCCTCGACCGATACCCGTCGGTAGGGCCGGCGCTTCGGGTAGGGTGCCCAGCATGTTCGCGCCCCTGACCCAGAACTGGTGGTGGACCGCTCATCCGGCGGCCCACTGATCGCGCGTACACCGAACGCACCGCGAAGGCCGCCCGAGGGGCGGCCTTCCGCGTTTCCCGGGCCGTTCCTCCTTCTTCACCGGACCCACCGGACCCACCGGAAGGAACCCCCATGACCAGCGCCCCCGCACCGGCCCCGGACACCGCCGCCCTGCTCGCCCGGCTGACCGGCCCCGGCTGCCCGCCCTTCGCCCTCCTCCACCGCCGCACGCCCGGCCGGCCCGGGACCGGCGACGGGACCGCCGGCACCGCCGAGCTCCTCCTCGGGCCCGTCGAGGAGGTCGAGCACCTCGCCGGCATCCCGCTGCCGGACGGCCGGCCCGGCGGGGACCGCCCCGTCCACGACGCCCTCGCCCTCGTGCCCTTCCGGCAGATCCGCGAGCGCGGCTTCGACGTCCGCGACGACGGCACGCCACTGGCCGTGCTGCGCGTGGAGGAGGCCCACGAGCTGCCCCTCGACGAGGTGGCCGCCGCCCTGCCGGCCCACGCCGTACGGGTCGAGGGCGGCGCGTTCGACGTGGGCGACGACGCCTACGCGGACATCGTCCGGCGCGTCATCGACGAGGAGATCGGCACCGGCGAGGGCGCCAACTTCGTCATCCGGCGGACCTTCGAGGGCGAGATCCACGGCTTCACGCCCGCCGACGCCCTGGCCCTCTTCCGGCGGCTGCTGACCGGCGAGCGCGGCGCGTACTGGACCTACGTCGTGCACACCGGCGACCGCACCCTCGTCGGCGCCAGCCCCGAGGTGCACGTGCGGATGTCCGGCGGGACCGTCGTCATGAACCCCATCAGCGGCACCTACCGCTACCCCGCCTCGGGCCCCGACAAGGACGGGCTGCTGGCCTTCCTCCACGACCGCAAGGAGGTCGAGGAGCTGTCCATGGTCGTGGACGAGGAGCTGAAGATGATGTGCACCGTCGGCGACATGGGCGGCGTCGTCGTCGGGCCGCGGCTCAAGGAGATGGCCCACCTCGCCCACACCGAGTACGAGCTGCGCGGGCGCTCCTCGCTGGACGTCCGCGACGTCCTCCGCGAGACCCTGTTCGCCGCCACCGTCACCGGCTCCCCCGTGCAGAACGCCTGCCGCGTCATCGAGCGCCACGAGCCCGGCGGCCGCGGGTACTACTCGGGCGCCCTCGCGCTGATCGGCCGTGACGCCGGCGGGGCCCGGACCCTGGACTCGCCCATCCTCATCCGCACCGCCGACATCGACCGCCGCGGCCGGCTCCGCGTCGGCGTCGGCGCCACGCTCGTGCGCCGCTCCGACCCGTACGCCGAGGTCGCCGAGACCCACGCCAAGGCGGCCGGCGTCCTGGCGGCCCTCGGCGTGCGCGCTCCGCGGGCGGACCGGGCCGCGGCACCGGCCCCGCGCTTCGGCGACGACCCGCAGGTGCGCGCCGCGCTCGACGCCCGCCGCGCCGACCTCGCCCCCTTCTGGCTGCGCATGCAGTCCGCCGGGGACACCGCCTCCACCACCCGGCTGACCGGGCACGCCCTGGTCGTCGACGGCGAGGACACGTTCACGGCCATGCTGGCCCACCTGCTGCGCACGGCCGGTCTGCAGGTGACCGTCCGGCGCTACGACGAGCCCGGTCTCCGCGAGGCCGCGCTGACCCACGAGGGCCCTGTCGTCCTGGGACCCGGCCCCGGCAACCCCTCCGACGCGGCCGACCCGAAGATGCGGCTGCTCCGCGGCCTGGCGGCGGAGCTCCTGCGCGGCCACCGGTACGGTCCCGCCCGTCGCCCGGCCACCACCCCTCATCGAGGTCCTTCGGGCCGCACCTTCTTGTTCGGCGTGTGCCTGGGCCACGAGCTGATCGCGGCGGAGCTGGGCCTGGAGATCGTCCGCAAGGACGTGCCGTTCCAGGGGGCGCAGGAGCGGATCGACTTCTTCGGGCGGCCCGAGACGGTGGGGTTCTACAACACGTTCACGGCGCGGTGCGAGGCGGCTGCCGCCGAGGAGCTGGCGATGCACCGGGTGGAGCTGAGCCGGGACCTCGTGAGCGGGGACGTGCACGCCCTGCGGGGGCCCGGCTTCGCGGGCGTGCAGTTCCACCCGGAGTCGGTGCTCACCTTGGACGGGGCCGCGATCGTTGCCGAACTGCTGGCGACCGTCCTGGTCTGACCCGTCCCACCTGTTACCGGAAAGTCGTGACTTTCCGGTAACAGGTGGGCGAAAGCCGCGCCGGGAGCACGGCGCTCAGCCGAAGAAGACCTTGGCCTCCTCGTACCGCTCGACCGGCACGGTCTTCAAACGGGCCGTGGCCTCGGCCAGCGGCACGCGCACGATGTCCGTGCCGCGGAGGGCCACCATCCGCCCGAACTCCCTCTCCCGCACCGCGTCCACCGCGTGCAACCCGAACCGCGTCGCCAGCCAGCGGTCGAACGCACTGGGCGTGCCGCCCCGCTGGATGTGGCCCAGCACCGTGGTCCGGGCCTCCTTGCCCGTGCGCCGTTCGATCTCCTTGGCCAGCCACTCCCCCACCCCGGAGAGCCGTACGTGCCCGAAGGCGTCGTGCGACGTGCCGTCCTTGAGGACGAGGTCGCCGTCCTCGGGCACGGCGCCCTCCGCGACGACGACGATCGGGGCGTAGCTGGCGCGGAAGCGGGAGGTGACCCAGCCGCAGACCTCGTCGAGGTCGAAGCGCTGCTCGGGGATGAGGATGACGTTGGCGCCGCCGGCGAGGCCGGAGTGCAGGGCGATCCAGCCGGCGTGCCGGCCCATGACCTCCACGACGAGGACGCGCATGTGGGACTCGGCGGTGGTGTGCAGCCGGTCGATGGCCTCGGTGGCGATGCCCACCGCCGTGTCGAAGCCGAAGGTGTAGTCGGTGGCGGAGAGGTCGTTGTCGATGGTCTTGGGAACGCCGACGCACGGGATGCCGTGCTCGCTCCAGAGCAGGGCGGCGACGCCGAGGGTGTCCTCGCCGCCGATGGCGATCAGGGCGTCGACCTCGTCGGCGGCGAGGTTCTCCCGGATCCGCCGGACGCCGCCCGGCTCCTTGAAGGGGTTGGTGCGCGAGGAGCCGAGCACGGTCCCGCCGCGCGGGAGGATGCCGCGCACGGCGGGGATGTCGAGCCGGGAGACGGCGCCGTGGAGGAGGCCGCGCCAGCCGTCCCGGTAGCCGATGAAGTCGTAGGAATGGTCCTGGACGCCCTTGCGGACGACGGCGCGGATGACCGCGTTGAGCCCGGGGCAGTCACCGCCGCCGGTCAGCACTCCGATCCGCATGACACTCTCCTTCAGCCGGAGGACGCCGCCGCGGCCGGAGTGCGCGGTCAGGCGTCGTCGAGACCTCGCTCTATCGCGTAGCGCACGAGCTCCACGCGGTTGTGCAACTGGAGCTTGCCCAAGGTGTTCTGCACATGGTTCTGCACCGTGCGGTGGGAAATAACCAGCCGCTCGGCGATCTGCTTGTACGACAGGCCCTTGGCGACGAGGCGCAGCACCTCGGTCTCGCGGTCGGTCAGCCGGGGGGCCTTGGGCTCGTCGGGCGCGGCCGGGGCGGGGTCGGCGGCGAGCCGCCGGTACTCGCCGAGGACCAGTCCGGCGAGGCCGGGGGTGAAGACGGGGTCGCCGGCCGCGGTGCGGCGCACGGCGTCGACGAGCTCCTCCGTGCTGGCCGACTTCAGCAGGTAGCCGGTGGCGCCGGACTTCACGGCCTCCAGGACGTCGGCGTGCTCGCCGCTGGCGGAGAGGACGAGGACGCGCAGGGCGGGGTTCTCCCCGACCAGTTCCTTGCAGACGGCGACGCCGGGCAGGCCGGGCAGGTTGAGGTCGAGGACGAGCACGTCGGGGCGGGCGGCCTTCGCGCGGCGGACGGCCTCGGGGCCGTCGCCGGCGGTCGCCACGACGTCGTGGCCGGCGGCGGCCAGGTCGCGGGCGACGGCGTCGCGCCACATGGGGTGGTCGTCGACGACCATGACCCTGACCGGGCCCGGGGCTGCGGCTTCCGCCGTGGTGTCCGCTGTGGTGTGGTTCATCGCCGTTCTCTTCCGTTCCCCCGTGGAACCTTCAATTCGACTTCTGTGCCCTGGCCCGGCACGGAGACCAGCTCGGCGCTGCCGCCCAGGTCCCGCAGGCGTCCGCGGATCGACAGGGCGACGCCCATGCGGCCCTCCCGCTCGGCGTCCGCGAGGCGGCCCTCGGGGATGCCGGGGCCGTCGTCCCGCACGGTGACGATCACCGCGCCGGGCTCGTCCTCCAGCAGGATCCAGGCCTTCGCCCCCTCGCCCGCGTGCTTGCGCACGTTGTCCAGGGCGGCCCCGACGGCCGCGGCGAGCTCGGCCGCGGCGGCCGCCTCCAGCAGGACGGGGGTGCCGGGCCCGGCGAAGGAGACGTCGCTGCCCGCGTACGGCGCGAGCAGGGCCCCCACGTCGCAGGGGCCCGCGGGGATGCGGGGGGCGGGCGCCGCGGTGCCGGCCGGCTCCGCGTCCCCGGCCGGCTCCCCGGCCGAGCGCTGCGGGGGCAGCAGGCCCCCGGCGACCAGGGTGCGCAGGGCGATCTCCTGCTCGCCGGCCATCCGGCCGAGCTCGGCCGCCTCGCCGCCGAGCGCGGCGCCGCGCCGCTGCACCATGGCCAGCACCTGCAGGACCCCGTCGTGGATGTCGCGGGCGAGCCGCTCGCGCTCGCGGGTGGCGGCCTCGATCCGCAGGGCGCGGGCGAGGGTGCGCTCACTGGCACGGGCGACCTCGACGATGTAGCCGATGGCGATGCTGGAGACCCACACCAGGAGCACGTTGTGGACGGTGTCCCGGGCGGGGCTGCCGCGCTCGGCGAGGTTAGCGGCCGCCACGAGGGTGGAGCCGACCGCCGCCCAGCGCCAGCCGCCCTTGATGGCCAGGCCCAGTACGGCGCCGCCGGTCCAGATGGACGGCAGGGTGGCCGCGCCACCGTCGATCCGCGCCGGGCTGTCGACGGCGGCGGTGACCAGGATTCCGGCGAGCGCCACGGCCAGGTCGGCCGTGAGGAACCGCTTCGTGCAGCGCTCCGGCGCCGAGGGGCGGTTCCACGTGAGCGCCGTCCACCCGGTGAGTACGCCCATGTAGAGGGCGCCGCCGAGCGGCCTGTCGTACTCGTCGTAGTTGACGGCGAAGAGCGCCAGGGCGTAGCAGAGCGTCAGGACGCGGTAGCCGGTGAGCGCGCGCCAGAGCGGCAGCTCCACCGACATCCGTACGACGCGCGGCTTCTTGCTGCGCGGTGTCATCGACCAACCCCCCGGCCGGGCGCGCCGCGCCCGCCGCTCGCCCTACCTGCCGTCCTTGCCAGCCCGGTCGGCCTTGTCGAGCCCGGCGGCCCTGGCCGCCTTCTCCTCCTCGGCCTTCCGCTTCGCCTCGTCCGCGATCTGCCGCTTGGCGGCGGTCGCGTAGATGTCCACGTACTCCTGGCCCGAGAGCTCCATGATCTTGTACATGACCTCGTCGGTGACCGAGCGCAGGATGAAGCGGTCGCCGTCCATGCCCTGGTAGCGGCTGAAGTCCAGCGGCTCGCCGATCCGGATGCCCGGGCGCACCATCTTGGGCAGCACCTTGCCCGGGGGCTGCACCTTCTCGGTGTCGATCATGGCGACGGGGATCACCGGTGCGCCGGAGAGCAGGGCCACCCGGGCCAGCCCGCCCGGCTTGCCCCGGTAGAGGCGGCCGTCCGGGGAACGGGTGCCCTCGGGGTAGATGCCGAAGAGCTCACCGCGCGCCAGCACGTCCAGACCGCTCTTGACCGCGGCCTCGCCCGCACCGCGGGCGCCCGAACGGTCCACCGGCAGCTGGCCGACGCCCTTGAAGAACGCCGCCGTCAGCTTCCCCTTGACTCCGGGGGAGGTGAAGTACTCCTGCTTCGCGATGAACGTGACCTTGCGGTCCAGCACCGCCGGGAGGAAGAACGAGTCCGAGAACGACAGGTGGTTGCTCGCGAGGATCGCGGGCCCTTCGGCCGGGATGTTCTCCAGGCCCTCCACCCACGGCCGGAAGGCAAGCTTCAGCGACCCGCCGATGGACACCTTCATAGCGCCGTAGAACAACCGAGAACCTCCTGTGTGTGACGAGGAGACCTTAACCTGCCTACCCGCCGTGCGGCGCTCCGCGTACGCTGAGGGCCGGACCCTCTGTGTCCCCGCAGGTCTTCCCTTACCCCCGTTCCACCGATCGGAGATCCCGGTGCCGCTCCTCCCCGGAGCCGAGCCGTTCCGCCACGAAGGCGGAGAGGTAGGCGTCCTCGTGTGTCACGGCTTCACCGGTTCCCCGCAGTCCGTGCGGCCCTGGGCGGATCATCTGGCGGAGCGGGGCCTGAGCGTCTCGCTGCCGCTGCTGCCGGGCCACGGCACCCGCTGGCAGGACATGCAGCTCACCGGCTGGCAGGACTGGTACGCGGAGGCCGACCACGCGCTGCGGGAGCTGCGGGAGCGCTGCTCGCAGGTGTTCGTGTGCGGCCTGTCGATGGGCGGGGCCCTGGCCCTGCGCCTCGCCGCCAAGCACGGGGACGCCGTCAGCGGCGTCGTCCTCGTCAACCCGGGCAACAAGGTCCACGGCGTGGCCGCGCGGGCGCTGCCCGTCGTGCGCCACTTCGTGCCCTCGACGAAGGGCATCGCCAGCGACATCGCCAAGCCGGGCGCGGCCGAGGTCGGCTACGACCGGGTGCCGCTGCACGCCGCGCACTCGCTGCGCCGCTTCTTCCGGCTGGTCGACGCCGAACTGCCCCAGGTCACCCAGCCGTTGCTGCTCATGCACAGCCCCGAGGACCACGTCGTCCCGCCCGCCGACTCGGCCCGCATCCTGGCCCGGGTCTCCTCGCGGGACGTCACCGAGCGCCTGCTGGAGCGCAGCTACCACGTGGCCACCCTCGACCACGACGCGGAGCGCATCTTCGCGGAGACTTACGCGTTCATCGGCCGGCTCTCCGGCGTCGGCTCCGAGGAGGGGACGGCCGCCCGTGGCTGAGCGTGACGCGGGCCGCGACGAGAGCCGCGACCCGCTCGACGAGGACGCGGCCTGGGCGGAGCTCGTCGCCGCGTACGGGGAGCAGCCCGATCCGGACAGCGGCCGCTGGCCCGCCACGGGCGACATGCCGGACCCGGCCCCGGAGGCCGGGGCCGGCGAGGAGCCGGGCGAGGAGGACCGTCCCGGGCCGCGGAAGGCCGGCCCGGGCCCGGCCCCGCGGGAGGAGCCCCCGGGCAGCTTCATCGTCTACGCGCCCGGTGTCGGCCCCCGCGACTGGAGCACGCCGGAGCCCCCCGAAGACGAGGGAGCCGAGGCGGCCGAGGCGGACGCGGACGACGAGGGCCACTTCGTCCCGCCGGAGCCGCCGCCCCTGCCCACGGGCGACGTCACGGCCCGCTTCGCCTGGATCGCCGTGCTGGGCGGCCCGCTGCTGCTCCTGGTGATGGTGCTGCTGCAGCAGCCGCTCACGTGGTGGCTGACCACCCTCGGGATCGGCGGGTTCCTCGGCGGCTTCGCGACGCTGGTCCTGCGAATGAAGGACGGCGACGAGGAGGACGACGACCCGGGCCGCGGCGCGGTCGTCTAGCGCGAGCACGTACGGCGACGGCGGCCGGGCGACGGGCCCGCCTGCCTATGCGGCCGGTACGCGCAGAGCCGCCAGCACCGGCAGGTGGTCCGTGGCGGCCCGGAGGTCGCGCTCCTCCACCCCCGGCAGTCCCATCGGCACCCCGCAGCCCAGCACCTCCACCCCTTCCGTGGCGAAGACCGCGTCGATCCGCTGCAGCGGGTCCCCCAGCCGCGTGGTGTGCTCCCGTCCCCACGGCTTCGTCGCCCAGCCGTCCTGCAGGGCGCCCGCGAGCAGGCCGAACGTACGGCCGTCGGGGCGGTCGTTGAGGTCGCCCGCGGCGACGGCGTACGGCACGTCCAGGGCGGCCAGCCGGTCGAGGAGCAGCCGGCCCTGCTCGTAGCGCTCCCACTCCTTGATGCTGAGGTGGCAGCTGAGGACGCCGAGCCGGGCCCGGCCGAAGTGGAGCACCGCGGTCGAGAAGCCGCGCTGGTGAAGGCCCGGGGTACGGGGCAGAAGGACGTCCTCGATGCGCTCCACGTGGGCGCGGAGCGAGGAGAGGATCATGGGGCCGGAGGCGGTGGCGCCGCCCGCGACGTGGACCAGCCCGGAGGTCCGGGCGAGACGGGCGGCGGCCTTGCGCCAGCGGAAGAAGCGCGGCGCCTCCTGAACGCAGACGACGTCGGGCCGGCAGGCCCGGATGACCCGGGCGAGGGCTGCGACGTCGTCACGCATGGAGCGGATGTTGTAACTGAGCACGCGGACGACGGCAGAGCCGTCGGGCTCCGTCCGGGACGCCGGAAGATCCGGCAGTGCCACGCCCGTTCCGGTTTCTGAACCCATTCCGCTCCGTCACCTCTCTCCGCCGCGAGGGCGGGCAGGGGAACGGCGGTGTCCGGCGGTGCCGCACCGGCCTGAGGCGGCTCGGCACCGCCGGAACGCGCCGTCGTGGTCGATGTCCGCCACGGCGGACGAGAACGGCGTGCCCCGGAACGGGAGGTCAGCCCTGCCGGGCCAGGTCCGCCGCGCCGACCAGGCCCGCCTTGCCGCCCAGCTGCGCCGCGAGCACCTGTGCGTGGGGGCGCCACTGGCCGCCCACCAGCCAGCGGCGGAAGGACTTGCGGATCGGGTCCAGGACCAGGTCGCCCTCGTCCGAGACGCCGCCGCCGACGATGAACGCCGACGGGTCGAACAGCGAAGCCAGGTCGGCGAGACCGGCACCGGCCCAGCGGGCCAGCTCGCGGAACGAGTCGATGGCCACCGGGTCGCCCTGGCGGGCGGCGTCGCTGATGTGCTTGCCCTGGATGCCCTCGGGGGTGCCGTCCCCGAGGCCGAGCAGGATCTCGGCGTTCTCCGGGGTGGCCTGGGCGCGCTGCTTCGCGTAGCGCACGAGGGCGCGGCCCGAGGCGTACTGCTCCCAGCAGCCCTGGCTGCCGCAGCCGCACAGCAGGCCGTCGGGGACGACCCGGATGTGGCCGAACTCGGCGGCCACGCCGAAGCGCCCGCGCCGCAGCTTGTTGCCGATGATGATGCCGCCGCCGAGGCCGGTGCCCAGCGTGATGCAGATGACGTCGTCGTGGCCCTGGCCGGCGCCGAAGCGGTACTCGCCCCAGGCGGCGGCGTTGGCGTCGTTCTCGACGACGACGGGGAGGCCGACGCGCTGCTCGACCTTGTCCTTGAGCGCCTCGTGACGCCAGTTGATGTTCGGGGCGAAGAGGACGGTGGCCCGCTTGTCGTCCACGTATCCGGCGGCGCCGATGCCGACGGCCTCGACCTCGAAGCCCTCGCTGACCGTGCGCACCGCGTCCGCGATGGCGTCGATGACGCCCTCGGGGGTCGCCGGGGTCGGCACCTTGCACGTCGCGAGGATGCTGCCCGCTTCGTCGACCACACCGGCCGCGATCTTCGTGCCGCCGATGTCGACGCCGATGGTGAGTCCCATGTGTCCCTCAGTTTTTCGCTCGAACCCCGCCGCGACCCACCGTACCGGAGCCGGAGATCAGTCGAGGTCGATGCGCTCGCTCCCGCCCTTGCCCCCGTCGTCGTCGCGGGGCCCGGCGGGCCGCCCGGGGCCCGGGGCGGGCTCGTCGCGGGTCCAGCGGGCCTCCTGGCCCTGGACGGCGGCGCGGTAGGCGGCCAGCAGTTCGGAGCCGGCGGAGGCGAGGTGGTCGAAGACGTCGGGGTTGCGCTCGATGACGGGCTCGACGGCGGCCTTGGCCTGCGCGATGACCTGCTGGACGACGCCCTGCGCGGTGCCGCCGCCGGGCAGCTGCAGGCCCGAGACCTTGTCCGCGACGGCGTCGACGAGCTTGCGCAGCTCCTCGGCGGCGCTGCCTGGCGGCCGGCCCTGCTTCTCGCGCCACCTGGCCCGCTCGGCCGCGAGGTCCTCGGCGCACGCCTGCTCCCAGGCGTCGGGGTCGGGCGCCGCTCCGGGTGCGGGGCGCTCGGTGTGATCGCTCATGGCAGCGCCTCCTGGCTCCTGCTCCTGCCTCTGCAACAGGGGATTTTCTCCGACGTTACCCGAACGCCACGGTGCCGTTCAGGCAGTGCCGTTCAGGAGGGCCTCGGCCACAGGTCGGGGTCCGGGGTGAAACGCACGCACAGCGCCCCGTCCCGCAGTCCGGCGCCCGAGACGGTGCAGCGGCGCAGCGCAGAGGGCAGGGGCAGGACGCGGCGGAACGGGCCGACGCCGACGATGAGTTCGTCGCCGCGGCGCAGGAGGTCGAGTTCGTCGCGGCCGGCGCCGGGCAGCGGGAGGCGCCACAGCAGCACACCGTCGGTGGCGAGGCGGTCCTCGACGGTCCGGTCGCCGTCGGCGCCGCCGGTGCCGTGCCAGCCGTCGAGCTCGTCGGTGAGGCCGCCGCCGGGGACGACGCCGACGCCGCCGGGCGAACCGTTTCCTCCGCCGATGGTGGTCGAGCGGGCGCGGAGGGCGAGCTCGGCGAGGTCGTGCGGGCCGCGGGGAGCGCGCCCGAGGTGGGGCAGTTCGCAGACGGTGACGCCGTCGACGAGGAACTCCTCGTGCAGCGTCTTGCGGGCGGCGCGCTGCTCGTCGGCGAGGCCGGCGAGCCAGTCGTCCGCCGGGACGCCGTCCCCGGTGACGCCGGGCAGCAGCCGGTTGGCGACGAGGGCGTCGACGCGGCAGCCCTGGAGCGCGAGCGCGGCGCGGGCCAGGCGCAGTTCGCCGACGGCGAGCGGCCCGGGTTCGGCGACCAGCCGTACGGTCGTGCCGTCCGCTTCGAGGACGTCCTGGACGGCGGCGAGCTCGGCCTCCCAGCGCTCCGCGGACTCGTACAGCCGCTGGGCGGGCATGGGCACGCCGGCGAGCTGGGCGAGCATCGGGCGCAGGGCGCGGGCGGCCTGCCGCTCGGCGGGCAGCAGCCGGCGCAGGTAGCGGCGCAGCTGTTCGGGCAGGCCGAGCAGCCGGACCGTGGCGTGCAGGGGCGGCATGTCGGCGACGAGCAGGTCCCAGGCGCCCTCCTCGTGGGCGGCGCGCAGGGCGGTGAGGAGCGCGAGGGGCTCGGCGCCGGGGAGCTCGGTGAGCTCCTCGGGGTCGAGGGGGCTCGCGCCGAGCAGGTCGAAGAGGGAGGCGCCGCGCTCCTGCAGGTCGCGGGCGCGGTCCTGGAAGTGCTCGCCGGTGGCGATCCGCGCGGCCCGCAGGCCGGGCGCCGCCTCCGCGGGCGGCCCCCACAGCGCGCCGCTGCCCGGCCCGGGGGCGGGCAGGGGCGTGCCGAGCACGGCCTCGGGTGCGGGGCCGCGGTCCGCGGTGAGGAGCAGGACGCGCCGCCCCTCGCGGGCGGCGGCGAGAGCCGTGGCCGCCGCGGCGGTGGTGCGGCCCGCGCCGCCGGGACCGGTGACGAGGACCGTGCGCAAGGGGAGAGCCTCCAGCGGTGACGTGCGGGGGACGGTCAGCGGTCGGGGCTCAGGAGGCCGCGCCGCTCTCGACGCGCTTCTTGAGGCCTTCGAGGGCGCGGTCGATGATGACCTTCTCCGCCTTGCGCTTGATCATCCCGAGCATGGGGATCTTGACGTCGACGGTCAGCTGGTACGTGACCTCGGTGCGCTTGCCGCCCTCGACCGGCCTGAGGCTGTAGGAGCCGTCGATCTGGCGCAGCATCTGCGACTTGACCAGCGACCACTTGACCACGCCCGGCTCGGGCCACTCGTAGGCGAGCACGTGGTCGTCCTTGATGGCGCCGGCGTCCAGGACGAGGCGCACCTGCGTGGCGCGGCCCTGCTCGTCCTTCTCCAGCACCTCGGCCTTCGTGACCTCGCCGGTCCACTCCGGGTAGCGCCCGAAGTCGGCGATCACGGCCATCACCTCGGCAGGGGTCGCCTCGATCGTGGTGCTCGAGCTCGTGTGTTCCGCCATCTCCGTGGCTCCTCCGTACCGGTCCGCCGCCTGGGGTCTGCCGCTGAAGGCTACCTCGCGCCGCGCGTCACCACTCCAGCACCCAGGGTGTTCCCGTGGAGGCGAAGTGGCCGACGTTGACGCATTCCGTCCCCCCGATCCGCATCCGGCGGGCGAGCGGCTGGTGGACGTGGCCGAAGAGCGCGTACCGGGGAGCGGTGGCGCGGATCGCGGCGAGCAGGGCGGAGCTGCCGCGCTCGAAGCGCCGGGCGACGGTGTCGTAGCAGAGTTCCGGCACGTCGGGCGGGATGTGCGAACAGAGCACGTCGACGTCGCCGAGGGCCGCGACCTTGGCCGCGTACTCCTCCTCGGGGATCTCGTAGGGCGTGTGCATGGGCGAGGGGAGGCCGCCGCCGACGAAACCGAAGACGAGGCCGCCGATCTCGGCCCGCTCGCCGTCGAGGACCGTCGTGCCGTCCTGCGCGAATTCCGGCCAGAGCCGGGGGATGTCGACATTCCCGTAGGTCGCGTAGGTGGGCGCGGGGAAGGCGGCGAAGAGCTCGGCGTACTGCTTGCGGACGGCGCCCTCGATCGCGGCGTCCCGGTCCATGCCGTCCCACAGGCTGCGGGCCAGCTCCCGGGCCTCGGCGAAGCGGCGGGCGGTGCGCAGCGCGACGATCCGGTCGGCGTTCTCCACGCCGAAGAGCTCGGGGAAGATGCCGCGCGAGTGGTCCGCGTAGTCGAGGAAGAGGACCAGGTCGCCCAGGCAGACGAGGGCGTCCGCGCCGTCGCCCGCCCGTGCGAGAGCCGAGCCGTTGCCGTGCACGTCGCTGACCACGTGAACCCTCATAGCGCCTCCATACCGATCACCCTAGGCGCTGCGCCCGGGCCTTCGAAAGGGCTGCGACCTGCGCTTACTCCGGCGGTTACTTCCGGGTCACCAAGCCGAGGGGCTAGGGTGCGGGGAGCAGTCCCGCGGCATGTGACGCAGAGAACATCTGGGCGCAGCCCCCTATTCGAAAGCCGTACTGGTGGGTAACGTCCGGGCAGTCCACTACCCCCCTTGCCTGATCATGGACCGCAGCCGACGCAGCGCCCCTCGAAGACGCGGCGGCGCCGGCGCCCGACGAGGAGCAGCAGTCTTGCGCGAGTTCAGCCTTCCGGCCCTCTACGAGGTCCCTGCGGACGGAAACCTGACGGATCTGATCCGCCGCAACGCCGCGCAGCGCCCCGACGTCGTCGTCATAGGCCGCAAGGCCGGCAACCGGTGGGAGGACGTCACCGCCGCCGAGTTCCTCGCCGAGGTCCGCGCCGCCGCCAAGGGCCTGATCGCTTCCGGCGTGCGGCCGGGCGACCGGGTCGCGCTGATGTCCCGCACCCGCTACGAGTGGACGCTGCTGGACTTCGCGATCTGGAGCGCCGGCGGCGTCACCGTGCCGGTGTACGAGACGAGCTCGGCCGAGCAGATCCAGTGGATCCTCAGCGACTCCGGCGCGGTCGGCTGCGTCGTCGAGACCGCCGAGCACGAGGCGGCCGTCGAGTCCGTGAAGGACCGGCTGCCCGCACTCGCCCACGTCTGGCAGATCGAGGCCGGCGCCGTCGGGACGCTCCGCGAGGCCGGCGCCGAGGTCACCGACGAGGAGGTCGACGAGCGCAGCGCCCTCGCGCACGCCGACTCGCCCGCCACCATCGTCTACACCTCCGGCACCACGGGCCGCCCCAAGGGCTGCGTGCTGACGCACCGCGCGTTCTTCGCGGAGTGCGGCAACGCCGTGGAGCGGCTCAAGCCGCTGTTCAACACGGGCGACTCGTCCGTCCTGCTCTTCCTCCCCACCGCCCACGTCTTCGGGCGCCTGGTGGAGATCTCCGCGATGCTCGCGCCGATCCGCCTGGGCTGCGTGCCGGACATCCGCAACCTGACGGACGAGCTCGCCGCGTTCCGCCCGACGCTGATCCTGGGCGTGCCCCGCGTCTTCGAGAAGGTCTACAACGGCGCCCGCGCCAAGGCCCAGGCCGACGGCAAGGGCAAGATCTTCGACAAGGCCGCGGACACCGCCATCGCCTACAGCCGCGCCCTCGACACCCCGTCCGGGCCGGGCCTCGGCCTCCGCATCAAGCACGCCGTCTTCGACAAGCTCGTCTACGGCAAGCTGCGGGCCGTCCTCGGCGGCCGGGCGACCCACGCCATCTCCGGCGGCGGGCCGCTGGGCGAGCGCCTGGGCCACTTCTACCGCGGCATCGGCTTCACGGTCCTGGAGGGCTACGGCCTCACCGAGTCCTGCGCCGCCACCGCGTTCAACCCCTGGGACCGGCCGAAGATCGGCACGGTCGGGCAGCCGCTGCCCGGCTCCGTCGTGCGCATCGCCGACGACGGCGAGGTGCTGCTGCACGGCGAGCACCTCTTCCAGGGCTACTGGAACAACGAGGCGGCCACCGAAGAGGCGATGTCCGACGCCTGGTTCCACACCGGCGACCTCGGCACCCTCGACGAGGACGGCTACCTCACGATCACCGGCCGCAAGAAGGAGATCATCGTCACCGCCGGCGGCAAGAACGTCGCCCCGGCCGTGATCGAGGACCGCATCCGGGCGCACGCCCTGATCGCCGAGTGCATGGTCGTCGGCGACGCCCGCCCCTTCGTCGGCGCGCTCGTCACCCTCGACGAGGACTTCCTGCCGCGGTGGCTCTCCGACCACGGCAAGCCGGCCGGAATGACCCCGGCCGAGCTGGCCGAGGACGCGGATCTGCTGGCGGACGTGCAGAAGGCCGTCGACGACGGCAACGCGGCGGTGTCGAAGGCCGAGTCGGTGCGCAAGTTCCGCATCCTTCCCGCGCAGTTCACCGAGGCGTCGGGCCATGTGACGCCGTCGCTGAAGCTGAAGCGGAACGTGGTGGCGAAGGACTTCGCCGACGAGATCGAGGCCATTTACCGGGCGTAGCGGCCCGTAGTTTCCTGTTCTTATTGCAGTGCGGGCCGGATTCGGAAGAATCCGGCCCGCACTGCAATAAGGGGAATGCCTAGAGCAATTCCTTGAGGCGCTCGGCCAGGAGGTCCCAGCGCCACTTCTCCTCGACCCACTGCCGTCCGCGCGCGCCCATGCGCGCTCGCAGCTCCGGGTCCTTGAGCAGCGTCACGATGCGGTCCGCGGACTGGGCCGGCGAACCGCCCTTCACCACGTACCCCGTCTCGCCCTCCAGGACGGCGTCCGGCGCGCCGCCCGAGTCGCCGGCGACCACCGGCAGGCCGGTCGCCGACGCCTCCAGGTAGACGATGCCGAGGCCTTCGACGTCGAGGCCGCCGCGGCGCGTGCGGCAGGGCATGGCGAAGACGTCGCCCGCCCCGAAGTGCGCGGGCAGTTCCTCCCACGGCACGGCGCCCGTGAAGCGGACGGCGTGACCGACGCCCGTCTCCGCGGCCAGCTTCCGCAGGTCGTCCTCGTAGGGGCCGCCACCGACGACGAGCAGCACCGCGTCCGGGACGGCGGCCAGGATCCGCGGCATGGCGAGGATCAGCGTGTCCTGGCCCTTGCGCGGCACGAGCCGCGAGACGCACACGACGACCGGGCGGTCCGCGAGGCCGAGCCGGGCGCGGACCTCGTCGCCGCCGGAGCCGGGGTGGAAGGTCTTCTCGTCCACGCCGGGCGGCAGTTGCACCATGCGGGCCGCCGCCTCGTCCGTCAGCGCGGAGGCGATCCGCGAGCGGGTGTACTCGCCCAGATAGGTGAGCGTGTCGGTGCCCTCGCCGATCCGCCGCAGCAGTTGCCGCGACGCGGGCAGCTGCGCCCAGCCGGCCTCGTGCCCGTGCGTGGTGCCGACCAGCCTGCGGGCGCCCGCCCGGCGCAGCGCCGGGGCCATCAGCCCGAGCGGGGCCGCGGCCCCGAACCACACCGAGGTGCAGCCGTGTTCGCGCAGCAGGTCCGTGGCCCGCCGGGTCACCCGGGGCGTCGGCAGCAGCATCGTGGTGCGGTCGCGGACGACCGTGAACGGCTGCTCGGCGTCGAAGCGTGCGGTGGCCTCCGCGCCCTCCTGGCCGCGCTTCCAGGTGGAGGCGTAGACGACGATGCCCGACGGGTCCAGGCGCAGCGCCATGTTGTGCAGGAACGCCTGGATGCCGCCGGGGCGGGGCGGGAAGTCGTTGGTGACGACGAGAGTCTTGTCCATCGCCGTCCGACAGTACCGGGTGCGATCGGGCGCAGTCGGGGTCCCGTCCCGCCACGTCACCGCGTATGGAACGGCAGGAGCGGCATCATGCCTTGCAGTAGCGGCGCGCGTACAGCGTGTAGTGACCGTGAAGGGCGAGGTGGATGATGGCGGGCAGGGGTTTGCGGCTCCCGGTCGCGGCGTGGGCCGTCACCCGGGCCGTGCTGCTGATGTGCGTGCTGCGGATGTGGGTGATGCCGGGGTCGGACGTCTCCGTCGACATCGAGGTGATCTACCAGGGCTGGTACGGGGTGCTGCGCACCGGCACCTTCCCGTACGACGACGTCACCTGGCAGTACCCGCCGGCCGCCGCCCTCGCGGTGCTCGCCCCCGGCCTGCTGCCGTTCCTCGACTACGCCCCCGCCTTCTTCGTGGTGTGCCTCCTCGCGGACGCGGCGGTCTTCGCGCTGCTGCTGTACGCGGTGCGGGGCGGGCGGCGGCCGCTCACCGGGGTGTGGGCCTGGGTGGCCGGCGTCCCCCTGCTCGGCCCGATCGTCTACGCCCGCTACGACGTGATGGTGACCGCCGTCGCGGTGGCCGCCCTGCTGGCGGCGGGCCGCCGGGCCCGGCTCTCGGGCGCCCTGGTGGCCTTCGGGGCGCTGCTGAAGGTGTGGCCGGTGCTGCTGCTGACCGGCACGCCGCGCGGGCCCCGCACGCGCACCGCGTGGGGGACGGCGGCGGTGACGGCCGTGGGGCTCGGGCTGGTGTTCGCCGCGACGATGCCGGGGGCGCTGGCCTTCCTGACCTTCCAGCGGGACCGCGGCACGGAGGTGGAGTCCCTGGGGTCGCTCGTCTTCCACCTGGGGCGGCACGCGGGCTGGCACGGGCACGCACGGCTGCACTACGGCTCGGTGGAGTTCCTCGGCCCGTACGTCCACACCATGAGCCGGCTCGCGCTCGTGCTGAGCGTGCTGGCGTTCGCCTGGCTGCTGCTGTGGCGGGTGCGGGCGCGCCGGTTCACGGCGTGCACGCCGTACGAGGCGGCGTTCGCGGCGGTGCTGCTGTTCACCACGACCAGCCGGGTGATCAGCCCGCAGTACGTGGTCTGGCTGATCGGGCTGGCGGCGGTGTGCCTGACGATGGGCACGAAGCGGCAGCGCCTGCCGATCGCCCTCGTGCTGCTGGCCGCGCCGCTGACCCAGCTGGAGTTCCCGATCTGGTTCTCGCACGTGGTCGCCAGCGACAAGCTGGGCGTCGCCACGCTGACGCTGCGGAACGGGCTGCTGGTGGTGGCGACGCTGATCGCGTGCGCGCGGCTGTGGCGCGAAACGGTGTCCCCGCCGGAGGCCCCTGACGCCCCGGACGACCCTCCCGCGGAGAAGGAACCGGTCCTGGTGGCGGGCTAGGGGCCGGGTCAGCCCGCGCGCAGCTGTTCCGCCACGTACGACCGCCACCGCTGCGTGAATTCCGCCGGCGAGATGCCGAGAACGTCGCGGAGGGCCGTCTCCACGGCCCCGTCCCGGTGGCCGTGCTCCCCCACCGCCCGGTAGAACGCGACGAGCTTCTCCTCGCTCCAGCGGTCGGCGATCATCCGGCAGGCCAGCCACCCCTCCTCGTAGGCGCGGGCCAGCTTCCCCGCCTCCCCGGCGAAGCCGAAGTCGGGATCGCCGGGGAGCTGTCCGGGCAGCCTGCCCGCGGCGGCCGCGCGGGCCAGTTCGGGCGCGGCCTGCCGGGGGGTGCGGCCCGTGCCGCGGTAGGCCGCCCAGTCGGCGAAGCCCTCCGACAGCCACAGCGGCGTGGCCTTCGTCGTCTTGGCGCGCGTGGCGACGTGCGCGGTCTCGTGGGTGAGGACGATGCGCCGCCCGAAGTCGCCGAGCACGCCGTACGCCTCGGGGTTGACGATGATGCGGTCCGCCGGCGCGGCGGCGCCCGTGCCGCCCGCCTCGCCGGTGGTGACGGCGGCGATCCCGCGGTAGTTGGAGACGGGCGAGTCCAGCAGGGCGGCCATCCGCTCCAGCGAGGCCGGCATCTCGACGACGACCCGGCCGGGCCACTCCCGCGGCTTGGCGTGCCAGGCCGACCCCACGGCGGGCACGGCCTTGTCGGCGAGGTCGGCGAGGGCGCGCAGCCGCGCCCGGTCCTGGCCGGCGCCGAGGACGAGGCTGCGTTCGCCGCGGACGACGGTGACGGGGCCCTGCTGCCACAGCTGGCGGCCGCTCTGCCGGGTGTCCTCCCCGGCGACGTACCACCGCCCGCCACGCTCGACGAGGGTCAGCCGGCTGCGCGTGGTGACCGGCACGCTGTCGTAGCCGGCCAGCCGGTACCGCAGCTCGGCCTCGGCCGCGACGCGCCGGCCGCCGCCCTCGCCGCGCTCCGGGGCGAAGCCGCCCGTGCGCACCAGCCGGTAGTCCCAGGAGGCGAGCGGCACCGCGGCGAGGTTGGCGAAGACGCGGCGCTGCTCGGCCCGGTACGCCTCGGCGTCCGGGTCGACGGCGGCCAGGAAGGCGCTCTCGTCACGGTCGCGGAGAGCCGCGGCCCACCGGTCCAGGGCGCCCTGCAGGGCCCGGTCCCGGGCGTCGGGGCCGCCGGTGAGGCCGGAGCAGCCGGTCAGGGCGGCCTGGAGGGCCATCAGGGCCGCTGCCAGGGCGCAGGCCGCCCGGCGGGCCGGCGCACGGCCGTCCGCCCGTGCGCCGCCGCGTCCGCTCCTCCGCCACCGGCCCGTCACGTCCCGCATCGTACGAGCCGCGCGCCCCCCGGCGTGCGCTCAGGGCGCGGTCACGGCCGGGTCACGGAGGAAATCGGCATCATGTTGGCCGGGTCGTAGCGCACGCGCGCGCCGGGGTAGGGCGCGTGGATGACCTGCCCGTTGCCCACGTACATGCCCACGTGGCTGGCGTCGTCGCGGTAGATGACCAGGTCACCGGGCCGGGCCTCGGACAGCGGGACGTGCCGTCCGGCGTTGCGCTGCGCCTGGGAGGTGCGCGGCAGGCCGACCCCGGCGCGCCCGTAGGCCCATTGCATGAGCCCGGAGCAGTCGAAGGCTCCGGGCCCGTTCGCGCCCCAGGCGTAGGGGGAGCCGACGGCGGAGCGGGCGGCCATGGCGGCCGCGGCTCCGCGGCCGGAGGCGGCGATGTCCTGCAGCCCGCCCAGGAGGCCTCCGCCGGGGCGCTCCAGGGTCCGGGGGCCGCCGGAGCGCGAGGCCCGCGCGTAGGCCTCGCGGTCGGCCTCGGGCAGGGCGTTCAGCAGCCGGCGGGCGGTGGCGAGCTTGCTCTCGACCTCGCGCTTGTGGTGTTCGACGGCCTTGCGGGTGTCCTCCAGCTCGCCGAGCATCCGGGCGGCCTCGCTGCGCTCCTGGCGCAGCGCGCGCTGGGCGCTCACGAGGGCCTTGAGCTGTTCGGCCTGGCGGCCGGAGACGCGGTCGAGGGTGGCGGCGCGCTCCAGGTAGCCGTCGGGGTCGGAGGACAGGAGCAGCTGGAGTGCGGGGTCGACGGCGCCGCTGCGGTACTGGGCGGCGGCGAGCATGCCGAGCGCGGTGCGCATGTGGTTGACGCGCTCCTGGCCGCGGGCCACCCGGTCGGTGGCCTCGGCCACCTTCCGGCGGAGCTCGCCGGCGCGCTCGCCCGCTTCGTTGAACTTCTCGGTGGCCCGTTCGGCCTGCTCGTAGAGCCGGTCGACCTGCGCCTTGACGGTGCCGCCGGACCGGTCGTCGCGGACGGTGTCGCTGGGCCGTGCTCCGGCCGGGGGCGCCATGGCGGCCGCGGCCGTGGCCACGGCGGCGGACAGGACGGTGACCCGGACGGTCTGGGTGAGACCGGACTGCGAAGAACGGCGATGGAACGCCACGGGCTGCCGCACTCCCTTCGTTGCTGCACGGTGGGGCGGTCCGCGACGTACGGGTACCGCAGCGCCAGACAGTAGCGGCGCGCTCACCCCGCGTTCAAAGACCGCGGCGCGCGGGAATGCGGACGCCCCGCCGGAGACGCAGGTCACCGGCGGGGCGCGGAGTCAGCGAGGATCCCCGTGGTTCGCCCGAACGGGCGGCGGGGTCAGCCGTTCAGCCTATGCGGACGCCGAACTGGAAGGGCATGTTGCCCATCGACTCGTAGCGGACGCTGGCGCCCGGCTTGGGGGCGTGGAGGGTCATGCCGTTGCCCGCATAGAGGCCGATGTGGTGCAGGTCGCCGTAGAAGAGCACCAGGTCACCGGGCTTGAGCTGGCTCTGGTCGTAGATGCGGGTGCCGGCGTTGGCCTGGTCCTCGGAGACGCGCGGGAGGGTGACGCCGGCCTGCGCGTACGCCCAGCCGGTCAGCCCGGAGCAGTCGAAGGAGTCCGGGCCGGTCGCGCCCCACACGTACGGGGAGCCGATCTTGCCCTGGGCGGCGGCGAGCGCGGCGGCGGCGCGGCCGGAGGTGGGCACGTCCTTGCCGAGGTCCGGGCGGCTGCCGCTGCCGGCGCGGCCGGCGCGGGTGTCGCCGCCGCTCTTGCCGCCGTCGGCCTTGTCCTTGTCGCCCATCACCTCGGCGCGCTCGGCGGCCGTGAGGGTGTTGAGCTGCTCCTTGGCGGCGGCGAGCTTCTCCTGGACGGCTTCCTTCTGCTCGCCCAGCACCTTGCGGGTGTCCGCGAGGTCCTTGAGCTTGCCGGTGGCCTCCTGGCGCTGCTGCTTGAGGACGCGCTGCTTCTCGGAGATCTGCTTGAGCATGCCGGCCTGCTTGGCGCTCACCTGATTGAGCGTCGAGGCCTTGTCGAGGTAGCCGTCGGGGTCGGAGGAGAGGAGCAGCTGCAGCGAGGGGTCGACGGCGCCGCTGCGGTACTGCGCGGTGGCCAGCGAACCGAGGCCGTTGCGCAGCTTGTTGATCTCCTCCTGGCCACGGGCGACCTTGTCCTGCAGGTCGGTGACCTGCTTGTCGAGCTTGTCCTGCTTCTCCTTGGCGCCGTTGTACTTCTCCGTGGCCTGCTCGGCCTCTTCGTAGTACTTGTCGACCTTCTCCTTGACCTCCGCCTTGGAGGCCTTGGGATCGGCGTGTGCGGCCTGCGAGGTGAGGGCGACGGCTGCGGCTGCGGTCGCCGTCAGGACGGTCACCCGGGCGCGGCCCGGCTGCTTGGGTCGACGGTGGGACGCCACGGAGACGAGCTCCTTCTTCCTCGGCCGCCACCGCACGCCAAGGGGGCGGCTCGGGCGGGACCTTCACCGTCACCCCTATTGGATGATCAACCGGGCGAAGGTTCGAGGCCCGACCTTAGTGACCCCGGAGTGATCCGTTCAAATCCTCATCAGAAAAATCTCCTGCCCCAAGCGAAGCTTTACCAACGTGACACAGCCGGTAATGGCGGCTTGACGGTCAGGTACGGGCAAGTCGCTTGAGGAGCAGGGCCGATGCCACCGGCCGGGCGCCCGCCTTGGCGACGCCGTCCGCGACCTCGCGGTCGGTGGAGACCACCACGACCGGCCGGCCCGGCGGCTCGGCCCGCACCAGCTGGCGGATCAGCTCGTCGGCGGTGACCCCGGGCTTGCTGAAGAGCACCCGCACCCCGCGCGGCGGCGCGAGCAGGACCGGCGCGGCCAGCTCGGCCCCGTCGAAGACGCACGTCACCTCGGCGCCCGTCTGCGCGGCGAGCATCGCGAGCCCGCCCAGCAGCCGCAGCCGCTGCTTGTCCAGCGGCATCGTCGGATAGCCGGTCTTGGTGACGTTGTAGCCGTCGACGACGAGGTGCGCCTGAGGCAGTGCCAGCAGCTGGTCCAGCAGCGCCGGGTCGGTTTCGGACAGGGCGCGCGTGGCGATGTCCTTCGGGGTCATCCGGCCGGGCTCCACGGCGTCCACGGTGTCCGCCGGGTGGACGGAGGCGGGCGGCAGCGCCAGCTCGCGCCGCAGGCCCTGGGCCGCGTCCAGCACGGTGTCGAGCAGCAGGCGCAGGCGCATGTCCTCCACGCTGCGGCCCTCGCGCACCGCCCGGCGGCTCGCCTCCAGCGCGGCCTCGGCCTCCGACAGGCGCGTCTTGAGCCGCCGGGTCTCCCCCAGCGTGGCCGCCTTGTCGGCCGCGCCGGCCGCCCGTACGGCCTCCAGCTCGGCCTCGGCCTTGCGCAGGGCGGCCTCGCCGCGCCGCACGTCGGCCACGGCGCTGCGCAGCTTGCGCTGCAGCGAGTCGGCTTCCTTGCGGGCCGTCTCCAGCTCGGCGCGGATCCGCTCGGTCTCGGCGCGGGCCGCGGCCCGCGCCTCCGCCAGCTCCTCGCGCAGCCGCCGCAGTTCGCGCTGGGCCTCCTCGCCCGCGCGCTCCGCGGTCGCCCGCAACGCCTCCTCGCCGGCCGCCGTGACGAGCTTGACCCAGCCGGCGGGCCGCAGCACGTAGGCCATGGCCGCGACGTCCTCCGGGTCGGCCGCCGCCGGCGGCGAGCCCGCGTCCAGCGCCTCGGCGAGCTCCGAGCCCGTCTCGCGCAGACGGGCGGAGACGCGCTGGCGGAACGCGGGGTCGTTCTCCACCGCCGCGGCCATCGCATTGCCCGCGAACTTGGCCCGCCGGCTCGGCGTGAACCGGGCGTACTGCCGCAGCGCCGCCGGGAGTTCGGCCACCGTCAGCCCGCCGAACGCCTCCGACACCAGGCCGATGACCCGGCGCCGCACGCCCTCCGGCAACGGACGGTCGAGCACCTCGGCAGCGCCGTCGGTCCCACCGGTGTCACCAGGCCCACCGGCCGCCTCCGCGCCACCCGTATGCTCCACCACCGCTCATCGCTCCCGTTCTTCAGGCGCTCGCGCCCGGCCGGTCCACCAGCTCCACCTGGTCGACCGCGTTGCACCAGCGGCACCGCACGGACTCGATGGTCTCACTGACGACCTCGCGCTCTTCCACGCTCGGCTCACCGGCCAGGTCGAGATGGACGAAGTCCACGGCCCTGGTCGTGCGCGTTACGTCGAACCGGGTGAGATTGCCGCACAGAGCGCAGCGCCACCGGGTCCCGGCTGTCGGCTGGGGAACGCCCATCGTGTCGTCCGTCCTCGTCAGATGCCATCGAACTGCGGGTGTGCTCCCCGTAACCCTACGGCCTGATGGTCATGCGGCGCGGAGCACGGGCCCGCTTCGCCGGCCCGGCGAGGCACTCTGTGCGCTTTGCTGCTAGTACGTCATGATCTGTTCATGTTCGGAACGGCCGGCAAGAAGCCCCTCGCCACCTACGGCCTCATCTGCGCCTGCTGCGCGGTGTTCCTGATCGGCCCCGCGTCGGGGCTGACGGCCCCCCTGTCCGGCGGGCCCGGCAGCGGCAGCGCCCTCGTGGCCGCGCAGGCCGCCTACTTCGAGCGCTGGGGCGTGGTGCCGGAGGAGCTCTGGCACGGGCCGCCGGCCGAGCTGATCACCCCGCTCACCGCGCTCTTCGTGCACGGCAACTGGCTGCATCTGCTCGGCAACATGCTCTTCCTCTATGTCTTCGGCACGATGGCCGAAAACCGTATGGGCCGGGGAGCCTTCGTCGTCTTCTACCTCGTCGCCGGAGTGCTGGCGCTGCTCGGCTACGCGGTCGTGCACGCCACCTCCGACCGGACGCTCGTCGGCGCCTCCGGGGCGATCTCCGGAGTCCTCGGGGCCTTCCTCTACCTCTTCCCCCGGGCCCGCGTCACCAGTCTCTTCCCGTTCCTCTTCTTCCTGCCGCTGCGGTTCCCCGCCTGGGCCGTGCTGCTGTTCTGGTTCGCCCTGCAGTGGCTCGCCGCCCGCACGGCCGGAGACCGGCCCGGCGTCGCCTACCTCGCCCACGTCCTGGGCTTCGCGCTCGGCTTCCTGTACGCGTGGGCGAGGTACGGGCGTACGACTAGAGTGAAGCGGGGCTGCCCCCCGACCCCCGATAGGAGCCCGCCGTGATCACCTCGATCGTCCTGATCAAGACCGATGTCGACCGGATCCCCGAGATCGCCGAGCAGATCGCGGCGATCGAGGGCGTCAGCGAGGTGTACTCGGTGACCGGGGCGCACGATCTGATCGCCATGGTGCGGGTGGCCCGGCACGACGACCTGGCCGACGTCATCCCCGGCCGGATCAGCAAGGTCCCGGGCGTCGCGTCGACGGAGACGCACATCGCGTTCCGCACGTACTCCCAGCACGACCTGGAAGCGGCGTTCGCCATCGGCCTGGAGTCGTAGCGGCACCGGCGGTCACGCGAGCCGGCCCCGCCGTCAGGCGACGGGCACGCAGCGCCCGTCCTCCGTCCGGTAGGACCACTTCGCTCCGTCGCGGACGAGTTCGCCCACCGCCGCCACGAACCGCTCCACGTGCTCGTCCGGCGTCCCCGCCCCGAAGCTCACCCTGATCGCGTTCAGCGGCGCCCCCTCCTCGGCCGCGCCGCACTCGCCCTCCGCGGAGGAGCCCGCGCCCACCAGCGTCCGCACCAGCGGGTGCGCGCAGAAGAGGCCGTCGCGGACGCCGATCCCGTACTCCGCGGAGAGCGCCGCCGCGAAGTGCGAGCTGTTCCAGCCGTCGACGGTGAACGAGAGCACGCCCACGCTCGGGGCGTCCGGCCCGAACAGCGACAGCACCCGCACCCCCGGCACAGCCGCGAGCCCCTCCCGCACCCGGGCGATCAGCTCCCGCTCCCGCTCCGCGAGCCGGTCGAAGCCGGCCTCGGTGAGCGCCTTGCACGCGGAGGCGATGGCGTAGGCGCCGATGACGTTCGGCGACCCGGCCTCGTGCCGGGCGACGCCGTCGTGCCAGTCCACCGCCACCTCGCCGGAGGCGCCCCGCGCCACGCGCCGGCTCGCTCCCCCGCCCGCCAGATAGGGCTCCGCGTCCCGGAGCCAGTCCGCCCGCCCGGCGAGCACGCCCGCCCCGAAGGGCGCGTACAGCTTGTGCCCCGAGAAGGCGACCCAGTCCGCGTCCAGCTCCGCGACGTCCACGCGCTGGTGCGGGACGAGCTGGGCGGCGTCCACCACGATCCGCGCGCCGTGGGCGTGCGCGGCCGCGGCGAGCTCCCGTACGGGCCACAGCTCACCGGTCACGTTGGACGCACCCGTCACGCACACGAGCGCGGGACCGTAGGGCTCGCGGGCCGCGAGCGCCCGCTCCAGGGTCTCGACCGCCTGCGCGGGGGTGCGCGGCGCGTCCAGGTAGGTGACCGCGACGTCCGCGCGCCGCTCCCAGGGCAGCAGCGCCGCGTGGTGCTCGGTCTCGAAGACGAACACCCGCGTCCCCGTGGGGAGTACGGCGGCGAGCAGGTTGAGCGAGTCGGTGGTCGAGCGGGTGAAGACGACCTGGTCGTCCTCCCGGCAGCCGAGGAACGCGGCGACGTCCGCCCGGCTGGTCTCGAAGAGCTCGGTCGACAGCCGGGAGAGGTATCCGGCACCGCGGTGCACGCTGCCGTAGTAGGGCGCGTACGCCGCCACGTCGTCCCACACCCGCTGCAGGGCGGGCGCGCTGGCCGCGTAGTCCAGTGCCGCGTACGTCACCTCTCCCCCGGTGACCAGCGGGACACGGACATCTCGCCCGAGAACCGGCAGAGGGGTGCAAATGGTCGGGTCGGAGGCAAGGGTGGAGACAGACATGGCGAACTCCCGTAAAAAGGCAGGCGAATTCCACCGCGCGACGGGCGCGGAAATGGAAGAAGGGTGCGCGGGAAAGGGGCTCTTCGAGCCCTAACGCATTCGCTGAACCACGGAAGGAACTCCCTCGGCAACCAGGATCCCTGGCGAGGGATCCGCGCTTGCCGCAGACTTCGCTGCCTGCGGCCTGGTCATCACCCGGGGCACCCCGCCACGGAAGGAGGGTTGCCGGACAGCAAGCCGGGGCCTGAACGCTGTCACTCGTGACCTTGCCGAGGAGTATGGCACACGTGATCGCCCCGCGGAACCGCCGTCCCGCGGGGCGAGACGTCAGGCGTTGCTCGCGACGACCCAGCGTTCGAGCGCCCGCCGGGCCGCACCGGAGTCGATCGACTCCGCGGCGCGCGCCAGCCCGCCGCGGATCTGCTCCGCCAGCGGCGCCTCCGTGGGCGCCAGCGCCACCAGCGCCGCGGCGGAGTTGAGCAGCACCGCGTCCCGTACGGGACCGGTCTCCCCCGCCAGCAACCGCCGCGCGACGTCCGCGTTGTAGGACGCGTCGGCTCCCCGCAGCGCCTCCACCGGCACCAGATCGATGCCCACGTCCCGCGGGTCGAAGGCCTCCTCGCGGACCCGGCCGCCGGAGACCACCCACACCCGCGAGGTCGCGGTCGTGGTCAGCTCGTCCAGCCCGTCGTCGCCGCGGAAGACGAGCGCCGAGGAGCCGCGCTCGGCGAGCACCCCGGCGAGGATCGGCGCCATCCGCGCGTCCGCGACGCCCGTGGCCTGGGCCCGCACGCGGGCCGGGTTGGTCAGCGGGCCCAGCACGTTGAAGGTGGTCCGGATGCCGAGCTCGCGGCGGGCCGCGGCGACGTGCCGCAGCGCCGGGTGGAACTTCACCGCGAAGCAGAAGGTGATGCCGGCCTCCTCGGCCACCTCCACCACCCGCTTCGGGGTGAGGTCCAGGTTGACGCCCAGCTTCTCCAGGACGTCCGAGGCCCCGCTCGCCGAGGACGCCGCCCGGTTGCCGTGCTTGACGACCTTCGCGCCCGTGCCGGCCACGACGATCGAGGACATGGTGGAGATGTTGACGGTCTTGGCGCCGTCGCCGCCGGTGCCCACGATGTCCACGCTGGGCCCCGGGACCTCGATCAGCCGGGCGTGCCCGTACATCGCGCGGACCAGGCCGGAGATCTCCGCGACCGTCTCGCCCTTGGCGCGCAGGGCGACCACGAAGCCCGCGATCTGGGCGTCGCTGGCCTCGCCGCGCATGATCCGGTCCATGGCCCAGGCGGTGTCGTCGGCGGTGAGGTCACGGCCGGTGAGGAGGGCGTCCAGGAGGCCCGGCCAGGAGGGAGCCACCGCGCTGTCGCCGCCTGCCGGGGTCACAACGTTCATGGTCCACGCTCCTGGTGGTCGGTCCGGAGAGCCGGGTTCGTCCCGAGGGCTCTGCCCGCCCAGCCTATCCACCCCCGGGAACGGCGAAGAGCCCCGTCCAGCCGTCGGACGGGGCTCTTCGCTGTGGCGATCAGCGATCAGGGTGGGTCAGCCGGTGACCCGGAGATCAGTGGTGGCCGTGGCCGCTCGTGATCTCCTCGTACTCCTCCACGGTGGCCTTGGGGATCTGGGTCCCCTCGCCGTAGAAGCCCTTGGAGAGCTTCACGCGGAGGCGCTGCCCGGCGCCGGCCTTGCGGGCCACGCCGTTCTCGTCGAACTCCGGCTCCAGCTCGAGCGGCTTGGGCTGCTCGTGCGCCGTGAGGGTGTGCAGCTGCTCCTGCGAGAGCGGCTCGTGGACCTCGACGAACTCACCGTGCGGCAGGCGCTTGATGATGCCGGACTCGCGTCCGTGCAGCACCTTGTCGCGGTCGCGGCGCTGCAGGCTCATGCAGATCCGGCGGGTCGCGATGAACGTCAGGACCGGCACCACGAAGAAGCCGATGCGGACGAACCAGGTGATGGCGTTGATCGACAGGTGGAAGTGGGTGGCCCAGAGGTCGTTTCCACCACCGATCAGCAGCACGAAGTACCAGCTGATCCAGGCGGCACCGAAGGCGGTGCGCGTCGGGGCGTTGCGCGGGCGGTCCAGCAGGTGGTGCTCCCGCTTGTCGCCGGTGACCCAGGACTCGATGAACGGGTACACGGCGATGGCGGCCAGCACCAGCGGGAAGATCACCAGCGGGACGAAGACGCCGAGGACCAGCGTGTGGCCCCACAGGTTGATCTCCCAGCCCGGCATCACACGGATGAGGCCCTCGGAGAAGCCCATGTACCAGTCGGGCTGGGCGCCGGTGGACACCTGGTCCGGGCGGTACGGGCCGATGGCCCAGATCGGGTTGATCGTGGCGATCGCCGCGACGGCCGCGATGATGCCGAAGACCAGGAAGAAGAAGCCACCGGCCTTGGCCATGTAGACCGGCATCAGCGGGAGGCCGACGACGTTCTTGTTGGTCCGGCCCGGGCCGGGGAACTGCGTGTGCTTGTGGTAGATCACGAGGATCAGGTGGGCCACGAGCAGACCGAGCATGATGCCCGGCAGCAGCAGGACGTGGATCGAGAAGAACCGCGGCACGAAGTCCGAGCCGGGGAACTCGCCGCCGAAGAGGAACATCGAGATGTACGTGCCGATGATCGGCACGGACAGGATCGCGCCCTCCATGAAGCGGACACCGGTGCCGGAGAGCAGGTCGTCCGGGAGCGAGTAACCGGTGAAGCCGGTGAACATGCCCAGGACGAACAGCAGGAAGCCGAACAGCCAGTTGACCTCACGCGGCTTGCGGAACGCACCCGTGAAGAAGACGCGCATCATGTGCACGAACATGCCGGCGAGGAAGATCAGCGCCGCCCAGTGGTGGATCTGCCGGATGAGCAGACCGCCACGGGTGTCGAAGCTGATGTTCAGCGTCGACTGGAACGCCTCGGACATCCGCATGCCCTGCATGGGGACGTACGAGCCGTGGTAGACGACCTCTTCCATGCTGGGGTGGAAGAACAGCGTCAGGTACACACCCGTGAGGATGATGATGACGAAGCTGTAGAGGCAGACCTCGCCCAGCATGAAGGACCAGTGGTCCGGGAAGATCTTGCGCATGTTGGCCTTGGCCAGGGAGTAGATCCCGAGCCGGCCGTCCGCCCAGTCGGCCACCCGCTCGCCGGCGGGCGCCTTGCGGCGGCCCGGCGCGCCCGCGCCGGGCTGGTTGGTGGTCGTAGTGCTCATCCGCGCTCCCAGAAGGCAGGACCGACGGGCTCGGCGAAGTCGCCCATGGCCTCGAGGTAGCCCTTGTCATTGACCTTGATCCGCAGCTGCGGAAGGGCGTGGCCGGCCGGGCCGAAGATCACGCGACCGCCGTCGGAGAGGTCGAACGTGGACTGGTGGCACGGGCACAGCACGTGGTGCGTCTGCTGCTCGTAGAGGCTGATCGGGCAGCCGACGTGGGTGCAGATCTTGGAGAACGCGACGATGCCGTCGGCCGACCAGTCGAGCTCGCGCTTGTCCTTGATGTTCTCCGGGCGGAGCCGGACGATCATCAGGGCCGCCTTGGCGATCTCCTTCTGGAAGTCGTGGTCCTCCTCCTTCATGCCCTCGGGCATGGCGAAGGTGAGGGAGCCGACCTGGATGTCCTCGGGACGCAGCGGCTGCATCGTGTTCTGGTTGATCAGCATCTTGCCCTCGGACCAGGCGGTCTTCCGGAGCTTGGTGCCCGGGAGCGGACCGAGGTCGCGGAGCAGCACCACGCCGGAGAGCGGCACCAGGGCCAGCGCACCGAACATCGTGTTGCGGATCAGCTTGCGGCGGCCGAAGGCCGACTCCTCCGCGCCCTGCTTGAAGTCGGCCAGGACCTTGGCCTTGACGTCGGGCTCGGCGGCGATGGCGTGCCGCTCGTCGGCGACCTCCACGTCCGACATCAGGGTGCGGGCCCAGTGGACCGCGCCCGCGCCGATGCAGAACAGCGCCACCGCGAGGGTCATGCCCAGCGCGAAGTTCAGGGCGCTGATGTGACCGATCGGGAACACGTAGATGTTCTTGTCGACCGGCAGGGTCACGTAGGAGGCGATGAAGCCGACCGTGGCCAGCATCGAGAGCAGGAACAGGAAGGCGACCACGCGCTCGGAGCGCTTGGCTGCCCGCTCGTCGACGTCCTGGATGCGGGGCTCGTGCGGCGGCAGGCCGGGGTCGGCGAACGGGTCGCCGGCCGTCTTCGTCACGGCACCGCCGTGCGCGTCCTGCGTGCTCGGCAGGTTCTCTTCTGGAATGTCTTGGCTACTCATGACTTCTTGGCCTTAGCGGTGTGGGCCGCGACCCAGATGGCTACTGCGATCAGCGCGCCCAGGCCGAAGATCCACGCGAACAGACCCTCGCTGACCGGGCCGAGCCCGCCCAGCTCGAGGCCGCCCGGGCTCTCCGACTTGCTGCTGTTGACCGTGTCGAGGTACGCGATGATGTCCTTCTTGTTCTTCTCCGACATCGTCGTGTCGGGGAAGGAAGGCATGTTCTGCGGGCCGGTCTGCATGGCCTCGTAGATGTGCTTGGGATTGACGTCCTCAAGCGAGGGGGCGAACTTGCCGTTGGAGAGCGCGCCGCCCTTACCGGTGAAGTTGTGGCACTGGGCGCAGTTGGTGCGGAAGAGCTCCCCGCCCTTGGCGATGTCCGCGCCGTCCGGGCTGTACTGATCCTTGGACGGGACCGAGGGACCGGCGCCCAGCGAGGCGATGTACGCGGCGAGCTGGTCGATCTCGGCCTGCGAGTAGATCGCCTTCTTGCGGGGGGCCTGGGCACCCTGCTGCTGGAGCGGCATGCGGCCGGTGGCGACCTGGAAGTCGACGGCCGCGGCGCCCACGCCGACGAGGCTCGGGCCGTCACTGGTGCCCTGACCGCCGGTGCCGTGGCAGCTTGCGCAGCCCACGGAATAGAGCTTCTTGCCCTCCTCGATGGCGAGGGACTGGGCGGAGTCGTCGGCCTTGGCCGTGTCCGCCGGCGCGAACGCGGCGTACAGCCCCCCAGTGACCGCCAGCGCGAAGAGTAGGACGACGACCGCCGCCAGCGGATGGCGTCGTCGTGCGGAGAGCTTTTTCACGGATTACCCCGGTGTCAGGATCTTCTGCGTCGATCTGGACTGTTGGTCCGGTGCGGGACGGGACCGATTACTTGATCAAGTAGATCGTGGCGAAGAGGCCGATCCACACCACGTCGACGAAGTGCCAGTAGTAGGACACGACGATCGCCGCCGTCGCCTGGTGGTGGGTGAACCTCTTCGCCGCGTACGTCCTGCCCAGGACCAGCAGGAAGGCGATCAGACCGCCCGTCACGTGCAGGCCGTGGAAGCCGGTCGTCAGGTAGAACACCGAGCCGTACGGGTCGGAGGAGAGCGAGAGGCCGTCCTCCTTCACGAGGTCGGTGTACTCGAACACCTGGCCGCCGATGAAGATGGCACCCATCACGAACGTGATCACGAACCAGGTGCGCAGCTTCTTCACGTCGCCGCGCTCGGCGGCGAAGACGCCGAGCTGGCAGGTGAGGGAGGAGAGCACCAGGATCGTGGTGTTCGTCGCCGAGAACGGAAGGTTCAGCGAGGACGCCATTTCCTTCCAGTGGTCGGCGCCGGTCACCGATCGCAGGGTGAAGTACATCGCGAAGAGGGCCGCGAAGAACATCAGCTCGGAACTCAACCAGATGATGGTTCCGACGCTGGTGAGGTTCGGTCGATTGACCGACGGGTGTGCGTGCCCGGTATCTGTTGCTGTTGCAGTCGCCACGACCGACATTATGTCGGTCGCTTATCTCGCGCTCACTCCGGGGGGTGCCGTTCGGTGTGTCAAGAGCATGTGCGCTGCTCGTACGGCCCAGTGCCGGGGTCCCCCAAAGGGGGGAAGCGGAGGTTCCGGGGCCCTTCGCGGGCCCGACGGACCCTCCTCCGGAAGGGTGTTCGCGGAGTAGAGTCCGCGCCGAGGTCAGATCCACATCAGATCCACAGCTGTGCCGAACACAAGCCTGGAGGAACGATGGAGCCGACGGCCACCGTGCTGGTCTACAGCGACGACGCGGACACCCGCGAGCAGGTCCGGCTGGCCGCCGGGCGCAGGCCGGCCCCGGACGTACCGCCGGTCGTGTACGTCGAGTGCGCGACACTCCCGGGCGTGCTGAAGGCCCTGGAGGAGCACCGGGTGGACGTGTGCGTCCTGGACGGCGAGACGGCTCCCGCGGGCGGCATGGGGGTGTGCAGGCAGCTGAAGGACGAGGTGTTCCGCTGCCCGCCCGTGCTGCTGCTGATGGGCCGCCCGCAGGACGCCTGGCTGGCCACCTGGAGCCGGGCCGACGCGGCCGTGACGCACCCGCTGGACCCGGCGGCGTTCGCGGAGGCGCTGGCGGGCCTGCTGCGCTCCCGGAAGGCCGTGGACGCCTGAGGGGCCGGCGGGCCCCCCGGGGCCGCTAGAGCTCGGGGCGCAGGCGGGCCGCATCGGCGGGGCTGCTCCCCTGCGTCCTGCCACCCGCGAGGGCACTGCCCTTGCGCCACTCGTCCCAGTCCATGTTCCAGTCGCCGAAGCCGTTGTCGAAGGGCGTCATGGTGGCGCCCGCGCTGCCCACGACCTTGACGATGTCGCCGACGTGGACGGTGTCGAAGAACCACTTGGCGTTGGCGGTGCTCATGCCGGTGCAGCCGTGGCTGACGTTCTCCCAGCCCTGGGAGCCCTCGGACCAGGGCGCGGCGTGCACGTACTCGCCGCTCCAGGTGACCCGGGTGGCCCAGTAGACGGGCAGGTCGTAGGAGTCGGCGCTGCCCTCGGCGATGCCGATGCTCGTGCCGCGCATCCGTACGAAGGATTCCCGGCCCAGGATCACCTTGACCCCGTTGCGGGTGGCGTAGCCCGGTTTGCCGGTGGTCACCGGGATGGACCGGATCTCCTTGCCGTTGCGCAGCACGGTCATGCTGTGGGCGCCGGCGTCGGTGACGGCCTCGATGCGGTCGCCGGTGGTCATCCTGATGGGCTTGGAGGGGCCTCCGTAGAGGCCGCCGCCGACCTTGATGCCGTCGAGCGTGGCGTGCACGTCGACGGTGGAGTTGGCGGGCCAGTACTCCTTGGGCCGGTAGTGCAGGGTGCGGTTGTCCACCCAGTGCCAGGCGCCTTCCACGGCGGGCTGCGACTCGACCCTGAGGGTGCGTTCGACGACGGCGCGGGCGGCCGGGTCCTGGACGGGGCTGCTCAGTTCGGCGGTGATGGGCTGTCCCACCCCGTACGTGCCGCTCTGCGGGCCGAAACTGACCCTCAGGAGGCGGTCCGCCGGGTTGGTGTCGAAGCCGATCGTGCGGCGCCCCTGGGCGCCGTTCTCGTCCTCGGTGGTGACGCGGACGGTGTAGTGGGCTCCGGCGGCGAGGGCCCCGGTGCTGTGCCACCGGGTGCCGTCGGGGGAGAGTTCGCCCTTCACGTAGCGGCCGGCGGCGTCCGTGGCGGTGACGTCCGTGATCCGGTCGTCTCCCCTGGCCGTCACCTCCAGCGGCTTGCTGGGGTCCGCCTTCTGCCCGTCGCGGGCGCTGGTGAGCTCCACTTGGCCGCTGGCGTCGTAGGGCTTGTCGGCCAGCAGGTTGGACGAGCCGCCGCAGGCCGTGACCCCCACCGCCAGGGCGGTCAGCAGCACGGCGCCGCAGAGCGCCAAGCGGTGTCGAGGTGACTGGGTCATGTCTCACACCGTAGGGACGTTCGGGGCGTACGGCCTGTCGGGTGACTGCAAACGGGTGGTTGTGCGCGAAGGAGCCCGGACACGCGCCGGGCCCCGCACACCCGGTGGGTGTGCGGGGCCCGTTGCGGTGCGCCTTGCGGCTGCCGCTACTGGTTCTGGTTCTCGCCGCGGTAGAACTCGAACACCCAGCCGAAGAGGCCGACCAGGATGACCGGAGCGGAGAAGTACATCAGCCACCAGCCGAAGCAGATGCTCAGGAAGGCGAGGGCGCCACCGACCGCCAGGGAGAGCGGCTGCCAGCTGTGCGGGGCGAAGAAGCCCAGCTCGCCGGCGTCGTCGGCGACGTCCGCCTCCTTGTTGTCACCGGCACCGGTGTCCACCCGGCGCGCGGTGAACGCCAGGTAGTAGCCGACCATGATGCACAGGCCGAAGGCCAGGAAGAGCGCCGTCGTACCGGCCGGCTCCTTCGACCACACGCCATAGACACACGCCATGGCGAGGATGAAGACGGAGAGCCAGATGAACATCTTGCCCTGGATCTTCACTTGCCGGCCTCCTTGCCGCCCGCGAGGGCCTTCTCACCGGAGGCGGCGAGGTTCTCCTCGAGTTCCAGGGCCGCGATCTCCGGGTGGTGCAGGTCGAACGCCGGGGATTCACTGCGGATCCGCGGGAGGGTGAGGAAGTTGTGCCGCGGCGGCGGGCAGGAGGTCGCCCACTCCAGCGAACGGCCGTAGCCCCACGGGTCGTCGACCTCGACCTTCTTGCCGTACTTGGCGGTCTTCCAGACGTTGTACATGAACGGCAGGATCGACAGGCCCAGCAGGAAGGAGCTGATGGTCGAGATGGTGTTCAGCGTGGTGAAGCCGTCGGCGGCCAGGTAGTCCGCGTAACGGCGCGGCATGCCCTCGGCACCGAGCCAGTGCTGCACCAGGAACGTGCCGTGGAAGCCCACGAACAGCGTCCAGAAGGTGATCTTGCCGAGCTTCTCGTCCAGCATCTTGCCCGTGAACTTCGGCCACCAGAAGTGGAAGCCGGAGAACATCGCGAACACCACGGTGCCGAAGATGACGTAGTGGAAGTGCGCGACCACGAAGTACGAGTCGGAGACGTGGAAGTCCATCGGCGGCGAGGCCAGGATGACGCCGGTCAGACCACCGAAGGTGAAGGTGATCAGGAAGCCGACGGCCCACAGCATCGGGGTCTCGAAGGACAGCGAGCCCTTCCACATGGTGCCGATCCAGTTGAAGAACTTCACACCGGTCGGGACCGCGATGAGGAAGGTCATGAAGGAGAAGAACGGCAGCAGCACACCGCCCGTGACGTACATGTGGTGCGCCCACACCGTCACCGACAGACCGGCGATCGAGATCGTGGCCGCGATCAGGCCCCAGTAGCCGAACATCGGCTTGCGGGAGAAGACCGGGATGACCTCGGAGATGATGCCGAAGAACGGCAGCGCGATGATGTACACCTCGGGATGGCCGAAGAACCAGAAGAGGTGCTGCCACAACAGGGCGCCGCCATTGGCCGCGTCGAAGACGTGGGCCCCGAACTTCCGGTCCGCCTCCAGGGCGAACAGCGCGGCCGCCAGCACCGGGAAGGCCAGCAGGACCAGCACACCGGTCAGCAGGACGTTCCAGGTGAAGATCGGCATGCGGAACATCGTCATGCCGGGCGCGCGCATGCAGATGATCGTGGTGATGAAGTTGACCGAACCGAGGATCGTGCCGAAGCCGGAGAAGGCCAGACCCATGATCCACATGTCGGCGCCGACGCCCGGCGAGCGGACGGCGTCCGACAGCGGGGAGTAGGCGAACCAGCCGAAGTCGGCCGCACCCTGCGGGGTGAGGAAGCCGGCCACCGCGATGATCGAGCCGAAGAGGTACAGCCAGTAGGCGAACATGTTCAGCCGCGGGAACGCCACGTCGGGCGCGCCGATCTGCAGCGGCATGATCCAGTTCGCGAAACCGGCGAACAGCGGCGTCGCGAACATCAGCAGCATGATCGTGCCGTGCATCGTGAACGCCTGGTTGAACTGCTCGTTCGACATGATCTGCGTGCCGGGACGGGCGAGTTCGGCGCGCATCAGCAGCGCCATCAGACCGCCGATGCAGAAGAACGCGAACGACGTGACCAGATACATCGTGCCGATGGTCTTGTGGTCGGTGGTGGTGAGCCACTTGACCGCATTGATACCGGGCTGCTTCTGGCGGACTGGCGGTGCTGCCGTGGCTGTCGCGGCGGCGGCACCCTGGGGTTCGTTGAGGATGCTCACTTGTTCTTGGTCTCCGCGTTCTTCGCGTGATCCGTCTGCGCGATACCCGCCGGCTGGTAACCGGTCTGGCCCTTGGCCGCGAGCTCCTTCAGGTGCGCCTTGTAACGCTCAGGAGAGACGACCTTGACGTTGAAGAGCATCCGGGAGTGGTCCTGGCCGCAGAGCTCGGCGCACTTGCCCAGGAAGGTGCCTTCCTTGTTCGGGGTCACCGTGAAGCTGTTGGTGTGCCCGGGGATGACGTCCTGCTTCATCAGGAACGGCACCACCCAGAAGGAGTGGATGACGTCCCGCGAGGTGAGCACGAACTCGACCGTCTCACCCTTGGGCAGCCACAGCGTGGGGCCGGGGTTGTTGGTCTGCTCGTTGCGCGTGCCGGGGGTGCCGATGTCGTAGACACCCTCCGCGCCCTGCGGTGCCTTCTTCAGGAACCGGTCGGGGATCGCGTCGAGCTCCTTGTTCTCCCGGAGCGGCTTCGCCGGGGTCGCGGCGTTGCCGTCGACGTCCTCCATGTAGTTGAAGGCCCAGCTCCACTGGAAGCCCACCACGTTCACGACGTGCTTGGGCTTGTCCGGGTTGGTCAGGAGCTTGTTCTCATCACGCGCGGTGAAGTAGAAGAGCACCGACACGATGATGATCGGGACCGCCGTGTACAGCGCCTCGATCGGCATGTTGTACCGGGTCTGCTGGGGGACCTCCACCTTCGTCCGGCTGCGCCGGTGGAAGATGACGCTCCAGATGATCAGGCCCCACACCAGGACACCGACCACGAGGGCGGCGGCCCAGGAGCCCTGCCACAGGGAGAGGATCCGCGGCGCCTCTTCCGTGACGGGAGTGGGCATTCCGAGGCGGGGGAAGTCCTTATATGTGCAACCGGAGGCGGTCGCCAGGACAGCGCCCGCGGCCAGCGCCTGCAGCAGCTTCCGCCGCACCGGGCGCCGCGACGAGCGGTCGGAGCCGTTGGGACTCACGTAGCGCCTTCCCGAGAGTCTCGCCCGTGCGGCCGGCTGCGGCCGTCTCGCTGGTCGGTCGCCGGCCCGCTGCGGGCAGGGGTTTGGATGTTTATGCGGACCAAACCCTACTGGACGCTATTTGGGGCCGCGCGGGGAGGGTGCCCAACGCGCCGCGTCACTCCCCGAAGGGATGGAATCCACGGGTCCGGCCGCCGTCTGGGGGACCGTCAGACGGCTGCGCCGCAGGTCGGGCGGTACGCACGGGCCGGCCTCCGGCGAGGGGTTAGTTTCTGGGGGTGCCCTACTTCGACGCCGCCTCCGCCGCTCCCCTGCACCCCGTGGCCCGCCAGGCCCTGCTGGCCTCCCTCGACGAGGGCTGGGCCGACCCCGCCCGGCTCTACCGCGAGGGCAGGCGCGCCCGGCTGCTGCTGGACGCCGCGCGCGAGGCCGCGGCGGAGGCCGTGGGCTGCCGGCCCGACGAGCTCGTCTTCACCCCTTCGGGTACCCGCGCGGTGCACGACGGCATTGCCGGTGCCCTCGCCGGGCGCCGCCGCACCGGCCGCCACCTGGTGGTCTCGGCCGTAGAGCACTCCGCCGTGCTCGCCTCCGCCGCGGCCCTGGAGGCGGCCGGCGGCAGCTTCACCGAGGTGCCCGTGGACCGGGCGGGCCGCGTGGCGCCCGGCGCGTACGCCGCGGCGCTGCGCCCTGACACGGCGCTGGCCGTCCTGCAGTCCGCCAACCACGAGGTGGGCACCGAGCAGCCGGTGGCCGAGGCGGCCGAGGAGTGCCGGGCCGCCGGGGTGCCGCTGCTGGTGGACGCGGCGCAGTCGCTCGCGTGGGGGCCCGTGGCGGGCGGCTGGTCGCTGCTGACGGCCAGCGCGCACAAGTGGGGCGGCCCCGCGGGCGTGGGTCTGCTGGCCGTCCGCAAGGGGGTGCGGTTCGCGCCCCAGGGGCCCGCGGACGAGCGGGAGTCGGGCCGGGCGCCGGGCTTCCCCGACCTGCCCGCGATCGTGGCGGCGGCCGCGTCGCTGCGGGCCGTGCGGCAGGAGGCGGCGCAGGAGGGCGCCCGGCTGCGGGCGCTGACCGAGCGGATCCGGGAGCGGGTGCCCGCGCTCGTGCCGGACGTGGAGGTGGTGGGCGATCCGGTGCGGCGGCTGCCGCATCTGGTCACCTTCTCGTGTCTGTATGTCGACGGCGAGACCCTGCTGCACGCCCTCGACCGGGCGGGGTTCTCCGTCTCCTCCGGCTCCTCGTGCACCTCCAGCACCCTGATTCCCAGCCATGTGCTGCGGGCGATGGGCGTGCTGTCGGAGGGCAACGTCCGGGTGTCGCTGCCGCCGGGCACGGCGGAGGAGGACGTCGAGCGCTTCCTGGACGTCCTGCCGGGGGTGGTGGCGTCCGTACGGCGGCAGCTGGGCGCGCCGGCCGCGCCGGAGCCGGTGTCCCGGACGGCGTCGGAGCTGGTGATCGACTCGCTGGGCAAGCGCTGCCCGATCCCGGTGATCGAGCTGGCCAGGTCCATCGGCGAGGTGCCGGTGGGCGGCGTGGTGACCGTCCTGTCCGACGACGAGGCCGCGCGGCTGGACATCCCGGCCTGGTGCGACATGCGGGAGCAGGAGTACGTGGGGGAGCGCCCGGCGGAGCGCGGCACGGCGTACGTGGTGCGGCGCAGGGCGTGAGGGTGCGGGGTGCGGGGGCCGGCGGCCCCCGCAACCGCCGGCGGGTCAGGCCAGGTGGGCGCGGACCTCGGCCGCGGCCTCGTCGCCGTAGGCCTTGGTGAAGCGCTCCATGAAGTGGCCGCGGCGCAGCTCGTACTCCTGGGTGCCCAGCGTCTCGATGACCAGGGTGGCGAGCATGCAGCCCAGCTGGGCGGCGCGCTCCAGGGACAGCTCCCAGGTCAGGCCCGCGAGGAAGCCCGCGCGGAAGGCGTCGCCGACGCCCGTCGGGTCGACCTTGGCCTCCTCCTGGGCGCAGCCGACCTCGACGGGGGGCTCGCCGGCGCGCTCGATGCGCACGCCCTGGGCGCCGAGGGTGGTGATGCGGGTGCCGACCTTGGCCAGGATCTCGTCCCCGGACCAGCCGGTCTTGGACTCGATGAGGGCCTTCTCGTACTCGTTGGTGAAGAGGTACGTGGCGCCCTCGATGAGGACGCGGATGTCGTCGCCGTCCATGCGGGCCAGCTGCTGGGAGGGGTCGGCGGCGAAGGGGATGCCCCGGGAGCGGCACTCCTCGGTGTGGCGGATCATCGCCTCGGGGTCGTCGGCGCCGATCAGGACCAGGTCGAGGCCGCCGACGCGGTCGGCGACGGGCTGCAGCTCGATCTGGCGGGCCTCGCTCATCGCGCCGGTGTAGAAGGACGCGATCTGGTTGTGGTCGGTGTCCGTGGTGCAGACGAACCGCGCGGTGTGCAGGACCTCGGAGATGCGGACGGAGTCGGTGTCCACGCCGTGCCGCTCCAGCCAGGCGCGGTACTCGGCGAAGTCGGCGCCGGCGGCCCCGACCAGGATCGGGCGCAGGCCGAGCAGGCCCATGCCGAAGCAGATGTTGGGGGCGACACCGCCGCGGCGGACGTCGAGTTCGTCGACGAGGAAGGAGAGCGAGACGGTGTGCAGCTGGTCCGCCACGAGCTGATCGGCGAAACGGCCGGGGAACGTCATCAGGTGGTCGGTGGCGATGGAGCCGGTGACAGCGATACGCACGGCGGTTCTGCTCCTGCGGGGCGAGTGATGGAGGGGTGGGGGAAATCAAGACGAGCCACACCACGCTACCGGGTCCGGAAATCACACCTGGATACGGTTTCAGCCATCGTCCGGACAAAATTACCAAATAGTAGCCCTTTCATCGTGCGGCGGAGCCTGCATACGGTGCCGCTATGCCGAACCCTGTGAAGGACGTCACTTTTCCCGAGTCCGAGCCCGAATCGCTGGCCGAGCTGCGCGGGCTGTGCGCACGGATGTCGCCGCACTGGACCGGAGGGAGCGGGTCCGCCGGGCACGCGCAGGCCGCGGCGGCCGTCTCACCCGCGCGGATCAGGGGCGTCTCCGTGCCGGCGGGGTCGGCGCGGCTGATCGACGGCATGTCGGAGTACGGCGACTGAAGCATGCGGCGGCCGTAGCCGCGCCGCGGTGGAACCGCTCGCTCCTGTGCTCCGTCCAAGCCGCGTCCCCTTCTCGGGGGATGCGGCACTACGGATATCGGGCGGAGCGAAGGAGCGATGTGGTGAGCACCGAGGGCGGCAGCCCCGAAGGCAAGCAGCAGCGGAAGCGTTCACGGCTCGCGGTCGCCTCGGTGGCGGCGGCGGTGCTGCTGGCCGGTGGCGGCGGTGCGTACTGGGCCGCCACGGCGTCGGGGGGCGACGGCGGCAAGGGCAGCGGCACGCCGGGCGGTGAGGGCTCTCCACCACCGCTCGCCCTGGACGCCCCGGCCGCCGGCGGGCCCACCGGGCCCTCGCAGGGCATCGCCGTGGGCGAGCCCGACCCCGGCGGCGTGCGCTACCGGGCCGAGGGGAAGCTGCCCGGCGGGCCGCGGACGGCTGCGGTCCGGCTGCCGGAGGGCGAGGTGAGCCGCGAGCAGGTGGCGTCCCTCGCGACGGCCCTGCACGTGTCCGGCACGCCCCGGCTGGACGGGGACACCTGGCAGGTGGGCGGGCCGCCCGGTGCCGGCGAGCCGGTCCTGCAGGTGGCACGCAAGGGGCCGGGCGACTGGTCGTTCGCGCGCTACGGCACCCCGGGCAAGGGGTGCGTGCACCCGCCGGGCTCGGGGCCGCGCACGGATCCCGCGGCGGACCTGTCGCCGGGCAAGCCGGAGAGCTGCCCGCAGCAGGAGCAGAAGCCGTCGGAGGACGGGCAGCCCGTCCCGGAGGAGAAGGCGAAGAGCGCCGCGGCGCCCGTGCTGAAGGCGCTCGGCCAGGACGACTCCAAGATCGACGCCTCGGCGCTCTTCGGTGCCGTGCGGATGGTCAATGCCGATCCCGTCCTGGACGGTCTGCCCTCCTTCGGCTGGCGGACGACCCTTGAGGTCGGCTCGGACGCCCAGCTCGTGCGCGGCAGCGGCCGGTTGCAGCTCCCGCCGAAGGGCGCCACGTACCCGCTGGTGACGGCCGACGAAGCGCTGAAGGAGCTGAACAAGGGCGGCGGCACCGGCCGTCCCCCGGCCGGCGGCTGCGCCTCCCCGGTCCCGCAGGAGGACGGCGGCCGGCCCGACGACCCGCGCGGCTTCGCGCCGCCCTGCCCGCCGAAGGCGCCGCCGCGGGAGCCCGCGACGGTGACCGGGGCCGCGCTGGGCCTGTCGGCGCAGTCGGTGGCGGGGCGACAGGCGCTGGTGCCGTCGTGGCTGTTCCAGGTGCGCCTGCCGGGCACGGACAAGGGCGCGTCGGTCACCGTCGCGCAGCCCGCGGTGGACCCGGAGTTCCTGGTGAAGCCCTCCCCCGGCCCGGAGCGTTCCGAGAGCCCCGGGAAGGGCACGCCGCAGTCGGCGCCCGTACGCGTCGAGTCGTACGGCACGGAGGGGAAGAAGCTCGTCCTGCACTTCTGGGGCGGGGTGTGCCGGACCTACGCGGCCTCCGCGGAGCAGTCGTCCGCCGCGGTGACGGTCAAGGTCACCGGCACGGAGCAGCAGCCGGGCCGGCAGTGCGTGCTGATGGCGAAGAAGTTCGACGAGACGGTGACGCTGGACGAGCCGCTGGGCGACCGGAAGGTCGTGGACGCCTCGACCGGGGAGCCGGTGACGCAGCAGCAGGAGAAGTAGGCCGCACGGCGCTTCCTGCGAAAAACCGCGAAGGCGGTGGCTCCCCGGCCGGGGAGCCACCGCCTTCGCGGCAAGCTGTGAGGGTGACGGCCTAGCTGAAGGAGTCACCGCAGGCGCAGGAACCCGTGGCGTTCGGGTTGTCGATCGTGAAGCCCTGCTTCTCGATGGTGTCGACGAAGTCGATCGAGGCGCCGCCCAGGTACGGGGCGCTCATGCGGTCGGTGACGACCTTGACGCCGTCGAAGTCCTTGACGACGTCACCGTCGAGCGAGCGCTCGTCGAAGAAGAGCTGGTACCGCAGACCGGAGCAACCGCCCGGCTGGACGGCGACGCGCAGCGCGAGGTCGTCACGGCCTTCCTGCTCCAGCAGGGCCTTGACCTTGGCGGCGGCGGCGTCGGACAGGAGGATGCCGTCGCTCACAGTGGTCTTCTCGTCCTGAACGGACATCTGCTTCACTCCCGGGTTTGGGGCGGACTGCTTGCCCTCGGCTGCAACCGCCGGTCTCCCGGATTCATTCCGGGCCTGCTGCGGTGATTCCGTCTTTCATGCTCGCACACCCGGCGCCGGATCGGGAATGTGTCACATCGACGCGATCACCATCGTCAAACTGACGCGAAGCAGTTATGATAGATAGCGTCAAATTGACGACAAGGCCCTTTCCGGCCGTCCGCAGAACAGAAAGGGTGCGTGACGTGACCACCGCCCAGCCCTTGGACTTCCAGGCACCTTCCCCCTCCCCGCTCGCACTCCTGCTGCTCGGCCGCGAGGCCGACCCGAAGAGCGAGCGGGGCGTCGAGTGCCCCGGCGACCTGCCGGCGCCCTCCGACCCGGACCTGGTGGAGCGCGCCCGGGCGGCCAAGGCGAAGCTCGGGGACAAGGTCTTCGTCCTCGGCCACCACTACCAGCGCGACGAGGTCATCGAGTTCGCGGACGTGACCGGGGACTCCTTCAAGCTCGCGCGCGACGCGGCCGCCCGCCCCGGCGCCGAGTACATCGTCTTCTGCGGCGTGCACTTCATGGCCGAGTCCGCGGACATCCTCACCACCGCCGGCCAGCAGGTCGTCCTGCCGGACCTGGCCGCGGGCTGCTCGATGGCCGACATGGCCACCGCCGAGCAGGTCGCCGAGTGCTGGGACGTGCTGAGCGAGGCCGGCGTCGCCGACGTCACCGTCCCGGTCTCGTACATGAACTCGTCGGCCGACATCAAGGCCTTCACCGGCAAGCACGGCGGCACGATCTGCACCTCGTCGAACGCCGAGCGGGCGCTGACCTGGGCCTTCGAGCAGGGCGAGAAGGTGCTCTTCCTGCCCGACCAGCACCTGGGCCGCAACACCGCCGTCCGCGACATGGGCATGTCGCTGGAGGACTGCGTCCTCTACAACCCGCACAAGCCGAACGGCGGCCTGACCGCCCAGGAGCTGCGCGACGCCAAGATGATCCTGTGGCGCGGGCACTGCTCGGTGCACGGCCGCTTCTCGCTCGACTCGGTCAACGACGTGCGCGAGCGCATCCCGGGCGTCAACGTCCTGGTGCACCCCGAGTGCCGGCACGAGGTCGTGGCCGCGGCCGACTACGTCGGCTCGACGGAGTACATCATCAAGACCCTGGAGGCCGCCCCGGCCGGCTCGAAGTGGGCCATCGGCACGGAGCTGAACCTGGTCCGCCGTCTGGCGAATCGATTCGCCGGAGAGGGCAAGGAGATCGTCTTCCTCGACAAGACGGTGTGCTTCTGCTCGACCATGAACCGGATCGACCTGCCGCACCTCGTGTGGGCGCTGGAGTCCCTGGCGGACGGCAAGGTCGTCAACCGGATCGAGGTGGACCCGGAGGTGGCGGCGTTCTCGAAGCTCGCGCTGGAGCGGATGCTGGCGCTGCCGTAGCCGGTTCCGGGGCCCGCGGCGGAGGACGCGGCGGGCCCCGCCGCCGGCGGCTAGTCCGTCCTCGGCCGGACCAGGCCCGACTCGTACGCGATGACGACGAGCTGGGCCCGGTCGCGGGCCCCCAGCTTCGCCATCGCACGGTTCACGTGCGTCTTGACGGTCAGCGGGCTGACCTCCAGCCGCTCGCCGATCTCGTCGTTGGACAGCCCGCCCGCGACGTGCACGAGGACCTCCCGCTCGCGGCCGGTGAGCGCGTCGAGCCGCACGGCCCGGGGCCCCGGCCGGCCGGGCTCCCCCGGCTGCGCGAGGAACCGGGCGATCAGCCCCTTCGTCGCCGCGGGCGACAGCAGCGCCTCCCCCGCCCGCGCCACCCGGATGGCCGCCAGCAGCTCCTCCGGCTCGGCGCCCTTGCCCAGGAAGCCGGAGGCGCCCGCCCGGAGCGACTGCACCACGTACTCGTCGACCTCGAAGGTCGTCAGCATCACCACGCGCACGTCCGCGAGGGCCGGGTCGGAGCAGATGGCCCGGGTCGCGGCCAGGCCGTCCGTGCCCGGCATCCGGATGTCCATCAGGACCACGTCCGGGGCGTGCAGCCGGGCCAGCTCCAGGGCCTCCGCGCCGTCGGCGGCCTCCCCCACGACGGTCATGTCCGGCTCCGAGTTCACCAGCACCCGGAAGGCGCTGCGCAGGAGGGCCTGGTCGTCGGCGAGCAGGACCCTGATGGAGGGGGCGGGGCGGTCGGGATCAGCCATGGGGCCCAAGCGTACGGAGCGCTCAGCGCAGCGTGAGCGCCTGTCCCGCGACCACCAGCAGGACGTGTTCGCACTCCCCGGCGATCGCCGTGTTCAGCCGGCCCAGTTCGTCGCGGAAGCGGCGCCCCGACGCGGTCGCGGGCACGACGCCCGAGCCCACCTCGTTGCTCACCAGCACCACCGTGCGCGGCGTGGCCCGCACGGCGGCCACCAGCTCCGCCACCCGCCGGGCCAGCGCGTCCTTGCCGCCATCGGTCCACGACTCGTCGTCCCAGGCGCCGACGGAGTCCATCGCGTCGGTGAGCCACAGCGACAGGCAGTCCAGCAGCAGCGGCGGCCCGTCGGCGGCCAGCAGGGGGACGATGTCGGTGGTCTCCGCCGTGCGCCAGGAGCCGGGCCGGCGCTCGCGGTGCAGGGCCACCCGCGCCGCCCAGTCGGCGTCGCCCGGGCGGGTGCCGCCCGTGGCCACGTAGAGCACGTCGGGGAATGACTCCAGCCGCCGCTCGGCCTCCACGGACTTGCCCGAGCGGGCGCCGCCCAGCACCAGGGTGCGCCGGGGCAGGTCCGGCACGGCGTGGTAGTCGCCGACGACGAGCGTGGTGCCGTCGGGCACGGTGCGGGCGCCGGCCGCCGCGAGCTGCCGGTGCAGCTCGCGGCCGGGCGGCACGTCGTGGTCCAGGTGGACGGCGATCACGTCCGTGGTGGCCGTGACGGCGCCCGCGGCGCGCAGCCGGGCGAGGGCGTCCGGCCGGCCGACGGCGTCGAGCAGCACCATGTCGTACGGGACGGCCGGGGCGGCCCCGGCGCCCGGCCCGTTCAGGCCCGCGGGGGCCGCGCCCGGCGGGAGGTAGAGCAGGCGCTCGCCGTCCGCGGCGGTCACCTCGTAGCCCGTGCCGGGAGCATCCAGGGCGACGGCGCGGATCCGGTGGCCGCTGATCACGGCCAGTTCGCGGCCGTCCGGCACCCGGCCCGGCGCGGGCAGCCCCGCCGGGAACTCGACGGCGGGCCCGTCGTGCGGGTGGGAGAGCAGGACCTGCCGGACGCCGGCGATGGACCGGCCCGCGCGGGCGGCGGCGAACGCCGGCCCCGGGGTGAGGTCCAGCAGCAGCGCCCCGTCGACGAGGACCGCGGTCGCGGCCCGCGCCTCGTCGCCGACGGCGGTGGCGCAGGACGCGCAGGGGCAGTCGGGGCGCGGCAGCCCGTCGGGGGCTCCGGTGCCAAGCAGTGTCAGTTCCACGCACTGATCGTCTCGCGCCCGCGGGCGGCGGGCGCGCGGGGCTCACCCTTTCTCGTCGCTCACGGCCCGTTAGGCTGCGCAGCGCAGGACGTATCCAGGACGTATCGCGCGACTCAGGAGGCGGACATGGCGTGGGTGTGGCGGTTCGAGAAGGCCGACGGGACGGAGACCTCCCCCGCGGTCGAGCCGGAGGAGTTCGGCACGCAGGGGGACGCCGAGTCGTGGATCGGCGAGGTCTGGAAGGACCTCCTCGACGGCGGCGCCGAGCGGGTGACGCTGTTCGAGGACGGCACGGAGATCTACGCGATGAGCCTGCGGGCCGCGGCCGAGGCCTGAGCGCCGCCCGCCTGCCGTCCCCGCGCGGGGACGGCAGGCGGTGCCGTGACGTCTGCGGTGGCCGTGACGGCCTTTGACGCTTCTGACGGCCTTTGCCGGCCGCAGCCTCACATTTCGCCGAGGGTGACCGTCGTCGAGCGTGCGGTGCCGTTCCGGTCGTACGAGACGTCGGTTCTGTCGCCCGGCCTGAGGCCGGCGAGCGCCTCGGACAGGGACTGCATCGTGGTGATGTCGCTCTTGCCGACGCGCGTGATGACGTCCCCCGCCCGCAGGCCCGCCCGGTCGGCGGCCCCGTTCTGGTTGACGCTGACGACCTCGACGCCCGCCGGGGCGAAGTCGGGGCCGACGATGGTGCGCGCGGTGATGCCCAGCGCGGCACGGCCGGAGTCGGTGACGCGGCCGCTCTTGACGATCTGTCCGGCGATGGTGCGGACGGTGGCGGCGGGGATCGCGAAGCCGATGCCGGGGGCCGCGCCCTGGCCGAGCTCGGGGTCGGTGGCGGCGAGCGTGGGGATGCCGATGACCTGGCCCGCGAGGTTGACGAGCGCGCCGCCGCTGTTGCCGGGGTTGATGGCGGCGGACGTCTGCACCATGTTCGCGATGGTGGCGCCCGTACCGCCGCCGCTCCGGCCCTCGCTGACGGTGCGGCCGACGGCGGAGACGATGCCCTGGGTGACGCTGCTGGACAGGCCGAGCGGATTGCCCATCGCGAGCACGATCTGGCCGACCTCCACCTTCGTGGAGTCGCCGAAGGCGGCGGGCTTGAGGCTCTTGGGGACCTCGTCGAGCCGGACGACGGCCAGGTCCTGCTCGGGGTAGCTGGAGACGAGCCGGGCACCGAGGGCGCCGCCCCCGGTGGCCAGGGTGACCTTGAAGGTCTGGGCGGTGCCGACGACGTGCGCGTTGGTGACGATGTTGCCCTTGTCGTCGTACACGACGCCGGAGCCGAGGCTGTCGCCCGCCGTGATCTGGACGACGGACGGCAGGACGTCCTTGACCACCTTCTCGTAGGCGGCCTGGAGCTCCCCGGCCTGGCCGGGGACGGTGGGCGCACCGGACGGTGCCGACTGCTCCCGCCCGGTCTTCCCCGAGGGGCCGGGAGCGCTGGTGGTGGAACAGCCGGCGGTGAGTGCCGCGGCACAGACGACGGCGGTCACGAGGAGCGTGGCACGGGCATGGGCGCGTGAGCCATCCATGGTGGGAGTATCCCGGCTCCGGGGCGGCCTGTCCCGGCCAGGCCTACGAATGGGTGGTGAACGCGCCCCGTGATGCAGTGCGAGTCGGTCAAGGGCGCCTCGCGCCCTTGAATCCGCCGCCGCGGCGCTCAGCCCACACCGGAGGTGACCGGCGGTGCCGGACTCGCGTTCACCGGCGCGCACCTGTGCCCCGCGCGGCGGCGCCCTCAGCCGCCGCGCACCCCGCACAGGTGCAGCAGCGCCGCCACGGCCCGGTACGGGTCCGTCCGCCCCGCCCGTTCCTCCGCGAGGAGCAACCGTTCCAGCTCCGCGGCGTCCGGCGGCTCGCGGCCGTCCGTCGCCTGGTCGGTGAAGACCCGGACGCCGTACCAGCTGTGCAGCGGCGCCCCGATCCCGGCGAGCGTCCCGGTCAGCGTCTCCAGCCGGTCGGCGCGGACCCGCAGGCCGATCCGGTTGGTGTAGGCGGGCGAGTCGAAGGCGGCGAGGGCGGTGTCCCAGTCGCCGGCGAGGCCCGGCCGCATGGCCAGGGCGTCGGCGTTGCGCACCAGGAGGGAGAGCAGGCCGCCGGGGGCGAGCACCCGGGCGAGGCCGGCGAGCATCGGATCCGGCTCGGGCACGTACATCAGGACGCCGTGGCAGAGCACGACGTCGAAGGAGCCCGGGGTGAAGTGGACGCCGGTCTCGCGGCCGTCCCCCTCGATGAGCCGCACCCGCTCGCGGATGCCCTCCGGCTCGGCGGCCAGCGCCTCGCGCACGGCGCCGAGCATCAGCGGGTCGGGCTCCAGGCCCGTGACCTCGTGGCCGGCGCGGGCCAGCCGCAGCGCCTGCGTGCCCTGGCCGGGGCCGACGTCGAGGATGCGCAGCCGCCGGCCGACGGGATAGCGGGCGCTTATCTGCTCGTCGAGCTGGCGGGCCACCAGCTCCTGACGGACGGTGTTCCGTAAGCCCCCGAGCCCCCGCAGCCAGCCCTCCGCGCCGGCACGGAAGCCGGGCGCGAAGGCGCTCAGGGCTTCTCCCCGCGCTTGACCTGCGGCTTGGGCAGACGGAGGCGGCGCATCTGCAGCGTGCGCATCAGGGCGTAGGCCACGGCACCACGCGTGTTCTCGTCGGGGAAGCGCTGCTTGAGGGCGCGCTTGAACGAGAGGCCGGTGACCAGGGAGTTGATCACGATCAGGGCGATCACGATCATCCACGCGAGCAGCACGTACGTCTGGAACGCACCGCGGTTGATCATGCTGAGGACGAGAATGAGGACGGCGAGCGGAAGGAAGAACTCCGCGACCGAGTACCGCGAGTCCACGAAGTCGCGGGCGAAGCGGCGGACGGGGCCCTTGTCGCGGACGGGCAGGTAGCGCTCGTCGCCGCTGGCGAGGGCCTCGCGCTGCTTGGCCAGGTCGGCGCGGCGCGCCTCGCGGGCGCGCTTGGCCGCGTCCTTGCGGTTGGCGGGGGTGTGCGCCATCGCGCGGCGCTGCGAGGCGGCCTCGCTGCGCTTGGGGGTCGGGCGGCCCTTGGGGGCCTGCGGGTGACGGGGCTGCTGGGGCTCGGCCGGGGCCGTCTTGGCGGCGGCGGCCTGCTCATCCTTGGAAGTGGAACGGCTTCGGAACACGAAACCCAAGGGTACGGGGTACGGGGAGGGGGGCGCGGTCCGTCCGGGGGAACGATCCGGCAACGGCGGCCGTTTCCCTGGTTGTTCCCCCGGTCTCTCCCCGGGTGGGCGTCTACTCCCTGCGCCGGAGGGCGGCTGTCCTGTGATCGTCCTGGAGGAGGAGCGCATCGGCGCCCGAACAGTGCGGTAATGGAAGCAGGGCCCGTACTGTGGGGTCTGCAAGGTGTGCTGGAGCCGAAGTCCGTCAGAAGGGGGCGCGCGAGGCCCATGAGCGGTGTCATGAAGCGTATGGGGATGATTTTCCGCGCGAAGGCCAACAAGGCCCTGGACCGGGCCGAGGATCCGCGCGAGACCCTCGACTACTCGTACCAGAAGCAGCTGGAGCTGCTGCAGAAGGTGCGCCGCGGCGTCGCGGACGTCGCCACGTCCCGCAAGCGCCTGGAGCTGCAGCTGAACCAGCTCCAGGGCCAGTCCACGAAGCTGGAGGACCAGGGCCGCAAGGCCCTCGCGCTCGGCCGCGAGGACCTGGCGCGCGAGGCCCTCTCCCGCCGTGCGGCGCTCCAGCAGCAGGTCAGCGACCTGGAGACGCAGCACCAGACCCTGCAGGGCGAGGAGGAGAAGCTCACCCTCGCGGCACAGCGCCTGCAGGCCAAGGTCGACGCCTTCCGCACGAAGAAGGAGACGATCAAGGCCACCTACACCGCCGCCCAGGCCCAGACCCGGATCGGCGAGGCCTTCTCCGGCATCTCCGAGGAGATGGGCGACGTCGGCATGGCCATCCAGCGCGCCGAGGACAAGACGGCGCAGCTGCAGGCCCGCGCCGGCGCCATCGACGAGCTGCTCGCCTCCGGCGCGCTCGACGACCCCACGGGCATGGCCAAGGACGACATCACCGCCGAGCTGGACCGCCTCTCCGGCGGCTCGGACGTGGAGCTGGAGCTGCAGCGGATGAAGGCCGAGCTGGCCGGCGGCAGCGCCCCCAAGCAGGCCATCGAGGGCGGCGGCACGGCCGGCCAGGCCGCCCCGCACGCCGAGCAGGAGCGGCCCCGCTTCGACAAGCAGTAGTTCACCCGCGCACCCGCAGGCACCGACCCGAGGGAGAGACCGTCATGATCGTACGGATCATGGGGGAAGGGCAGTGGAAGCTGGCCGACAGCCACTTCGCCGAGCTCAACAAGCTCGACGACGAGCTGCTCGAAGAGATGGAGGGCGGTGACGAGGAGGGCTTCCGCCGCACGCTCGGGGCGCTGCTCGACGCCGTGCGCCGGATCGGCACGCCGCTGCCCGACGACGCCCTGGAGCCCTCCGAGCTGATCCTCCCCGCGCCCGACGCGAGTCTGGACGAGGTCCGCGCGATGCTCAGCGACGACGGCCTCATCCCGGGCTGACCGGCCGGGCCCGCTCCGCCCGCCGGCACTCCAGCACCGCCGCGCCCCTGTCCCCCGCCGTGGGGGCGGGGGCGCGGCCACGAGACGGGATCCCGATGAGCTCCCTCGCCGTTCCCGGCATAGCCCGTCCGCACCGGTGGCTGCGGGCGCATCCGGTCGCCGCCGACGTGCTGCTGTCCGCGGCCGTCTACGTGATCGTCCTGATCGGTTCGTTCGCGGGCCGCGGGCGCGCCACGGACGCGCCCGGCCCCGGCTTCCTGCTGCTCGGGGCGGTGGCCTGCGGGGCACTGGCGTGGCGCCGGGCCGCCCCGCGCACGGTGCTGGGCGTGACGTCCGCGGCCACCCTGACCGAGATCGTCGCCGACCGGGGCGGCCCGCCGCGCACGCAGATCGCGATGGCCGTGGTCGTGGCGCTCTACACGCTCGCCTCGCGCACGGGGCGGCCCGCGGCCTGGCGGTTCGCCGTGGCCACGGTCGCGCTCCTCACCTGCGCCGTCATGGTCTTCGGGGTGCCGCCCTGGTACTCCCCCGAGAACCTCGGGCTCTTCGCCTGGACCGCCCTGGCCGGGGCGGTGGGCGACGCCGTCCGAAGCCGCCGGGCCTACGTCGCGGCGATCGAGGAGCGGGCGGTACGGGCCGAGCGGACCCGGGAGGAGGAGGCGCGGCGGCGGGTGGCGGAGGAGCGGCTGCGGATCGCCCGCGAGCTGCACGACGTCGTCGCCCATCACATCGCGCTCGTCAACGTCCAGGCCGGCGTCGCCTCGCACATCATGGACAGCCGCCCCGACCAGGCCAAGGAGGCCTTGGCGCATGTGCGGGAGGCCAGCCGCTCGGCGCTGTCGGAGCTGCGGGCGACGGTGGGCCTGCTGCGGCAGTACGGCGACCCGGAGGCGCCCACGGAGCCGGCGCCGGGGCTCGGCGCCCTCGGCCGGCTCGTCGACGGGTTCGCGCGGGCGGGGCTGCGGGTGTCGGTCACCGGCGGCCCGGGGGCCCTGCCGGCGGCGGTCGACCTCGCGGCCTACCGGGTGGTGCAGGAAGCCCTCACCAACGTGCACAAGCACGCGGGGCCGGGAGCGCGGGCGGAGGTGACCCTGGCCCGGGAGGCCGACGCGCTGGCGGTGACCGTCCTGGACGACGGCACGGGCCGCCCGCCGGCTACGGCGCCGGCGGGCGGGCACGGCCTGCTCGGCATGCGCGAGCGGGTCACGGCCCTGGGCGGCACGTGTACGGCTGCGCCGCGCGAGGACGGCACGGCGGGCTTCCGCGTCCACGCGACGCTTCCCCTGCGGGGGCAGCCGTAGCCCCCGCAGCCCCCACGGCGAGCCCGCGCCCCGGGGTCGCCGGGCACCGCCGGAATCCCCGGCGGGGGCTGAGCACCACTGCGGCGGATCAAAGGGCACGAGCGCCCTTGACCGGCCGGACAGCGGCGCACCACGAGCGCCCTTGGCCCGCCGGGCCGCCGCGCACCACGAGCACCCTTGCCAGCCGGACCGCCGCGCACCACATCCCCGCCGCAACGGCGGGCCACCCCCACCGGACGTGACCGGCGGTGCCGGACGAACCCAAGGCGCGAGCGCCCTTGCCCCAGCCGGGCCGCCGCACAGCACGAGCGCCCTTGACCGGCCGGGCCGCCGCACCCCCGCCGCCACCGCGGCCCCCCACTGGCCGTGACCCACGCTGCCGGACCGTCCCAAGGCGCGAGCGCCCTCGACCCGCCGGGCCGCCGCGCAACACATCCCCACCGCCCCCGTGGACAACCCCCGCCGGAGGCGACCCGCGGTGACCAAACGGCAGTAACCCGTACGAGCCCGTTCCAGCCGTCCGAAGGGCGGGTAGGCTCCGGCGGATGAGCGGTCTGAATCTTGATGACTTCGCCACGCTGATCGAGCGGCCCGATCCGGGCGTGCGGCGTGACGCGGAGGAGCGGCGGGAGCGGCTCGGGCTGCGGCCCGGGGCGCTGGGGCGGCTGGACGAGCTGGCCGAGTGGCTGGCCGCCGCGCAGGGGGCGGTGCCGGTCAAGCCGGTGGAGCAGGTCACGGCGCTGGTGTTCGCGGGCGACCACGGCGTCGCGAAGCTGGGCGTCTCCGGCGGCCCGGAGGAGGGCGCCGCGGCGCTCGTCCGGAGGGCCCTCGCGGGTGAGAGCGCGGGCGCGATCCTCGCCCGCCGCGCCGGAGCGCGCCTGCGCGTCGCCGACATGTCGGTGGACTGCGATCCGGCGGAGCTGCCCGAGGAGGTGACCCGCCACCGCGTCAGACGCGGATCCGGCCGGATAGACATCGAGGACGCGCTGACCGCCGAGGAGGCGGAGGCGGCGTTCCGCGCGGGGATGGCGATCGCCGACGAGGAGGCGGACTCGGGCACCGACCTGGTGGTCCTGGGCGACCTGAGCGTGGGCGGCACGACGGCCGCCGGCACGCTGATCGGCGCGCTGTGCGGCACGGACGCCTCCGTGGTGACGGGCCGGGGCGGCTTCGGCATCGACGACCTGGCGTGGATGCGCAAGTGCGCGGCGATCCGGGACGGCCTGCGCCGGGCCCGCCCGGTGCTGGGCGACCAGCTGGAGCTGCTGGCGGCGACGGGCGGCGCGGACCTGGCCGCCACCACGGGCTTCCTGCTGCAGAGCGCGGTCCGCCGCACCCCGGTGATCCTCGACGGAGTCGTCTCCGCGGCGTGCGCGCTGGTGGCCCAGCGGGTGGCCTTCCGGGCACCGGACTGGTGGCTGGCCGGGCAGGCCAGCGGCGACCCGGCGCAGGCGAAGGCGCTTGACCGGATGGCGCTCAACCCTTTGCTCGATCATGGCGTCACTGTGGGCGAGGGGACAGGGGCGCTGCTCGCTCTGCCACTGGTGCAGGCGGCCGCGGCCCTGGCGGCGGAACTTCCCGAGCGCGGCTGACCTCCCCGGCAGCCGGCGTGGAGAGCACGGACCCCGCCGCAGACAGTGCCCTGAATGGTTGTCTTTCATGGGAGAAGTCCGCTTGACTCCGGATGAGGACGTGCCCGGTGGCCAGAGGTCACGGCGCGCCGCTGCTTTCGCCGTGTGGTACCTGCGCGTCGTCACCTTCATCAACCTGCTCAGCGCGGTGTGGGTGTCGTTCGGCGCGGACATCCGGCGTCACAACGACGACGAGTTCTTCACGCCGTACCTGCTGACGGCGGGCTTCGCGTCGGCCCTGTGGTCGTTCGTGATGGCGGTGACGCTGCGCCGGCGCAAGCGCGCCTCCTGGATCCTGAACCTGGCGCTGGCCGGGCTGTTCCTGGTGTTCATGGCGACGCTCATGTACTCGCGGGAGTTCAACCGGCACCCCCTGAACTGGTTCTCGCTGGTGGCCACGGGCCTCTTCGTCGCCGCCCTGGTGGCGGGCCGCAAGGAGTTCTACGCCAAGGGCGACCGCTCGAACCCGAAGCTGGCGGCGATCGTCGCGGTCGCCGGCCTGCTCGTCACGTCGCTGACGGCGGCCCTGCTGGTGCGGGCGGCGAACGACGCCCCGGACGAGTACCGGGCGTCGTTCTTCGACCGCTGGCACTACGGCTTCATGCGGCTGATCTCGCTGCAGGTCGACGAGAGCGCCTATCCGGGCCTGAGCGTCCCCAGCTGGGTGGACGTCACGATCAACGTGATGAGCTCGCTCCTGCTGCTGGCCGTGGTGTACGCGGCCTTCCGGGCCCGGCGGGCCACCGACCCGCTCACCGCGGACGACGAGGAGCGGCTGCGCGCCCTGCTCGACCGGCACGGCGACCGCGACTCGCTCGGCTACTTCGCGCTGCGCCGCGAGAAGAGCGTCATCTGGTCCCCCAGCGGCAAGGCGGCGGTCACGTACCGCGTCGTGGGCGGGGTGTCGCTGGCGTCCGGCGATCCGATCGGCGACCCCGAGGCCTGGCCGGGGGCGATCGAGCCGTGGCTGACGGAGGCGCGCGAGCACGGCTGGATCCCGGCCGTGATGGGCGCGAGCGAGGAGGGCGGCACGGTCTACGCGCGCCACGGGCTCGACGCCCTGGAGCTCGGCGACGAGGCCATCGTGGACACCGACGAGTTCACCCTCGAAGGCCGCGCCATGCGCACCGTCCGGCAGGCGTACAACCGCGTCAAACGGGCCGGCTACACCGTACGGATCCGGCGGCACGAGGACATCCCCGAGGACGAGATGGCGCAGCTGCTGCGGCGCGCCGACGACTGGCGCGACGGTGCGACGGAGCGCGGCTTCTCGATGGCGCTCGGCCGGCTCGGCGACGCGCTCGACGGCCGCTGCGTGATGCTGGAGTGCCACGACGAGAAGGGGGAGCTGCGCGCCCTGCTGAGCTTCGTGCCGTGGGGCCCGAAGGGCCTGTCGCTGGACCTGATGCGGCGCGACCGCGACTCCGAGAACGGCCTGATGGAGTTCATGGTCATCGAGCTGCTGCAGCAGGCGAAGGGGCTCGGCATCACCCAGGTGTCGCTGAACTTCGCGATGTTCCGCTCGGTCTTCGAGCGCGGCTCCCGGCTGGGCGCGGGCCCGGTGCTGCGGGCGTGGCGCTCGCTGCTCAGCTTCTTCTCCCGGTGGTGGCAGATCGAGTCCCTCTATCGAGCAAATGCGAAATACCGCCCCATCTGGGAGCCTCGTTTCATGCTGTTCGAGAAGAGCAGCGATCTGCTGCGGATCGGCATCGCGAGCGCCCGCGCGGAGGGCTTCCTGGAAGCGCCCGGCCTGCCCAAGTGGCTCAACCGCAAGCACCTTGAGAGCCGGCGGTGAACCGTGCGGCGCTGCGTCGCGCCGCGCGCACCGAGTGGGGCCCGCTGGCCGGGACCGTCCGGCGGGCGCTCGTGCGCAGGAAGTTCCGGGCGATCCCGATGACGCTCACGGCCGTCGTCCTCACGGCGGTCTTCCAGATCGTCCAGAACCAGTCCTGGGGCTTCGAGCCTGTCCAGAAGATCGGTTCGGTGCAGGCCCAATTGCCCTGGTGGCTGGCCCTGCTGCGGACCCCGCTGTCGCTGTTCGTCCCGGCGCTGGACCTGCCCGTGTGGGGTGCGCTGGGGCAGGTCCTGCTCGTCTTCGGCATCGCGGAGGTCTGCCTGGGCAGGTGGCGCACGCTCGCCATCTCGTACGTGGCCACGCTCGCGGGGACGACGTACGCGCGGCTGGCGATCCACATCGGGCCGGACTCGGTGTTCGGGCTGCCGGCCGAGGCCGCCAAGGTCGTGGACACCGGCCCGTCGGCGGCGGTCGTGGGGCTGGCGATCTTCGTCTCGTGGCGCTACCGCGCCTGGTACACGTGCGCCGCGGTCGTCCTGGCGATGGTGGTGGAAGTGCTGGTCAAGCCGAACCTGGCGGGCAAGGAGCACATCGCGGCCGTGGCCGCGGTGCTCGTGCTGTGCGGGGCGGACGCGGTCCGGCGCAGACGTCGCGAGGCCTGCCGTGACGAGGGCGCCCCGCCGCGTGGTCAGCGGTCCGGGGCGCCCGCCAACAGGTCGTGAATCCTGTTGCGGACCGCTGCCCAGCGCGCGTCGTGCCGGTACGCGCGCACCCGCGCCCGGCGGCGGGCCCGCGGGCGGTGGCGGTAGAAGCGCCGCGCCCACGGTGAGCCCGGCCGGGCCAGGCGGACGGCGCCGAACAGGGCGACGAACGGGACCACCGCGCCGATCAGGGCGATCCGCGGCTTGCCCTTGGCCAGGGCGAACAGGGCGATCAGGAAGTTGGCCAGGACGTTGGCGACCACGAGGCCGCGGTCGTGCAGCTCCTCCGGGGTCAGCTCGTTCACCCCGAACGGCAGGAATCCGGCCAGCACCAGGCCGACGAGGGCCGCCGTCAGGACGACGATCTCGACGCTCTTGCGGCCCTGCTCCGTCCAGTAGACGTCGTCCAGGTGCAGCACGAGGGCGAACTCGTCGAGGACCAGGCCCGCGCCCGTGCCGAACAGGACGGCCGCCACCATGGCCCCGAGGCCGTGCCGGCCCGAGGCGACGGCGCCGAAGCCGCCGATCACCGTGAGCACGATGCCGGGCACCACGTGGTGGACGTGCAGCCCGCCCGGGCGGATGTTGCGGAACGGGCCCCGGCCGGCGCGGATCAGACGGGTGATGACGCGGGTCACCAGGAACGTCAGCACGAACGCGCCCAGGGCGAGCAGCAGGGGCAGCTTGCCCGGCTCCACGATGTTGCGGCTCCACCACTGGCCCATGACGCTCGCACCCGCTCCCGATCGGCCCCGCCCTCCACCGGCAACCTACTGTCCCCGCGTGGCCGGATAGTGTGCCCGCGATGACCGACACGACACCCGCGCGCGCCACGCCCGGCGACGCCCTCCGCTTCGCCTTCGGCACGCTCACCGTGCTGCCCGTGCGCCTCACCCGCTGGGACCGGCCCGCGGCGCGCGGCGGCATGCTCGCCGCGCCGCTGGCCGGGCTGGCGGTGGGAGCGGCTGCCGCCGCGGCGGGGTCGGCCCTGCTCGCCCTGGGCTCGGGCCCGCTCCTGGCGGCGGTGGCGGCGGTCGCCGTACCGGCCGTCCTCACCCGCGGCCTGCACCTTGACGGGCTCGCGGACGTCGCGGACGGGCTGGGCAGCGGGAAGCCGGCGGACGACGCGCTGCGCATCATGAAGCAGTCGGACATCGGGCCGTTCGGTGTCGTCACGCTCCTGCTCGTCCTGCTCGCGCAGGTGGCGGCGGTGTCCGGGGCGTACGCGGTGTCGCCCGTACGGGGCACGCTCGCCGTGCTGACGGCGGCGGTGACGGCCCGCTGCGCGCTGACGCTCGCGTGCCGTCCCGCCGTGCCGGCCGCCCGCCCGGAGGGGCTGGGAGCGGCCGTGGCGGGCGCGGTGGCGCCTCGCGGCGCGCTGGCGGCCACCGTGGTGGTGCTGGCGTCCTGCGCGGCGTGGGGCGCCCTCCTGGGCCCGTACGGGCCGCTCCGCACGGCCGCGGCGGCGGTGGCGGGCCTGCTGTGCGCGGAGCTCCTCCTGCGGCGGTGCGTGCGCCGTTTCGGCGGCGTGACGGGCGACGTCTTCGGCGCCCTCGCCGAAACGGCGGCGACGGCGGTCCTGGTGGCCCTGACCCTGCACTGACGGCGGCAGCAAAGGCGCAGAAAGGCGCAGAAGGGGCACAGAAGGGGCGCAGAAAGGGCCCGCCGCCGCGGCGCAAGAGGGCGTGACGGCCGAATCGCCGAAAGTCGGTGCACCATGAACGACACCGCCAAAGCCACCAGGCGAGGCACCGCATACGATGCCCGGGGTGCGGCCGGCCCACCCGCTCGGCCGAGGAAACTCAACGGAAGTAGGGACCCCACCACCGTGTCTGCTCTGACTCTCAGCACTTCCAGTGCGGCGACGCTGCGCGCGGACGCCATCGTCGTCGGCGTGGCGAAGGGCCCGAAGGGCCCCGTCGTAGCCCCCGGCGCCGAAGCCGTGGACAAGGCCTTCGACGGCAAGCTGGCCGGCGTCCTGGAGACCCTCGGCGCCACCGGCGGCGAAGGGGAGGCCACCAAGCTCCCCGCCCCCTCCGGGCTGAAGGCCCCGGTCGTGCTGGCGGTCGGCCTCGGCGACGCCCCGGCGAAGGACGAGGACTTCGGCCACGAGGCCCTGCGCCGCGCCGCGGGCACCGCGGCCCGCGCGCTGACCGGCGTCAAGAAGGCCGGGTTCGCCCTGCCCGTTGAGGACGCCGAGGCGGCCTGCGCCGTGGCGGAGGGCGCCCTGCTCGGCGCGTACTCCTTCCGCCCGGGCGGCAACGGCGCCGCCAAGAAGGACGACAAGGCCGCCAAGAGCGCCCCGCTCGCCGAGATCGCCCTGCTCGGCGCCAAGCCGCGCGACAAGGCGTTCAAGGCCGCGGCCGACCGCGCCGTCACCGTGGCCGAGGAGGTCAACCGGGCCCGCGACCTGGTCAACATGCCGCCGAACGAGCTCGACCCGAAGACGTTCGCCGCCGCGGCCCAGACCGCCGCGAAGGAGTTCGGCCTCAAGGTCGAGGTGCTGGACGAGAAGGCCCTGATCAAGGGCGGCTTCGGCGGCATCATGGGCGTCGGCCGCGGCTCGGACGCCCCGCCCCGCCTGGTGCGGATCGCCTACACCCACCCGAAGGCGGAGAAGACCCTCGCGTTCGTCGGCAAGGGCATCACGTACGACTCGGGCGGCATCTCCCTGAAGCCGGCCGGCCACAACGAGACCATGAAGTGCGACATGGCCGGCGCCGCCGCCGTGTTCTCCGCGGTCGTGGCCGCCGCCCGCCTGGGCCTGCGGGTCAACGTGACGGGCTGGCTGGCCCTCGCGGAGAACATGCCGTCCGGCTCCGCCACCCGTCCCGGTGACGTCCTGAAGATGTACGGCGGCAAGACCGTCGAGGTGCTCAACACGGACGCCGAGGGCCGCCTGGTCCTGGGCGACGCCCTGGCCCGCGCCTCGGAGGAGAACCCGGACGCGATCGTGGACGTGGCCACCCTGACGGGCGCCATGGTGCTCGCGCTGGGCAACCGCACGTTCGGCGTCATGGCCAATGACGACGCGTTCCGCACGTCGCTCTACGAGATCGCCGGGGAGGTCGGCGAGCAGGCGTGGCCGATGCCGCTCCCCGCCGAGCTGCGCAAGGGCATGGACTCCCCGGTCGCCGACTTCGCCAACATGGGCGAGCGGATGGGCAGCGGCCTGCTCGCGGGCGTCTTCCTGAAGGAGTTCGTGGGCGAGGGCATCACCTGGGCCCACCTGGACATTGCGGGCCCGGCGTACCACGAGAGCGCCCCGTACGGCTACACCCCCAAGGGCGGCACCGGCTCCGCGGTCCGCACCCTGGTCCGGCTGGCGGAGCACACCGCCGCCGGCGACCTCGGCTGAGCGGTCCGCCACGTCCGTCCGGTCCGCCGGGTCTGTCAGTCCCGTCCGGCCCCGCGGCTTTTGCCCGGGGCCGGGCGGATCCGTTCGCCCGTAACGAAATCCCCGGCCCGTACGCGCGAGTAACCCCCGAAGGTGACGCAACAGTCGCCTCTGAGACCGGGCCCGGCGTCCCGCCGTCCGTCAACAAATGCGAAGATGTTGACTCGGCAGGACAGGGCCCCCTAATTACAGGGCCGAAGAAACGCGGCCGAACGACAGCCGCCGCCCGGTCATCGGTGACCGGCTCCGGCGTACCCATGCATGGAGGACGTGACGTGGCGAACGACGCCAGCACCGTTTTCGACCTAGTGATCCTCGGAGGCGGTAGCGGCGGTTACGCCGCTGCCCTGCGCGGAGCGCAGCTGGGTCTCGACGTCGCCCTGATCGAGAAGGACAAGCTGGGCGGCACCTGCCTGCACCGCGGCTGCATCCCCACCAAGGCTCTGCTGCACGCCGGCGAGATCGCCGACCAGGCTCGCGAGAGCGAGCAGTTCGGTGTCAAGGCCACCTTCGAGGGCATCGACATCGCGGGCGTCCACAAGTACAAGGACGACGTGATCTCGGGCCTGTACAAGGGCCTGCAGGGTCTGGTCGCCTCCCGCAAGGTCACCTACGTGACCGGCGAGGGCCGCCTGTCCTCCCCCACGTCCGTGGACGTGAACGGCCAGCGCTACACCGGTCGCCACGTCCTCCTCGCGACCGGCTCCGTGCCGAAGTCGCTGCCGGGCCTGGAGATCGACGGCAACCGCATCATCTCCTCGGACCACGCGCTCACCCTGGACCGCGTCCCGAAGTCCGCGATCATCCTGGGCGGCGGCGTCATCGGCGTCGAGTTCGCCTCCGCGTGGAAGTCCTTCGGCACCGACGTCACCATCGTCGAGGGCCTGAAGCACCTCGTCCCGGTCGAGGACGAGAACAGCTCCAAGCTGCTGGAGCGCGCCTTCCGCAAGCGTGGCATCAAGTTCAACCTGGGCACCTTCTTCCAGAAGGCGGAGTACACCGCCGACGGCGTCAAGGTCACCCTTGCGGACGGCAAGGAGTTCGAGGCCGAGGTGCTGCTGGTCGCCATCGGCCGCGGCCCGGTCTCCCAGGGCCTGGGCTACGAGGAGGCCGGGGTCGCCATGGACCGCGGCTACGTCCTCGTCGACGAGTACATGCGCACCAACGTGCCGACCATCTCGGCCGTCGGTGACCTCGTCCCGACGCTCCAGCTCGCGCACGTCGGCTTCGCAGAGGGCATCCTGGTTGCGGAGCGGCTGGCCGGTCTCAACCCCGTGCCGGTCGACTACGACGGCGTGCCGCGCGTCACGTACTGCCACCCCGAGGTCGCTTCGGTCGGCATCACCGAGGCGAAGGCCAAGGAGCTGTACGGCGCCGACAAGGTCGTCGCTCTGAAGTACAACCTCGCGGGCAACGGCAAGAGCAAGATCCTCAAGACCGCGGGCGAGATCAAGCTCGTCCAGGTCAAGGATGGTGCCGTCGTCGGCGTCCACATGGTCGGCGACCGCATGGGTGAGCAGGTCGGCGAAGCCCAGCTGATCTACAACTGGGAGGCACTCCCGGCGGAGGTCGCGCAGCTCATCCACGCGCACCCGACGCAGAACGAGGCTCTGGGCGAGGCTCACCTGGCCCTGGCCGGCAAGCCGCTGCACTCGCACGACTAAGTCCCCGAGCGCACCACCATCCGCACTATTCGTAAGGAGCAACCGCAACCATGGCGGTTTCCGTAACCCTGCCGGCGCTCGGCGAGAGCGTGTCCGAGGGCACCGTCACCCGCTGGCTCAAGGCCGAGGGTGAGCGCGTGGAGGCCGACGAGCCGCTGCTCGAGGTCTCCACCGACAAGGTCGACACCGAGATCCCGGCCCCCGCGTCCGGCATCCTCGCCTCCATCAAGGTGGCCGAGGACGAGACGGTCGAGGTCGGCGCCGAGCTGGCGATCATCGACGACGGCTCCGGCGCCCCCGCCGCTGCCGAGGCTCCGGCCGCTGCCGAGGCTCCCGCCCCGGCCGCCGAGGCCCCCGCCGCTCCGGCTCCGGCCGCCGAGGCCGCCCCCGTGGCCGAGGCGCCCGCCGCCCCGGCCGCCGCCGAGGCTCCGGCCGGCGCGGCCGAGGGCACCGACGTGGTCCTGCCCGCGCTGGGCGAGTCCGTCACCGAGGGCACCGTCACCCGCTGGCTGAAGCAGGTCGGCGAGACGGTCGAGGCCGACGAGCCGCTGCTCGAGGTCTCCACCGACAAGGTCGACACCGAGATCCCGGCCCCGGTCTCCGGCGTGCTGCTGGAGATCGCCGTCGGTGAGGACGAGGTCGCCGAGGTCGGCGCCAAGCTCGCCGTGATCGGTGCCGCGGGTGCGGCTCCGGCCGCTGCCGCTCCGGCCGCCCCGGCTGCCCCCGCCGCCGCCCCGGCTCCGGCTGCCCCGGCCGCTCCGGCCCCGGCTCCGGCTGCCGCTCCGGCCCCCGCAGCTCCGGCCGCCCCGGCCGCTCCGGCTCCGGCCCCCGCGCCGGCTGCCCCGGCTCCGGCCGCCCCCGCGGCCCCGGCCGCTCCGGCCGCCCCGGCCTCCGCTGCCGTCACCGACGGCGCGTACGTCACGCCGCTGGTGCGCAAGCTCGCCGCCGAGAACGCCGTGGACCTCACCTCGGTCCAGGGCACCGGCGTCGGCGGCCGCATCCGCAAGCAGGACGTCCTCGCCGCCGCGGAGGCCGCCAAGGCCGCCGCCCCGGCCGCTCCGGCCGCTGCCGCCCCGGCGGCCGCGCCGAAGGCCGCCCCGCTGCAGGCGTCCCCGCTGCGCGGTCAGACGGTCAAGATGCCGCGCATGCGCAAGGTCATCGCCGACAACATGATGAAGGCGCTGCACGGCCAGGCCCAGCTGACGTCCGTGGTCGAGGTGGACATCACCAAGATCATGCGGATGCGCAACAAGGCCAAGGACGCCTTCGCCGCCCGTGAGGGCGCGAAGCTGTCCCCGATGCCGTTCTTCGTCAAGGCCGCCGTCCAGGCGCTGAAGGCCCACCCGGTCATCAACGCCCGGATCAACGAGGACGAGGGCACCATCACCTACTTCGACTCCGAGAACGTCGGCATCGCCGTCGACTCGGAGAAGGGCCTGATGACCCCGGTCATCAAGGGTGCGGGTGACCTCAACATCGCGGGCATCGCCAAGAAGACGGCGGAGCTGGCCGGCAAGGTCCGCACGGGCAAGATCAGCCCGGACGAGATGTCCGGCGCGACCTTCACGATCAGCAACACCGGCTCGCGCGGTGCGCTGTTCGACACGGTCATCGTGCCTCCGAACCAGGTCGCCATCCTGGGCATCGGTGCGACCGTCAAGCGCCCGGTGGTCATCAACCACCCGGAGCTGGGCGAGACCATCGCCGTCCGCGACATGACCTACCTGTCGCTCTCCTACGACCACCGTCTGGTGGACGGCGCCGACGCCGCCCGCTACCTGACCGCGGTCAAGGAGCTCCTGGAGGCCGCCGAGTTCGAGGCCGAGATCGGCCTGTAGTCCTCGCGGCACCGGCAGGACGTTCAGGGCGCGGCCCCGGCTCGTTTCGTACGAGCCGGGGCCGCGCCCTTGTGCATCACCGCGATAATGACGTCGTTCACCCCTTGCCCCGCCGAGGAGCTCCACCCATGGCCACACCCGTCGTGCACTCGCTGCGCGAGCAGATCCGCGAGCACATCCTCGAAGGGATCGTCGAGGGGCGCTGGCAGCCGGGCGAGCGGATCGTCGAGCGGCGGATCGCCGCCGAGCTGGCGGTGAGCCAGACGCCGGTGCGCGAGGCGCTGCGCGAGCTGGAGTCGCTGCGGCTGATCGAGTCCTCGCCCAACAAGGGCGTCCGGGTGCGCGAGCTGACCGCCACGGACCTCAAGGAGAGCTATCCCGTCCGGGCGGGCCTGGAGCAGGTGGCCGCGGAGCTGGCCGCGCCGGTGCTGGCGGAGGACGTCTCGGCGCTGGAGCCGGAGGTGGCGGCGCTGTACGAGGCGGACCGCACGGGCGACGGGGAGGCCCAGGTGCGGCACACCGTGGCCTTCCACCGCGAGATCGTGAAGGCGGCCGGCAACGCGGTGCTGCTGCACACCTGGGAGTCGCTGGGCATCGAGGTGTGGACGACGCTGTCGATCCGCTGGCTCAGCCCGGAGCCACGCGCGCACGCCGAGGACCACGCGGAGATCGTGGCGGCGTTCCGGCGGCGCGATCCGGCGATCGGCGAGCTGCTGAAGACGCACGTGCTGAGCTGCGCGCCGAGGATCTGAGATCTCGACCGGACCCAAGGATTGATCGATCATCGATCAGAGGCGTACAGTCTCGTCCGAGCCGTCCCGTGCGCCCTGTCCTGTGTCGCGGTACGGCTCAGAAGTGACGACAGGAGCCCGTGCGTCTTCCTGCCCTGGCTGCGCACCGGCTCCTGTCGCCACTCCCCTCTCCTTATCCCTCTCTCCTGATCTCCTGCGGTCTCCTTCTGCGGCCCCTCTAGGCTGTGGCCCATGCGCGCCGCACGGCTGATCAAACTGGTTCTGCTGCTGCAGTCCCGCTCGTCGATGACGGGCACCGAACTGGCCCGCCGGCTGGAAGTCTCCGAGCGCACCGTCGCCCGGGACGTCCTCGCGCTGTCCGAAGCGGGCGTCCCCGTCTACGCCGACCGCGGCCGCGCGGGCGGCTACCGCCTCGTCGGCGGCTACCGCACCCGCCTGACCGGCCTCGGCCGGACGGAAGCGGAGGCGCTCTTCCTCTCCGGGGTCCCCTCCGCGCTGCGCGAGATGGGCCTGGCCGACGCCGCCTCCGCCGCCCGCCTCAAGGTCGCCGCGGCCCTCAACCCCGAGCTGAGCGACGCCCCCGCGATTGCGGCCCAGCGCTTCCACCTCGACGCGCCCGGCTGGTGGCAGCCGGCCGACCCGCCCGCCCTCCTCCCCGCGCTCGCGGACGCCGTGTGGGACGACCGCGTCGTCACCGCCCGCTACGTGCGGAAGGGCGCGGAGGCCGAGCGGGAACTGGAGCCGTACGGGCTCGTGCTCAAGGGCGGCATCTGGTACCTGGCGGCCCGGGTGCCCGGCGCCTCCGGGGAGTCCCGGGACTCCGGGGCCTTCCGGGTCTACCGGGTGGACCGCTTCACCGCGGTGGCCACCGGCGGGGACCGCTTCACCCGGGCGGACGACTTCGACCTGCCGGCGTTCTGGGAGGAGCGGGCCGCGGAGTTCGCCCGCTCGATCCTCCGCGACCGGGTCGGGCTGCGCCTCACCCCCGAGGGGGCGAGTCGCCTGCCGCACGTGACGGACCGCGTGGCGGCGGAGGAGGCGCTGCGGGCCGCGGGCGCGCCGGACGACCGGGGCCGGGTGACGGTGAGCCTGCCGGTGGAGTCCCTGGAGGTCGCCTACGCCCAGCTGCTGGGCCTGGGGCCGGAGGCGGAGGTCCTGGAGCCGCCGGCCCTGCGGGCCCGCTGCGCGGAGGCGGCCGCCCGCAGCGCGGAGCTCTACCGGTAGGCGACCTCCGTCAGGCAGCGGTCCCCCACCGGGAGCGGACTCCTACCGGTAATCGGCTTCCTGCGGGTCCTTCCCGGCCTCCAGGTCCGTGATGTAACGCCAGGCGTCGGGCTGCGTGCCGTCGGTGTCGGTGAAGCCGTAGACGCGGGCCAGCTGTCCGCTGGACAGCGACTGCCCGTTCCAGCGCGCCACCTCGGGGTCGGCGGCGAGCGCGGCAAGGGCGCGCCCGACGTAGGCCGGGCTCTCCGAGATGCAGAAGTGGGGGTCCTCCGGCAGGGCGTCGCGCCAGGTCTCCTCGGTCACCTTCTTGTACGTGTCCAGCATCGCCTCCGACCGCAGGTATCCCGGCGTGAGGCAGACCGCGGTGCACCCGAGGTCCCGGAGCTCCTCGGCGAGCCCGAGGGCCATGCGGAGCGGCGCGTGCTTGGCGAGGTCGAAGGCGAAGTGGCCGCGGTACTTCGCGTTGTAGGCGGCCGTCCCGTCGGTCACCTCGACGACCAGCCCGCCCGGCCGCCGGGTCAGCAGCGGCAGCGCGAAGCGGCTGGTGATCAGGTGGGAGTCGATGCCGAGCCGCAGGATGCGCAGGTCCGCGTCGAGGTCGTGCTCCCACATCTTCCGGCCGAAGGCGTCGGGGAAGCCGACGAGGTGGTCGCCTCCCCACAGGCCGTTCACCAGGACGTCCAGCCGCCCGTGGTCCCGCTCGATGCGGCGGACGAGCGCCTCCACCTGCTCCGGTTCCAGATGGTCCGTGGGGACGGCGATGCCCGTCCCGCCCGCGGCCGTCACCAGTTCGGCCGTCTCCTCGATCGTCTCCGGCCGGCCGATCTCGCTGCGGTGCTCGCGGGTCGTGCGCCCGGTCGCGTAGACGACCGCACCGGCCCTGCCGAGTTCGACCGCCATGCCCCGGCCCGCGCCCCGGGTGGCCCCGGCGACGAGCGCGACCTTGCCGGCGAGCGGCCGGCCGTCCTGCGTCTGCTGACCCATGTCCTCGGGTCTCCTCTCCTCGGTACGGCCGTGACCCTGCCACCGATACCCGACACCTCCTGTCCTGTTTCTCACGTCACACCGCGCCCGGTGACACGCTCCGGTAACGAGACGGCCGCATCCGCCGTGCTCCGCGTGCGGGGGCGGGTGGTTGGCCCGATGCTGGTGGCGTGGACGAGACGGAGTTCTGGGAACTGATCGACGCCACGCGCGAGGCCGCCGAGGGCGACGCCGAGGACCAGGCGGACATGCTGGTCGACCGGCTGATGCAGCTCGACCCCGAGCGCGTGCTGGACTTCGCCCGGCACTTCGAGTCCCGCTACAACCGCTCGTACACCTGGGACCTGTGGGGCGCCGCGGCCATCCTGCTGAACGGCGCGAGCGACGACGCCTTCGACTACTTCCGGTGCTGGCTGATCGGCCAGGGCCGGGAGGTCTTCGAGGGCGGGATACACGACCCGGACCATCTCGCCGAGCTGCTGGAGGACTTCGACGACGAGGTCGACGGGGACGGGGAGGACCTCGGCTACGCGGCCGACGAGGCGTACGAGCAGCTCACCGGGGTGGAGACGCCCGACCTGGGGCTGCCCGACCAGCCGGCGGAACCGCTGGGCTCCCCCATCGACCCGGAGGACGAGGCGGCGCTCGCCGAGCGGTTCCCCCGGCTGTGGGACCGCTTCAGGGAATGAGGCTGCGGGGAATCAGGCTTCGGGGAACGTGTCTTCAGGGCGTGAGGCTTCAGGACGTGAGGGAGCGCCCCATCAGCACGTCGTCGACGTAGGCCCCGTCCAGCAGGAACTCCTCCGGCAGCACGCCCTCCACGACGAAGCCCTCCGAGGCGTAGAGGCTGCGCGCGGGCGCGTTGTGCCCGAGCACCCGGAGGGTGAGCCGGGTGGCGCCCTGGCGCCGGGCCTCGTCGGCGGCCGCCCGCAGCAGGGCCCGGGCGATGCCGAGGCCCCGGAAGGCGTCGTCCACGGCGAGGCCCTGGATCTGGCGCACGTGGGCGTTGGCGGCGAGGGGGGTGGCCGGCATGAGCCGTACGTACCCGGCGACCCGGCCGCCGGACTCGGCCACCAGGAAGTGCTCGGGACGGCTCCGCTCGGTGAAGAAGGGGCCGTACGGCGGTTCCGGGCGCGGCATGACCGCGTGGAGCGTGGACCAGGTGCGCCGGTCGAGTTCGGCCAGCGGGGCGCCGTCGGCCTCCGTGGCCGTACGGATGATCGTTTTTTCCATGGGGTCACTGTGCCAGGCGCGCCCCTCGCCCCCTGAGTCATTTTTTACGGCTCCGCGGGCAGGATGGGGCCCATGCGGATCGCGATCACCGGCTCCTCCGGTCTCATCGGCACGGCGCTCGTGCGCTCCCTGCGGGCGGACGGCCACGAGGTGTGCCGCCTCGTGCGGCGCGAGCCCCGCGCGCGGGGAGAGGTCTTCTGGGACCCCGTGCGCCAGACCGTCGACACCGCCGGGCTCGCCGGCTGTACGGGCGTGGTGCACCTGGCGGGCGCGGGCGTGGGCGACCACCGCTGGACGGACGCCTACAAGCGGGAGATCCGGGACAGCCGCGTCCTCGGCACGGCGGCCCTCGCCGAGGCCCTCGCCTCCCTCGACACCCCGCCGCGCGTGCTCGTCAGCGGCAGCGCGATCGGGATCTACGGAGACACCGGCGACCGGCTCACCGACGAGGACACCCCGCCCGGGCACGGCTTCCTCGCCGACGTCTGCCAGGAGTGGGAGGAGGCCGCGGCGGCCGCCGGCGAGGCGGGCGTCAGGACCGTCTTCGCGCGCACCGGGCTCGTCGTGGCCCGGGGCGGCGGGGCGTGGGGGAAGCTCTTCCCGCTCTTCCGGGCGGGGCTCGGGGGGCGCCTGGGGAGCGGGCGGCAGTACTGGAGCTTCATCGCCCTGCACGACCACGTCGCGGCGCTCCGCCACCTCCTGGAGGACGAATCGCTGGCCGGGCCCGTCAATCTCACCGCGCCCCATCCGGTCACCAACCGTCAGGTGACGGAGGTGATGGGGCGGGTGCTGCACCGGCCCGCGCTGCTCCCCGTGCCCGCCCCCGCGCTGCGGCTGGCCCTCGGCGAGATGGCCTCGGACGTGCTGGCCGGCCAGCGGGTCGTGCCCCGGCGGCTGCTGGAGTCCGGGTTCTCCTTCGCGTTCCCGGACGTCGAGAGCGCCGTACGAGCGGCGCTGGCGGACCCACGGTGACCACGGACCGCGCACGGGGCCGCCGGCCGTGCTACCCGCCGTGCGACCGTGCCCTGTCCGTGCGCGACTGTTATTGACCGAATTTCTCTCTACGGTCAAGGCAAATCGCGCATCGGCGCTGCCCGTTGAGGGCATCAGGGCACCGAGCGAGCGGACCGACCCCGGGAGGGCACGTGCTCAGCAGCGCACGCGACACCGCTATCGACGCCGACGTCGTCATCGTGGGAGCCGGCCTCGCCGGGCTCTCCGCGGCGCACCGGCTCACGGCCGCAGGGGTAACGGTCATCGTCCTGGAGGCCGCCCCTTACGTCGGTGGGCGGATGGCCACCGACCGCGCCGACGGATTCCGGTTGGACCGGACGGCGCAGTTGCTCAACACCTCCTTTCCGGAGCTGCTCCGCACGCCCGGGCTGGACGCCCTCGTGCTGCGGCCGTTCACCCCCGGAGTGCTCGTCCACGCCGACGGGCGCAACCAGCGCACGGGCGAGCCCCGTTCCACCAAGCGCGCGTTCCCCACGGCGCGCGCCTTGGCGACCGCCGCGCGGGCCTCGCGGACGGCACGGGCGTCCCGGGCCGGCGGTCTCGACCAGGCGCGCCTGGGCACCGCGCTGGGCCGCCTCGCCGCGCTGCCCGCCCACCGCGTCCTCGCCCGCCCCGACCGGCCCACCGCCGAGGCGCTCGCCGGGCGCGGCCTGCCGCCCCGTACGGTCGAGGGCTTCCTGCGGCCCCTGCTGGCGTCCCTGCTGTGCGATCCGGACCTCACCACGTCCAGCCGGTGTGCCGACCTCGTGCTGCGGGGTTACGCGCGCGGGCGGCTCTGTCTGCCGGCCGGCGGGGCCGACACCGTACCGGCGCTGCTGGCCGGCCTGCTGCCGCCCGGCACGGTGCGGACCGGTGTCCACGCCAAGGCCGCCTGCACGACGTCCGTCTCCACCGCCGAGCACGGGGAGCTGCGCTGCCGCTCGGTCGTCGTCGCCACCGGTGCGCGCGCCGCGGCCGAGCTCATCCCCGGCCTGCGGATGCCGGGCTTCCACCCGGTGACCGTGCTCCACCACACCGCGCCCGAACCGCCCCTGCGCGAGGCCTCGCTCATCATCGCCGCGGGGCGGCACGGGCCCGTCGCCCACACCATGGTGACGAGCGAGGTCGACCCCTCGCGAGCGCCCGCGGGACGGCCCCTGATCACCTCGACGGTGCTGGGCGCGGCCGCGGGCCTGCCCGTTGCGGAGCTGGACCGCACGGCGCGGGCCCAGCTCGCCCGGGTCTACGGCGCCCCGACCGGCGACTGGCAGCTCCTCGCCGCCCACCACGACCCCGAGGCCGTCCCGGCCATGCCGGCACCGCACGACGTCCGGCGCCCGGTGCGCCTGCTGTCGGGCCTGTACGTCTGCGGCGACCACCGCGACACGAGCACGGTCCAGGGCGCCCTCTTCTCCGGCCGCAGGGCGGCCCTGGCAGTCCTCCGCGACCTGGGCATCCGGGCCCCCCAGGACTCGGAAGAACTGCAAGCGGCGTAGGACCTCCGGCCTGGGGGCTTCGTACGGCGGCACGGCTCGTACGGCACCGCCGGCCCCCTCCGGTGGGGGCTGAGCGCCGTTGCGACGGGATGCCCTTGCCTGCGGCCGACGAAGCCAACAAGCCCGGCTTCTCACTCCCGCCGGATCGGCGCCCGGCCGCAACGGCGGATCCCGGCGGTGCCGGACAGAGCCGAGGCCCGGACACGAGCACCTCCGCTTACCGCCGGGCACAGCATCCCGCCGCAACGGCGCTCAACCCGCACCGGAGGTAGCCGGCGGTGCCGGGCAGCCTCACGCCCGGCGCGAGCCGGCCCCTTGCCGTCCGGCGAGGACAGCCCGCAACGGCGCCCGGCCCCACCGGAGATGGCCCCGGCCACGTCCGGCAAAGCCGGCCGCAGGCCTACAGCGCCGCCACCTTCTCCCGGTACGCCCGCACCGCCGCCGCGTCCCGGTACGGCTCGAGCCGCCGCTCGAAGTCCCGGATGTACTCCAGGGCCCGCACCGACCGCATCTCGGCCGCCGCCTGCGCCGCCTCCGCCCCCAGCTGGCACGCCTGCTCCAGCTCGCCGAGCCCCAGCCGCGCCGTGGCCAGCACCACGCGGCAGAAGAGCCGGCTGCGGGCGTACGCCTGGCTGCGGAGCTGCAGGGAGCGCTCGGCGTGCTGCGCCGCGGCCCGGTACTGCTGCAGATCGCGGTGGCAGTGCCCGAACTCGTCCGCCAGCTGGGCCTCGTCGAAGAACCGGGCCCAGTACGGCACGTCGTCGCCCGGTCGGGCGGACTCCAGCGCCCGCTCCGCCCGCGCCAGCGACGCCGAGCAGGCCCGCACCTCGCCGAGCACCCCGTGCCCGCGCGCCTCCACCGCGTGCAGCAGCGACTGCACGACGGACGGGGCGCTCGACCCGACGCCCTGCTGGGCGACCCGGGCCAGCTGCACGGCTTCCCGCCCGTGGCCGAGGTAGACCGCCTGCCGGCTCATGGTGACCAGCACGTAGCTGCCGTAGGAGCGGTCCCCCGCGGCCTGGGCGAGCCGCAGCGCCTGCACGAAGTACCGCTGCGCCAGCCCGTGCGCGGCGATGTCGTACGACGTCCACCCGGCGAGCCGGGTGAGGTCGGCCACGGCGGCGAAGAGCCGCCGCCCGGTCGCCTCCCCGTACGTGCCGCGCAGCATCGACTCGGCCTCGTGCTCCAGGTACCGCACGAGGGCCTGGCGGGCGTGCCCGCCGCCGTAGGCGTGGTCGAGCGTGCGGAAGAGCTCGCCGACCGAGCGCAGCGCCGCGATGTCGCCCATCGACACCCGGCCGCCGGGCCCGCGCTCGATCTGCCGCTGGCGGGGCTGCTGGCCGCGGCCCTGGGACGGGACCCGGCCGCCCTCGGAGCCGGGAGCCCCGCGGGCCACCCGCTCGTCGGCCCGGCCGATCAGCCAGTCCCGGCTGGGCACGACCAGCCCGGCCGGAGTGAAGGCGATCTTCCGGAGCTCCGTGTGGCTGCCGGAGTCCTTGCGCCAGAGGCCGCTGACGATGTCAATGGCCTCTTCCGGGGACGCGGCGAATTCGAGCCCCGCATAAACCGGAGCACAGGCGTCCAGCCCCAGGTCCTGCGCGGACAGCCGCCGTCCGAGCCGCCGGGTGAAGACCTCGGCGATCAGCGCCGGGGTGGTGCCCCGGGGCTGCTGGCCGCGCAGCCAGCGGGTGACGGATGTCTTGTCGTAACGCAGGTCGAGGCCGTGCTCAAGCCCTAACTGATCGACTCGCCGAGCCAGCCCTGCGTTGGAGAAGCCCGCCTCCGCGATCAATGCGGCGAGCTGACGGTTGGGGATGCGCTGCGGGGGTCGTTCCGTCATCAGCCTGCCGGTCTCCCTGATCTCGTTCTGGAACGGCGCGAACTTAGCGGTCCCCAACGCCCTGATCGCTCCCTTCGCCCCGCATTCATCCGATCGTGTGAGGACAGATCAAATTCACCCGGACGGCGCTCCGGACCCTCTCGCCGTTCGCGCGCCGGCCGCCGGCCGTCCCCTCCGGCCGGGCGCCGCCCGCCTGCAGCGATGCCGGCGGGCCGCCGTACAGTGGCAAGGGCGCACCGGAAGCGCGGGACATCGCGCCGGACGCACCCGTACGCGCCACCAGCGTGCGGGCATCCGTGCGGGCACGAGGGTGCGCGGAGTCGAAGAGCAGTCGAAGAGGAGCTGGGAGCCGCCGTGAGTGAGCTGCGCTTCGTCCACCTGGGCTTCGGGGCGGACGCCGTCGAGTATCAGGAGGCGTGGCAGGAGCAGCGCCGGGTCCACGCCGCCCGTTTCGCGGACGAGATCCCGGACACCTGCCTGCTGCTGGAGCACCCGGCGGTCTACACCGCGGGACGGCGCACGGAGGACAGCGAGCGCCCCCTGGACGGCACCCCCGTCGTCGACGTGGACCGCGGCGGGAAGATCACCTGGCACGGCCCGGGCCAGCTCGTCGGCTATCCCATCCTCAAGCTGCCGCGGCCGGTCGATGTGATCGCGCACGTCCGCCGGCTGGAGGAGGCGCTCATCCGCGCGTGCGCGGAGCTGGGCCTGGAGACCACGCGCGTGGAGGGCCGCAGCGGCGTCTGGGTGCTGGGCGACCCCGTCGAGGAGCGCCCGGCGATCGGCGGCCTGTCGCTGGACTTCGACCCGCGGCTGACCGACGAGGAGTTCGACCCCCGGCTGAACGGCCCGGAGTACGCCCCGTCCAACGCCGGCCAGCGCCGCGAGGACCGCAAGCTGGCCGCGATCGGCATCCGGATCGCCAAGGGCGTGACGATGCACGGCTTCGCACTGAACTGTGATCCTGACAACACCTGGTTCGACCGGATCGTGCCGTGCGGCATCCGCGACGCGGGCGTGACCTCGCTCTCGAACGAGCTGGGCCGGCGGGTGTCCGTCGCCGAGGTGCTGCCGGTGGTGGAGAAGCACCTGCGGGAGATCCTCGAGACGGCGGAGCCGAAGCCGCGACCGGTGGAGGGTGAAGCAGCCGTCGGGGCCGAGGCCGTCCGGGCGGGCTAGCCGGACCGGCGGGGGGAATGTGCCCGGGGAGCCACGAGTTGTTACCCAGGGCACATGAGTGACCAGCGCAGGAAATAACGGGCGTACCCTGGTGTCCGCCGAGGAATCGAAGTCATAGGGAGCCGGACGTGTCGGCAGTCGCACCCGACGGACGCAAGATGCTGCGCTTGGAGGTCCGGAACGCCCAGACCCCCATCGAGCGCAAGCCCGAGTGGATCAAGACGCGGGCGAAGATGGGCCCCGAGTACACCGCGCTGCAGGGCCTGGTGAAGCGCGAGGGCCTGCACACCGTGTGCCAGGAGGCGGGCTGCCCCAACATCTACGAATGCTGGGAGGACCGCGAGGCCACCTTCCTCATCGGCGGCGACCAGTGCACCCGGCGCTGTGACTTCTGCCAGATCGACACCGGCAAGCCCCAGGCCCTCGACCGGGACGAGCCGCGCCGCGTCGGCGAGTCCGTCGTCACGATGGACCTGAACTACGCCACGATCACCGGCGTCGCCCGCGACGACCTCGCGGACGGCGGTGCCTGGCTGTACGCGGAGACCGTGCGCCAGATCCACGAGCAGACCGCCGGGCGCGAGAGCGGCCGGACGAAGGTCGAGCTGCTCGCCCCGGACTTCAACGCGGTGCCGGAGCTCCTGCAGGAGGTCTTCGAGTCCCGCCCCGAGGTGTTCGCCCACAACGTGGAGACGGTGCCGCGGATCTTCCGCCGCATCCGCCCCGGCTTCCGCTACGAGCGCTCGCTCGAGGTCATCACCCGGGCCCGCGAGTTCGGCCTCGTGACGAAGTCCAACCTGATCCTGGGCATGGGCGAGGAGCGCGCCGAGGTCAGCGAGGCCCTGCGCGACCTGCACGAGGCGGGCTGCGAGCTCATCACCATCACCCAGTACCTGCGCCCGTCGCCGCGGCACCACCCGGTGGAGCGCTGGGTGAAGCCGCAGGAGTTCGTCGAGCTGAAGGAGGAGGCGGAGGAGATCGGCTACGCCGGTGTCATGTCCGGCCCCCTGGTCCGTTCGTCGTACCGGGCCGGCCGCCTTTACCAGCAGGCCGTCGAGCGGCGCGCCGCCGCGCCGTCGAGCCAGGCGGTCTGACCACCTCCGGTCACCCTCCGACCTGCGATGTTCGCATCGGCACAGGCCCATGGACGCGGCCCGTACCTTCCCCACTGTCCGGTGGGGAAGGTACGGGCCGCGTCAACGTTTCATAGGTGTTTGACCAAGAGGTCATCCATTGGTAACACCGTTCCGTGACGATGGAGGCACGCACAGCAGTTCCCCGCGCGTACGCGAGTCCGTATCTCACGCACGCAATCTCACGCACGCACCTCCGCTCGTCCCGCTCGACCCGTTCCTTCGCTCGTCCCGCTCCTCCGCCGGTACGCACCGCCAGCCCCCCGCTGCCCACTGATCACTTCCGCTCCCGAGGGGACAACGACATGCAGGCCGCGCCCGCCCATGCAGCGATGGCGACAGCCACCCGCGCCGCTTCCACCCTGCCCACCACGCTCTCCGTACGGCCCCCGTCCGTCACCGGGGCCCTGCGGGCCCTGGAGGGGCTGCTGATGCGCGGTGGCCAGCGCACGGCCCGCCGGAACGCCTGGACCGCGGTGCTGGAGGACCGCCGCCGGGCCAAGGACCGGCGCGAGGCCCAGCACGTCCTGGAGGCCGTGGCGGCCCCCGGTCCGCAGGCGACGTAAACTTCGCCTTATGGCGAGCAAGGCAACACCTGAGAAGCAGGGGCGACTGCAGCAGATCGCCCTGACCTACAAGCTGACGCGAGAGATCGACACCAAGATCGGTCTCATCGTCGCGGCAGTGGGCATCGTGACCCTCGGTGTCCTGCTCGCCGTCGGCTTCGCGATCGGCCACCCGGTCTACCTGGGCATCCTGGGCGTACTGCTGGCGTTCCTCGCGATGGCGATCGTCTTCGGCCAGCGCGCCCAGCGCGCCTACCAGAGCCGGATCGAGGGCCAGCGGGGCGCCGCCGCTTCCGTGCTGGAGCAGATGGGCCGCACGTGGACGACCACGCCCGCCGTCGCGTTCAACCGCGACGAGGACATGGTCCACCGCGCCATCGGCAAGGCCGGCATCGTGCTCGTCGGCGAGGGCAACCCCGGCCGGGTCAAGGCCCTGCTGGCGGCCGAGAAGCGCAAGATGGCGCGCATCGTGACGGACGTCCCGGTGCACGACTTCATCATCGGCAACGGCGAGGGCCAGCTGCCGCTGAAGAAGCTGCGCACGACGCTGGCGAAGCTGCCGCGCGTGGTGCCGGGCGACAAGGTCACCACGACCACCGACCGGCTCCGGGCGATGGGCGACCCCATGAAGAACATGCCGATCCCGAAGGGTCCGATGCCGAAGGGCGCGCGGATGCCGAAGGGCCGCTGAGGAAACGAAGCGCAATGAGGGCGGGGCGGAATCATTTCGATTCCGCCCCGCCCTCATTGCTTCCCGAAAGCGCTTGCTAGACCCGCACCTGGACGGCGCGGGCGAGGCGGTCGTGGAGACCGCGGGTGTCGCGGTCCCAGATGACGGCCGGGATGACGACGACGAGGAGTACGCTGCGGAACAGGACACGGGGCAGCGAGAGCCGCCCGCCGCCCTCGGCGACGACCCGCAGCCCGAGGAGGCGCTTGCCGGGGGTGCAGCCGACCGTACCGACAGTGACGACACTGAGTACGAAGAAGATCAGCAGGGCCCAGTTCCCCGCCTGCTGGGGCTTGCCGTCCGCAAGGAAGGCGTAGGCGATGAGCATGCACAGCGCCCAGTCGATGAAGACGGCGCCGAGGCGCCGTCCGAGCGGGGCGATGGAGCCGGGCCCGTCCGCCGGGAGCCCCAGGCGCTCGCCGCGGTGCCCGAAGTCGACGCCCATCTCCTCGGCCGCCGCGCGGGGGCCGGAGAGCCATGAGCCGATTGCTTGCCTATTGTCCACCCGTCAACGGTACTGCGCCCGTATGCGTTCCTTCCGGCCCGGGGGGTCGCCCGCCCCGGCCCCGTATCCCTGCCGCGCCTTCGCCGGTCCGTCCCGGCGCGTCCCCCGTGCGTGTTTCACGGCACATCCGGGCCGCACCCCGGTTAACCTCGGCGAAACAAATGGGTCATGCCCGGGAAATCCCGTCTCTCTAGGGTCGGCCGCAGCGCGCCAGTGCGATACGGACCGCGCCACCGAAGCAATCCCCGACCGCGTGCGGCCGGGCTAGGAGGAGTTGGATGTTCCAGAACGCCGACGAGGCCAAGAAGTTCATCTCGGATGAGGACGTCAAGTTCGTCGACGTCCGATTCTGCGACCTGCCTGGCGTGATGCAGCACTTCACGATCCCGGCCTCGGCCTTCGACCCGAACGAGGAGCTGGCGTTCGACGGCTCGTCGATCCGCGGCTTCCAGGCCATCCACGAGTCGGACATGGCCCTGCGCGCGGACCTCTCCACGGCCCGCATGGACCCGTTCCGCCGCGACAAGACGCTCAACATCAACTTCTTTATCCACGACCCGATCACGGGCGAGCAGTACAGCCGCGACCCGCGCAACATCGCCAAGAAGGCCGAGGCCTACCTCGCCTCCACCGGCATCGCGGACACCGCGTACTTCGGCCCGGAGGCCGAGTTCTACGTCTTCGACAGCGTGCGCTTCAACACCGCCGCGAACGAGTCCTTCTACCACATCGACTCCGAGGCCGGCGCCTGGAACACCGGTGCGGTCGAGGACAACCGCGGTTACAAGGTCCGCTACAAGGGCGGCTACTTCCCGGCCCCGCCGGTCGACCACTTCGCCGACCTGCGCGCCGAGATCTCCCTCGAGCTGGACAAGGCCGGCCTGCAGGTCGAGCGCCAGCACCACGAGGTCGGCACCGCCGGCCAGGCGGAGATCAACTACAAGTTCAACACGCTGCTCGCCGCCGCCGACGACCTGATGCTCTTCAAGTACATCGTGAAGAACGTCGCCTGGCGCAACGGCAAGACCGCCACCTTCATGCCGAAGCCGATCTTCGGCGACAACGGCTCGGGCATGCACGTCCACCAGTCCCTGTGGAGCAACGGCGACCCGCTCTTCTACGACGAGCAGGGCTACGCCGGCCTCTCGGACACCGCCCGCTACTACATCGGCGGCATCCTCAAGCACGCCCCGTCGCTGCTGGCCTTCACCAACCCGACGGTGAACTCCTACCACCGCCTGGTCCCCGGCTTCGAGGCCCCGGTCAACCTGGTCTACTCCCAGCGCAACCGCTCCGCCGCCATGCGTATCCCGATCACGGGCTCCAACCCGAAGGCCAAGCGCGTCGAGTTCCGCGCCCCGGACCCGTCCTCGAACCCGTACCTCGCCTTCTCGGCCCTCCTCCTGGCCGGCCTCGACGGCGTCAAGAACAAGATCGAGCCCGCCGAGCCGATCGACAAGGACCTCTACGAGCTCGCCCCCGACGAGCACGCCAACGTCCCCCAGGTCCCCACCTCCCTCCCGGCCGTCCTCGAGGCCCTGGAGCAGGACAACGAGTACCTCCAGGCCGGCGGTGTCTTCACCTCCGACCTGATCGAGACCTGGATCGACTACAAGCGCACCAACGAAATCGCCCCCATCCAGCTCCGCCCGCACCCGCACGAGTTCGAGATGTACTTCGACATCTAAAAGCTCTAAATGCCGGGCCGAGAAGATCCGTGGCTCGTCAGGGCATTTGTTGTCCATCGAGACCCTGTCACTCCTCACCCGGAGTGACAGGGTCTCGATGCATCCAGGCCTGCCTCGGCCAGACAGCAGCGACGAGCGCGTCTTGAGCAGGTCTTACGGGACTACCCGGCAGATCCACGGGTGCCACAGCTCCGGACGGGTTTCACGCTCACGATCGTCACCTGAGGGACAGAGATCGTGCTTCCCGTCTCGGTGCGGAGCTCCATGTGCTGCCCGTCCGCTCCAGTCAGCTCACCGCACAGCACACCGGTGGCGGACCGCACCTCCACCTGGTGCGTGGCAGCGGCACTTGTCGTCACCCAGGCAACAATAAGTGCCCCCACCACCAGAACCACACCCAGCACACAACACATGGACGCCCAAGCCAGCGCTCTCGTGACCCTTGACACCTCCTGCTCGGTCCAGCGCCGCAAAGCCTGCCCACCGAGCAAAATCTGGTGGCCTGGTACTCCATGCGCTGCTCGGACCGCCAGCAGCGCACCTGCCGTCAGCGAAAGGAAGGCCGCCACCAGTAATGTCGTCGCCGTGTTGCGGGCCCAATCCGGAAGCTCTGTCAGATTGTCCCGCCCCTTCAACAGGACGAGCACTGCAAGGAGCGCCGTGAGTCCCATCAACCCGGTGCGCCACCCCTCGGCCTGCCTGCGCAGTTCCGGAAGCCTGGTGAACTCCAGTTCACGGGCAAGTTCGGCCCAGCGCCGGTCGGAGCGTGTACTCACCGGCGGATCCGCCAGCTCGCGCCGCACCCGAGGTAGGACGTATCGGGCGGACACTGCGGATGGGCATGGCCGCACTCACACAGGTGCACCTCCGCCAGCAGCGGCTCGGGCTCACCCTCCGCCCTCCGTGTTGCCCCGCTCCCGAACAGCAGGCCCAGCCTTCCCTTCACACCAGTCCCCGGCCGGGCCCAGGGAAACAGCGTCTGTGTGGGTCCATGACAGCGTGGGCACGTCCCGGCGACGATCACTCCATTCCCGTCCAGGGCAGGTTGCTGGGTGAACAAGGCGGCGTCGACCTCACCGAGATCTTCCTCGGCGTAAGGCGTGCTGTGTTCATGTCGGCCAGGCTGCGTCATCGCTCCTCCTCCTGCTCGCGCCCGGGCTCCAGGCCGAGCCCGAACATGCCCGCATACGCTGCAAGGCGCTCACGAACCCACTCTTCTGTCTCAGCGACCGCCCTTGCACAGGTCTCCAATCGCTCCCGGCTCACCGAGCCGGAGACGGCCGGCAGCCTGCCGTCCAGGCCTACGGAGAGGATCGCCAGATCCTGCCAGCACGGCACGACGTCGGGGACTTCAGTGATCGACGGCAGCGAACCCTCCAGTGCCAGGTATGGGGTGATACGCCGCTGCCAGGTGTCCCACACCGACTCGCCGAGTCGGCCGGCGATGCTGACGAGATCGAGGGGTACCAAAGGAGACCCGATGGTGGAGACGCGATGGGCCGAGCTGACCGCCACGGCGTCGTGGGCAGTGGGCACCTCGTCCGGTAGAGCAGCCACAGCCTCCGGGGAGAGCTCTGGCACGAGGGCACCGATGGCCTGCAGCGGCACCAGCGCCTGATAGGCCGCACGCGCACCGAGGTTCCGAGCACGGGCGTATCCCACGAGGTGCTGGGCGGTCAGCGCGGTCCAGCGCGGGCTCTCCAACCACTCGTCGTACTCGTCATCCAGTCCTTGGTCAATCAACGCCGCCGTCTCGTCCCAAGTCGGTCGAAACTTCCACAGCTCCTCCGGCAGCGGCGGCGCGATCAGGTCGGTGCTCAGACCAAGGTTCCGGGCTTCCCGGTGCGCGGTGTCCCACAGGAATGAAAGCTCTTGCCGCAGTTGCTGACTCGCAGTGAACAGCACGGCCGACGTGGCTGGCACGGGATAGTCAGCGCCGAGAAAACTGGGATCCGTCCCGGAGAACGCGTACCGGCTGGGAATGGGCAGATCGTCCCATGCATGCAGCAGGCGCGCCGCGTCCGGGAACATCACTCCGGCTTCGCGCAGTTCATCGACATGCTCGCAGAGTTCGTCCCAGGACAGCTCGTATGGCCTTACGAACGCGAGGTCCCGGAGCGAGATGCCATGCTCCAGCCGTATGTCCACCCCGTGCAACCAACCCACGAGGTCGCCGGTCCCGGGCGAGGGCACGAGATCCCGCCCGGCCGAGCGTTTGGTGTAGCGCCGGTGATGGGCCACTCCGAGGACCTCGGTCTCACGGGCGAGGACGCGATCCGCCTCCCACACGGAGACTTCCCACTCCGCGGCCAGCTCGATGGTGGCGGCCCATGGCAGAACGGGGCGGCCATCGACTCCGCGGACGAGGTAACGCTGCATAACTGGGAACATCTCGGGCGGTACGGCATCCCACCGAGCGGTCAGGACGGGATCGGGCACCGGGCGGCCCAGCCAGGCGAAGTCGGCCATCCGCCGTTGCGTTTCCACCACATCAAGCCCCGCCGCCCGGGCCACTGCCGGTACATCCCAGGGGTTCGTGGCCGGTCGCCAGCTGTGCTCGTCCTCTTGAAGGTAGAGCAGCGTCAATTCGTTTTCGGTACAGAAGTGGCCCCGGTGGTGATCCGGCACATCGTGCAGCGGCTCTCCCACGAACGGCACGTAACGGGAGCACATAGTGGCGAGTTCGCCGAGGCTCAGACCATGCTTGGCGGACGTACGAACGATGCCGGCAAGATCTTCGGGCAGATGCCGATAGTAGATCTCGGTACGGGGTTTCCGCTCGGACAACCGGCGCCCTCTAACGGTCACGACGAAGCCGCCCAGGGGGTCACACCTTTCCCCCAGAAGTCCGGTCATGATGAGCCGGTCAGTGTAGTCAGGCTTCCACTCAAGGTCGCCGCGACCCCGGATCGCGGGCCCCGCCAGCCTGGGATGGGCTATACGCAGACCGCGCGTCGCGCGTAGTACCTCCGCCACTGTCATCCCCTGGTCATGCGCCACCATCACGGCGGAGCGCCAGTCGCCCTTTACTTCGGCCGCAATATCCGACCAGCCCGGGTGCGGCACAGGATGGCCGTCGAGAGACTCGGGAGCCGCTTCCCTCTTGGCGAGAGGCCCCGGTCGGAGGACGGCCGTCCGCCAGGGCCGGACAGCGTCATGGAGCTGCTCCTCCTCGGACCAGCCCGACCGGTTGTCAAGGGACGAGTCCAATTTGAACCAACCGGTCTCGTCGAGGTTCACCGTACGGGCGCCGTAACCAGCCCTGGCTCGGACTCCTCTTCCGTGCCAGGCACGCCAGAGAATCCTGGCAAGGGAGGGGTGACGGGATTCCATGGTCCGCAGCCACTCAAGAGTCAGCTCCGGCCAATCAGCCAAGGCCTGTGAACCCTCATGTGCCCTTTGGTGCTCCCAATGAGTGTCGTACCGTTCCAGCTTTTTACGGTTAATGCTCAGTTCACCGGCGTGGGCTCCGTGCAGATTGAGAACGTAGCCGAATGTGCGCCTATCAGTGGCGACCCCGTCACACACAATCGCCCCTTCCCCCGCGACCCACCACAGAGTCCCCGGGACCGCCTCGATCGCCGAATCGACGGCTATCTCGTGCTGCCCTCCGCCTGACTGGAGACGCCCAGGCAGCCAGACCTGCTCGCCGCTGCCCTCTCCGCGGACCTCCAGCCTGAACTCGCTCAAATGAACCAGGGACCGCAATACGGACACGCAGGATTCCCCGGTGAGGGTCCATGAGTTGCGCAAGTAGAGCCGGACGCGCGTGCCGCCCTCAGGCAACGCCGCGCCACTCCGCCCGTCGTCCTCCCGCACCCGGAAGAGGCTGCCGCTCACCGGGATCTCGACACGCAATGCCTTTTCGGCCGGACGGCCGTCAGGACTGACGGGCCTGGTCACGATCGTCATCTCGTCGGCGAGCATGAAGTAGCTGAAGACGCCGATTCCGAAGCGGCTGTTGGGGTACAGGCGAAGCGACCTGTCGTGGCGCAGCCATGCGGCCTGCTCGCGGCGGAAGGAGTGGGACTGTTCGAAGCGGCGCCCGGCCTGAGTGAATGTGCTCTTGAGTTGGTCGGCGGTCATGCCGACACCGTTGTCGATGCACTCGACATAGCGGCCTTGGTCATCCTGGCCCATAGCAATGCGGATCCGGCCGACCCAGTTCCCTGATTCTTCCCTGCAACTCCGTAAGTAGCGGACACGCATGTCCCGGTAGCGACAGGCATCCATAGCGTTCTGGTACAGCTCCCGCAAGGCAAGTTCGGGCTCACCGTCGTACAGCTTCTCGCCCATCAACAGCCGACGGATCTCCGTCTGAGCCAGCGAGAAACGCGCGAGCGGTATGTCATAAGCGTCCGCTCCCAGCTCGCGATCCGGCCTTAGCTGCTGGTCGGTCAGTCGAGCGGGGAGATCCTTGAGGAGGACACCTTCGTCGGCGGGCAACCGCTGTGCCGTCTCTCTCAGCGTGTACCCAAGGTCGTCGGCATCCTCGACGACCGAGGCCATTGCTGCATGGATCGCGGGGTGCCTACAGACCGCATCCAGGTGCAGGTACGAGGCTCTTCCGTCCTGATCGAGGTGCCAGGCAGCGTCACGAATGGCGCCGATCACCTCACGGGGCACCACCGGATCCGAAACGGCGAGGTGCTCGGCAACTACCTCCGGCAGACACCGGGCGTCGAAGGCGAGTAGCCCCGCAAGGCGCAGCAACGCTGCAAGAGGCCGCACCCGCAGGCGCCGAGGAACCCTCCGTACGACATGACTGTCCGGGAAGGGGAGTCGCTGATCGTCCCGCGGAGCGCCAAGAGCGAGGCCGGCAGCGACCGTCCGGAGGGCCGCGGACAGGGATCCCGCCCGTCCGGTGAGCCCCCCATCCGGCGCCGGCGGTGTCACGTCCAGAAGGCGCGCCACGAGTCCGTCGGCCAGTACTGCGGGCACGGCCTCCTCGTCGGTCGCGAACCGTTCCGCGATCCAACGGTGGACCAGCCATAACATAACGGCGTTCCGGTCGTTCGAACGGTCCGAGGGCTCGGTGTCCCACCAGGACCAGTCCGTGAGCTTCTCGGTGATCTGGGGATGGTGTTCGGTGATCTGCTCGTAGTGGCGCCGCTGGTCACCTGCATCGAGCCGACGGTGAATGGATTGAGGGCAGAGGTCGGCGGCCTGACTGAGCCGCTCGGCCCAAGCTGCCTCATGCAGCAGTACGCCGGCGATCAGCGCGGCTACCTCCAGGGCGGACAGCTCGACGCCCTCGGGCAGGAGCAAAGGAAGCGTGTCGTGTAGCAGCCGTACGGGGTATTCGTCGTCGATCCAGGGATCTGACAGTCGTTCCTGAGCGCGGTGGACGTGGCGAGCAGTTTCAGTGGCAAGGTGAACCAGACAGTCCTGAATGCGAGCGACAGTCTCCGTGTCACACTCCGGTACTCGCTTCCACAGCGTCGGCGTGCGGACGACGTCCAGCCACGCCTCCAGCAGCCGTCCGCCCTCTGCGACCTTGCGAGTTCTGGTCTCCTCCTCGAGGTCACTTCCGTAGCGGATCAATACGGCCTGCGGCTCGGACCGAGCGCGGAGGGCCAGCGTCCGTGTCTCCTGCCGGGCCGCCCGGTACACCTCCTCCACCGTGCTGGCCTCGGTCAGGGGGTCGAAGGCTCGGGCCAGCGCCAGTGTGAAGAAGCTGCCCGCCTCCGCAAAGCCGCTACGTTCACCGAGTCCGCACCCGGACATGACCGCGAACCCGCCGCAGGGCGGCCCCTTAGTGATCGAACTCCCAAAGACGACGGCTCTTCCATCCTCCGCCGAGCGGCAGGCGTCGATCAGCCACAGCACGGTCCCGGCATCACAGATGGTCAGATACCGGCTGATATCGGCGTCCAGCAGTGACTCTCGCACGTGCGCCTGTTGCCACCCCATCGCATCGTCACTGGCAGGCGCCCGGGCGTCGGAGGGCACCAGGTAGTCGATATCGCCAATACGAACGCCGTGCCCGGTGAAGTACAGGAGAAGGACACTGCCGGCCGGGACCCTCCTGGATACGGCGGTGATGCGCTCGGTGATCTCATTGCGCGTCGGATCACGCAGCGTCTGCACCTCATAGCCGCTGCCCTTCAGGGCGGCACTCATGGCACCTAGATCCGCGTCTACCGTCGGTCCTAGCGTGGGAAAACAGTGTTCTGCTCCGGGGCTGTCGCCCACACCGATCAGGAGAGCTGTACGACTGTGCTCTTTCACTACCCACTCCCTCCGAAGCGGATGATCTTACTGGCCGCGGCGGGGTTCAGCTGGTGTGTGCTCAGGGCGGGGCGGCGATGACGGCGCTGGGCGACTGGGCGCCGACACAGGTCAGTTCGTCAAGCTGCGCAGTCGCCCAGCCGGATAGCCATCACGCCGTTTTCCAGACCCACAACGAGATGGGCACCTGCCTGGACGACGGAGAACACCTCACGGCGTACGGGAATCTCGATGACCTGCCGAAGGCCATCGACGGTCCACAGCCGCACCGATCTCTGAGTCTGGCCGGCACTGGCCAGACAGGCATGTTCACCGAACTCCACGGAACTGAGGGCGCTCACCCAGCCGTGGTGGACATCCCGCCCGTCGATGATGTGCCCTGTGACGGGATCAACGACCCGGACGGAGCTCGTGCCGACCAGATCGCCCTCATCGTCACGGTCGTGCGTTGTCACAGCCAGCAGTTCCCGGTCCTCGGCGTCCAGGACGCACAGGGAGGCAAGGGAGGCTTCGGGAATCTCCACTGACTCCAGAACCTCGCCACTGACCGGATCCCAGCAGCTAACGGCACCCCCGTGGAACTCGCCGGGCCAGATCCCGAAGTGGTCGGTGAGTATCACGATGAGGTCATGCCGCTCAGTACGGACGCCGCAGAGGCCATGAACGAGGCCTTCCTCGCCACTGATGCTTCCAAGGATCCGGTCCGCGGAGACGTCCCAGAGGGACACTCGATTGACCTTCTGATCCCGAGCTGCAAAGGCAAGGCAGCGCCGGCCGGCGACCTCTACTGCCTGCATGGACTGCACGCCAGGGGTTTCCAAGCTCCGCACCATATCGCCCGTGTCGGGGTTCCAGATCTCAATGGCCCCGGCCTCGCTCGCCGTACTGGCGATGACCAGGCATGGACGATCTTCGATTTCGATGGTGCAGAGAAGCTTGACCCATGTGTGGCGCGTGTCGACATGCCCCAGGGGCTCCCCTGTCACTAGATCGCGAAGCAGAGCCCTTCCCGCCACTCCGCTGCTGGCTACCACGGCTCGGTCCTCAATGTGCAGCACGGCTAGTGAGCCGACCCAGCAGCCGGGAACGTCAGGCTCCTCCAGCTCTGTGTGGCTGTCCACATCCCATAGCCGGACCGTGCAGTCTTCTCCTGCACTTGCGATGAGGGTCTCCCCCGCAGCTTCCACGGTGCATAGGGCACCAACCCAGCCGCGGTGACCTTCCAGCCGGTGGACCTCCCGGCCCGTCAGTGGGTCCCAGACCATGACGGTACCGCTTTCTTCCTGGCCGTGACCGGCGACCACAAGGGTGCGACCGCCGATGCGGAGGCCGAGGACGTCGTACACAGAGCCCTGCCCGCCTTCGAGAATGCGCACCTGCCTGCCGGTCAGGGCATCCCGCAGGACGATGACATCGTCATCAAGAGAAGTCTCCGAGAAGGCGATGAGAGGACGTCCCTCACACGGAACCACGGACATCTCACCGAACTTGACGCCTCTCGTGGCGAAGGTACGCACTGTCGTCCCGTCGGAAGGATCCCAGAGCCGCACTCGGGATCGCCCTTGGGAGTCGGCTGTCCAGAGGGCGAGAAGGGAACACCCCTCCAGGTAGACCGCACCCATCCCACAAATCATATGAGTCCGGGCCCGGAACGTCCGTACATTCTCTCCCGTCTCCGGGTCCCAGAGCTTAAGGCACCGGTCACGGCCGCGACTTGCGAGGAGGGTACGCCCTCCCACCTCGACCGTGCACAGCTGATCAATGGGCTTGCCATGGCCCACGAGGAGCCGGGTGATCTCACCGGCCTCCGGATCCCAGAGCCGCAGTACGCCGTCCTCGCCGCCACTCGCCAGAAGCGCACCGCTGGTTGTGTCCACCGTGCACAGCGCCCCTATCCATCCCGGATTGCCTGTGAGGGCACGTATGGAGTCACCAGTCTCCGGGTCCCAAAGGCGAATGGCATCGTCACCAGCACTGGCGAGGACACCACGGCCGGCGGACTTCAGAAAACATAGGGCGGATACTTGCCTGGTGTGTCCCTCGAAGACGGACACTTCCATGGACGGAGAGGCACTGGACCAGGTGGCTCGGTACGGTGCTGCGACTGCAGACGTGCGATAGGTCGTTCCGAGGTGTTCCTGCACCTCCGTCACGCTGAACAGTGCCGCTCGCTCCGAGGCATGCGAGTCGAGGGCGCGCGGCGTCTGGCGCAGCAACCGCGCCCGTTCCCGCCCGGCGTCCGTCACGGCGAGGCGCGTCTGGGGTATGAGCCGGCGCAGGTCGGCATACAGCAGGTAGTCGCCCTCCTCCAGCAGCCGGTCGATGACTCCTCCCCGGGCGGCGTGGCCAGCGAGAGAACGCAGCAGGTATGCGGGGGCCGCCTCCCATCCCGTCCTGGCTCCCTCAGCGATGTAGGCGCATGCCAGTGCGCGCTCGTCGCTCACAGGAGATGCGACATCGGCGCGTGCAGCCCGCAGTGAATCGCTCAGGGCCTGGTGGAAGAGTCTGAAGACCGCGTCACAGGGCTCCTTGCCCGCGGTTTCGACAAGAAAGTTCGCCGCGGAGGAGCGGGCGAAGCTGAAGAGCTCGGCCTCAGTGGGAGCCGCACCGAACAGAGCAACCAGTGCAATGCGCCAGAGAGCCAATGTGAGCCCGGGTGACTCGGCGTAGGCTAGCGGGGTGAGCAAGTGCTCCGAGGAGAGCCCGGCGGTGTCGGGCAGCAGGCGTAGATATGCACGGAGTGATGCCTCTACCGTGACGGGAAACGTCACATCGGCTGAATTCACAGCCTGTTCGTCGTGCATCCCATGTGCCCGGGCTACCAATCCGGCCACAAGGAAATTTCCCTCAGCAAGGGCCGCGATGCGTTCGGCTACGGGGAAGCCGGCAGCGCTGTCGGAGTAGGGGTTACCCGGGCGCTCGTCGCCTTGAAGTTGCAGTGTCGCCAGTGCGTACGCGGTCAGGTCTGTGGGGGCGGAGAATTCCGGGGTGTCGAGATCCACCGTCCGAGCCCTGCGCCCGAAAGCTACCAGCAGATCACCGGCGGCATCCCGCCGCCTGGTACCAGCCACTACGTGAACCGGGAGGTCAGCGCATGTCTCCGACAGTGGCACCAAGATGTGATTAATGATGTCTCGGGCCTCATGGGGAGTGCTGGCCTCGTCCAGGGCGTCGACGACCAGGGTGAAAGGACGGCCAGGCCGGGCCTGAAGGCTCACCCGCAGAGCAGGGAGAAGGTCGACGAGCTGGCCAGGTGCGGGTGCCGGGACGGCTCGTGCGATCTCTTTCGCCACTTCCAGAGCGGTCTTGCCTTTGGCGTGGACAGCGCAAGAGACAGCCCCCAGAGGGGCTCGTACTGCCGTGTCGTGGGGTGGAAGTGTCGCCGCAACCTGGTCATCAGCTGTGGTGACGACCCGACCCAGAACCGTGGACTTCCCCGAGCCCGGCGCCCCAGTGATCACCAGCACCTGACGAGGCGGCTTTTCTGCTTCGATCCACTGGATGATTTCCTGGAGGGCGGCTGTGCGGCCGCGGAATCGGAAGCCTCGTTCGGCTTCCGTGCTGACGCCTCGCGCACGAGGCTTCCAGTGCCGATCCGCTTCAAGGTCCTTGCCAAGGGACCAGCCCCACCTGGCTGAGACTGTTTGGCCGGCTATTTCCCGAAACGAGTCGGTGAGCCGGTGCAGTTCCTCGCCGGGGAGCAGCCTGTCGATGGCCCACAGGCTCAAGGCGCGTGCGTCACCCGTTGTGTTGTGGGCCTGGCCCACCATGCCGACGACCGCCTGGTGGGTGTGTGACCAGACGGGCGCACCGCTGTAGCCGCTCTTGACGGGATAGCGGGGAGCATGGGTGTCGAGGCGCACCCAGCCGTATCCCAGCGAGGCACCCACCGAACCGTTTGCAGAGTTGCCGAGCACACCATCAGGGAACCCAAATGAGGACCAATCCATCCCGACGAGCTCGTCAGAACTCGGCCGCTGCAAAGGCGCGACAGGCACGGCAGGTACTTCGTCAGCAAGACGCAGCACGGCAACGTCCCGGTCCTCGCGTTCGCTGTCCGACGGCAGCGTCACCTCGGCGATCCGGATCCGTCTACCCATGACTTCTTCCGCTTTGGGGAAAGCGGCCCACAGCTCTTCCTGCTTGCTACGGGCAGTTCTCACCACGTGTGCACAGGTGAGAATCCGCTGACTGTCGATGAGGAATCCCGACCCTACGGGCCTCATGTCCCGTTCGGTCGCGTGAATAGACACGACCCAGGAGTCCTGTCCGGTCCGGCGGGCTGGAGAAGCCTTCCTCATGCCTATCGCGGGTCCCCGTCCGCACCGGGGCGGGGCTGCCATGTGAGGGTGATCTCGAAGTTGGCTTCGGTCGCCGCCTTGGCCACGACCCAGTTCGCGGTGCCGTTTACCTTCAATCCGAATTTGACCTCTACCTGGTCCGGCCGCAGCTCGGTCACCCTACGCAGCACCACGCGAGCAGCATCAATGGCAGGACCGGCAGCGTCCCGCACGCGGCTGACGATGTCGTCCGCGGACACGGGCTGCCAGTCACCGTCCGGCTCAGCCTCGAAACGGACCACTGTCCCGTCGTCCAACGCGTACGACACGACCTGTGATGTCACTGCGCCCCCCCTTGTCCTCAGACTCTCGGAAAGTCTACGAGGACTCACTCACCTTGACAGTCCGACATCGGTCCCCCACAGCCCAGCATAATGGGGTTCAACACCACGGGGAGAGGCCCGGAGCTTGGTGACGCGGGTTCAGCGCGTGGTGTAGCCGCCATTGATGAAGAGCGTCTGGCCGTTGAGCCACCAGCCGTCCGTCAGCAGGAACTTCACGTACGGGACGATGTCCTCGATCTTGGTGAGTTCGCCGTTCATGGACGAGGACTTGTGGTACGCGACGGAGTCGTCCGACTCGGCCGGGTAGAAGAACGAGGTGTCCATGGGGCCGGGGGCGATGTTGTTGACCGAGATGTTCCGCCCGAAGAGCTCCTTGGACAGCGCCCGGGTGAAGTGCTCGACGGGGGCCTTGCTGCCGGCGTAGACGGAGTAGAGGCCGGTGTACGCGGCGAGCAGCGAGGTCACGATGGTGATGATCTTCCCGCCGTCCTGCAGCCGCTTGGCGGCCTCGCGCATCATGAAGTACGCCGCCTTGGTGTTGACGGCGAACATCTTGTCGAACTCTTCCTCCGTGGTCTCGGTCATGGGCTTCTTGATGACCATGCCGGCCGTGTTGACCATGCAGTCGACCCTGCCGAACGCCTGCACCGCGGCGTCGAAGAGCTTCTCGACCTCGGTGACCTTGGTCAGGTCACCCTGGTGGGCGAAGGCCTCGCCGCCGGCCTGCTGCACGTCCGAGACGGTCTGCTCCGCCTTGTCGCGGGACGAGTCGCTGTTGTAGTGGACGACGATCCTGGCCCCGTCCGGGGCGATCTCGCGGGCGATGAGGCCGCCGAGGTTCTTCGACGCGCCACCGATGACGACGACCTTGTCCTTGAGCGTACGAGCGGGCATGAGCCTCTCCCAGCGACGGCATAGTGATCTCCTTTGCCACGTTATGGGCAAGTTGACCGGTTCGCATGCGGGCCGGGAGAGGCTCGTCCTCACACCAGTAGCTCGCCCCTCACATCAGTAGTTGGCCGCGTCGTGGATGAGGGAACGCACCGCGCGGCACGTCACGGCGGAGGGCTCGTGGACCCCGATGCGGACCGCCGTCGCCCGTATCCGGCGGTTGCTCGCCTGCTCCGGGCGGTACACCCCCGAGTGCAGCAGGGCGATGGCCAGGCGCATGGCCTTCAGCTGGCGGTTGTGGGCCTCGTACCAGCCGCGCGGGCGGCCGGCGGGCATGGGCTTCTTCGGCAGGGTGGCAAGGCTCGGGAGATCGGGAAGAGTGGGTGCGGCTACGGCCATCGGCGTTCCTCCTGAGGGGGTTCGTAACCTCTCTCGTCTACCTTCGATTTTACTGCCCACCACTGACAATCGCCCCAGCTCAGACGGGATTTGACGGTGATACGCGGTACGGTGTGGGGCATGGAGATCTGGATCAATCCCGCCTGTTCGAAGTGCCGCAGCGCCATCGGCCTGCTCGACGCCGAAGGGGCCGGGTACACCGTGCGCCGCTATCTGGAGGACGTCCCCGGCGAGGACGAGCTGCGCGCGATGCTCGACCGGCTCGGCCTGGAGCCGTGGGACATCACGCGCACTCAGGAGGCGGCGGCGAAGGAGCTCGGCGTGAAGGACTGGCCGCGTGACGCGGGCGCGCGCGAGCAGTGGATCAAGGCCCTGGCCGAGCACCCGAAGCTCATCCAGCGGCCGATCATCACCGCCGACGACGGCACGGCGGTCGTGGGGCGTACGGAGGAGGCCGTGCGGGAGGCCCTGGCGCGGTCGCAGCCCGCCTCGGGCTGACCGCAAGCCCCCACCGGGCATCCGGCCGCCCCCGGCGGTATAACGGGTGGTGTGGCATGCCGCCCCGCCGAGGAGGGGCTCATGAAACCCGGCTACCTGCCCGTCGAGGACCATGGGATCATCGGCGACCTGCACACCGTGGCGCTCGTCGGGACCGACGGCACGATCGACTGGTGCTGCCTGCCGCGCTTCGACGCGCCCTCCGTCTTCGGGTCCCTGCTCGACGCCGGCCGCGGCGGGTCGTTCGCCGTCACGGTCCGGGGCACGGAGCGCACCAAGCAGATGTACATGCCCGACTCGAACGTGCTGCTGACCCGTTTCCTCGGCCGGGACTCGGTGGCCGAGCTCTACGACTTCATGGTGCCCGACCACCCCTCCTGCCCCTCGCCGGGCGTCCGCCGGATCGTGCGGCAGGTGCGGGTGCTGCGCGGCCGGGCCACGATCGACGTGTCCTGCCGGCCCGCGTTCGACTACGGCCGCGCCCCGCACACGGTCACCCCGGTGCCGGGGGCCGGCGTCGTCTTCGCGGGCCCGGCCGGATTCCTCGTCCTGCGCTCCTCCGTGCCCCTGGCGCCCGACGGCGGCGCCGCGCGCGCCACGGTGACGCTGGAGCCCGGCGAGTCGCTGCAGCTCTCCGCGGAGTGGGACGGGGCCGGGTCCGTGCGGGAGGGCGTGGTCCGCCCGTTCGACGGCGCGGAGGCCACCCGCCTGCTGGACCGGACGCTGCGGTACTGGGACGGCTGGCTGCGGCAGTCGCAGTACCGGGGCCGCTACCGCGAGGCGGTCGAGCGCTCGGCGCTGGCCCTGAAGCTGCTGGTCTACCAGCCGACGGGCGCCCTGGTCGCCGCGGCCACCACGTCCCTGCCCGAGGCGCCGGGCGGCGGCCGCAACTGGGACTACCGCTACACCTGGATCCGCGACGCCGCCTTCACCCTCTACGCCCTGATGCGGCTGGGCTTCACGGAGGAGGCCGCCGCCTTCGTCGACTGGCTGCACCAGCGCTGCGCCCAGGCCCCGCCGGGCACCGGGCTGCAGGTGCTCTACGGCATCGACGGCCGCCCCGACCTGCCCGAGACGGTCCTGGACCACCTCTGCGGCTACGGCGGGGCGCGCCCGGTCCGGATCGGCAACGCTGCGGCCCGCCAGCTCCAGCTCGACATCCACGGCGAGCTCATGGACTCGGTGTACCTGTACAACAAGCACGGCGAGCCGATCTCCTACGAGCTGTGGGAGGCCCTGGCCCGGCAGCTCGACTGGCTGCAGAAGCACTGGGAGGAGCCCGACGACGGGATCTGGGAGACCCGCGGCGGCCGGCAGCGCTTCACGTACTCCGCGCTGATGACCTGGGTCGCCTTCGAACGGGCCCTGCGCATCGCGCGGCACCGCGGCATGCCGGCGCCCGTCGAGCAGTGGCGGGACACGGCGGCGGCCGCGTACCGGTTCGTGCAGGAGCGCTGCTGGTCGCCGGAGCCCGGCGCGTACTGCCAGTTCCCGGACAGCCCGACGCTGGACGCCTCGCTGCTGGTGATGCCGCTGGTGAAGTTCGCCGGGCCCAGGGACCCGCGGTTCCTGTCCACGGTCCGGCGGATCGAGGAGGACCTGGTCAGCGACAGCCTGGTGCACCGCTACCGGACCGACGGCAGCGACGGGCTGGACGGCGGCGAGGGAACGTTCAACCTGTGCTCGTTCTGGTACGTGGAGGCGCTCGCCCGCGCCGGGCGGATCGGCGAGGCCCGCTACGTCTTCGAGAAGATGATCACGCATGCGAATCACCTCGGCCTCTACGCCGAGGAGATCGGGCCCGCGGGCGAGGCGCTCGGGAACTTCCCGCAGGCGTTCACCCACCTCGCCCTGATCAGTGCCGCCACCAATCTGGACCGCGCCATGACGGCGCACCACGGGCCGGCGGACCGGCAGTGCCACGTGCGGTGAACCTTTACGGCCGCGTGCGGTGAACCTTTGCAGCCGCGTGCGGTGAACCTTTGCAACCGCCCCGGCGGCCGGCAGTGGACGCCCGCGGAACGTCACCTCAGCGGCAGCCCGAACAGCTCCTCCAGACGCTTCACCGTCTCCGCGGGATCGCCGTCCAGGACGGAGGTCATGCCGAGGTCCTGGGCGGGCGGCAGATTGCGGGGCGAGTCGTCCACGAAGACGCAGACCTCGGCGGGGAGTTGCAGCTTCTTCAGGATGAGCGGGTAGATTCCGGGCTCCGGTTTACGGATTCCGTGGTCGCCCGACAGCACCACGGCGTCGTAGAGGGTGTCGAACCCGTAGCCCTTGTAGGGGTCGTAGGGGCCGGAGCCGAGGCTGTTGGAGAGGATGCCCACCTTCACGCCCGCCCGGCGGGCCGCCTGACCCGCCGCGAGCATCAGGGGCTCCGGCCGGAGACCGTCGAGGACCCGGCCGATCAGATTGCCGGGGGCGACGCCGAGCAGGGCGGCGGTGCGTTCGTTCCACTCGTCCTGGCCGATCCGCCCGCGCTCCAGCTGCGTGTAGATCTCGCGCCCTTCCGGATCCGTGGAGATGACCTGGAGGAAGGCGTCGGGGGCAAGGCCCTCACGCAGGCAGAAGGCCCGGGTGCATTCGGCGATCGGGGTGGTCAGTACGCCGCCGAAATCGAGCACGAGACCCTGATGCAGGGGCGGGGGCATGGGAACTCCTCACGGTGGGCCGGTCACCGCATCTCTTCCAACGCTCTCAACGAGTCATGCGCGGGCGCGACACGAAGTCTTCGCCCCGCGGAGGGGAATTGATCACCGTAAGGCAGTCCGGAAGTAACAACGGCTGATTTGATGTGGGCGGCTCGTTCCCCAGCACCCCCATGGGCATCCTGCGTCTGCGGTGCCCCACCCCCCTTCAGGGAGTTGCAGTGCCGAAGCTCAAGCCCGCCCTCACGATCGCGCTCGCCGGCGTCGCCCTCACCGCTGTGCTGCCGCAGGCGGCCGCCCGGGCCGGCACCGTCCCGGAATTGAAGGTGCTGACGTACAACACCTTTCTCATGAGCAAGAACCTGTATCCGAATTGGGGGCAGGACCACCGCGCCGCCGCAATACCCGCGGCCGGTTTCTTCCGGGGGAACGACGTCGTCGTCCTGCAGGAGGCGTTCGACAACGGCGCCTCCGACGCGCTGAAGGCGAAAGCGGCCGACGGGTATCCGTACCAGACCCCGGTCGTCGGACGCGGCAAGGAAGGCTGGGACGCCACCGGCGGAAAGTATTCCTCCACCACTCCGGAGGACGGCGGGGTGACCGTGCTCAGCAAATGGCCGATCATCCGCAAGGAACAGGTCGTCTTCAATGACGCGTGCGGTTCCGACTGGTGGTCCGACAAGGGATTCGCCTACGTCGTGCTGAACGTGAACGGCGCGAAGGTGCACCTGGTGGGAACGCACACCCAGTCGACCGACAGCGGCTGCGCGGCGGGCGAGGCGGCCGCCGACCGGGCGAAGCAGTTCCGCCAGATCGACGCCTTCCTGAACGCGAAGAACATTCCCGCGAACGAGCAGGTCATCGTGGCCGGCGACCTGAATGTGGACGCGCACGGGAGCGAATACGCGGCCATGCTCGCGAATGCCGGTCTCGCCCCGGCGACGGAACGCACCGGCCACCCGTACTCCTTCGACACGAAGGAGAACTCGATCGCGTCCTACCGCTATCCGGCGGACGGCCGCGAGGACCTGGACTACGTCCTGCACCGCAACGGCCACGCCCGCCCGGCGACCTGGAAGAACACGGTGGTCAAGGAGGCCTCCGCGCCCTGGACGGTCTCCAGCTGGGGGAAGGACTACACGTACACCGACCTCAGCGACCACTACCCCGTCATCGCCGGGGCTTCCTGACCGGCGGGACCGGCCACCGGCAGCTCCCGCCCGGCTACTGAGGTCGCGTCAGGGCCTCGCGTGGCCATGGCCACAGGCACGGTGTACGGCCGTTGTCAGTGGTGAGTGTCAGGATTCTTGCTACGCGGGCCGCCGAACGGGGGACGGCCCTCAGCGAGGGGGATGTCATGCTGCCCATCACCGTCAACACGGAGCCCGGCGAGGTCCGTTCGCACGTCACCGCCGACGAGCTGGCGGAGATCATCGCCCGGCTGGGCGGGGAGGGCGACCGGTTCGCGGTGGTCGAGCGCGCGGAGGACGCGGAGGACGCGGCGGGCGCGCAGGACATGGAGGCCGCGGAGAACGCCGAGGACGCCGAGGACGGCGGCGACCACTACATCCAGACGTGGCACGAGGGCGACGGCCCGTACGAGGTGGAGTACCGCGACGGCACGGCGGAGCGGCACTTCGGCGTGCGGATGGAGGGTCCCGCCGAGGTGACGGCCGTGTTCCTGGCGTGGGCGCGGGGCGAGGAGGGGTGGGCGGACGGGCACGCCTGGGAGCGGGTCCGGTTTCCGTCGCCCGGGGAGGGCGAGGACGGCGAGGAGGACGCCGGCCCCACGCTGGATGCCGCACCGGATCCCGCCCCGGAGGCCGCAACGGATCCCGAGCCGGGCGCCGGCCTGGATGCCGGCCTGGATGCCGGCCTGCTGGCAGAGGCCGAGGCGCAAGCGCGACGGATGATCCGCTGCGGGTTCGACACGGCGGAGGAGATCGCCGAGGCCGTCTCCGACTACTTCCATGCGGACGGCGGCACCCCGCTCTCCGTACCGGCCGCCCGCCGGATCGTTCGCCGCCTGTGGCGCGAGCGGCTGGCGGAGCAGGAGAGCTGGCCGGAGGTCACCGACGCCGACCGGGTGGCGGCGGCGTTCGCGGCGCTGAACGGCAGCGGCGTCACGGCCCGGATGCACTTCGCCTGCTGCGGCAACTGCGCCTCCGCGGAGATCGGCGGCGAGGCCGCCGAGGGTGACCACGGCTTCGTCTTCTTCCAGTACGCGGACACGCAGCACGCCGCCGAGGCCGGGAGCCTGCTGCTCACCTACGGCGCTCACGGCACGGCCCCGGGCGACGAGGCCACCGCCGCCGTCGGCCGCGAGGTGGCCGCGGCCCTGGTCGCGGCCGGTCTGACCGTGCGCTGGGACGGTGATCCGGACCGGGCGATACGGGTCGAGCCGCTGGACTGGCGCAGGCGGCTGCCGGCGGCCTGAACCGGAGTCGATTGCTCCGCATTTCGGCGGACCGGCCGGGGGTGGTCGGCATCACGCCAAGGTTCCGTATCCGCCCGTACGGGGAGTCTGCTGTCCCGTCGCAGGTCATGCTTCAATAGGGGCATGGCCAGCTTCCAGAACACCGCGACGGGTCGCAGCGACCTCGAGCCCTTCTGGCCTTCCCGTCAGCACGACGACTTCGACCGAGTGTGTTGCCGCGCGACTTCCGCGCAGGCCCTCTCCTCCCGCTGACCCCCTCGTCGAAGTCAGCCGCCGGCACCCGATCCCGGCCAACGGCCCCGCGCACACGCACGTCCCCTCGACGGTCTCTCGCGCGAAAGAGCTGAGCTCTCCATGACGAACCTCCGTACCCTCACCGTGCCCGCCCCGGTCTCCTCGTCCGTCCCGTCGTCCTCCCCGTCCGCTGCGGCCACGGCCACCGCCTCGTCCGCCGCCACGCACGCCGCCCACCCCTCCCATACCGCCCCCCGGCACCGCCTCCGGGCCGTCTCGCCGGACGAGGTGCCGCCGGTCGCCGAGCTGCTGCACTCCGGCGCGGCCACCTGGATGCCCGCGCCCCAGCACACCCTGCCCTCGCTGCCCGGGCAGCCGCCGATGATCGGCTATCTGGTGCTCGTCCCGGCCGAGCAGCAGGCGCCCGGACCCGGGCCCGCCACCCACGGGGACGCGCTGGTCAGCATCGACCCCGAGCAGCGCACGGCCAGCGTGGCCGGGCGCCCGCTGGACCTCACGTACCTGGAGTTCGAGCTGCTGGCCCACCTGGTCGCGCACCCCCACCGGGTGCACACGCGCGACCAGTTGGTGACCACGGTGTGGGGCTACGGTCACGTGGGCGACGGCCGGACCGTGGACGTCCACGTGGCCCGGCTCCGGCGCAAGATGGGCGCCGAGCACCGCGCGTCGATCGTGACCGTCCGCCGGGTCGGCTACAAGTACGCGCCCCCGGCCGGCTACTGATCCGGCCCTCTCCGGCCTCCGATCCGGCCGCTCTCCGGCCACTGATCCAGGGGGGCTAGGTACACCGTCCGCCGGGGCGGCACCCCCCGTGACGATCATGCCGCGGTCGTCCAGACTGGTCCCCGGGCCCGGGTCACGGGCCCGGGAACGAACGCTGGGGGACACCGGATGAAAAAGATCGGCACCGCACTGCCGGCCGCCGCGCGCGGCCTCTGGCTGGCGATCTTCGGCATGGCGACGTCACTCCTGCTGCTCGTGCTCACCGTGGTGTCGATCGCCTTCACGCTCCTGGGCATCGGCCTGCTCACCACCCCCTGGGCGGTGGCGGGTGTACGGGCCCACGCCTCCCTGCGCCGCCGCCAGGCGCGGACGTGGGCGGGCGTGGAGATCCCCGGGCCGTACCGTCCGCTGCCCGCCCGGCGCCCCGGCCTCGCCGGCCGGGTGGAGCGCTGCACGGCCCTGCTGAAGGACCCCGCCACCTGGCGCGACCTGCTGTGGCTGCTGGTGGACGCAACGGCGGGCACGGTGCTGTCGCTGCTGGCGCCCGCCCTCGTCCTCTACCTGCCGTGGGGGATCGTGCTGGCCCTGGGCGTCTGGGAGCCGATCGACCGGGCCGGCGGAGGCCTGTGGTTCACGTTCCTCCACATCACCGACCAGTCCACCGCGAACCTGGCCGCCCCGCTGGGCCTGGTCTGGGCCGTCGTGGGCGTCCTCGTCGCCCGGCCGCTGCTGCGCACGGACTTCCTGCTGGCGAAGCAGCTGCTGCGGCCGAGCCACGCGGCCCTCCGCGAGCGCGAGCTGTCCCGGCGCGTCGACCGGCTCACCGAGTCCCGGCACGACGCGGTGGACGGCTCCGCCGCCGAGCTGCGCCGGATCGAGCGCGATCTGCACGACGGGGCGCAGGCCCGCCTGGTCGCCATGGGGATGAGCCTCGGCACGATCGAGGCGCTGATCGAGAAGGACCCGGCCCGCGCCAAGCAGCTCGTCGCCGCGGCCCGCGCGGACTCCGCCGAGGCCCTGACCGAGCTGCGCGACCTGGTGCGGGGCATCCACCCGCCGGTCCTGGCCGAGCGCGGCCTGGCCGACGCCCTGCGGGCCCTGGCGCTGCGGATGCCGCTGCCCGTCGAGGTGGACGTCGAGCTGGCGGGCCGGGCCGGGGAGCCGGTCGAGGCGGCGGCGTACTTCGCGGTCAGCGAGGTGCTCACCAATGCCGCCAAGCACTCGGGGGCCCGGCAGGTGTGGCTCGACGTGCACCACGCCGAGGGCATGCTCCGGATCGCCGTGACGGACGACGGGTGCGGCGGGGCGGGCGTCCGGGCCGGCGTCAGGGCCGGCGGTGCGGCCGGGGCGAAGGAGGGCCCGGCGGGCTCCGGGCTCGCCGGCATCGAGCGGCGCATCGGCACGCTGGACGGCGTCCTGGCCGTCAGCAGCCCGGTCGGCGGCCCGACGCTGGTCACGATGGAGATCCCCTGCGTCCTTTCCTGACGGAGCGACATCTGCCGTCGGGCAGGGGCTGATCCTCCGGCCGCACGATCGGCGACCATGGGAGTGAACCGCCCCTCGCCCTCCGGGCGTTCCGGGGCACCGCCCCCGCCGACGATGGAGTGCCCGTGCGCGTTGTGCTCGCCGAAGACCTGTTCCTGCTGAGAGACGGTCTCGTCCGGCTCCTGGAGGCGTACGACTTCGAGATCGCGGCGGCGGTGGAGAGCGGCCCCGAGCTGTCCCGGGCCCTCGCCGAACTGCGGCCGGACGTGGCGGTGGTGGACGTACGGCTGCCGCCGTCGTTCACCGACGAGGGCCTGCAGTGCGCGCTGGCGGCGCGGCGGGCCACGCCGGGACTGCCGGTGCTGGTGCTGTCGCAGCATGTCGAGCAGCTGTACGCGCGGGAGCTGCTCGCGGACGGCAGCGGGGGCGTGGGCTATCTGCTGAAGGACCGGGTCTTCGACGCCGACCAGTTCGTGGACGCGGTCCGCCGGGTGGCGGCGGGCGGCACGGCCATGGATCCGCAGGTCATCTCGCAGCTGCTGACGCGGCGGGCGCAGGACCGGCCGTTGGGCCGGCTGACGCCGCGCGAGCGCGAGGTGATCGAGCTGATGGCGCAGGGCCGGTCGAACGCGGCGATCGCCGCGCAGCTGCACGTGACCGAGCGGGCGGTGGCGAAGCACACGTCGAACATCTTCGGGAAGCTCGGCCTGCCGCCGTCCGACGACGACAACCGGCGCGTCCTCGCGGTGCTGGCGTATCTCGACCGGGGCCGGCCGGCCGACGGGGCCGTGGACCGGGGCTGAACACCGAGCGCGCCCCATTGCTCCCTCTGGTGACGCCGGTTAACGTGCGCCGCGCACGCGTCCGTTGTCGCATTCAGCACAGTGGGGAGCGCCATGACCGTTCAGCCGAACGATCAGCCGGCCGACCGGCTGCCCGATCAGCCGACCGCTCGGCCGGCTCCGTCGAGACGCCTGGTGCTGGGGGCCGCCGGTGCGGCCGGGGCCGCGGCGCTCGCCTCCCGCGCACCGGCCCGGGCCGCCGCGGCGCCCGAGCGGGCGCCGTTCGACACCGCGCCCGCGAAGGCGGCGCTCGTACGGCTGCTGGCCGGGCACGCGGAGCAGTTCCGGCTGACGGCGCTCGCGGCCGCCGGGGGCGAGGAGCGGTTCGAGGTCACGGGCCGCACGGGGCGGATCGAGGTGGCCGGGACGAGCCCGGCGGTGCTGCTGACCGGGGTGCACTGGTACCTCCGGTACGTGTGCGGGGCGCACATCTCCTGGGGGGCGCGCCAGGTCGGCCTGCCGCGCAGCCTGCCCGCTCCGGCTCGCCCGCTGAAACGTTCCACCAGGCTCCGCCACCGCTTCGCCCTCAACGACACCAACGACGGCTACACCTTCCCGTACGCCGACTGGGCCTACTGGGAGCGGATGATCGACATCCTGGCCCTGCACGGCTGCAACGAGGTCCTGGTGATAAGCGGGCACGAGGCGGTCTACCAGCGCGTCCTCCAGGACTTCGGCTACGGCGACGCCGAGGCCCGCGCGTGGCTGCCCGCCCCCTCGCACCAGCCCTGGTGGCTCCTGCAGAACCTCAGCGGCTACGGCGGTCCGCTCGGCCAGAAGCTCATCGACTCCCGCGCCGCCCTCGGGGCCCGGATCACCGCCCGGCTGCGCGAGCTGGGCATGGCGCCCGTCCTGCCCGGCTACTACGGCTCGGTGCCGGAAGGTTTCGCCGGTCGCAACGCCGACGCGCGCGTCGTCCCGCAGGGCACCTGGCACGGCTTCCGGCGCCCGGACTGGCTCGACCCGCGCTGCGGCGCGTTCGCCCGCGTCGCGGCGTCCTTCTACGCGCACCAGGCCCGGCTCCTCGGCCCCGCGGAGCACTTCAAGATGGACCTGCTGCACGAGGGCGGCACCGCGGGCGACGTGCCCGTCGGGGCCGCCGCCCGGGCCGTCGAGCAGGCCTTGCGCACCGCGCACCCCGGCGCGACCTGGGTGATCCTCGGCTGGGAGGACAACCCGCGGCCCGAGCTGCTCGCCGCCGTCGACCGGCAGCGGATGCTGGTCGTCGACGGCGTCTCCGACCGCTTCGCGCGCGTCACCGACCGCGAGAAGGACTGGGGCGGCACCCCGTACGCCTTCGGCAGCATCCCCAACTACGGCGGGCGCACCACGCTCGGCGCGAAGACGCACGTGTGGGACGAGAAGTTCTTCGCGTGGCGCGACAAGCCGGGCAGCGCCCTGGCCGGCACGGCGTTCATGCCGGAGGGCGCCGACCGCGACCCCGCGGCCTTCGCCTACTTCTCCGACCTCGCGTGGCTGGAGCGCGCGCCCGGCCGGGCGGAGTGGTTCGGCGCGTACGCCGGCTACCGCTACGGCCGCGCGGACAAGGCCGCGCGGGAGGCGTGGGCCGTGCTGGCCGAGACCGCCTACCGGCACGGCGCGCCCGAGCGCAGCGACCCCCACGACAGCCTCTTCGCCGCCCGCCCGGACCTCGGCGCCGACCGCGCCGCCGAGTACGCGCCGAGCGCCCCCGCCTACGACCCCGTCCGCTTCGACGCCGCCCTCAGCGGGCTGCTCGGCGTCGCCGCGGGGCTGCGCGGCGCGGACACGTACCGCTACGACCTGGCCGACGTCGCCCGGCAGGCCGTCGCCCACCGCAGCCGGCACCTCCTCCCCCAGCTCAAGGAGGCGTACGCGCGCAAGGACCTCGCCGCCTTCCGCGCCCTGTCCGCGCTGTGGCTGAAGCTGATGCGGCTCGCCGACGACGTCGCGGGCACGCACAAGGCCTTCATGCTCGGCCCGTGGACCGCGGCCGCCCGGGCGATGAGCACCGACGCCGACGAGGCCGCCGAGCTGGAGCGCACCGCGCGCGTGCTCATCACGGTGTGGGGCGGGCGCAGCACGTCCGACGGCGGCAAGCTGCACGACTACGCGAGCCGCGACTGGCACGGACTCGTCGGCGACTTCTACCTGCCGCGCTGGCGGCGCCGGCTGGAGGAGCTGGAGGACGCGCTGCGGACCGGGCGGGCGCCGCGGGCCGTGGACTGGTACGCCATAGAGGAGTTCTGGACGCGCGATCGCACGGCGTACCCGCTGCGGCCGGTGGGCGACCCGTACCGCACGGCCGCGCGCGTGCGGGACACGCTGGCCGCCGCGCCCTACCAGGGGACGCTCTCGGCCGTGCTCGACCCGGTGGCCGTCGCCCCGGGCGGTACGGCGGTCCTCTCCGTCTCCCTCACGAACGTCAACGGCTTCCGCGCCACCGGCCGCGCCGACCTCGCGGTCTCGGGCCTCCCCGCCACCCCGCAGGACCCCACGTCGCTGCCGCGGCTGGAGCCCGGCGCCACCCTGTCGGCCCGGTGGCGCATCACCGCCCCCGCGGGCCCCCTGCAGCAGCCGCTGCAGCCCCTGCCGTACGAGGCGAGCGCGCGCTACGGGCCCCGGGGAGAGGAGCCCGTGCGGGCCGTACGCGCCGGGACGCTGTTCCTGGCCGGGCCACTGGCCCCCGGCTGGCGGACCGTCACCAACAACGGCGCCGTCTTCGGGCAGTTGGGCGAGGACCGCTTCGCGATCGACGGGTCCGGCGACGACCTGTGGAAGCGGACCGAGGAGTTCGGCGCGGTGTACCGGGCCGGGGCGCTGGCGGCCGGCGCGGCCGTTCAGGTGCGGGTCCTCGCCCAGACCGACACGGGCAGCTGGGCGCGTACGGGGATCATCGCGCGGAACGCGCTCGGCACGCGGGGGTCGGCGGGGGCCGTGAACCTGGCGGTGACGCCGGGGCAGGGCGTCGTGCTGTCGTACGACGCGAACGGCGACGGCACGTTCGACGCCTACCGGCAGGTGACCGGCGTCCGTGCGCCGGTCTCCCTGCGCCTGACGCGCACGGGGGCCGACACGTTCGCCGCGGAGTACTCCACGGACGGCACGACGTGGCTCCCGGTCGCCACGGCGAAGGTGCCGGGGGCGGCTGCCGCCCAGGACGTGGGTTTGTTCCTGACCGCGGGGAACGACGGCAGCGGGGCGCGGGGGCTCGCGCAGTTCGCGGACTGGGCGCTGCGGGCGTAGGCCGGTCCGGCACCGCCGGAATCCACCGTCGTGGTTGCGCACCGTCGCGGCGGAATCTTCTTGCCCGCGGCAAGGAGCCGGGCAAGGCGGACGCCCGGCGGTGCCGGTCCCACCGGGCCCGTACGGCCTGGTGAAACAGCGGACGCTCCCCCCGCGGGCGCGGGCTTGGGCTCCATTCGGCACAATATCGGTAGATAGACGGCACATATCTGAGCAATATCCGACACGCTGTGCGCCACAGACACAGGAGACGCCCGCATGCCGCAGTTCGACGCCTCGACGATCATCAACCTCCGCGACCTCGGAGGCATCGCGCTGACCGGCGACTCCGCCGTCCGCCCCGGCCTGCTGCTGCGCTCGGGCCAGCTCGACCGGCTCGACCCCGCGGCCGACCCGGCGGTCGCCGCCCTCGGCATCCACACGGTCGTCGACCTGCGTACCGAGCACGAACGGGAGGAGCGGCCGGACCAGGTGCCGGCGGGCGCGCGGCTCATCGTCGCGGACGTGATGGCCGACAGCGTGGCGGCCCGCGCCGCCGCCGCGGACGGGGACGTGCCGGCCAGGCTCGAATCGGTGCTGGGCAGCCCCGCCGTCGCGGAGGAGCACCTCGGCAGCGGCAAGGCCGAGAAGCTGCTGTGCGACTCGTACCGGTCCTTCGTCACCTCGGAGTCCGCCTGCTCCGCCTACGGCCGCCTGCTGTCCGCGCTCGCCGAGCCGGACTGCGGCCCGCTGCTGTTCCACTGCACGGCCGGCAAGGACCGCACGGGCTGGGCCGCCGCCGTGATCCTGCTGCTCCTGGGCGCGGACGAGGAGGCGGTCCACGCCGAGTACCTTGCCGTGAACCCGGCCGTCCGGGCCGCCTTCGCCCCCCTCGTCGACCGGTTCACGGCGGCGGGCGGCGACCCGGAGATCGCCGACGCGATCCTCGGCGTGCGCCCGGCCTACCTCACGGCGGCGCTGGAGGAGATGGAGCGCACGTACGGCGGGGTCGCCGCGTACGTCCGCGACGGCCTGGGCATCGCCGACGACGCCGTCCACCGCATCCGGGCGCGCTGCATCGCGTGACGCGCCCCCCGCAGGCCGCCACGGGCCGCGGTCCCGCGCTCCAGGGGTCCCGCGCTCCCAGGGGTGAGGTGACCATCTCACCATTCACTCGTTCTATGGATCGTGGAGCAGCAAGCAACAGCCCCCCGCCCCCTCCCCGCCCCCGTTGACGTCGAGCAGGCCGAGGCCGCGCTCATCGAGCACTACCCGCGCCTGGTGCGCCTCGGGTATCTCGTCCTGCCGCCGTCGCTGGGCCGCAACCGCCGCGTGCTGACCGCGCACGCCCTCGTGCAGCGGGCCCTGCCGCGCAACCGCGTCGCGGCGGACGAGCAGGCCGGGCTGCCGGTGCCGGCGCCGCGCGGACCGGACGGCTCCCCCGCCGACCCCGGCTACGCCTACGTGAGGCTGCGGGTGCTGCGGTCGGCGCTGGAGGCGGGCCGGCCGCGCGGGCGCTGGCAGCTGCCGCGCCCCGGCCAGCTGCCGCCGCTGCTGCCGCAGGTGTGGGGCCTGCGGCTGTTCCCCCGCTCGGGCGGCGCCGACGAGCTCGCCCTGGACCAGGCCCTGGCCTCCCTCTCCGGCCCCGGCCGGGCGGCGTACGTGCTGCGCGCGCTGGAGCTGCCCGCCGACCGCGACGTGCGGCAGGTGCTGGCCGCGGCGGGCGTCGAGGACCCGGGGGCGGCCGTGCTGGAGGCGGACGGGCTGCGCACCCCGGCGGGCAGCCGGGACGCCTCGCTGCTGGAGTCGATGGAGTTCGACCCCTGCTCCCTGCAGGCCCGGCCGACGGACCTGATGCGCCGCCGCCAGCACACCCGGGCGGCGCTCGCGGCCGTCGCGGCGGCCGCGGTGTGCGGGATCCTCGTCGGGCTGCCGGGCGACGGCTGGGGCCCGGACGGCGCGGCCGCCCCGCCCTACGCGGAGAACGCCGCGGCGCAACAGGCCCTCGACCCGGCCAAGCTGACCAAGGCGGCACCCGACGCCTGGAAGACCGCGGACCGCCCCGGCTTCGCCTCCTGGCCCGCCCGCGGCAACCGCCTCGGCGACCGGGAGCTGCTGCGCCGCGCGCTCGCCGTCTGGGCGCGGCCCGGCCGCTCCGTCCAGGTCACCGCCACCCCCGGCACCCCGTCCGGGCCGGCCGCGGGCCCGCCCCAGCTGCTGTACGCGGGCGAGGTCGGCCAGGCGGCCGTCGTGCTGCTCCACGACGGCCTGCGCGTCGTGCGCTACGCCGAGTCGAAGGACGGCGACACCGGCGCGGCGGCCCTGGACTTCGCCCGTACGGACGCCGCCGACGCCGGCACCGCGACGGCGGTCGTCGTGGGCCGCGCCGACAACAACGTGCGCTACCTGACGGCGCCTTGGGTCGACGAGGTCTCCGTGCGCGACCTCCTCAAGCCCGGCGACGCCCCGCTCCCGCTGCACCTCGACGCGGACGGCGTGACCGGCCCGGCGCTCGGCCCGGCCCCCGGCAACGACTGCCACGGCTGGCCCGCCCTGCAGATGGGCGGCCGCCTCGTGACCGACCTCGGCGAGCTGACCCCCGCCCTCCTCACCACCGGCTCCCCCACCGCCCCCCGCGACGTCGACACCGACCGGGCCCGGGCCGGCTGGGCCCACACCGCCTGCCACCTGCAGTCCATGCGGGGCCAGGGCGTCCGCTCGGTCAACGCCTGGCCGTTCGCCACCCAGCAGCTGCCCGGCGGCGCCGGCACCGCCGAGTGGACGTGCACCCGCGCCGAGACGTGGCGGGGCGCGGGCAGCCGGGCGCTCGCCCTGTTCCAGGCGCCGGGCGCGCGGCCCGCGGCGCCGGGCAGCGTCGTCGCCCGCGCGGAGTCCACGCCCGCGTGCGGGGTCCGCGACCCCCACGTCCTGGCGGGCGTCCTGTGGAAGGCCGCGAGCGGCACGTGGTACGCCCTGGCGGCGGCCGGCGGCGGCGAGGTCCGGTCCATCACGGCCACGGGCGGAGTCCACGGCACCGCCGCGGGCGACCGGCTGGCCGTCCCGGCCAGGGCCGGGGCCCAGGCCGAGCTGAGCGCCCGGCTCGCCGACGGGAAGCGGATTTCCACTCTGCGGTAGCGGCCGTCCGAAAACTGATCAAGGGTCAGCTGGCGGGAAACCAGGGGCGGATGACGGATTCCGGGCTGCCCTAAGATGACCGCCATGAAGACCCGGATACGTCGCAGGATGGGTGTCGAGCAGCGCCGCGAGCAGCTGATCTCGGTCGCGCTCGAGCTGTTCGGCCATCGGTCCCCCGACGACGTCTCCATCGACGAGATAGCAGCGGCGGCCGGGATTTCCCGGCCGCTCGTCTATCACTACTTCCCCGGGAAGCAGAGCCTCTACGAGGCCGCGCTCACCCGTGCCGCGGAGGAGCTGAAGGCCCTCTTCGACGAGCCCCGCGAAGGCCCCCTGGGCGCCCGCCTGCTGCGGGTGATGGGCCGTTTCTTCGACTTCGTGGAGGAGCACGGCACGGGCTTCTCGGCCCTGATGCGCGGCGGCCCCGTCGCGGGCTCCGGCCGCACGTGCGCCGTGATCGACGGGGTGCGGCAGGCCGCCTACGACGAGATGCTGGGCCACCTCGGCATCCCCTCCCCCGGCCCGCGCCTGGAGCTCGCCCTCCGCTCGTGGATCTCCCTCACCGAGACCACGGCGCTGCTCTGGCTCGACGGCCGCCGCGTTCCCCGCGGCGAGCTGGAGGTGCAGCTCGTCCACGCCTTCGCGGCGCTCGCCGCGGTCGGCGCGCCCGGGGACGACGACATGGCGGCCGTCCTGCGGCGCGTCCTGGAGGACGAGCCGGCCCACGGGCCCTTCGCGGGCCTCGTGAACCGGCTCGGCGCGGCGGTCCCGCAGCCGACCTGACGTCAGGCCGGTGCCGGGGACCGGGCCTCAGCCGGCCTTGAAGACGGCGACCGTCCGGGCCGGGACGGTGAAGGTGCCCGTTGCGGGCGCGTAGGCCGCGGTCCTGACGGCGGGGTCCGCGCCGGAGGCCTGGACGGGGTGCAGGGCGTAGGGGCTGCCGGCGAGGGACGTGATGCGCTGGTCCTGCCGCTGCGGGGTCGCGTTGAGGACGACGACCAGGTCGCCGAGGTGCATGGTGACGACGCCGGGCGTCTCGTCCGGGCCGGACAGCGGGAACGACAGCGCCGCCTGGACGGCGTCGGCGGTCGCGAGGCCGAAGGCCTTCTCCGTCGTGCGGATCCGCAGCAGGTCGCGGTAGGCGGCGGAGGCCGCCTCGACGGGGCCGCAGCCGGCCTTCAGGGCCGGGTCGGCGAGGAGCGGCCGGGCGTAGGGCCACTTGGCCTCGTTGTCGCGGGCCGGGGGCAGGCCGCGGCCGAAGCCGTTGCCGTCGGCGCAGTCCCAGTGGATGGCGTTGAACCAGTCGCCGCTGTCGTAGGAGTTGCGGTCGAGCGACTTCGAGCGCAGCCGGTCCGTGCCGGCCTGGGAGAGGGCCGGGCCCTGGGACAGGGCGGCCGTGGCCATGGCGAGGACCTGCATGCGGGCCCGGTCGGCGGGTGCGGTCGCGCGGGGCAGCTTGTAGGCCAGCGCGTCGTAGAGGGTCTCGTTGTCGTGGGCGTCGGCGTAGGCGAGGGCGTCGCCGGGGGCGGCCGCGTAGCCGGCGGGCGAGCCGTTGTAGTCGACGTCGGCGCCGCGGACGCTGCGGCCCGCGGAGTCGGTGAAGCGGTAGCCGGCGAGGTTGCCGGTCAGGCCCACCTTGATGAGGTCCTGGGCGTGCAGGAGCCGGCCGCGCTGCTCGGCCGGGGTGCCCTGCGGGGCGTCGTTGGGGTCGGTGAAGAGGCCGGACCCGAAGCCCTGCAGGCGGGGGTCGGCGTCGAAGGGGCCGCCGCCGCGGACGGCGTCGCGGGCGCGGTCGGAGAAGGTGGCGATGCCGGTGCCGGCCATGTTCCGCTGCGTGGCCTGGACGAACCGGGAGTCGTTCGCGGCCTCTCCGAAGTTCCAGCCCTCGCCGTAGAGGATCACGGACTTGCCGTCGACGCCGTCCTCGGCCGGGGTCAGCGCGTCGAGGGCCTTGCGCACGGCCAGGATGTTCGCCTTGGGGTGGTGGCCCATGAGGTCGAAGCGGAAGCCGTCGACCTTGTACTGCTTCGCCCAGGTGACCACGGAGTCCACGACGAGCTTGCCCATCATGGCGTGCTCGGGCGCGGTGCCCGCGCAGCAGGTGGAGGTGGCGACGCTGCCGTCGTCCATGAGGCGCTGGTAGTAGCCGGGCACGATCCGGTCGAGGACGGACTTGTCGTCCTGCCCGGCCGCGGCGGTGTGGTTGTAGACGACGTCCATGACCGTGCGCAGGCCGGCCCCGGCCAGCCCCTGGACCATCTGCCGGAACTCGCGGGTGCGGCCGGGGCCGTCCGGGTCGGAGGCGTAGGAGCCCTCGGGGACGGTGTAGTGCAGCGGGTCGTAGCCCCAGTTGTACGCGTCCCGCCCGGCGGTCCTGCCGACGCAGTCCTGCTGGCGGTCGGAGTCGGCGGGGAGGGCGGCGAGGTCGCAGGGCGGCGTGGCTTGGTCTGCGCGCCGCTCGGGGACGGTGGCGAAGTCGAAGACGGGGAGGAGGTGCACGTACGAGGTGCCGGCTTCGGCGAGCGTCCGCAGGTGGCGCATGCCGGGGGAATCGCCGTCGGTGAAGGCGAGGTAGCCGCCTCTGCCCCGGCCTTCGTCTCCGCCGGAGAAGTCGCGTACGTGCAGCTCCTGTATCTGCGCGTTGCGCAGCGGTACGGCCTTCGGTTTGCGGAGGTTGCGCCAGCCCGCCGGGGCCAGGGCCGGATCGGCGAGGTCGGTGACGAGGCTGCGGGCGGAGTCGGCGGTCAGGGCGGTGGAGTACGGGTCGGTGACGTGGTTGGTGACCACCCCGCCGGCGGCCGGGGCGTGGACGGTGACCGCGTAGCGGTACGGCTTGCCGGTCCAGTCGCGGGTGCCGGTGGTGCTCCAGACGCCGCTGGCGTCGTCGCGGCGCATGGGGACGGTGCGGCCGTCGAGTTCCAGGGCGACGCGCCGGGCGGTGGGCGCCCAGACGGAGAGGGTGGGGCGGCCGTTGCGGAAGGACGGGCCGAAGGTGGCCTTGGAGGCGGCGGCCGCGTACAGGTCGTCGAGGACGCCGGGGGTCTGGACGCCGGTGGTGACGTCCCCGGCGGTGGCCGTGAGGGCGCCTCGGAGAGCGGTTCGCTCCTGGGCCGGGGTGGCGTCGACGCGGTAGGCGTCGTAGCCGGCGAGGTGGGGATATGCGGTGCGCTGGGCGGCCGTGAGGCCACCGGGCCGGGCGGTGAGGGTGAAACTGCCGCCGTCGTGGAGGAGGCGGTGCGGGCCGGCGGGGTCGCCGAGGCCCTTCGGCCAGGCGACCGTGGTGCGGTCGATCCACTGGACCTTGGCCCCTGCGGGGGGCGGGGTGGCGGCGTGGGCGGTGCCGGTCCCGGCCGCGGGGAGGGCGATGACGGCCGCCACGAGTGCGGCTAGGCGTTTCACGGAAGGCTGCTCCTTCGGCTGAGGTCAAAAACAGAGCTCTCCCCGGACCCCCGTATCGCGCTGAACGCGCTCGGCCTCAAACGCCGGCCGGGCTGAGGTGGGAGGGGTCAGGGGAAGATCAACCGCACGTGCGCGCGCCCGCGTGCAGCGCCAGCGCCGTGTTCGGCGCCACCGTCGCCGTGAAGCGGCCGTTCGCGTCCACCGTCACCCGCCGCCCGCTCTGCACGTCGCAGTAGTCGCCGCCCGGCAGCCCCGTCTCGAAGGTGCGCGTCAGCGCGAAACCCTCGTGGTTGACGACCGCGTAGCCCTTGTCGCCCCGGCCGAAGGCGATGGCCTGGTAGCCGTTGTCCCACCAGTGGGTGACCGGCGTGCCCCGCACCGCGTTGCGGAAGGCGACCATGCTCTTGATCTCCGGCCACTTGTGCTGGCACTTCCAGCCGTCCTGCCAGCAGGCGTTCACCGCGCCCCCGTTGGGCGGCCCAGCGTCGCGGTCGGTGAACTCGTAGCCGGAGTGGACGTCGGGCGAGCCGTAGGGCCAGGCGAGCATGAAGACGCTGGCCAGGGTGTAGGCGGCGCCGTCCTTGTAGGTGAGGGTGTCGCCGCCGCGTTCGGTGTCGTGGTTGTCGACGAAGACGGACGCCTGGCCGCCGGGCAGGTAGCCCCAGCCCTCGCCGTAGTTCTTCAGGTAGGCGAGCCGTTCGTGCTGGAAGACCCGCTTGAGGTCGCGGGCGTAGCGGAACTCCTGGGCGTCGCCGGTGCCGAGGTACTCCTCGGGCTGGACGGCCTCGCCCGCCCCGTAGATGGTCTCCTGCTTCCAGTACACGCCGCTGCGGCTCAGCCGCGCCTTGATGTTGGCGAGGTCCTCGGCGGGGACGTGCTTGGCGGCGTCGATGCGGAAGCCGTCGGCGCCGAGGGACAGCAGGTCGTCGAGGTACTGGGCGATCCGGGCGCGGACGTGTTCCTCGCCGGTGTCGAGGTCGGCGAGGCCGACGAGTTCGCAGTCCTGGACGTTGCGGCGGTCGCGGTAGTCGCTGACGACGGCCGTGCAGTCGTCCATGTCCTGGCGCTGGTACGTGCCGGGGTAGTCGTACTTCGTATACGCGGTGCCGCCGGTTCCGGTGCCGGATCCGGCGGCCATGTGGTTGATGACGGCGTCGACGACGACCTTGACGCCGGCGGTATGACAGGAATTCACCATGTTCGCGAAGGCGGCCCGGTCGCCGAGCCGCCCCGCTATCGCGTAGCCGACCGGCTGGTACGAGGTCCACCACTGCGGGCCCTGGGCGTGTTCCTGCGGCGGGGAGACCTGGACGTAGCCGTAACCGGCCGGGCCGAGCGTCTCCTTGCACTCCTTCGCGACCGAGTCGTACTTCCACTCGAAGAGGACGGCGGTGACGTCCTTGTCGCCGGGCGCTGCCGCCTCGGCCCGGGGCGCGCAGACCGTCGTCGCGGCGGCGAGGGCGAGAGCCGCGGCGAGGGACCTTCGGGATGTCGCAGGCATGCGGGGGCTCCTGGTGGTGGGGGATGCGTGGAGCGGTGCAGCGGGGGCGCGCAGGCAAGCCGCCCTGCCCGTAAGGCCGATGAAGGTTCTTGCGCAAGTCGTTCGCAAGCCAAGCGGAACCTGCCGCGCACGAGACCGTACGAGCACCGTAAGGGCCGGTCAACCCCCTGGACACGAGACGGTTACCACGGAGAAATCTCGCCGTTCCGTTCTTGCAAACCCTTTCGCAAGAGATTGCAGCCTGTTACCTTCCTCCCAGCTCGGGGCCGCCCGCGACGGTCGGCCTCCTTGAAGAGGAGATCCATATGCGAAGAGGCATATCGGTCGCTGCCGTCGTCGGTGTGCTGGCACTCACCGCGACCGCGTGCGGCGGTGACGGCGGCGGGAGCGGGAACGACGGCGCCAAGGCGGCCAGCGACCCGGGCAGCGTGAGCGGCACCGTCACCTGGTGGGACACCTCGGACGCCACCAACGAGGCGCCCGCGTTCAAGAAGCTGGTCTCGGCCTTCGAGCAGAAGTACCCGAAGATCAAGGTCGAGTACGTCAACGTGCCGTTCGACCAGGCCCAGCAGAAGTTCAAGACCGCCGCCGCCACCGGCAAGGGCGCCCCGGACGTCCTGCGCTCGGACGTCGGCTGGACGCCCGGCTTCGCGCAGCTCGGCTACCTCAAGGACCTCACCGGCACGCCGGCCCTGGACAAGCCCGAGGACTTCCTCGAAGGCCCGCTGAAGAACGCGGCGTACCAGGGCAAGACGTACGGCGTCCCGCAGGTGACCGACACCCTCGGACTGCTCTACAACAAGGAGCTCTTCCGGAAGGCCGGCATCGACAAGCCCCCGGCCACCTGGCAGGAGGTCAAGGACGCCGCCGCGAAGATCAAGGACAAGACGGGCGCCGAGGGCATCGGCCTGAGCCCGGACAGTTACTACTCGCTGCCCTTCCTCTACGGCGAGAACAGCGACATGGTGGACGTCGCCAAGAAGAAGATCACCATCTCGGACGCGGCCTCCCGCAAGGGCATCGAGACCGCCGTCGACCTGGTGAAGTCCGGCGCCGCGCCCAAGCCCTCGGGCACCGACGGCTACAACGCCCTCAAGACGGACTTCAAGAACGGCAAGCTGTCCATGCTGATCGACGGTCCCTGGGCGACCAAGGAGATCTTCGGCGGCGACGCGTACAAGGCGAAGGACAACCTGGGCATCGCGGCGATCCCGGCCGGCTCCACGGGCACCGCGGGCGCGCCGGTCGGCGGCCACAACCTGGTGGTCTACGCGGGCTCGAAGAACTTCGACGCCTCCTACCTCTTCACGCGCTTCATGACCGAGGCCGCGCAGCAGGAGCAGGCGTCCACGAGCGTCGGCGTGCTGCCGACGCGGAAGTCCGCGTACACCAAGGCGGTGCTGGCCGACCCGGTGCGCAGCGCGTACTACCAGGCGCTGTCCAAGGCCCACGCGCGGCCCGCGATCCCGCAGGGCGGCGACCTGTTCACGGACTGGCTGAAGCACTACACGCAGATCCTCACGCTCAAGGAGGAGCCGAAGGAAGGGCTGGACGCCACGGCCAAGGCCTGGCAGTCGGCGCTCCTCAAGGACTACGGCATCGAGGAGTAGGGCCTGATGGCCACAGTCGTCACCACGGTCAGGCGCTCCTTCAGCACCCACTGGTACGCGTGGGCGATGGTGCTGCCCGTCGTCATCGTCCTGGCGGTCCTCGTGGGCTATCCGCTGGGCAAGGGCATCTACCTGTCCTTCACCGACGCCAACGAGGCGAACGTCGCCCGCACCATCGGCGTCAACCACATCGGGGCGACGTACAGGACCGTCGGCCTGGACAACTACTGGAAGGTGCTGTCGGGGCAGGAGGGGCACTTCTACTCCCGCCTCGGCTGGACGGTCGTGTGGACCGCGTCGTGCGTGTTCCTGCACTACACGATCGGTCTCGGCCTCGCCCTCCTGCTGAACCGGCCGATGCGGTTCCGGTCGCTGTACCGGGTGCTGCTGATCCTGCCGTGGGCGGTGCCGGCCTTCGTCGCCACCTTCTCCTGGCGGCTGATGTTCAACGAGAAGTACGGCGTGCTCAACGCCTTCCTCACCGGGCTCGGCATGGACCCGGTGGACTGGCTGGGCGACTCGACGCTGCAGAAGGTGTCCGCGGTCGCGGTCAACGTGTGGCTGGGCGTGCCGTTCATGATGGTGGCCATCCTCGGCGGCCTCCAGGCGATACCGCGGGAGCTGCACGAGGCCGCGGAGATGGACGGCGCGACGCCCTGGCAGCGCTTCCGGCACGTGACGCTGCCGGGCCTGAGCGCGGTCAGCGGGACGGTGATCCTGCTCGGCGTGATCTGGACGTTCAACATGTTCCAGGTGATCTACCTGCTGATCGGGCAGGGCGCCGGCTCCGACAGCGAGATCCTGGTGACGTACGCCTACCAGCTCGCCTTCCAGGGGATCCGCGACTACGCGGGCTCGGCCACGTACGGCATCCTCATCCTCTCGCTGCTGCTGGTCTTCGCCGTCTTCTACCGCCGGATGCTGTCCCGACAGGAGGCCGTGCGATGAGCACCGCCCGCACCCCGCTCAAGCGGCGCTCGCGCGAGGGGCGTTCGCCGCTCGCCTCGGCGGCCCTGCACACGGCGCTGGCCGTCGCGAGCCTCGTGGCCGTCTTCCCCGTCCTGTTCGTCGTCTTCGTCTCGCTGCGCGGCCGCGACGGCTGGCAGGAGCCCACGAAGTGGACGGGGCTCGGCTTCGCCAACTACGGGCACATCCTGGGCCGGACGAAGTTCCTGACCTGGTTCGGGAATTCGGTGATCGTGGCGCTGGGCGCGACCGTGCTCGGCGTGCTCATCGCGGCGACCGCCGGCTACGCCGTCTCGCGGATGCGCTTCCCGGGCCACCGGCCGCTGATGTGGACCTTCCTGATCGTCCAGATGTTCCCGATGGCGGTGCTCATCGTGCCGCTGTACAACATTCTCGGTGAGCTGCAACTCCTGGACTCCTACGCCGGGCTGATCGTGACGTACTGCTCGGTCTCCGTGCCGTTCTGCGCCTGGATGCTCAAGGGGTACTTCGACACCATCCCCACCGAGATCGACGAGGCGGGGCGGGTGGACGGCCTGAGCCCCTTCGGCACGTTCTGGCGGCTCGTCGTGCCGCTGGCCCGCCCGGGCCTGGCCGTGACCGGCTTCTACTCGTTCATCACCGCCTGGGGCGAGGTCGCCTTCGCCACCCAGTTCATGAGCTCCGAGGAGCACTACACCCTCGCCGTCGGCCTGCAGACGTTTGTCGGCCAGCAGAAGGCCGAGTGGGGGCTCATGACGGCCGCCGCCGTCCTGATCACCATTCCCGCCGCGGCCGTGTTCTTCATCGCCCAGCGGCACCTGGTGGCCGGCCTGACCGCGGGCGGCACCAAGGGCTGAGCCGCTGACTTTGCCCTCCCGCCGTCGTTGTCCCCTGCGGACGCACCGACGCACCGCCCCACCGACGCACCGCCCCGCCCGTAACCCGAATCGATAGGACGTACATGACCCAGGACCTCGCGCCCTCCGTCCGCCCGGCCGCCGCTTCCCCGTCCGCAGCGGGTGGCTGGTGGCGCAGCGCCGTCATCTACCAGGTGTACGTGCGCTCGTTCGCGGACAGCGACGGTGACGGCATCGGCGACCTGCGGGGGATCCGCGACCGCCTGCCGTACCTGGCGGAGCTGGGCGCGGACGCGGTGTGGCTCACGCCGTTCTACGCGTCGCCGCAGGCGGACGGCGGCTACGACGTCGCGGACTACCGGGCCGTGGACCCGCTCTTCGGCGACCTGTCGGACGCGGACGACCTGGTGCGGGAGGCGCACCGGCTGGGCCTGCGGGTGATCGTCGACATCGTGCCGAACCACACCTCGGACCAGCACGTCTGGTTCCGGGCGGCCCTCGCCGGCGAAGAGGGCGGTCCGGAGCGGGAGCGCTACCACTTCCGCCCGGGCCGCGGCGCGGCCGGGGAACTGCCGCCGAACGACTGGGAGTCGGTCTTCGGCGGCCCGGCGTGGACGCGGACGGCGCGCCCGGACGGCACGCCCGGCGAGTGGTACCTGCACCTGTTCGCGCCGGAGCAGCCGGACCTCAACTGGGACAACCAGGAGGTCCGCGAGGAGTTCGAGTCCGTGCTGCGGTTCTGGCTGGACCTGGGCGTGGACGGGTTCCGCATCGACGTGGCGCACGGCATGGTGAAGGCGGAGGGCCTGCCCGACATCGGGCTGAGCGAGCAGGCGAAGCTGATCGGCGCGCAGGTGCTGCCGTTCTTCGACCAGGACGGGGTGCACGAGATCCACCGCGCCTGGCGGCGGCTGCTGGACTCCTACCCGGGCGAGCGGGTCGGCGTGGCCGAGGCGTGGGCGCCGACCTCGGAGCGGCTCGCGCTGTACGTGCGGCCGGACGAGCTGCACCAGGCGTTCAACTTCCAGTTCCTGACGTGCGCGTGGGACGCCGCCGCGATGCGGACCGTCATCGACGAGTCGCTGGCGGCGACGCTGTCGGTGGGCGCGCCCACGACGTGGGTGCTGTCCAACCACGACGTGGTGCGGCACACCACGCGCTACGGCGGCGGCGAGCGGGGCCTGGCGCGGGCCCGGGCGGCGGCGCTGCTGATGCTGGCCCTGCCGGGCTCGGCGTACGTCTACCAGGGCGAGGAGCTGGGCCTGCCGGAGGTCGTGGACCTGCCGGACGAGGTGCGCCAGGACCCGGCGTTCTTCCGTGGCGACGGGCAGGACGGCACGCGCGACGGCTGCCGGGTGCCGATCCCGTGGTCGGGCGAGAAGGCCCCGTACGGGTTCGGGCCGGGCGGCAGCTGGCTGCCGCAGCCGGAGCAGTGGGCGGAGCTGTCGGTGGCGGCGCAGTCCGGGGACCCGCGCTCGACGCTGGAGCTCTACCGCTCGGCGCTGGCGCTGCGCCACGAGCTGCCGGGCCTGGGCGACGGGGAGATGACGTGGCTGGAGGCGCCCGAGGGGGTGCTCGCGTTCTCCCGGCCGGGCCTGGTGTGCACGCTGAACACCGGCGCGGACGAGGTGGGGATGCCGGTGCCGGGCCGACCGGTGCTGGCCACGGCCGCCCTGGAATTCACTGGTGGTACGGTCCGTATCCCCTCTGATTCCTGTGTTTGGTGGGCAGTCTGAAGTGCGACCGGTAAGGTCCAGTCCTGTGACCGCACGGCTGGCCGACATCGCAGCGCAAGCGGGTGTCAGCGAAGCAACCGTCAGCCGGGTACTCAACGGGAAGCCGGGGGTCGCCGCCTCCACCCGCGAGTCCGTGCTGGCCGCGCTCGACGTCCTGGGCTACGAGCGGCCCGTGCGGCTGCGGCAGCGCAGCGCGGGCCTGGTCGGGCTGATCACCCCGGGGCTGGACAACCCCATATTCCCGGCCTTCGCCCAGGTGATAGGCCAGGCCCTGACGCGCCAGGGCTACACCCCGGTGCTGGCCACGCAGACGCCCGGCGGCTCCACGGAGGACGAGCTGACGGAGATGCTCGTGGACCGCGGGGTCTCCGGAATCATTTTCGTCTCCGGGCTGCACGCCGACACCTCGGCGGACATGCAGCGCTACGAGCGGCTGCGCGCGCAGGGCGTGCCGTTCGTGCTGATCAACGGCTTCTCCTCGAAGGTCCGGGCGCCGTTCGTGTCCCCGGACGACCGGGCGGCGGTGCGGCTGGCCGTCACCCATTTGGCCGCATTGGGGCACCGCAGGATCGGCCTGGCGCTGGGGCCCCGCCGCTACGTCCCGGTGCAGCGGAAGATCGAGGGGTTCCTGCGCAGCATGCGCGAGGAGCTGGGCATGCCGGAGACCGCCGCCGGGGAGCTGGTGGAGCACTCGCTGTTCTCCCTGGAGGGGGGTCAGGCGGCGGCCGCGGCGCTCATCGAGCGGGGCTGCACGGCCGTGGTGTGCGCGAGCGACATGATGGCGCTGGGCGTCGTGCGAGCGGCCCGTCAGCTGGGCCTGGAGGTGCCGCGGGACGTCTCGGTCGTCGGCTACGACGACTCGCCCCTCATCGCCTTCACGGACCCGCCGCTGACCACGATCCGGCAGCCCGTGCAGTCGATGGGGCAGGCGGCGGTGCGGGCGCTGCTGGAGGAGATCGGCGGCACCCCGGCGCCGCACAGCGAGTTCGTGTTCCTGCCCGAACTGGTGGTTCGGGGTTCAACCGCATCGGTGCCGGAATCCCGGCCGAAAGCGGGCGAAGACCAGACTTGGGGATGATCTGTCGCAGGCCGCTTTCTGGCAGACTGTTTCCCTATGGGTGAAGCGACCGCAAGGACACTGGATGGCCGGTCGGCCGCCCCGCCACCCACCGAGGAGCGAGCGGACCGGCCGTCGGCGGAAGGTGCCGCACTCCGGAAGCCGGGCCTGCGGAGGCTCCGTACTCCGCGCAGGCCCCGGCTGTGGTTCGAGGTACTGCTCATCGCGGTGAGTTACTGGCTGTACTCACTGGTGCGCAATGCCGTGCCCGAGCAGCGCGCGGCCGCCCTCCGCAACGCGGACTGGATATGGCGGACCGAGCACACGCTCCACATCGCCGTGGAGAGCAGCGTCAACCACGCCGTGAATTCGGTGACGTGGCTCATCGTCGGAATGAACTACTACTACGCCACCCTCCACTTCGTCCTGACGATCGGGGTGCTGGTGTGGCTCTACCGCCGGCACCCCGGCCGTTACGCCGCCGGGCGGCTCGCCCTCTTCGCCACCACGGCCGTGGCGTTGCTGGGGTACTACCTCTTCCCCCTCGCCCCACCCCGCCTGATGTCCGGCGAGCACTTCGTCGACACCGTCGTCGTGCACCACACGTGGGGCTCGATGGCCTCCGGCAATCTGGCCGACATGTCCAACCAGTACGCGGCGATGCCGTCGATGCACATCGGGTGGTCCACCTGGTGCGGCGTCATCATCGCGACGGTGGCGCGGCCCGTGTGGGCGAAGGTGCTGGGACTGCTGTATCCGCTGGCGACGCTCATGGTGATCGTGGCCACGGCCAATCACTTCTGGCTGGACGCGGTGGGCGGCCTGCTGTGCCTGTCGTTCGGCTTCGCCGCCTCGTTCGTGTGGTTCGGGGCCACGCCGGGGCGCCTGCGGCGGCACGTCGCCTGAGGAGCACCCGGCCGGGGCCCGAGGGGCCGGGGGCGGCACGAGGGCTCACGTCCCCCTCGCGACCCGCTCACGCCCCGTAGAACAGCTCTTCCACGATCGCCCGGGCCCGGCGCGTCGTACGCCGGTAGTCGTCCAGCATGTCCCCCACGTGCCCCGGCTCGTAGCCCAGGTAGCGGCCCACGGCCGCGAGCTCGCGCGGCTCCGTCGGGAAGGTGTCGCCGGAGCGCCCGCGCACGAGCATGACCGCATTGCGCACGCTCGTCGCCAGAACCCACGCGTCGTCCAGTATGGCCGCGGCCTCCGCGCCGAGCAGCCCGGCGGCGCAGGCGGCGGCGAGGGCCTCGCGGGTGCGGGTCGTGCGCAGGCCGGGCTCGGCCCACGCGTGCCGCAGCTGCAGCAGCTGGACGGTCCACTCGACGTCCGACAGGCCGCCGCGCCCGAGCTTGGTGTGCATCGCCGGGTCCGCGCCGCGCGGCAGCCGCTCGCTCTCCATGCGGGCCTTGAGCCGCCGGATCTCGCGCACGGCGTCCTCGCCCAGGCCCTCGGCGGGATACCGCAGCGGGTCGATGAGCTCGATGAAGCGCTGCCCCAGCTCGGGGTCGCCGGCGACCGGCTTGGCGCGCAGCAGCGCCTGGCTCTCCCACACCAGCGACCAGCGCCGGTAGTAGGCGGCGTACGAGGCGAGACTGCGCACGACGGGCCCCGACTTGCCCTCGGGGCGCAGGTCGGTGTCGATGTGCAGGGGAGGGTCGGTGGTGGGAAGTTGGAGGAGGCGGCGCATCTCGCCCGCGACGGCGGCAGCGGCCTTGGCGGCTTCCTCCTCGGAGACGCCCTCGCGCGGCTCGTGGACGAAGAGCACGTCGGCGTCGGAGCCGTAGCCCTGCTCGTGGCCGCCGAAGCGGCCCATGCCGATGACGGCGAAGCGCGTGGGCAGGGTGTCGCCCCACTCGGCGCGCACGGCGGCGCGCAGGGCGCCCGCGACGGCGGCGGCGTTGAGGTCGGAGACGGCGTCGCCGGCGGTGTCGACGCGGACGTGCGGGTCGCGCCCGGCGCCGGCCTCGTCCTGGGCGGTCCGGGAGCCGTTGCGCCCGTAGGCGCCGATGATGTCCGCGGCGGCGGTGCGGAACAGCTCGCGGCGGCGGACGCCGCGGACGGCGACGATCGCGGCCTCGGCGGTCTCGGAGCGGTTGACGGCGGCCAGCGTCTCCTGTTCGAGGGCCTCCCGGCCGCGGGGGCGCAGGCCCTCGGGGTCGCCGAGCAGGGCGACGGCCTCGGGGGCGCGCAGCAGCAGGTCGGGGGCGAGGCGGCCGGCGGAGAGGACGCGGGCGAGGTTCTCGGCGGCGGCGCCCTCGTCGCGCAGCAGCCGCAGGTACCAAGGAGTGCGGCCGAGGGCGTCGGAGACCTTGTGGAAGTTGAGCAGGCCGGCGTCGGGGTCGGCGGAGTCGGCGAACCAGCCGAGGAGGACGGGCAGCAGGGTGCGCTGGATGGCGGCCTTGCGGGACACGCCGGAGGCGAGCGCCTCCAGGTGGCGCAGGGCGGCGGCGGGGTCGGCGTAGCCGAGGGCCTGCAGGCGGTTTCCGGCCTCCTTGGCGCTGAGCCGGATCTCGCCGGGCTCCAGCTGGGCGACGGCGTCCAGCAGGGGCCGGTAGAAGAGCTTCTCGTGCAGCCGGCGGACCTCGCGCGCGTGCCGCTTCCACTCGCGGGCGAGCCCGTCGACCGGCTCCGTGCCGGGCGGCCACTGCAGGACGCGGGCCAGGGACCGGCCCAGGCGGCGCCGGTCGGCCTCGGCCTCCGGCATCAGGTGGGTGCGGCGCAGCCGGTGGAGCTGGATGTGGTGCTCCATGGTGCGCAGGAAGCGGTAGGCGGCGTCGAGGGCCGCGGCGTCGGTGCGGCCGACGTAGCCGCCGGCGGCGAGGGCGGTCAGGGCGTCGAGGGTGCCGGAGGCGCGCAGCGTGGCGTCGCCGCGGCCGTGGACGAGCTGCAGCAGCTGGACGGCGAACTCGACGTCGCGCAGGCCGCCCGGGCCCAGCTTGAGCTCGCGGTCGACCTGTCCGGCGGGGATGGAGGCGATGACGCGGCGGCGCATCTGCTGGACGTCGGGCACGAAGTTCTCGCGCTCGGCGGCCTGCCACACCAGCGGTGCGAGGGCGTCCGCGTAGGCCCGGCCCAGGGCGAGGTCGCCGGCGACGGGGCGGGCCTTGAGGAGCGCCTGGAACTCCCAGGTCTTGGCCCAGCGCTGGTAGTAGGCGAGGTGGCTGGAGAGGGTGCGCACGAGGGGCCCGTTGCGGCCCTCGGGGCGCAGGTTGGCGTCCACGGGCCAGATGGTGCCCTCGGGGGTGACGTCGGAGCAGGTGCGCATCATCCGGGAGGCGAGCCGGGTGGCGGCCTGCAGGGCGGGGCCCTCGCCGTTCCCCGTGGCCCCCGCGCTTCCCTCCGGCGGTTCCGCCACGAAGACGACGTCCACGTCGGAGACGTAATTGAGCTCCCGGCCGCCGCACTTGCCCATGCCGATGACGGCGAGCCGGCAGGCCGCCGCGTCCTCGGGCCGCTCCTCGGCGGCGATGGCGAGGGCGGCGCGCAGGGTGGCGGTGGCCAGGTCGGCGAGCTCGGCCGCGGTCTGGGCTATGTCGGTGGTGCCGCACACGTCCCGCGCGGCGATGGTCAGCAGGCAGCGGCGGTAGGCGGCGCGCAGGGCGTCGGCCGGCCCGGCCTCCCGCCCGGCGCGCACCCCGTCGGCCAGCGCCTTCTCGAACTCCGGCACGCCGGGGTGGAGATCGGCCGCCTCGTAGGTGACGAGGGCGTGCCAGTCACCGGGGTGGCGGGCCAGGTGGTCGCCGAGCGCCTCGGAGGCGCCGAGCACGCCGAGCAGCCGGTCGCGCAGCGGCTTGGCCGTCACGAGCGTGTCCAGCAGGGCCTGCCGGTCGCCGCCGGACCGGGCGTCGAGCGCCTCGACGAGCCGGACCAGGCCGTGCAGGGCCAGGTCCGGGTCGGCGGTGGCGCCGAGGGCGTCGAGCAGCACGGGGTCGGCGCCCCGCGCCGCGAGGCCCGGGGCCGCGAGGCGCCGCTCGGCGGCGGCGGGATCGGTGAAGCCGTACTTCAGCAACCGGGTGTACCCGCTGCTGCGGCGCCCTTGCGGCACTGTCATCGGAACCCTCTCACCGGACGCTCCCGCCGCAACGCTAGAGCACGGGCAGCATCTTGCGCAGCTCGAAGGCGGTGACCTCCGAGCGGTACTCCTCCCACTCCTGCTTCTTGTTGCGCAGGAAGAAGTCGAAGACGTGCTCGCCGAGGGTCTCGGCGACCAGCTCGCTGCGCTCCATCAGCTCGATGGCCTCGCCGAGGTTCTGCGGCAGCGGCTCGATGCCCATGGCCCGGCGCTCGGAGTCGGACAGCGCCCACACGTCGTCGTCGGCGCCGGCGGGGAGCTCGTAGCCCTCCTCGATGCCCTTGAGACCGGCGGCCAGCAGCACCGCGTAAGTCAGGTAGGGGTTGGCGCCGGAGTCGATGGAGCGGACCTCGACGCGCGTCGAGCCGGTCTTGCCGGGCTTGTACATGGGGACGCGGATGAGCGCGGAGCGGTTGTTGTGGCCCCAGCAGATGTACGAGGGGGCCTCGCCGCCGGCGCCCGCGGTGCGCTGGGAGCCGCCCCAGATCCGCTTGTACGAGTTGACCCACTGGTTGGTGACGGCGGAGGTCTCGGCGGCGTGCCGCAGCAGGCCGGCGATGAAGGACCGGCCGACCTTCGACAGCTGGTACTCGGCGCCGGACTCGTAGAAGGCGTTGCGGTCGCCCTCGAAGAGGGAGAGGTGGGTGTGCATGCCCGAGCCGGGGTACTCGGAGAACGGCTTCGGCATGAACGTGGCCTGGACGCCCTGCTCCAGGGCGACCTGCTTCATCACCAGCCGGAACGTCATGATGTTGTCGGCGGTGGAGAGCGCGTCGGCGTAGCGCAGGTCGATCTCCTGCTGGCCGGGCGCGCCCTCGTGGTGGCTGAACTCGACCGAGATGCCCATGGATTCGAGCATGGTGATGGCCTGGCGGCGGAAGTCCATGCCCACGTTCTGCGGGGTGTGGTCGAAGTAGCCGGAGGAGTCGGCGGGCACCGGGCGGGTGCCGTCCACCGGCTTGTCCTTGAGCAGGAAGAACTCGATCTCGGGGTGGGTGTAGAAGGTGAACCCGAGGTCGGAGGTCTTGGCGAGGATGCGCTTGAGGACGTAGCGCGGATCGGCGTACGAGGGCGAGCCGTCCGGCATCAGGATGTCGCAGAACATCCGGGCGGTGCCGGGGGCCTCCGCGCGCCAGGGCAGGATCTGGAAGGTGCCCGGGTCCGGCTTGGCGATCATGTCGGACTCGTAGACCCGCGCGAAGCCCTCGATCGCGGAGCCGTCGAAGCCGATGCCCTCGTCGAAGGCCTGCTCCAGTTCGGCGGGGGCGACGGCCACGGACTTCAGATAGCCGAGCACATCGGTGAACCACAGCCGCACGAAGCGGATGTCGCGCTCTTCCAGGGTGCGGAGCACGAACTCCTGCTGCTTATCCATAGCTACCCATCCTCGCTGGTCAGGCCGCCCCTTCCCAAGCCGCGGGGCACATCGGGGGCATAGAGCATCCCACCACATGATGTCCGTTGCGTTGCATCCGTGGGTCCGGACGTTCCGCCCCGGGTGGAGGCACGGCTCTTCCTCCCCATACTGCCTGCTCCCGCGCCTCCGCCGCACGGGCGGGGCGGGGGCGGATCAGCGCGGATCAGCGCGGGAGGGGCCGGCGCGGGCCCGGCCCGCGCTCCGCGAGGCGCAGCAGGAGACGGCGGGGGTGCTGCACGGTGGCCAGCGGCGGCGGCCGCAGGTCCGTGCCGGGGGCGACCTGCGCCCGCCACCGGTGGCAGAAGGCGGCCAGGGCGATGGTGGCCTCGGTCATGGCGTAGACGTCGCCGACGCACTTGCGGGCCCCGGCCCCGAAGATCGCGAATCCTTCGCGGGGCGGGCGGCCGGCCTGGCCGGCGGACCAGCGGGCGGGGCGGAACTCCGCCGGGCACGCGTGCACGGTGGGGCTGTGGTGGACGACCGGCGGGCTGATGACCAGCGTGCTGCCGGGCGGCAGGCGGCGCCCGGCCAGCTCCACCGGGACGGTGGTGACGCGGGTGAACAGCCAGGCGGGCGGGTACAGGCGCAGCGACTCGGTGACGATCCGCCCGGTGCGGGGCAGGTGCGGGACGTCGGCCGGTGTCACGGGGCGGCCGCCGAGGACCGCGTCGAGCTCCTCGTGGAGCTCCCGGGCCGCCTCCGGGTGCCGGGTCAGGGCGTACAGGGACCAGGTCAGGGAGGCGGCCATGGTCTCCGAGCCGCCGAAGACCATCGTCATGACCTGGTCGTGGATCTCGGTGCCGGTCAGCCCGCCGCCGTCCTCGTCCCGGGCGGCGATCAGGGTGGACAGCAGGTCGCCGTGGTCCTTCCCGCTGCGCCGGTACGCGGCGACGAGGCGGTCCACGGTGGCGTGCAGGTCGGCGAGGGCCCGCTCGTAGCGGCGGTTGGCGGGCAGCGGCAGGCGCTGCAGCGGGGCGGGGACGAACATCCGCCGGAAGAGGCCGCTGAGCGCGACGGCGAAGGAGCGCTGGAGGCGGGCCACCTCGGCCTCGGCCGGGCGGGCCGAGAAGAGGGTGCGGGTGACGGTCCGCAGGGTGAGGCCGAACATGGCGGGGAAGACGTCGACCGTCTGCCCCGCCCGCCACGACGCGGACAGCCGGCCGGCCTCCTCCGCCATCACCGCGGCGTAGCCGTCCATGCGGGAGGGGTGGAAGGCGGGCTGGACGAGGCGGCGCTGGCGGCGGTGGTCCCGGTGCTCGCAGCTGCCGAGGCCGTTGCCGACGATGTCGCGGAGCCGGGTGAAGAGCGGCCCTCCCTTGTCGAAGGTCCGGTCGTCGAGGAGGACTTGGCGCAGCAGCTCGGGGTGGCAGGGCACGTAGCCCGGCACGGACCCGAGGCGGATCTCCACGAGGTCGCCGTGGGCGGGCAGGGACCGGAGGAAGCCGAGGGGTCTGCGCAGGAGCGGCCAGGCGTGACCGACGACCGGCAGGGCTCCAGGGGCGGTTCCGGACACGTACGTGACGGGCATGGCGGTCCCTCGATCGGCGGTGCGACGGGCGCGCCACGAGGTTTTCCGCTGCGACGGGGGTCAAAACCCCGGGTTTCTCCGGTTTGACGGATTCCGAACGCGGGGCGTGGGGTAAGTGGACGCGGGATGGAGGGGCCGATTCCGTGCGGTGGCCGCGGGGCGGGGCCGGTGCGGTGGGCGCGGGGGCGGCGTCAGCGGCCCGTGGGGCCGGTCGCCAGGATCGCGGACGCCACCGGCTGCGGGCGGTCGTACATCAGCAGGTGGCCCGCCGGGGCCACCGTCTCGAAGCGCCCGTCGAGCCGCTCGGCCAGCGCCCGCTGCCGCTCCAGCCAGCGGCGCTCCAGCCACGACCCGGTGCCCGGGGAGGCCGCGAGGACGCTCACCGGCACGGGCGGCATGGGGCGGCTCTCGCGCAGGGCGTCCAGCTCCGCGGCGACGTCGCGGTAGCGGGCGTTCTCCATGAGGAGCGCCCGCACCACCCGCCCCGTCCCGTACGTGCGCCGCACGAGGTCGGCCGGGGCCGGGTCCTGGCGGCTGACGGACGAGGCGCGGACGGTGAGCCGGCGCAGGGACGGGCCGAGCGCCCGCGGCAGCCCCGCCGCGGCGAGGACGAGGCCGCGGGCGTGGGCGGCGGTGGTGCGCAGCTCGCGGGCGGGCGCGGGGCGCGGGTCCTCCTCGACGCTGCCGTCGACGAGGACGATGCCGGCCGTGCGCTGCGGGTGCAGCCGGGCGAACGCCTCCGCGTGGAAGCCGGCCAGGGAGTGGCCGACGACCGTGGCGGGTTCGTGCAGCCCGAGGGCGTCGAGGACGCCGGCTATCCGGTCGGCCTCGCCGGCGGCGGTGGGCGGCTCGACGGGCGGGGCGCTGAAGCCGAGGCCGGGCCGGTCGAAGCGGACGACGGTGCGGTGCGGGGTGAGCAGCGGCACGACGGGCTCCCAGTCGAACCAGCCCATGCCGAGCCCGGCGCTGAGCACGCACACCGGCCCGGAGCCCTCGCGCACCACGTGCAGCGGCACTCCTCCGATCCGGAGCATGCGCCCCGGCGGCCGCACCGTGCCGTTCACGCCGTTGGCGCCGTTCGCGCTGACCATGGCTTCCCCCTCGTCGCTCTCCGACAAGCTAACGGACGGGGCTCTCGCGGTGCTCCGGCGCCACCCAGTGCGGTTTGCGGAACTTCAGGAGGGCGAGCGGGATGAGGAATCCGAGCACGAACAGCCCGCCGCCGACGGTGAGCAGGTAGCGCGGGAGCGACCCGGCGCCGAACTGCTCGGGCGGCATGAAGCCGATGCACATGGCGGCGAGCGAGGCCGCGAAGCCGACGCCGGCGACGAGGTGCAGGGCGGGCACGCGGAAGCCGCGCGGCCGGTCCGGCTGCGTGGCCCGCAGCCGGACGGCCGCGGCGAACATCAGCAGGTAGACGACGAGGTAGATCTGCGTGGTGATGACGGAGAAGATCCAGTACGCGCTGGACACGTCGGGGATGAAGGCGTAGAGCAGGGCGATGACGGTGGTGAGCGCGCCCTGGGCGACCATGATGTTGCGCTGGACGCCGTTCTTGTTGAGCTTCTGCAGCGCGGGCGGCAGGTAGCCCTCCTGCCGGGCCACCATCAGCAGGCCCTTGGAGGGCCCGGCCAGCCACGCGAGCATGCCGCCGAGCGCCGCCGCGACGAGCAGCACGCCGACCACCTTGGTCAGCCAGCCGACGTGGAAGTGGTCGAAGAAGCCCTGGAAGGCCTGCATCACGCCGGCGGTGAGGCTGAGGTCCTCGCCCGGCATCACCCAGCTGATGGCCAGCGCGGGCAGGATGAAGATCAGCAGGACGAGGCCGGTGGCGGCGAACACCGAGCGCGGGAACTGCTTGCCGGGCTCGCGCAGCGAGGCGACGTGGACACCGTTCATCTCCATGCCCGCGTAGGACAGGAAGTTGCCGACGATCAGCACGAGGCTGGCGAGGCCGGTCCACGGCGGGAGCAGATGGCCGCTGTCCATGGGGGCGGCGGAGGCGTTGCCCTGGCCGAGGAAGACCAGGCCGAGGACGACGAGCACGACGCCGGGGACGAGGGTGCCGATGACGAGGCCCACGCTGGAGAGCCCGGCCACGGCCTTGGTGCCGCGGGAGGAGATCAGCACGCCCGCCCAGTAGACGACGACGATGACGACGGCGACGTAGAGGCCGTTGCCGGCGAGCCGCGGGTCGACGACGTAGGCGAAGGTGCTCGCCACGTACGCCAGGAGGCTCGGGTAGTAGGCGATCGTCATCGCGAACTGGCACCACACGGCCAGGAAGCCCAGCGGCTTGGAGAGCCCCTCGCTGACCCAGCGGTAGATGCCGCCCGTCCAGCCCGAGGCCAGCTCGGCGGAGACGAGGGCGGTCGGCAGCAGGAAGACCAGGGCCGGGAGGAGGTAGAGGAAGACGGCGGCCAGTCCGTAGAGCGCCATGGACGGCGCGGGCCGCAGGTTGGCGACGGAGGCGGTGGTCATCATCGCGAGGGTGACCCACGAGATGAACTGCGGCTGCGACTGCGGCTGGGGCCCGGGGGCCTTCGGCGGGGCGGGGACGGCGACGGGACGGTCGTCCCTCACCTGTTCCTTGGTGGTCATGGGAGGGGGAGCGTCCTTCAGGGCCGTGCGTCAAGCGATTTCACCCCATCATCCCATTTCCGCACCCATGGAACGGGCATACCCCGAGGGGGTAGGGTGCGAGGGTGACCTGGGAGGGACAGCAGTCGACGGCGGCCGCGTGGTGCGGGCGTCTCCTGCTGCTCTCCGCCCTGCTGCTGGGCATCGTCACGATGCACATGCTGGGGCATCCGACGGGGCACGCGGGTACGGGCCGGGAGGGAGCGCACGCCCAGGCGCATCACTCCCGCACGCCTCACGCCCCCACCGCTCAGGCCCCCGCCCCTCACACCTCCGCCCTTCACGCCTCCGCTTCCTCGCCGGTCGCGGAGGATCCGCTGACCGCCCCCGGCATGGACCCCATGTCCGTCTGCCTGGCCGTCCTCGGCGCCGCCTTCCTGGCGCTCGTCCTGCTGCTCGTCGCCGCCGCCCTGCGCCGCCCGGCCGCCGCCGCGGCCGCGGTCCGGGCGCGGCTGCTGCGGCCCCTGTGGCCGATCCCGCCGCCTCCGCGGCACAAGTCCCTCGCACGGCTGTCGGTGCTGCGGGTGTAGGAGCGCGCGTCCGCGCGTCCCTTCCCCTTCTTCACCGACCCCTCAGAGGTGCACTCACCCATGCGTACGCACAACCGCGCGCACACCCGCACGCACACCCGCCGCACCGTGCTCGGCGCCGGCCTCGCCGCCGCAGGCAGCGGCCTGCTCGCCGCCTGCTCCGACAGCGCGGGCGGCTCCTCCTCGCCCTCCGCCGCACCCGCCGCCTTCGTCACGCCGGACGGCGCGGAGGTCGCCGCGGCCGAGGCGAAGCGCGGGAGCGGACCGGTCCGCACGGTCCGGCTGACGGCGACCCGCACCCGGATCGACCTGGGCGGCCGTACGGTCGGCACCTGGGCGTACGGCGACCGTCTGCCCGGCAAGGAGGTCCGGGTCACCGCGGGCGACACCCTCGCGCTCACCCTCGCCAACCACCTGCCCGAGTCCACGTCGATGCACTGGCACGGGCTCGCGCTCCGCAACGACATGGACGGCGTGCCGGGCGTCACCCAGCGCCCCGTACCGGCAGGCGCCTCCTTCGACTACCGGTTCACCGTCGCGCACCCCGGGACGTACTGGTTCCACCCGCACTCGGGCGTCCAGCAGGACCGCGGGCTGTACGCGCCGCTGATCGTGGAGGACCCGAAGGAGCCGCTGCAGTACGACAAGGAGTGGGTCGTCGTCCTCGACGACTGGGTCGACGGGGTGGACGGCAGCACGCCGGACGCGGTGCTCGCGGAGCTGTCGAAGGGCATGGGCGGCATGGACCACGACATGGGCGGCATGGGTGGCATGGACCACGGCGGCGGAGGGGGCGGCATGCACCACATGTCGATGACGGCCGCCACGGCGGAGAAGTCCCCCTCCCGGATGCTGATGGGCGCCACCAGCCCCCTCCTCGGCGGGGACGCGGGCGACGTCGCCTACCCGTACTACCTGGTCAACGGGCGCACCGCGGCCGACCCCGAGACCTTCACGGCGAAGCCCGGCGACCGCATCCGGATCCGCTTCGTCAACGCGGGCGGGGACACCGCCTTCCGCGTCGCCCTCGGCGGCCACCGGATGACGGTCACCCACACCGACGGCTACCCGGTCGAGCACGCGGAGACCGACGCCCTGCTGCTGGGCATGGGCGAGCGCTACGACGTGCTCGTCGAGGCGAAGGACGGCGTCTTCCCGCTGACGGCCCTGGCCGAGGGCAAGAAGCAGACCGCACTGGCCCTGCTGCGGACCGGCGGCGGCGCGGCCCCGGACGCGTCGGCCCGCCCCGCCGAGCTGGACGGCAGGCTGCTCACCGCCGACCGACTCAAGGCGGACCGGTCCGTGCGCCTGCGGGACCGCGCCCCCGACCGTACGGTCACGCTCCGGCTGACCGGGTCGATGGCGAAGTACGACTGGGCGATCAACGGGGAGCGGTACGCGCCCTCGCGGCGGCTGCCCGTCGCCGCGGGCGAGCGGGTGCGGCTCTCGTTCGTCAACGCGACGACGATGTGGCACCCCATGCACCTGCACGGCCACACGTTTGCCCTGCCGGGCGGCGGCGCGCGCAAGGACACGGCGATCGTGCTGCCCGGCAAGCGGCTGGACGTGGACTTCGACGCCGACAACCCGGGCCTGTGGATGCTCCACTGCCACAACGTCTACCACTCCGAGTCCGGGATGATGACGCTGCTCGGCTACCGGAAGTAACCGCGGACACCCCCACTCGCCGCTCAGAGATCGCGTCAGATAGACGAGTACTCTGGGCGGCGTGCCTCAACTTCGCCTCGCTCTGAACCAGATCGACTCCCGCGTCGGGGATCTCGCCGGGAACGCCGAGTCGATCCTCCACTGGACCCGGCACTCCGCCGGGCAGGGCGCCCACCTGGTGGCGTTCCCCGAGATGGCGCTGACCGGCTACCCCGTCGAGGACCTGGCGCTGCGCCCCTCCTTCGTGGAGGCGTCGCGCGCCGCGCTGGACGCCCTCGCCGTACGCCTGGCCGACGAGGGCTTCGGCGAGCTCCCGGTGCTCGTCGGCTACCTGGACCGCAGCGAGGAGGACCGGCCGCGCCTGGGCCGTCCCGCGGGCGCCCCCCGCAACGCCGCGGCCGTGCTGCACCGCGGCGCGGTCGCGCTGTCCTTCGCCAAGCACCACCTGCCGAACTACGGCGTCTTCGACGAGTTCCGGTACTTCGTGCCCGGCGACACCATGCCGGTCGTCCGGGTGCACGGCGTGGACGTGGCCCTCGCCATCTGCGAGGACCTGTGGCAGGAGGGCGGCCGGGTGCCGGCGGCGCGCGCGGCGGGCGCCGGGCTGCTGCTGTCGGTCAACGCCTCCCCGTACGAGCGGGAGAAGGACGACACCCGCCTGGAGCTGGTGCGCAAGCGCACCCAGGAGGCCGGCTGCACGACCGCCTACCTGGCCATGACCGGCGGCCAGGACGAGCTGGTCTTCGACGGCGACACGATCGTCGTCGACCGCGACGGCGGGGTGATCGCGCGGGCCCCGCAGTTCGAGGAGGGCTGCGTCCTGATCGACCTCGACCTGCCGGCCGCCGCCCCCGAGCCGCCGTCCGGGGTCGTGGACGACGGGCTGCGCATCGACCACGTCACGCTGTCCGCGGACCCGCTCCCGGCGTACGAGCCGGAGACGCCGGGCGGCACGGCCCCGCACCTGAGCGACGACGCCGAGGTCTACCAGGCGCTGGTCACGGGCCTGCGCGCGTACGTCGTCAAGAACGGCTTCCGCAGCGTGCTCATCGGCCTGTCCGGCGGCATCGACTCCGCGCTCGTCGCCGCGCTCGCCTGCGACGCGATCGGCGCGGAGAACGTGTACGGCGTGGCCATGCCGTCGCGCTACTCCTCCGAGCACTCCCTCGCCGACGCCGAGGAGCTCGCCCGCCGCACCGGGCTGCACTTCCGCACCGTCCCGATCGCGCCGATGTTCGACGCGTACATGGGCGCCCTGGGGCTGACCGGCCTCGCCGAGGAGAACCTGCAGTCGCGGCTGCGCGGCACGATGCTGATGGCCGTCTCCAACCAGGAGGGCCACATCGTCCTCGCGCCGGGCAACAAGTCCGAGCTCGCGTGCGGCTACTCGACGCTCTACGGCGACTCCGTCGGCGCCTACGGCCCGATCAAGGACGTCTACAAGACCTGGGTCTTCCGCCTCGCCAAGTGGCGCAACGCCGACGCCGCGGCCCGCGGCGAGACCCCGCCCATCCCGGAGAACTCCATCACCAAGCCGCCGAGCGCCGAACTGCGCCCGGGCCAGGTCGACACGGACTCCCTGCCGGACTACGAGGTCCTCGACCGGATCCTGGAGCTCTACGTCGACCGCGACCGCGGCCACGCCGAGATCGTCGCCGAGGGCTTCGACCCGGAGCTGGTCACCCGCGTCCTGCGGATGGTCGACACGGCGGAGTACAAGCGGCGGCAGTACCCGCCGGGCACGAAGATCTCGGCGAAGGGGTTCGGGAAGGACCGGCGGCTGCCGATCACGAACCGGTGGCGCGAGACCGGCTGACGCCGGGCCGCTCGTGCCGCCCGCCCCCGGCGACAGACGTCCGATATTCGGACAGGAGTGATCGTTCTGCGTGATAATTTGCAGTCCTGACTTTTCCGAAACCGGGGGGATTTCGCATGCTTTCCCGTGCACGCACTATTCTGATCGGCGGCCTCGGCGCCGCCGCCGCCGTCCTGGGCGCCGCCGCCCCGGGCCTCGCTGCCGGCACCGACAACGGCACCACGCTGCCCACGGCCGTGGAGACCTTCGAGTACCCCGGCGCGGCGAAGATCCTCAAGGAGCGCGGCATCCGGCTCGACAGCGGTGACGGGCACATCCTGCTCACCGACTGCAAGGCCGGCGCCGACATCAGCGTCTACACGAAGCAGCGCGACGAGATCAACCAGGGCCGGATCTGCTTCAAGGTCACCGGGAACGGCAAGAAGGGCTACCTCAGCCTGGACATTCCCGACGTCATGGCCATCTCGGCCGGCAAGTACGGGGTGTGGGCGTCCGTCGGCGGCCCCACCGGGATGGTCAACGTGCCCGCGAACGACGTGAAGGCCGTGGGCGAGGCGTCCTGGGGCACGCCCGCCACGCTCCTGGCCCTCCAGATCTGACGCCGCCGCTCTCGGCACACTTCATCCGCACACTTCCCAGGGGGAACACCATCATGGCTTCCGCACGTCCGCGCGCCGCGTGGATGACGGGCATCCTCGCCTCCGCCGCCGCGGCGACGCTCCTGACCGGCGCCCCGGCACACGCCGTCACCGGCGACCCGGTCGCCGACGGCGAGTACGCCTTCACGGCGAAGCTGGACATCGACGGGCGGCGCGCCTGCTCCGCCGCCCTCGTCCAGCAGGAGTGGCTGATCACCGCCGCCAGTTGCTTCGCCGACGACCCTGCCAAGGGCTTCAAGGTCGCCCCGGGCGCCCCGAAGTGGAAGACGACCGCCACCATCGGCCGCACGGACCTCGGCCGTGAGGACGGCGGCGCCGTCGTGGACGTCGTCGAGCTCGTGCCGCGCGAGGACCGCGACCTGGTCATGGCGCGGCTGGCGCAGCCGGTCACCAACGTCAAGCCGGTGAACGCCTTCGGGTACCAGCTGCCGCTGCCGCACGAAACCCTGCGGGCGGCCGGCTACGGCCGGACCAAGGACGAGTGGGTTCCCGACCGTCTGCACGCCGCCGAGTTCAAGGCCGGCTCGACGACCGCCACCACCCTGAACATCGAAGGCGTGTCTCCTGACGCCGCCGTGTGCCAGGGCGACACGGGCGGCCCCCTCTTCACGTACAACCAGGACTACGCCCAGCTGTTCGGCATCCACAGCACCTCCGGCCAGGCCGGTTGCTTCGGCACGGACGAGTCGGAGAAGCGCCGGACCGCGTCCGAGACCCGCGTCGACGACATCGCCGGCTGGATCCAGGCCGTCGCCTCCCGCAACGTCCTGTCCCGGGTGAACTGGAAGAACGCGGTCCATGTCGTCCCGGGCCACTTCGACTCGCTCGACGGTGAGCGCTCGGACCTCTTCGTCGTCTGGGCCGACGGCTCGGCCAGCGTCTTCGCGAGCTCCGGCAAGCAGGACCCCAAGTACCCGTTCCTGCACGAGTACAAGATCGCTGACGCGGGCAGCTACTGGAAGGACGCCGAGGCCGTCACCAGCACCGAGGCCAACCCCTCCGGCTACGACGGGCTCACCGTCCGCTGGAAGAGCGGCAAGCTCTCGACCTACCAGCAGCTCAGCACGCGCGGCGTCGAGTACGAGAAGACGCTGGCGTACAGCAACAGCTGGAAGAACGCCCGCTCCATCGCGGCCGGCCGCCACACCGACAAGCACCGGCGCAACGACCTGGTCGTCCTGTGGGCCGACGGCTCGACCTCCATGTACTCCGACACCGACGCTTTCGGCGTCTCCCGGGAGACCCAGCTGACCCGGGCCGACAAGACCCGCGTCGACGCACAGATCACTTCCGGCCAGTTCACCGGCAAGGGCCTGGACGACCTGATCGTCCGCACCAAGAACGGCAAGACCGACCTCTTCCCCAGCCTGGGTACGACCGGCTTCCGCGACGGCATCGCCCTCCGCCCCGAAGGCTCGGCCTGGAAGTACGCCCAGCCGCTGGTCGCCGGTTCCTTCGGCGGCGGCAAGCAGGAGGACCTGCTCGCCCGCTGGGCCGACGGCAACCTGAGCTACTACGCCGACGTGGACGCCTCCGGCACCCACCAGGAGATCCAGCTCGTCGGCTGACCGGTCTCCCGTCGCTCGCGTTAGCATTGTTTGATTATTCAAGCAATGCTGATGGAGTGAGTCTGCAGTGAAGGTCGAGATCTACAGCGACATCGCCTGCCCGTGGTGCCACGTCGGCAAGCGCCGCTTCGAGCAGGCGCTGGCCGCGTTCCCCGGGGCGGGCGATGTCGAGGTGGTCTACCGGCCCTTCCAGCTCGACCCGCACGCTCCGGAGGAGCCGCTTCCCCACCGCGAGGTGCTGGCCGCCAAGTACGGGCCGCAGTCCGTCGCCATGGACGACCACATCACGCGGCTGGGGGCGGACGAGGGGCTGACCTTCGACTTCGACACCGTCGTCGAGAACAACTCCCTGCTGGCCCACCGCCTGCTGCGCTTCGTGCTGGAGGAGTTCGGGGCGGACGCCCAGGGCCGCCTCAAGGGCCGTCTCCTGGAGGCGCACTTCGGCGAGGGCCTCGACATCGGCGACCGTGAGCACCTGACGGACGCCGCGGTCACCGTGGGCCTGGACCGGGACCCCGTCGCCGCCTTCCTGGACGGCGACGACCTGCACGACGAGGTCCTGGACGAGATCGACGAGGCGCGGCAGCGGGGCGTCACGGCCGTGCCGACGTTCGTCTTCGAGGGGCAGTGGGCCGTCCAGGGCGGCCAGGAGGCGGACACCTTCCTGAAGATCCTCCAGCAGGTCGCGGAGGCGACCGGGGCCGGGGCGGGCACCGCCGCGGCGGGCGCCGGCGAGGCCTGCGCGGACGGCGCCTGCGCGGTCTGACCTACGTCTTCGACGCGCCCCGCACCTCCAGGCCGTCCAGGAGCCGTTTCGTGGCCGCCGCCACGGCAGTCACCGCCTCCTCGAACACGGCCTGGTTGTGCGCGGCGGGGTGGTGAAACCCGGACACCTTCCGCACGTACTGCAGGGCGGCCGCGCGGATGTCCTCGTCACCGGCGGACGGCGTCATCGGCGGGCGCAGGGTCTTGATGCTGCGGCACATGACTCCAGTGTGCCGCCGCTCCCTCGCACGTGCGTGCACATCAGCGTGACAGTATCGCTGTCATGACTACTTCTGATGACGCCCAGAACGTGAAGAAGGCCCCGGTGAAGGACCCTTGGGAGCTTCCCGACGTCTCCGGCCTGGTGGTCGGCGTGCTCGGCGGCACCGGTGACCAGGGCCGGGGCCTCGCCTACCGGCTGGCCAAGGCGGGCCAGCGGGTGATCATCGGCTCGCGTGCGGCCGAGCGGGCCCGTACCGCCGCCGGCGAGCTGGGCCTCGGCATCGAGGGTGCCGACAACGCCGAGTGCGCGCGCCGCAGCGACGTCGTGATCGTCGCCGTGCCGTGGGACGGTCACGCCAAGACCCTGGAGGGGCTCCGCGAGGAGCTCGCCGGCAAGCTCGTCGTCGACTGCGTCAACCCGCTCGGCTTCGACAAGAAGGGCGCGTACGCCCTCAAGCCGGAGGAGGGCAGCGCCGCCGAGCAGGCCGCCGCCCTGCTGCCGGACTCGCGCGTCACCGCCGCCTTCCACCACCTGTCGGCCGTCCTGCTGCAGGACCCGGAGATCGCCACGATCGACACCGACGTGATGGTGCTCGGCGAGTCGCGGGCCGACACCGACATCGTGCAGGCGCTGGCGGGCCGCATCCCCGGCATGCGCGGCGTCTTCGCCGGCCGGCTGCGCAACGCGCACCAGGTGGAGTCGCTGGTCGCCAACCTGATCTCGGTGAACCGCCGCTACAAGGCACACGCCGGCCTGCGCGTCACCGACGTCTGAGCGGACGCCCGGCGGACGGGCGGGACGAGGCGGGACGGGGCGGGGGGACGCGGGCACGGCGGCTGAGCGACAATGGCCGGGATCGTGCCCGTATGCGCCCCCGGACAGGAGCCGTCCCCCATGCCCCGCCTCGCCCTCTACGCCCTCGCCGTCTGCGTTCTCTCGGTCGCGGCGGCCGTCGTCTCCTTCGCGCAGGGCAGCTGGCTCGGCATCGTCTGGATCCTGCTGCTCGGCGTCTCGTCCAACATCGCCTGGTACTACGTGCGCAAGGCGAAGAACGACAAGGCCGCGGCCCGGGACGAGGCCGCGGCCCGGGGCAAGGCCTGACCCGGCGCCCTCAGCTCCCGGCCCGGGGGGCCTGCTCCCAGCCCCGGCCGCCCGGGGGCCACTGGTAGGAGGGCCTGTCCCCGGCGCCGCTGGTGCGGAAAGGCCTGCCCCGGTCGTCGATCCGCAGCACCCCGCGCCGGCTGCCGCTGGACCACTCCACCTCCAGGTGCCACGTCACGTCGTGCCGCTTGGCGCCGGCCTTGACGTAGAAGACCTCGGGATCGGCCTCGCTCACCTTGTACGGGAAGGCGCGCTGCCCGCCCCCGGGCGTCACGGCGGGCTGCGCGGCGTCGAGGTCGACGCCGAAGGACCGCGTCGAGACGTCACCGCCGCACCCGACGCCCGTCAGGTACTCGTTCCACGCGAGCGGCGCCTTGCTGTCCTGCACCCGGACGTGCAGCCCTTCGAGGACGACGGTCTCCTTGCCGGTGCCCTGCAGGGTGATCTTGACGAACTGCTCGCCGGCCGCGACGGCACCGACCTCGGACACCCAGCCCGGAGCGTCCGGCTCCGTGGGCGGCACCGGGACGGCACCGGGCTGCCGGTTGACCAGATAGTGCTGGGAGCAGGGGCTTTCGTAGGCGTACGGCCGGACGTGCGCGGTCAGCGGGACGCCGGACCCCTCGGACCCGTTGCCTTTTCCGCCCTCGCTGCCGGGGGCGCCCCGGGTCCCCCCGCCCTTTTCGCCGCCGCTGCTGCTACTGCTTTCGTTCTGCCCGGATTCCTCTTGCCCGGTTTTTTCCTGTCCGGCCCCTGATGCTGCGGAAGCATCAGGAGAAGGAGTCGCTCCGTCCCCCGGTCCCCGGCCGGTGCCCGGCTTCCCGGACGCGCCGCGCTCCCCCGCCTTCACCGGCGCCGTGGCCCCTGCCGACCGGTTCACCGCGTCCTGGCCGGAGCCGCTGCCGTCGTGCCCGAGCGTGACGGCGAGCGCCGCCGAACCCAGGACGGCGGCGACCACGGCGGCGGACACGGCGGTGAGGACGACGCGGCGGCCCGGCCGCCACGGCGATGCCGTCGCCCGCTCCCGCGGGGCCACCGACGGCTCCGCTTTCGCGCCGGACCGCGCCGCTTCCGCTGCTGACGGTGCCGCTTGCTCCGCTGACCGCGCCGCTGCCGTCCCCGGCGATGCCGTTTCCGCCTCCGCGGACGTCGCTCGCACCCCTGACGGCGTCGCTGAAGACGGCCCCTCCGGCGGTGCTGCGAAAGGCGCGCCCGAAGCCGCCTCCGGCGGCGCCGCGGATTCCGCCTGCTGCTTGCGCCCCCGCGTCGCGTCCGCCACGATCCACCGCCGGTGGACCTCCATCAGCTCTTCCGGCGTGGCCCGGCACAGGCGGGCCAGCCGCTCCACCGGAGCGAACTCCGCGGGCACGGCGGCCCCGCTGCAGTACCGGTGCAGCGTCGACGTGCTGACGTGCAGCCGCTTGGCCAGCACCCCGTAGCTGAGCCCCGACCGCTCCTTCAGCGATCGCAGCAGTTCAGCGAGATCGCCCGCCCCCACGCCACTCCCCCCATTCCACTTCCCCGTTCCAGGGAATCGTCATTCCCCCAGGTCAGAGCCCGTACGGGCGTTCCGGCGTCCCGGATCCGGGCGCTGCCCTGGCGCCCTGGACACACCACCGCACAAGCTTTCGCCATACAAGCATGCCGCTCCCGGATCCGGTTGAGCGACGCTCCGCTTCCCACCCGCGAAGAAAGAGACCAGCCATGCGCACCACCATCCGCCGGCCCGCCTCCCGCCCCCGTCCGTTCGCCGCCGTCGCCCTCGCCTCCGCAGGGATCGCCGCGCTCTCGCTGGCGGCGTGCAGCAACAGCGGAAAGGGAGAAGGCGTCCGCACGGAGGGGGCCGCCTCCCCGCAGACCTCCGTGACCGCCCCGCCCTCGGCGGCCGCCCGGCCCTCGGAGTCCGTGCGGACGGCGGCCCGGACCAAGCCGGCCGCGAAGCCCGGCGGGCCGGCCGCCTCCGGGCCCCGCCACTCCCAGGGAGCGGGCAGCGCGTCCGGCGACCCGTACGCCCCCGAGAACCGCGTGCCCTGCAGCGCCGCCGACACGGAGGTCGTCGCCACGCCGGTCTCCCGACCCCTCAACCACATGCTGATCACCGTCACCAACAAGGGCTCCAAGATGTGCGACCTGCCGGGCTACCCCGTCGTCAAGTTCGAGGGGGCGCAGTCCGTTCCGCCGGTCATCGAGGACAGCAAGCCGCAGGCGGTCACCTCGCTCCCGCCGGGCGGGAAGGGCTACGCCGGTGTGATCCTGTCCGCGGGCGACGGCAGCGGCGGCAAGGGCCGGACCGCGCACGAGCTGGAGATCGGCTTCGAGGGCAGCGGCGCGATGGCCAGGGCCGCCCTTCCGGCGAAGGGCGTGTACGTCGACAACGCCCTGCGCGTCACGTACTGGGTGTCGGACCCGGCGGACGCGCTGAACTGACCGCTGCGGAGGTCAGAGCACCAGGCCCGTGAGCGGCGGGATGTCCGGCGTGCCCTGCCAGAAGCGGAACAGCTCGCGGCCCCAGTACGTGTCCCAGGGCGTCACGCCGAGGGCCCGCAGCACCGCGTCGATCATGTCGAAGAACGCGTGGTTGACCTCGGGGATCCACAGGAAGCCGAAGACGGCCAGTATCCCGAACGGAGCGAACGGCTCCACCTGGCGCCGCACCTTGTACGACAGCCACGGCTCGATCACTCCGTACCCGTCCAGGCCGGGCACGGGCAGGAAGTTGAGGATCGCGGCGGTCACCTGCAGCAGGGCCATGAAGCCGAGCGCGTAGCGGAAGTGGTCCGGCACGCCGTCCATCGCGCCCAGCCAGAAGGGGGCCGTGACGACCACGGCGAAGGCGGCGTTCGTCAGGGGGCCCGCGGCCGAGATCATGGTGTGCTTCCAGCGGCCGCGGATGCGGTGACGCTCGATGAAGACCGCGCCGCCGGGGAGGCCGATCCCGCCCATGATCACGAAGACGAGCGGCAGCACGATGCTCAGCATGGCGTGCGTGTACTTCAGCGGATCGAGCGTCAGATAGCCCTTGGCGCCGACCGTGAGGTCGCCGCCGTGCAGGGCGGTGCGCGCGTGCGCGTACTCGTGCAGGCAGAGCGAGACGAGCCAGCCGGAGACGATGAAGAGGAAGACGGCGAAGCCCGGGCTCGCCGAGAAGTCCGTCCACACCGCCCATATGGAGACCGCCATGATGGCGACGAGGGCGAGGAAGACGGGGCTCACGCGCCGTTCGCCGCGGGTCGCTGTCGACATACCTGTGCTCCTGTGGGACGGGCCGTGATGTACGGATGTACGGGAGGTACCGGGGTGACGGTACTTCCTCCACCCCTCCTGGCCGTAACCCGGCCGGGCGGGCCCGTCCGGCCGGGAGAGAATGGCCGGGTGCGCTACGGCATCCTCGGCACCACCCAGGCCCATTCCGGCGACGGCCGGCCCGCCTCACTCGGCGGCGCCCGGCTGCGCGCCCTCCTCGCCGCGCTCGCGCTGCACCCGGGGCGCGTGCGCACCGCCGAGGCGCTGATCGACGCCGTCTGGGAGGACGAGCCGCCCGCCGACGCGGCGGGCGCGCTGCAGGCGCTCGTGGGACGGCTCCGGCGGGCCCTCGGCCACGGCGCGGTGGCCTCGGTGGCCGGCGGCTACCGGCTCTGCGCCGGGCCCGAGGACGTCGACCTGTACCGCTTCCAGCAGCTCGCCGACGAGGGGGCGCGGGCCCTCGCCGACGGCGACCCCGCCAAGGCCGCCGCCCTGCTGGACGAGGGGCTCGCCCTGTGGCGCGGGCCCGTCCTCGCCGACCTGCCGGGGCGGGCCGCCCTGGCCGTACGGTACGAGGCCCGCCGCCTGGACGCCCGCCGGGCACGCCTCGCGGCCGGAGTCGCCCTCGGCCATGCGGAACAGGTCCTTCCCGAGCTCACTGCGCTGTGCGAGGCGCATCCGCTGGACGAGCCGCTGCACGCCGTACGGCTGCGCGCCCTGCGGGCGGCGGGCCGCCCGGCGGAGGCGCTCGCCGCCTACGCGGACCTGGCCCGCGACCTCGCGGACCGCCTCGGCACGGACCCGGGCCCGGAACTCCGCGCGCTCCACACGGAGCTGCTGTCGCCGGATCCGCAGGGCCGTCCGCCTGCGGCGGGAGCGGGGCCGGTCGCGCCCCAGGGCGCCCCGGCGCCGTACGGGGTGCCGTACCCGGCGGGCGGGGCCGGGGCAGGCCCGCGCCCGGAAACCGCCGGCCTTTCCGGGGCAACGGCCCCGCACGGGGCTGTGCCTGCGGCGGGAACGTCCACGAGCGCGGACGGGGCAACCGCCCCCTCCCCCGGCGCCCCGGCCGGGCACGCCATGGACTCCCCCGCCTCCGAAGGCGGCGGCCCCGCGCCCGCGCCCCTCGGCACACCGGCCCCGCACGGCCCTGCACCCGCCCCCGGAACCCCCACCGGCGCAGACGGCATACCCGCAACCGCCCCCAGCGCGCCGGCCCCGCACCGCGCCGCGCCCCCCACCGCCGCCGGCCCCGCCCCCCGTTCCGGCATCCCCGCCCACCCCGGCAACCTCCGTGCCCGTCTCACCTCCTTCGTCGGGCGGGAGGACGACATCGCCCTCATCGGGGCCGAGCTGCGGACGCGGCGGCTGGTCACGCTGCTCGGGCCCGGTGGGGCCGGGAAGACGCGGCTGTCGCAGGAGGCCGCCGAGGCCGCGGCCGCGGACGGGGGCGGCTGGAGCGACGGAGTGTGGTTCGCGGAGCTCGCGCCCGTCGACGACCCGGCCACCGTCCCGGAGGCCGTGCTGACCGCGCTCGGCGGCCGCGAGACCGTGGTGCGCACCACCGCCGACGGGCTGCGGGCCGCCAGTGACGCCTCCGCGGCCGACCCGCTGGCGCGGCTCGCCGAGCACTGCGCGCCGCGGCGCATGCTGATCGTCCTCGACAACTGCGAGCACGTGATCGACGCCGCCGCGCGCGTCGCCGAGACGCTCCTCGCGCACTGCCCGGCCGTCACGGTGCTCGCCACCAGCCGCGAGCCGCTGAGCGTGCCCGGTGAGGCGGTGCTCCCCGTGGAGCCGCTGCCCGGCACCGTGGCCCTGCGGCTGCTCGCCGACCGCGGTGCCGCGGCCCGCCCCGGCTTCCGCGTCGAGGACGACCCCGAGGCGTGCGCCGAGATCTGCCGCCGGCTGGACGGGCTTCCGCTGGCGATCGAGCTCGCGGCCGCCCGGCTGCGGCTGCTCAGCCCGCGCACGCTCGCCGACCGCCTGGACGACCGCTTCCGGCTGCTGACGTCCGGCAGCCGCACCGTCCTGCCGCGCCAGCAGACGCTGCGCGCGGTCGTCGACTGGTCGTGGGACCTGCTCGACGGCCCGGAGCGGGCCGTCCTGCGCCGCCTGTCCGTCTTCTCCGGCGGCTGCGACCTCGTCACCGCCGAGGAGGTCTGCTCGGACGGGCCGGACGCCGAGCCCGCGCCGGAGGCGGTCGGGGCCCGCGACGTGGCCGCCCTCCTCGGCTCGCTCGTCGACAAGTCGCTCGTGGTCGCGGCGCCCGCCGCCGGCGGCGAGATGCGCTACCGGCTGCTGGAGACCGTCGGGGAGTACGCGGCCGAGCGGCTGGACGAGGCCGGCGAGCGGGCCGCGACCGAGCACCGCCACCTCGTCGCGTACCGCGAGCTGGCGCGCACCGCCGACCCGCTGCTGCGCGGCCCGGCCCAGGCCGTGTGGCTGGAGCGCCTGGAGCTGGAGCACGACAACCTGCGCACGGCCCTGCGCCGGGCCGTCGCGGCGCGGGAGGAGCAGGAGGCGCTGTGCCTGGTGCTGTCCCTGGGCTGGTTCTGGCAGCTCAGGGAGCACCGCGCGGACGCCGCGCACTGGGCGGAGGTGGTGGGCGCGATGGGCCCCGACCCGTTCGCCGGGCCGGCCGCCCCCGTCCCCCCGCTGTACCAGGCCTGCACCGAGCAGCCGCCGCCGATGACGCCCGAGGTGCTGGCGGAGGCGCGGCGCGGCGTCCACCTGACGCGGCTGATCAGCATCACGGACATGTCCGTGGTCCACGCGCCCACGACGCAGCGCAGGCTGCGCGCCATCGCCGCGGCCTACGCCGACGCGCCGCCGCAGACCTGCCGCGTGCCGGGCTTCATCGTCTTCTTCGCCATCCTCATGACGGGCGATTTCGAGGCGCTCTACCGGACCCTGGACACGATGGTCGGGCGCTGCCGCGAGCTGGGTTACGACTGGGAGCTGGGCCACGTGCTGCAGCTGCGCTCCAAGATATTCAACGACCACCCCGGCGGGCTGGACCAGGCCACCGCTGACGCGGAGGAGAGCGTACGGATCTTCCGGCGGCTCGGGGACTCCTGGGGCGTGGCGGAGGGCCTGACGGGCCTGGGCGAGGTGCACGAGCGGCGCGGCCAGTTCGGCCTTGCGGCCGAGGTCTACCGGGAGGCCGTCGAGCAGGTCCGCGAGCTCGGCTCGACCGGGCAGCTGCCGGCGCTGCGCGCCCGGCTCGCGGGGGTGCTGGTCGAGGCGGGGACGGTCGGCGACGAGGAGGGCGAGCAGATGCTCCGCGACGCCATCGCGGAGGCCGAGCAGGGCAATACGGATGCCGCGATCTTCGGGAGGCTGCAGCTCGGCGTGCGGGTCGCCCGCACCGGGCGCACGGCCGAGGCCCGGGAGATCTTCGAGGAGCTGATGGCGGACTTCGGCATCCGCTCGGTGGTGATGTTCGAGAGCCTGATGTGCGGTCAGATGGCCTGGCTGGACACGCTGGAGGGCCGCCCGGCGGACGCCCTGCCGAAGCTGCGCAAGGCCCTGTCGATGGCCGGCGACCCGCTGTCGACGATGGCGGTGCCGCAACTTCCCATGACGCACTTGCTGTTCGGCGCCTTCGCCCACACCGGGCTGGCCGGCGGGGAGCACACGGAGCCGGCGGCCCGCGAGGAGCACGCGCTGCGCGCGGCCCGGCTGCTGGGCGCCGGTGAGGCCCTGCGCCCGGTCGACTTCCCGGTGGCGTCGGTGGAGCGCGAGGTGTACGAGCGCACGGAGGCGGAGGTGCGGGAGCTGCTCGGCGACGACGCGTACGAGAGCGCGTACGCCGAGGGCGGCGGCCTCACCCTGGAGGAGGCCACCGCCCTCGTATGACGCGGACACGGGCCCGGCTCAGGTCTTCTTGCGGAACTTCGCGACGGCCAGCGGTGCGGTCACGAGGGTGATGGCGGCGGCCCAGGCCAGCGTCATCCACACCGAGTGGGCCACGGGTCCGCCGCGCAGCAGGTGCCGTACGGCATCGGCGAGGTTGGACAGCGGGTTGTAGTCGGTGAAGCTCTCGAGCCAGCCCGGCATGTTGGCCGTCGGCGCGAAGATCGAGCTGCCGAACTGCAGGGGCATCAAGATGATCATCGCCATTCCCTGGACGGCCTGCGCCGTCTTCAGAGTGAGGCCCAGCAGGATGAAGATCCACATCAGCGAGGCGCCGAAGACCATGGACAGGGCCACCGCGGCCAGCAGGTGCAGCGCGGAGGTGGCGACCGTGAAGCCGAGCGCGAAGCCCATGCCGAGCAGGATGGACGTGGCGACGAGCATCCGGCCGACCTCGACCACGATCTTCGCGATGAGGACGGAGGACCGGGCTATCGGCATGGTGCGGAAGCGGTCCATCACCCCCTTCTTGAAGTCGTCGTTGACGCCGGTGCCGACGGCCATCGCGATGTTCATGCCCATCATGGCCATCAGGCCGGGCACCAGGTAGTTGAGGTACTCCTTCTCGTGGCCCTTGCCGGCCATCGAGCCGCCGAAGACGTACGTGAAGAGCAGGATGAAGATGATCGGCATGATCACGGCGTCGAACATCGACTCCGGGTCCTGCTTGATCTGCAGCATGTTGCGGCGCGCGAGGGCGCCGATGTGCCGCAGGTTGGCCCGCAGGCCGATGCGGCCGTCGTGGGCGGGCGCCGGCGCGGGCGCGCTGACCGTGGCCGCGCTCATGCGGCGACCTCCTGGAGTTCGTCGGTGGGAGCGTCCTGCGGGGCGGACGCCTTCTGGCCGGTGACGGCGAGGAAGACCTCGTCGAGGCTCGGCAGGTGGGTGGAGATGCCGGCGATGGCGAAGCCGCGCGTGCCCAGCAGGGCGACCACGGCCGTCAGCTGCTCGTCGCTGATGATCGGGACGTTGACCACGCCCTCGGCCTCGTCGGCGGTGGCGCCGGCGATCCCGTCGAGCTGGGCCTGGGCCAGCGCGCCGGTCATGCGGGGCAGATCGGTGCGGTCCACCGGGCGGATCTGCAGGGTGCGCCCGCCGACCTTCGCCTTGAGCTCGTCCACCCGGCCGCCCGCGATGACCTGTCCGCGGTCGATGACCGTGAGCTCGCTCGCGAGCTGCTCGGCCTCCTCCATGTACTGCGTGGTGAGGAGGACGGTGGCGCCCTCGGAGACCATCCGCTGGACCTCTTCCCACACCTCGTTGCGGGTGCGGGGGTCGAGGCCGGTGGTGGGCTCGTCCAGGTAGAGGACGGCCGGCCGGCCGATCATGGAGGCGGCCAGGTCCAGCCGGCGGCGCATACCGCCGGAGTACTGCCCGGCGGGCCGCTTGGCGGCCTCGGTGAGGGAGAAGCGCTCCAGCATCTCCTCCGCCCGCCGGCGGGCGTTCTTGCGGGAGAGGTCCAGCAGCCGGCCGATCATGTACAGGTTCTCGAAGCCGGACAGCTTCTCGTCCACCGAGGCGTACTGGCCGGTCAGGCCGATGACCCGGCGCAGCTGCCGGGGCTGGGTCAGCACGTCGTACCCGGCGACCCGGGCGGAGCCCGCGTCCGGCCGGAGCAGGGTGGACAGGCAGCGCACGAGCGTGGTCTTGCCGGCACCGTTGGGACCGAGCACGCCGAGGACGGTGCCCTCGCGGACGTCCAGGTCGACGCCGTTGAGCGCCTTGGTGGCGCCGAAGTGCTTGACGAGGCCGCGGACTTCGACGGCGTTCCCGCCGCTGCCCGCCCCCCGTGGGATGTCGTTTCGCGTCATGCCCCCTACGGTGCCAGGGCCCACTGACAAGCCGCCTACAGGTCACCGACAAGGGCTGTCGGTGACCTGTAGGCGAGGGCCGCGGGGGATGATCACCGCGGCGGAGGACATGCCGCCGGGCAGGCGCGCCGCCTAGTGGAAGGCGTGCTCCTCGGCCGGGTACGCGCCGTCGACCACGTCCTCCGCGAAGGCGCGCGCCGCGCCGCCGAGGACCTCCCGCAGCTGTGCGTACTGCTTGACGAAGCGCGGCACGCGCCCGGCCGTCATGCCGGCCATGTCCGTCCACACCAGCACCTGCGCGTCGCACTCCGAGCCGGCGCCGATGCCGACGGTCGGGATGTGCAGCGTGCGGGTGACCTCGGCGGCCAGCTCGGCCGGGACGAGCTCCAGGACGACGGAGAAGGCGCCCGCGTCCTGCACGGCCTTGGCGTCCCGCAGGAGCTGCGCCGCGGCCTCCTCGCCGCGGCCCTGCACGGGATAGCCGCCGAAGGCGTTCACCGACTGCGGGGTGAGGCCGATGTGGGCCATCACCGGGATGCCGGCGTCCACCAGCAGCTTGATCTGCTCGGCGGACCGCTCGCCGCCCTCCAGCTTGACCGCGCTCGCACCGGTCTCCTTGATCAGCCGGGTGGCGCTGCGCAGCGCCTGGACCGGGCCCTCCTGGTAGGCGCCGAAGGGCAGGTCGGCGACGATCAGGGCGCGCTTGGTGCCGCGTACGACGGCGGCGGAGAGGATGGCTATCTCGTCCATGGTGACGGGCACGGTGGACTCGTAGCCGAGGTGACAGTTGCCCATGGAGTCGCCGACGAGGAGGACGGGGATGCCGGCCTCGTCGAAGACGGAGGCGGTCATCGCGTCGTAGGCGGTGAGCATGGGCCACTTCTCGCCGCGGACCTTGGCGGCGGCGATGTCGCGGACGGTGATGCGCCGGGAGCTCGTGCCCCCGTACAGCGCCTTGGGGTCACGGCTGCTGTCGGGCTTGTTCGCGGAGTGCGAGGCATGCGCAGTCGTCATGGCGGTGTGCTCCTGTGATGTGTCGTCTCGAGGCGCCCTGACGGCGTCCCCGGATCCCCTCCATGCTGACATGCCCACTCCGGACGGGGAAGCCCGGGGAAGGCCGCGGGGCGACGACCGTACACACACGTGTTCGACAGACTGGAGTAAAGGATTTCGAATACGAGACGGGCCCGTATCGAAAGGATCTAGGCTGGCTCGTATGGCAACCGATCCCCCCGGCGCCGCAGCCGCCGCGCCGCCCCGGAGAGTCCCCGAGGCGGTCCACCGCAGACGCTGGGCGATCCTGGCGGTCCTGCTGTTCAGCCTGCTCATCGTCGTGCTGGACAACTCGATCCTGAACGTGGCGATGAAGACGATCGCCACCCCCGCCCCCACGGGCCTCGGGGCCACCCAGAGCGAGCTCGAGTGGGCCATAAACTCCTACACGCTGGTCTTCGCCGGGATCCTGTTCACGGCCGGCCTGCTGGGCGACCGGCTCGGCCGCAAGAAGGTCCTGCTCTTCGGCATGGTCGTCTTCGGCACCGGATCGGTGCTGTCCGCCTTCTCCGGCTCGCCCCACGAGCTGATCGCGTTCCGCGCGCTCATGGGCTTCGGCGGCGCGTTCGTCATGCCCGCCACGCTCGCCATCATCATGAACGTCTTCGAGCGCGAGGAGCAGCCCAAGGCCATCGGCATCTGGGCGGGCGCCGTCGGCCTCGCCGTCGCCATAGGGCCGATCACCGGCGGCATCCTGCTCGACCACTTCTGGTGGGGCTCGGTCTTCCTCGTCAACGTCCCCATCGTGATCACCGCGCTGATCACGATGTCCGTGCTCGTCCCGGACTCCAGGGACCCGCGGCCCGGCCGCCTCGACCCGCTGGGCGTGGTGCTCTCCGTCGTGGGCCTGGTCCTGCTGGTCTACGGCATCATCAAGGGCGGCCAGCTCGCCGACTTCACCGACCCCGAGGTCTACGGCACGGCCTGCGGCGGCCTGTTCGTCCTCACCCTGTTCGTGCTGCACGAGCGGCGTTCCGACCACCCGGCGCTCAACGTGCGCTGGTTCCGCATGCCGGCCTTCTCCGCCGCGGTCTCGTCCATCGCGCTGGTCTTCTTCGCCCTCATGGGCGTCACGTTCCTCACCGTCTTCTACACGCAGAGCGTGCGGGGCTACACCCCGCTGCAGAGCGGGCTGCTGATGCTGCCGCTCGCCGCCGCCCACATGTTCTTCGCCGTGCGCGTCCGCCGCGTCGTCGCGAAGCTCGGCGTGCGCATCGTCTGCACGGGCGGCATGGTGATGGTCTCCGCGACCATGGCCGGCTTCCTGCTGCTCGACCGCGACACCCCCGTGTGGGTCCTGGAGGTGCTGCTGCTCTTCCAGGGCGCCTCGATGGCGCACATCATGCCGCCCGCCACCGTCTCGATCATGCAGTCCCTGCCGCGCGACAAGGCCGGCTCGGGCTCGGCCGTGAACAACACCTTCCGGCAGCTCGGCGGCGCGCTCGGCATCGCCGTGCTCGGCTCCGTCCTCTCCACGACGTACCGGAACGGGATCTCGGGCACGCTCGACGCCGTGCCCGGCCTGACCGACGAGGCCCGGCACGCGGCGGGCGAGTCCATCGAGGCCACGCTGACCGCCGCGGCGAGGCTCGGCCCGCAGGGCAAGGCGCTCATCGGCCCCGCCGACGACGCCTTCATCCACGCCATGCACGTCACCGTCGTCTGCGCCAGCTCCTCGGCGCTGCTCGGAGCCGTCGTCGTCTGGCTCTTCCTGCCCCGGCGGGGGGCCGCGCCCGCGGCCCCGGGCGCCGCACGGCCGGACGGGCAGAAGGAGCAGGCGGGGGCGGGCGCGTGACGGACACCGCAACAGCCCCGCCGGCCGTGCCCGAGCGGCGCGGCCGGCCCCGTAATGCCGCTCTCGACACCACCGTCGTCGAGACCGTGCTGCGCCTCCTCGAAGAGGGCACCGGCCTCGGCGAGCTGTCGATGGAGCGCATCGCGCGCGAGGCCGGCGTCGGCAAGGCCTCGGTCTACCGCCGCTGGGCGGGCAAGGAGGCGCTGATGCTCGACGTCATGCGCTCCCTGGAGCACGCGGACCCCGAGCCCGCCGGGGAGTCCGTGCGCGACGACCTCGTGACGATGCTGGAGATGCTGCGCCGGCGCGGGCTGGCCAAGCGCAGCTCCGCCGTCCTGCGGACGGTCCTCACCCAGGTCAAGGCCCACCCGAAGCTCTGGCAGGAGTACCACGAGACGGTCGTCAGGGCCCGCCGCGAGGCGGTCCACGCCGTCCTGCGGCGCGGCATGGCCGCCGGCGAGATCCGCTCCGACCTGGACGTGGAGCTGCTGGGTGACCTCTTCGTCAGCCCCATGCTGGCGCGGGCCGTCCTGCACGAGTGGACGGAACTGCCGGAGGACCTCCCGGGGCAGATCGTCGACGCGGTGCTGGAGGGCGTCCGTCCGCGCTGAGCGGGGACGGTGAGGGGCGGGGGAACCTGCACGGGGAAGCGGGGAAAACCGGACCGCGGAATATGCCCGTTCTGTCACAGCACGCCCGGTGGAACCTCCGGCCGGAACCCCGCTCCGCCGGACCGTCGTCCTCCCCTCCGACACCCCCTCCAGGGGTGCCCGGCAAGAAGCGGAAGCGGCGCATGCCGTGTCCATCCGGTGATCACCTATCGTCTGGTGGGCGGGGCCGCAGCGGATGAAGAGTTGAGGACGACGGATGGCGCAGGCGTACATGCAGGAGACGGGCCGAGACGGGACCGGTCCGGAGCGGACCGGATCCGGGGCCCGGCGCCTCATGGAGCAGTGGCGGGACCGCGGCGTCTGGCGGCGCGGCATCGTCCTCGCCGTCATCGCGGGCCTGCTCGGGCTGCTGATGCTGCTGCACACCCAGCTGCCCAACAAGGTCGGCAACCTCGGCAGCCTCACCGAGACCTTCTTGCCGTGGCTCGGCCTCGGCGTCCCGGTCCTGTTCGTCCTCGCCCTCATACGCCGCTCGGCGACCGCGCTCGTCGCGCTGCTGCTCCCCGTGATCACCTGGGTGAACCTCTTCGGCGGCCTCCTCGGCGACAAGACGGGCAAGGGCGGCAACTTCACCGTCGCCACGCACAACGTCAACGCCGAGAACCCCGACCCGGCGCGCACGGCGAAGGCCGTCGCCGCCTCCGGAGCCGACATCGTGGCCCTGGAGGAGCTCACCAACACCTCGCGCTACGAGAAGGCGCTGGCGGGCTCGTACAAGTACCACTCCGTGCAGGGCACCGTCGGCATCTGGAGCAAGTACCCGCTGGAGCTGGTCCAGCCGGTCGACATCCGGCTGGGCTGGGTGCGGGCCCTGCGCGCCACCGTCCGCACGCCCCAGGGGCCCGTGGCCGTGTACGTCGCGCACCTGCCGTCGGTGCGCGTGAAGTTCAACGCCGGCTTCACCGCCGGGCAGCGCGACCGCAGCGCCGAGGCGCTCGGCCGGGCCATCGCCCAGGAGCCCGAGAAGCGCGTCGTCCTCCTCGGCGACCTCAACGGCACCATGAACGACCGCTCCCTCGCCCCCGTCACCTCCCAGCTGCGCTCCGCGCAGGGCGCGGCGGGCGACGGCTTCGGCTTCAGCTGGCCGGCGAGCTTCCCGATGGCCCGGATCGACCAGATCATGGTGCGCGGGATGGACCCCGTCTCGGCGTGGACGCTGCCGGCGACGCCGAGCGATCACCTGCCGGTGGCGGCCCGGGTCAAGATCTGAGCCGCTGCACCCGCCGTCGCCCTGTCGGCCGGCTGAACGGCTAGCTGGCTGGTCGGCTGACTGAACGGCTGGGGGGCCGGCCGGGGGGCTACCTCAGGAGCCACTTCCTGGTCAGCAGCATGACCTCCTCGCGGCTGCGGCCCCCGTGGTCGGCGGCGATGAACCGGGTGCCGATCCGCGAGGAGAAGGTGAGCAGGGAGCGCACCTCCACCTCCTCCTCGTCGGCGCAGAAGGCACCGAACAGCGAGCGCAGGTAGTCCATGCGCCGGTTGTCGACGCGCCGGAGCCGCTCGGCGACGGCCTCGTCGCGCCGGGCCCAGTCGCGGATCGCGAGTTCGGCCGCGACGCTCGCCGCCGTCCCGTCGGCGGCCGCGACGATCGTGAACAACCGCTCCAGCTTGGCCCTGGCGTCTCCCCCGCCGCTCTCGGCCCGCTCCACCACGTCCTCGGTGACCTCGCGCTCCCACGTGTCGAGCATCTCGGCGAGCAGCGCCTCACGGTTGCGGAAGTAGCCGTAGAAGCCGCCCTTGCTCACGCCGAGCGCCTGCGCCAGCGGCTCGATCCGGACGGCCTCCGGGCCGCCGGCGGAGAGCGCGCGCAGCCCCTCCTCGATCCATTTGCTGCGCGGCGTACGAATGGCGCCCACGGCTGTGTCTCCCCTCACGCGACCCCCGTCTATACGGTGCCGTACAGACGGGTCTACCTTAGTTCTATACGGCACCGTATAGATGGGGGAACGATCATGAGGCTGCCGAGCACCGCACACACCTCCCGCCCCTGGCGGATCCACGAGCTCGCCGCGGACTTCCGCCTGGAGGACGTCTGGGCCATGCCGACGCCCGGCGGCCCCGACGACCTCGGCCGGCTGGTGCGCCAGTTCGCGGACGGCACGGGGGACTACGTGGACTCCCCCGTGCCCCGCCTGCTCTTCGCCATCCGCTGGAAGCTCGGAGCGCTGCTCGGCTGGGACGAGCCCGGCACCAGCGTCGGCGCCCGGGTGCCCACGCTGCGCGACCGGCTGCCGGCCGACCTCCGGGAAGGCCTCCGCGGGCCGGACTTCCGCGCGTTCACCTCCGTCTACCAGACGCACGACGAGTGGGCCGCCGAGATGGGCAACAAGACCGTGCACGGCGTCCTGCACATCGGCTGGGTCCCGGACGGAGCCGGGGGCCACCGCGGCCAGATGGCCGTCCTCGTGAAACCGAACGGGCTGCTCGGCCGCCTCTACATGGCGGGCATCAAGCCCTTCCGGTACCTGGGCGTGTACCCGGCCCTGCTCCGGCAGATCGGCCGCGAATGGCAGGCGAACGCCGGGGCGGGCAGCGCGGGCTGAGGGCGACGGCCGGAGGGGGCCAGGGCGGGAGCCGGAGCCGGGGGCCGGGGCGGGGGAAGGCCGGGGCGGGCAGCGCGGGCCGCCCCGGAGCACATCCCGTAGGCTGGACGGCTTGCCCCCGCACCTCCGTCCGAAAGGCCCCCCCATGCCCCTGGCGCTGCTGGCGCTCGCCGTCTCGGCCTTCGGCATAGGGACGACCGAGTTCGTGATGATGGGCCTCCTGCCCAACGTCGCCGACGACCTGGGGACCTCCGTCCCCACCGCCGGCTACCTGGTCTCCGCCTACGCCCTCGGCGTCGTCGTCGGCGCCCCGCTGCTCACCGCGCTGGGCTCGCGCATCCCCCGCAAGCGGATGCTCGTCCTGCTCATGGCCGTCTTCACTCTCGGGAACCTGGCCTCCGCGCTCGCCCCGACCTTCGGGACGCTCGTCGCGGGCCGGGTCCTGGCCGGGCTGCCGCACGGCGCGTTCTTCGGCGTCGGGTCCGTGGTCGCCGCCCGCCTCGCGGGCGAGGGGCGGCAGGCCCGCGCGGTCGCCATGATGTTCCTCGGCCTGACCGTCGCCAACATCGTCGGCGTGCCGGCGGCGACGCTGCTGGGGCAGCACCTCGGCTGGCGCGCGACGTTCCTCGTCGTGACCGGGATCGGCCTCGCGGCCATGGCCGCGCTGACCCGGCTGATCCCCGAGCTGCCGAACGAGCCCGGCGCGGGACTGGCCCGCGAACTGCGCGCGCTCGGCGGCCGCCAGGTCCTGCTGGGGCTGCTCACCACCGTCTTCGGCTTCGCGGGCGTCTTCGCCGTCTACAGCTACCTGTCGGCGATGGCCGTCGAGGTCACGGGCTTCTCCGAGACCTCGGTGACCTTCGTGCTCGCCCTCTTCGGCACCGGCATGACGCTCGGCGTCCTCGCGGCCGGCCCGCTCACCGACCGCGCCCTGCGCCCGACGCTGTACGGGGCCCTGGCCGGGCTCGCGGCGGTCCTGGTCGCCTTCGACTTCACGGTGCACGTGAAGTGGGCGGCGATGGTCACGGTGGTCCTGCTGGGCGCCGCCGGCTCCATGACCAGCACCCCCCTCCAGATGCTGATCATGAACAAGGCCAAGGCCGCCCCCACCCTCGCCGCGGCATCCAACCACTCCGCGTTCAACCTCGCCAACGCGGGCGGCGCCTGGCTGGGCGGCGCCGCCATCGCGGCGGGCTGGGGCTGGGCGTCCCCCACCCTGGTCGGCGCGTGCCTGGCCGCAGCGGGCCTCCTCGCCGCGGTGGTCTCGGGCGCCCTGGACCGCGACGGGACGGAGCCGTCCAGGGTGGTCGCTTCAAGCGACGGTGACGGTGACAGCGGCGCCAGTGCCGGCGGGCACGAGCAGGAGCGGGGCGCGGACCGGGAACGAGTGGGGTAGCAGGACCGGGGCCGAGTGGGACGGCCCGTATCGGGGCCGGGCGGAACAACCCGTATCGGGCAGGCAGGCGCTCTGCCCTCGGCGAATCTGCCGCGGGCAGAGAAAGCTGCCGGCACGTCACCGGCGGCCGGAGAGTGGTGGAAACACGACCACCACCGCCAGGCCAGGAGCCCCGATGCCACCACTTTCCCTCGCACCCCGCGCCACCGACGGCGACGCGTCCCCGACCCGCTTCGACGACCACCTCGCCTCGCTGCTCCTCATGCAGCGCATCGTCTTCCTCGGCACCGAGGTGAACGAGGCCTCCGCCAACCGCGTCTGCGCGCAGCTGCTCCTGCTGTCCGCCGAGGACCCCCGTACGGACATCGCCCTCTGCATCAACAGCCCGGGCGGCTCGGTGACGGCCGGACTGGCGATCTACGACACGATGCGGCTCATCCCCAACGACGTCTCCACCCTCGCCTTGGGATTCGCCGCCAGCATGGGCCAGTTCCTCCTCACCGTGGGGACGCCGGGGAAGCGCTACGCCCTGCCGAACACGCGGATCATGATGCACCAGCCGTCCGCCGGAATCGGCGGCACCGCCTCCGACATCGCGATCCAGGCCGAGAACCTCGCCTTCACGAAGAAGGCCGTCGAGCGCATCACCGCCGAGCACACCGGCCAGTCCGAGGAGACCATCTCCCGCGACGGCGACCGCGACCGCTGGTTCACGGCCCTCCAGGCCAAGGAGTACGGCATGATCGACCGCGTCGTGGACTCCCTCGACGACGTCCGCCCGGCCGGCACCAAGCGACGGATCGGACTCTGACGACATGAGCCAGTACACGATTCCGACCGTGGTCGAGCGCACGCCCAACGGGGAGCGCGCCTACGACGTCTACAGCCGGCTGCTGTCCGAGCGGATCATCTTCCTCGGCACGGAGATCGACGACGGCGTCGCCAACGTCGTCATAGCCCAGCTGCTGCACCTCGAATCGGCCGCCCCGGAGAGCGAGATCGCCCTCTACATCAACTCGCCGGGCGGGTCCTTCACTTCCCTCATGGCCATCTACGACACGATGACGTTCGTCCGCGCCCCGATCTCGACGTTCTGCGTCGGGCAGGCCGCCTCGACCGCGGCCGTGCTCCTGGCCGGAGGCGACCCGGGACGGCGCTTCGTCCTCGAACACGCGCGGATCCTGCTCGGGCAGCCCGCGAGCGGCGGCCGGCAGGGCACCGTCTCGGACCTCACCCTCCAGGCCCAGGAGATGCTCCGGATCCGCTCCGAGGTCGAAGAGGTCCTCTCCCGGCACACGGGCCATGACGTCGCGTCCCTCCGCAGGGACATGGACCGCGACAAGGTCTTCACCGCCCGCGAGGCCGTCGCGTACGGCCTCGCCGACGAGGTCCTCAGCCGCAGGATGCTGACGGCTGCGGCCTGAGGGCCGGGCCCCGAGGCCTGCGACGGGGCAGGCGGCCGCGCTACGGGGGTGGGCGGCCGCTCGCCGTCAGGCCGCGAGGCGGACTTCGGCCTGCTGCCGGGGGCTGACGTGTCCGGCCGACCGCGCGGTCCGTACGGGTTGCACAGGCTGGACGGGCTGGACGGGCTGCTGTACGCGCGTACGGGCGGCCAGGCGGATGAGCTCCTCCTGTACCAGGGCGAGGAGTTCGGCCAAACCGAGACCGAGCGCCCGGGACGCTGCGGCGAGCACTTCGGACGACGCTTCCTTGCGCCCCCGCTCCACCTCGGACAGGTACGGCATCGAGATCCGCCCCGCGTCGGCCACTTCCTTGAGCGTCCGCTTCTGGGCCAGCCGCTCACGGCGCAACACGTCCCCCACGACGTCCCGCCAGAGGGGCTCCTTGGCGGGGCGCAGGGAAACAACACGGGCAGCGGCGGCGGCTGGCTTCAAGGCTCGGCTGGTCACTCCCTCAGCGTAGAAGCGCACCGCCGGAAGGACACCGGTACAGGGGAGTTGAACGTTCTGCCGCTCGCGAAATCGTGCGGGGGGGGGGAGGGCAGGGGAAGGGCGAGGTGGGCGGATAAGGGGCGTTGGGGGGCTGGTCGGTCGGCCGACCGCCCGTTTCGTGAGGGCTGAGGTCAAGACAGCCTGGCAGCCGACCCACAGATCCGCACCACAAACCCAACGCACTCCCACCACCCCCCACCCACCCATACAGGTGAGAACCCCCGTAACTCCCCCTCCCGCGCGTCCCCCTTGCGGAAGACTCCGGGCGTATGGATGCCGTACGGGTCGCCTTGTTGCGGGAAGTGCTCGCCGGGACCGAGTGGCTGCAGGACACGCGCCGGTTCGCCGGGGCGTTGCGGGCATCGGTGGCCCGGCGGCACGGCGGGCTGCTGCTGGTGGGGACCGAGAGGTACGAGCCGTGGCATCTGGCGGCGCATCTGGACGACGAGGCCGCCTGGTCGGGACTGCCGGAGCTGTCGCCCACCCTCGTCCGGCACCGGGTCCCGCCCGGGGTGCCCGCGCACTTGTCTGTAGGGCTCGGCCGGCTGGAGGCGGCGCGCCGGGGCGAGACCCTGCTCGTGGTGACCGCGGACGAGCCCGGGGACGGCCTGCTGGAGCGGGTGTACGACGCCCGGCGGGGCGGGGCGACCGTGCTGTCGCTGGACGGCGCGCCCACGGAGGCCGGTGCCGAGATGCGGGCGCTCGCCCACGACCGGCTCACCGTCCCCCCGCCCGCGCCGTGTTCGACGAGGACGGAGCTCGACCTCGACACCGTGCAGCACCTGGTCAGCGCGGCCGCCGGGGAGAACGGGGTGCCCGCGCCGCGCGGCGGGCGGCGGCGGTTCCGGGACCGGCTGGCCCGGCTCGCCGACCAGCTGGCGGCGCCACCACCGCCCCGCTGGTAGCCGCCCCCTCGCCCCCGCCGGCAGTCCGCGCCCTCGAAAAACCGTTTGCTCACAATCCGCCGGGTACGGACCATGGTCTCCCGTGACCGCGCAAGACCCTCCTCCCTCCCAGCCCTCCCAGCCCCCCGGGCCCCTCCGGCGGCTCCGCGCCCTGCTGCCCGACCTGGCGCCCTGGCGCTCCTCCCGCGACTTCCGCCGCATGTGGGTGGCCGGTCTCGTCACCGTCTTCGGTACGTTCCTGACGTTCATCGCCGTGCCGCTGCAGCTCAAGGAGCTGACCGGCTCGGCGCTCGCCGTCGGCGCGGTCGGGGCCGTCGAGCTGGTCCCGCTGGTGGTCTTCGGGCTGTACGGCGGCGCGCTCGCCGACGCGCTCGACCGGCGCAAGCTGATCCTTTGGACGGAGGCCGGCCTCGGCGTCCTCTCCGCCCTCCTGCTCCTCAACACGCTCCTGCCGCACCCCATGATCTGGCCGCTGTACGTGGTGGCCGCGCTGGTCAGCGCCCTGAGCGGGCTGCAGCGGCCGGCGCTGCAGGCGATCGTGCCGCGCGTCGTCGCGCACGACCAGCTGCCCGCGGCGATCGCGCTGAACTCCATGCGCTGGCAGATCGGCGCCATCGCCGGCCCGTCCCTCGCCGGCGTGATCATCGCCTTCGCGGGCCTGCAGTGGGCGTACGCGCTGGACGTCGCCTCGTACGCGGTCTCCGCCGCGCTGCTGCTCGGGCTGGCCCCCTCCCCCGCCTCGGAGGAGGCCGACAAGCCGTCCCTGCGCGGCATCCTGGAGGGCGCGCGGTACGCCTGGAGCCGCAAGGAGCTGCTCGGCACGTACGTGATCGACATGGCGGCGATGCTGTTCGCCTTCCCGACCGCGGTCTTCCCGTTCCTCGCCGACGATCTGGGCGCGCCCTGGGCGCTGGGCCTGATGTACGCGGCGGGTGCCGTGGGCTCCCTGGCGGTGAGCCTGACCAGCGGGTGGGTGTCGCGGGTGCACCGGCACGGCCGGATGGTGGTCTACGCGGCGCTGGGCTGGGGAGCGGCGATGGCCGTCGCGGGCTGGCTGGGCAACGTGTGGCTGGTGCTGCTGTTCCTGGCGGTGGCGGGCGGCTGCGACATGGTGAGCGGCCTGTTCCGGTCGGCGATCTGGGACCAGACGATCCCGGACGCGCTGCGGGGGCGGCTGGCCGGCATCGAGATGCTCTCGTACTCGATCGGGCCGCAGCTGGGCCAGGTCCGGGCGGGCGGCATGGCGTCCCTGACGGGCGTGCGGGCCTCCGTGTGGGCCGGCGGGCTGGCGTGCGTGGCGTCGGTGGGGCTGCTGGCCGTATCGCTGCCGAAGCTGATGTCGTACGACCAGCGGACGGACGAGCATGCGGTTCGTATGCGCCGGCTGAAGGCGGCGGAGGCAGTGGCTGAGGCGGCTTAGGCACCGCCGGGCACGCCCGTGGGGGCCAAGCGCCGTCGCGGCGGGAGTGAAAGGCGAGGCCTTGCGGCCCCACTGCGTTTCCTGCCGCAGGCAAGGAATACCCGCCGCGACGGCGATCAGCCCCCACCGGGGAGCCCGGCGGTGCCGGACCGCCCTCAGCCCGCCTTCGGGCCGCCGTCACCGTCGCCGCCGTCGGCGACGTCGTCGTTCCAGCGCGGGTCCGTCCGCCATTCCTCGTTCCGCTCGCGCGCCGTCTCCATCGCGTGCCCGGCTTCCTGGCGCGTGCCGTACGGGCCCAGCCGGTCCGCGGCGCGGCACTCGGGGCCCTCCTCGACCCTGCCGTGCTTCAGGCAGTAGTACCACTCGCCCGGTTTGCCTTCCGGGCGCTTCTTGAACAGTGCCATCGGGACCTCCCTCACATCCGTCCTCTCGCCCACATGCTCCCCGATGCGCCCTGGCTACACTCGCTGACATGTCTGGCCAGTCGCTTCTCACGCCGGGGACCCTGTCCCCCACTCGTCCCGTTCCCGCTTCCATCCCGCGGCCCGAGTACGTAGGGAAGGCGGCTCCGACCCCCTACTCCGGCCCGGAGGTCCAGGACGAGGAGACGATCGAGCGGATGCGCGTCGCGGGCCGCATCGCCGCGCGGGCGATGGAGGAGGCGGCCAAGGCGATCGCTCCGGGCGTGACCACGGACGAGCTGGACCGGATCGCGCACGAGTACATGTGCGACCACGGCGCCTACCCGTCGACGCTCGGGTACCGCGGCTTCCCGAAGTCGCTGTGCGCCTCTATTAACGAGGTCATCTGCCACGGCATCCCGGACTCGACGGTGCTGCGCGACGGCGACATCGTGAACCTGGACGTGACGGCGTACATCGGGGGCGTCCACGGCGACAACAACGCCACCTACCTCTGCGGTGACGTGGACGAGGAGTCGCGCCTGCTCGTCGAGCGGACGCGCGAGGCCCTCAACCGGGCGATCAAGGCGGTCAAGCCGGGCCGCCGGATCAACATCATCGGCCGGGTCATCGAGTCGTACGCCAAGCGCTTCGGCTACGGCGTCGTCCGTGACTTCACGGGCCACGGCATCAACTCGTCCTTCCACTCCGGTCTGATCGTCCCCCACTACGACAGCCCGCACCACGACACCCTGATCCAGCCCGGCATGACGTTCACGATCGAGCCGATGCTGACGCTCGGCACGTACGAGTACGACATGTGGGAGGACGGCTGGACGGTCGTCACCAAGGACCGGAAGCGGACGGCGCAGTTCGAGCACACGCTCGTCGTGACGGACACGGGTGCGGAGATCCTCACGCTGCCGTAGCGGGTCGTCCACAACCGCTGCGGGGCGGGTCTGCGGGCGCTAACGTTTTTACCGACGGGACGTCGGGAAGCCGTTGACTTAGGTAAGCCTAAGCAGAAGGATGGCTTCCCGACGCCACGCTCGTCCCCTCGGTCACCGGAGGTCCGCCTTGGACGTGCCCGCCAGCCCGCCGTTCTCCACGCTCATCCGCACCGCCTCGCACGAGCAGCACACGCAGGCGGAGAACTCCACGTTCATGAGCGACATGCTCGGCGGCCGCCTCGGCGTCGACGCCTACCGCCGCTACACGGAACAGCTCTGGTTCGTCTACCGCGCCCTGGAGGCGTCCTCCGCGGCCCTCGCCGGCGACCCCGTGGCCGGCCCCTTCATCCGCCCCGAGCTGGCCCGCACCGCCGAGCTGGAGCGCGACCTGGCCCACCTGGGCGGCCCGGACTGGCGCGGCGGCCTCGCTGCGCTGCCCGCGACGGCGGAGTACGCGGCCCGGATCGAGGAGTGCGCGCGCCGCTGGCCCGCGGGCTACGTCGCCCACCACTACACGCGCTATCTGGGCGACCTCTCCGGCGGCCAGATCATCCGCGGCACCGCCGAGAAGACGTGGGGCTTCGCCCGCAAGGGCGACGGCGTCCGCTTCTACGTCTTCGAGGCCATAGCCAACCCGGCCGCCTTCAAGCGCGAGTACCGCGAGCTGCTGGACGCCCTGCCGGTGGACGACCTGGAGAAGCAGCGCGTGGTGGACGAGTGCAAGCGCGCGTTCGCGCTGAACACGGCGGTGTTCCAGGATCTGGGGCGGGAGTTCCCGCTCACCGCCTAGCAGGAACGCTGGTGGGCCACGTCGGAGAAGAGGTTCTTCCAGTCCTCCCGGGGGACGCTCGACGCGTCGGTGCGGCACAGCTGCGCGTAGAGGCGGTCGGTGTCGGGGTGCAGGAGGAAGGTCAGCGCGCCCGCGCCGGGGACGGCCTTCTCGGACGTGACCGCGATGAGGGGCAGGCGGTCCGGGAAGAGCTCGACGCGGCTCGCCTCCGGCAGTGCGGCGAAGTAGGGCGTGCGCCAGTCCCCGCCGGGCCCGATGTCCCAGATCCGGTGCGAGCTCTTGCCCGTACCGCCCGTCAGGATCCGGCTGTGGTCCGGGCCCTGGTAGATCTCGGTGTTCCCCTGGTCCAGGGGCATGGTGCGGGTCTTCCGCGGATGCCGGAAGTCCTTCACGTCCCAGAACTGCAGACTGGTGTCCCGGTCGATGGCCGCCAGCACGTCGCCGCCGACCCCGTAATAGCCGCTGAAGCCGAGCGGGAGCAGACCGCCGCGCTGCGGCCGGCCGGGGTCGGACAGGTCCCACAGCGCCCACTTCCGGCCGGGCTCCTCCACCAGCATGAGGGGCCGGGTGCCGGGGGAGCCGAAGCCGAGCCTCCCGTCGGACTTGAGGCCCGTGACGATCCCCGCCTTCCGGGGGCGGCCGGGGTCGGAGACGTCCCAGAGCTGCAGGTTCCCCTTCCCCTCCCGGGTCCCGATGAGCCGGTCGGTCAGGAACCAGATGCTCGCCGTGAAGTCCCTCGTGCTGCCCTCGAACACCGACCGCCGCACCGGCGTGCGCGGCGTGCTCACGTCCCACAGCTCGATGCGGTGGTCGAACGTCCGCCCGAGGGCCAGCAGCCGGCCGCCGGGGCTGAAGCCGAGGTTCACGTCCGGGGCCTTGAGGGGGATGTCACCGCCCTGGACCGGATCTCCGGGCCCGCTCATGTCCCAGAGCCGGAAGAGATGGTCCTTGGTGTCCGGGCTGTACCGGTGGGCGAGGAGGACGGACGTACCGGGCAGGAAGTTGCGGACCTCCCAGGGCCGGGGAACGGTGAACTTCAGCCGGGGCCGTTCCCACCGCCTGACGTCCCACACCCGAAGCGTCACCTCCGGTCCCTTCCCCCGCTCCTCCGTGACCATGAGGCTCCCGTCGTGGCTGACCGGGCTGGTCCCGGTGTCGACGAAGGGCAGGGCCCCGACGGCCGCCGGGGCGGGCGGCCGCCGCGGCCACAGCCGTACCGTGCCGTTCTCCCCGCCCGCGGCGAGGTACGCACCGCCGGGATCCCAGGCGAGGGCACGGGTGGGAGTGCTCACCGGCAGACGGCTCTCTTGCGTACCGCTGTCGAGGAGTGCTGCGTCCTTGTCCCCGACGTGCCGCAGGAACAGTTCGGTCGGGTCCGTCACGGCGCTCCGTTCGCCCTCCCACACCAGAGTGGCGCCGTCCTTGCTGAAGCCCAGGACGGGAAGGTCGTCGAACTTCCAGTACGTGAAGCTGTCCTTGGCCGGTGCGAAGGACTTCAGCCGTGCGCCTCCCTCGACCGTCCACCCCGCGAGGGCGCTCTTCCGGCTCGCACCGGCAAGCACTTCCAGCCGCGGATGGAACGCGACCCGCGTCGCCGTGCCGGTCGTCACCGTGTCCTTCAGGGCGGGCCGGGCCGGATCCCGCACGTCCCACAGCCCGATCGCGCCCGTACCGCCGCTCCCGTCCTCCGCGCCCAGGGTGCCGCTGCTCACGGCCAGCAGCCGGCCGTCGTGGTGGAACGCGACGGACACCACGTCCTGTGGGGCGACCGTGCGGTCGGTGCGCAGTTCAGGGCGGGCGGGGTCGGCGAGGTCCCAGAGCAGGAGCCGGCCCTTCTCCAGGCCCGCCGCCAGCGTCCTGCCGTCGGGGCCGAACTCCAGTGAGGACGGCGCCCCGCCGGGTGCTGCACGCGCGGCGAGGCGGCGCGGGCGCTGCGGGTCGGCGGTGTCCCATACGGCGAACCCGCCGGCCGTCTGGGCGGCCAGCAGGCGCGTACGGGGGTGGAAGGCGATGGCTGCTGCGGAGCCGAGGTTCAGGGCGGCCGCCTTCTTCGGGGCGGTCGGGCGGCTCACGTCCCACAGCTGCACCCGGCCGCCGGGCTGGCTCGTCACCAGCACCTTGCCGTCCCCGCTGTACGCCACGTGGAGCACGGGTTCGCCCGTCCCCTTGAGGTCCACGGGCACCCGGGACATCTGCGCCGCGTAGAGACTGGACCGGCTCTCGGGGGTGCTCGCCAGGCGGTAGGAGGCGAGGCTGAGCCGGTAGGCCGTCAGCGGGTCGCGTTCGCGCAGCTCGCCGGCCTTGGCCGCCAGCTGCTTGGAGAGCAGCACCGACTCCCGGTCCTCGGCCCGGTGCTGCGCGCCCCGCGCCAGGACGGCGAGCGTGGACGCGAGGACCGCCAGGACGACGACGATCGCGAGCCCCGCCCGCCGGAAGCGCTTCCGGCGCCGCTCGGCGCGCCCGCTCGCCGCCAGGAAGTCCCGTTCCACCGGGCGCATCGGCAGGTGCTCGCGCCCGTCGCCGGCCGTCAGGGAGCGGGCCGCCGCCAGGTGCTTGCCCGCGTACAGGCCGCTGGCCGGGCGCCCGGCCTCGGCCCAGGCGTCGGCGGCGTCGCCCAGCCTGCGCCGCACCAGCAGCCCGTCGAGGTCCTCGTTGATCCAGTCGCGGAGCCGGGGCCATGCGTGGAGCAGCGAGTCGTGGCACAGCTGGGCTTCGCCGTCATCGTCGACGACGACCAGGCGGGCGTCGGTGAGGCGTTTCAGCAGCGCCTCGTGGTCGCCGAGTTCGCCGGTGCGGACCCGGCGCCGTACGGCCCTGCCGTCGCCGTCCACCAGCCGGACCATGCGCAGCAGCACGTCCCGCAGGGCGCGGCGGCCGTCGGCGTCGAGGGAGTCGTGGATGTGCTCGGCGGCGGTGCCGACGGAGGTGCGGATGCCGCCGGTGGCCTGGTAGCCGGCGAAGGTCAGCCGGTTGCCGGCGCGGCGGGCCCAGGTCTCCTGCAGCGCGTGGGCGAGGAACGGCAGGGCGGTGGTCCCGTGCGCGCCGGCGTCCTCGTCCTTCAGCTCGCGCAGCAGGTGGTCGGCCAGGCCGTCCTCGAGCCCCAGCCCGGCATGCGCGGCCGGCTTCTCGATGGCGTCGCGCAGTTCGTCGCCGGCCATCGGGGACACGGGGAACTGCCCGTTCCGTACGAGGCGGGCGAGCCTGGGGTCGCGCAGGCAGTGGCCGAAGTAGTCGGCGCGCAGGCCGAGGACGACGCGGGGGCCGGGGGCCGGTTCCGCGCCGGTGAGGGCGCGGATGAACAGCTCGCGCTCCTCGGCGTCCTCGCAGTGCGTGAAGATCTCTTCGAGCTGGTCGACGATCAGGACGCCGGGCGGCCTCCTGCCGTCCGCCGACCGTCCGAACCGGCCCGCACCCAGGTCCCGTTCGACGTCGCCGAAGGGCCGGCCCGTGGCGTCCGCCCAGGCCGCCGTGAGCGTACGGAAGGGCCGGGCGCCGGGCGCGGGCACGAGCAGCACGGCGCCGTGTCCCTCCCCGTCCAGCCTCGCCCCCAGGCCGGCCCGCAGCAGCGAGGACTTGCCGACTCCGGAGGGGCCCACGAGGACCACGGGGCCGGAGGGTCCGGCGGCCGTCACCCGGTCCACCAGGGCCAGGGTGAGCTTCTCGCGGCCGAAGAAGACGTCGTGCTGCTCGGGCAGGAAGGGCCGCATGCCGGGGTACGGGCACGCGCCCTCGGACGGCGGCTCCGCGCCGGGCGGGGCCGCGGGCGCGTAGCGGGGGTTGGGGGCGACGACCAGGTCGCCGATCCGGCCCTCGCTGCCGGAGTGGGGCCGGGCGGGCGCGCCCTGGAGGCGGCGGTCGAGGTGGCGGTAGAGGTCGGCGAGCGTGAACCGCTTCGGGCCGCCCGCGTCGCCCTCCCGCAGCAGGCGCAGGAGTTCGCCGCTGAACAGCGTGTGCTCTTCGCCCTCCGGGGCGAAGGCCGCGGCGTAGTGCGTCGCCGAGGCGAGGAGGAAGCTGCCGCGGGGACGGGCCGAGACGTACGGGTCGCGGCGCGGCCCCTGCCGGACGGCCTCCGCGAGCCCGGAGAAGCAGCAGTCCAGGATCACCACGGGGCGGGCGGAGGACTCGCCGAGCAGGTTCCGGATCTCGGCGTACGGGACGGCGTCGGCGGTGTCCTGCGCGGAGTCGGTGGCCGCGGTGGCGAGATAGAGCTGCTCGGCCGGGCCGAGGAGGCCGTGGCCGACGAAGCAGAAGAGGACGACACCGCCCTCCGCCCGGTCGGTGACGGCCCTCATGGCGGACAGGACGGCCGACGGCCCGGACGGGTCGGTGATCAGGGTGACGCGGTCGCCGGCCATGCCGCACTCCGAGCGGAGCGCCTCGGCGAGGGCGGTGGCGGAACGGGCGGCGCTCGGCAGACCGGTGAGCCGGGCCCCCGCGGGATGCCGGCCCGTACCCACCACGAGGGCGTGGCAGTCGGGACCCGTCAGGTCCCTTCCGGACCCCTCGTCCACGGGAGGTCAGGACCCGTCCGCCGGCGGCTGACCCTGCCGGAGGGCCTCGGCCAGGCGCTGGGCCAGCTCGCCGCTGTCCCGGGCGTTCAGATCGCGCACGTTCTCCGTGGTGACGGTGACCTGCGCGCCGTCGGGCAGCGTGATCGTGACGGTCTGGTTGCCGCGGCGGTTCTGCAGCCAGGCGACGACCGCGGCCGACAGCGCGACCGTCACCCCGCCCGGCGCGAGCACGAGCGTGAGGAGCTCGGACACCGCGCCCATGGTGCCGGGCGCGGGCTCCGGGGCGGGCTCCTGCCTGACGTGCGCCCGCAACTCCGGATGACGTTGCAGCCACCGGCGGAGATCGTTCGCCGCGCCGCCGGGGCCGGGACCGCTGCCCGGGCTGCTCACTGCCAGCGTTGCCTTCACTGGGCCCTCACTGCCCTTCACGTGCCTCACGTCACTAGCGGGACCACGAGGCTACACCGCAACGGGGTACGGCAGAACGGCAGTTCGGTCACGGTTGTTTCCGTGGGTGGCGGCGTCCCCTGCCGGGGCCGGTGAAGGCAGGGGACGCCGGTCTGCGGGGCGCGGGGGTCAGCCCTGCGTGGTGCCGCGGCCGCGGCGGCGGACGGCGAAGACGGCCCCGCTGCCCGCAAGCACGAGGGCGCCTGCGGCGCCGAGGAGGGGGGCGGTGGGGGTGTTGGCACCGGTGCTGGCGAGGGAGGTGTTGGTGGCCTCGGTCCCGGAGCCGCCGGTGGTTGCGGCGCCGGTGGTGCTGCCGGTACCGCCGGTCGTACCGGCACCACCGGTGGTGGCTCCCGTGCTGGTCTCACAGGCAACGCCGTCGCCGTCGGTGTCGAGCTGGGCGGAGTACCCGTCGTCGCCCTTGCGCAACGGGGCCTTGCCGGCAGCCGTGGCCTCCGCGCAGTTCGCGAAAACGGTCCCCGCCGGGGGCTCAGGGAGCTTGGCCCCTGCCTTCGTGGCGACGGCGACGGTCACGGGGTCGAGGGAAGACCCCTTCTTGAAGTTCGGGTACTGCTTGCCGTCACGGGCGAACGCCACCGCGCCCTTTTCGGTCAGCTTCGCCTTCACCGCCGGCAGAGTAACGATGCCGTCCTTGGCCTTGAGCGCCTCCGGAACCGTCAGCTCTGCGATCGGCTCGTTCTTGACCTGGGGACCGTTCTTGTTGGCGACATCCGCGAAGAGGGTTCCGGTGGTGCCGGAGGCTTCGACCCTGAGGTTGCTGAGCTTGATGTCCAACAGACCCTCGTGGCCCGTGAAATGCACCTGCCCCTTGAAGGCGGCGACCAGCGTGGAGGTGGTGGCGTCGAACTTCCCCTCACCCTTGGGGAAGCGGAATCCGGCGCCCGTCTTCACGGCACCTTCGGAGACGTCGATCTTCCCCTTGGCGCCTCCGGTGATGTAGTCACGGAAGTACTTCTGCAGACCCCAGTTGAGGGTGCCGTCGTTGAGGGTGCCGTCGGGCTGCTGGGTACCGGAGCCCGACGTGTCCCCGGCCGCGCCACCGGAGTTCTGCCCGGTCGTGCCAGTGGAGCCCGCCGACGCACCGGCGGAGCTGCCTCCGGACGTCGCCGTGCCGCCCGTGCTGCCGGTGCTGCCCGCCCCGCCTGCCGCACCGCCGGAGTTGCCTCCCGTTCCCTGCCCGCCAGTCGTCGGTTCCGGAGCAGCCTTCGCTGCCGTGGCCGACACGGTCACCGGCGCGATGGAATCACCCTTGTGGAAGCCCGCTGACGGCACACTGTCGCGCGCGAAGGCCTTTTCGCCCTCTGCAGTCACCTTCGCGGGTATTTCCTTGTAGTTCAGCGCGCCACCGCCGTTGCCGAGCACCGGCTTCGCTCCCAGGTCCAGGTCCGCGAGGGGAACGTCCTGCTGGGTCGTGCCGTTGATCGTCACATCGGCGACGAGGCTGCCCGTCTTGCCGTCGCTCTTGGCGTCCGACGTGACCTTCAGGTCGGAGAGCTTGATGTCGAGCAGCCACTGACCCTTCTTCTCGTGCGCGAGGAAGTGCACGCTGCCCTTGAAAGTGGTGGAAAGGACGTTCTTGGCCGCATCGTACGAGCCCGCGCCGTCGACGAACGTGAAGGGGCCGTTGTCCTTGTCCTGCTTGGCGCCTTCGGCGACCTCTATCTTCCCGTCGCCGGCGACATAGTCGCGAAAGATGTTCTCCACTCCCCAGACGAGCGTGCCGTCCTTCAGGCTGTACTTCGGCGCCCCGCCGGTGGTGGTCTGCGGAGTGTCCGCCGCGAACGCAGGGACGGCCAGCGCAGTAGCGCCCAGCACAGTCGCCGTAGCAAGCGCGGCAAGCGCCCGGCGGGAGGTGACGGTCATCGTCGGTGGTCTCCTTAGCTAGAGCAAGAGAAGAAAGAGCGCGCCGCAGTCGGCGCGGAGCCGTAAGCGGTTTCAGCCGGCGGCAGCCCGGCGGCGGCGTAGGGCGACGAGGGCGGCCGCGGCCACCACGACGCCCACGGCACCCGCGACTACCGGAAGCACCGGGAAGGACGAGTCGGATGAGGCAGCGGTTGCACTTTTTGCGGCCACCTTACGGCCGGAATCCGCCTTTTGACCCGTCGTCGGATCAGCTTCGGCAGGCGCCGACGCCTTGCCGAGGTCCGGCAGGGGCGGAAGCTTCGCTTCCGAGCTCAAGGGGACAGCGAGGGAGACCGGGTCCATCGTCTCCCCCTTGCGGTACATGCCGGCGAACGCCTCCGCGCCTTCCGCCGTGAGCTCGGCCGGGGCTTCGGCAGCCGCGGCGAGGCCGTCCTTCTCCTTCAGGGCGGAGGCGTCGAAGGTGATGAGCGGAACAGACCGGTGAGGCTCGCCGCCACCGCTCGTGACGTCCGCCGAGAGCGTGCCCCTGCCGTCCTTCGCCCTCACCTTGACCCCGCTGAGCGCCAGGTCGAGGTGGTTGCCGGTGAAGCGGACCGTGCCGGTGAACGCCGCGTCGAGGGTGTGCCCCGCCGCGTCGTACGTGCCCCTCCCTGCTGGGAAGCGGAACAGCGCGCCGCCGTCCTGGGCGCCGTCGCTCAGCTTCCATGACCCCTGGGCGACGGGCCCCGTCACGTATTCGCGGAAGGTGCGGCGCACGCCCCAGTCGACGGCGGCGCCGGTGAACTCGCCCTTGGGGGCGTCCTTTTTCTCGGGCTGTTCGGGAGCCCTCGGCCCGGGCGACGGCCCCGCCGCTGCCAGCACGTCCGCCGACAGCGCCACCGGATCCAGCGCCGTACCCGCCGCGTAGTAGCCCGCGAACGCCTCCGCGCCCTCAGCCGTGAGCGTCGCGGGGACGTCGGTCAGCGTCACGGCCGTCCCCGCGCCGCGCATGTTCACGCCCTTCAGGTCGAGCGCGGCCAGCGGCACCCGCGACGCCCGCGTGACGGCTCCCGTGCCCTTGGCCTTGCCGACCATGTCGGCGTAGAGCGTGCCGCCGGTGCCGGAGATGCGGACGGCGGGGCGGCTGAGCGTGAGGTCGAGCTCGTACGAGCCGTCGGACTTCTTGTGGCCCGTGAAGTGCACGCCGCCCGAGAAGCCGGCCTCGAAGGCTCCGCTGCCCGCGTCGTAGCTGCCCTTGGCGGAGTGGAAGCGGAACCGGCTGCCGCCGATGGTGGCGGCACCGCCCTGCAGGTCCCAGCGTCCCTGGGCGATGGGACCGGTGACGTAGCTCTGGAAGGAGGACTTCACGCCCCAGTCCAGGCGGCCGCCGGAGACCGTCCTTGCCGAGCCGGAGTCCCCGTCGGCACGGGCGACGGGCCCCGGCACCAACCCCGCCAGCACCGCCGCCAGCAGGGCGACGACAGAGGCTCGGGCAGGTCTGGGCGGCGGCAGCATCGAGAGGCCCCTTCCGGGCGGGACAGCAGACATCGCTGGACATCGCGCTATGGCAACTTAGGTAAGGCTAACCTAAGCTACGTCCCATCAGGTCGGAAACCCCCGGCCGGAGCGAAAGGCAGACAGAACCGTGCTTCAACGGCAGTCGGCGGGCACCGCGATACGTACCCCACGTCGCACCGGCATACGCGCCGCACTGCTCACTTGGCTCACTTTGCTCGCCCTGGCCCTCACCGGCTGCGGCTCCTCAGGCAGTTCGAGCAGCTCAGGCGCGTCCGCGGCAGGGGCCAAGGCCCCGGCAGCCGACCGCATCGAGCCACTCCCCGGGACGCCGAAGGCCCAACTCCCCGCCACCGTACGGTCGGCCGACGGCCGTGACGTCACCGTCCGCAGCACGGACCGGATCGTTCCGCTCACCGGTGCGCTGTCCGAGGTCGTCTTCAGCCTCGGCCTCGGCGACCGGGTCGTCGCCCGCGACGTCACGGCCACCTTCGAGCAGGCGGCGAAGCTGCCCGTCGTCACCCGCGCCCACGACGTCTCCGCCGAGAGCGTGCTCTCGCTCAAGCCCACGCTGGTGCTCGCCGAGACCACAACCGGGCCCGCCGAGGCCGTCGAGCAGATCCGCGCCGCCGGGGTGCCCCTCGTCGTCCTCGACCCGGCCCGGAAGCTCGCCGACATCGCGCCCCGCATCGGCAAGGTCGCCGCCGCCCTCGGCGTCGGCACGGCCGGGGACGAGCTCAACCGCCGCACGCAGCAGCGGCTGGAGAAGGCCGCCCGGGCCGTCCCGCACGGCAGCGGCAAGAAGCCCCGCGTCGCCTTCCTCTACCTGCGCGGCACGGCCTCCGTCTACCTCCTAGGCGGGCCCGGGTCCGGCGCGGACTCGCTCATCGAGGCCGCGGGCGGGGTGGACGCGGGCAAGGAGTCGGGACTGAAGAAGGACTTCACGCCGCTCACGAGCGAGGCCCTCGCCAAGGCCGCGCCGGACGTCATCCTCGTCATGAGCAAGGGCCTCGCCTCCGTCGGCGGCGTGGACGGACTCGTCAAGATCCCCGGCGTCGGGCAGACACCGGCCGGCCTGGACCGCCGCGTCGCCTCCGTGGACGACGGCGTCCTGCTGAACTTCGGCCCGCGCACGGACACGGTCCTCGCCTCCCTCGTCGAGCAGATCCACGGCGGGAAGTGACGTGAGCCTCCTGCGCACCAGCACCACGGACTCCTCCGCACCCGTAGCCGGTCCACCGCCGCCCGCCCGGCACCGCCGCACCACCTCCCTCCTCACCGCCTGCCTGACCGCGGCCCTGCTCCTCGCCTGCCTGTTCTCCGCCGGGCTCGGCGCGTACGACATCCCGCTCGGCGACGTCGTGAGCTCCCTGCTGCACCGGGCGGGGCTCGGCGGGGAGGAGCTGGAGCGGGTCCCCGAGAGCGTGCTGTGGGACGTACGGCTGCCCCGCGTCGCCCTGGCCCTCCTCGTGGGGGCGTCGCTCGGCTGCGCGGGCGCGCTGATGCAGGGCGTGTTCGGCAATCCGCTCGCCGAACCCGGGGTCATCGGCATCTCGATGGGCTCGGCGGTCGGGGCGGTCGCCGCGATCTCCCTGGGGCTGCGCTTCGCCGGCAACTGGACCGTGACGGCCTGCGCGTTCGCCGCCGGGCTCGTGACCGTCCTGCTGGTGTACGCGCTCTCGCGCGCGGGCGGCCGTACGGAAGTGGTCACGCTCATCCTCACCGGCATCGCGGTGAACGCGTTCGGCGGCGCGCTCGTCGGCCTCGGCATCTTCCTCGCCGACAACGCCCAGGTCACCCAGATCACGTTCTGGCAGCTCGGGTCGCTCGCGCAGGCGAGCTGGCCGAAGGTGCTCGCCGTCCTGCCGTGCGCGCTCGCGGGGCTGGCCGTCGCGCCGCTGTACGGGCGGAAGCTGGACCTCCTCGCGCTGGGCGAGCGGCCCGCGCGCCACCTGGGGGTGGACGTGGAGCGGTTGCGGCTGGTGCTGGTCCTGGTGGTCGCGCTGCTGACGGCGGCCGCGGTGGCCGTGGCGGGGGTCATCACGTTCGTGGGCCTGCTGGTGCCGCACCTGCTGCGGATGGCCGCGGGGCCCGGTCACCGCTTCCTCGTGCCGGGGAGTGCGCTCGGCGGGGCGCTGGTCCTCGTCGTGACGGACCTCGCGGCCCGCACGGCGGCCCAGCCGGCGGAGCTGCCGCTGGGCGTCCTGACGGCGCTCTTCGGCAGCCCGTTCTTCTTCTGGCTGCTGCGCAGGACCCGGCGGAAGCAGGGGGGATGGGCGTGATCAGAGCGCTGTTCGGGAACCGCAACCGCCGGCTCCCCTCCCCCTCCCCCCACGGCACCGTTCTCGCCGAGGCCCGTTCCCTCTCCGTGCGCCTCGGCGGCCGTACCGTCCTCGACGGCGTCGGCCTGGGCGTCGCCGCCGGCGAGGTGCTCGCCCTCGTCGGGCCCAACGGCGCCGGCAAGTCCACGCTCCTCGCCGCCCTCGCGCACGACCTGCCCGCCGCCTCCGGCGAGGTGCGGATCGACGGCGAGCCCGCCGCTTCCTGGTCGGCCGCCGAACTGGCCCTGCGCCGGGCCGTCCTGCCGCAGTCGGCCGGGCTGTCGTTCCCGTTCACGGTCGAGGAGGTCGTCCGGATGGGCCGCGCGCCCTGGGCCGGGACCCCCGCCGAGGACGAGGACGACGCGGCCGTGCGGGAGGCCATGGCCGCCGCCGAGGTGACCGGATTCGCGCCCCGGCCGTTCGCCGCGCTCTCGGGCGGCGAACGGGCGAGGGTCGCGCTGGCCCGCGTCCTCGCGCAGCGCACCGCCCTCCTGCTGCTCGACGAGCCGACCGCCGCGCTGGACCTGCGCCATCAGGAGCTGGTGCTGCGGATCTGCCGCGAACGGGCGGCCGCGGGGGACGCGGTGGTGGTCGTCCTGCACGACCTCGGGCTCGCGGGCGCCTACGCGGACCGGATCGCGGTCCTGCACCGGGGGCGGGTCGCGGCGGAGGGCCCGCCGGCCCGGGTGCTCGAAGCGGAGTTGCTCACTCGTGTCTATTTGCAGCCGGTCGACGTCATTGATCATCCGCGCACCGGTGAACCTTTGGTGGTTCCGAGGCGGGCGGTACGAGATTTTGCCTCGTGAGAGCAGAATCACGCACCGTTCCGGGAACAGGGTAGGCAAGCCTCAGATAAGTTAGGGCGGCCTTATTCGGACAGCCGGTTTTCGGCCATGCCGTTTATGGCCCGTACATCCCGTCCGTCCTGTCCGTCCTCTCCGAGCACGCCTGGAGCCCTTATGCGCGCCTTCCGCTCCTCCGCCATAGCCGCCGTCGCCGCGGCCGCGGCCCTGACCGCCGTGTCCGGCTGCGCCGAGAAGTCGGACAGCAAGGACTCGGACACGATCAAGGTGACCGCCTCCGACGACAAGTGCGAGGTCTCGAAGACCTCGTTCCCCGCCGGTCACGTGAAGTTCGGCATCGAGAACACGGGCTCCAAGGTCACCGAGGTGTACGTGTACGCCGCGGGCGACCGGATCGTGACGGAGCGGGAGAACATCGGCCCGAAGACCAAGGCCGAGATCACCGCGACGATCAAGAAGCCGGGCGACTACGAAATAGCCTGCAAGCCCGGGATGAAGGGCGACGGCATCCGCCAGAAGATCACGGTGACCGGCGGCGGCAAGGCGGAGAAGGCGAACCCGGAGCTGGACAAGGCGGTCGCCGAGTACCGCAAGTACGTCCAGCAGCAGGCCGACGAGACGATCCCCGCGGCGCAGAAGTTCGCCGACGCGGTCAAGAGCGGCGACGTGGACGAGGCGAAGAAGCTCTACGCCGTCTCCCGCACCGGCTGGGAGCGCACCGAGCCGGTCGCGGAGTCCTTCGGTGACATCGACCCGAAGGTCGACGTCCGCGAGGACGGCCTGGAGAAGGACCAGAAGTGGACCGGCTGGCACAAGCTGGAGAAGTCGCTCTGGGACGAGAAGAAGATCGACGAGGACGACAAGAAGCTGGCCGACCAGCTGATGACGGACCTCAAGGACTGGCAGAAGCGCGTCGGCACCGCCGAGATCACCCCGACCAGCATGGCCAACGGCGCCAAGGAGCTGCTCGACGAGGTGGCGACCGGCAAGGTCACCGGTGAGGAGGAGCGCTACAGCCACACCGACCTCCCCGACTTCCAGGCCAACGTCGAGGGCGCCGAGAAGTCCTACGAGCTGCTGAAGCCCGTCGCCGCCAAGAACGACGCCGCGCTCGTCACGGAGCTCGACAAGCAGTTCGCCGACCTGAAGAAGCTGCTCGGCGAGTACCGCGACGGTGACGCCTTCAAGGCCTACGACACCGTCGGCAAGGACGACCGCAAGAAGCTCTCCGACGGCGTGAACGCCCTCGCGGAGCCCCTGTCCAAGCTCGCCGGCGCCGTCGCGAAGTAACGGGGGACTTCCGGTGACGGACAACACGAAGGCCAGCAGCACCAGCAGCATGAGCAACACGAACAGCAGCACCGGCAGCGACGGCGCGAGCACCTCGGCCACCGCAGACTCCACGGAGGCCGGGCGGGCCGCGCAGGCATCTGCGAAGCCCTCCCGCCGCTCCGTCCTCGGCTGGGGCGGCGCGGGCCTCGCGCTCGGCGCCGTGGCCGCCGGCGGCACCGCCGCCGCGCTGCGCCTCGGCGAGGACACCGCCCCGGCCGCCTCGGCCGGCGACGCCGTGCCGTTCCTCGGCGAGCACCAGGCGGGCATCGCCACCCCCGTCCAGGACCGGCTGCACTTCGCCGCCTTCGACGTGACGACGACCGACCGCGCCGCACTGGTGAAGCTGCTGCAGGAGTGGACGGCCGCCGCCGCGCGGATGACCGCGGGCCACGAGGTCGGCGAGGGCGCCGTCCAGGACGACGACGAGCTGCCGCCGGACGACACCGGCGAGGCCCTCGGCCTCAAGCCGTCCCGGCTGACCCTCACCTTCGGCATCGGCCCCGGCCTGTTCGAGAAGGACGGCAAGGACCGCTTCGGCATCAAGGACCGCCGCCCGAAGGCCCTGATCGACCTTCCGGCCTTCCCCGGCGACAACCTCGACGCGGCCCGCAGCGGCGGCGACCTGTGCGTCCAGGCCTGCGCCGACGACCCGCAGGTCGCGGTGCACGCGATCCGCAACCTGGCCCGCATCGGCATGGGCCGGGTCGCGATCCGCTGGTCGCAGCTCGGCTTCGGCAAGACGTCCTCGACGACGCCGGACGCCCAGACCCCGCGCAACATGATGGGCTTCAAGGACGGCACCCGGAACATCGCGGGCACCGAGACCGGCCGCCTCGACCGGCACGTGTGGGTCGGCGAGAAGGACGGCCCGGACTGGATGGTCGGCGGCTCGTACCTCGTCGCCCGCCGCATCCGCATGCACATCGAGACCTGGGACCGCACCTCGCTCAAGGAGCAGGAGGACGTCTTCGGCCGCGACAAGGCCGAGGGCGCCCCGGTGGGCAGGGAGCGCGAGCGCGACGAGCCGCTGCTGAAGGCCATGAAGCCCGACGCGCACGTCCGTCTCGCCCACCCCGACAGCAACAACGGCATCACGATCCTGCGCCGCGGCTACTCCTTCACGGACGGCACCGACGGGCTGGGCCGGCTCGACGCCGGGCTGTTCTTCATCGCGTACCAGAAGGACGTCCGGGACGGCTTCGTGCCGCTGCAGACGAACCTGGCGCGCAACGACGCGCTCAACGAGTACATCCAGCACGTGGGTTCGGCGATCTTCGCCGTGCCGCCGGGCGTCCGGGACAAGGGCGACTGGTGGGGCAAGTCCCTCTTCGCGTGACCGCCCTCCCCTCCTGAACCGTCCGTCCCTCCTGAGAGGAGTGCCGCATGTTCGGCAACTACCTGATCGGCCTGCGCGAGGGCCTGGAGGCCAGCCTGGTCGTCTGCATCCTCGTCGCCTACCTGGTCAAGACCCGGCGCCGGGACGCCCTGCGCCCGGTCTGGGCCGGCATCGCCGCCGCCGTGCTGCTGAGCATGGGCTTCGGCGCGCTGCTGCAGTACGGCTCGCAGACCATGACCTTCGAGGCGCAGGAGATGCTCGGCGGCTCGCTGTCGGTCATCGCCGTGGGCCTGGTGACCTGGATGGTCTTCTGGATGCGGCGCACGGCGCGGCACCTGAAGAAGGAGCTGCACGGCAAGCTGGACGCGGCGCTCGCGATGGGCACGACCGCGCTCGTCGTCACCGCCTTCCTGGCCGTGGGCCGGGAGGGCCTGGAGACCGCGCTGTTCATCTGGACGGCCGTGCAGGCCACCGACGACGGCGTCCGGCCGCTGGTCGGCGCGGTGCTCGGGCTGCTCACGGCCGTGCTGCTGGGCTGGCTGTTCTACCGCGGCGCGCTGAAGATCAACCTGGCGAAGTTCTTCACGTGGACCGGCGGCATGCTGATCGTGGTCGCGGCGGGCGTGCTCGCCTACGGCTTCCACGACCTGCAGGAGGCCGGCGCGCTGCCGGGCCTGGGCAGCAAGGCCTTCGACATCAGCGAGCAGATCCCGGCCGACAGCTGGTACGGCACCCTGCTCAAGGGCGTCTTCAACTTCCAGCCGGACCCGACGTGGCTGCAGGTGGCGGTGTGGGCGCTGTATCTGGTACCCACCCTCCTGGTGTTCTTCGCCCCCGGTAGGGTGGCGCCGAACCGAGCAGCCACCAAGGAGTCGAAGCCCGATGAGACGACGGCGGGCCGGCAGACCGCGCACGACGCAGGCGGCCGTGACGGCGGCGCTGCTGCTGCTGACGGCGACCGGGTGCATGACGGTGCACGGCGAACGGGAGATCATCCCGTCGGTGGGCAGGGCTGAGGCCGCCAAGGTCCTCAAGACCTTCACCGACGGCTACAACGAGGGCTACCGCAAGCTCGACCCGGACGTGATCGCCCGGGTCGAGACCGGTGCCCTGGCCGAGATAGGCAAGGCCGACCTGGCGGCGCAGCGCGTCCAGACGCCCGGCGGCAACCCGAAGTACCCCTCCCTCGTCCTGGACGACGCCCGCTTCACCATCCCCGCGCAGGCCGGGTGGCCGAAGTTCTTCCTCGCCGACACCCGCAGCAACCGCGACGGCAACCGCTGGCTCGTGGTGTTCACGCGGTACGGGGTGAAGGAGCCGTGGAAGGCGGCGTACCTGTCGATCGTCAATCCGGGCAAGGTGCCGAAGTTCGCGACCGGCAAGAACGGTTACGCGGAGGCCGTCCCCGCGGCCAAGGGCAAGGACACCGGTCTGATGACGGACCCCGGCAAGGTGAGCGCCGCCTACGCCGACTTCCTGCGCACCGGCCAGGGCCGGTCCTTCGCGCCGGGGCCGCGCACGACGGAGCTGCGGGCCGAGCGCGACAAGGTGCGGCGGACGGCCACCTTCTGGACCGAGTTCATCGACACCCCCGAGGGGGCTCCCGGCTTCCCCGCCCCGGCGCTGCGCACCGAGGACGGCGGCGCGCTGGTGTTCTTCACCGCGCACCACCGGGAGAAGCGGACGATGGCCCAGGGGCTGCGGCCCGCGGTGACCGACCCGCGGACGCAGGCGCTGCTGAAGGGCGACCTCAAGCGCTCGGTGACGTACACGCGGGTCTCGGAGGCGGCGGTCGAGGTGCCGCCGCGGGGTGCGGACGGCGGGCAGATCGTCTTCCTCAACCGGATCGACACGATGACGGCCGCGCAGGGCGAATAGCGGGGCGCATGGCGGGGCCGGCAACAGGGCGATGAGCCGGGGCGACGCGTAGGACGGCGAGCAGGGCCGGCGGCCGGGCGTACAGCGGCCCTCCGCGCGGTGGGGGTCTCAGCGGCCGATGGGCCAGGCCGCCTCGTGGTCGGGGCGGCCGCCCGCGTACTGGGCGCAGGCGTCCGTGAGCGCCTCCAGGAGCGTCAGCGGGTCGGGCAGCGGGCGCTCGGGGCCCTGGAGCCAGGCGACGCCGGCGTCCTCCGGCAGCCGTGAGGGGGGCAGGAGCACATAGCTTCCGCGGCAGTGCCAGCGCAGGCCCGGATGCTCGTCCATCGTCTCCGGATGGCAGTCGAGCTCGCAGGGCCACCACTCGTCCTCGTCGTCCGGGGTGCCGCGGGTGGCGGTGAAGAAGAGCATGCGGTCCGGGGCGACGGTGGCCACGGGGCCGGTCTCGACGCCGGCCTTCCGCAGCCGCTCCAGGGCCTGCCGGCCGGCCTCCGCGGGCACGTCCAGGACGTCGTGGGCGATGCCGGTGGCGGTGACGAAATTGGCCTCGGGCTGGCCGCGCAGCCACGCCGTGACCTTCTCGGCGTCGGTGGTGGCGAGGGTCTGCCAGGCGAAGGAGACGGGGTGGCGGCCGGGGGTGGGACAGCCGATGCGCTCACAGGAACAGCCGTACCCGGACGGGTGGGCGGCCGGGGCCAGCGGGAAGCCTGCGGCCGCCGCGGCCAGGAGCAGTTCCTCTCGGGCGGCCTCCGAGGCCGCGCCCGTGCCCGTACCGCCGCCCGCTCCGCTCCTGGGGCGGCGCAGCCACTGGGAGAACCTGCTCTTGCGTTCCATCTATCCCCTCACTTCGACCGCGGTCTCCGGTCAATGCTGCCACCATCCTGCGCCTGGTGTGACCGTCGGACGTATCCAGGGGGTGTGAGACCGGCCGCTCGTGCGGGCGGGGCCGGCCGCCGGCGCGCCGCCCCGGCGGCTCCCTCGGACGGGTGACGGGCCGGGAGGGGGTCAGGGGTGCCGCGGGGCCATGCCGCGCAGGGCCAGGTCGACGACGGTGTCGGCGTACGCGTGGGTGAGCGGCAGGGTGCGGGTCTGCCAGCGGTGGAAGAGCGGGCCGACCAGCAGTTCCAGGGCGATGCGGAGGTCGGCGCCGGGGTCGACCTGGCCCGCCTCCTGGGCGGCGCGCAGCCGCCGGACGTAGGCCTGGAGCTGGGGTTCGAGGACCTTCTCGGTGAGGGCGCGGCCGAGCTCGGGGTCGTTGGCGGTCTCGGCGGTCAGCGCGCGGGTGGGGACGTCGAGGCGCTGGTCGTTGAGGTCGTCGACGGTGGCCCGCAGCACGGTCTTCAGGTCGGCGGCGATGTCACCGGTGTCGGGGAGCTCGATGGAAGCGGGGTCGACTCCCTCGGGGACACAGGCCTCGAAGAGCACGGCGGCCTTGGAGGGCCACCAGCGGTAGATGGTCTGCTTGCCGACGCCGGCGCGGGCGGCGATGGCCTCGATGGTGAGCTTCGCGAAACCGGTCTCGCCGACGAGCTCCAGGGCGGCGTCGAGGATCGCGCGGCGGGAGCGCTCGCTGCGGCGGGAGGCGTCGGGGGTCTTGGGGGCCGGGGCATCGGTCATGGCGGCATCCTAACGACGCATCCAACGAGACGTATCGTCTTGACAAGACGATACGTCTCGTTCACTATGAGGAACACAGCGAGACGGAGCGTCTCGCCCAGTGAAGGGAGAACCCCCATGAGCCGAAGCGGTGCGGGCAGCATGCTCGGAGTCGGCGGCACCCGCAGCAACCTCTCCCGCGACGCCCTGCGCGGCGGCGGCCGGGGCGGGCGCGCCGGCGGTGGTGCCGACGCGGCGGCACGTAAGCGGGAACTGCTGCGGAAGTTGCGGGAAGGACGAAGCGGAACCACCGGCGCGTGAGTGAGCCAGCGCTAAACCACCCGTACGGTTCATGCGCCAAAGCCCGTGGAGCGTGGACGATTTGGGCACGCACGACGATCCGTGCGTGTCCAACTCCACCGTGAGGAGCACTCCTTGCGTAGTACAGCCCCACGCGCGGCCACTCCGCGGCGCTATCTGATGTGCCCGCCCGCCCACTTCAGGGTCACCTACTCCATCAACCCCTGGATGGATCCGGGCAAGCCGGTCGACATCCCCCTCGCCCTGGCGCAGTGGGAGGACCTCAGGGACCGCTACCTCTCCCTCGGGCACACCGTCGAGGAACTGGAGCCCCGGCCCGGGCTGCCGGACATGGTCTTCGCCGCCAACGGCGCGACCGTCGTCGACGGCCGGGTGCTCGGCGCGCGCTTCGCCCACCCCGAGCGGGCCGCGGAGGCCGCGGTCCACGTCGCCTGGTTCCGCTCGCGGGGCTACGCCGACGTGCTCGAACCCGAACACATCAACGAGGGCGAGGGCGACTTCGCCGTCACCGCGTCCTGGCTGCTCGCCGGGCGCGGCTTCCGCAGCAGCCCCCTCTCCCACCCCGAGGCGCAGGAGTTCTTCGGCCGGCCGGTGATCGGCCTCGACCTCGTCGACCCCCGCTACTACCACCTCGACACGGCGCTGTGCGTGCTCGACGACACCACGGACGGCGAGATCATGTACTACCCCGGCGCGTTCTCGCCCGGCAGCCGGGCCGTGCTGAGACGGCTGTTCCCCGACGCCCTGATCGCGAGCGAGGAGGACGCGGCGGCGCTGGGCCTCAACGCCGTCTCGGACGGCCGGCACGTGCTGCTGCCACAGGCGGCGGTCGGTCTCTTCGAGCCGCTGCGGGCCCGGGGCTACGAGCCCATCGGAATGGACCTCGGCGAGCTCCTCAAGGGCGGCGGCAGCGTGAAGTGCTGCACGCAGGAGCTGCGGGGGTAGCGCCCCTCGGGGGCGCGGGCCGGGTGCGAGGTGCGGTTCCGCCGCACGGGCGCGCTCGGCTCACGCCCCGGCCGGAGGCCACTCGTCGCCCCAGTCCGCGTCCCGCGCCGCCTTGTAGGCGTCGCCGTGCCGCTTCGTCACCGTCTCCCGGGCCAGGCCGTCCGCGGTCGTGCACAGGTCGAGGAGGACCTGGCCCTTGCGGATCTGCGGCTTGCGCACGATGCGCGCGGGCACGGGGGCCTCGGCGGCCCCCGGCAGATCCCCCCGCACCGCCGCCACGTACGAGAACTTCTCGTCCTCGTAGGCCAGGGAGCCGCCCTTGACCTGCCGGTGCAGCGAGGAGCGGCTCACCCGGGCCGAGAAGTGGCACCAGTCGGAGCCCGGCTCTATGGGGCACGCCGCGCTGTGCGGGCACGGTGCCACGACGCGGAAGCCGGCCGCGATCAGCCGGTCCCGGGCCTCGATGATCCGCAGGTAGCCGTCGGGCGTGCCGGGCTCGACGATCACGACCGCCTGCGCGGCGCGGGCGGCCTCGGCCACGACGGCGCTGCGGGCGGCGTCGGTCAGCTCCTTCAGCACGTACGAGACGGTGACCAGACCGGCGCCGTCCGGGATGCTCAGGCCGGCGCCGATCGTCTGCCGCTGCCACCGCGCCCCGCGCAGGGCCGGGGAGGAGGCGGTACGGGCCAGCTCGGCGCCGAGCGCGAGGGCGGGGGCCGCCCAGTCCAGGACGGTCGTCTCCCGGCCCCCGGCCCCGTCGGCGCCGTCGGCGTCCTCTTCGTCCTCCCAGGCGGACGCCACCGCCCACGTGGCGGCGCCCGTGCCGCCGCCGACGTCCACGTGCGAGGCGGGGACGAACGACGGCAGCCGGTCGCGGAACGCCTCCAGGGCGGAGCGGACGGCCTCGAACGTCGCCGGCATCCGGTAGGCGGCGTACGCGGCCACGTCGGAGCGGTCGCGCAGTACAGGGGCGTCGGTGGGAGTCAGTCCCCGGTAGTTGGCGATCAGCCGCTCGACGGCCTGCGCGGCCTGGCGCGGCGGCAGACCGTCGAGGAGACCGGCGAGCGCGGTGCGGAGGTCCTCGCCGGACCGGGGGGAATGGGGGGCGTGCATTCGACGGATTCTATGCGGGCGGGCACGGGGCGGCCCTGCGTGCCGGACCGTGCCTGTCGCCGGTGGCTCAGCCGCGCCGCTGCCACGGGCGGCACAAGCCCAGGAAGCACGCCGCCGCCGCGAGCGCGCACACCAGCTGCACGGTCGCCATCGGCACGGCCGTGCCCTCCCCCGCGATGCCCACCAGCGGCGAGGCCAGCGCGCCCAGCAGGAACGTGGAGGTGCCGAGCAGGGCGGAGGCGGAGCCCGCGGCGTCGCGCGAGCGCATCAGTGCCTGGGCGTTGGTGTTGGGCATCGCCAGGCCCATCGCGGACATCAGGACGAACAGCCCGCCCGCGACCGGCGCGAGGCCCGCCTTGCCGAAGACCCCGGAGGCCATGAGCAGCAGGGCCACGGCGGCCAGCGCGATCACCGCGAGGCCGACGGAGAGGGCCTTGTCGAGGCTCACCCGGCCGACCAGCAGCTTGCCGTTGATCTGGCCGACCAGCACGAGGCCGACGGAGTTGAGGCCGAAGAGGAGGCTGAAGGTCTGCGGGGAGGCCCCGTAGATGTCCTGGACGACGAACGGCGACGCGGAGATGTAGGCGAAGAGCGCGGCGAAGGCGAAGCCGCCCGCGAGCATGTAGCCGGTGAAGACGCGGTCCGCGAGCAGGGCGCCCATGGCGCGCAGGGCCGCGCCGAGGCCGCCAGCCTGGCGCTTCTCCGGCGGCAGGGTCTCGTGCAGGAAGCGCCAGACGACGAGGGTGAGCAGCAGGCCGACGGCGGTGAGGACGACGAAGACGCCGCGCCAGTCGGTCAGGCGCAGGATCTGGCCGCCGATGAGCGGTGCGACGACGGGGGCCACGCCGGAGATCAGCATGAGCGTGGAGAAGAAGCGGGCCATGGCCACGCCGTCGTAGAGGTCGCGCACGACGGCACGGGCGATGACGATGCCGGCCGCGCCGGCGAGGCCCTGGACGAGGCGGCAGCCGATCAGCAGCCCGGCGGTGGGGGCGAGGGCGCAGGCCGCGGTGGCCAGGACGTAGACGACCATGCCGGCGAGGAGCGGGCGGCGGCGCCCCCACTTGTCGCTCATGGGGCCGACGACGAGCTGGCCGAGCGCCATGCCCATGAGGCAGGCGGTGAGGGTGAGCTGGACGGTGGCGGCGGGGCTGTGCAGGGCGCCGGTGACCTCCGGGAGGGCCGGGAGGTACATGTCCATGGAGAGCGGTGGCAGCGCGGTCAGCCCGCCGAGGACGAGGGTGACGATCAGGCCCGTGGCGCGGGCCCCGGAGGGGCCGGGGCCCGCGGGGTTCCGTCCGGCGGTCCGGGCGGGCTGCTGCTGTTGCGGCTGCTGCTCGGCCGTGTCCTGGCCGGGGTCCGTCATGCGTTGCGCTCCATGGTTTGTCGTCCGTTCAACCATGGTGTCATGACCGCGGCCCATACTTGGGGCTTACATGTTATTCAGGGGGCCGGTGTGACGGGATGCACTGCCTCCGGGGCGCGTCACGCCTGCCGGAGGCCCGGCGCGCCCGCCTCCGAGACGAAGGACGCGGCCGTCGCGACGGGCGCGCCCGGCGTCGTGACCTTGGCGACCGTACGGAAGTCGCCGCGCACCTGCTGCGGGTCGAGCGTCACCACGACGTACCCGCGCCGTCCGTCGTAGTACTTCAGGTGCGGGTTGGCGGCGAGCGTCGTCTCCCAGTCGGCGGGCCGCTCGTCGCCGTCGAAGCCGCTGGAGACGGAGGTGCCGAGGAGTTCCACGCCGAGCGTCGCGGAGTCCGGGTCGTCGAAGTCCTTCTTCACGTCGTACGCGAAGTGGACGTGGTCGTCGCCGGTGAGGATCACCAGGTTCTGGATGCCGGCCTGTTCGACGCCGTCCAGGACGCGGCCGCGGGAGGCGGAGTATCCGTCCCAGGTGTCCATGCTGACCCGGGCGTCGGCGTCCGGCGTCTCCTTGTGCTGGGAGAAGGCCACCTGCTGGGCGACGACGTTCCAGGTGGCGGTGGAGGCGCGGAAGCCGTCGAGGAGCCAGCGCTCCTGGGCGTCGCCGGTGATCGTGCGGGCCGGGTCCTGCGTCTCGGGGCCGGGGGTGTGCCAGCCGTCCCCGTAGGCCTGGTCGTTGCGGTACTGGCGGGTGTCGAGGATGTCGAACTGGGCGAGGCGCCCGTACGCGAAGCGGCGGTAGAGGCGCATGTCCGGCCCGGCGGGCCGCTGGGCTCTGCGTAACGGCATGTTCTCCCAGTAGGCGCGGTAGGCGGCGGCGCGGCGGGCGCGGAACTGGTCGACGGGGTCGTTGTCCTGCGAGATGTCGCCCGCGTAGTTGTTCGCGACCTCGTGGTCGTCCCACGTGACGTACCAGGGGTGGGCGGCGTGGGCGGCCTGGAGCGCGGGGTCGGACTTGTAGAGCGCGTAGCGCTGGCGGTAGTCCTCCAGGTTCACCGTCACGTGGTCGTAGAAGGACGGGAGCGGATCGGCGAGCCGGCGGGCGCCGCCCTGGGCGTTGATGGCGTTCTCGTAGATGTAGTCGCCGACGAAGAACACCGCGTCGAGGTCCTCGCGGGCGAGGTGGCCGAGGGCGGTGTAGTAGCCCTCGTCGAACTGCTGGCAGGAGAGCAGCCCGAAGCGGGCGGTGGCGACGGCCGCGTCGGGCCGGGGCGCGGTGCGGGTGCGGCCGACGGGGCTGATCCAGCGGTCGGCGCGGAACCGGTACCAGTACACGCGATCGGGTTCGAGGCCGCGCAGGTCCAGGTGGACGGTGTGACTGTCGGAGGCGGGCGCGGCGGCGGTGCCGCTCTGCACCACGCGGCGGAAGGTGTCGTCCTCGGAGAGCTCCCACTGGACGGCGATGCTGCCCTCGGCGGGCAGCCCGTTGCCCGGCTCATGCGGCAGGGGCGCGAGCCGGGTCCACAGCACCACGGAGTCCGGCAGCGGGTCGCCGGAGGCCACGCCGAGGGTGAACGGATTTTCGGAGAGGGGGGTCATGCGTTCAGATTGCGCGCGGGTGGGGCGGCTGTGAAGGGGTGCGACGGGGGCGGCGGTGCGCCACTTTCCGGAGCCACGGAAAGTACTTGCCATGTTGGAAAGTACTTGCCATTGTGGAAGTGCGAGCGCGCCACGAGGGCGCGCCGCACAGTGGACTGACGGAGGCTCACATGCCGGACCGTGAAGCGACGGCCGCCGCAGCGGCGCTGGCCCGGGCGCAGATCCTGGACTCCGCCGTGCGGGACCGCTCCCGCTGGTTCGCCCGCTACCAGCTGGTGTTCGGCTTCATGGCCGCGGCTGCCGTGCTCGGCAGCAGCCTGATCGACGGGCCGGGGGCCGCGATCACCTTCGGCGTGCTGTGGGCGGCGGCGGTGTCGGCCCTGGGTCTCTACGGGGCCCGCCAGCCCGTCAACCGGCGGGGGCTCACCCGCCGGCACCACACCATGATCGCCCTCTGGGGCCTGCTGCACGCGGCCGTGATCACTCCGGGCACCATCTGGTTCCGCGGCGACCCCGCGTGGTGGGTGTCCGGGGCCGTCGTCGTCGCCCTTCCGTGGCTGATCGGCGCGTGGCTGGACGGGCGGCGGTGAGCGTGACCGAGGGCCGCAGCCATCCGCGCCACGGCCTCGACGAGGTGATCCACGCACCGGTGCGGTTCTCCGTCGTGGCCACCCTGGCCGCCGCCGACAAGGCCGAGTTCGCGTTCGTGCGCGACACCGTCGAAGTGAGCGACTCGGTGCTGTCGAAGCAGGTCGCCACACTGGAGAAGGCGGGTTACGTCGCGGTCACCAAGGGGCACGTGGGCAAGCGCCCGCGCACGTGGCTCGCCCTGACCGGCGAGGGCCGCGCCGCCTTCGCCGCCCACTGCGAAGCGCTGCGGGCGATCGCGGGCGCGTAGCGAGCGGGGGCCTGCGGGTGACGGGCGGCGACGGATGGCGGGCGGATACGAGCTGAGGTCAGACCGGGCCCGGTCCGCACCGTAAACGTGCCGCCTCCCGGGCCAGTTGCGTCACCCGGGGCCAGTCGCGGCGCGCCAGGACGGGGGGCGGGAGCATCCAGGAGCCGCCGACGCAGGGGACGTTGGGCAGGGCGAAGTAGGCGGGGGCCGTGGCCGGGCCGATGCCGCCGGTGGGGCAGAAGCGGGCCTCGGGGAGGGGTGAGGCCAGGGAGGCGAGGTAGGGGGCACCGCCCGCCGCCTCCGCCGGGAAGAACTTCATCTCGCGCACCCCGCGCTCCAGCAGCGCCATGACCTCCGAGACCGTCGAGACGCCCGGCAGGAACGGCACGCCCTCCGCCCGCAGCGCCGCGAGCAGCGGCTCCGTCCAGCCCGGGCTGACCAGGAAGCGGGCCCCGGCCCGCACGGCCGCGGCCGCCCGGCCGGGGGACAGGACGGTGCCCGCGCCCACGGCCACCTCCGGCACCTCCGCGGCGACGGCCCGTATCGCATCGAGGGCCGCGTCCGTCCGCAGCGTCACCTCGATCGCCGGGAGGCCGCCGGCGGCGAGCGCGCGGGCGAGAGGGACGGCGTCGGCCGCGTCGGGGAGGACGGCGACGGGGAGGACGGGAGCGAGGCCGAGGACGGAGGCGGTCACGCCGCCATCCTCGGCCGGGGCTACGGCAAACGCAACGAACGTTGCGTCATGCGCAACGGGACGGCCTCCGCGCCCTCAGAGCTCGGTCACCACCACGTCGAGCGCCCACGACCGGCCGCCCCGGGCCGGAGCCGTGCCCTCCACCGCGTACCCGAGGTCGCGCAGGGCCTCCGCCAGCTCCGCGGGCCCGCCGGGTCGCACGCCCGCCGTCAGCAGGTCCCGGACCAGCCGGCCCTTGGTGGCCTTGTTGAAGTGGCTGACGACGGACCGCTTCTCGACCCCGTCCACGATCTTCGACTGCAGCACCCGGACCGTCGCCGTCCGCTCCGCGACCTCGCCCTTCGGCTTCCACGCGGAGGCGTACGCCGCCGACCTGAGGTCGAGGACCATCCGGCCGTCCGCCTCCTGCGGCAGGTGATCGTCCATGACACCGCGCCAGTACGTGCCGAGCGCACCCAGCCCCGGCAGCTTCACGCCCATCGAGCAGCGGTAGGAGGGGATGGGGTCACCGATCCGGACCGCGCCCCACAGCCCGGAGAAGACCAGCAGCGACCGCTCCGCCCGCTCCCGCGCCGCGGCGTCCAGCGTGGCGAGGCCCAGCGCGTCGTAGAGCACGCCCGTGTAGACCTCGCCGGCCGGGCGGGTGCCCGCCGTCCGCAGCGCCGCGTTCTTCGCGATCTCGCCCCGCAGCCCCGGGGACAGGCCGAGCACCTCCGCGGCCTTGTCCTCGTCGCCCGCGCACAGCTCCACGAGCTCCGTGAGCACGGTCTCCCGCGCCCCGGCCAGCCCCGGCAGCGACAGCGCCCCGACCTCCAGCGCGGGCCCGGCGCCGGTCCCGACGGCGGCGGCCTTCCCCTCGGACGGCGGCAACAGCACGAGCACGGTCTCTTCTCCCATCGGTACGGTCACGGGCCCGGATACGGCTCCGGGCACGCGGACCCCGAGCCTAACGCCGCCCGCACCGCCTAGTGGGCGGGCTCGGAGGCCACGAACTCCCGTATCGCTTCGGCAGCGGCATACGGCTCGTCGGCGTGGAAGCGGACCGTACGGACCTCGCGGGGCCGCCGGAAGAGCCGGGCGACGGTGACGGTTGCGGTGAGCTCGACGGTGACGGAGGTCTGGGCGGCGACCGGGACGTCGAGGGCGTCGCCGGGGATGTCGTTCCCGGGAAAGCGCAGGTCACGGCGGACCGTACCGATGAGCGCCAGCGGTATGCACAGGTCGAGCGTGGCCCCTTGGCGGATCCGCAGCCCCTCCGGGCCGACGGTGTGCGGCCGGACGACGCTGCCCGCGTGGAAGCCGAGGACGAGCAGGACCGTGTAGACGTCGAGGGCCAGGGCCACCCAGTGGAGGACCGGATACCCGGCGGTGAAGAAGGACATCCCGACCGTCTCGACGACGCACACGAAGAGCAGGGCGTACAGGGTGGAGGCCTGGGCCCGCGCGTAGGGCAGCGCCCGCACGCCGCCACCGAGCCCGTCGCGCCGCCGGACCACCCACAGCGCGAGCCCGCGCCAGACCCGCGCCTCGTGCACGGCGAACGCCCGGGCGAGATTCATGACGGCGCGTCCTCTCCTCGTGTGATCACCACGGCCCCAGTGAACACGCGGACGCCGTGGCGGGGTCAAGGGGCGGGACCTGGGTCCGGGCCGCGAGCACCGGCGGCGAAGCACCGGGCGGCGATCGTGACAGCCCCCGCCAGGTAGCATGGTCGGCACGGCGGACGAGCCGGCCGGGCGGCCGCGTGGGATCTTCGGATCCCCCGAGGAACGTCCGGGCTCCACACGGCAGGGTGGTGGGTAACGCCCACCCGGGGTGACCCGCGGGACAGTGCCACAGAAAACAGACCGCCGGGAGCCGCAAGGCTTCCGGTAAGGGTGAAACGGTGGTGTAAGAGACCACCAGCGCCTGGGGTGACTCAGGCGGCTAGGTAAACCCCACCCGGAGCAAGGTCAAGAGGGGCTGCTTTCACGGCGGCCCTGCGCGGACGTTCGAGGGCTGCCCGCCCGAGTCCGCGGGTAGACCGCACGAGCCTGCCGGCAACGGCAGGCCTAGATGGATGGCCGCCTCCCCGAGGGCCGCAAGGCCCCCGGGAGACAGAACCCGGCGTACAGGCCGACTCGTCCGCCCCTCACCCCGTCTGACCTGCGAAAACAGGATCCGGCGGGGTTTCTTTTCGGGCCCTGGGGTTCTCGGCCAACCGCGGGCGGCCGCGCAGCGGGCCGCCGCCCGCGCCTCCGTGCGGTGGCGCACATCGCGCGCCGGGGCGCGTCCGAATGCGTCGGCGGCGCCGACGATCTCCCTGAAACGGGACGCACAGGAGTGCATCCGGCATCTCACCTGGGTAGCCCAAAATCCGGGCGAGAGCGACGAAAGCGGTGCCGCCCGCGAGGTCGCGCTCCGGGGTTCGGGCGGCGCCCGCAAGGAGGCTCCCCGTGGCCGCACTGGACAGGATCATCCAGGACATCGCCATTGCCATCGCCGTGTTCACGGGCGTCTACAACATCTCGCTCCTCGCCCTGGGCATCGCCCTCCTCCGCCGCACCGACGGGTCGCTGCGCGCACAGCTGCGACCGGCGCACGAGCGGCCCGTCGCCCTTCCGGCCGGCTGGAGCGTCTTCGTCCTCGTTCCCTGCCTGAACGAGGAGCGCGTCATCGCCAATACGCTGCGCTGCCTGCTCGACGGACAGCCGGGCGTGCGCGTCGTCGTGGTCGACGACGGCAGCAGCGACGGCACCGCCCGCATCGTGCGTGCCGTCGGCGGCGACCGGGTCGCCCTGGTGCGCAGGACGCCGCCCGCCGCCCGGCAGGGCAAGGGCGCCGCCCTCAACGCGGGGCTGCGCACCGTGCGCGAGCGCGCCGGGAAGGAACGCCTGGACACGGGCAGGGTGCTCGTGTGCGTGCTGGACGCCGACGGCCGGATGACGCCGGGCGCCGCGAGCCGGGTGACGGAGCTGTTCGCGGACCCGGCGGTGGGCGGGGCCCAGCTGGCGGTGCGCATCCGCGGCAGGCATCGCCGGGCGCTGCGGTTGCAGGATCTCGAGTTCTGGTGCCTGAGCGCCCTGACCCAGTACGGCCGGACCGCGACCGGCACGGTGAGCATGGGCGGCAACGGCCAGTTCAGCCGGCTCTCCGCCCTCGACAGCGTCGGGCCGCGCCCCTGGTCGGACTCCCTGACCGAGGACCTCGACCTGGGCATCAGCCTCGCGGCCAGGGGCTGGACGGTCACCTCCACCACCACGGCATTCGTCTCCCAGCAGGGACTGACCAGCCCACGCCGCCTGCTGCGGCAGCGCACCCGCTGGTACCACGGCCACATGCGCGCCATCGGACGCCTGCCGGAACTCTGGGCGCGGCCTGCCGTTGGTCTGCGGGGCCGCGTCGAACTCACCGGCTACCTGCTCAGCCCGTACCTCGTCACCCTGCCCGCCTCGGTCGTCCAGCACTACGCGCTCCTCCGCGCGTTGTGCGGGGACGGCGCCGGAATGCCCCGCCTCGTGTCCGGACCGGCGTGGCTGAACCTGCTGGCCCTGCAGTCACTGCCCGTTGCCGCCTGTCTGGCTTCGGCGTTGCTCTACTGGCGCCGCACCGACGACCTGCCGGTCTGGAAGGCGGTCTGCTGGTCTCCCGCCGTCATGGTGTGCATGTACCTCGGTTTCGCGGCCGGCTGGCGGGCCTTGTGGCAGATCACCACCCGGCGCGGACACTGGACCAAGACCGAACGCGCGGTGGAGGCGCCCGTCACGAACGAGACACCCGGGCCCGTCCGGAGGGGCCGTGCCGGCACGGCCTGAGCACGCTGCGACGAGCGGCTGCGCACACGGTGGCCCGGGAACGCCCCCGCCCGGCTCGGTCCGCCTCAGCCCGCTCCGGCCCGGGGAATCAGGCTCACGAGCCGTAGAGCTCGGTCATCTCCGTGATCGTGTTGTCGGAGCCCACGGCCACGTCGTAGAAGTTCTTGCCGTAGCAGTACTCCGTGTGGTTCACGGGTGCCATGTTGCCTCCTCGGCGCTCCGGGTCCGCGCACAGCTTGACGTGGCCGATTCCGGACAGCTGGTCGCCGGCGGGCTGCTCCGCGCGCTCTTCCGGGCCGTTCTTGCCCAGGACGGTCACCTTGGAGCCGGGCTTCCAGTGGTAGGTCTTGTAGTCGCCCACGGCGTGGTAGGCGGCTCCGTTGTCCGGCTTGGCGGAGCAGGTCATCGTGGCGTCCTTGGCGGTGACGTCGTTCATCGCGCCCGTGACGCTGTAGACCTGAACGTACTTGTGGCCCTTGGCGAGCGTCGGGCACGAGCCCTTGCCCCCGCCGTTGCCCTTGCCGCCCTTGTCACCCTTGTCCTCGGCCGGCCGCTGCGACGGGGCCGCGCTGACCGCGCCCTTGCCGTCGTTCTTGCCACCGCTGCTCTTTCCGCCGTCGTCGTCGGTGGGCCCGCAGGCGGTCAGGGCGAGTGCGCCGGAGACGACCAGCGCGGCCGCGATGACGTGCCGAATGGACATTGGGATCCCCCATGGTGCCGCCTGGCGCCGGCGCCAGGTCGATCTACGTGAACGACCGGAAGCGTATGGGCATGGGCATGACCGGAATTCGGCCATTTGCATGATCATGATCGAACCGCGACCGAACCAGGACGGATCCGTGGCCGTCCTGTGGCCCGGCGGGCCCGGGGGCGCCGCCCGGCGTCACAGCCAGCCGTTCTGCCGCGCCGCCCGGACCGCCTCCATGCGGTTGCGGGTCTGGGTCTTGCCGATGGCTGCGGAGAGGTAGTTGCGGACGGTGGCCGGGGACAGGTGGACCTTGGCCGCGATGTCCGCGACCGTCGCGCCGTCGACCGCCGCCGCGAGGACGTCGCGTTCGCGCTGGGTGAGGGGGTTGGGGCCGGCGCTCAGGGCGGCGGCGGCGAGGGCCGGGTCGATGACGCGTTCGCCGGCCAGGACGCGGCGGATCGCGGCGGCCAGGTCCTCGACCGGGCCGTCCTTGACGAGGAAGCCGGCCGCGCCGGCCTCCATCGCGCGGCGCAGGTAGCCGGGGCGCCCGAAGGTGGTGAGTATGAGGACCTGGCAGCCGGGCATGCGGGCGCGCAGGTCCGCGGCCGCGTCCAGGCCGCTGCGGCCGGGCAGTTCGATGTCGAGGAGCGCGACGTCCGGCTGCGTCTCGAGAGCCTTGGGGACGATCGCGTCGCCGTCGCCGACCTGGGCGACGATCTCGATGTCCTCCTCCAGCCCGAGCAGCAGCGCGAGCGCGCCGCGCATCATTCCCTGGTCCTCGGCGAGGAGCAGTTTGATCATGAGCGGTGGTCCTCCTCGGACTCCGAGTCCACGGGCAGTTCGGCCACGAGCCGGAAGCCCTTGCGCCCGTCCGGGCCGGCGGTCAGGTGGCCGCCCGCGGCGGCCAGTCGCTCGGTCAGGCCCTTGAGGCCGTTCCCCGGCGAGCCGGCGGGAGCCGCGTCCGAGCCTACGCCGCCGCCGTTGTCGGTGATCTCCAGGCGTACCTGGTCGGTCTCGCCGCGCACCTCGACCGTGCAGCGGCCGGCACCGCTGTGCCGGACGACGTTCGTGACGCCCTCCCGCACGACCCAGCCCAGCAGCGCCGCGCTCTGCGGCGGCAGCGGGGGGCCGGACTGGCGGATGTCCGGGGTGATGCCGGAGGCCTCCAGGAGGGAACGGGCGCGGTCGAGCTCCGTGTTGAGGGTGGACTCGCGGTAGCCGGTGACGGCCTCGCGGATCTCCGTGAGGGCCTGCCGGCCCACGGCCTCGATGTCGGCGGCCTGCCCTATCGCGGCGTCCAGGTCGCGCGGGGCGAGCCGGCGCACCGCCTCCGCCTTGACGACGATGACGGACATGGTGTGCCCGAGCAGGTCGTGCAGGTCGCGCGAGAACCGCAGCCGTTCGCGCTCGACGGCGCTGCGGGCCAGCTCCTCGCGCGTTTCGCGCAGCTCGGCCACGGTCTCGAAGAGGCTGAGGATCGCGGCGGTGACGAAGCCGGAGAGCAGGGTCCCGTAGGCGACGGTCAGGGTCTCCGACGGTCCTCCCCGTATGCCGGCGATCACCCCGGCGGAGCCGGCGAAGGTGAGGATCACGACGGACAGCAGGCGCCCGCTCTCGGTCATCCCGCGCCGCAGCACGATGCCGGCGGCCAGCGAGAGGAGGGGGAAGCACAGCAGCCAGTCGCCGCCGTAACCGAGGGTCAGCGCGTACGTGACGGTGGCCATCCCGCCGAGCGCGTAGAACGGGACGCGGGTCGCCCGCTTCCGCTTGTCGAGGCCGGTGAACACCGCGAGGGCGTACAGCCCCGCGAAGGCCAGCACGCCCAGCCCGCCGAGCCAGGGCAGCGGCACCTCGCCCCGGAACAGGTCCTCGACGTCCCCGGTGAGCATGAAGAGCCAGGGCAGGAAGGCGAACTTCCCCGGGGGTTTGTGCCGCTCGGCCCGGAGCTTACGGTTTGCCTCGCGTTCGGCCCTCCGTGCGGTCCTGCGCTCGGACTTGCTCTCGGACCGGTTGCCGGGCTTGCTGTCGGACGTGCTGTCGGTCATGGCTCAGAACTCTAGGGAACACCCCGCTGAGCTGGGCAGATGCAAGTGTGGGCAGCCACCCGTGACATTTGTCCCGGGCCCGGCTATACATGGGGTCCATCGGATCGGCTAGAACGCGTTCTAGGAAGGTTCCCGATGCCCATCGACGCACGCCAGGCCGTCGCCGCCGCACCCCGCCGCACGTCACTGACCTGGGATCACAAGGACGTCCTGCTCTACCACCTCGGCATCGGCGCCGGCATCCCGGCCACGGACCCCGCCGAGCTCCGCTACACCCTCGAGAGCCGGCTGCACGTCCTCCCGAGCTTCACCACCGTCGCCGGTGGCGGCACCGCCCAGTCCGGCGGCCTCACCGCGCCGGGCGTCGACGTCGACCTCGCCGCCGTGCTGCACGGCGGGCAGTCCATCGAGGTCCACCGGCCCATCCCCGCCCACGGCACCGCCACCCGCACCTCCCGCATCACCGCCGTCCACGACAAGGGCAAGGCGGCCGTCATCGTGCTGCGCGCGGAGGCCGCGGACGCCGAAGGGCCGCTGTGGAGCAGCGAGAGCGAGATCTTCGTCAAGGGCGAAGGCGGCTTCGGCGGCGAACGCGGCAGCTCCACGCGCCTGAAGCAGCCCGTACGCACCCCCGACCACACGGTGGAGCGCCCCGTCCGCGAGGACCAGGCGCTGCTCTACCGCCTCAACGGCGACTGGAACCCCCTGCACGCCGACCCCGGGTTCGCCGAGCGCGCCGGCTACGACCGGCCGATCCTGCACGGCCTCTGCTCGTACGGCATGGCCCTCAAGGCCGTCGCCGACACCGCGCTCGGCGGGGACGTCGCCCGCATCCGCGCGTACCGCGCCCGCTTCGCCGGCGTCGTCTATCCCGGCGAGACGCTGCGCGTGCGGATGTGGCGCGAGACGCCGGCGCCCGGCCGGATCCAGCTGTCCGTGACCGCCGTCGAGCGCGAGGACGCGCCCGTCCTCGCGGACACCGTCGTCACCCACACGTAGACGCGCAGAAAGCAGAGAGCAGAGAGAGGAGAGCGCCGCACGAGCGCACAGGCCCCTTCGTCACCCGCGTCACAGGAGTCCGTCATGCGCGCAGCCGTACAGCACGAGACAGGACGATCCGAGCTCGACGTCCGCGACGACGTCGAAGCGGTGGGGTTCGGCCCCGGCAAGGTCCGGCTGCGCATGCGGGCCACCGGGCTCTGCCACTCCGACCTGTCCGCCATGAACGGGGTGCTGCCCCAGCTCGTCCCCTTCGTCCCAGGCCACGAGGGCGCCGGCGAGGTCGTCGACGTCGGTGACGGCGTCACCGGGCTGCGGCCCGGCGACCGCGTCCTGGTCTGCTGGCTGCCGTCCTGCGGCGGCTGTCCCGCCTGCAAGCGCGGCCAGACGCAGCTGTGCCTGGCCGGGCTCATGGAGGCCGGGACGCCCAACTTCCGCATGGGCGTGCCGGGATCCGGCTCCGGCTCCGACGTTTTCGGTTTCGCCGGCACCGGCACCTTCGCCGAGGAGGCCGTCGTCGGCGCGGGCTGCGCCGTGCCCATCCCCGACGACCTGCCCTACGACATCGCCGCGCTCATCGGCTGCGGCGTCACCACCGGCCTCGGCGCCGCCCTCACCACCGCCGACGTGGCCGCCGGCTCCTCCGTCGCCGTCATCGGCTGCGGCGGCGTCGGCATCTGCGCGATCCAGGGCGCGCGGGCCGCGGGCGCCGCGCAGATCGTCGCCGTCGACCCGGTCGCCTCCCGGCGCGAGGCCGCGCTGCGCTTCGGCGCGACCGAAGCCGTACCGCCCGACGCGCTCGCCGACGCCCGCGCCCGCGTCACGGGCGGCGAGGGCTTCGACTACGCCTTCGAGGTCGTCGGCACCTCCGCCACCGCCCGCGCCGCGTACGACGCCACGCGGCGGGGCGGCACGCTCTGCGTCGTCGGGGCGGGCGCCGTGGACGACCTCTTCCAGGTCAACATGTTCGAGCTGTTCTTCGACGAGAAGAAGATCCTGCCCTCCCTGTACGGCGGCGGCGACGTCCGGCGCGCGTACGAACGGGCCATCAGCCTGTGGCGGGCCGGCCGCATCGACCTCGCGGGCCTGATCACCCACCGGGTCCCGCTGTCCGGCGTCAACGAGGCGCTCGCGCAGATGCGGTCGGGCGAGGCGCTGCGCACGTGCATCGAGATCTGACGCCCCGTAGACCAGGCGAGGAGCCGTCCATGGTGTCCCTGCACGGCAAGACCGCGATCGTCACCGGCGCGGGCCGCGGCCTCGGCCGCAGCGAGGCGCTCGAACTGGCCCGGCTCGGCGCCCACGTCGTCGTCAACGACTACGGGCAGCCCGGCGCGGACGGCTCCGGCGAGTCCTCCGCCGCGCCCGCCGAGGCCGTCGCCGCCGAGATCCGGGCGGCGGGCGGCCGGGCCACCGCGCACGTCGGCGACGTCGCCGACTTCGGCCGGGCCCGCGACCTCGTACGGCTCGCCGTCGAGGCCGGCGGCGGCTCGCTCGACATCCTGGTCAACAACGCGGGCATCCTGCGCGACCGGATGGTCTTCTCCATGGCCGAGGAGGAGTGGGACGCCGTGATCCGCGTCCACCTCAAGGGCCACTTCAACACCCTGCGCTTCGCGGCCGCGCACTGGCGGGAGCGGGCGAAGGCGTCCGGGCGGCCGGTGTACGGGCGGGTCGTCAACACCTCCTCCGAGGCGTTCCTCATCGGCTCCCCCGGTCAGCCCAACTACGCGGCCGCCAAGGGCGGCATCGTCGGCCTCACCACCTCGACGGCGGAGGCCCTGCGCAAGTACGGGGTCACGGTGAACGCCATCTGCCCGCGGGCCCGCACCCGGATGACGGAGCAGATCTTCGCCGGCGTCGGCGCGCCGGAGGGCGGCGGGCCCGATCCGCTCGCCCCGGAGCACGTCGCGCCGCTGGTCGGCTATCTCGCCGCGCCGGACGCGGCGGGGGTGACGGGGCAGGTGTTCCTCGTGCACGGGGGGATGGTCGCCGTGATGGAGCGTCCGAAGGTCGCGGCGCGGTTCACCACGGGCGGCGGCGTCTTCACCGCCGGGGAGCTGGACGGCCTGCTCACCCCGTACTTCGCGGGGCGCCCGCCGGGAGAGACCTTCGCCGCGCCGGAGGTGTGGCAGCTGGGGCCCGGCTGAGGCGGCCCGGCATGCGGCCTGGTGTGCGGCCTGGTGCGTGGGCGGCGCGCGGGGCGGGAAACGCCTCGGGCGCCGGGGGCCGCCGCTGAGCGGGGCCGCCCGGCGCCCGAGGGCTCACCGGAGTCGTCGGCGACGCCGGTCAGTGTCCTTGCGGCGTGCGGCGGTGCTTGCCGTGGGAGGGGGTGCTGTTGTCGTCGGGGGAAGCCGGACCACGGTGCCTGCCGGAGCCGGCGGCTGCGGCCTGGGCGGACGCCTCGAAGGGGCGCGCCTCGGTCGTGTCGGTTCGGGCGTCGGGCATGGGGAAAGTCACTCCGTCGGATGGGGATGCGTGCTTGGCGCGTGGGGGGCTGCCACGGCAGTGGCGCACGGGGCCGGCGGACGCCGACACGCCCTCCGTACGCGGCCGTTCGGCTCACGACGGTGTCCGTCCGGTACAGCTGCGCAACCCCCGCCCGAATTCTAACGGGACCTTGATCGCGGAGGCCACCCGGCCGGGCGGCGAGTCGGCTGCCGTCCGGGGGCCTTCCGGGTGGTGCCCGAGTGCGTTCCCGCTTGCCGCTCGGGCCGGTGCTCGGGGCCGGTGTTCAGCCCGTGTTCAGGGCCGGTGCTCCCTGCCCAGCGGGGCCTGCTGCAGGGGCACGGGCCTGGACGGGCCGGCCCCGCGCGCCGCGGACGCCGCCACGGACCAGGCTCCCGGCATCCCGGCGCCGGGGAGACCGGTGGGGGGCACGGCGGTCCAGACCGAGGTCGGCGACTCCGCACGGTCGGCCTGCGGCGGCCCGGCCGACACCCCCTCATGAGGCGGCTCCAGCAACGGCCGCCCCGCCTGCGGCGAAAGCTGCGGTTCGGGCACGTCCCGAAGCAGCGATGCCGACGACTGTGGCTGTGCGGCGGAGACTTCGGCCTCGGGCGCGGGCGCGGGCCGCGGGACGCCCTGCGGCGGCGTCTGCGGCGCGACGGAGACTGCCGGCTCCGGCGCGACAGGGAACAACGGCTCCGGATCCGGCCGGGACATCTGCAGCGAGGGCGACTGCGGCGCGGCGGACGGCGCCGGCTCCGGTACGGGCCGGGCTGCCGGCGTCGAAGACACCGTTCGCGGAAGGTCCTGCAGCAACGAGGCTTGCGGCATCTGCGGCGCGGCGGAGGCTGCCGGCTCCGGCGCGGGCCGGACTGCCTGCGGCGCGGCGGGGAACAGCAGCTCCGGGTCCGGCCTGGACGTCTGCAGCAACGGCGGCTGCGGCGTGGCAGAGACGGACGGCTCGGCTTCCGCCCGGACCGTCCGGGCCGGCGGCACCGGCAGCGGGAGGTCGTGCAGCAACGGCATCTGCGACGGATGCGATACGGAGACGGATGATGCCGGCTCCGGCAAGGGCCGGGACACCTGCGGTGACTGCGGCGATGACACCGTCCTCGGCCCGTCCTGCAGCAGCAGGGGCTGCGGCGCGGCGGAGGCCGTCGATTCCGGCGCGGCGGGGAACAGCGGCTCCGGGCCCTCCCCCGAGGCCTGGGCCTGCAGCGTCTGCGGCACCGCAGAAGAAGAAGAAGCCGGCACCGGCCTGGCCGCCTGCAACAACGGCCCCTGCGACTCGCCAAAGGACGGCTGCTCCGGACCCCGCCCAGGTCCCTGCGTCAGCGGCACCTGCGGCCCGGCAGGAGACGGGTGTTCAGGGGCCGGTCGGGCCACCTGCAGCAGAGGCGGCTGCACCCCCGCAGAAGACAGCTGCTCGGAGCCCGGCCGAGACCCCTGCAGCAACGGCACCTGCGGCCCCCCGGAAGGCGGCTGCTCCGGACCCGGCCTGGCCGCCTGCAACAACGGCTCCCGCGCCTCGCCGAAAGACGGCCGCTCCGGACCCCGCCCAGGCCCCTGCGTCAGCGGCACCTGCGGCCCCGCAGAAGACAGCCGCTCGGAGCCCGGCCGAGACCCCTGCAGCAACGGCACCTCCGGCCCCGCCGAAGACGGCCGCTCCGGATCCGGGCGGGCCGCCTGCAGCAGCGGCCCCCGCGGCCCGCCCGCGAGCGGCTGTTCCGGGCTCGGCCGTGTCGCCGTCGCCGTCGCCTGCAGCAGCGGGGGCTGTTCCGGAGGCAGTGGCCTCGGAACCCCCTGCAGCAGGGGGGCCTGCGGGGCCGCGGTGCGCGGCGGCCCGGACGGGGCGCCGTCCCGTGCCGCGCCGCGCCCGCCGGTATCCCGTGTCCCGTCCCGTTCGGGTTCCGGCAGCCGGAGCCGGGCCAGGCCGCACCGGACGTAGGGCGTGACGAAGGGCAGCCGCAGTTCGCCGCCGCTGGTCCACAGGCCCGCGCCGACCAGCCAGCCCGCCGGCGCCGGGAACTGCTGGAGCTGCTTCCCCGCCGGGCGCCACACTCCGACCCAGCTGCCCGTCGCGCCCTCGACCCGGAAGGCCACCGCGCACCCCTCGGGGGTCAGCTCCTGGCCGGGCTGGGCGGCGAACGGGGTGAGCACGGCGCCCGCGGGGCGGAGGCACTCGGGGAAGCGGACGGGCCGGGCGGAGCCGAGCACGCCCCAGCCGAGCCGGTCCTGCCCGGGGGCGTCGGAGCGGACGAGCAGGAGGCCGCTGTACGGGTCGGCGAGGAGCAGCCGGTCGTTGCTCTCCTCGGTGATCTGGAGGAGCGGGCTGGTCTCGCCGCCCCGCTCCAGGTCCAGCACGACGGTCTTGGTGCGGCCGTCCAGCTCGCGGTCGAGGGCGAGCAGCCGGCCGGTGCGGTCGAGCCAGGCGCCGCCCGCGCAGTGCCCGGCCACCTCGACGATCCGCTCGGGGCCGAAGGAGCCGCCCTGCAGCCGCCACAGCACGGTGGAGCGTTCGGCGTGCTCGAGCCCGTAGACGGAGGAGCCGCCCGGGGCGGGCGGCAGGAGGGACAGCCGGGCGCATTCGACGGCGCCGACCGGCAGCTCCCCGGTGCCGGGGCCGGTGGGGTAGAGCAGCGAGAGGGTGTGCCGCTCGGCGACCCGGCGGCGGATGAGCACCCGCCCGTCGGCGAGCGGCTGCACCTCGCTGTCCGGCTCCTCGGGCTGGCTGCCGGGCAGCGGCACGGCGTACGGCTCGGGGCCGTCGAGCGTCCAGCGCTCGGGGAACCAGCCACCGGTGGCGCCGTCGAGGGCCAGCCGGGCGGCGTACGAGCCGTTCTCCGTGACCGTGAACGCCGCGCGTCTCATGTCCATCGAGCCACTCCGCGGGGTGCCCTGGGAGCTCGGCGGAGTGTTCTGGGGAGCACAGACCGTCATGAGAAACGTCACCTCCGGCACTGAACGTAGTTATCGCACTTCCTGCCGAACAATGAGAGACGGCCCGCTTCACGCGTAAGGGTGGCCCTTGTCCGATTCGCCTGAGGGTTACGGGGTGGATGTGCTTTCACGTCTTTCCACCCGTCACGTAAGGCAAGGCGAGCCTAAGTAGTCACGAGAGGTGGCTGAAAGTCTTCCTCGGGACGTGACGCCCGGAACCGGCTCGCGAGGTGACGCCCGGGATCGGGCGGAGCCCGCGCGGGCACGGCGGACAGGTAGCCTTTCCTCCGTGCCCGCACTGTCTGAAGTCATCGCCGCCCTCGACGCCCTCTGGCCCCCGGAGCAGGCCGAGCAGTGGGACGCCGTCGGCACGGTCTGCGGCGACCCCGAGGCCCCGGTCGACCGGGTGCTGTTCGCGGTCGACCCCGTCCAGGAGGTCGTCGACGAGGCCGTGGAGCTCGGCGCCGGCCTGCTGGTCACCCACCACCCGCTCTACCTGCGCGGGACCACGACCGTCGCGGCCTCGACCTTCAAGGGCCGCGTCGTGCACACCCTGATCAAGCACGACATCGCCCTGCACGTCGCGCACACCAACGCCGACCGCGCCGACCCCGGCGTCTCCGACGCCCTCGCCGGCGCGCTCGACCTGCGCGTCACCGGCCCCCTCGTGCCCGACCCGGCCGACCCGGCGGGCCGCCGCGGCCTCGGCCGCGTCTGCGAGGTCGACCCGCCCGTGACCCTGGCCGCGTTCGCCGAGCGCGCCGCCAAGCGGCTGCCCGCCACGGCCCAGGGCATCCGGGTCGCCGGCGACCCCGACCGCACCATCCGCACCGTCGCCGTGTGCGGCGGCTCCGGCGACTCCCTCTTCGACGAGGTGCGGGCCGCCGGCGTCGACGCCTACGTCACCGCCGACCTGCGCCACCACCCCGCGTCCGAGGCCCAGCAGCACAGCCCGCTGGCGCTCGTCGACGCGGCCCACTGGGCCACCGAGTGGCCCTGGGCAGAGCAGGCGGCCGCCCAGCTGGACGAGATCTCCGACCGCCACGGGTGGGGCCTCCGCACCCACGTCTCGAAGACCGTCACCGACCCCTGGACCGCCCACGCGGCGTCCTCCAGTCACCACCACTAACAGGAGCCCCCAACTGAACGCCGCGCCCGCCGACCAGATCCGCCTCCTCGACCTCCAGGCGCTGGACACCCGCCTCGGTCAGCTCGCCCACAAGCGCCGGAGCCTGCCCGAGCACGCCGAGATCGCCTCCCTCGAGGCCGACCTCACCCAGCACCGCGACCTCCTCGTCGCCGCGCAGACCGAGGAGAGCGACACCGCCCGCGAGCAGACCAAGGCCGAGCAGGACGTCGACCAGGTCCGCCAGCGTGCCGCCCGTGACCAGCAGCGCCTGGACACCGGCGTCGGCATGTCCGCCAAGGACCTGGAGAACCTGCAGCGCGAGGTCGTTTCGCTCGCCAAGCGCCAGGGCGACCTGGAGGACGTCGTCCTGGAGGTCATGGAGCGCCGCGAGTCCGCGCAGGAGCGCGTCGCCGAGCTGACCGGCCGCGTCGAGTCCGTCCAGGCCAAGGTCAACGACGCCGTCGCGCGCCGCGACGCCGCCGTCGCCGAGATCGACGCCGAGACCGCCTCGGTCACCAAGGAGCGCGAGATCGTCGCCGCCTCCGTCCCGGCCGACCTCCTCAAGCTCTACGACAAGCTGCGCGTCAAGGAGGGCGGCGTCGGTGCGGCGCGGCTCTACCAGCGCCGCTGCGAGGGCTGCCGCGTGGAGCTCGACATCACCGCCTTCAACGAGGTCCGGGCCGCCGCCCCCGACGAGGTCGTCCGCTGCGAGAACTGCACCCGCATCCTCGTCCGCACCTCCGAGTCGGGCCTGTAAGCCCGATGGCTCCTCGCTTCATCGTCGAGGCGGACGGCGGTTCCCGGGGCAACCCGGGCCCCGCCGGCTACGGCGCCGTCGTCCTGGACGCGACGACCGGCGAGGCGCTGGCCGAAGCCGCCGAGTACATCGGCACGGCCACGAACAACGTCGCCGAGTACCGGGGCCTCATCGCCGGCCTGGAGGCCGCGAAGGCCCTGGACCCCGGCGCCGGCGTCCGGGTCCGGATGGACTCCAAGCTCGTCGTGGAGCAGATGTCGGGCCGCTGGAAGATCAAGCACCCGGACATGCGGCCGCTGGCCGCCCGCGCGCGGACCGTCTTCCCCCCGGGGCAGGTCACGTACGAGTGGATCCCGCGCGAGCAGAACAAGCACGCGGACCGGCTCGCGAACGAGGCCATGGACGCCGGCAAGGCCGGCCGGCAGTGGGAGGCCGGCGCGTCCGCGGCGGCGCTCGGCGAGCGGAGTGCCCTGCCGGCGGCCGGGCCGGTGGTGGAGCCGCCGGAGGAGCCGTCGGCCGAGCCCAAGGCCGCTCCCGTCGGCTGGGCCGCCCCCGCCGATCTCGGGGCGCCGACCACGTTCGTCCTGATGCGGCACGGTGAGACGGCCCTCACTCCGCAGAAGCGATTCTCCGGTAGTGGTGGCAGCGATCCGGAGCTCTCGCCGGTGGGCCGCCGCCAGGCCGAGCACGCGGCTGCCGCGCTCGCCGCCCGCGGCACCATCCAGGCCGTCGTCTCCTCGCCGATGCGGCGCTGCCGCGAGACGGCCGCGGCCGTGGCCGCCCGTCTGGGTCTGGAGGTCCGCATCGAAGAGGGCCTGCGCGAGGCCGACTTCGGCGCCTGGGAGGGCCTGACGTTCGCGGAGGTCCGCGAGCGCCACCCCGCCGACCTCGACGCCTGGCTCGCCTCCTCCAAGGCCGCCCCCACCGGCGGCGGCGAGAGCTTCGCCGCGGTCGCCCGCCGGATGTCCGTCACGCGCGACAAGCTCCTCGCCCGGTACGCGGGCCGTACGGTCCTGCTCGTCACGCACGTGACGCCGGTCAAGACCCTGGTGCGGCTGGCCCTCGGCGCCCCGCCGGAGTCCCTGTTCCGCATGGAATTGTCGGCGGCCTCGGTGTCGGCCGTGGCCTACTACGCGGACGGCAATGCGTCACTGCGCCTGCTGAACGACACGTCGCACCTGCGGTGAACGGGTCGGGGTCCGCCCCGGCCCGAGCGCGGTTCGGAACCGCCGAAAAGGCACGCGGTGGTTTCGCACCGCTGCGGCGGAAAAGATGCGCGCGCCACGCAAGCGCTGAAGCCGACCGTGGCACGCGCCCCGGAAGGGGCGCGGGGAACTGCGCGATCAGCCACCGGCGGCCCGCAGCCGAACGACCTCGCATCAGCGAGGCACTCAGTCGGCCGCCGCCCGCAGGGCCATCGCCTCCTCCAGCGCGGCAACGGCCGCAAGCCGCTGCCGCTCCCGCTCCTCGATGTCCTGCGCGCTCTCGCCCGTGGCCGCGACCCGAGGGCACCGCGGGCACTGCCAGCGGTCCGGGGCGCCGGGGGGCGGCGGGGCCATGGGCACCTTGCAGTGGGGGCAGTTCACGGTCACTCCTTCGACATGGCCGCACGACGCGCAGACCCACACGGGCCCTTCCGCGTCCTGCTGCCGCCACGCGGTCCTCAGGCACTGCGCGCATCCCGTCGTGACGATCCCGGCCCGGCTCATGACGGGCGGCTCCGGGGTGGTGTCCGCGTACTCGATGATCCGTGCCCTGACCCGGTCATCGGTGGTGTTGGCCATCCGGAGCAGGTGTGCGACGCGCGAGCGTGCTTCGTCAACGAAATCGTTCATGGCGGCAGCAGGCTACGGCGCGGGGAACCGCGTACGGGGCCGGCAGCGCACACGATCACCCTTGCGAGTGGCTCGCCCTGTTGTTCGAGCTCATTCGAAGGGCACGTTGACGCACGCGAGCCGCGCGCCGGCCGTGCCCGCCCGGCCCGGGGCCGTCTCGGTGGCGTGCTCGTGGAGGACGACGGAGCGGGCCTCGCCGGGGCGGAAGTGCCAGGCGACCGACGAGGACGCGGCGCCGTCTCCCCGCCGGTCGGTGGTGAAGTCGAGCCAGACCTCGTTGCGCGGGTTGGCGTACGCGGGGTCGGTGGAGGGCTGCTCGGGGTCGCGGACGTGCTGGTAGTGCGCGCCGGAGTCCTCGGGGCGGGTGCCGCACGGCTGCGTGTGGACGTGGGCGCCGAACGTACGGCCCGGCTGGAGGCCGTGGAGGCTCAGGTGGATGCGGGTGCCGTGGTGGCCGGTGCGTTCGACGACGGCGACGCGGGCGCCCGGCGGGACCGCGTCCGCGGCGAACGTCACGGCGCGCAGCACGTCCCCCGTGGGGTCCGCGAAGACGGCGTTCACATCGGCTGCGCCGGCCTGCCCGCCGTGGGTGCCGCCGAGACAGGTCACCGCGGCCGTCGAAGCGGCGAGCAGCGACAGGGCGAAGGACATCTTCCGCACCTTTCAGCAGCGGTCGTCGGTGTCCCCCGCCCGTGCCGTCCACGGTAACGGCCCCTCGCGCACCGCGCGCGGAGGCCCGTGAGGACAATGAGCCGACCACCGCGTACCCCAGGAGGACGACACCATGCCCCCCAAGCCCGAGATCATCGCCGCCTTCGAGGCGGCCAAGGGGTTCATGCCGCTCGACGAGGGCCTCGCCCTCCACGCGGCCGCCGAGGAGGCGGCGGGGCTGGGGCTGCCGCTGCTCGAAGTCGGCACGTACTGCGGCCGGTCGACGATCCTGCTCGCCGCCGCGGCGCGGGAGGCGGGGACGACGGCCGTGACCGTGGACCACCACCGGGGCAGCGAGGAGCAGCAGCCGGGCTGGGAGTACCACGACGCGTCGCTCGTGGACGAGGCCGTGGGGCGGATGGACACGCTGCCCGTGTTCCGGCGCACGCTGCATCAGGCGGGGCTGGAGGAGCACGTGGTGGCGCTGGTGGGGCGGTCGCCGCTGGTGGCCTCGCTCTGGGGGAAGCCGCTGGGGCTGGTGTTCATCGACGGCGGGCACACCGACGAGCACGCCACGGCCGACTACGAGGGCTGGGTCCCGCACCTCGCGCCGGGCGGGCTGCTGGTCATCCACGACGTCTTCCCGGACCCGGCGGACGGCGGTCAGGCGCCGTACCGCGTGTATCTCCGGGCGCTGGAGTCCGGGGAGTTCACCGAAGTGTCGGTGACGCGTTCGCTGCGGGTGCTGCGGCGCGGACCGGTTGCGGCGTAGGCCCCCTGCGGGGCGGGGCGGCGGCGTAGCATCGCCGGGTGTCCAAAGGCAGCTTTCCCCGGCCCCGTCACCGCACCGGCCGTCCGACCCGCCCGGCCCTCCGCGCGGGCGGCTTCCGTACGCCCGTCGTCGTCGCCGTGGCGGCCCTCGTCCCGGCGGGGGTCGCGGGCTGGCTGATGTGGGACGCGGGGACGGACGGCGGGGGCAGGGCTCCGGTGGCGGCCGCGTCGTCGGCGGTGCCCGGCGGGCCGGCCTCGCCGCAGGACCGGGCGGCGGCCGGGCGGCCGTCGCCGTCCGGGAAGGCGTCCTCGCCGGCGCCCGGCCCGTCCGCGGCGGAGAGCGCACCGGCCGGCGCTCCGGGGAGCGCGTCGCCCGCCGCGGACGACGCCCCGGCGTCCGGCGGCCCCCTCAAGGGCAAGGTGGTCGTGATCGACCCCGGTCACAACCTCCGCAACAGCGAGCACACCGCCGAGATCGACCGCTCCGTGGACATCGGCACGGGCCGCAAGGAGTGCGACACCACCGGCACGTCCACGGACGACGGTTACGCGGAGGCCTCGTTCAGCCTCGACGTCGCCCACCGGCTGCGGACGATCCTGCGGGCGCAGGGCGCCAAGGTGGTGCTGACGCACGACGGCGAGCGCCCGTACGGCCCGTGCGTGGACGAGCGGGCGGCGATCGGCAACGAGGCGCACGCCGATGCCGCCGTCTCGGTGCACGCCGACGGTTCGGCCGTCGGCAACCGCGGGTTCCATGTGATCCTGCCCGCTTCCGTCAAGGGCGGCCGCGCGGACACCGCGCCGATCGCCGGGCCGTCGAAGGATCTCGGCGTGCGGATCGCGGGCCACTTCGTGCGCACCACCGGCAGCGCCCCGTCCAACTACATCGGCGGCGGCACGGGGCTCGACACCCGCGGCGACCTCGGCGGCCTCAACCTCTCCACCGTTCCCAAGGTGTTCATCGAGTGCGGCAACATGCGCGATCCGCAGGACGCCGCCCTGCTGAAGGACGGGACATGGCGGGAGAAGGCGGCGCAAGGGATCGCCGACGGCATCAAGGACTTCCTGGACGGGTAGGCCGGAAGCCGTCGTTATGGCCGTCCTCGCAGACCACGGGCTTGTCACGAGGCAGATACGAAGAGGACGCCCCGACGGTGCAGGCGATAGGTTCACCCGTACGATGGGGGGCCACCCCCGCGCCCCCGCACACTCGCGTGCCGGCGACAGCGACGTTAATGATCACACTGACAAAGGACATGAGAGTGAACATCCGCTCCCTCACTCGAGGCGACGGCGTGGTGATCGGAGCAGCGGTGTTGCTGTTCATCGCCTCGTTCCTCAGCTTCTACTCGTACGACTGCACGTCGGCGATCTGCGCCCCGGAGCCGAACGGCTGGAAGGCCGGCCTCTTCCCCGTCCTGCCGTCGATCTTCCTCGCCGGGATCATCGCCGCCGCGCTCGTCGTCGCCGCGCGCTTCCAGCCCGAGGGCCGCAAGCTCGTGGGCCTGGAGCTCGGCCAGTGGGGCACCGCGTTCGCCGTGTTCGCCGCGTGGTCCTCGCTGTGGACGATCATCGGCGGCGCCCAGGGCGTGTCGCCGGGCGTCGGCCAGATCCTGGGCCTCATCGCCAACGCGGCCCTGGCCGGCGCGGCGCTGATGACCCCGCGCACCCCGGCCCTGAAGGCCCCGCTGGTGAGCGCCCCGGGCCCGCAGGCCCCGTCCCCGTACGGCGCCGGCCCCAACCCCGGCTACGGCTACCCGGGCCCGGGCGCCCAGGCCGGTGCCGCCGGTCCGTACGGCGGCGGCCAGCAGTCCTACGGCGGGCAGCCGGGCCAGGCGGACGCGAGCCTCGGCGGTGCCGCCGCGGCCGCGCCGCAGCCGGCCGCCGGCCAGCCCGCGGCCCCGGCCGGGGACTTCGCCCCGTTCTGGTTCGCGGTGCCCGTGCCGCGCCCGCTGTACGGCGAGGACGGTTCGCCGACGCAGATCGCCGAGCTCGCCCCCGGTACGTGGTACCTGGCGGTGGAGCAGCGCGGCCAGGCACTCGTCGCGCAGACGCAGGACGGCCGCCGCGGCGTGCTGCAGGACACGACGGGCATTCAGCGCGGCTGACGCGCACACCGCACGTCCGACGGCCCGCCGGGGATTCCCCGGCGGGCCGTCGCCTTGTCCGGGCACCGGCTGCGGGCGGCACCGTTCCCACCGCCGAACGCGCTGTCCGCGGGCCGCTGCTCCAGGGGTGCCGCCACGGCAGCCCTCCGCCGCAGCGGCGAGCAACCACCGTGGCGCGGAACGGCGGTGCCGGACCCGGCCCTGCCACCGCCCGTCGCCGCGGCCACGCGCGCCGGGCGGCCCCGCGAGAGCCGTCTTGTCCGAGCGCGGACCGGTCCGTACAGTCGGTCCCGCACCTGACGGCACGTCAGTTACGGACCCTGCCGGGAGGCACCCCGTGCGGCTCGGACTCGCGCTCGGCTACTGGGGACGCGGCCCCGGCACCCACCACCTCGACCTCGCCCGGGAGGCGGAGCGGCTCGGCTACCACTCCGTGTGGACGGCCGAGGCCTGGGGCTCCGACGCCTTCACCCCGCTCACCTGGATCGCCGCCCACACCACCCGCATCCGGCTCGGCACGGCGGTCGCCCAGATGGCCGCCCGCAGCCCCACGGCCACCGCCATGCACGCCCTCACCCTCGACCACCTCTCCGGCGGCCGGCTGCTGCTCGGCCTGGGGCTGTCGGGCCCTCAGGTCGTCGAGGGCTGGTACGGGCGGCCGTTCCCGGACAGCCCGCTGACCGCGACGCGCGAGTACGTGGACGTGGTCCGCCAGGTGCTGCGCCGCGAGGCCCCGGTGACCCTGGAGGGCCGCCACCACGCGCTCCCCTACCGCGGCCCCGGCGCGACCGGCCTCGGCAGGCCGCTCCGGTCCGTCACCCATCCGCTGCGTGCGGACCTGCCCGTCCTGCTCGGCGCCGAGGGGCCCCGCAACGTCGCCCAGACCGCGCGCATCGCGGACGGCTGGCTGCCCCTGTACTGGTCCCCGCTGCGGACCGGCCTGCACGCCGCGGCCCTCGCCACCGCGCCCCCCGGCTTCCTGGTGGCGCCGCTAGTCCAGGCGCGGGTGTGCGCCGACGTCGCCGAGGGGCTGCGCCCGGTGAAGGCGATGCTCGGCTTCTACATCGGCGGCATGGGGCACGCGCGGCGCAACTTCCACGCCGACCTCATGGCGCGCATGGGGTACGCGGAGGAGGCCGGGCGGGTGCGGGACCTGTTCCTGGCCGGGCGGCGGGAGGAGGCCGTCGCGGCCGTGCCGGACGCCTTCGCCGACGAGATCTCCCTCGTGGGGCCGCGCGAGCGGATCGCGGAACGGCTGGAGCTGTGGCGGGCGGGGCCGGTGACGGACCTGCTGGTGACGGCGCCGGACCCGGTGACGCTGCGGGTGCTGGCCGGACTGGTGGGGTGACCGGAGACGCCCGGCGCCCCCGGATGCGACCCGAGCGCCGATGCGGCCGGATGTGCCCGGCGCCTCCCGTCCCGGCGGGTCACGGCCGGTCCGGCCGCCCCTGCCCGTGGAGCCACGGGCCGAACACGCCACCGAGGTTCCTGCCGGTGCGCTCCTGCCAGAACCGCTCGAACCCGGCGGTGTCCGCGTTGCCGTACCGGTGCTCGCTCACCCAGGCCCGGACCGTGCTGAAGAAGGTCTCGTCGCCCACGGCCCGCCGCAGCTTGTGCAGCACCATGGCGCCGCGGCCGTACACCGGCGGGTCGGAGACCGTGGCCGGGGCGGGGTCGGCGGGCGGGAAGGCCCAGATGCCGTCGCTCAGCGGATCCTTGCCGGTGTAGTAGTCGTCGAAGATGCGCTGGACGGAGCGGCCGCCGTGCTTCTCCTCCCACATCCACTCCGCGTACGCGGCGAAGCTCTCGTTGAGCCACATGTCGCGCCAGGTGCGCGGGCTGACGGAGTTGCCGAACCACTGGTGGACGACTTCGTGCACGACGGTCACGTCGTCCGGGGCGGACTCGAAGTACGGCTTGGTCTGGGTCTCCAGGGCGTAGTCGACGTACGGGTTGTGGTCGACGACCGCGCCGGCGGAGGAGAACGGGTAGGGGCCGAAGAGGTCGCTCGCCCAGGCGATGGCCTCGGGCAGGAGCTTCTCCAGGCGCGCTCCGGCCGCGGCCTCCTTGGGGTGGGTGGCGATGTACAGGGGCAGCTTGCCCGCGCGGGAGGTGGTGACCTTGAACGGGGAGACGGCGACGCTCGCGAGATAGCTCGCCATGGGCTCGGCGCTGTGCCAGGTGAAGACCTTCCGGTTGCCCTTCGTCTCCTCGCGCTGCAGTTCGCCGTTGGCGACGGCGGTGTAGCCCTTGGGGACGGACACCGTGATGTCGTAGGCGGCCTTGTCGGAGGGGTGGTGGTTGCCGGGGAACCAGGTCATCGAGCCGGTGGGCTGGCCGAGGCCGACCGCGCCGTCGTCGGTCTCGACCCAGCCCTCCACGACCTCGCCGCCCTCGTCCTTGATCTCCTTCGGCGTGCCGTCGTAGACGACGACCGTCTCGAAGTCGCGCCCCTTGCCCAAGGTCTCACGGGGCGTCACCGTCAGCTCGCTGCCCTTCCGGGCCGTGCGGGCCGGGCGGCCGTCGACGCGGGCACTGCGGACCGTCAGGCCTTTGAGGTCGAGGTTGAAGGCGCCGAGGTCCTGCGTCGCGCGGGCGGTGATGACGGCCGTGGCCTTGAGGTGGTTGCCCTCCGGGTCGTAGTCGAGGGTCAGGCCGTAGTGCCGGACGTCGTAACCGCCGTTGCCCAGGCGCGGGAAGAGCGGGTCTCCCGCGCCGGGGGCGCCGGCCTTGGGCGTCGCGGCGTCACCGGATCCGCAGGCCGCCACGAGCACGAGGGCGGCGGGCAGCACGGTGACGCGGGCGAGCCGGTGGAGCAGGGAGGATCTGGGCACAACGGTCATACGATGATGCTCTCATCCGCCCGGCGGCCGGTCCGGGAGGACGTGTCTCCCGGACGGCCGAGGGCAGTGAGGGCAGCGGGGGCAGCGAGGACGGCCTCCGGAGAGCCGGGGCCCTTGCTGTCGCGGCCTCAGAAGACGGCCCGCTCCAGCCAGAAGTCGAACAGCTCGCGGTCGCCCAGGATCTCCACCCGGTCGGTGTCGGCGGGCAGGCGGCTGAAGAGGACGCTCAGCACGTCGGTCAGCGGCCCGCGGACGGCCACGGCGGCCTTCTCGTGGGCCCGCCGCCAGGCCACCCCCTCGCCGGTGAGGTCGATGAACCACTCCGCGTCGAGCTCCGCCGGGGTGTCGGTGGCGTGCAGGTGGAGGGTGCGGCCGGGGCCCGGCAGCTCCGCGAGCCGCGGCTTGAAGGCGACGGCGGCCGGGAGGGCGAGTATCGACAGCCACTCGTCGATGCAGTCCGCCGCGAGGGCGGGCTCGGCCGTGAAGGGGAGGCCGAGGGTGCCCAGGACGTCGGCGCGGTGCATCAGGGTCTCGTGCGCCATCCGGCGGGCCCAGAAGCCGGACCGCTGGTGCTCGGAGAACGTCCACACGGGGCTGTCGGGACCGGCCTTGCGCAGGACCTCCACCAGCTCCCCGGCGCCCTCGGCCAGCCATGCGGTGAGACCGGGCAGGTCGTCCGTGGAGGGCTCGCCCGGGGCCGGCGCGGGGTCGGTCCGGGCGGCGGCGGCCGGGGGTACGAACTCCATGATCTGCTCGCGCACCAGCATGGTGGCCATCCGGTGGGCCTGCCCCACGTGCAGGAGGAGGTGGCCGAGGGTCCACTCGGGGCAGGTGGGCACGGTGACCGACACGTCGGCGCCGCCCTCGCTCAGGGCGGCACGGAGCCGGTCGGTCTCGCCGAGGATCTCGGAACAGTAGCGCTCGTGACTCAGCATCGTCGTCATGCGCTCACTGTAGGACCACCCACTGACAACGCCCCCGGCAGGCACGGACGTTCAGGTTCCGGTTCTCGGTTCCGGCCGGCCCTTCCGGCGGCCCCGGGCGGCGGGGCCACCGCCGGGGCCTACGGGCAGCAGTCCGGCTCCAGGCCCGCGGGGAGCCGTTCCCCGCCGAACACCGCGGTCGTCGCCTCGTCGCCCCCGAGCGCGGCCGCCGCGAGGAGCAGCGAGCCCGCCGTCCACGTGGTGCGCTCCTCGGGCCAGACGGCGTCGTCGTCGTACACGTAGCCCGTCCAGTACATGCCGTCCTCGGCGCGCAGGTGCTGGATCCACTGCAGGATCTGCACGGCGCGGTCGGACTCCCCCATGACCCACAGCGCGAGGGCGAGCTCGCAGCTCTCGCCGCCGGTCACCCACGGGTTGGGCAGCACGCAGCGCACGCCCAGGCCCGGGACGACGAAGCGGTCCCAGCCCTCCTCTATGCGCTCCTTGGCGGCGACGCCGGTGACCGCGCCGCCGAGGACGGGGTAGTACCAGTCCATCGAGTAACGGCTCTTGTCGAGGAACCGCTCGGGGTGCCGGCGTATCGCGTGCGCGAGCAGGCCCGTGGCCAGCTCCCAGTCGGGCTGCGGCTCCTCGCGGTGCTCGGCGATGGCCAGGGCGCAGCGCAGCGCCTGGTGGATGGACGAGGAGCCGGTCAGCAGCGCGTCCGTGACGGGGGTGCCGTCGTCCTCGCGCTTCCAGCCGATCTGCCCGCCGGGCTGCTGGAGCGCCAGGACGAACTCGACGGCGGCGTAGACGGTGGGCCACATGCTGTCGAGGAAGGCGTCGTCGCCGGTGGAGAGGTAGTGGTGCCAGACGCCGGCGGCCACGTAGGCGACGAAGTTGGTCTCGCGGCCGCGGTCGGTGGGCTCGTCGGCGGCGCCGTCGGCGTAGGCGGCGTACCAGGAGCCGTCGGGGTTCTGGTGGCGGGCGAGCCAGCGGTAGGCGGCCTCGGCGCGGCCGTGCTCGCCGGCGGCGTCGAGGGCCATGGCGGCCTCGACGTGGTCCCAGGGGTCGAGGTGGTGGCCGCGGAACCAGGGTATGGCGCCGTCCTCGCGCTGGACGGCGGCGATGCCGGCGACGGTGCGGGTGACCTGGCCGGCGGTCAGGACGCCGGGCAGGACGAGGCGTTCGGTGCGGCCGGAGCCGCGGCTGAAGGTGGTCACGCGTCCACCCCGCCGCCGGGCAGGTGGGGCTTGGTCGCGTAGGCCACGAAGCTCTTGCCGATGACCGGGTTGAGGGCCTGCTCGGCGAGGCGGGTGGCCAGGGGCTTCTTCATGATGTCCCAGACCAGGAGCTTGTGGTAGGCGCGGACGGGCAGCGCCTTGTCGTTGTCGACGCCGAAGGCGCACTTGAGCCACCAGTAGGGGCTGTGCAGGCCGTGGGCGTGGTGCGTGCCGTACGGTTCGAGGCCGGCCTCGCGCATCTTGCCGAGGAGTTCGTCGCCGCGGTAGATGCGGATGTGGCCGCCTTCGACCTCGTGGTAGGCGTCCGAGAGGGCCCAGCAGATCTTCTCGGGGCCGTAGCGGGGGACGGTGACGGCTATCCGGCCGCCGGGCTTGAGGACGCGCACCATCTCGGCGAGCACGCCCTTGTCGTCCGGGATGTGCTCCATGACCTCGGAGATGATGACGACGTCGAAGCTGTCGTCGGGGAAGGGCAGCGCGAGGGCGTCGCCCTCCATGGCGGTGGCGGTGGCCCCCGTGGGGGCCTCACCCGCCTCCTTCATGGCGGCGAACCACTTGGCGACCTCGCGTATCTCCTCGGCGTTGCGGTCCAGCGCGACGACGCGCGCGCCGCGCCGGTAGCACTCGAAGGCGTGCCGGCCCGCCCCGCATCCCAGATCGAGAACACGGTCGCCTGGGGCGAGGGGGAAGCGCGAGAAATCGACGGTCAGCACGGGTGTTTGCTTTCGGCCGGCGGGACGGGGTGATGGTCTTCGGGTACGTACAGGTCACGGCAGGCCGGGCACCGCCGGGCCGCGCCGCGGGGGTTGCTCGCCGGGGCGGCGGCCGTTTCGCGCGGGAGCGCAGCGTCTGCGGGTCCATGGGTGCCGCGGCCGCGTCTCTCCGCCGCGGCGGGACGTTCGTGCCGGGAGCACGGTCCGCCGGGTCCGCGGCTGCCGTGGCGACAACCCTCCGCCGCGACGTCGGGCAAGCCGCACGGCGGAGTCCGGCGGTGCCGGAAGGGCGCCGTCGTGGCGGGCAAGCGCTGCGGCGGCACCGTGCCGGACCGCACTAGCCTCGCCGTCCCGCGGGCCGGCGGGCCGCATTGCTGCCCGCGAGGGCTATCGCCTCGCGGTAGTGGCGGGCCGTGCCGAGCGCGGCCTCGCGCCAGGTGAAGCGGGAGAGGACGCGTTCGCGGCCCGCGGCGCCGAGGCGGCGGCGGAGGTCGGGGTCTCCGAGGAGCCGGCCCAGGGCGGAGGCGAGCGCTCCGGGGTCGCCGGGCGGGACGGCCAGGCAGGTCTCGCCGTCGGGGCCGGCGACCTCGGGGATGGCGCCCCCGGTCGTGGCGGCGAGCGGCGTCCCCGTGGCCATGGCCTCGGCGGCCGGCAGGGAGAAGCCCTCGTACAGCGACGGCACGCAGGCGACCTGCGCCGACCGTACGAGGTCGACGAGTTCGGCGTCGCTGATGCCCTTGACGAACTCGACGGCGCCGTCCAGCCCGCAGCGCCGGATGGCGGTGGCGACGGGCCCGTCCTCGGCGCGCTTGCCGACGACGACGAGGTGCGCGTCCGGGTGGCGGCGGCGGACGACCGCCAGCGCCTCGATCAGGTGCACCAGGCCCTTGAGGGGCACGTCCGCGCTGGAGGTCGTGACGATCCGCCCCGGCACCTCGGGCACGGAGGGATCCGGCGAGAACAGGTCCGTGTCGGCCCCGATCGGCACGACGTGCACGCGCTCGGCCCGGACGCCGAGGTGGTCGACGATCTCCTGGCGCGAGGAGCCGGAGACGGTCAGCACGGACGGCAGCCGCCGGGCGACACGTTTCTGCATGCGCGTGAAGCCGTACCAGCGCCGTACGGACGCCCGCCGCTTCCAGTCGGCGGCGGCGTCGAGGTCGAGCTGCCGGTCGACGGTGATGGGGTGGTGGATCGTGGTGACCAGCGGGGCGCCCAGCGCGGCGGGGCCGCCGAGGAGCCCGTAGCCGAGCGTCTGGTTGTCGTGGACGACGTCGAACCGCCCGCGCTGCGCGGCGAGATGGCGGCGGGCGCGCAGGCTGAACGTGAGCGGCTCGGGGAAGCCGCCCGTCCACATGGTGGAGACCTCCAGCGCGTCGATCCAGTCGCGGTACTCGTCGCGCGCGGGCGTGCGGAAGGGATCCGGCTGGCGGTAGAGGTCGAGGCTCGGGAGCTCGGTGAGGGTCACGCCCTCGTCGAGGACGGGGTACGGCTGGGAGCCGATGACCTCGACGCTGTGCCCGAGGCGGGCGAGCTCGCGGGAGAGGTGACGGACGTACACGCCCTGGCCCCCGCAGAAGGGGTTGCCCTTGTAGGTGAGGAGTGCGATGCGCAGGGGGCGGTCGCCCGCCCCGGGGCCCGCCTCGTCGAGGGCGTCCCGGCGCACGTCCCGTCCGTGTGCTGCGAGAGCTGCCTCAGTGGCCTCAGCGGTCACTCCCCCGGCCTCCTTCTGGCTGCTGTTCCGGCCGGAGCGTAACCGGTCGCGCTAATCTAGAACAAGTTTCAGACTGGGTCGTCCAGAAGCCTCGAATCTACCGGCCGTAAGGGCGGTCGCCAGGTCCGGATCGGGTGATTCGCGCCACGGCCCGGCCCCTGCCATGCTGTGCCGTCCGGGCCGTACAGACACCCTGGATGGATTGTCACGGAATGGGACATATGACGACGGAACCCAAGTCGCCGACCGCGCGGGCCCTGCCCGCCGGGCCCAGCCTCCCCCTGACCGAGCGTCAGGCGGCGCGCCGCCGCCGGATCCTGCAGGCCACCGCGGAGCTCGCGGGCCGCGGCGGCTTCGACGCGGTGCAGATGCGCGAGGTCGCCGAGGCGGCGGGCGTCGCGCTCGGCACCCTCTACCGCTACTTCCCCTCCAAGGTCCATCTCCTCGTCGCCACCATGCAGGACCAGCTGCAGGCGCTGCACGGCACGCTGCGCAAGCGCCCGCCGACGGCCACCGACCCGGCCGCCCGCGTGGCCCAGACCCTGATGCGGGCCTTCCGCGCGATGCAGCGCGACCCGCACCTGGCCGACGCGATGGTGCGCGCCCTCACCTTCGCCGACCGCTCCGTGAGCGCCGAGGTCGACACCGTCTCCCGGCTCACCACGGCCCTGATCCTGGACGCCATGGGGCCGGGCGGCCCGCCCACCCCCGAGCAGCTCTCCGCCGTCCGCGTCATCGAGCACACCTGGCACTCGGCGCTCATCACCTGGCTCTCGGGGCGCGCCTCGATCGCTCAGGTGCGGATCGACATCGAGACCGTCTGCCGCCTCATCCGGCTCACTACCCCACAACAAGCCTGACGCGCTACCCCCGGCACCCGATTCATGGGAGGCGCTTTCGAGTGAACTTGGGGCGCACGTGGCGTGATTCATGCGCCCTTGCGCCCCCTGCATGTCCGGTATACGCGCCCGTCGCGGTGGCACACGCCGGTATGAATGAGCGTCGTGTCCGGCGCAGTGTTCGCTGCGCGGGGGATCGGGAAGGCGGGGACCGTGATCCGGGTACTTCTGGTACATGACACCTATCTGCTGCGTACAGCGCTGGCGTTCCTGATCGGCAGGGAACCGGATCTGGACGTCGCCTCGGCGTCGTGGCAGCGCGCGGCGGCCATGTCGCGCTCGCTGCGGCCGCACGTGTGCGTAGTGGACATGGACAGCCCGGACGCGGGCGGGCCGCGGGGCCTGCGGGAGCTCTCCGCCTACGGGTGCGCGGGGGACGCGAGCGACGCGTGCGGCGGGAAGGACGGGCGTGACGAGAAGGCGGCCCTGCTCGCCCTGGCCAGCCCCGGGCGGCCGGGGCCACTGCGCCGGGCGTACGAGGAGAAGGCCTTGGGGTTCCTGAGCAAAAACGCTTCGCCGGACCGGTTGGTCGAGGGGATACGGCATGTGGCGAAGGGCGAGCGGTACATCGACGAGGCGCTCGGCTTCGGCTTCCTGGAGGCCGCGGAGATCCCGCTGACGAGACGAGAGCTGAGCGTGCTGTCACTCGCGGCGGAGGGAGCCTCCGTCGGGGAGATCGCCAGCAGTCTGCACCTGTCGAACGGGACGGTGCGCAACTACATGGCCGCCATCACCCGGAAGACCGGGGCGCGGAACCGGGTCGACGCGATTCGTATCTCGCGGGGGGCGGGGTGGGTGTGAGGGCGGCCCGTCCCCGTCCCCCGTGCCTCCCATGAGGTCGCGGTAGAGCGGCGAGCGGGCGAGCAGCTCGTGGTGAGTGCCGCAGGCCGTGTCCGCCCCGTCCATCACGAGGATGCGGGGCGCCCGGCGGGCGGAGGCGGTGCGGTGCGCGATGACGACGAGGGTGCCGCCGGGGCGGCGCGCGAAGGCCCGTTCGGCGCGGGCCTCCGCGGCGGGGTCGAGGTGGCAGGTCGCCTCGTCCAGGACGGCGAGGGGGGCGGGCGACAGGTAGGCGCGGGCCAGCGCGATCTGCTGCCGCTCGCCCGCGGAGAGCTCTGCCGGGGCGACGGTCGCCGTGAATCCGCCCAGGCGGCGGACGAGTTCCGTCATGCCGAGCGCCTCGGCCGCGGCCTGCAGCTCCTCCTCCGGGACGGGGGTGGCGCGCAGATAGCCGAGGTTGCCGGCGAGCGTCCCCGAGAACACGTACGCCTCCTGCGGGATCAGCACCCGCCGGGCGGCCGCCGCCTCGCTGTCCGCCCGGTCCCCGCCCAGCGTGACCTCCCCGCCGCCGGGTTGCAGGAGGCCCGCGATCAGCCCGGCCAGTGTCGACTTTCCGACGCCGCTGGGTCCGACGACGGCGAGGTGCGCGCCGTGGGGCAGGGTCAGGTCGAGGTCCTGGATGACGGGGTCGGCGTGGTCGCCGTAGGCGAAGGTGAGACGGCGGAGCCGGAGGGCGGGGGCGGGGGTGGCGCGGGGTGCCGCCGGGGAGGCGGCGGGCCGGGCTGGTGTCGGCTGGGCCGGGGCGGCCGGCGCCGTGAGCCTGCGCACCACCACGGCGAGGCGGGAGCCGCTCGTGCCGAGGCCGTGGACGAGGTTCTGCAGGGCGGGCATCAGCGACTGCGTGAGGTAGGCCAGCGCGCCGACGAGGGCGCCCGCCGTGACGCCCCGGTCCAGCAGCCAGGGCGTCCCCGCCAGCAGGAGCACGACCGGCAACTGGCCGGCCACCGCCAGGGCCACGACCCGGACGACCGACCAGCGGGCGAGGGAGCGGGAGGCCCGCAGCGCGGCGTCGGCGAGGGCCCCGCCCTCCGCGCGCACCCGCGGCTCGGCTCCGGCCGCGGTGACGTCGCGCAGGCCGGCGAAGACGTCGCCCAGCCCGGCGGCGAGGGCCTCGTCCGCGGCCAGGTACGCCTCCTGGCGGCGGGCGAGCGGGCGCAGCGCCGCCAGGAACAGGGCGAGGCCCAGCACGAGGGGCGGTACGACGACCGCCAGGAGGGGCGGCGCCAGCAGGAAGAGGCCCGTCAGGGCGCCGGCCGCGGTGAACACGAACGAGCGCGACACCATGAGGAGGCCCGCGAAGGCGTCACGGGCGATCTCGGTCTGGTGGGTGAGGCGGGACACGGCCGCCCTGTCGCCGTGGCGCAGGGCGCGGGCGACGACCCCGGTGACGAGGCGGTCGCGGAACGGCTCGACGAGACCGGCGACACCACCGTACGTGCGGCCCGTGCCGTACGCCCCGGCGACCACGGCCGCCGCGGCCGCCCCGAGCCAGGCGAGCCCGGTCCGGAGATCCCCCGCGAGGAACCCGGCGTCCAGCGCCTTGGCCGGCGCGTACCCCATGGCGAACGTGTGCCCGGCCTCCACGAGCGACCAGAAGACGAGCCACGCGACGGTCCGGCGCCGCCCGACGAGATAGCGAACCCCCCGCCGTGCGAGCCCACTCTCAACGACTGTCACGGAGACCTCCTGGCGTTACCCCCGACGGGTTCCGAGCCCGGCCCGGCACCGCCGGAATGCGGCGTTGGACGACTCGCCGTTGCGGCGGAGGGAGGGTGGCCGGGCTCGTTGCCCGGTCGGGGTGGCTCCTGGTGGGTCCGGGGGCGGCGTGGGGCTAGCGGGGGCATTGTTTTGGGTCAGGCATGGAACACCGCTCGGTACTGGGGGTCGTGCCAGAGGTCGGCGTGGCGGGAGACTGCCTTGGGCCGGCCTTCTTCGATCCAGAGGACGTGGTCCGCCGTTGCTGCTGTTGCGGGGCGGTGGGCCACGATGACGCGGGTCGGGGACGACGGTCCGGGGGCGTGCAGGGCTGCTGATACGCGGCGTTCCGTCGCCGTGTCCAGGCTCGACGTCGCGTCGTCGAGGATGAGGACGCGCCCCGCGTGGGCGAAGGCGCGGGCCAGGCCGAGCCGTTGGGTCTCGCCGCCCGAGAGGGGCGCGTCCGTGCAGGGCGTGTCGTAGCCCTGCGGGAGGCGCCGGAGGAAGTCGTGCGCGCACGCCGCGCGGGCCGCGTCCTCGCACGCCTCGCGCCCCGGGGTGAACGCCCCGAACGCGATCGTCCCCCCGACCGTGCCGCCCAGCAGCGCGGGCCGGGCGAAGGCGTAGCCGACGGCGCGGCGGAGGTCGTGGCGGCGGAGGCCGGGGAGCGGGGCTCCGTCGAGGAGGACGGTGCCCGTGTCCGGGTCGGCCAGGCGGCCCGCGACTTCCGCGAGGACCGACTTGCCGCTGCCGGACCGCCCGACGACGGCCAGAGAGGTCCCGCCGGGCACCGTCACGGTGACGTCGTGCAGGACCGTCCGCCCGCCCCGGACGACGCTCACCCCGCGCAGTTCCAGCGTGCCGGGCCCGGCCGGCAGCCGCTGTTCGCCGTAGGGGAGTTGCGGCACGCCGAGCACCTCGGCGACGCGCCCTGCCGCAGCGCGGGCCCGTACCGCCGCGTTGAGGTGTCCGACGAGCATGCCGACGCCGGTGGCGAGGACGGCGTAGCGGGAGGCGGCGAGCAGGTCGCCGACGCTGAGGAGGCCCTGGGAAAGCCGGAGCCCGGCGACGGCGAGGACGGCGATCTGCAGCAGGGGCACGAGCGTGCCCGCCTGGGCGGTGGAGCGGCCCTGGACGTGCCACATGCGGTGACCCTGCCGGGAGAGTTCGGGCAGGGGCCCGAGGATGCGGGCGTGCTCCCGGGCGGTGGTCCCGGCGGCGGCGATCGTGCGCGCCCCGCCGAGCGCTTCGACGAGGCGCCCGGCGATGTCGCCCTGGAGCTGCTGGTAGCGGGCGACGCAGTCCGTGGAGGCGCGGGTGAAGGCGCGCAGGAGGGCGGCGAGGAGGGGCGCTCCGGCGAGGAAGGCGACGGCGAGCCAGGGGTCGATGAGGCCGAGGGCCACGATGCCGCCGAGGGGGCCCACGACGGAGGCCGCGGCGTGGGCGAGCGTGGCGGGCGCGGTGCCGGTGTCGGCCGCGTTGCCGACGGCGCGGGTGACGAGGTCGCCGGGCGGGAAGCGGCCCGCGGCCCGCGGCCCGGCGGCCAGGACGTGGCCGAGGATCCGGTGGCGCAGCCGGGCGGTGGCGCGGGCGGCCGTCGTTCCGGTGAGGAGTTCGGTGGCCGCGTCGAGCAGGGCGGGGCCGGCGACGAGGAGTGCGCACAGGCCGACCCAGCGGCCGGCGTCGGGGCCGCGGCGGGCGAGGAGCAGGTCGACGGTGTGGCCGAGGGCGAGGGGCAGCAGCAGGGCCGCTCCGGTGGAGGCGACGGCCAGGAGGCAGAGCGCGGCGGCGCGGGCGGCGCTGTGCCGGGCGGTGTCCAGCAGGAGCCGGTCCCCGGCGGTGGCGGAGCGGCGGGAGGAAGCGGAGGGGGCGGATGAGGCGGCGGAGGAGGGGGCGGCCGTGGCGGATGCGGGCTCCGTACGCGTGTGTGCCATGGATCGGTGGCCCTCGTCTCCGTACCATCCGTGAGTGCAGGACCCGGGCGGGCCCCTCGTCGCAGGAGGGGCCCGCCCGGTGCCGGATCAGATCCGGTCCGGTCTGACCGAAGGGGTCAGAGACAGATCAGCACGCTGGCCGTGCTGACGCAGGAGAGCAGGCTGACGGTGCTGCCGCCACCGCCGCCGTGGCCGGTGTTCGCCTCGGACTCCATGTTCTGCAGGTCGAGAAGCGCCATGGTCGTGTTCCTTTCCGTGGGTTGTCCCGTGGGGACGGGTTGGGTTGGTGCGGTGTTTCCGTTACGGCTCCACAACGGCATGGAGCCGGCTTGGGGGCCCCTGGAGGGGCGTGCCCTGGAGGGGCGGGAGGAACGGCAGCTGCGCGGGCCCCGCGGCCCGGTCGGCGGGGTCGCCGAGGGCGGCGGTGAGGGCGAGCAGGCAGCCGGCGGTTCCGGTGGCGAGGTCCATGGACAGCCGCATCATCTGGCTGCCGGGGTAGGCGAGTTCGCCCTGGTAGGACATGGCGTACCAGGACATGCCGCGGACCTGGGAGGCGAGGTGCTCCGCGGTGGCGCCGGGCGCGGTGGTGCGGGCGAGGTGCAGGACCATCCCCGCCCGGCCCTGGAACAGCCCGGGCTGCGCGTAGAAGCGCGAGCGGGCGGCGGTGAGGATGCCGTCGCGGGCCTCGGTGAAGTACGGGTCGGCGCCGGGGCGGTGGGCCAGGAAGTCGTCGAGGACGGCGCCGATGCCCGCGCTGCCGTCGCCGAGGTACGGCATGGTGCGCCAGCCCTCGTCGACTTCGAGGGTGCCGTTGTCCGTGCGGGTGCAGCGGGCGAGGTCGGCGCGGAGGGCCTGTTCGGCGAGGTCGAGGAGGGCGGGGGCGCCGGTGCGCTCGTACAGCCGGAGGAAGAGCAGGGCGGGGCCGGTGGCGCCGCGCATGAGGCCGGCGCGGCGGCGGGACGCGCCCTCGTCCTCGCCGGAGGATGCGGCGGCGAGCCGGTCCGCGAGGAGCTGGGCGGCCTCGACGGCCTGGTCGTGGAGCTGCTGTTCGCCGGTGGTGCGGGCGAGGTGGTCGAGGGCGAGGCCGACGCCGGCCAGGCCGCCGCGCAGGTCGGAGGTGAGGCGCTGCCACTGCTCCCCGAGCACGACCCCGGACAGGTCGAGGGCGCGCTGCCGGTGGCCGAGGCGGTCGAGGGTGCAGGCGACGCCGGCGAGGCCGTCGTAGAGGCCGAGGGGGGTGCCGGAGGGCACGGGATCGGTGTGCCGCAGCAGCCACTGCTCGCCCTCCTCGTAGCGCTCGGCACCGGCCTCGGCGAGGGCGTGCAGCACGCCGGCGGCGCCGTGTGCGAGGCCGAGGCCGCCGCCGTCGGAGAACGTGGCGATGTCGCCGGGGAAGAGGCGGTCGTCGCGCGCGGGCGTGGCGGAGGCGAGGATGGCGCGGATCATCGAGGCGCGGGCGCCGGGCCAGTCCTCGGCGGGGTCGGGGAGGGCCTGTGGCGTGCCGGCGCGGCCGGCGCCGGGGCCTATGGTGCGGTGCCGTGAGGGCTCGTCGGTGCGGGGCCGTGACGGCTCGTCCGCGGAGGAGCCCGCGCCGCCCCGGGCAGTGCCGCTTGCCGGGGCCTCGGCCCCGTCCCGCGTGATCTCGGCGACCGCTTCGTCCAGGAGCTCCCGCGGCACCGGGAACTGGCGGGCGATGACGTCGGCCAGGTGGGCGGCCTTGGCGCGGTCGATCACGAACAGCGTGGTGATCGGCAGGAACAGGGCGAGCCGCAGGCAGGCCAGGGCGTACCGGTCGACGTCCGTGCCGCGGCGGTCCGGCGGGGCGAAGAAGCCGGGGTGGGCGACGACCTGCCGGCCGTGCTCGGAGACGGGCGCCGCGGCCTCGAAGTCGATGAGGGTGACGGAGCGTTCGTCGGGGGCGACCATGATGTTGAACATGTGGAGGTCGTTGAAGACGACGCCCCGTGAGTGGACCTTCTCGACGGCTTCCTCGACGGCGCGGAGGATGCGCAGCGCCCAGGCGGTGTAGTCGGCCGTGGCCGTGGGGGACGGGTCCGCGGCGAGCAGCGGGTGGCGGTGGGCGAAGAAGGAGTTGAGGGGCTTGCCCTCGACGAAGTCCATGACGAGGAAGCGGTGGTCGCCGACGGTGAGCCAGTCACGCGGCTCGGGGGCGACGCCGAGGCCGGAGAGCCGCTCCAGGGCCTCCTTCTCGCGCTCCAGGCGGGCCACGGCGTCGGCCCCGTCGGCGGCGAGCCCGGCGTGCGGGCGGCCTTCCTTGAGGACGACCTTGCTGCCGTCGCGCGTGTCGGTGCCGGCGTAGACGCCGCCGCCGTTGGAGAAGTGCAGGGCCTTCTCGATGCGGTAGGGCAGGTCGGCGACGGTGGTGGCGTTGCGCGCGGCGAGGTGCGGTGCGAGGAAGGCGGGCAGCGTCACCCACGCCGGCACCTGGAAGGCCGGATTCCGGAGGTCGGGGACGAGCCGGCCCTCCCCGTCCTCCACGGCGGGCACGAGGCTGCCGCGCTCGTCGATGCAGAAGCGCCGGGCGAAGGCGCCGTAGCGGACGTAGAGCGGGCCTTCGTGCCAGCGCAGGTCGGTGAGGATGTACGGGCCGGGCCGGCCGCCGAGGATCCCGTGCAGGCCGGTCAGGGTGGCGTGCAGCTGCTCCTCGCCGTCGGGGTAGACGGTGACGAACTTGCCGCTGTGGCCGCGCTCCGCGTACTTGTTGTTGCGCAGGTGCAGCAGGTGCGGGCCGGGCACGAACTTGAAGGGGATGCCGCGGGCGACGCAGTAGTCCCAGACGTCGGCGGCGGTCTTCTCCGCGGTGTCGGCGGTCGCGGAGACGTGGATCTTCCAGCCCTGGAGGGGCTGCCCGGGGCGCGGGCCGCCGTCCTCCCCGGCGGGGAAGACGTGGAACCAGTCGCCGTGGCGGGCGGTGCCCCACCCGGTGGGAACGGGGCGGCGGGCGGTCTCGTACAGGCTCCCCCCTGAAGACCCATGAGCTCCTTGAGCCTCTTGAGCCCGTTGAGCTCCTTGAGTCCCCGGATCCCCTTGAGCGCCCTCGCCGCCCGCCCCCGGGACGGACAGGCGGTCCGGGGTCTCGTAGAAATGCCTGTCCGCCAGGCAGTAGACCTCGTACCGCGCGTCCATCGCTTCCCCCCTCGGCTGCGTTGCCTTGAGATTTCCACGCGGTGGGAGGACCGGCCAGTCACATGTGTCACCAAGGATGCGTGCGGAACGCATGAGTAACAACGCGTGTACGTGCGAACGGCGTTGCTGCGCACGCCCCCGCCTCACTCCTCCGGGGGAAACACGGCCTCCCCCGTGCCCAGGACGGTGATCGTGATCGCCTCCACGGGGCAGTTCTCCGCGGCCGCGAGCACGGGCGCGGACGCGTCCGTCTCCTCCGCGACCGGCCGCGAGCGCCGCCCCGCGCCGAGCGCGAAGGCTTCGGGGACGCTGCCGGCGCACATCCCCGAGCCCACGCACAGCCCCTGGTCGACTGCTACGCGCCAGCGTTCGTCAGCGGACACCGGTCACCCCTCTCGCCCCTCTCGCCCCTCTCGCCCCTCTCGCCCCTTTCACTCCTCATCACCCCTCATCACCCCTCCCCCGCCGGCAGGTGGATCGTCTTGTGCTCCAGGTACTCGGCGAAGCCCTCGGGGCCGAACTCCCGCCCCAGGCCGGAGTTCTTGTAGCCGCCGAAGGGGCCGAGCATGTCGAGGCCGAAGGTGTTGACGGAGTACGTGCCGGTGCGGACGCGGCGGGCGATGCCGATGCCGCGCTCCGCGTCGCGGGTCCACACGCTGCCGGAAAGCCCGTAGTCGGAGTCGTCGGCGATGCGCACGGCCTCCTCCTCGGTGTCGTAGGGCAGCAGGCAGATGACGGGGCCGAAGATCTCCTCCCGGGCGATGCGCATGTCGTTGGAGACGTCGCCGAAGAGGGTGGGCTCCACGTACCAGCCCTTGTCGCGGCCCGCCGGCCGGCCGCCGCCCGCCAGCACCTCGGCGCCCTCGCGCTGCCCGAGCGCGATGTACTCCAGCGAGCGGCGCCGCTGCCGCTCGGCGACCAGCGGGCCGACCTGGGTGGCGGGGTCGAGCGGGTCGCCGACGACGAGGGCGGAGGCGGCGGCCGCGAGGCGCTCGGCGAGTTCGGCGTAGTGGGAGCGGGGGGCGAGGATGCGCGTCTGGGCGACGCACGCCTGGCCGTTGTTCATCCAGGCCGTGGGGACGATGCCGGCGACGGCCGCCTCCAGGTCGGCGTCCGGCAGGACGATGGCCGCGGACTTGCCGCCGAGCTCCAGGGTGACGCGGGTGAGGTGGCGTGCCGCGACCTCCATGACGCGCTTGCCCGCCGCGACCGAGCCGGTGAAGGCCACCTTGTCGACGCCCGGGTGCCCGACCAGGTACTCGCTGACCTCCCGTTCCGCGGGCAGGATCGACAGCACTCCCTCCGGCAGGCCCGCCTCCGTGACGATCTCCGCCAGGAGGTACGCGTCCAGGGGCGTCTCCGGCGAGGGCTTGAGCACCACCGAGCAGCCGGTGAGCAGCGCGGGCGCGAGCTTGGCCGCGGTCACGAGCTGCGGGACGTTCCAGGGGACGACGGCCGCGACGACGCCGACGGGCTCGCGCCGCACCAGCAGCGGGCCGAGGGCGCCGGCCCGCCGCTCCTCGTAGGGCAGGTCGCGGGCGACGGCGATCGCGCAGTCCCAGACCATCATCGCGCCGAGGGCCTGCGCGAGGACGCTCCAGGAGTAGGGCGAGCCGTTCTGGGCGGAGACGACCCGGGCGATCTCCTCGTGCCGGGCGGCGATGCCGTCCTTGATGCGAGTGACGACTTCGATGCGCTCGGCCAGCGGCCGGTCGGCCCAGACGCCGGAGTCGAAGGCCGTACGGGCCGCGGCGACGGCCCGGTCGACGTCCTCGCGCGAGGCGTGCGGGACGCGGCCGATGACCTCCTCGGTGTGCGGGGAGACGACGTCGATGACGGCGCGGCCGGCCGGGTCGGCCATGACGCCGCCGATGAAGAGCTGCCCGTGCTCGATCAGCCCGTGACCGAGCGGCCCGTGCGCTTGCCCGGGCGTGGCCCCGCGCACGCCCTGGGGGGTGCCTCGGTTCACGTCCTGAGGAGTGGCCCGGGCCGGGTCCGGGTCCATGTGCTGAGCGGTGGCCTGGGGCGGGTCCTGGTTCAAGTCCTGGCTCATGTCCGGATGCCTCCCGCGCGTCCGCGGCGCCCTGCGCGCCGTATCTGACGCAGCATCAGACACTTAGCAGCTCGCGCGACGGCGGGCAACGGCCCGCAGGCACCGTAGGGCGGGGCCGCCGGACGGTTGATCTTCAGGCCGTCCGGCTAAAGTGTCCGTGACAACTTCATCCCGCCTCGGAACGGGGGAAGCCGGTGCAAATCCGGCGCTGACCCGCAACCGTGAGCACGGCCCGCCGCCCGGCGCCGCCGTACGAGCCGGACCACCCGGGCCAGGCGGCAGGCTTTCCGGAGCCGGTCGTGCCGCGTGGCGGTGCCGCCCGGTCCGCCGGCACCGCCGAGGTATGCGGAGCCGAGCCCGGTGCCACCGCGCGGAGCCCGCGGGGAGGCGGCCGTGCGCGGCCGGACGTCCCGTCCGCACACCCCGTCCGCCGGTCCCCGCAGTGACACCCACCGAGAGGCACGACGACCCCATGGCCCCCTCCCTCGCCGTCCACGCGCGCCGCGGCGCCGCGGTCCTGGCCGCTGCCGCCGTCCTGGGCGCGGCCGCGGCCCCCGCCGCCCTCGCCGACGGCTCCCCGTCCCCGGCACAGGGGCTCTACGGCACGGCGGACCCCAAGTTCGACGGCGTCTTCCGGCAGTCCCTGGCCCTCATGGCGCAGAGCGCCACGGGCGTCCTCCCGAACCGGCAGGCGGTCGACTGGCTCACGGGCCAGCAGTGCGCCGACGGCGGCTTCCCCGGCTACCGGGCGGACACGGGCAAGGCGTGCGACCCGAAGAAGGACGAGTTCACGGACGCGACCGCCGCGGCCGTGCAGGGCCTGGCCGCCGCCGGCGGGCGCGCGGACGCGGTCAGGAAGGGCCTGGACTGGCTCAAGGCGCACCGGAACGACAACGGCGGCTGGGGCTACCAGGCCGGCATCCCCAGCGACGCCAACTCCACCTCCATCGCCCTCGGCGCGTTCACCGCGGCCGGCCAGGACCCGGCCAAGGAGGCGGCCAAGGACGGCAAGAACCCCGTCGAGACGCTGCTGACCTTCCAGCTCGGCTGCGACGCGAAGGAGGGTGAGCGCGGCGCGTTCGCGTACCTGAAGGACGACAAGGGGCTGCGCGCCGACAACCTCGCCAGCGCCGCCGCCGCGCTCGCCACGCGCGGCAAGGGCTTCGTCGTCGAGCCCCTGAAGGAGGGCGCCGACCGGCCCGTCAAGGCGCTGGAGTGCTCCGGCGAGGACGACAAGTCCCGGCCGAAGGACGCCGCCGCGGCCGCCGAGGCCGTGGACGGCTACCTCGTGGCCGCCCTGGACAAGAACGGCGGCTATCTGCTGCCGTCCATGCCGGGCGCCCCCGCCAAGCCCGACCAGGGCAACACGGCCGACGCCGCTCTCGCGCTCGCCGCGGGCGGCCACCGCGCGGCCGCGGAGAAGCCCCTGAAGTGGCTGCAGTCCAAGGAGAGCGGCACCGCCGAGTGGGCCAAGGGCCAGCCCGGCCGGCTCGCCAAGCTGATCCTGGCCACGCGCGCCGCGGGCGGCAACCCGCACGACTTCGCGGGCACGGACCTCGTGGAGCAGCTGAACGCCACGGGCCCGGCGCCCCAGCAGCGGCCCACGGGCGGCATGGGCAAGGAGGACGAGAAGAAGGACGACGGCGTCACCGTCAACGTGTGGTGGATCGTCGGCGTCGGCCTGGCCTTCGGCGCCGGCATCGGCTTCCTGATCAGCGGCCGCAAGAAGAAGCAGCAGCTGTGACGCGCACGGCCGGGACGGGTGGCGCGGCGGCCATACGCGGGGCCGTCGCCGCGGCGGCCGGGCGCGGTGCCGCGGGCGTACGCGGTGCGCTCGCCCCCGCCGCTGCCCTCGCCGTCGCCCTTGTGGCCGCCCTCCTCGTCGCGCTGCTCGGCACCGCCCCGGCGTACGCCGCCGGCTACCGGTATTGGTCGTTCTGGCAGGGCTCCGGCGGGCAGTGGGCGTACGCGACGCAGGGGCCGGGCACCGCGCGGCCCGGCGACGGGGACGCGATCGGGTTCCGGTTCGCGGTCAGCGGGGACTCCTCCGACGCCGCGAAGCCGCGTGCCGCCGCCGGCTTCGGGGCGGTCTGCGACGGTACGCCCGCCAAGGACGGCACGAAGCGCGTCGCCGTCGTCCTCGACTTCGGCACGCCCGCGGACGCGCCCGCCGGCGAGACGCCGCCCGCGGCCCGCTCGGCCTGCGCCCAGCTGGGCGAGGACGCGACGGCGGGCGAGGCGCTGGCCGCGGTCGCGAAGCCGCTGCGGTACGACGCGGCGGCGCTGCTGTGCGCCATCGCCGGGTATCCGCGGACGGGCTGCGGCGAGCAGGTGGACGGAGCGAAGCAGGGCACGGGGAGCGCCGCGCCGAGCGGTCGGCCGAGCGCGGCCGGGGACAAGGGTTCCGGCGACGGCGGTCCGTCGGCCGGCCTGATCGGCGGCGTCGCCGCCGTGGTCGTCCTGGGCGCCGCGGCCTTCTGGCAGGCCCGCCGACGCCGCGGATGAGTGACGGGATGACGCCGCGGCGGCCCCGGCTCCGCGGCGGTGACGCACGCGGCGCCGCCCCTGCCGACGAGGCCTTCGGGGCCCCCGCCGCGCCCCTCACCGCGCGGGCCTCCGCCCTGCACGCGGGCGCCTGGTGGGTGTGGGCGCTCGGCCTGGCCACGGCCGCCTCCCGCACCACGAACATCCTGCTGCTCGGGCTGCTGGTCGCCGTCGCGGGGTACGTCGTGGCCGCGCGGCGCACGGACGCGCCGTGGGCCCGCTCGTACGGGGCGTTCCTCAAGCTCGGGCTCGCCGTGCTCGGCATCCGGCTGCTCTTCGCCGTCGTGCTGGGCTCCCCCGTCCCCGGCACGCACACGCTCGTCACCCTCCCGGAGATACCCCTGCCGGACTGGGCGCGGGGCGTGCGGATCGGCGGCCGGGTGACGGCCGAGGGGCTGCTCTTCGCCCTGGCCGACGGCATGAAACTGGCCACGCTGCTGGTGTGCGTGGGCGCGGCGAACGCGCTCGCCAACCCGGCGCGGCTGCTCAAGTCCCTGCCGGGCGCGCTGTACGAGGCGGGGGTCGCGGTCGTCGTCGCGATGACGTTCGCGCCGAACCTCGTCGCCGACGTGCAGCGGCTGCGCGCCGCCCGCCGCCTGCGCGGCCGCCCCGACCGCGGTCTCACCGCCCTGCTCCAGGTGGGACTGCCGGTGCTGGAGGGCGCCCTGGAGCGGTCCGTTGCCCTGGCGGCCTCGATGGACGCGCGCGGCTACGGCCGGACGGCCCGGGTGCCGCGCGCGGTCCGCCGCACGACGAGCGCCCTGACGCTGGGCGGCCTCATGGGCGTCTGCGCCGGCACGTACGGGCTGCTCGCCGACCAGGGCGCGGGCTACGGGCTGCCGGTGCTGCTCGCCGGCCTGGCCGCGGCCCTGGCAGGCCTGTGGCTGGGCGGCCGCCGCTCGGTCCGTACGCGTTACCGGCCGGACCGGTGGGACGTGCGGGCGTGGCTGGTGTCGGCCTCGGGCGTGGCCGTCGCCGCCCTGATGATCCGGGCCAGCTCCTACGCCCCGGCCGCCCTGCATCCCCCGGCAGTGCCGCTGACGGCACCGGACTTCCCGCTGTGGCCGGCGGCGTCGCTGCTGCTGGGCCTGCTGCCGGCGTTCGTGGCCCCGGCGGACACGGACCGCACCGCCCGCGCCGCCCGCCACGCCGAGCCCGAGGCGACGGGACCCCGCCGGACTGCCACCACCCCACCCCTGGCGGCCCACGACGCCGCCCCGGGAAACCGTGACCGGCCGGAACCAGGGCGTCTTCCTCCGCCGCGGCGGAGCGCGAGCCCCACCGGACTGCCCGGCGGTGCCGGACCCAGCGAGACCCCCACCCACCAGGAGCCCCAGTGATCCGCTTCGAGAACGTGTCCGTCACCTACGACGACACCGAAGCCCCCTCGCTCCGAGGCGTGGACCTCACCGTCCCCGAGGGCGAACTCTGCCTCCTCGTAGGCCCGTCCGGCGTGGGCAAGTCCACCCTCCTCGGCACCGTCAGCGGCCTCGTCCCGCACTTCACCGGCGGCACCCTGCACGGCCGCGTCACCGTGGCCGGCCGCGACACCCGCACCCACAAGCCGCGGGAGCTCGCCGACGTCGTCGGCACCGTGGGCCAGGACCCGCTCGCCCACTTCGTCACCGACACCGTCGAGGACGAGCTCGCGTACGGCATGGAGTCCCTCGGCATCGCCCCGCACGCGATGCGGCGCCGCGTCGAGGAGACCCTCGACCTGCTGGGCCTGGCGGCCCTCCGCGACCGCCCGATCGCCACCCTCTCCGGCGGGCAGCAGCAGCGCGTGGCGATCGGCTCCGTACTGACCACGCACCCGCAGGTGCTGGTCCTCGACGAACCGACGTCCGCCCTGGACCCGGGCGCGGCCGAAGAGGTGCTCGCCGTGCTGCAGCGCCTGGTCCACGACCTGGGCACGACGGTCCTGATGGCCGAGCACCGGCTGGAGCGGGTCGTGCAGTACGCCGACCGCGTCATCCTGCTGCCCGGCCCCGGCGCGGCCCCCGTCATGGGCGGGCCGGCCGAGGTCATGGCGGTGTCGCCGGTCCGGCCGCCCGTGGTGGACCTCGGCCGGCTGGCCGGCTGGTCGCCGGTCCCGCTGTCCGTACGGGACGCGCGCCGCCGGGCGGCACCGCTGCGGGAACGGCTGGCTCCGCTCGCCCCGCACGACGAGCCCGGCACCGGTTCCGCGGCGGGGACCCGCCCGCCGCTCCGTGCCGCGCTCCGTGCCCCCGGCTTCCTGCGCAGGGCCCGCCGCGCGGCGGACGGCGGCCCGGCCCCCGTGGCGCCCGCGGCCGTCACGGGCCTCGCCGTACGGCACGGCCGCCTGACCGCCCTGCGCAACGTGGACCTCTCCGTCCGAGCGGGAGAAATCATCGCCCTGATGGGCCGCAACGGCGCGGGCAAGTCGACCCTCCTGCGGACGCTCGTCGGCATGCACAAGCCGGCCACGGGCTCCGTCCGCGTGGGCGGCGCCACGCCGCACAGCACGTCCCCCGCGGAGCTGCTCCGGCACGTCGGCCTCGTACCGCAGGAGCCCCGCGACCTGCTCTACGCGGACACGGTCGCGGCCGAGTGCACGGCCGCCGACGGCGACGCGGACGCCGCGCCGGGCACCTGCCGCGCGCTGGTCTCCGGGCTCCTCCCGGACGTGCCCGGCACGACGCACCCGCGCGATCTGTCGGAGGGGCAGCGGCTCGCGCTCGCCCTCGCCGTGGTGCTGACGGCGCGCCCGCCGCTGATCCTCCTCGACGAGCCGACCCGCGGTCTCGACTACGCGGCCAAGCACCGCCTGGTGGAGGTCCTGCGCGGCCTGGCCGCCGAGGGGCACGCGATCGTCCTCGCGACGCACGACGTGGAGCTCGCGGCGGAGCTCGCGCACCGGGTCGTCGTCATCGCCGACGGCGAGGTCGTCGCGGACGGCCCGACGGCGGAGGTCGTCGTCTCGTCCCCGGCCTTCGCGCCGCAGGTGGCGAAGGTGCTGGCGCCGCAGCCGTGGCTGACGGTGGGGCAGGTGCGGGAGGCCATGGAAACCCTGGAAGCACCGGAAGCAGCAGGGGCCCCGGAAGCACCGGGGGCGGGATCGTGACGGGCGCTCGGGACCGCCAAGCGCGAGCGATCCGCCTCGGCCGCCGCTCGGTAGCGGCCCTGCTCCTCGTCTCCGCCGTCGGCGTGATGGCCTTCGGCTGGCCCCTGCTCGCCGGCTCCGCGTCCGGCCTCGCGCACTCCCAGGACGCGCCATGGCTGTTCGCGGCGCTGCTGCCCCTGCTCCTGGCGGTCGTGATCGCGGCCATCGCCGACGCGGGCCTGGACGCGAAGGCCATCGCGATGCTCGGCGTCCTGGCGGCGGCGGGCGCGGCCCTGCGGCCGCTGGGCGCGGGGACGGCCGGCATCGAGCCGATGTTCTTCCTGATGGTGCTGTCGGGCCGGGTCCTCGGGCCGGGCTTCGGTTTCGTGCTCGGCTCGGTGTCGATGTTCGCGTCGGCGCTGCTGACGGGCGGCGTCGGTCCCTGGATGCCGTTCCAGATGCTGGCGATGGGGTGGGTGTCCATGGGGGCGGGCCTGCTGCCCGGCGCGGACCGGCTGCGGGGCGCCCGCGAGGTGCTGATGCTCGCGGGCTACGGGGCGGTCGCGTCCCTCCTCTACGGGACGGTGATGAACCTCCAGGGCTGGCCCTACATCGGCTCGCTCGCCACGGGCGTCTCCTTCGTCCCGGGCGACCCGCTGTCCGAGAACCTGGGCCGCTTCGTCGCGTACTGCCTGGCGACGTCGCTGGGCTGGGACCTCCCGCGCGCGATCGTGACGGTCACCGGGACGCTCGCCCTCGGCCCCACGGTCCTGAAGGCACTGCGGCGCGCGACGCGGAGGGCGGCGTTCGACGCGCCGGTGACGTTCGGCGACCCTCCGGCGGGGCGGGCCGACCGGCCCGGCTCGGACGGATAAATTCGCCGGCCGGAGGATGTCGGAAGGCGCCGAACGGCTACGACTCCTTGGCAAGCCGCCCCGGGGCGGAGCCCGGCACAAGGAGCAAGGACATGAAGTACCTCTTGATCATGCAGGTCAACCAGGAGGTCCTGGAGGCCCTCTCGGACGACGAGCGGAAGCTCGTCATGGACGGCCACGGCGCGTTCATGAAGGCCGTCCAGGACTCGGGGGAGTTCATCCTCACCCAGGCGCTCGCCGACCCGGCGAACTCGGTCGTCGTCACCGGCACCGGCGGCGCGCCCGCCGTCACCGACGGGCCGTTCCTGGAGGCGAAGGAGTTCATGGGCGGCTTCTACCTGATCGACTGCGAGAGCAAGGAGCGCGCGGTCGAGATCGCCAAGCTGATCCCGGACACCCGGATCAAGGGCCTGTCGGTGGAGATCCGCCCGGTGATGTTCTCGGCCGGTGCCGACCTGTGAGCGGTCGTCCGTGAACGCCGGGATCGAGGACCTGCTGCGCGCTCTGGCGCCGCAGGTCCTCGGCACGCTCGTCCGCAGGCACGGGCAGTTCGAGGCCTGCGAGGACGCCGTCCAGGAGGCGCTGCTCGCGGCGTCCGTGCAGTGGCCGGAGCAGGGTGTGCCGGAGAGGCCCGCGGGCTGGCTGATCACGGTCGCCGGCCGCAGGCTGACCGACCAGTGGCGCAGCGAGGCGGCCCGCCGGGAGCGCGAACTGGCCGCCGGCAGGGAGCCGCCGCCGGGCGACGCCCCGTCCCGGGACGCCGACGACACGCTGCGCCTGCTGTACCTGTGCTGCCACCCGAAGCTGTCGGCGCCCTCGCAGGTGGCGCTGACGCTCCGGGCGGTCGGCGGCCTCACCACGGCCCAGATCGCGCACGCGTTCCTGGTGCCGGAGGCCACGATGGGCCGGCGGATCACCCGGGCGAAGCAGACGATCAAGGGCGCCGGTTTCCCGGACGGCCCGGAACGGCTGCCGGCGGTGCTGCAGGTGCTGTACCTGATCTTCAACGAGGGGTACGCCGCCACGTCCGGGCCCGACCTGCAACGGGTCGAGCTGACCGCGGAGGCCATCCGGCTCGCCCGTGAGGTGCACCGGCTGCTGCCGGACGACGGCGAGGCCGCCGGGCTGCTCGCGCTGATGCTGCTCACCGACGCCCGGCGGGGGACGCGCAGCGCGGACGGCGTGCTGGTGCCGCTCGCCGAGCAGGACCGCGGCCTCTGGGACCGCGCGCGGATCGAGGAGGGCGTCGCGCTGGTCACGGCCACCCTGCCGAAGGGGCCGGCCGGGCCGTACCTGTTGCAGGCCGCGATCGCCGCGATCCACGACGAGGCGCCGTCCACGGAGGAGACGGACTGGGCCGAGGTGCTGATCCTCTACAAGATCCTGGACCGGATCGCGCCGAACCCGGTGGTCACCCTCAACCGCGCGGTCGCGACCGCGATGGTGCACGGCCCGGCCGAGGGGCTGGCCCTGCTCGCCACGCTCGACGGCGACAAGCGGATCGCCGGGCACTACCGGCTGGACGCGGTCCGCGGGCACCTGCTCGACCTGGCCGGCGAGCCGGAGCGGGCCCGCGAGCACTACCGGCGGGCCGCGAAGCTGACGCCGAGCCTGCCGGAGCGGGAGTACTTGCTGCGCAAAGCCTCGCGGTGACGGCGTCGTCCGGGGCGCGGCCGCCGTCTAGTGCGCCGCGTCCCGGAGGTCCTTGCGCATCCACACCTCGGCGTACGGGTTCTCTTCCGGGGTGTTGTAGCGGGGTATGTGAGCGAACCCGTGCCGCGTGTACAGCGCGATGGCCTCCACGAGGTCCTTCCGGGTGTCCAGCACGATCCGCTCGGCGCCCCAGTCCCGGGCGGTGCGCTCGGCCGCGGCCAGCAGCGCGGGTGCGAGACCGGTCCCGCGCGCGGCGGGCCGCACGTACATCCGCTTCAGCTCGGCCGTACGGCGCCCCCGGTCGAACCACCGCACCCCCACGCACCCGGCCGCCTCGCCGCCCTGCCGGGCGACCAGCAGCACGCCCTCGGGCGGGTCGAGCGAGTCGCTCGGGTCCTCGGCGAGGTGCCCGGCGATCTCCTCCGGCGTGGTCGTACGGCCGTGGTTGAGCAGGTACCAGCGGTCGGCGACGTCGATCAGATACTCGCGCAACAGCTCCGCGGACTCGGCGGCGCCGACGGGCTGCGGGGCGATGGTCCATGCGGCGGGAAGCGGGGCGGTGCCGGTCATGGCGGCATGGTCGCACGGGGGGCTGCGCGGGCGCGTGGGAATTACCGGCCCTCCGGGAGGGGGTGGTCCAGCCGCCAGTGGTTGCGGAACCGGCTCAGGGCGTCGATCGCCGCGCCCGTCCGCTCCCCGGCCGCACACGCGGCCCGCCAGGCCGCCTCCAGCTCGCCACACCGGGCACAGCCCGCCCCGTGCGCGCCGTCACTGTTGGCCAGCACCCGGAACGCGGCCCGCTCGTCACTCATAGCCAGCCGCAGCGCCCCGACGGGCACCTCCCATTCACCCCCACCCCCAGGCGTACGCACCCGCACGCACGCCCCGCGATGCCCGATCACTTGGGCCACCCTGTCCTCCCGCGTGTCCACCACGTACGCGCCCACTCGATACGTCATCGTCCCCACCCCTAACTCATGCACTCATGTATATGAGTTATCCCATGGAGTAGCCCACCACCGGGCGCCGCAGTCAATTAGCTCACTCTTCAGGGTGACTGATCCGACATCAGCGGACGTACGGACGTGTCAGTCGCGAGCAGGGATCCGGTAGTCGAGCACGAACCGGTCCGCAGCCATGACCGTGTCGCAGACTTCCACCACGTTGCCCTCGCCGGTCACCGCGGAGCGGACGAGGTGGATCACCGGGGCGCCGGGGCTGAGCCGCAGCGCGGCCGTCTCCTGCTTGGTGGCCAACCGGGCCCGAACCGTCTCGACGTACTCGGCGAGGTGATGCCCGTGTTCCTCCAGCCGGGCGTAGATGCCGCCTCCGCCAGGGTTGTCTCTCAGCAGTTCGGGAACGGCCTCGGCTATCGACCAGGGCAGATACGACGTGGCTTCCTCGGTGGGCACTCCGTCGACGAAGTACCGGCGACGGCGCGCCAGAACCTTGCTCCCCTCGGCGACGCCCAGTCGTTCCGCAATGTCCTCCGGAGCATCCGTGGGCCCGACATAGAGCATGTGAACGCCGGGGGTATGCCCTGCCGCCTCGGTTTCGGCCAGGTAGGCAGCCTTGCCCGCCCTGCGGTGGGAGCGGCGGAAACGATCGGAGGATTTCCTTCTCACCGGGGGCAGGCTCCTCGTGTAGGAACCTCGTCCGTGGTGGGTCTCCACCAGCCCCGCCGTCCGCAGTTCGGCGATGGCCTTGCGTACCGTGCCCTGCGAGACGCCGTAGCGTCCCATCACCTCGGACTCACTGGGGAGCTTGACACCGGGAGCCAGTATGCCCGTGCGGATCTGATCGGCGAGATCGTCTGCGATTTGCAGATACCGCGGCTTGCCCGAGTGCCGAAGGGCCTCGCTACCCATGGCTCTCTGCCCTTCTATCCTCGTCCACATGAGTACGGCAGCCCAGTCTTGCAGGTCGGCACCGCTCCACTCCGTCTCGGTGGCGGGAGCCGTCGTGCGCGAGGACGGGCGCGTTCTCGCCATCCGGCGGGCCGACAACGGGCACTGGGAGCTGCCCGGCGGCGTCCTGGAGATCGCGGAGTCCCCGGAGGCCGGTGCACGCCGGGAGGTGCTGGAGGAAACGGGCATCGAGGTCGAGGTGCAGCGACTGACCGGCGTCTACAAGAACATGGCACGCGGCATCGTCGCGCTCGTCTTCCGCTGCGCTCCCGTCGGCGGCTGCGAACGCACCTCCGGCGAGTCCGTCGACGTCTCCTGGATGGCGCCGGAGGAGGTGACCGCGACGATGACGGAAGCGTACGCAGTACGGTTGCTGGACGCCCTCAGCGACGACACTCCGCACGTGCGGATCCACGACGGCCGGCGGCTGATACCGGCGTAGCCGGTCGTCCCGCGCCCCGGCCCTCCCACCGCACCACGACCGTAAAGCGCCCCGCTCTCCGTGCAGCCCGCACCGAAAACCCCACACTCAGGAGGAGGCGGCCATGACCTCAGGGTTCGGCCTGGTCGTTCGTTTCACGTTGCGGAGTCCCGATGCCGCCGAGGGCTTCGACGCACTGGTGTCCCGGACGCTGGAGGGAATCCGGCAGCACGAGCAGGGCACGGTCGTGTACGTGAACCACCGCGTCCCGGGCGAGCCGGACGTACGGCTCTTCTACGAGCTGTACGAGGACCGCGCCGCGTTCGACGCCCACGAACGGCAGCCGCACACCAGGCACTTCCTGGCGGAGCGCGAGAAGTTCGTGGCGAAGACCGAGGTGACCTTCCTGGACCGCCTCGACGGCACGGCGTAAATGCAGCCGGCCCGGCCGAGCGCGGCCCCGGAACGCTCCCGAGCCGCGCACCGGGGGCACCACCGGTCAGCCACCCCGCACCCGGCCCCCGTCACAGCCGCTGGATGATCGTCCCCGTTGCCTGCGCCCCGCCCGCGCACATCGTGATCAGGGCGAACTCCTTGTCCGAGCGTTCCAGTTCGTGGAGGGCGGTCGTGATGAGGCGGGCGCCCGTGGCGCCGACCGGGTGGCCGAGGGCTATCGCGCCGCCGTTGACGTTGATCTTCTGGAGGTCCTGGTCGAAGACCTGGGCCCAGGAGAGGACGACCGAGGCGAAGGCCTCGTTGATCTCCACCAGGTCGATGTCGCGCAGCGACATGCCCGCCTTGCCGAGGACGGCGCGCGTCGCGTCGATCGTGCCGTCGAGGTGGAAGTGCGGGTCGGCGCCGACGAGGGCCTGGGCGACGATGCGGGCCCGGGGGCGCAGTTTGAGCGCGCGGGCCATCCGCTTGGACGCCCACATCAGGGCGCACGCGCCGTCGGAGATCTGGGAGGAGTTGCCGGCGGTGTGGACGGCGCTCGGCATCACGGGCTTGAGCCCGCCGAGCGCTTCGGCGCTCGTGTCGCGTAACCCCTCGTCGCGGTCGACGAGCCGCCACATGCCCTGCCCGGCGTACTGCTCGTCCTCCGTGGTGGGCACCTGGACGGCGAAGGTCTCCCGCTTGAAGCGCTCCTCGGACCAGGCGCGGGCGGCCCGCTGCTGCGAGAGGAGGCCGAGTTCGTCCACGCGCTCGCGGGTCAGGCCGCGCTTGCGGGCGATGCGCTCGGCGGCCTCGAACTGGTTGGGCAGGTCGACGCTCCACTCGTCGGGGAACGGCTTGCCCGGCCCGTGCTTGGAGGCGCTGCCGAGCGGCACCCGGGACATCGCCTCCACCCCGCACGCGATGCCGACGTCGACGACACCGCCCGCGATCATGTTGGCGACGAGGTGGTTGGCCTGCTGCGAGGAGCCGCACTGGCAGTCGACGGTCGTGGCCGCGGTCTCGTAGGGCAGGCCCATGGCCAGCCAGGCGGTGCGCGCGGGGTTCATCGACTGCTCGCCGGCGTGGGTGACGGTGCCGCTGACGATCTGCTCGACGCAGTCCGGCTGGATTCCGGTGCGGGCGAGCACCTCCCGGTACGTCTCGCCCAGCAGGTAGGCGGGATGGAGGTTGGCGAGCGTGCCTCCCCGCTTGCCGATGGGGGTCCGTACGGCTTCGACGATGACGGGTTCCGCGGCCATGGGCTCGTCCTCTCGTGGCATCCGCTGGGCGTCCCGGCGCCCCCGGCAAAGAAGAACACGTTCTGGTTCCGCTCGTACCGCTCGCAGTCTTATGAGCGCTACCCGCGGTACGCAAGGGTCGCGCACGTGCTCGGCGCGCGACAGATGGCCTCGCGCCCTCCCTTGCCGCCCTCCGTGCGCCGTCACTACCTTCGAGGGCATCCCCTGAGCTGATGGCCCATCAGAAATGGAAGGGCCGGAACGGAGGGCCGATGCCCTGCCCCGCCCTGCCCGACGGCACCCCCATACCCGACGGCACCCCCTTACCCGACGGCTTCGACCTCACCGACCCCGACGTCTACCACCACCGAGTCCCCCTCCCCGAGTTCGCCGCCCTGCGCCGGACCGCGCCCGTGTGGTGGAACGCCCAGCCCCACGGCATCGCGGGCTTCGGCGACGACGGCTACTGGGCCGTGACCCGGCACGCGGACGTGAAGGAGGTCTCCACGCGGCCCGACCTCTACTCCGCCTCCCGCAACACCTCGATCATCCGCTTCAACGAGCACATCTCCCGCGACCAGATCGACGCCCAGCGGCTCATCATGCTCAACATGGACCCGCCCGAGCACACCCGCGTCCGCGCCATCGTGCAGCGCGGCTTCACCCCGCGCGCGATACGTTCCCTGGAGGCGGCCCTGCGCGAGCGCGCCGCCGCGATCGTCGCGGCCGCCCGGGAGCACGGCAGCGGCGACTTCGTCACCGACATCGCCTGCGAGCTGCCCCTCCAGGCGATCGCCGAGCTCATCGGCGTGCCGCAGGAGGACCGGGCCAGGATCTTCGACTGGTCCAACAAGATGATCGCCTACGACGACCCCGAGCTGGCCATCACGGAAGAGGTCGGCGCGCACTCCGCGGGCGAGCTCATCTCGTACGCGATGAACCTCGCCGCCGCGCGCAAGGAGTGCCCGGCGCGGGACATCGTCAGCCGGCTGGTCGCCGCCGAGGACGAGGGCAGCCTCGCCTCCGACGAGTTCGGCTTCTTCGTGCTGCTGCTGGCCGTCGCCGGCAACGAGACCACGCGCAACGCCATCAGCCACGGCATGCACGCCTTCCTCACCCACCCCGGTCAGTGGGAGCTCTACAAGCGCGAGCGCCCCGCGACCGCGGCGGAGGAGATCGTCCGCTGGGCGACGCCCGTGGTCTCCTTCCAGCGCACGGCCACCCGTGACACCGAACTCGGCGGCGCCCGCATCCGCGCAGGTCAGCGCGTAGGTCTCTTCTACGCCTCGGCCAACCACGACCCGGAGGTCTTCGCCGCCCCCGAGGTCTTCGACATCACCCGCGACCCCAATCCGCACCTCGGTTTCGGCGGCGGAGGACCGCACTTCTGCCTCGGCCGCTCGCTCGCCGCGCTGGAGATCGACCTCATCTTCAACGCCGTGGCCGACACCCTCCCGGACATCCGGCTCGTGGGCGAGCCGCGGCGGCTGAGGTCGGCGTGGCTGAACGGCATCAAGGAGATGAGGGTGCGGTACGCGTAGCCGCCGCCGGAAGCAGCCCCCGGGCGCGTTGACAGTTTCTGACTGAGCGTCAATTTCCTTTGTCCGTACGGGAATAGTCCGTACCGGGACCTTGTCCGCCGGCAGTCACGGACTTACTCTCGGGTACACCTTCCGGGCAGGCCCGTCACGCCGTACGCCCGTGACATCACCGGCCCCGTGCCCGCACGGAGGCCGCCCGTCCGGCAGCGCTCATCCGAGGCTCTCCGAGGGGACGATCAGCATGAAGGACGCTCAGGGCAGACCGGTCACGGGACGGGTCAGGTGGCGCAGGTTCGCCGTCCTGGCGGTGCCCGGGTTCGCGGCGACGGCGGCGCTGGCCGTGGCGCTCGCGCAAGGGGCCCTCGCGGCCTCGTTCGCCGTGTCGGGGCAGGAGTTCAAGGTCTCGGCCGACAGCCTGGAGGGCGACGGCTTCGCGCAGTACGGCAGTGTGGACACCAATGCGCGCGGTGACCTGCTGCCCGTGGCGGTCACCGCGATCAAGGAGGCCGAGCTGACGAAGCTCTGCCAGTCCGTGGTCACCCACCTGCCCGTCATCGGGGACATCTCGCTCAACCTGACGGCGGGCGGCAGCGGCACGCCGGTCCGCGCCAGCAACCTCTTCATCGACGCCACCCAGCTCGGCGGCGACGCCGAGTTCAAGAACGTCGAGATCGGCCGCGACGCCTCCACGCTCGACAAGGGGCCCGCGAACGCCCAGGGCCTGCAGGACCTCTTCGCCCAGCAGGCCGACCACATCAGCATGAAGAAGGTCCGGCAGGTCGCCTGGGCGACCAACGCGGGAACGTTCAAGCTGGCCGGGCTGCGGATGAACATCTCCAAGGGCAAGCAGGAGTGCTTCTGACGTGGCGGACGGCACCGGCCCGGCCGCCGGGCCCGCCGCCGCCCGTCCCCGCCCCCGGCGTCACCCGTGGACCGCGTGGCGCCGGTGGCGCAAGGCACGGCCCTTCTGGGGCGGCCTCGCCACCGTGCTCGCCGGGGCGGAGATCTCCGTCATCCCCCTCGCACCGCTGAAGATCATGGTCCACCAGGGGATCGCGGGCATCCCCTCGGTCCTGATGGGCCTGGTCATGGTGCTGATGGGGCTGAGCGCGTGGTTCGCACCGCAGTACCGGACCCTCGCCGGAGTGGTGACCGTCATGGTCGCGGCCGCGGCGCTGGTGATGTCCAACCTCGGCGGGTTCCTGTTCGGCACGATCCTCGGCGTGATCGGCGGGGGCATGGTCTTCGCCTGGCAGCCCCAAGAGCCGCGCGACGTTCCCCCCGCGCGACATGACGTAACCCCCCACGGGCCTCACCCCGCTCCCCCCGCGCACCCTCCGCACCCCCCGCACCTCCCACCCAAGGAGACCCGATGACCTTTCGCAGACTCCGCGCCCGCGCCGTCCTCGCCTGCGGCGCCGGGCTGGCCGCCACCGCCGCCCTCACCCTGACCGGCACGGCGGGCGCCCAGGCGGGCCCGGCGGCCGCGGCGGGCTCGACGACCGTCACCCCAGCCGGTCACTCCTTCGCGGCCACGCTCAACGGGAAGGCCACCTTCAAGGCCGGTTCGGTGACCGCCACGTGCACGGCCTCCAGCTCGCAGCCCTCGGACGACCCCGCCGCCAACCGCATACCGGAGGCGCCCGGCAACCAGAACCCCGCGGGCCCGGTCGTCAGCGGCATCAACGCGCCCACCTACTCGGGCTGCACCGCCAGCCTCCCGGGGGTGACCACCACCGTCACCACGTCCGGCGCGTGGCAGGTGTCCATGCAGAACGGGTCGCCCATCACCGCGACCCTCACCATCCCGCCCGGCGGCTTCGTCCTGAAGTCCGCCGGCCTGGCCAACTGCACCATCACCGCCGCACCGGCCGCGCCCGCGGACATCGTCGCGACCTACACCAACGGCTCCCCGTCCAAGCTCACCGTCACCGACGCCGCCGTCCCGGTCAAGGTCGAGGGCGGCTTCGGCTGCCCGACGAGCGCGACGTCGTCCGTGTTCAACGCCGTCTACGACGTCACGGACACGACCGACCCCGCCTCCCGGATCACGGTGAGCGAGTGAGCGAGCCGCTTCCGGCCGCCTGATCGCTCCCGGCCAGCGGATCGCTCTCGCCGCGCGCCGCCGGCACCTTCCCGAACGCCGGCCGCCCGGGACCGCTCAGCACGTACTGGATCGCGAAACCGGCCAGGACGACGAGGGCACCGCCGACCGCGTCGAGCACGTAGTGGTTGGCGGTGCCGACGATCACCGAGAACGTCAGCAGCGGATAGAGCATGCCGAGGCACTTCAGCCACCTCCGGGGCGCGACGACGGCGATCACGAACCCGCACCACAGCGACCAGCCGATGTGCAGCGACGGCATGGCCGCGTACTGGTTGGACAGCTCGGTGAGCGCCCCGAAGTCGGGGTTGGCGAGGTCCTGCGGGCCGTTGACGGTGTCGATGAAGCCGAGGCCGGGCATCAGCCGCGGCGGCGCCAGCGGGTAGGCCCAGAACCCGGCGAGCGCGATCAGCGTGGCCAGGGACAGCGCCGTGCGGGCCCAGCGGTAGAGGCCCGGGCGGCGCACGTAGAGGTAGACCAGCAGGGAGACCGGCACCAGGAAGTGGAAGGTGCCGTAGTAGTAGTTCATGCTGCCGGTGAGCCAGCCGATGCCCGCCACGAAGTGGTTGAAGGCGTGCTCGGCGTCGAGGTGCAGGAACCGCTCGGCGCCGAGGATCTGCCGGCCGTGGGCCTCGGCGAGGGACCGCTCGTCCGGGGCCTGGGCGCGGATGAACGAGTAGAACCAGTAGCCGACCCGTATCAGCATCAGCTCCAGCAGGACGTTCGGCCGGGTCAGCGGCCGCCGCCAGAAGCGGAAGAGCGGCACCCAGGAGAACCGGCCCGCCTGCGGCTCGGCCACCGGCGTCGGCTCGGGCCGCTCCCAGCCCTCCGCGGTACGGGGAAGGAACGGCACCACGCAGGCCGCGAGGAGCGCGGCGAGCAGCGGGGCGTTGTCGCCGAGGGGCCGCAGGACCGGGTTGTCCGGCATCAGCACGGTGCTGGTGAGGGTCATGACGAGCACGACGAGCACGGGCCACACCAGGCGGTCGGCGCGGCGCTTGCCGACGCGGCCGGCGACCGCGAGGAGGATCCACAGCTGCTGGTGCTGCCAGGCGGTCGGCGAGACGGCCACGGCGGTGCAGCCCGCGACGGCGGTCGCGAGCAGCGTCTGTCCGCCGCGGGCGTAGCGGGCGGCCCGGCGCAGGCCGAGCACGGTGACGGCGGCGGCCAGCAGGCCGTACAGCGTCAGCTCGGCCGGGCCGTGCAGGCCCGTGCGGAGGAGCAGGCCGTGCAGGGACTGGTTGGCGAGCCCGTCGGGGGCGTGGCCGAGGCCGGCGCCGGCGATGTGGTGCACCCAGTAGGTCCACGAGTCGCCCGGCATGACGAGCCAGGTCAGCGCCGAGCAGGCCGCGAAGGTGGAGCCCGTGGCGGCGGCCGCGCGGCGGCGGCCCGTCAGCCACTGCAGGACGGCGAAGAGCAGGACGGCGGGCTGCAGGGCGGCGGCGAGGCCGGTGAGGAGTCCGCTCGCCCGGCCGGAGCCCCGCGCGAGGCGGGGCGGGCAGTTGCCGAGGAGCACGAGGAGGACGGGGATGATGCTGGTCTGCCCGAGGGTGAACGCGTTCCGCACGGGCAGGGACAGCACCGTGAGGATCACGGCCACGGGGGCGGCGAGCAGCGCCGTGCGGCGCGGGACGGGTGCGGGGAGGGAGCGGGCGGCGACGAGTGCGAGGGCGACGGCCAGCAGGAGCGTGCCGAACGTCCAGACGATGCCGAGGCTGTGCTCGGCGGCCTTCGTCAGCGGTTTGAGCACGAGGCCCGCGAAGGGCGTGCCGGTGAACCCGTCCGTGTCGTAGAGCGAACCCCGCACGTGCAGGACACCGCCGGCACCGATCCAGTGCCCGAGGTCGGTGAACCGCCGTTCGGGCGGGAGGCGCAGCACCGCGGCGGCCTGACGGGCGGCCAGGAGCCCGGCGAGGAGCCACAGTATGCCCAGGGTGAGACCGGTCTTCGGCTCCTGCCGCGGCGGACTCCCCAGGCCGCCCCTCTGTGCGTTCGCCACGCCTCGCCGCACCTCCAGTTGCCCGGCTCGGTCACCCTCGTAGGCTCTTTGAGACCTTACTGAGTCCCGGAGAACAGACGCAGGTCACTCACCAGTCGCCTGGCCGCGTCGCAGGACTGTCCGAAAGACGACGGCGGGACGGCGGTGCGGCGAGGTGCCTCACTGAGGGAACGTCACAGGAGGCGATCCGTCACGGTCCCTGGCGCCGGTCGCGCCGGACTTCGTGGTCGCGCCGCGGCAGCTCGTCCCCGTCGTGCGGCTGTTCGGCGTCCGAGCCGCACAGCTCGGTGTTGAGCTCGTGGACGAGGGCGTCGAGGTCCGTGGGCCGGTCGGGGGTCCACCAGTCGCCGAGGAGTTCGGCGAGCGACTCCTCGCGGGCGCGGAAGAGGAGCTCCGCGAGGCGGCGGCCCTCGTCGGTGGGGACGAGGGGCAGGCCCTCGCGGCGGGCCAGGCCGCGGACCTCCAGCTGGATGGCGGCCTCGGTGACGGCGCGCAGGGGGACGTCGGCGCGCTCGGCGAGGAGGGACGGCTCGACGGAGCCGTAGCGGTTCATGCGCAGCAGCATCCAGCCGGCCGCGGGCCGCAGGTCGAGCCCCGCCCGCTCGATGATCACCTCGTAGATCCGCTTGCGGCCCTCGCGGCTGCCGAGGAGGGACAGGGCGCGGGCGACCTCGTCGTGCGAGGAGCGTTCGACGGGGTTGCTGGAGATGACCTCGCTCGTGTCGGGGGCGGTGACGCTGCCCCGCAGGGGCTCCTCCTTGAGCAGCCAGGCCAGGGCGAAGGCGACGAGTGCGGCGGGCACCGCGTAGAGGAAGACGTCGGTGATCGAATCGGAGTAGGCGGCGAGGACGCGCGCCCGCTCCCCCGGCGGCAGGGCGGTGACGGCGCGCGGGTCGGCCTGAAGGCGGCCCGCGCTGACGCCGGGCGGGAGCTTCGCGCCGGCGAGGGCGTCGGCGATGCGCGGCCCGAGCATGTTGGCGAAGATCGTGCCGAAGATGGAGACGCCGAAGGAGGCGCCGATGGAGCGGAAGAAGGTGGCTCCGGAGGTGGCGACGCCGAGGTCGCGGTAGGCGACGGCGTTCTGCACGATCAGCACGAGGACCTGCATGACGAGGCCGAGCCCGAAGCCGAAGACGAAGAAGTACGCGCTCATCTCGCCGGTGCTGCTGGCCGGGCCGAGCCGGTGCAGCAGGAGCAGGCCGACGGTCATGACGGCGGTGCCGGTGATGGGGAAGACCTTGTAGCGGCCGGTGCGGCTGACGATCTGGCCGGAGCCGGTCGAGGCGATGAGCAGGCCCGCCACCATCGGCAGCATGTGCACGCCGGACATCGTCGGCGAGACGCCGTGCACGACCTGCAGGAACGTCGGCAGGTACGTCATCGACCCGAACATCGCGAAGCCGACGACGAAGCCGATCACGGAGCAGAGGGTGAAGGTGCGGATGCGGAAGAGGCCGAGCGGCAGGACGGGCTCCGCGGCGCGCCGCTCCACCGTCACGAAGGGGACGAGCAGCACGACGCCCAGCACCCCGAGTCCGATGATCTTCCAGGACGCCCAGGGGTAGGTGACGCCGCCGAGCGAGGTCATCAGCACCAGGCAGACGGCGACGGCGGCGATCAGGGCGGTGCCGAGGTAGTCGATGCGGTGCGGGGTGCGGCGGGCCGGGATGTGCAGGACGGCGGCGATGGTGAAGAGGGCGACGACGCCGATGGGCAGGTTGATGTAGAAGACCCAGCGCCAGCTGAGGTGGTCCACGAACAGGCCGCCGAGGAGCGGGCCGAGCACGCTCGTCCCGCCGAAGACCGCGCCGAAGAGGCCCTGGTAGCGGCCGCGGTCCCGGGGCGGGACGATGTCGCCGACGATCGCCATCGACAGCACCATCAGGCCGCCGCCGCCGAGGCCCTGGACGGCGCGGAAGGCGATGAGCTCGCCCATGTTCTGGGCGATGCCGCACAGCACGGAGCCGAGCAGGAAGATGGCGATGGCCGTCTGGAAGAGCTTCTTGCGCCCGTACTGGTCGCCCAGCTTGCCCCACAGGGGGGTCGCGGCGGTGGAGGCGAGCATGTACGCGGTGACGACCCAGGAGAGGTGTTCCAGGCCGCCGAGGTCGCTGACGATCGTGGGCAGCGCCGTCGAGACGATCGTCTGGTCCAGGGCGGCGAGCAGCATGCCGAGGAGCAGCGCCCCGATCGCGACGAGGACGGTGCGCCGGGGCTGCCCCTCGCCGGGTACCGCCGGGGGGCCGGGCTCCGCGGCCACGGAGGGGCCCGGGGTGTCGTCCGCCATGGGCGCTCCTGGGTCTCCTGGGAGGCTCTTCGCTTCGTTCCTCAATCGTGGTCCCGATCGGCCCGTCCGGCCCGCCGGGGTAGGCCATTGGGCAGCCCCCGGGGCACCGCGGGCCCCCGCGTTGGCGTTCGGGGCCGCACTTTTTGTATCGTGAGGAAACAAAGTGGCTCCGCCCGTATTCCCTGACCGGCGGGCGGGGCCGCTTGTCTCTCTCCCGCGCGCCCTGGAGTCCGCCGATGCAGGCCAACGCCCCCGCCGCCACGACCACGCTGAGCGCCCGCGCCCTGCTGCTGGACATGGACGGCACCATCGTCAACTCCGACGCCGTCGTGGAGCGCTGCTGGCGCGGCTGGGCCGCCGAGCAGGGGCTCGACGGCGACGCGGTGATGAAGGTCGTCCACGGCCGCCAGGGCTACGCCACGATGGCCGTGCTGCTCCCGGACCGCCCGATGGAGCAGAACCACGCCGACAACCGCCGCATGCTCGCGGCCGAGACCGCCGACGTCGACGGCGTGGTGCCGGTCGCCGGCGCCCCCGCCTTCATGGCGGCCCTCGCCGCCCTCCCGCACGCCCTGGTCACCTCCGCGGACCGCGCCCTGTCCGAGGCCCGCATGGGCGCGGCGGGCCTGCCCATGCCGGAGGTCCGCGTGACCGCGGAGTCCGTCGGCGCGAGCAAGCCGGACCCGGAGGGCTTCCTCAAGGGCGCCGCCGCCCTGGGCTTCGGCCCCGCCGACTGCATCGTCTTCGAGGACTCCGAGGCGGGCATCGCCGCCGGCAGGGCGGCCGGCATGCGCGTCGTCGGCGTCGGCCCCCGCGCGGCCGCCCACGGCCCGGACGTGGCGGTGCCGGACCTGACGGCGGTACGCGTGGAGGCCTCGCCCTCCGGCGGGATCACGCTGCACATAGCCGGCCGGTAGGGCCGGGCGGCTAGCCCGCCACCGCCTCGTACAGGCTGAAGCCCGCCAGCCCCAGCATCACCACCGCCGCCACCTTCGTGATCAGCGCCAGCGGCACGTACCTCATCAGGGTGCGGCCGCCCACGATGCCCAGGGCCGCGACCGACCACAGGGCCAGGACCGCGCCCAGGCCCACCGAGAGCGGGTCGTCGTAGCGGGCGGCGAGGTTGGCCGTCATGATCTGGGTGAGGTCGCCGAACTCGGCGACGAGGATCAGCATGAAGCCCGCCCCGGAGACCTTCCAGAAGGACTGGTCCGCGGGCTTCCGCAGCTCCTCGTCGTCCTCGTCCTTCTTGAAGAGGAGCATGGCCGCGCCCGCGAGGAAGAGCAGGCCGACCACGCACTGCACGAGGCGGTGCGGCAGCAGCGTCAGGACGCTCCCGGCGGCGATGGCGAGCCCGACGTGCACGGCGAAGGCCGCGGCGACGCCGGCGAAGACGTAGCTCGCGCGGTAGCGGGTGCCGAGCATGAGGCCGGCCAGGGCGGTCTTGTCGGGCAGCTCGGCAAGGAAGACGACGCCGAAGACCAGGGCGGCGACGGTGATGCTGAACACGTGGTCAATTCCCTCAGTAGGTCGGGTGCTGCCGCACCGAGGGGACCTGGACGTTCCGCACGTTCTCAGGGGTCGCTTCGGCACGGCAGCGTCATGGACACTGCGGCCGAAGGTCTCGCTGGCCGGCCCGTACGGGACGGGCGGCCTCCGGGCGCCGGCCGAGGCGAGCTCGGCAGTATGTCGACGGTCCGGCGAAGAGCTACTCCCCTTCTGCTCACCCCAGGGTACGTGAACCCCGGCGCTTCCTCTCGTTCCTCCCGCCGCCCGCGCCCCGCCGGTGCAGCCGCCCCCGCGCCACCAGCTCCAGCACCACCGCGACCGCCACCACCTGCACCGCCAGCAGCGCGACCAGCACGAACAGCTGCACCGCCCCCGCCAGCAGCGGCGACGCCCCGCCCAGCAGCATGCCCACGAAGGCCCCGGGCAGCGTGACGAGGCCCACGGTGCGCGTCTGGTCCAGCCCCGGCAGCAGCGCGTCGGACGCGGCCGGGCGGGCGATCTCCAGCCGGGCGTCGCGGTCGAGCAGGCCGAGCGCCAGGCCCGCCTCCACCTCGCCGTGGCGCGTGTGCAGCTCGTCCAGGGCGCGCCGGCCGGCCAGGACCGTCGCAGTCAGCCCGCCGCCGATGAGGATGCCCGCGACGGGGACGAGGGCGACGCCCTTGAGCGGCACGAGCCCGGTGAGCACCAGCACGCCGAGGACCGGCAGCACGCCCGCGCCGATGGGCAGGGCCGCCCACCGCCAGGTGCTGTTGCCGGTGATGCGGCGCCCCGCGGTCCGTACGGCCACGGCGTACATCAGGGCGACGAAGCACAGCAGCAGCGGCAGCGCCCGCACCACCCAGCCGATCAGCGCCGAGACGGCGGCGAGTTGGACGGCGGCGCGCACCCCCGCGAGCGCGACGGCGCGCGCATAGCCGTGGCCCTGCCCGTCGGCGAGGCGGGCGAGGGAGGCGATCGTCACGGCGGCGGCGAGCAGGAGGGCGAGCACCACGGCGAGGGTGGTGTTGACGGGCAGCAGCGCTGCGGCGGCGAGCACGCGGCCCACCCTAGGCGGGCCGAACGCCCGGTTACCGGGGGTCGCATGGCGACGCGTCAGAAACATGCGGGGTCACTGCGCCGATCGGGGCCAACGTCACGTGAATTGACTCTTGCCTTGTCATGGCCGCGTCGTCACCCTGTTACCTGGCGACCACCCCCCGGATACCGGACGCCGCCATCCTGGCCGTTCTCCACGGCCGAAGACCCCCCACTCCACAGGGAGTTCCCATGCTCGGAATGCGCACCTCCGCCGCGCGCGGTCTCTACGCGCGTCGCACCGCCGTGGCGAGCGGCATCGCCGCCCTCGCCGGCTCGCTCGTCCTGGGCGGCGGCACGGCGCACGCCGCCCCGCCCACCCCGCCGGACGCCGCGACGGTCCGCGGCTACCTCGCGGAGCTGCAGGTCAGCCCCGAGGGCTCGATGGACGGCTACAGCCGCGCGAAGTTCCCGCACTGGGCCACCCAGTCCGGGGAGTGCAACACCCGCGAGGTCGTCCTCAAGCGCGACGGCGAGAACGTGCAGCAGGACGCCAAGTGCGCCGCCGTCTCCGGCACCTGGGTCTCCCCCTACGACGGCGCCACCTGGCACGACGCCCAGGACATCGACATCGACCACATAGTGCCGCTCGCCCAGGCGTGGCGCTCGGGCGCCAACACCTGGACGACCGAGCAGCGGAAAGCTTTCGCCAACGACCTCACGCGGCCGCAGCTGATCGCCGTGACGGACCGCGTCAACCAGGCGAAGGGCGACAAGGACCCGGCGCAGTGGATGCCGCCGCTGAAGTCCTACGCGTGCACGTACACGGAGATGTGGGTCACGGTGAAGCACTACTACAAGCTGACCGTCGACTCCGCGGAGAAGAACAAGCTGGAGGCGGTCCTGAAGGGCTGCTGACGCGGAAGCGGGACAGAACGCGCGGGGCGGGCCGGACGCACATCCGGCCCGCCCCGCCGCATTCCCGGATTGCGGGCGTGTGACAAAAGCCGGTCATCCGGTCCTTGAACTTGCAAGTATCGATAAGGGGTACCTAACCTGAGGGCCTCATCGTTCCTGTCCCCGATACGAGGAGCCCCCTGCCATGCCCCCCGCGCCCACCGCCTCCCCCTCGGCCCCCGCGAGAACCGGCGGCGGCACCGCGGCCCCGGCCCTCACCGAGCGTCTGGACGCGGCCCGCCCGTACGTGCTCTCCGCCTTCCGGGTCGTGATCGGCCTGCTCTTCACCTGCCACGGCGCCGCCTCCCTCTTCGGCGTCCTCGGCGGCGCGGCCGGCACCCACGGCGGCACCATCCCGGCCGGCACCTGGCCGGGCTGGTACGCGGCCGCCATCCAGCTCGTCGCCGGCGTGCTCGTGCTGCTCGGCGCCGGCACCCGCAGCGCGGCCCTGATCGCGTCCGGCTCCATGGCGTACGCGTACTTCGACGTGCACCAGAGCATGGCGCTGTGGCCGATCCAGAACGGCGGCGAGGCGTCCGCGATGTTCTGCTGGGGCTTCCTGCTGCTCGTTTTCACCGGCCCGGGCGCCCTGTCCCTGGACCGGCTCTTCTCCCGCCGCGGGTGATCTGCGCCATTTACCCCACCCCCGCTCACGCGTCACACGCGCCCCAGGCGTACGCTGTGCGGTTGTGAAGGCCGCCCCTGCCGCTCCCCTGCGACGTCGCGGCGGGGGACCGTACCGGGAGATCAGGACGTGCTGGAGCAGTTGGGGGCGTTGGCCGACACCCCATGGATCTACGTGATCGTCAGCATTTCCGTACTCCTCGACGTCTTCCTCCCCGTCCTCCCCAGCGGGGTCCTGGTGATCACCGCCGCGACCACCGCCGCGGGCACCGCGGCCGACGCGGTCGGCGACGCCGCCCGCGGCCACGCCGGCTTCCCGCAGATGCTCGCGCTGGTCATGTGCGCCGCGACCGCGTCCGTGCTCGGCGACATGGTCGCCTACCGGCTCGCCTGGCGCGGCGGCGACCGCTTCGACCGGGCCATCGCCCGGTCCCGGCGGCTGACCGCCGCCCAGGCGAAGCTCGGCACGGCACTGCTGCGCGGCGGCGGCCCCCTCGTGGTCGTCGCCCGCTTCGCGCCCGCCGGGCGGTCGGTGGTCAGCCTCGGCGCCGGTGTGATGCACCGCCGGGCGGCCGAGTTCCTGCCCTGGTCCGCCCTGGCCGGCCTGACCTGGGCCGCGTACAGCGTGAGCCTCGGCTACTTCGGCGGCCAGTGGCTCGGCGCCGGCTGGACCGGCACGGCCGTCTCCTTCTTCGCCCTCTTCGCGGCGGGCATGGCCGCGGCGTACGTCGTGAAGCGGCCGCGGTAGCGGGCTGCCGGGAACCCGGCGGGATCCGCCGCCGGCGCACCACCACGAACCGCACGTCCCCGTAGGACCCCCTACTGCAACGACCGTACGTCCGGTCGGTGGCCGGCGGACCCTCTCGTGCCGCACCCGCACCGGTCTTGGTACGGACCAATATGCCGACCGGCTACACCGCCGCGCGAGCGGCCTCCGCGCGCAGCACCCGGGCGCAGTGCCGCGCGTACCTCCGCTGGAACGCCGGCACCAAGGGCCCCGCGGCGCGGGTGAACCAGCGCGCCGGCCGGCTGAAGGCCGTCACGGCCAGGCGGACGTCCCCCGCCCCGTCGAGGGTGACGACGAAGGACTCCTCGCCGCACTCGGGATGCCCCGGCAGCGTGCCGTAGGCGAAGCCCGCGCGCCGCTCCTCCCGTACGGTCCAGACGACCGCGCACGTCCCGGAGGCGCGCAGCGGGCCGAGGCCGAGGGAGACGTCCACGGTGACCCCCGGGGCGGCCGGGAGCGTGCCGGCGGGGACGCGGACGCCGGCGGCGCGGTGCATGCGCCAGGAGAGGACCGCGTCGGCCGCGGCCTCGAAGACGGGCCGGCCACGGCCGACGTAGCCGGCCTCGTGGAGGTGGTGGTAGCCGGCGGGCAGCGGGCGGCGCTCGGTGGCGCCGGCCTCGGGATAGGTGAGGCCAGGGGGCACGTGAGTCATCGGTTCCAGTATGCGTGCGGCGCCGGGAGCACCGCGGAGGGGCCGGAGACGGGCGGCGGCCCGGCTCCGCGAGGGAACCGGGCCGCCGGGGGAACGAGCCGGCTCAGCGAGCCGTGGCGAACGCCCCCTTGTCGTCCTTGGCGAAGGCGGAGAGGCCGTTGGCCCAGAGCTGGTTGACCCGGCTGCGCTCGGCGGAGTTCGGGTACGTGTTCTGGCAGGACGGGCCGGGGCCGCCGCCGGACATCAGCTCGCTGCACGGACCCGAGTAGTGGTCCGGCAGGCCGAGGACGTGCCCGGTCTCGTGCGCGGTGACGCGGGTGGAGTTGTACTGCTGGTTCTGCTGGTAGTCGAGGAAGATGTAGCCGCGCCCGTGGCCGTCGGTGCTGGCGTAGGAGCCGCGGGAGTCGTTGCCCTCGTAGTAGCTGAAGTCGGCGTTGCTGCCCGCACGCAGCTGGACGTTGCGCACGGAGCTGTTCCAGATCTGTGCGCTGGCGGCTATCTGGGAGGCGAAGCTGGGCGCTCTGCTGGCGTCGTAGGTGACCGTCACGGACCGGAGGCCGGGCGACTTCGCGGTCTTGGCCTGCGCCGACTTCATCACGGCGTCGAAGAACGCCTTGTTGTTGGCCTGCTCGGCCGCCGAGCCGGCGTACGACGCCTGCGTCACCGGCTGCGGACCGGTGACCGCCGGGGCGGCGGACGCGGGGACCGCCGTCATGGCCGCCGCGAGCCCGAGGCCGATCGCCGCCGACAGCACCATCGTGGAGCGTTTCATGTGGGGGACTCCATTCGTGCCGAGGACCTCCGGGCGGGTGGTGGGTACACCGGCCGGGTGTCCATCGGGTGAACTGCTGGTCCCGCAGAGTGTGTGACGAGTTATCAGCGATACGGATGATGCCAACTGGCCATAACACCAGGCAATCACCTACCCTGCCCCGCCCTGTGCCTGGTGTGACGTGCGGGGCGCAGTTATGCTCCCCCCGTGGAGCTCGAGGTCAGGCACCTCCGCGCGCTTTGCGCCATTGCGGATGCGGGAAGCGTGCGGAAGGCCGCGCTCCAGCTCGGCATGACCCAGCCCTCGCTCACCACCCAGCTCCGCCGCATCGAAGGCGCCGTCGGGGGCCTGCTGTTCACCCGCGGGCAGACCGGCAGCCGCCCCACGCCGCTGGGCCACTCGGTGCTCTCCCGGGCGCGGCCCATCATCGCCGAGATGAGCGCGCTGATGGCGGCGGCCCGCGACGCGGCAGCCGGCGCGGGCGGGGCCCGGCTGCGGGTCGGCAGCCTCGGGGGCCGCGTGGTCACGGGCTGGCTGCGGCGCCTCCGCGCCCGGCTGCCCGAGACGGAGATCACCATCCATGTCGAGGTCTCCGCAGGGACGTTGCTGCAGCTGCTGGCGACCAACCAGCTCGACGCCGCCTTCGTCCACGAGACCGACGGCTTCCCATTGCCCATGCCCCCAGGCGTCGAACAGCGGGTCCTGATGAGCCGGGAGCCGCGGTTCGTCGCCCTGTCCGCCGCGCATCCGGCGGCCGCCCACCCCGTGGTGGGCCTCGCCGAACTCGCCGACGACGCCTGGATCGTGGACCCGGCCGCCGACCACGAGTGGTCCGCCCTGCAGCGGGCCTTCACCACGGCCGGCATCGACCCGCGCCTGGTGCACGTGCGCGACACCGCCACGGCCGCGGACCTCGTCGCCTCGGGCGAGGCGGTCCGCGCCTGCCAGCCCACCGCGGAGGCGGCCCCCGGAACGGTGCACCGCCCCCTCTACGGCGACCCCCTGACCGCCGAACTCTCCCTGGCCACCCGCCCGGGAGCGCTCTCCGCTCCGGAACTCGACGCCCTCTTCGGCGACTTGGCGGACGCCTACCGCACCCTGGCCCGGGCCAACCCGGCGTACCGGTCGTGGCTGCACAGGAACGGCGGACTGCCCGCCTTGCCGTAACCGGACCTTCCGGGCCTATCGTGGAATACAGGAGAAAGGCAGACAGCCGCTCATCGCCCGAAGGGGGTGGCTGCCGTGGCAGGACGCAGCCGCGCAGAGGTCGAGTCGGAGATCAAGGAGACGCTGGGCCTCGTCCCGCACTTCTTCGCCGGCATCCCCGACGACCTGCTCGACTACGAATGGGAGATCTTCAAGAAGCTGGAACTCGGCGAAACGCTCATACCGAACAAGTACAAGGAGCTCATGGGCATCGCCCTGCACTCCGAGACCAAGTGCCGCTACTGCACGCTCTTCCACACCGAGGCCGCCCGGCTCTTCGGCGCCACGGAGGAGGAGATCCAGGAAGCGGTCCACTACGCCAAGCACAGCCTCGGCTGGAGCGCCTACCTCAACGGCATGCAGGAGGACTACGACGCCTTCGCCCAGGAACTCGGCCGGATCAAGGAATACCTCGCCGCGAAGGACTGACCGGTGCAGCTCGAATGGGCCCGGCCGGGCGTCCTGCGGATGACGGCGCACGCCTACGAACTCGCGGCCTTGATCGCTGCGGCCCGGTACGTGGCCGAAGCGGCTCCCCGGGAGCTCCCCGAGGAGGCGCTGGAACAGCTGAAAGCCGTCCTGGACGGCTACGACGCCCAGGCGTCGCGCCTGCACGGAGACGCCGGGGGTGAGAGTGGGCACAGACGGATTTGAACCGCCGACATCTGCTTTGTAAGTTCGCCCCAGGCCCTTACGGAGCGGGGGTTCCTCACACCACGCTCATGTGCGTAGTGCGTGGGAATCGCTCGGCGGTCACCGTCGTGCACAACCGTTGCCGTCATGAAGTGCCGTCACCCGTACACCCTCCGTACGCTCGCCGCGCCTCTGCGCAACTAAGATCTCTCCGTGCAGGAGATGGCGCTCTTCGACTTGGACAACACCCTGATCAGCCGACAGGACGCCCTTGCGGGCTGGCTGCGCCAGTTCCGGGATCGGCACGGGCTGGATGATGCTTCTGAGCTGAAACTGCACGAGGCTCTGAGTGCGCGCGCGTACCCGGAGGACTTTGAGTGGATCCGTCAGCAGCTGGGGCTGACCGAGCCAGCGGCCCAGCTGTGGCAGGCGTACGTTGCAGGTATCGCGGAACGGGTGAGTCCTGAGCATGGCGTCATGGAGGGCCTTGCCCAGATGCGCGCCGCAGACTGGGCACTCGTGGTGGTCACCAACGGAGCGGCGGACATTCAGCGCGCCAAGCTGGAGCAGACTGGGCTGCTCGGGGCCTTTGACGCCCTCTGCATCTCCGGTGAAGTCGGAGTGCGGAAGCCATCCAGGGAGATATTCGAGGAAGCTAGCCGACGATGCGGTCTACCCCTGGCCGGCTGGATGGTGGGCGACAACCCCACCACCGATATCGGTGGTGGGAGGGCTGCTGGGCTACGAACGGTATGGGTATCCGGCGGTCGGCAATGGCCGACGGGGGCTCGCAGCCCAGACAGGGTCGCCGAGGACGCATCCGAGGCCATCGCGCATCTGCTGGCCTCGGATGCCGAGTGCGGGACCTAGTCCAGGACGCGGTGAAGACGAGTTAGGGTCTCAGAGAGGCCCATGGGCAGGTCTTTGACATCCTCCCAGCGTTCCATGACGGCTGCTGCGGCTTCGACCAATTCCGTCGGCAGACACGTCTCACCGAGGGCGCTTTCCGCTTCACGCATCTCCGGTGCCCAGCGCCAAGCACGCGCGGCCACCTTGGGGAAGTAGTCAATCTCCGCGAGGTAGCTGGCCGTCCTCCCCCGAGCGATGTCCAGTAGGTCTTCCTCCACGCCCCAATCGTGGGCTAGGGCATAAGAAACGGCAGCGAGTACGCGGCTCGTCTTCTGGAACGTGCTGTACGACAGTTTGAGCGCGGATGCCTTGCCGATATCGCCCGCCAGTACATAGGCGTGTACGGCGGTTCCTTCGAAGAGCTGGGCCACCGCCTGGACTGCAGCATCAGCACCGGACAGATAGAAGCGTGTGGTCTTGGCAGTCGACGGTGGGGAGCCGACGATGGAGCCGTCAACCAGCTGTGCGTTGGTCCGCCTCAAAATGGCGCTGATCATTGCCATGGTTGCAGGGGAGACCGCATTGGCGTCCACGTAGATGCCTGAGAACGCCTCTGCAGCCACCGAGGCGGCCACTTCCTCAGCGTTGGCCGGCGGGCATAGCGACAGGATGACGTCGGAGCGTTGCACGAGCTCGCTCAGGCTGGAGGCTGGGGTGAAACCTGCGTTGGCGGCCCTAGCTTTGGTCGCGGCACTCCGTCCTGCGGGAGACCACAGAACCTCCGCTCCCCCGGCTTTGGCCTGAGCGGCTACCGCGACCCCCATGCTGCCGGGATGCAGGATGCCCAGGGTTGTCACGTGACCAGCCTCCGAATGTCGCGTGCGGTTTCCTCTGTCTTACCGGCAACAGCCTTATCGATGACACCAGCCGCCTGGTCCGGGCTGAGTCGGTGGGTCTCGATCACCACCGACCACGGGTCGTCGGGGTAGTCCAAGAGATCTTGCTGCGTCTCGTGCCAAACCTGCAGACGGGTATCTACATCCTTGTCCCCGCGGTCGCGGCAGCGAGCCAGCGTGGTTTCGACTGGGCACCAGAGGAGTACCTTCACCCAGTGAAGCGGGTAGGCCGCTACCGCCCGCGCTCCGGTCATTTGCCCCATGTGTAGGACTGGCGTCCGGCCAGCGTCCACGAGGGCAGAGAGGCCGCCTCGGTCGATGGCGTACTCAGCCTGGTAGCGGGTGTTGCGGTAGAGGATCTCCCCTGCCCGGTCCATCTCTTCGATGTGGTCGATGGACGTGAGCCGGTAGCCGGCCGTACGGCCCGGCCCTGCTTTCAGGCGCTCGAAGAGCGCATATTCGGGGCGATGGTGGCTCAGCTGGGCGGTGACCGTGTCCTTCCCCGCTCCGGGAGGCCCGTACAGAATGACACCTGCAGGCATCACAGCCCACCCCCGCTTAGCACGTCACGGGCTTGATCGGCCATGGCGATGGCTGCACCCAAGCGGTTATCCACTACAAAGTGGGGGCCCTGAGGGCGCATCTCCAGGTCAATCGTGGCCAGGTACTCCTCCCACGCCTCGATCTTCCAACTGTCGCGAGCTGCGCCCCGGAATTCGATGTACTCCCGCATGGAATCCGGGTCGCATTCCACCCATATGCTTGCGACGGAAACCCTCTTCGCCTTGCAGCGGTTGTAGAACCGTTGCATCCAGGAGGATTGCGAGAATTCGAGAGTAAAGGGCGCGTCCAGAATCGTGGAGATTCCGCAATCCACGTTATCCCATGCGGCCTCCATGAGGCAACGATATTCCAGCGGCCGGATTTGCTCCCTGTAGAGTTCCGAGCTTCTATCGTTTGCTTCGCCTCCAAGGGCAACCAAGAGCCGGTCGACCAGCGGTCGCGTAAGCGAGTCTTTGTCTAGGATCGGCCAACCCGTGAGACTGCCAAGGAATTTCGCGAATTCCGACTTCCCGGATCCGGCGTAGCCTCCCACAAGCACGACTGCAGGGGTTTGATCGGTGCTCCACTCGGAGTGCGAGCGCCACGCCCCGAGGAGGCGACTGCGTAGGTCGTCGCCGCTGACATCGTCTGTACCCTCGCGGATGCTGCCCAACGCCGCGCGAACCGCTTCCGATTGATCGGGGTGTCGCTGGTCGGGCAGGGCGGGAGCTGCTTTCACCTCAGAGTCCTCACTGGGGAGGGCTCGACGGAAGCCGAGTTCGGCCTCATTTCGCCCGTAGAGGAGGCAATAAGCCCTACGGTAGTGAGGGCCGGGGTAGATGCTGTTCTCGTGCCCCCATACCGTTTGGAAGTTGGCCGCAATATTGAAGCCGTGCCGCTCGGCGATTTCGCGCAGCTTCTCCCCGGTCTCCTCTAGTGTGAGGCCATGCTTTTCTCGCTGCTCGCGTAATAGAGCAGGATTCCAATCGGCGCGCTGTCGAGCCATCCTTCCCCTCCTAGATGCCTGGTCCGGTCGGGAGTGTAGCGATCGTACGACGTGCATGAAAAGCAGTGATAGAGGATGTGTAAGCGGACGTATAAAAACGTCCAGAGCATGTCAGGTAAGAGGGCGTGATACCCGTTTCTGGGGCCCTGCGGTGAACTTGCTGTACGTCCGATCACGGAGGTGCTCAATGCGACACAGCAGGATCCGGCTGGCCGCCGACGCAGGGTGCTCGGTCCGGCCGCCGGGCGTCATCTACCCAACTCCGTCACTTGCGCCCGCAGCTCTGCGACTTCGCGCCGGAGTTCAGAAACCTCATGCCGCAGCTCGTCAACTGCGGCTTGGGGGTCGGTCTTCCGGGCGCGGTCCGCAGCACCTGCACTCAGGAAAGCGCCCTTGCCCTGGTGGCTAACCACGAGCCCCTCGGCCTTCAGGACGCCGATGGCGCCTCGCGCCACGGTGATCGTGATCTCAAACTCGGCCTGCAACTCCGCGAGGGATGGCAGCTGACCCCCGCCGCTGTCGAACTCGCCGGCAGCGATGCGACGTCGCAGCGCATCGGCTACCTGCTGATACGCGGGCGTACCGGTCCATTCGACCATCAGCTCCATGCCTCCATCTCGATCTCTGTCTCATAGTGCCTAAGCGGCAGAGGGAGAACCACCCCACGTTGCGCCTTGTTCCACCAAGGGGTTGACGCACTCTGCCTCACAGTGCACTCTGAGGCAGAGCCAGTGAAGCGGTCGCTCACAAAGGTCCGTCGAACAGCTTGTGCTCACAGCGCCCGGAAGCACGGCCCGGACACAGCGCTGCCAAGAACTCAACAGAGTGCCGACCCAGCCACATGCACACGTGTGGTCGATGGGTGCGGGTCACCACCCCGACCGCCCATGTCGGGCCGGGTGACCTGCCCGGATCCGCCCATTGGGCGGTGACTGGCATGAGTGATCGCAATGCCTCGGAACCGTCGCGGGCCCTGACGCCCGTGCTGAGCACCAGTGCTCACGATCCCCGACACCCCCGCTGTGGTGTCGGGAGGTCGTGGCCGCTCGTGCTGACGAGTAGCCACTCAAACAACGGCGCGGTCCCGGTGTGACAGCACCGGGACCGCCGAGGGCCGTTCCTGCTGAAGGGAGCACGACCCCGTGAACCCCATCTTTCCGGATCCCGCCCGTGTGGCGGGAGCCTTACCGCCGTCGGATCGGGAGCCGACCGACGCCGACCTGCAGGCCATCGAACGGGAGATGCCGCTGATCGAGGCGGAAATCGCCCTGCTCGACGTCGAGATTGCCCTGCTCGACCGTCCCCTGTCGGGCGTGGACGTGAAGCGTCTACGCCGGGCCGAGCGGCGGGTGCTGGACGAGATCCTCCGGTGGCTGACGAGCCGCGCTGCCGCGGGATCGGAGGCGGCCTGATGGATGCCTTCGACGTGCTGGCGGCTGGTGTGACGGCGGGCCCGCTGGTGGCTGGGTGGTCGGTGCACACGCTGTGGATGCGCCGGCGTCTGGCCCGGGCGCGGATGGACGCGCTGACCGGCTTGCCGGCCCGTGAGCTGTTCACGCACTTCGCCCGCCGTGACCTGCGCCGCCTGGAGCGCGTGGCCATGCTGGTGGTGGACCTGGACGGCTTCAAAGCTGTCAATGACCGCCACGGCCACGCGGCCGGGGACGCGGTGCTGGTCGCGGTCGCGGGGCGGCTGCGACGGTGGGCTGCAGACTTGGACGGCACCGCCGCCCGGTTGGGCGGGGACGAATTCGCCGCCACCGCCTTCACCGAGTCGGCCGCGTACCTGCCGCGCCACCTGCGCGCCCTGGAAGCCTCCTTGAGTCAACCGGTGCCCTTCCGGGAGACGACGCTTCCCGTGGGGGCGTCGATCGGCGCGTACACCCACACCTGCTTGCCGCGGATCGATCTCAGTACCGCTCTGCGCAGGGCGGATGAGGCGATGTACGCGGCCAAGCGGGAGGGCGGCGGGTGGCGGATCGCCGACGGGCCGATCCCGGAGATGACGACCACCAACGGCCGGCGCACCGGCCGCCCCGGCACGACTCCTCTTCCCGGAGGTGCGCGATGACCGCCCTGCGGCACCGGCTCTACCGCCGACTTCACCCGCTCCGCTACCGGGCGGGGCTGCTGGCGGAGCAGCGGCACCAGTTCCTTGAGCTCGACCCGCACCTGATCCGCGACGACTTCACCCGCCCGGCCGTCGTGGACGACGCCGCGCTCGCCGCCGTTGAGGCCCTGGCCGGTCCCCTTGCCATGGGGAAGGGGGAGTCATGAGCACGCTGTCTTTGGGCGACCTCCGGGCGCCGCTGGTCGTTCTGCGGCTGTTCGGTGCGGACTTCGCCCACCTGCCGGCACCGTGTGTGTCGGTGTCCACGATCTACCCGGACCTGCTGGAGCTGTCCTTCCACGATGACCTCGCCGGGTTCGAGGCGTGGCGCGAAGCCCTCGGAATGGCTGCCGAGACGGTGAGCTACCACGAGCAGTCCGCTGGCTCCACGCGCGTCCTGCGGGTGGAGAGCGACTACGCGGGCGCCCGGGTAGAGCTGGTCGGCTACGCCGAGATCGCCGCCCCCGCCACGGCGTGTTCACGGCAGGGGGTGGCGCCGTGAACGGTGTTCAGGTGCGTTCAGCGGAGCGTGCGCTGTCGGTGGGCATGTGGTTGATCGTCGGTGGGTCCATGCTCTACTCGGTCCTGACCGTGACGCCGCTGATGGCCGCGCATACCCCCAGGGCGTGGGTGTGGACGGCGCCGATCCTGCCGCTGGTGGTGGATGCCGCGGTGGTGATTGTGGTCCGTCTGGACTCGGTCCTAGCGCGGCTTGGTGGGCGCGGTGGCGGCTGGCCGGTCGCGCTGCGGTGGATGACGGGCGCCATGACGCTTGCTCTGAACGTCGGCGACTCTGCCTTGCACCATGACGCGGTCGGTGTGGCTGTTCACGGGGTGGCGCCGCTCCTGCTCATCGTGACCGCGGAGACCGGTCTGGCCTACCGGCGTGCCATTGCTGCTGCTGTGGCGGCTCTGAAGGCCGAGGAACGTGCCGAGCGTGAGGCGCGTGAGCAGGCGGCCGTCGATTGGGAGGAGGATGCTGCGCGCCGGGCGCGGGAGGCGCGTGAACATGAGGCCCGTCTTGCTCGTGAACAGCGTGAACATGAGGCCCGGCTTGCCCGGGAGGAAGCTGAACGGCAGGAGCGGGTACGGCGCGAGGACCAAGAGCGCGCTGAGGCCCGGGAGCGGCTGGAGCGGGCCGAGGCTGAACGCCGTGAACGCGAGCGTGAACAGCAGCAGCGGGAGCGTGAACAGCGTGAACGCCAGGCCGTCGAGGCCCGCGAACGCGACGCCCGTCGGCTTGCTGAGCAAGAACGCCGTGAACGCCAGGAACGCGCCGAGCGCGCCGAGCGTGAACGGGCCGCCCTACTCGCCGCAGGCCCGGCCACCAAGAAGCTCCCGGAGGACCGCGCTCGCGCGACTGTCCGTGCGGCGTTCGACGCCGGCCTGTCCGTACGGGCCGCGGCTGAGCTGACCGGCTGGTCGACGGGCTGGGTCACCTCCCGCTACCAGGACCTGCGCGATGCCCCCACCCCGACGCCCAAGGTTCTCCAAGGAGCCGTCTCGTGAAGCTCTCGCCCCACACGATGCCGGTGGAGCCGGCCGATCTGCTCATCCGCCTGCACAACCTCGTCGGGGCCGCGGTCGACGTCACCGGCGGCCGCGGTTATGGCGAGCCCACGCGCTGGATCTGCCACGGCTGCGGCGTCGTCTCCGACATGCCGAAGGAGGACCTCCTCCTCTTCACCCGCAGGAAGGCCAACGGCCACGCTAGCGAGTGCCGGGCCGCCTACCACCGCCTCGGCTGATGTCCGCCGCCTTCGGCGACTGCTACGACCCGACCGGGGCCAGGCACGGGATACCCACGTACCCCTGGCGTCTGGCCCCGGACGGGCTGGCCACTCGCCGACAGCTCCGTGCCCGCGGCCTGCGTCCGGGCGGGCAGCCCATCGCCGCACAGGTGATGTTCAGCTCCCGTCACCGCAAGAGCGGGGCGCAGATCGCCTACCTCTACCGCATCGACCTTGCCCGGCCCGTACGCCCGATGACCCCGGGCCGGGCCGCAGCACTGGCAGCGGCGATGCTCGCCCGCCGCACCTGCCCCACCTGCTGTCAGGACGCTGGCTACTGCATCCCCGCCTCGCTCGGGGAGTGCGTGACCTGCGCCTATCCCGAAGAACAGCGCGCCGCCTGAACGCCACTTCTCTGAAGGAGAGACCGTGTCCAGCTCGACCGCACCCATGCTCACCGGTACGCAGGCTACGACCGCGTACCACTTCATCGTCACCATTCAGACCCCCCGCGGGCTGATGAACACCCGTAGCGGTGTCATCCACGTTCAGAGCGGCGCGACCCGCGCCGAGTGCCTGGACCACATCATGAAGCCGCTGTTCGCCGAGTTCGGCGAACCGATCGTGATCCTCTTCTTCGCTCTGGAGCCCAACACCCTCGCCACGGAGATGGGCCAGTGATGGCCCGGCGCATACGCGTGGCCATCGCCCTGGGGATGGGCGCAGCTGCGGCTGCGGTGATCTGGGAGCGGATCCGCCCGTACGGGCTGCCCTGGGACCTGACGGCCGTCTGCGTCCTGCCGGTGGCCGGGACCATCGCGTCCACCATGCTGCACCTCGCTGAGGTCTTGAGCGTCACCACGCACCGGTGCACGGCGCCGGGCTGCACCTTCCGGATTCGCACGACCGGGGTGGATGCGGCGGAGCAACGGCGCTGGCAGGAGGCCGCGGCCGCGCACCCCGAACACCGGCTCCCGCGGTCCCTGTGATCGCTCTTCGCACCACCTCGGAACCGCCGCCGGAGCCTGTTCCGGTGTGCAGCACACGCCGGGTGGGGTCTCGGTGCTGCATCCGCACATCGCTGGGAGCGGGCGTGACCTGCGCCTGCTCCGTCCCGGCTACCGCGTGAGCTGGAGGACATCCATGAGGATCACCACAGACCGGATCGGCTGGTCCGGTCGCCGCACCGTCAGGCACGTCGAGACCGTCGCCGAGCAGGCCAAGCGCCTAGTTGAGCGCGAGATGCGCGCCTGTGTCCGTGAGCCGCTGACCGTCGCCGTCACCGACACCCACGGCGTATGGGCCCTGGCCGAGCGTGCTGAGCGCGAGAGCGTGGGCCTGCCCAGCACCCTGGGGCGGGTGCTGGCCGGTTACCTGCACAGGCCGGCCAAGCCGCTGTTCGGCCGCCTGTCAGTGAGCCGCGATGGGCTGCTGTTGCTGGTCAACGCCGAAGCGCACAGGGGCGGTCTGGGGGAGGTGAACGTGACGTTGGTGCACGAGCTGGTGCACGCCGTTCAGCTCTCCGCCCCCGGCTCCCGCGCCGCGCGGCTTGCGCAGATCCGCAGCAACTACGGCGTCGAGCGGTTCAGCCGACGCGAGGCCAGGGCCGCCAACCGCGCGATTGCGCGCGATGAGGAACAGGCCCGCGCCCTCGAACGTCTCGCCGCCCGCCTCGCCTGACCTGCACAGCCTTCGCTCAGCCGGGCCCGGACGGTCGGCCGTCCAAAGCGCCGTCCGGGCCCCTGACTCCCACTTCAAGGAGCAGTTCCATCGTGACGGAGATAGACGTCTCCGGCCCTCCTGTTGAGGCGCCGGAGGAGAAGACGGCGGAAGTCGTCGACATCACCACCAAGCGTCTCGCCCCGCCCACACCTGCGCCGGCCGAGGAGCCGGCGCCTGCCGGGCCGGTCGAGCCGGACGACGAGAGCGAGGAGGAGACGCGGCGGCCGCGGCCGGTGGACCCGCCGGACCTGCCCTCACCGGGGATCACCACGTTCAAGCGCAAGCCGATCCTGCCGGGCTGGCTGCTGTCCAAGCGGGACTTCGCCTCCACCCTTCAGCGGGCCTCAGGCAACGCGCTGTACGCAACCGCCTTCCACGGCATCCGCACCCCCTGGTACGTGCTGCAATTCGGCATCCACGCCCCCCGCGGCGCGGCCCGCATGGTGCGGGAGACGAACCGCTGGGTCTGGGATGCCGAGGCCGCCCCGCTGCGCGCCTACGAGGTCTTCCACGAGAACACCGGCGAGTACCTGAAACTCACCCGTCAACGCGACCGGCGAGTACGGCTACGGGTCCTGGTGACCATCGTCGGCATCGTCTTCGGTGCCGCGTTCGCCTTGACCCTGTACGTCTTGGCCCCGGCCTGGCTGGCCGTGTTCGCCTCGGCCGCGGTGCTGGTGTGCGGCTTCCGGGGGACTCCGGCGGATCAACCGGTGATCGGGCCTGCGGTGGTGAAGAGTGAACTGCAGAAGCTCACGGGTCCGATCGTGCTGCGCGCGTTGGACAACATCGGTAACGCCAAGCTGTCGGCCGCCATCAAGAAGGGCGGCGACATGAACGGGCTGTCCTTCACTTCCGAGATCACCCGCGACGGGCCCGGCTACCGCGCCGATCTGGATCTGCCCTGGGGTGTGACCCCGGAGGACATCATGGAGTCCCGCAAGGCCCTGGCCTCCGGGCTGCGGCGCAAGGTCGGCTGCGTGTGGCCGGCCCCCGACCCGGAAGAGCACGAAGGGCGCCTGATCCTGTGGGTGGGCGACCGGCCCATGAACGAGACGAAGAAGCCGGCGTGGCCGCTGCTGAAGTCCGGGCAGGTGGACCTGTTCAAGCCGGTCGTCTTCGGCAACGACCAGCGCATGCGGGACGTGGCCGTGACGCTGATGTTCGCCTCCGTGGTCGTCGGCTCCATCCCGCGCATGGGCAAGACGTTCCTGATGCGTCTGTTCCTGCTCATCGCCGCCCTCGACCCGCGCGCCGAGCTGTATGCGTTCGACTTCAAGGGAACCGGCGACTTCGGCGCCCTGGAGCCGGTTTGCCACCGCTACCGTGCAGGTGATGAGGATGAGGATGTCCTCTACGTCCTGGAGTCCCTGCGGGAGCTGCGCAAGGAGCTGCGCCGCCGGGCGAAGGTCATCAAGTCCCTGCCCCGCTCGCGCTGCCCGGAGTCGAAGGTCACTCCTGAGTTGGCGAACGACAAGTCGCTGCGGCTGCACCCGATCGTTGCTGGGTTCGATGAATGTCAGGTCCCCTTCGAGCACGAGAAGTACGGCGCGGAGCTGGAGGAGATCTGTGTCGACATCACCAAGCGCGGTCCCGCACTGGGCATCGTGGGCATGTTCGGTACCCAGCGCCCGGACGCCAAGTCGCTGCCGTCCGGCATCTCCGCCAACGCGGTGCTGCGCTTCTGCCTGAAGGTCATGGGCCATCAGGCCAATGACATGGTGCTGGGCACCGGCATGCACAAGGCCGGGTACCGGGCGACGATGTTCTCCCGCACCGACCGCGGGATCTGCTGGATGGCCGGCGAAGGCGACGACCCGCGCATCGTCGCTTCCGCGTTCGTGGATGCCGTCGGCGCGGAGACGGTCGTGGCCCGGGCGCGGAAGATGCGCGAGGAGTACGGCAACGTCACCGGCCACGCCATCGGCCAGCAACCCGCCGGCGCCGAGGCTGCCTTCGACCTCCTCGCGGACATCCTCCAGGTCGTCGCAGCCGACGAAGACAAGATCTGGAACGAGAAGATCGCCGCCCGCCTCGCCACCCTCCGCCCCGAGATCTACGGCGGCTGGAAAGCCGAGACCGTCACCACCAACCTGCGCCCCCACGGGATCAGCGCCCAGGACGTCTGGGGCACCACCGAGCAGGGCAAGGGCACCACCCGCCGCGGTATCGCCCGCGCAGACATCAGCAACGCAATCACTAAGCGTGACGGAAAGCGGTCCCGGGGCTGACCCCGCAGCGGTGCTAGGTCTAGCGGCCACCGCTACTAGACCTAGCACCCCCGCTAGCATCCCAAAGTCGTTCTGATCAGCAACCTCGCACCTAGCATCCCACCTGCGAGAACGGCGGAATCCCCGCCCGGAAGGCACTCCATGACTCTCATCCTCCTCGCTAGTGCCTGCCTGACCATCGTCACTCTCGGTTATGTATCCCTGTGTGCGGGCAGCCCGTTCGGCAACTGCCGCAAGTGCCGTGGCTTCGGCTACCAGCTCACCACCGATCGCAAGGGCAGGCCCAAACGCGGCAAGCACTGCCGCCGCTGCGACGGACACGGCAAACGCATCCGTCTGGGCCGCCGCCTGTGGAACGTGTGGTCCCGCATCTACCGCCAAGGCTCCGACACCCCCACCGCCCGCCGCACCCTCCCGAAGGGATGACCCGATGGCCGTGACCGTCTCGCTCGTGTTCTTGACCGGCCTGGTCCTGTTCTTCCTGCTCCGCTCGAAGTCCCTCGGCTACGGCTCCGCGTTCGTGGCCGCCATGTTCGGCTTCTACCTCGCTTCCACCGGCGCCGCCGGGCCCGTCAACCAGCTGACCGCCGCCGTCGTCAACGCCCTGGGCAACCTCTGACCCGAGGAGAGGTCTCCATGCCCGCATCCAACGCCACTCCGCCGCCCGGCGCCATCAGCCTCATGGCCGCAGGCAACCTCCGCGACGCCCTGGCCGCCCACGCCTGCGGCGACGTGCCCACGGCCATCAGCGCGCTGATGAGCATCGACGCCGAATCCTGGCAGGCCATCGAGAACCGCCTCGCCCACCTCGGCGCAACCGCCGCCGATCTCCTCCACACCATGAGGGAGCTACGCCCGTGAACCCCGACCTCCTGGCCGCTGGCGTCCTCCTCGGCCCCGGCCTGATCCTCGGCCCGATCTGCCTGTTCGGACACCGCCAGTCCCGCCGCCACGACGAAGCCGCCGCGGCCGCCATCGCCGCCTTCCGCCCCACTCCGCCCACGCCCGCCCCGGTCCCTCCGTCCCCGGGCGAACCCCACCCCCATCCGCATCAGGAGCTCGCCCCGGTCATCCAGCTCCACACCCACCGGCCCGACCGAGGCCGCGCCGCCTGAAGGGAGACCGATGCCCCGACTTCGCATCCGCCGCACCACCTGGCCCCACCCGGCGCTGATCCTCACTGAGACCCCCAACCCCCACTGCCCCGGCTGCGACGGGGACGGCGGTTTCGCCCGCGACTACGGCGACCCCGAGACCGGCGAGTACGCGGGCACCGACTGGGAGCCCTGCGACTGCTGGGTCGAGAACCGCTCGTGGACCGTGCTGCCCCTGCCGCGCCTGCACCGGCCCCGCTTCCTCTCGCGCCGCCACGCCGTCCGCGACCCGTGGGGCCCCGCCGGCTACAGCGACGAACCGCCGTTCTGACCGCACCTGATCACGAGGAGTCCGCATGTCCCCCATCGCGCGGTGCCTGATCTGTCGCACGCTGATCTGCTGGATCGACTGCCCCTATGGCGGATGGTGGAGGCACGATCAGCACCCGGATGACGGGCACGACGCCCTGCCCATCCCCACCTCGGACACCCCGCTGGGGAGGGTCACGGCCAGGGTTGATGCCCTGCTGTCGGCCGAGACCGACCACGAGCGCGCGAGCTACCTCTACACGGTGCTGCTGTCCCTGGCGGCCGTGGAGTTCGAGCTCACCGACGGCGCCGTCCTGGCGCCCCGGACCACCGACTGACCCCACCCTGAGGAGATCAGCATGTCGTTCGGAGAAACCCCGATCACCATCATCGGCAACCTCACCGCTGACCCGGAACTGAAGTTCACCGACGCCGGCGCCCCGCTCGCGAAGTTCACCGTCGCCTCCACCCCGCGCACCTTCGACCGCGAAACGAACCAGTGGAAGGACGGCAAGTCCACCTTCTTCCGCTGCGCCGCCTGGCGCTCCCTGGCCGAACACGTCGCTGAGTCCCTGACCAAGGGCTCACGGGTGGTGCTGTCCGGCCGGATCCGCCAGCACGACTGGCAGACCCCCGAGGGCGAGAACCGCTCGATGCTCGCCGTCGAAGTCGACGACATCGGCGCGTCCCTGCGCTTCACCACCGTCGCCATCAACAGCAAGACCGCCACCAAACCGGCCGTGCCCTCGGACGACCCGTGGTCGACGGATCCGCAGGCCGGTGAGAAGCCCCCGTTCTAACTGATCGTTTCAGAATGCCGCCCGGAGCCGTCGGAGGCAGATGATGCTGCAGGCGAGTTCGAGCAGGCCCTGATGGAGGTCAGCGCGTCGCTCG
>NZ_JBIBIZ010000004.1:0-563756 GCF_042958085.1 Streptomyces sp. NPDC008001 | reverse complement strand
AGGAACGGACGCTTCCTTTGTACTCACCCTCTCGGGCTTTCCTCCGGGCGCTTCCCTTCGTTGTTTCCAACCTTACCAGATCCGTTTTCCGTTCCCCCCGCTTCTCAATGAAGCAGTCGGTCCGAATCCCTTTTCCGGCCCCCTGTTGGAGCGGGGTTTCGCCTTTCAGCTTTCGCTTTCCGGCGGTGATCCCGACTTTATCAGATCTCTCCGGTCGGAATTCCCACCGCCTCGGAACGATCCTGCACGTTCGTCACGAACGTCCGGGCGTTCCCCTCGCGGTGGAGCCGTAAACCTACTGGACGGCCGCGCCCGGATGCAAATCGGCACCGGGGCGGCCGTCCGTTCGGTTGACGAAGCGTCAGACCTCGACGACCACAGGGAGGATCATCGGGCGGCGGCGGTAGGTGTCGGACACCCACTTGCCCATCGTCCGGCGGATGAGCTGCTGGAGCTGGTGCGGCTCCACGACCCCGTCGGACGCGGACTTGCCGATCGCTTCCTCGATCTTGGGAATGACGGCCGAGAACGCGGCGTCCTCGATGCCCGAGCCGCGCGCCTGGATCTGCGGCCCGCTCACCACCTTGCCCGTCGTGCTGTCGACCACGACGAAGACGGAGATGATGCCCTCGTCGCCGAGGATGCGGCGGTCCTTGAGCGAGGTCTCGGTGACATCGCCGACCGAGAGGCCGTCCACGTACACGTAGCCCGCCTGGACCTTGCCGACGATCTTCGCCGCGCCGTTCACCAGGTCCACCACGACGCCGTCCTCGGCGATCACGATGTGGTTCTTGGGAACGCCCGTCAGTGCGCCGAGCTCCGCGTTGGCCCGCAGGTGGCGCCACTCGCCGTGCACCGGCATGAGGTTCCTGGGCTTGCAGATGTTGTAGAAGTACAGCAGCTCGCCGGCGGAGGCGTGGCCCGAGACGTGGACACGGGCGTTGCCCTTGTGGACGACGTTCGCGCCCCAGCGGGTCAGGCCGTTGATCACGCGGTAGACCGCGTTCTCGTTGCCCGGGATGAGCGACGAGGCCAGGATGACCGTGTCGCCCTGGACGATCCGGATCTGGTGGTCGCGGTTGGCCATGCGGGACAGGGCCGCCATCGGCTCGCCCTGGGAGCCCGTGCACACCAGCACGACCTCGTCGTCCGGCAGGTCGTCCAGCGTCTTCACGTCCACGACGAGGCCGGCGGGGATCCGCAGGTAGCCCAGGTCGCGGGCGATGCCCATGTTGCGGACCATCGAACGGCCGACGAAGGCGACACGGCGCCCGTACTCGTGGGCGGCGTCGAGGATCTGCTGGATGCGGTGCACGTGGCTGGCGAAGCTGGCCACGATGATGCGCTTCTGGGCATTGGCGAACACCTGGCGCAGCACGCCGGAGATGTCGCGCTCCGGCGGGACGAAGCCGGGGACCTCGGCGTTCGTGGAGTCCACGAGCAGCAGGTCGATGCCCTCCTCGCCCAGCTTGGCGAAGGCCGGCAGGTCGGTGAGGCGGCGGTCCAGCGGGAGCTGGTCCATCTTGAAGTCACCGGTGTGCACGGCCATGCCGGCGGGGGTGCGGATGGCGACGGCCAGCGCGTCCGGGATGGAGTGGTTGACCGCGATGAACTCGCAGTCGAAGGGGCCGATGCGCTCGCGGTGGCCCTCGACGACCTCGAGGGTGTACGGGCGGATGCGGTGCTCCTGCAGCTTGGCCTCGATGAGGGCCAGGGTCAGCTTGGAGCCGATCAGCGGGATGTCCGGCTTCTCGCGGAGCAGGTAGGGGACGCCGCCGATGTGGTCCTCGTGGCCGTGCGTGAGCACGATGCCGTCGATGTCGTCCAGGCGGTCACGGATGGACGAGAAGTCGGGCAGGATCAGGTCGATTCCGGGCTGCTCCTCCTCGGGGAAGAGCACTCCGCAGTCGACGATCAGCAGACGGCCGCCGTACTCGAAGACCGTCATGTTGCGGCCGATCTCCCCCAGGCCGCCGAGCGGTGTGACGCGCAGGCCGCCCTCGGGGAGCTTCGGCGGGGGACCAAGTTCAGGATGCGGGTGGCTCAAAAGTATCTCCTCACCACGCACGCCACATGTCCTCGGGACATATGGCGCGCGTGACCTCGTGCACTTGCAGTTGTTTTCGGTCTTCAGTCGTGAAGTCCTCGGGCTATTCAGTTGTGAAGTCTGTGAGCGGGCCGGGCCGGGGCCCGGTTCCCTGGGGGCGCGCGCGGTCAGCCGAGCCGGACGCCGCCCGCCGTGAGGTCGCGCTTGAGCTGCTCGGTCTCCTGCTCGGTGAGCTCGACGAGCGGCAGCCGGACGGGGCCCGCGGGCAGTCCCTGCAGGCCCAGGGCGGCCTTGGTGGTCATGACGCCCTGGGTGCGGAAGAGGCCGGTGAAGACGGGGAGCAGCTTCTGGTGGATCGCGGTGGCCTTGGCGACGTCACCGGACGCGTAGGCGTCGGCCATGGCGCGCAGGTCGCCGGCGACGAAGTGGCCGGCGACGGAGACGAAGCCGACGGCGCCGACGGCGAGCTGCGGCAGGTTGAGCATGTCGTCGCCCGAGTACCAGGCGAGCCCCGAGCGTGCGATGGCCCAGCTCGTCGCGCACAGGTCGCCCTTGGCATCCTTGTTGGCGACGATGCGGGGGTGCTCCGCCAGCCGGACGAGCGTCTCGGTGTCGATGGCGACGCCGCTGCGGCCGGGGATGTCGTAGACCATCGCCGGGAGGCCGGTGGCGTCGGCGACGGCGGTGAAGTGCCGGACCAGGCCCTCCTGCGGGGGCTTGTTGTAGTACGGCGTGACGACGAGGAGGCCGCTCGCGCCCGCCTTCTCGGCGGCGCGGGCCAGCTCGACGCTGTGGTGCGTGTGGTTGGTGCCGGCTCCGGCGACCACGTGGGCACGGTCTCCGACCGCCTCGACCACGGCCCTGACGAGCTGGGCTTTCTCCGCATCGCTGGTGGTGGGGGACTCGCCGGTGGTGCCGTTGACGATCAGGCCGTCGTTACCGGCGTCCACGAGGTGGGTGGCGAGCCGCTGAGCGCCGTCGAGGTCGAGGGCACCGTCAGCGGTGAAGGGCGTGACCATGGCGGTCAGGACCCGCCCGAAGGGCGTGTGCGGTGTGGAGGTCGGAGCCATGAGGGCCACGCTACTCGTTGCTCACCGTGAGGTGCCCCCTCGGGGAGTGCCAAAGGGATCCCGGCACTGCCTGCTCGGGGGTTCAAGCAGTGCCGGGTCCGTCTTTTCAGACTAGATTAAAGCCACGAAAAGCCGCAATACGGACACCTAAGCTACCGGCCCGTACGGCTCCTCCGCGCCGGACCCGTCACGAGCGGTCCTTCGCGGATCCCGTCACGGGGCGACGCGGCCGTTCTTGTTGAACGCGGCGTACGTGAGCGGCATGAGCTTCGCCCACTCCGCCTCCATCTTCTCGCCGACCATCTCAATCTCGCGCTGCGGGAACGAGGGCACGGCCGCCTGCTCGTGCTGGGTGCGCAGGCCGAGGAAGTGCATCAGCGAGCGCGCGTTGCACGTGGCGTACATGGACGAGAACAGGCCGACCGGCAGGACCGAGCGCGCGACCTCGCGGGCGACGCCGGCGGCCAGCATCTCCTGGTAGGCCTCGTAGGCCTCGCGGTAGGTGTTCTCCATGACGCGCGAGGTGAGCTCGTGCTGCGCCTCGGTGCCCTCGACGAAGACGTACTTGCCGGGGCGGCCCTCCTGGACGAGCTTGCGCTCGGCGTCCGGGACGTAGAAGACGGGCTGCAGCTCGCGGTAGCGGCCGGACTCCTCGTTGTACGACCAGCCCACGCGGTGGCGCATGAACTCGCGGAAGACGAAGATCGGCGCGCTGATGAAGAACGTCATCGAGTTGTGCTCGAAGGGGCTGCCGTGACGGTCGCGCATCAGGAAGTTGATGAGCCCCTTGGACCGCTCGGGGTCCTTGGTGATCTCTTCCAGGGACTGCTCGCCGGCGGTGGAGACGCGGGCCGCCCACAGCACGTCGGAGTCGGCCGCGCTGTGCTTGACCAGCTCGACGGTCACGTCACCGCGAAACGTCGGCTCGGCTTCCTTGGCGGTCTCGGTGGGGCTGTCGGTCACCGGCGGGGTCCTTCCAGTTGCAGTGCTCGGGCGGCGCCCAGCCTACGGGCCCCCACTGACAACCGGTCCCAAGCGGCCCCTACGGCCCCGGCGCGGCCGGGGGAAGGTGCCCACTGGTTGAGATTTTTCACAGAAGTCACCGAAAACGGGCACCGGCAGCCGTCTTCGATCGTCCTTACGTACGACAGCAGATTTTCGAGGTTCCTAGGAGAGCCCTCATCATGTTCCGCCGGCGAGAGCCCGTGCCGTTCGCCTTCGTCGCCGAGGCAGAGCGCTACCGCAGCAACGTCACGCCGCCGCCCCGAGAACGCGCGAGCCGCTCGCAGATAGCCGGCCGTGTGCTCGTGGGTCTGACGGTGGCGACGGGGCTGGTCGGAGCGCTGCTGTTCGGGATGCCGTCCCTGCAGCCCAGCGTGCAGGACACGCACCAGTCGCAGCGTTCCGAGGCCTCGGACGGCCGCTGACCTGCGGTTGATCATGACGGGTGGGACCCGGCGCACCGACCCTGGTGTGCCCGGGTCCCGCCCTTTTCTATAGCCTCACCGGGCACAGCCATTCGAGCGTGCGTGCTGATGAGTGAGGAAACGTCGTGCCCCTGCCCTTTCTGACCGCCGACCGCGACGTCGAGGAGCTCGCGCCCGCCGGCGCCGCGGCCGTCCCGCCCGGGGGCCACGACGAGGACTCGGCCCGCTGGCGCCGCCCGTACCGGCCCGGCCCGTGGCGCGTCGGCGTCACCGCGCTGCTGCTGCTCCTCGCCTCGTACGTCCTCTTCGCCGCGATGATCATCGCGGTGGCCGGGTCCCTCCCCGCGGCGGGCATCTGCGTCGCCGTCGCCGTCCTGGTGATCCTGACGGCCGTGCGCCTCGTGCGGGTCGGCGTGTGGGTGGGCGAGCGCGGGCTGCGGCACGTGCGGCTGCTGTCCGCCAGGACGGTGCCCTGGGCGGAGGTGACGGCCGTGCGCCTCGTGCAGCAGCCCGTGCGGTGGCTGGGGCTCCCCCGCACCGTGCAGGGCCGGGCGGTCGTCGTGGAGCGCGCCGGCGGCGCGCCGCTGGCCACCCTCGTCACCAGCCACGGGGCGGACTTCCTCGGCCGGCCCCAGGCGTTCGACATCGCGTGCGACGCGGTGGAGGGCTGGGCGGCGGACTTCCGCCGCGCCTAGCCCGTCCGGCGGACCGCGGCGGACGCGCGGCCGCCCGGGCCTACGCGTCCACCCGTACCGGTTTGCCGTCGTGGAGCGCGATCGCCCGCTGCATGGCCTTGCGGGCGCGCGGGGTGTCGCGGGCGTCGTGATAGGCGACGGCCAGCCGGAACCAGGCGCGCCAGTCGGACGGGGCGTCCTCCGTCTCGGCCTTGCGCTTGGCGAAGACCGCGTCCGCGGAGTCGCGGTCGATGCGGCCGCCCGGCGTCCGTACCAGTTCGTCCACCGGCAGGCCGCCCTCGGCCTCCAGCTCCCGCGCCAGCCGGTTGGCGTCGCGCGCGAACTTGGTGGTGTGGTACAGGAACCAGGCGCCGATGAACGGCAGCACCAGCACCGCCGCGCCGAAGGCGACGGTGACGGCGGTGCCCTGCTGGATGAGCATCACTCCGCGGCTGCCGACCAGGACGAAGTAGACGACCAGGACGGCGGCCAGGGCGAAGTAGACGATTTTGGCGCGCACGGTGCTCAGCCCAGGTCCAGGAAGTGTTCCAGGCCGAACGTCAGCCCCGGGGTGGAGACGACGCGCCGCGCGCCGAGCAGGATGCCCGGCATGAAGCAGCTGTGGTGCAGCGAGTCGTGCCGGATGGTGAGCGTCTCGCCGGTGTCGCCGAACAGCACTTCCTGGTGGGCCAGGAGGCCACGGAGCCGCACGGCGTGCACGGGCACGCCGTCGACGTCGGCGCCCCGTGCGCCCTCCAGGGCGGTCGTCGTGGCGTCGGGCTGCGGGGGGCAGCCCGCCTCGCGCCGTGCGGCGGCGATGAGCTGCGCGGTGCGGGTGGCCGTGCCGGAGGGGGCGTCGGCCTTGTTCGGGTGGTGCAGCTCGACGACCTCGGCGGACTCGAAGAAGCGGGCCGCCTGCCGGGCGAAGGTCATGGTGAGCACGGCCCCGATGGAGAAGTTCGGGGCGATGAGCACACCGGTCGACGGGGAGGCGCCGAGCCAGGACTCCAGCTGCGCGAGGCGCTCCTCGGTCCAGCCGGTGGTGCCGACGACGCCGTGGATGCCGTTGCGGACGCAGAACTCCAGGTTCTCCATCACCGAGCCCGGGTGCGTCAGCTCGACCGCGACCTGGGCCCCCGCCTCGGTCAGCGCCTCCAGCTTGTCGCCCCGTCCCAGCGCGGCCACCAGCTCCATGTCGTCGGCGGCCTCGACGGCCCGCACGGCCTCGGAGCCGATCCGGCCCTTGGCGCCGATGACCGCCACGCGCAGCTTGCTCATCGTCCCTGCTTCCCTCTACAGCGGTGAACTACATCCCGCGGTGAACTAAGAAACGGCCTCGTGCAGGCGTGCCGCCTGCTTGTCCTTCAACGGGCCGATGACGGACAGCGAAGGACGCTGCCCCAGTACATCGCGGGCCACCTCGCGGACCTCGTCCGGGGTCACGGCCGAGATGCGCGCCAGCATGTCGTCGACGGACATCTGGTCGCCCCAGCACAGCTCGCTCTTGCCGATGCGGTTCATGAGCGCACCGGTGTCCTCCAGGCCGAGCACGGTGGAGCCGGCGAGCTGTCCGACGGCGCGGCTGATCTCCTCGTCCGGCAGGCCCTCCGAGGCGACCTTGTCCAGCTCCTCGCGGCAGATCTTCAGCACGTCGTGGACCTGGCTCGGGCGGCAGCCCGCGTAGACGCCGAAGAGGCCGCAGTCGGCGTAGCCCGAGGTGTACGAGTACACCGAGTAGGCGAGGCCGCGCTTCTCCCGGACCTCCTGGAAGAGGCGGGAGCTCATGCCGCCGCCGAGGGCGGTGTTGAGCACGCCGAGCGCCCAGCGGCGCTCGTCGGTGCGCGCGAGGCCCGGCATGCCGAGGACGACGTGCGCCTGCTCGGTCTTGCGGCCGAGGACCTCCACGCGGCCGGCGGTGCGGATCGTCCGGGAGCCGGAGCGCGGGGCGACGGGCTCCGCGTCCGTACGGCCCAGGGCGCCGGCCTTCTCGAAGGCGGCGCGCACCTGGCGGACGACCTTCGCGTGGTCGACGTTGCCCGCGGCGGCCACGACGAGGCGCGTGGGGTCGTAGTGCTTCTTGTAGAAGCGGGCGATCTGGTCGCGGGTGAGGGCGTTGATGGTGTCGACCGTGCCGAGGACGGGGCGGCCGAGGGGGGTGTCGCCCAGCATGGTGTGCGCGAACAGGTCGTGCACGCAGTCGCCGGGGTCGTCCTCCGTCATCGCGATCTCTTCGAGGATCACGCCGCGCTCGGCGTCGACGTCGGCCGGGTCGATCAGCGAGCCGGTGAGCATGTCGCAGACCACGTCGATGGCCAGCGGCAGGTCGGTGTCGAGCACGCGCGCGTAGTAGCACGTGTACTCCTTGGCCGTGAACGCGTTCATCTCGCCGCCGACGGCGTCGATGGCCGAGGAGATGTCCAGCGCGCTCCGCTTGCCCGTGCCCTTGAAGAGCAAGTGCTCCAGGTAGTGGGTGGCGCCGTTGAGGGCCGGGGTCTCGTCGCGGGAGCCGACGTTGGCCCAGATGCCGAAGGTCGCGGAGCGTACGGACGGCAGGGTCTCGGTGACGATGCGCAGACCGCCCGGGAGGGTGGTGCGGCGGACCGTGCCGATGCCGTTCTCGCCCTTGAGAAGCGTTTGGGTACGGGCGACGGCCCGCCCCTCCGAGGAGGTGCGGGCCGTCTTCCGTGTACTACGGGACGTCACTTGGCGGACTCGTCCTTGGTCTCGTCGGCCTTGTCGCCGTCCTCGCCCTCGATCACGGGGATCAGGGAGAGCTTGCCGCGCTGGTCGATCTCGGCGATCTCGACCTGGACCTTCTGGCCCACGCCGAGCACGTCCTCGACGTTCTCCACGCGCTTGCCGCCGGCGAGCTTGCGGATCTGCGAGATGTGCAGCAGACCGTCCTTGCCCGGCATGAGGGAGACGAAGGCACCGAAGGTGGTGGTCTTGACGACCGTACCCAGGTAGCGCTCGCCGACCTCCGGCATGGTCGGGTTGGCGATGCCGTTGATCGTGGCGCGGGCGGCCTCGGCGGAGGGGCCGTCGGCGGCACCGATGTAGATGGTGCCGTCGTCCTCGATCGTGATCTCGGCGCCGGTGTCCTCCTGGATCTGGTTGATCATCTTGCCCTTGGGGCCGATGACCTCACCGATCTTGTCCACCGGGATCTTGACGGTGATGATCCGCGGGGCGTAGGCGGACATCTCGTCCGGCGTGTCGATGGCCTCCATCATCACGTCGAGGATGTGCAGACGCGCGTCGCGGGCCTGCTTGAGGGCCGCGGCCAGGACGGAGGCCGGGATGCCGTCCAGCTTGGTGTCGAGCTGGAGGGCGGTCACGAACTCCTTCGTGCCGGCGACCTTGAAGTCCATGTCGCCGAAGGCGTCCTCCGCACCGAGGATGTCGGTGAGGGCGACGTAGTGCGTCTTGCCGTCGATCTCCTGGGAGATCAGGCCCATGGCGATGCCGGCGACGGGGGCCTTCAGGGGCACACCGGCGTTCAGCAGCGACATGGTGGAGGCGCAGACCGAGCCCATGGACGTCGAGCCGTTGGAGCCCAGCGCCTCGGAGACCTGGCGGATGGCGTAGGGGAACTCCTCGCGCGTCGGCAGCACGGGCACGATGGCCCGCTCGGCCAGGGCGCCGTGGCCGATCTCGCGGCGCTTCGGCGAACCGACGCGGCCGGTCTCGCCGACGGAGTACGGCGGGAAGTTGTAGTTGTGCATGTAGCGCTTGCGGGTCACCGGGGAGAGGGTGTCCAGCTGCTGCTCCATGCGGAGCATGTTGAGGGTGGTGACGCCCAGGATCTGGGTCTCGCCACGCTCGAACAGGGCGGAGCCGTGCACGCGCGGGATGGCCTCGACCTCGGCGGCGAGCGTACGGATGTCCGTCACGCCGCGGCCGTCGATGCGCTTCTTCTCCTTGATGACGCGCTCACGGACCAGGGACTTGGTCAGCGAGCGGTACGCGGCGGAGATCTCCTTCTCGCGGCCCTCGAACTCCGGCAGGAGCTTCTCGGCGGCGAGCTCCTTGACGCGGTCGATCTCGGCCTCGCGCTCCTGCTTGCCGGCGATGGTGAGCGCCTGGGCGAGCTCGTCGCGGACGGCCTTGGTCAGGGCGGCCAGGACGTCGTCCTGGTAGTCCAGGAAGACCGGGAACTCGCCCTCGGGCTTGGCGGCCTTCGAGGCGAGCTCGGACTGGGCGCGGCACAGCACCTTGATGAAGGGCTTCGCGGCCTCGAGACCGGCGGCGACGACCTCCTCGGTGGGGGCCTCGGCGCCGTCCTTGACCAGCTGGACGGTCTTCTCGGTGGCCTCGGCCTCGACCATCATGATCGCGACGTCGCCGTCCTCCAGGACGCGGCCGGCCACGACCATGTCGAAGACGGCGTCCTCGAGCTCGGTGTGGGTCGGGAACGCGACCCACTGGCCCTTGATCAGAGCGACGCGGGTGGCGCCGATCGGACCGGAGAAGGGCAGGCCCGCGAGCTGCGTGGAGCAGGAGGCGGCGTTGATCGCGACCACGTCGTAGAGGTGGTCGGGGTTGAGGGCCATGACCGTCTCGACGATCTGGATCTCGTTGCGCAGGCCCTTCTTGAAGGAGGGGCGCAGCGGCCGGTCGATCAGACGGCAGGTGAGGACCGCGTCCTCGGAGGGGCGGCCCTCGCGGCGGAAGAAGGAGCCGGGGATCTTGCCGGCCGCGTACATGCGCTCTTCGACGTCCACCGTGAGGGGGAAGAAGTCGAGCTGGTCCTTGGGCTTCTTGGAAGCGGAGGTGGCCGACAGCACCATGGTGTCGTCGTCCAGGTACGCCACGGCGGAACCGGCGGCCTGCTTGGCCAGGCGGCCCGTCTCGAAGCGGATGGTGCGGGTGCCGAAGGCGCCGTTGTCGATGACGGCCTCGGCGTAGTGGGTCTCGTTCTCCACCAGGGATATCTCCTCGTCTACGTCCCGGCCCGTGTGGCGGGGACGGGGGCGGAGGAGCGTCGGTGCTGGCCGGTCTTCGATCGAAGCACCCGGATTTCCCTGATCCGGGGGCCACTACCGAGGACCGGCGGCGAGCGGAGCGCTCCTCCTCATACGGTTCGGCACGGATGCCGTTGTGGAAACCAGACTACAAAGCTTCTGCTATCCACGAGATACGCAAAGGGAGCGGCCCCCAGATGGTGGGAACCGCTCCCTTCACGGTGTCTTACTTGGCGCCGGCGGCACCGCGGCGGATGCCGAGGCGCTCGACCAGGGCGCGGAAGCGCGTGATGTCCTTCTTGGCCAGGTACTGCAGCAGGCGGCGACGCTGGCCGACCAGGAGCAGCAGGCCACGACGCGAGTGGTGGTCGTGCTTGTGCTGCTTCAGGTGCTCGGTCAGGTCCGAGATGCGGCGGGTGAGCATCGCAACCTGGACCTCGGGGGAGCCGGTGTCGCCCTCCTTGGTGGCGAACTCGGCCATGATCTGCTTCTTCGTAGCGGCGTCGAGCGACACGCGTACTCCTTCTGAGTGACTTTTGGCCACCGAGTGCCCCTGGTCTTTTTCTCAGGGGAGCTTCCGTTACTCGGGAGGCGGGGTCCGCTGGGCGCTGTCCCCAGAGACCGGTGAAGGCACTCCGGAGGCGCGTACACAAACGGCCGTTGCACAGAGTACCAGCCCGGACCAGCTCTCCCGGCAGGACGGCCCGGACGTAGGGCGGGCGGGCCGCATGGGGCGGCCCGGGGGGAGGCCGGGGCGGACCGCATGGGGCGGGCCGCACGGGGCACGGCATGGGGCGGCCCGCGTAGGGCGCCCCATGCGGGCCGCAGCCCTTCCGGCCGGCCCCTCAGCCCCGGGGCTCTACCCCGCGGACAGGCTGCGGGCCGTCGAGTACAGGTCGAGGACCGCCAGGCACAAGGGTACGAGCGCCAGCAGCAGGGCGCTCTCGGCCAGGTCGGAGACCCGCCCCCAGAAGGGTGACAGGCCCTTGGCGGGGACGATCAGCGCGACGGCGGTGAGCAGTGCCCCACCGAGGGTGACGGAGGCGGCCAGCCAGAGCGTACGGACGTCGAGGGAGCCGCCGGCCCCGTCGGCGGGGGGCAGGAGCGAGAGGCCGAGGACGAGCAGGACGAGGGCGGCGAGGCCCGCACCGAGGACGGCCGCGACCTGGGCGGTGTAGCGGAAGAGGCGGGCGCGCAGCAGCATCGCGAGGCCGGCGGTCAGGGCCAGGAGGCGGGGCCAGGGGCTGCCGCCCGCGGCGAAGGCCAGGACGGCCGTGGAGCCGGTGACGACGGCCGCGCAGCCGCCCACGAGGCCCAGGAGCAGCTCGTGGCCGCGGCGGACCTGGGCGGCGATGCGGGCGGCGTCCACGGGGTCGGCCTGCGGGCCGCCGGCGGCGGACGACCGGTCGGTGGTGGCCGCGGCGCGCGGGGCGGCGTAGCCGATGGGGAGGCGGGCGACGCGGGCGGAGAGGCCGGGCAGGAACGCGATGGCTCCTATGGCGGCGACGGCGCAGACGGCGGCGGCATCGGCCGGTCGCGCCTCGGTGAGGATCGCGCAGAAGGCGGCCATGGTGCCGGTGGCCGCGGCCGCCAGCGCGGCAACGAAGGGGGCGTCGCCCGTGGGCAGGATGCCGACGAGCGCGGCGGAGGCGACGAGCACGGCCGCGCAGCCCAGCAGGAACTGCAGCCGGCCGGCTCCCTCGCCCGGGGCGGGGGCGAGGATGCCCGCGCCGGCGATCATCACGTGCGGGAGGGCGGCGAGGCCCAGGGCGACGGCGGAGGCGCGGTCGGCGTAGACCCGGGCCCGTACGCCCGCGAGGGCCGTCAGCAGGACGCCGGCGGCTGCAGCGACGGCGCCGGGCAGGCCGTGCATGTCGTGCCGGACGGGGTCGGCGAACCACAGGGCGAGGCCCATGAGGGCGAGCAGCAGCGCCCCGCCCGCCAGGCCGCAGGCGCGCAGGAGGCCGTCGTTCCAGAGCGTGTGGTCACGGGTGACGGCGGAGGCGATGGCGTCGCTGACGTCGTCGTGCACGGCGGGCGGCAGGGACTCCGCGAAGGGGCGCAGCGCGAGCAGGTCGCCGTCCAGGACGCGCTGGGCGGCGAGCGAACGGGCGCTGTCGAGGACGGTGCCGTCGCGGCGGACGAGGTGGTAGCCGGTGGGGGCGCCGGCCGGCTGGGTCTGGCCGGTCAGGCGCAGGATCTCCGGGTACACGTCGGCGACGGCGATGTCGTCCGGCAGGGCGACGTCGATGCGGCTGTCGGGTGCGACGACGGTCACTCTGCAGAAGCCGGTCGCAGCAGACGTACTCACCTATCAGGCCCCTTGATTCAACTGTGTTCGTTCACTGTGTTCGTTCACCGTGCCCGGCTGTTGCGGATGCACGGTGCCCGACGTGCTCGGCAGTCCGGCCACCCTATCGGGGGCTTCCGTTCCGTACGCCGATAGGATCACCGTTCCGCGCAGGGGGGCCGTCGCCGACGGGGCGACAGGCGGTACCACGCGGAACTGTCCTTGCCGTGCGGAGGGGTTGAGGCATCCGGTGAGCCAGATCGTGGTCAGTCGTCCCCCGAGGGCCCTGCCGCCGGAGGTGCCCGGCGAGGAGGTCCTTCTGGAGGCGCCGCCCGAGCTGCCGAGGGACCGTCAGGAAGGGCTGCTGATGCAGCTGCTGCCGACGCTCGGCATGGCCTCCTCGATGGTCTACTTCTTCATGCCGGGTGCCGCCCCGATGATGAAGATCATGGGCGTGCTGATGATGTGCTCGACGCTCGGCATGACCATCGCGATGATCGTCCGGCACCGGCAGGGCACCCAGGGGCGGACCGCGGACATGCGCCGCGACTACCTCAAGTACTTGGCGCAGACCCGGCGCACCGTGCAGCGCACGGCCAGGGCGCAGCGGGACGCGCAGTTCTACCTGCACCCCTCCCCCGACCAGCTGTGGTCGGTGGTCGCCGAGGGCACGCGGCTGTGGGAGCGGCGTGCGAGCGACGACGACTTCGCGCAGGTGCGCATCGGGCTGGGCACGCAGCAGCTCGCGACGCCGCTGGTGGCGCCGGAGACGGCGCCGATAGACGAGCTGGAGCCGCTGACGACGGGGGCGATGCAGCAGTTCCTGGCGACGCACGGCTCGCTGGACGGCATGCCGGTGGCGCTGTCGTTGCGCGCCTTCTACCACGTGACGCTGTCGGGCGAGCCCGAGGCGGTGCACGGGACGGCGCGGGCCCTGCTGGCGCAGCTGGTGACGCTGCATTCGCCGGAGGACCTCGTGGTGGCCGTGGTCTCGGCACGGGGCGCGGCCTCGTACTGGGAGTGGGCGAAGTGGCTGCCCCACGTGCAGGTGCCCGGGGCGGTGGACGGGGCCGGCGCGCGGAGGCTGATCGGCGACGACCTGACGGAGCTGGAGGACCTGCTGCGGCCCCGTCTGGAGGGCCGTACGCGCTTCAGCCGGGACGGCCAGCCGCTGCTGGACCAGCCGCACGTGGTGGTCGTGCTGGACGGTGCGGCGGTGCCGGCGGACTCGGTGTTCGCGGCGCCCGAGGGGCTGCAGGGCGTCACCGTCGTCGAGGTGGTGACGGGCGACCTGGGAGAGCCGCGCGGCGGGCTGTCGGTGGTCGTGCAGCCGGGCACGCTCCGGTTGATGTCCCAGGTGGCGGTCTACGAAGGAGTGCCCGACACGCTCGCCATGGAGGCGGCGGAGGCGCTCGCGCGGCAGCTGGCGCCGATGCGCATGGGCGGGGGCGGCGACGGCGACGAGCCGCTGCTGGCGAACCTGGACTTCACCGACCTGCTGGGGCTGGGCGACGCGGGCTCGGTCGACGTGGCGCGCACGTGGCGGCCGCGGTCGGCCGCCGAGCGGCTGCGGGTGCCGATCGGTGTGAGCGAGGACGGCGCCCCCGTCATGCTGGACCTGAAGGAGGCCGCGCAGGACGGCATGGGGCCGCACGGCCTGTGTGTCGGGGCGACCGGCTCCGGCAAGTCCGAGCTGCTGCGCACCCTGGTCCTGGGGCTCGCGGTCACCCACAGCTCCGAGACGCTGAACTTCGTCCTCGCCGACTTCAAGGGCGGTGCGACGTTCGCGGGCATGTCGGAGATGCCGCACGTCGCCGCCGTGATCACCAACCTGGCCGACGACCTGACGCTCGTCGACCGCATGCGCGACTCGATCACCGGTGAGCTGCAGCGCCGCCAGGAGCTGCTGCGCTCCGCGGGCAACTACGCCAACATCCACGACTACGAGAAGGCGCGGGCGGCCGGCGCCGCGCTGGAGCCGCTGGCCTCACTCGTCCTGGTGATCGACGAGTTCAGCGAGCTGTTGACGGCCAAGCCCGACTTCATCGACATGTTCATCCAGATCGGCCGCATCGGCCGATCCCTGGGCGTGCACCTGCTGCTGGCCTCGCAGCGGCTGGAGGAGGGCCGGCTGCGCGGCCTGGAGACGTACCTGTCGTACCGGATCGGCCTGCGGACGTTCTCGGCCGCCGAGTCGCGCACGGCGCTCGGCGTGCCGGACGCGTACCACCTGCCGTCCGTGCCGGGCTCCGGCTACCTGAAGTTCGGCACGGACGAGATGACGCGCTTCAAGGCGGCGTACGTCTCGGGCACGTACCGGTCGAACGCGGGCACGGGGCCCGGCACGGGGCCCCTGCCGATCGAGCGGCGCCCGGTCCTGTTCACCGCCGAGCCGGTCCCCGTCACGTACACCGCCCCCGCCTCCGTGGCGCCGGCGGCGCCCGCCCCGGGCGACGACGCGCTGGCCGACACGGTCCTCGACGTGATCGTGCGCCGGCTGGAGGGCCAGGGCCCGCCGGCCCACCAGGTGTGGCTGCCGCCGCTCGACCGGGCCGCGGCCCTGGACGAGCTCCTGCCGCCCCTGTCGGCCGTCCCCGGCCGCGGCCTGACGGCGCCCGAGCACCCGCGCCTCGGCCGCCTCAGCGTCCCGATCGGCCTGGTCGACAAGCCCTTCGAGCAGCGCCGCGACGTGCTGTACCGCGACTTCTCCGGCGCGGCGGGCAACATGCTCATCGTCGGCGGCCCGCAGTCCGGCAAGTCCACGCTGGTGCGGACGCTGGTGTCGGCCTTCGCGCTGACGCACACCCCGGCCGAGGTGCAGTTCTACGGGCTGGACTTCGGCGGCGGCGGCATGAGCGCCATCGCCGGGCTGCCGCACGTGGGCGGCGTGGCGTCCCGGCTCGACCCCGAGCGGGTGCGCCGTACGGTCGCCGAGGTGGCGGGCGTCCTCGCCCGCCGCGAGGAGTACTTCCGGGCCAACGGCATCGACTCGATCGGCACGTTCCGGCGGATGCGGGCGTCCGGCGAGATCACGGACCAGCCGTGGGGCGACGTCTTCCTCATCGTCGACGGGTGGGCCAGCTTCCGGCAGGCGTACGAGATGCTGGAGGGCGTCGTCGCCGACATCGCGGCGCGCGGCCTGGGCTACGGCGTCCACGTCGTCGTCACCGCCTCCCGCAACATGGAGGTGCGCGCCTCGCTGAAGGACCAGCTCCTCAACCGGCTCGAACTGCGGCTCGGCGACACCATGGACTCCGAGTTCGACCGCAAGGTCGCCGCGAACGTCCCGGCCGGCGTGCCCGGCCGCGGCCAGCTCCCCGAGAAGCTCCACTTCATGGCCTCGGTGCCCCGCATCGACTCGGACAGCGACCCCGAGACCCTCACGGACGGCACCGCCGCCATGGTCCGCGCCGTCAGCGAGGCGTGGAGCGGCCCCGGCGCGCCCGGTGTGCGGCTCCTGCCGCGCCGGCTGCGCGCCGACGACCTGCCGAAGGGCTTCGAGTACCCGCAGCACGGCGTGGCCTTCGGCATCGACGAGACCAACCTGGAGCCGGTCTTCGTCGACTTCGAGACGGACCCGTTCTTCCTCGTCTTCGGCGAGAGCGAGTCCGGCAAGACCGCACTGCTGCGCCTCCTGGCCAAGCAGATCACCGAGCGGTACGGCCCGGACGAGGCGAAGATCGTGGTGGGCGACTACCGCCGGACGCTCCTCGACGTCGTCCCCTCCACGCACCTGCTGGAGTACGCGCCGGTCGCCTCGGCCCTCACCGTGCACGCCAACGCCCTCAACGGCCTCATGGAGCGGCGCGCTCCGCAGCCCGACATCACGCCGCAGCAGCTGCGCGACCGCAGCTGGTGGTCGGGCCCGCGCTTCTTCGTCATCGTCGACGACTACGAGCTCGTCTCCACCGGCAGCGGCAACCCGCTCGCCGTCCTCACCGAGAACCTGCCCTTCGCGCGCGACGTCGGCGTGCGCTTCATCATCGCGCGCAGCTCGGCGGGCGCGTCCCGGTCGATGTACGAGACCTTCATGCAGCGGGTGAAGGAGCTCGGCGCACAGGGCGTGCTCCTGTCCGGAGACCCGGGTGAGGGCGACCTGCTGGGCGGCGTGCGGCCGCACCAGATGCCGCCGGGGCGCGGGTACTTCGTGTCGCGGAAGCGGGGCGTGCCGCTGGTGCAGGTGGGGTGGGTGCCGGAGGAGGCGTGAGGGGCACGGTGACGGCCCGGACGGAGCCTTCCTATATCACCTTCCGCGCGGAATCCGGGCTCTTCGCAAGCACCGTTCCGGAACCGGCTCTGCCGCGGATCCATCCGCAGTACGCTGCTGACGATTGTTCTCCCTACGGGCGTCAACTGGCGTGATGCGCGCAGGGATCCGGCGGAATTGCGCACCCGAAAGGCGGCCCCTGCCCCCATGGACGAACACGAGAAGGACGAGCTGTACGCCCGCGACATCTCCGGTCTCGAATGGCTGAGCGCGCCCGAAGCCAAGGAGGACGAAGAGCGCGTCGAGATCGCCTACTTCTCCGACGGTGCGGTGGCGATGCGGTCGTCGACGGATCCCGACACCGTCCTGCGCTACACCCCGTCCGAGTGGCGGGCGTTCGTGCTGGGGGCGCGCGACGGCGAGTTCGATCTGAAGTGACCCGGTTTACGGGCCCGGACGCGCTCGGGGGCAGGTGGCCGGTGTTCCCGGCCGCCCGCCCCGAGCAGCTTCAGCCGCGGTGCGCCGCTGCGGCTTTCAGTAGCTGATGTCGAAGAGCTGCGACGCCTTCTTGTCGGTCGCGTGGAAGTTCTCGCCGCCCTGGAGCACGAGGTCCGAGACCTGCTTGAGCGTCTCCTGGATGTGCGCGCTCCGCCGCCGGAACTCCGCGTCCACGTGCAGCATCATCTGGTGGGCCTCGCCCTCCCAGCCGGCCGCGACCTTGTTCACGGCGGCGCGCATGGATTCCAGCTCCCGCTCGATCACGGCCGCGGCCTTCTTGATGTCAGTGGCCGTGGTCTGAAGGGAGGCGTAGTTGACTACAAGCTCTCCACCCTGGTCTGCCATTGTTTCCCCACCCTTTGTGGTGTCGTTCGTCGGTCGGAAAGGATCGAAAGGGCCGGCGGGCGTACGCGCCGGGCCGCATCAGCTGTAGGCGTCGATCCCGCTGCGGGGCTGCTCGCCGTGGCCCCCGCCGGCACCGGCGGCCGCCGAGCCGCCGCCGCTGACGTCGATGCCCTTCATCTGGGCCGCGATTTCCCCGTCGGTCGCCCCGGACGCACGGTGCGTCAGAACGACGGCCTCGCGCACCCGGTCGATCATCCGGCGCACGCGGTCGTGGTCGTCGTTCAGGTCGCTCTGGGCCTTGCGGAAGGCCTTGTGCGCCTCGCCCTTCCACGAGCTGCCGCCGTCGAGCGTGGCGATCACATTCGCCAGCTGCCGCAGGTTGGCCGAGAAATGCGAGCTGGTCTTGTCGATGGCGTCCGTGAAGGCCTTGAACGCCTCGTCACTGACCTTCTGCCGCTCGTTCTCCGACATGTTCCGCCTTTCCCCCCGAGGGGCCTGTCTCGCGATGTGTGCATAAAGCCGGCCGCCGGCCGCGCGGGGCCGGTCGTCCGGTGAGCCTCAATGCCCGTGTCCCGGGTCGGAACCTCGAACCCTCCCCCTCAAGCGCCCACGAAGGACGCCCCTGCCACTCTAGCCACTCGTATCGCGTGCCCCAACCACAGACATATCAAGAGAGTTTGACGGCCGTCACAGGCCGTCACATGCCGCGCAGGCCCCTCCGCCGCCGGTGTTCCCGGCCCACGAGGGCCGCGCCGGCGATGGTCGCGACGAGCACGGCCGCACCGCCCAGGGCATACGTGGCGAGGCGTTCCTTCCGCTGCTGCGGGGTCTCGCCGGCGGCGAGCGGGGCCACGTCGGGGGCCCGTACGGTGCGGGCCGCGGGCTTCGCCGGGGTGACGCGGTCGAGGGGGCGAGCGTCCTCCGTGAGGGCGCGGACCGGATCGACGACGCCCCAGCCGATGTAGCGGTCGTGGCCGTTGGTGGCGCGTTCCGCGGTCTGCTCGATCTGGGCGACGACCTGGTGCTGCTTCCAGTCGGGGTGCTTGGCGCGGATGAGGGCGGCGACTCCGGCCACGTACGGGGCGGAGAAACTGGTGCCGTTGTCGACGCACTGGCCGCCCAGGGGGACGGTGGAGACCATCTCCACGCCGGGCGCGGCGACGCCCACGAACTCGCCGGGCTGCGAGAAGGACGCGCGCTCGTTGTTGCGGTCGGAAGCGGCGACCGCCAGGACGCCCTTGTACGCCGCCGGGTAGGTCTCCTTGACCTCGCCCCCGAGGCCGTCGTTGCCGGCCGACGCGACCACGACGACGTCCTTCTCCAGGGCGTCCTTGACGGCGCGTTCGAGGTCGGAGTCGGGGCGCAGGAGCTTCGCCGGGTCCTGGGTGTCCTGGGAGATGTTGATGACGCGCGCTCCGGCGGCCACGGCGAGGCCGATGCCCTGGGCCAGGGTGCGGGTGGTCCCGGTGCCCTTCTCGTCGTTCTGGCGGATCGGGATGATGACCGACTCGGGGGCGATGCCGACGAATCCGCTGGCGGGGGACGGGCGGGCCGCGATGATGCCGGCGACTTTGGTGCCGTGCCCCACGAGGTCCAGGGCCGGATCGGGCTTCGGCTTCTCGGGCTCCTTCTCCGGCGGCTTTTCGGGGCTCTTCTCCGGGCTCTTGGACGGGCTCGGCTCGGGCGACTTCTCCGGCTTCTTCGACTCGTTCTTGTCACCGGCCGACGGGCTCGCGGACGGGCTCGCCGGCGGCGTGCTCTTGTCCTTCTTCCCGTCCTTCGCGCCTGCCGACGGGCCGGGGGACGGGCCGGGCCCGGGTGCCCGGGGGGCGTCCTTGGCGTCCGCGGTCACTCCGGTGCCGTCCTTGGCGCCGCCGTCCACGGCGCCGTTCTTGGTTGCTTCCGGCATGCCTGTGAGCAGGTCGGCCCCGCTCTCGACGTCGACGGCACCCTTGAGTTGCGGGTTCCTGACGTCGACGCCGGTGTCGATGACGGCGACGCGGACCGGCCGGCCCGCGCTGTCCCGGCCCTTGGTGTCCTGCCAGAGACGGTCGAGGAGAATCCGCTGGAGGGACCAAGGGGTGCCCTTGATGGGCTTGGCGGGGTAGGTGCACTCCCCGCTGCCGTCCAGGTGCGGGTTCACCGGCACGGGTGACGCACCGGACGGCGCAGGGGCGGTCTGCACTGCCGCTGCGGAGGACGCTTCGGCAAGGGCGGGTGCCCCGGTCGCTCCCGCCGTGAGCGTCGCCGCCAGGGCAAGAGTGAGGGATGTCGTCGTTCGTGGCATCGGCTGTCTCACGACCCCTGGGGCTGCTTGGCGCTGTTGGTGTCCAGCCGGGGGCCCGTCGGCAGGAACTGCGACCAGTTCGCCGGCACCGGCAAGGGGTCGACCTTGCCGTAGCCGAGCCTGATGCGCGCCTGGTCGGATTCGGCGGGTCCGGCGGAGCCGGCGTCCGCCGCCCCGTGCGGCGCCTCATGCGCCGCCTCGGACGAGCCGTCCTGGCCCGCCGGCGGGGACGCCTTCTCGCCGATCTTCGACTTGTCCGCGCCGCTGTCGCTGTTCGACTGGACCGCGTAGCGCAGCCCCGTGTCGGTGACGAGGAAGACCGATCCGCTGTTGGTCTGGCGGCCGGTGACCTGGCGGTAGAGGAGCCCGGAGCCCGGGGTGACGTACGCGCTGGTGGCGCCGTCGGGGATCGTCGCCGGGTACGCGGTGCCCGCCCAGGTGGCGAGTTCGGTGGTGCCGCCGGCGGACATGCCGCTGAAGATGCTGCACACGGTCTTCTTGACGGCGTCCCCCGTCCCCGTGAAGTTGGCCTGCTGGGGCACCCTTGCGGGCCAGTGGTTCTGCCCGTAGAACTCGTCCTCCGCCGGGGTGAAGGCGGCCGCGCTCACCCGCTCGGGCACGCCGGCCTGGCCGAGCGGGGCCAGCTTCCTGCTGTTGAGGAGGAGCTTGGCGACGAAGGGCGAGACGCGCTGGACCTTGCCGCGGAGCACCACGTAGTTCTGGGTACCGGTGCCCGTCGGGGCCTCCAGAACGGTGCCGACGCGGTTGGCCTTGGCGGGGAGCGTGCCGATGCCGGCGTCCGCGCCGATGTCGCCGCCGGTCTCCGGGAAGACGATGGGCGCGCCGTCGTGCAGCGTGTCCAGCCAGTCCTTGGTGACGGGCTGGGCCTGGGCCCCGTCGTTGAAGACGGAGCGGAGCAGCAGGTTGTGGTCGGAGGCGTCGGCGGACCGCCAGTCGTCACCGCCGAGCAAGTACTTGGTGCCCCGGGGATCGACGAGGTAGCGGGCCCCGTCCGGCCCCTGCACGTACAGGGCCTGGTTGTCGTGCAGCCGCTGGTCGCCGGTGAGCTTCTTCAGCTTCGGATCCCGTCCGGCGAACAGGAAGACGGCCTTCTGCGTGGCCCGCCCCGTGCCGCCGTACTGCTCGCAGACGGCCCACTGCTTCTGCTTACCCGCCTCGTCCGCGCCGGGCATGCGGTCGGGGGCGTACGGGATGCCGAGCGTGGGGCCGCGGGGGATGTGGCCGTTGTCGAGCTCCTCCTCCTTCACCTTGATGACGGTGGACTTGTCGGGGGCGAGGAGCAGCTTGGCGGAGGCGAAGTTGAGGACGGGGTGCAGTTGCTTCTTCCCGTCCGTCACCAGGACGACGTAACGGGTGGTGGACTGGCTGCCGACGATGACGTGCGCCTCCTCGTCGTCCCAGCCCTTGGGCGCGGTCGGCCGGAACATGCCCCAGGCGCCGAACCCGGCGATCAGCACCGCCCCGGCGACGAGGCCGGGCAGGACCGCTCGCAGGGGGCGGGGCGCTCCCTCCTCCGTTCCGCCGGGCGAAGGTTGCAGGAAGGCCGCGATCGTGCGCTTCCTCGCGAAGATGTAGGCGTTGAGCTCATCCCGCCGTGATGCCATGTGTAGCCGCTTTCTCCCCTGGTCGTCGGCGTCGGCCGGCACCCGCTGCACCTGGTCGGGTAGTCGTACCGGCCCCCTACTATGCCCGTAGGGATCAGCACGTCCGTCAGGGCCTTCCGCTGATCGGGGATTTCCGGCCGGTCCGCGGAAGCGGCCGGCGACGGCTGAGGGGACTGTGACGGGCATGGGTGCCGCAACGCAGGTACGGGCGCCGGGAGATGCCGGGCCCGGGGCGGCGGTCGTCGTCCCGCGGTCCTCGGCGCGGGGCGGGAGCGCCGGGCCGGTGCGGCTGCAGCAGCTGGTGCTGCTGGAGGTCGCCGCGGGCCTGGTGCTGCTCGGGTGGGCGCTCGGCCCGCTGGTGCTCGCACCGGCCGCCGCGGTGGCCGTGATGCTGGTGCTGCTCGCGCTGGTGCCCCTGGGCCAGCGGCCGGTGGCGGAGTCCCTGCTGGCCTCACTGGCGCTGAGCGCCCGCGCCCGGCGGGTGGAACCGGCGCCCTTGGGCACGGATCCGTCGATCGCCCCGGTCCTGGAGTGCGAACCGGCACTGCGGACGAGCACGTTCACGGGCCGCGAGCAGCGCGCCGTCGGCCTCGTCGGGGACGGGACGTTCGTGACGGCCGTGCTGCGCGTCGACGCCGTGGACGCGCCCCTCCGCCCCGTGCGGACCGAAAAGGCCCTGCCGCTGGCCCTGTTGCGGGACGCACTGGATGTCGACGGCATCCGGCTGGAGTCCGTACAGGTGGTGCAGAGCACCCTGCCCGCCCCGGCCCCGCACCTGCCTTCCGAGACACTGGCCGCGCGGAACTACGCGCCCCTGCAGGCCCTGTCCGGGGCTCCGGCGGTACGGACGACGTGGGTGGCGCTGAAGCTCGACCCCGAGCTGTGCCGGGAGGCGGTCGAGGCACGCGGCGGGGGCGAGGAGGGCGCGCGGCGCTGCGTGCTGCGCGTGGCGGACCAGCTGGCGAGCCGGCTGCAGGGGGCCGGCTTCCGGGCAGTGCTGCTGTCCGAGGAAGAGCTCACGGCCGCGATATCCACGGCGGCGAACGTCAACCCGCTGGCGTCGGCCCAGGCCGCGCGGTCCGCCGCACCCGCACGGCGCACGCTGGAGAGCGCCCGTGCGCTGCGGTGCGACGACCGCTGGCACACGACGTACTGGCTCGCGCGCTGGCCGCAGCTCGGGCCCGGGGCCACTCCCCTGCCGCAGCTCGCCGCACTGCTCACCTCGCTGCCCGCCCTGGCGACGACGCTGAGCCTGACACTGGGCCGCGGCGGCCTGCGCGGCGGGCGTCATGCACCGACGGTGACCTTGCACGTCCGGGTGACCGGGCGCAGCTCCGACGAACTCGCGGCCACACGACGGGACCTGGAACGTGCGGCGCGCACCGCGCGCGCCGGCCTCGTGCGGCTGGACCACGAGCAGGTGCCCGGCATGCTCGCCACTCTGCCCCTCGGAGGTACGCGCTGATGGCCGCCACTACGCCTTCCCCTGCCGCCGTCCCTCCGGCTTCCGGGGCGGGGTGGCTGCGGGCCGGCCGCGGGCTGCTCGGGCCGCGCCGCGGGCGGCACGAGCTCGCGGCCGAGGAGTTCGAGGCACTGGCGCTGCCCGTCGGCGACGACGGTGTGGTGATCGGCACCGGCCCCCATGAGGCGCCGGCGGTGCTCGGGGTGGCCCGCCCCGTGCCGTTCGAAGCCGTCCTGATCGGCGGCGTCTGGACGGCTCAGGTAATCGCCCTGCGTACGGCCGGTACGGGTGCCCGGATCGCCGTGGAGACCGGCCGCCGCCGGCTGTGGACCGCGCTCGCACAGGCCGCCAACGGCGGGCAGCCGTGCGTCACCCTGCACGACGTGGGCCGGGTGCCGCCGCAGGGCCCGTCGGTGCACAGCCCCGTGCTGGTCGTGCGCGACTGCGGCGCGCGGCCGCCCCGCGGACGCGTCGTGACGGCGCCCTGGCAGTCCGTCCTGACGCTGCTGCCCTTCGCGGGGCCGGACGCACCGCGTCTGCTGGGCGGCGTGGACCTCGTCGGCGTCCAGCGGGTCTCCCCGGAGGAGGCGCAGCTGCTGGGCCGGCTCCTGGGGCTGCCCCAGGCCGACGTCGAGGCGCTGCCCACGCTTCCCGAGACCGTGACGCTGTGGTGCGCCCGCGGGTCGTGGACGTATGTCGACGTGCGGGTGACGGAGGCCGAGACGGGGCTGCTGGGGGCCCCACGCCGCGTGGACTGACCGCTTCGGGCCTACGGCATGGGGCGCACCGGTTGGTGCGCCCCATGCGGTGTCCGTACGGCCGCTGCGCCGGCCGGCCTGCTGCGTCAGCCCTTGCCGAAGGCGAGGAGCAGCTTGTTGGCGTCGCTGCCCTCCGAGCTGCTGCTCGACAGGCGGGTGGTGGCGATGACGAGGTGGTCACCCTCGTACAAGTACTTGGCGCTGAAGAAGAGGTTCTCGGCGTGCATGGTGGCCTGAGGGGCCTGCAGCACGACCTTCGGTTCGCCGTCGGGGCCGATGCTCACCAGCGCACCCGCCTTGTCGTAGGAGGGCTTCTGGTAGGCGAAGACCTTGTCGCCCTCCGCCCGGATCGGCATGAGTTCGGGCTTGGTCTTCTTCGACGCCCACTTGCGCTTGCCGGTGTTGAGGTCGAAGGCGTGGACCTCGTTGCCGGTGGTGTAGCTGTCCTCGCCCCCCGTCGGCAGGTAGAGGGTGTCGTCGGTCGCGGCGACGCCCTGGCAGCCGCCGAGGTCGTGCCCCACGAACGACATGCCGCACGTGGGGGCGTACGACTCCTTGCCGAGGTCGATGACCGAGCGCTCCTTGCCGTCCTTGAGGGCGATGACGCCGCCGGACTTCTTGTCGTCCGACAGGAGGGAGACGACGGCCGGCTCGGTCGAGTAGATCTTCTTGGTCTCCAGCCCCTTGCGACCGTCGTACGTCCACACCGGCTTGCCGGTGGACGGGTCGAGCTTCTCGATGTGCGACGTGTTGTCGCTGATGCACTGCCACGAGCGCAGCAGCGCCTTGCCGCCCGCGAAGCCGTCGACGGAGCAGCCGGAATCCAGCTCGGGGGTGGAGATGGGCTCTCCGTCGCTCACCCGGATCATGCCGGAGCCGCCGAACCAGGCGGCGCCTACGGCATTGCCGCTGAGGGCCATGTCCAGGCCGATGAAGCTCTCGGCGAACCCGCCCGACTTGGGAATGGGCTTGTCCCAGCCCTTCTTCCCGTTCTTGAGGTCGAGCATGGCGTAATAGCCGCAGGTGTCCTTCTCGTTGCCTTCGTACGCCACCACGACCTTGCCGTCGTCGGTGAGGTTCGCGGGCGCCGCACAGACCCTCTTGGGCAGCGCGATGGACCACTTCTCCTTGCCGTCGGCCGTGGAGTAGGCGATGACCTTCTCCTGGACGGCCTTGACGACGTAGTCGCTGAACGCCCACACGCCGGGCGACGCGGAGCCCGCGCGCTCGGCTTCGGGACCGTTCTGGTTGATGAGGATCTTGACCTCGCCGGCCTGGCGGCCGTTGTTGGGATCGTCGTCGTCCCCGCCGTCGCGCGGGCCCGCCGTGCCGCCGCTGTCGCTGTCGCTGCCGGTGCTCCCGTGCGGCGTGGGCGAGGCGCTGTGGTGCCCCTTCGGCCCGTCGGAACCGCCGCTGCCGCCCGTCAGGGCCCACACGCCACCTCCGGCGGCGAGCAGGACGGCGACGGCCGCACCGATGATGACGGCCGTCCGCTTCTTGCCCGGGCCTCCGGCGGGAGGCATGGGGGGCAGCGGAGCGCCGAAGGGCTGCCCCGGGGGCGGGTAGGCGCCGTACGGGCCGGGCTGCAGTGGCATCTGCTGCTGTGCGTACGGGTTCGGGTTGGGCGGCGGGAAGGCGGCGGGGGCCGGTCCGCCGGGAGCCGCGGGGGCGCTCGGAGCGCCGCCCCATGCGGGCGGCACGGGCGGAACAGCGGGCGGTGGCGGGGTGGGGGGGACCACCGGGGCCTGGGGCGGCTGAACCGGCGGCGCGGCAAAGGTCTGCGGCGGCTGAACGGGCGGCGCGGCAGGGGCCTGGGGCTCCTGGGCCGGCGGGGCAGCGGGGGCCTCGGGCTCCTGGGCGGAGGCCTGAGGCGGCTTGGTCAGGGAGTGGGGCTGCGCGGCGGGTGCCTGAGGCGGTGCGACCGGGGCCTGAGGCTGCTGCTGGGCGGGGGCCTCGTGCGGCGGCGCGACCGGGGCTTCGTGCGGCTGCTGAGCCGGCGCCTCATGCCGCGGCGCGGCCAGGGCCTCATGCGGCTGTTGGGCCGGCGCCCCGTGCGGTTGCTGGGCCGGCGCCTCATGCGGCTGCTGCGGAGCGTTCGGAGCCTGGTCCTGCGGTGTGCCGGAGCCGTCCTGCGGAGGCTCGTTCGGCGGCGTCGGTGGGGGCGGGGGCGGCTGGGCCATCAGCGCAATACCTCTTGTGTGCGGGGTCCGTCGCTCGTTCTGCCTCCCCCCGCGATCCGGGTGGAATACGTTGGCGATTCCGCCGGAAAGGAGCGAATCGGGCGTGGATCCCGCGCTGTTGTGGCACTCGAGCGGGGAATCTTTGTATCACCCGCCTCCCGTGCCCCACCGGTCCGGTTGCTGCGGCCCGGGGCCGACGGTGATGCACAGGTCGGCCGGTGGGGTGGGGGCGGGCCTGCCCCCATGGTGCGTATGACGATTAGGCTGGGTGGGTGTACGGACGGGGGGCCTCCATGGCATCCCCCGTCGCAAACGGGGGACACCCGGGCGGTCGGACGACGGGAACGGTCGGGCCCGACAGGCATTTCATGGGCGCTAGACCACACCAGGAGGCAATGTGAGCAGCGATCGGGACGAGATCCGAGCAGGCGGGTCCGCAGCCGGCGAGGACCGGTCCGACGCCGGTCACGAGCACGAGCAGGGGCCCGACACCCTGGGCGAGTTCACCATCGACTACACCCCACCCGCCTGGTACACGCAGAACGCCTCTTCCGCCGTGTCACCGGCGACGGGCCAGGGTGGCACCGGGGGTGAGGCGGCACCGGTGCTGCCACCCCCGCCTTCGGGTGAACCGCTGCGCATGGCGCCCCCGGCGGGCAGCGAGCAGAACGACCGCACGGAGCCCGCTCCTGAAGCGTTCTCCTCCACTCCCGCAGGAGGCGCAATCAGCAGTCCTGCCACGATGCGCTTCTCCCCTGCGCCGGTACGGGCAGAGGCCGCAGGGCAGGCCGGCGGATCCACGTCCGGCACGGAGAGCGCGGCAGCCGGCGTCACGGGTCCGGCTGCCACGCCTCCCGCCGGTGACGCCGCCCCTGCTTCAGCTGACACGCCCTCGGCGAGCCCGCACGGGGCCGACGCCGAGGCCGGCACGGGGCAGGCGCACGGGGCCGACGCGGGTCACCACGCAGCGAGCCCCGAGCCGGGTGTGAACCCGGCGGCGGACGCGAGCATTCCTTCCGCAAGCAGTGCTGCCGGCGATGCCGCGGCGGCCGAACAGACCTCTGCGACGGCCACGCCCGCCACCGCTCCCGCGCCTGCCTCCCCCGCCGTCTCCGGGGATGCCGGAAACGGCTCTGAGGGCGCGTCGGCTTCCGGGAGCGCGGGCAACGCTTCCGAGCCCGAAGCCGCCCCCTCGCGCCCCGAGGGCACCATGCGGTTCTCCGCCGCCGCTCTGCGGGACAGGGTTGCCGACCGTACGGCCGAGGACAGCGCGAGGGAGCCTGCGGAAGCGGAACAGGACGCGCAGGGGGCCACGTGGGCCCCGCCGCCCATCCCCCAGGCCGCCCTGCCGCCTCTCCCGCCGGACTTCGCCCCGGCGGCCCCGGCGCCGGATGCGCAGCAGGCGGCCGCCGTGCCCGCGAATCCTCCTCACCCGGCTCCGCAGGGCTTCCCGCCCGCTCCGGGCCCGTACGCCGCGCCCCAGGCGCAGGCCCAGGCCCAGCAGGACGACGGTCCGGCCGTGCCTGCTGCCGGCGAGGCTCCGCAGGCGCCTGCCGTGCCTCAGGCGGCCCCGCACGGGGCCGGTAACGCCCCGGTCCCGCCGCACGATGCGGTGCCTGCGCCGTACCCATCGACGCCTCCTCTTCAGCAGCCGTCCCCTCAGGGTCCCCCTGTGCCGCCGCCGTTCAACACCCCCGTACCGCAGGACGGCTACGGGTACCCGCGCCCCGACGCGCATGGGGCAGCCGCGCCGGCACCGGCACCCCAGCCCTTCCCTGCGCCCCAGGCACAACCGCAGCAGGCACAGCAGCCGCAGCAGGCCCCCGCCCTGCCCCCCGCGCAGAACACGGCCGCCCCGACGCCGCAGGGCCTCACGGGGCCGCATGAGGCCCCCGCGCCGTCCATGCCGCCCGCCCCGAACCCCCAGGCACTGCAGGGTGGTTACGGGTACCCGCGCCCGGACGCCCCGGCGCCTCATGCCCCGGCGCCCCATGCCCCGGTGCCACCCGCGCTCGACGGTGCCCCGCGCCCCGACGCGCACGGCGCCCCCGTACCGCCGCCCCACGACGGTCTCCCGCACCCCGATGCCCAGCAGGCCCCTGCGGCCCCGGCACCGGCCCCCGTGCCCCATGCCGACCCTCAGCAACTCCCGCAGGCCCACCACGGCTTCAGCGGCTCCCCCGCGCTGCCGCCGGCCGTGCAGGCGCAGCCGGGCCCCACGGGCGCGCATGAGGCGGCCGCGGCACCTGCTCCCGCCCCCTCCCCGTACGCCCAGACCCCGTACGGCGACAACGGCCTCCCGCCCGCCGCGGACGGCGCCCAGGCCGGGCTGCCCAGCGACCCGCGCGCCGGAGGCTGGCCCACGGTGACGCCGGAGCAGCGGCAGCGGTCCGTGCACGGGGCCCCGCTCGGGTTCACCGCCTCCATGGAGCTCTCCTCGGAACGGCTGCTGCGCAACAAGCCGAAGCCGAAGAAGCAGATCGCCACGCCCCGCTTCAAGTTCGGCGGCAAGAAGGAGGAGGCGGAGCGGCAGCGCAAGCTGGAGCTGATCCGTACGCCCGTCCTCTCCTGCTACCGGATCGCCGTGATCAGCCTCAAGGGCGGCGTCGGCAAGACGACCACGACCACCGCGCTCGGTGCGACGCTCGCCAGCGAGCGCCAGGACAAGATCCTCGCGATCGACGCCAACCCCGACGCGGGCACGCTGGGCCGCCGCGTGCGCCGCGAGACCGGCGCGACGATCCGTGACCTCGTCTCGGCGATCCCGAGCCTGCACAGCTACATGGACATCCGCCGGTACACGTCGCAGGCGCCCTCCGGCCTGGAGATCATCGCCAACGACGTGGACCCCGCGGTCTCGACGACCTTCAACGACGAGGACTACCGGCGGGCGATAGACCTGCTGGGCCGGCAGTACCCGATCATCCTCACCGACTCGGGCACCGGTCTCCTCTACAGCGCCATGCGCGGCGTCCTCGACCTCGCCGACCAGCTGATCATCGTCTCCACGCCGTCCGTCGACGGCGCGAGCAGCGCCAGCACCACGCTCGACTGGCTCCACGCGCACGGCTACGCCGATCTCGTCTCGCGCAGCGTCACGGTGATCTCCGGGGTCCGCGAGACCGGCAAGATGATCAAGGTCGAGGACATCGTGTCGCACTTCGAGCAGCGGTGCCGCGGCGTGGTCGTCGTCCCGTTCGACGAGCACCTGGCGACGGGCGCCGAGGTCGACCTGGAGATGATGCGACCGAAGACCCGCGAGGCGTACTTCAACCTCTCGGCCATGGTCGCGGAGGACTTCACCCGCGCCCAGCAGCAGCGCGGCGTATGGGGCGGCGAACCCACGCCCCAGCAGCCGCAGCAGGCCGCCCCCATGGGGCAGATGCCAGCCGCCCCGTACGCCCCGGAGCAGGCACAGCAGCCCGGCCAGCCGGCCGCCGCCCCGTACCACCACCCGTACGCCCCGCAGGGCCCGTACGGCGGCGCGCAGCCCCAGCAGCCCGGCCCGTACCCGCAGCAGGGCCAGCCCGGTCAGCCGGGTGCGTACGGCTACCCGCAGCAGTAGCACCGCACGGGGCGCAGAGCGCACGAGGAAGGGCCCCATGCGGCGATCGATCGCCGCATGGGGCCCTTCCTCACGTCTCAGGCAGAGCGCCGGCCGGTCAGGCGGCGTCCTTCTCCTTCTCGTACGCCGCCACCAGGTCCCGCGCCCGCTTCACGTCGCCCGCCATGCACAGCAGCAGCGCCTCGATCGACTCGAACTTCTCCATGCCGCGCAGGTAGGCGAGGAAGTCCACGGCCGCATGGAGCCCGTAGAGGTCGAGATCGGTCCGGTCGATGGCGTAGGCCTCGACGGTGCGCTCGGTCGCGTCGAACTGCACGTTCGTGCCGACGGAGATCGCCGCGGGCATCGACTCGCCGCCGGCGGTCAGCCAGCCGGCGTAGACGCCGTCGGCGGGGATCGCGGTGTGGGGCAGCGTCTCCACGTTGGCCGTCGGGTAGCCGAGTTCACGGCCCCGCTGCGCGCCGCGCACCACGACGCCCTCGACGCGGTGCGGGCGGCCCAGGATCTCCATGGCCCCCGCGACGTCGCCCTCGGCGACCAGACGGCGCGTCAGGGTGGAGGAGAACGGCTCCCCGCCGCCCGCCTCGCCGCTCACGTAGAGGTCGATGACCTCCACGTCGTAGTCGTACGTGGCGCCGAGCTCCGCGAGGAAGTCGACGGTGCCCGCGGCGCGGTGGCCGAAGCGGAAGTTGGGGCCCTCCACGACCAGCTTGGCGTGCAGCTTGTCGACCAGCACCTTCACCACGAACTCGGCGGGCGAGAGCTTCGAGAACTCCGCCGTGAACGGCAGGATCAGCACCGCGTCGACACCCAGCTCGGCCATGAGCTCCGCACGCCGGTGGTGCGGCGCCAGCAGCGGCGGGTGGCTGCCCGGCCGCACGACCTCGCTCGGGTGCGGGTCGAAGGTCACCACGACCGAGGGCACGCCGAGCTCGCGCGCCCGCTCCACGGCCCGCCCGATGATCAGCTGGTGCCCGCGGTGCACACCGTCGTACGAGCCGATGGTGACGACGCTGCGCCCCCAGTCCTGGGGGATGTCCTCCAAGCCACGCCAGCGCTGCACTGTGCCCGCTCCTCGCCCGAACCCGAACTTTTGTCTGTCGATTACGCAGGACTAAGAGTGCCATGCCGGTTCTCGGCGCCCCGCATCGGCCGGTCCCGTGACTGTCAGGTCAGGGCCCCCGCCCCGCCCGGAGTGGTCCGCGGCGCCCTCTGCGCTCTCGTCCCCCGCCCAAGCGGTGAGCTTGATGCGCGCCCGCGGGCCGACCACGACGGCCCACTGCGCGGGCGCGGAGCGCAGCCAGCGCAGCACCTGCTCCCCGAAGACGGGGATCTCGCGGGACAGCTGCACCATGCGGCGGTCGAAACAGGCCGCCCCCTCGGGGCTGCGGGCCATCAGCAGACCGGTGCGGTGCACCAGGTCGCGGGTGCGGGCCTCGGTGCGCTCGGCAGCACCCGCGGCGACCGCGCGCAGGAGGGCGTCCAGGACGGTGACGTCGCGCTCGAAGGGCCCGTACTGCTCGCGCTCCAGCAGCACCTCCAGCAGCTCCTGCCGCAGCGGCCGCGACAGCGGCGTGCCCGGGTGGGCCAGGACGGGGGCGAGGGCGCGGCGCACCTGGGGCGGGCGGCTGCTGAGCAGGTGGACGACGAGCGGGAAGAGGACGGAGCGGGCCGCGGGGCCCTCCTCGAGCCGGCGGTCCACGAAGGCGGCCGCGAGCTCCGACCCCTCGGGATGGTGCTCGACGTACTCCTGGACGAGGGCGGCGGCCCGCCGGGCGAGCGCGGGCGTGGTGACCTCGGCGAGGGTGCGCAGCACGTCTCCGGGGCCGTCGCCGCGTACGTAGAGGCGCGCGCGGTAGGCGGCGAGGACGGGTTCGGGGTGGGTGGTCAGGGCCGGGGCGAGGGCGCCGGCGGGCAGGTGCGGGTCGCGTGCGGCGAAGAGGTCGAGGGCGCGCTGGAGGTGCTTGGCGCGGGTCTCGCGATCGCGGACGAGCAGGGCGAGCGCGCTGCCGTGCAGGGCGCCCTCCGCCGGGCGGGCCAGCAGGGCGAGCGCGGCGTAGCGCAGCAGCTCGCGGTCGGCGGTGGTGGTCACGTGCGGGACGGCCTTGAGGGCGTACGCGGCCGCCGCCACGTGCCGCTCGATGCGGTCGTCGTGGGCCCACCGGTCCACGGCGCGGCAGATCGCGGACGGCTCGTCCTCGGCGAGGGCGGCGAGGAGCTCGTCGGCGCGGGGGTGGGCGGCGTCCACGAGGGCCTCGGCGAGGTCGTCGACGGCGCGGTGCCGGTGCGTGTGGAGGAGGACCTGGGCGGCCGTGGAGACGGTGAGCCTGAGGTGATCGCCGTACGGGGCGGCCTGCAGGGGGCGCTCGTCGGAGAACCAGCGGCACAGCAGGGCCTGCGCAGCGCACGGCTCCTCGGCGAGCACGTTCATGACGGCTGGCAGGAAGCGGTCCGTGTGCGGCGGCTGGGGCGTCTGCTGGGGCTGCGCGGAGCCCGGGGCGGAGCTCTCCAGCGCATGGGGCTGGTACGGGCTCTGCCCGGGGGGCGGGGCGTCGGCGGGCAGCAGGAGCCGCAGCAGGTCGAGCCGCTCGGCGAGCCCGAGGGGCAGCCGGAGCCAGAACCAGGGCCCGAATTCGGCGAGGCCGCCCAGGGACCGCGTCGCCCCGCTGTCGAAGCCGCCGAGGGCCAGGGAGCGGGCCGTGAGGCGCTCGGCGAGGAGCCGGAGGGCTCCCAGGTACGGGGTGGCGTCGGGTACGCGCAGGAGGGTCTCGCCGAGGAGGTGCGCCGCCCACCAGGCGGGGTCGGGCAGCGCGGGGCGGCGTTCGCCGTCCGCGGCCGCGGCCTGCTCGGACGGCGGGAGCGCCGCGACGGCGTCCACCAGGGCGCCCAGCCGGCGGGCGAGGGCGTCCGGTCCGGAGCGCCGCGCCAGGAGCAGGAGCGCCTGGAGGACGGGCCCGATGCGGTGCCGCGGCACGGGCAGCGGCCTGCGGGCCCTCTGCCGGGCCGCGCGGCGGCTGCGGCGCCGTGCGGCCGTGGAGCGCGCCCGGCTGGACCCGGGGGGCGGCGGCACGTGGCCCTCCGGCGCGGGCCCGCCGCCCGGCCGTGACGGCAGGCGCGCGTCGTGCTCGCCGGAGCCGTTCTCGGGCTCGTACCAGCGGTGCACGAGGGCGTGCAGGGCGGCGTCGAGGTCGAGGTGGGCGCCCTGCAGCCAGTCGGCGAACTCCTCGTGCGCGAAGCGGTAGCCCGTGCCGGCCGGGACGAGCAGCCCCTCCGTGAGGACGGCCGAAGCCCAGCCGTTGCGCCACGGGAAGAGCTCCTCGAAGGCCTCGCGCTCCAGCTCGCCCTGCCCGGGGCCGAGGCACCTGCGGGCCGCCTCATGCACCTGCCCGGCCACGCGTGCGGCGAGCCGGCGCACGGCCGTGCCGCGCAGCGCGGGGCGGCGCTCGGCGGCCAGCCGCACGGCGATGCGCAGGCAGACGAGGTCCAGGTAGGCGGAGAAGATGTCCCAGCGGTCCGGGGGCCTGGCCCCGTCCTCCCCGGCCCGCCCGCCGGGCGCGGTGCCGTCCGGGAGCGCCGCCCGCACCTCGGAGAGCAGCCGGAGGGCGAGCGGGTGGGCGGCGTCCGTCGGGTGAATGGCGTCGGCCGGGATGCCGTAGAGGGCACGGGCCCGCTCGGCCTGCAGGGGGCCGAGGTCGGTCAGGCTGACGCACGGCGGGAGGCTGCGCGGAGTGGCCGACGTCGCCGACACGTGGAGCGCCGTGCGCGGGAAGAGGTCACCGGCCGTCTCCCAGTGCTCGGGGCGGCAGGCCACGACGAGCCGGGCGGACGTCTCCTCCAGCCACGCGGCGGTCGCCGCGGTCCAGGCAGGCAAGGCGTGGGCGAGGACGGGAGGCACTTCCTCCGGGCCGTCCAGGACGACGAGGAGCGGCCGCCCCATGCGGTGCCCCAGGGCTGCCACCGCCTCGGGCGTGGCCTCGGCCGGGTCGCCCACCGTGCCCGCGGCTCCTGCGGAGGCCGTGACGATCCGGGCGGCGGCGGCGAGGGCGCGCGCGATCGCGTCCCGCAGGCTGGTGTCGCCCTCCTCCAGGTCCGCACCGCGCAGCCACAGGGTGGGGGCCGGTTCGGCGCCCCGTGCGCGGCGCGAGGCGAGGGAGAGGAGCTCGGTCGTACGGCCTGTCCCGGGGCCGCCGACGAGTCCGAGGACGGCGGGCGCGGGACCGTCCTGGGAGCCCGGGCCGTCCGGGGCGGGGGGCGCGGGGGGCTCCGGCGGGTCTGCGGGGCTCCGCGCGCCGGGCAGGTCCCCGATCCAGCGCCCGCCGGGACCACCGCCCGGGGTGCCGCGCCAGGCGCTCGGCGGGACGGTCACCACCAGGACGCCCGGCGCCCCCGGAGCGCCGCCGGGCACGGGGCCCTGTTCGTCGGGCGGCGGTTCGGGGACGGACGGCTCGCCGGCATCCCCGGGCATCGGCCCACTGCCTTCCCCGGGCATCCACTCGCCGCCGTCCACGGGCGCGTCGGCAGCGGCGCCCGCGCTCTCCTGGTCGTCCGGCTCTTCGTCCGGCTCCAGGAAGCGGGTGAACTCCCGGGCGATCTCCGGGCGCTCCACGGGGTCGCGCCAGTCGCGTGCCGTGATGATCGGGCCGAGGGAGGTCGCCGTCAGCTGGAGGGCACCGGCGAGGTTGAGGTCCGGGCCGAAGGCGGGGACCGTGGCCGCGTTCCGGTCCAGGAGCACCGCCAGGGGGCCGTCCGGGGAGGCGGCGGCCGCGGCACGGAGCGGGATCGCGAAACCTCCGGAGCGGCGTTCCGCATGGAGCGCGGTACCGAGGACGGCGACGACGGTGCCCGTACGGGCGTCGAGGACCGGCCCTCCGGTGGCCTCCTCGCCGAGCCTCAGGCCGTCGCGCTCGCCCAGGGAGAGCTCGACCGCGGCGTCGAGCAGATGGAAGCGGTCCGTGGCCGTGTACGTGACGAGGGCCTCGCCGATGACCTGTGCGCGCTGCCAGTGGCCGGCCCGCAGGCGGACGCTCGCCCCGTCCTCGATGCGCTCCGCGGCCGCGACCGGCAACGGGGCCACTCCGAGCCCCTCCGTACGCACCAGTGCCAGGTCGCAGCCCGGAAGGGACGTCACCGCCTCGGCACCCACCAGGCACGTACGGTCGCCCGGTGCCAGCAGCACGAGGCGCGCCAGGCCGTCGACGGCCTCATGGCTGGTGATCATCGTGCCGCGGTCATCGGCGATGAAGCCCGTACCGCGCGGCCTCCCGGCGAGGTCTCTGATGCGTACCAGGAACTCGTCCGCATCGGTCCGCCGACCGCTCATCCGCCGAACCTCCCCGCCGTGCACTTACCCCGACCGTAGGCAGGGGATGATCGGCAGGACCAGATCACAGCGGCAACGCGCCCCCTTCCACTCCCGCCATTCACTCCGAGCGCCTGCCCATTGGGGTGAATTGTGGGAGCGGTACGGATAGACAGCTGTGAGGAGGGGGATCGTGGGGCGGGGAGCAGCGGTGCAGCCTCCCGCCCCACGGCAGTGGGGCCTGTGAGCGCGGCTGCCCCGGCGGGTGCCGGGCTCCCGCGCCCCGTGCCCGCAGCGGCATCAGGCCGCGGCCGGCGGTCGCGCCGGCCGCCGTACGGCGCCGCGGCGCCCGGAGCCCGCCGGAGCGGGCACCCGGGTCTAGCCGAAGGCCGCCAGGCTCTTCGCCCGCCCGCCCTGGTTCTCCAGCAGGAGCAGGAAGCGCCCGTCCGGGCCGAAGGCCGCGATCGGCCCCGTCGTCTCGAAGAGCGGCACTCGTACCCGCACGCCGTTGGCGAGCAGGCGCGCCTGCTCCTCCGTGACGTCCCAGCGCTGGAAGGCGGCGGCGGCCGCCTCGGCGACGGGCATGATGGTCAGCTCCTCCTGGAGCTGGTCCAGCGTGCGGGCGTCGCCCAGCCCGTACGGGCCGACGCGCGTGCGCCGCAGGGCGGTCAGATGGCCCCCCACGCCCGCGCCGGCCCCCAGGTCGCGCGCGAGGGCGCGCACGTACGTGCCGGAGGAGCAGACGACGGAGACCAGCAGGTCCTGCACGGGGGTGCCGTCCGCGGCCTCGGCCGGGGTGACGGCGTGCACCGTGAAGGACGAGACGGTCACGGGGCGGGCCGGGATCTCGAAGTCCTCGCCCTCGCGCGCCCGCTTGTACGACCGCTTGCCGTCGATCTTGATCGCGCTGACCTTCGACGGCACCTGCATGATCGCGCCGGTGAGCCCGGCGACGCCGGCGTCGATCGCCTCACGCGTGACCCCGGAGGCGTCCGCGGAGGAGATGATCTCGCCCTCCGCGTCGTCCGTCACGGTGTTCTGCCCCAGGCGGATCGTCGCGACGTACTCCTTCTCGGTCAGCGCGAGGTGGCCGAGGAGCTTGGTCGCCCGCTCGATGCCGAGGACGAGGACGCCCGTCGCCATCGGGTCGAGCGTCCCCGCGTGCCCCACGCGCCGGGTCCGCGCGATGCCGCGCATCTTCGCGACGACGTCGTGCGAGGTGAAGCCGGCCGGCTTGTCGACGATGACGAGGCCGTCCGGCGGTGTCTCCTTGTGCTTCATTCGCCGGCAGCGTCCTTGTCGTCCTCGTCCTCGCCCGGCTTGCGGTACGGGTCGGCCTCGCCCGCGTAGGCCGCACCGGAGGACGCCTCGCGCACCTGGGCGTCGGAGGCGCGCGCCCGGTCGAGGAGGTCCTCGATGGTGCGGGCGTTCTCCGGCAGGGCGTCCGCCACGAACGTCAGGGTCGGCGTGAACTTGATGCCGGCCGCGCGGCCGACCTCCGAGCGCAGGATGCCCTTGGCGCTCTCCAGCCCGGCGGCCGCGCTCGCGCGCTCCTCGTCGTCCCCGTAGACCGTGTAGAAGACCGTAGCCTCCCGCAGGTCGCCGGTGACCCGGGTGTCCGTGATGGTCACATGCGAGCCGAGCCGCGGGTCCTTGATTCCGCGCTGCAGCTTCTGGGCGATCACCTCGCGGATGAGGTCCGCCAGCCTTTTCGCACGCGCGTTGTCGGCCACTGGTCCGTCTCCTTCTTCTTGTCCATTGTGCTTGTGGCGCCGGTGACGCGCTCAGTCGTCGTGGTCGCCGTGGAACCGCCGCCTGACCGAGAGCAGCTCCACTTCGGGACGTGCGGCGACCCAGCGCTCGCAGCGGTCCAGTAGGTCGGTGAGGTGCCCCGCGTCCCCCGAGACCGCCGCCACGCCGATTGTCGCCCGGCGGTAGAGGTCCTGGTCGCCGACCTCCGCCACGCTCACCGCGTACTTGCGGTGCAGCTCGGCGATGATCGGGCGGACGACGGAGCGCTTCTCCTTCAGCGACCGTACGTCGCCGAGGAGGAGGTCGAAGGACAGAGTCCCTGCATACATGCGTGACGGGTGAGGCCCACCCGGGAGGCGTGAGGTGTACCTGCCGGTACGTGTCGGTGTACGAGCTCTTCGAACCGTACACGCAACGGCCGGGGCCGATCGACGGAATATGTCTCCGCCGACCGGCCCCGGGGTCGAGCTATGCGATTCAGCCGCGCGGCTTCTCGCGCATCTCGTACGTCGCGATGACGTCGTCGATCTTGATGTCGTTGAAGTTTCCGAGGTTGATACCGCCCTCGAAGCCTTCGCGGATCTCGGTGACGTCGTCCTTGAAGCGACGCAGGCCGACGATGTTGAGCTCCTCCGCGATGACCTTGCCGTCGCGGATGAGGCGCGCCTTGGTGTTGCGCTTGACCTCGCCGGAACGGATGAGGACACCCGCGATGTTGCCCAGCTTGGACGAGCGGAAGATCTCGCGGATCTCCGCCGTACCCAGCTCGACCTCTTCGTACTCCGGCTTCAGCATGCCCTTGAGGGCCGCCTCGATCTCCTCGATCGCCTGGTAGATGACCGAGTAGTACCGGACGTCGACGCCCTCGCGCTCGGCCATCTGCGTGGCACGGCCCTCGGCGCGGACGTTGAAGCCGATGACGATGGCGTCGGAGCCGGTCGCCAGGTTGATGTCGGACTCGGTGACCGCACCCACACCGCGGTGCAGGATCCGGATCTCGACCTCTTCGCCGACGTCGAGCTGGAGCAGCGAGGACTCGAGAGCCTCCACCGAACCGGACGCGTCGCCCTTGATGATGATGTTGAGGTCCTGCACCAGGCCGGCCTTGAGCACCTTGTCGAGGTCCTCGAGGGACACCCGGCGGGTGCGCTTGGCGAAGGCGGCGTTGCGCTCGCGCGCAGCGCGCTTCTCGGCGATCTGGCGGGCCGTACGGTCCTCGTCGACGACGAGGAAGTTGTCGCCCGCGCCCGGGACGTTGGTGAGACCGAGGACGAGGACGGGGGTCGACGGACCCGCTTCCTCGACGTTCTGGCCCTTGTCGTCGAGCATGGCGCGGACTCGGCCGTAGGCGTCACCGGCAACCATCGTGTCACCGACGCGGAGGGTACCGCGCTGGACGAGCACGGTGGCCACGGCGCCGCGACCGCGGTCGAGGTGGGCCTCGATCGCGATGCCCTGCGCGTCCTGCTCCGCGTTGGCGCGCAGGTCGAGCGCGGCGTCGGCGGTGAGGACGACGGCCTCGAGCAGCTTGTCGATGTTCAGACCCTGCTTGGCGGAGATGTCGACGAACATCGTGTCGCCGCCGTACTCCTCGGCCACCAGACCGAACTCGGTGAGCTGACCGCGCACCTTGGTCGGGTCGGCGCCCTCGACGTCGATCTTGTTGACCGCGACCACGATCGGCACGTCGGCCGCCTTGGCGTGGTTCAGGGCCTCGATCGTCTGCGGCATGACACCGTCGTTGGCCGCCACCACGAGGATCGCGATGTCGGTCGACTTGGCACCACGGGCACGCATGGCGGTGAACGCCTCGTGACCCGGGGTGTCGATGAAGGTGATCTTGCGCTCTTCGTCGTTGACCTCGGTGGAGACCTGGTAGGCACCGATGTGCTGGGTGATGCCACCGGCCTCGCCCGCGACCACGTTGGTCTTGCGGATCGCGTCGAGGAGTCGCGTCTTACCGTGGTCGACGTGACCCATGACGGTCACGACCGGCGGACGCGCGACGAGCATCTCCTCGCCGCCCTCGTTCTCACCGAACTCGATGTCGAAGGACTCGAGCAGTTCGCGGTCCTCCTCCTCGGGGCTGACGATCTGAACCGTGTAGTTCATCTCGCCGCCGAGGAGCTGCAGCGTCTCGTCCGAGACCGACTGCGTGGCCGTGACCATCTCGCCGAGGTTCATCATCACGGCGACGAGCGACGCCGGGTTGGCGCCGATCTTCTCCGCGAAGTCGGTGAGGGAGGCACCACGCGACAGGCGAATGGACTCGCCGTTGCCGCGCGGCAGCATCACGCCGCCGACGGACGGGGCCTGCATGGCCTCGTACTCCTGGCGACGCTGACGCTTGGACTTGCGGCCACGACGCGCCGGACCGCCGGGACGGCCGAAGGCGCCCTGCGTGCCGCCACGGGCACCCGGACCGCCGGGACGGCCACCGAAGCCGGGACGACCGCCACCGAAGCCGCCGCCACCGCCACCGGGGCCACCGCCACCGGGACGACCGGCGAAGCCGCCGCCGCCACCGGGACGACCGCCGCCACCGGGACCGGCCGGACGACCGGCGAAGCCGGGACGACCGGCACCGCCGCCGGGACGGCCCGCGCCGCCGCCGGGACCGCGACCGCCGCCACCGGGGCCCGGACGCGGGCCGGCAGCCGGACGCTGCGGCATCATGCCCGGGTTCGGGCGGTTGCCGGAGGGAGCGCCACCGGGACGCGGGGCGCCACCGGGGGCACCCTGCGGACGGGGCATGCCGCCCGGGGTCGGACGGGCGCCGCCCGGACCCTGCGGACGGGGAGCACCGCCGGGACCGCCCTGCGGACGCGGAGCGCCCGGGGCACCCTGACCACCGGGACGCGGGGCGCCACCGGGACGGGGGGCCTGCGGACGGGCCATGCCCGTGGAGCCACCGGAGGTGAAGGGGTTGTTGCCCGGACGGGGACCGGCCGGACGGGCGCCACCGGGACGCGGGGCACGCTCGCCCGCACCACCGGGACGCGGACCGCGCTCGGGACGGCCGCCGTCACGCTGACCGGCGGGGCCGGGGCGGGCGCCGCCGGGACGCGGACCGGGGGTCGCGCCGGGACGCGGCGCGGACGGGGTCTGCGCGGACGGGGTCTGCTGGGCCGGCGCCGGAGCGGAGAACTCCGCAGCGGGCACCGGGGTGACCGGGGCCGGCTTGGCCGGAGCCGCCGGGGCAGGCTTCGGACCCGGGCGCGGGCCGGGGGCCGGCGCGGCCTGGGCCGGCTTGGGGGCAGCTGCCTCCGCCGCCGGCTTGGGGGCGGCGGGACGGGGCGCACCCGGAGTGGGGGCACCCGGCTTGGGGGCCGCGGACTTACGCGGCGCCGCGGGCTTCGCACCGGGCTTGCCGGCGCCGCCGGGTCCCTGCAGTGCGTCAGTCAACTTGCGGACAACCGGCGCCTCGATCGTCGAGGACGCCGAACGGACGAATTCACCAAGTTCTTGGAGCTTGGCCATGACGACCTTGCTCTCCACTCCGAACTCCTTGGCGAGTTCGTATACCCGGACCTTAGCCACTTCGCTCCTTCTAGGTCCGGGGTGTCCACCGGACCGTCGCTACTTCATGGGCGTACTCATCGCGTACTCATCGAGTGCTCATCGCAATCTCGACCTACTTCCAACTCGCGAGGTACCTGACCGCACGGTCACCCGTGCCGTGCTTCTTACGGACGTGCCGTGCTTCTTACGGTGTTGCCTGCCGGGCGATGCCCGAACCATCGGCCTGTTCGACGTACTGGCGCAGCTCCGCTGTATCGAGCGGCCCCTGGCTTTTGAAGGCCCGGGGGAACGCCCGGCGGCGGACCGCCAGGTCGAGACAGACCAGTGTGGGGTGCACGGAGGCACCCCGGCCGGGCAGCGTACCGCGAGGATCGGGGACGCAGGCGCCCTCGATCATCACGATCCGCAGCAGATCGCCCTTGGCCGCACGCTCCCGGCATCCCACACAGGTTCGCTCAGGGCATGCGCGGGCATGCGTCCGGCCAGACACTATTCAGTCTACCTCCCCGCGCCCACCCCACCCCTGGGGGGCAGTGATCGGGCACGTATGCGTTTCGGCCACGATGCCGGGGCCCCCGATTTCGCGGGCCCCGGTGTCATGAACGTGATCAGGCTCGGCCGGATTCCCGGTCGGGCTGCTCGGTGTCCGGGCGGATGTCGATGCGCCACCCGGTCAGGCGTGCGGCCAGGCGGGCGTTCTGCCCTTCCTTGCCGATCGCCAGGGAGAGCTGGTAGTCGGGCACGGTCACCCGGGCGGAGCGCGCGGCGAGATCCACGATCTCGACCTTGCTCACCCGCGCGGGGGACAGTGCGTGGGCCACCAGTTCGGCGGGGTCGTCCGACCAGTCGACGATGTCGATCTTCTCGCCGTGCAGCTCCGCCATGACGTTGCGGACCCGGCCGCCCATGGGGCCGATGCAGGCACCCTTGGCGTTGAGGCCGGAGCGCGTGGAGCGGACCGCGATCTTGGTGCGGTGGCCCGCCTCACGGGCGATGGCGGCGATCTCCACGGAGCCGTCCGCGATCTCCGGCACCTCGAGGGCGAAGAGCTTCTTGACCAGATTCGGGTGGGTGCGCGAGAGCGTGACGGACGGACCGCGCACGCCCTTCGCCACCCGTACGACGTACGTGCGCAGGCGCGTGCCGTGCTTGTACTCCTCGCCGGGGACCTGCTCCTGCACCGGCAGGATGGCCTCCAGCTTGCCGATGTCGACCAGGACGTTCTTCGGGTCCTTGCCCTGCTGCACGATGCCCGCGACGACGTCGCCCTCGCGGCCCGCGAACTCACCGAAAGTGATCTCGTCCTCGGCGTCGCGCAGACGCTGGAGGATGACCTGCTTGGCGGTGGTCGCGGCGATCCGGCCGAAACCGGACGGCGTGTCGTCGAACTCGCGGGGCTCCTCGCCCTCGGCGAGGTCCTGCGGGTCCTCCTTGGCCCACACCGTCACGTGACCGGTCGACCGGTCCAGCTCCACGCGGGCGCGGCGGCGGCTTCCCTCGGTGCGGTGGTAGGCGATGAGGAGGGCCGACTCGATCGCCTCGACCAGCAGGTCGAAGGAGATCTCCTTCTCTCGCACCAGACCCCGCAGGGCACTCATGTCGATGTCCACGGCTACGCCTCCTCTTGGCTCTCGTCGGTTTCGTCGGCGGCCTCTGCCGCCGTGCCTGCGGTCTTCTCCGCGGCCTTGCGGTTGAACTCGATCTCCACGCGCGCCTTGGCGATCTCGCCGAAGGCCAGTCGCCGCGAGGTCGGCTTGCGGCCCTTGACCCCGGGGACCTCCAGGTCCAGCCCCTCGTCGTCCACCGCGACGATGCGGGCCACGAGCTCGCCGCCCTCGGCGAGCTGCGCCTTGATCAGACGGCCGGTGGCACGCACGTAATGACGGTGCTCGGTCAGAGGGCGGTCGGCGCCGGGAGAGGTGACTTCCAGAACGTACGGGGCGCCGCCCATGGCGTCCGTCTCGTCGAGCTTCTCGGAGACGGCACGGCTGACTTCCGCACACTCGTCCAGCTCGACGCCGGCATCGGAGTCCACCACGATGCGCAGCACACGCCGCTTGCCCGCCGTGGTCACCTCGATCTCTTCCAGATCCAGCTCCCGCGCGCTCACGAGAGGGGCCAGCAGCTCGCGCAGCCGCTCGCTCTGGGTGGTGCTCATCCGGGTGACTCCTCGGCCGCGTGTGCTGTTGTGGGAAAGTCGCGTGTCAGGTCAAAGCCTATCTGTTCCGGCAGCCGACTGACGATTCGGTGCCTCGTCCGCGGCCACCGGGTGGCGCGCCGGTACGCTCACGTGCGGTGATCATGACCGGACCGGCGGAAAGAGGAACGTGGCGTTCACGACGACGACGCGGGGCCCGGCCGGCCCGCCCCGACGCAGGGTACTGGCAGGGGGCGCGGCGGCTCTGCTGAGCGCGGCGGCCGGTGGGTTGCTCACCGGCTGTGCCGGCGGCCCGAAGGCGGCTGCCGGGCCGTCCCCCGAGGAGCGGCTGCGGGCCGCGGCGGGACGCGACTCGGCGGCGCTGCTGGCCCGCTACGACGCGACGATCGCGGCGCACGGGGGGCTCGCGGAGCGGCTGAGGCCGTTGCGGGAGGAGGTGGCGCGCCATGCGGAGGCTTTCGGCGCGGCGCGGGGGGCGTCGGGCGTGCCGCATGGGGCGGCGCCGCCGGGGGGCGGGGCGGCGCATGGGGCGGCGGGCGAGGAGCCGCATGGGGCGCCGGAGGCGGCTCCTTCGGGTTCTTCCGCTTCTCCTCCGCAGGCTTCCGGTTCGTCTTCTGCTTCACAGGCTTCCGGTTCGTCTTCTGCGCCGCCTCATGCGGATTCTTCTGTGCCGCCCCATGCGGACGGAGTGCCGGGCGACGAGAAGGACGCCCTGGCGGCGCTGGCCGACGCCGAGCGCCGCACGGCGGACAGTCACACCAAGGCTCTCGGCTCCGCCCCGCCCGAACTCGCCAGGCTGCTCGCCTCCGTGGCAGCTGCGGGGGCGGCCCATGCCTACCTGCTGGGGAGCGACTCATGACCGGGACCGCCGGTACCCGCGCGCCGAAGGACCCCGCCGCGCGCCGGGCCCTGCAGGCCGCCCAGGCCGCGCTCTCGGCCGAGCATGCGGCCGTGTACGGCTACGGGGTGGTCGGCGCGCGTGCGGCGCAGGAGCGGGCGGCAGAGGCCCGCGAGGCGTACGCGGCGCACCGGGCCCGGCGGGACGCGATGAGCCGCGCCGTGCGGGACCTGGGCGGCGTGCCGGAGGCCGCGGCCGCCGGGTACGCGCTGCCGTTCGCCGTCAACGACGCGGATGCCGCCGTGCGGCTGGCGGCGGAACTGGAAGCGCGCGTCGCGGCGGTGTACGCGGACCTCGTGGGCGCCGCCGGCGGTGCCCTGCGGGGCGAGGCCGCCGGTGCGCTGAAGGAGGCGGCGGTACGCGCCGTGCGCTGGCGGCACGGCGGCGGCGTAGCCTTCCCTGGGCTCACGGAGCGAAATGCTTCGGCCACGCCCGGCGTGTCACCGGACCGCACTTGACCGGCAAGGACGAAAAGGACAGCACAGGGATGAGCAACGCCGACGACCGCTTCGTGCCACCGGAGCGGCTTGTGCGGGCCCTGGGCTCCGGGCCGGCGGACGGGGCGGAGCGGCAGTGGCTGGCGTCGCTGCCCGAGCGGGTGAGTGAGTTCGCGGAGCGCTGGGAGTTGACGCCCGAGCGGGTGCATCTGCCGGGCGGGCGGAGCAGCGTGGTCGTCCTCGTGCGCCTGCCGGACGGCACGGGCGCCGCGCTCAAGCTGCAGAAGCCGGGCGCGGACGCCGAGTCGGAGCACGCGGCGCTCACGCGCTGGAACGGCCTGGGGGCGGTGCGGGTCCTGCGCGCCGAGCCCGCGGCGGGTGCGCTCCTCCTGGAGCGGCTCCAGGCCGATGTGAGCCTGCGGTCCCTGGCGGAGGCGAAGGCCGTCCTGGAAGCGACCGCGACGCTGCAACGGCTGTGGGTACGACCCGCAGAGGGCCGTTCCTTCACGACGGTGGGCGACCACACGGCCCGGCTCGCCGAGGTGCTGCGAAAGCAGTCCGAGGAGCCGTGGGCGGCCGACGTACGGACCGTCGTCGACGAGGCGCTGGAAGCGCGGGACGCGCTGACGGCCGGCTCCGGCGAGGAGCCGTCCCTGCTGCACGGCGAGTACCAGCAGGGGAAGGTGCTGGCGGGTGACCGTGCACCGTGGCTGGCCGTGGGCCCCAGGCCGCTGGTGGGCGAGCGCGCCTACGACCTGGCGTGGCTCGCCCTGGACCGCGTCGACACCCTGATGGCCTCCCCCGGCGCCGCCGCGATCGCACGCCGGCGGGTGGCCAAGCTGGCCGACGCCCTGGACGTCGACCCCAACCGCCTGCGCGACTGGACCCTCTTCCGCGCGGCGGAAGCGGGCGTCCGCGAACTCGCCCACGGCGCCCGCGCACGGGGCGAACTCCTCCTGGAGTTCGCGGGGATGCTCTGAGGAAATGCTCTGACGGCGGCGTGGGGCGGGGCTGGAGCTGCCCCATGCGGACCGGACGGGGCCGCCCCATGCGGCCGGGGCACGGAGCCCCGGCCGCCTTTCTGCAGTCCGTCAGCTGAGCGCGCTGAGGCGCTCGATCGCCTCGGCGACCGGCAGCTCCTCACGGGTGCCCGTACGGCGGTCCTTCAGCTCGACGATGCCCTGGGGCGCGCCACGGCCGACGACCAGGATGGCCGGAATGCCGATCAGTTCGGCGTCGGTGAACTTCACGCCCGGGGAGACGCCGGTGCGGTCGTCCACGAGGACGCGGACACCCGCCGCGCCCAGCTTGTCCGCCAGTTCCAGGGCGAGTTCGGTCTGGACGGCCTTGCCGGCCGCGACGACGTGGACGTCGGCGGGCGCGACCTCCCGGGGCCAGCACAGGCCGGACTCGTCGTGCGTCTGCTCCGCGAGGGCCGCCACGGCGCGCGAGACGCCGATGCCGTACGAGCCCATGGTGACGCGGACCGGCTTGCCGTTCTGCCCGAGGACGTCGAGGCCGAACGCGTCGGCGTACTTGCGGCCCAGCTGGAAGATGTGGCCGATTTCGATCGCCCGCCCGATCTCCAGGCCCGCCCCGCAGCGGGGGCAGGGGTCACCCGGCTCGACCACGACGACGTCGAGGTACTGGTCGACCTCGAAGTCCCGTCCGCACACCACGTTGCGGGCGTGCTTGCCGGGCTTGTTGGCGCCGGTGATCCACGCGGTGCCGGGCGCCACGCGCGGGTCGGCGATGTAGCGCACGCCGAGGCCCTGCGGGCCGACGTAGCCCCGTACGAGGTCGGGCCGGTCCGCGAAGTCCTCGGCGGTGACCAGCTCGACGACCGCGGGCGCCAGGTGCTCCCCCAGCTTGCCCAGGTCGACCTCGCGGTCCCCCGGCACGCCGACAGCGGTGATCTCGCCGTCGACCTTGACGAGGAGGTTCTTCAGGGTGGCGGAGGCCGGCACGCCGAGGTGGGCCGCGAGCGTCTCGATGGTGGGGGTGTCCGGCGTGTCGAGCTCCTCGACGGCCCCGTGCCCGGCGGGGTCCGCGGGGCTCACGACGACGGTCACGGCCTCCGTGTTGGCGGCGTAGTCGCACTTGGGGCAGTCCACGAAGGTGTCCTCGCCCGCCGCGGCGGGCGCCAGGAACTCCTCGGACGCCGAGCCGCCCATGGCACCCGACACGGCCGAGACGACGCGGTAGTCGAGGCCGAGACGCTCGAAGATGCGCGTGTACGCCTCGCGGTGCAGGCGGTAGGACTCGGCGAGCCCTTCGTCGGTGGTGTCGAAGGAGTACGAGTCCTTCATCTGGAACTCGCGCCCGCGCAGCACGCCGGAACGGGGGCGGGCCTCGTCCCGGTACTTCGTCTGGATCTGGTAGAGGATCACGGGCAGGTCCTTGTAGGACGTGCACTGGTCCTTGACGGTGAGGGTGAAGATCTCTTCATGGGTGGGGCCCAGCAGGTAGTCCGCGCCCTTGCGGTCCTTGAGGCGGAAGAGGAGGTCGCCGTACTCCTCCCAGCGCCCGCTCGCCTCGTAGGGCTCCTTGGGCAGCAGCGCAGGAAGCAGGACCTCCTGGCCCCCGATGGCGTCCATCTCCTCCCGCACCACGCGGGAGACGTTGTCCAGCACCTTCTTGCCGAGCGGCAGCCAGGTCCAGACACCGGCGGACGAGCGGCGGACGTAGCCGGCGCGGACCAGCAGCTTGTGACTGGCGGTCTCCGCGTCGGCCGGGTCGTCGCGCAGTGTCTTCAGCAGCGTCGCGGACATGCGCTGGACATGGGCCATGGTCGGTCTCCTGGCAAGGCGTAGGGAATTGCCAGGAGCCTAGCGGGAGCCGGGGGCGCCCCTGAAACGAGTTCTCGGCGGCGGTGGCGGCAGCCGCCCCATGCGCAAACGTTGGGTACCCCAACAGAGACGCTGCAGCCTCGCACAAACCGTAGGACACTCCAACGATCCCGGAAGAGCCTCCTTTTCCCGGGGCCCTCAGCCGAGCAGCGGCAGCGGCGCCCCCATCACCACGTACGGGCTCGGCGCGCTCGGAAAGTGCACGGGCCGTGCCAAGTCGCGGTATCCGAGCTTGCGGTACAGGGCGCGGGCGGGGGATTCGGTGTCGATGGCCGAGAGGATGGAGCGGGGCTCGGCAGCGCTGTCGGTGATCGTGGTGATGAGGGACCGGCCGATGCCTTGTTTCTGGAAGCCGGGATGCACGTGCAGTTCGGTGATGACGAAGGACTCGTCGAGCCAGCCGTCGGCGCCGGTGGCGCGCAGGTACGGTTCGACGACCCCCGACCACCAGTGGCCGCGGTCGTTCGGCATGCCGTAGACGAAGCCGACGAGCCGCCCGCTGCGGGTGGTCGCCCCGAGGGCGCGGGCACCGCGGGAAGCGAGGTGGCGCAGCACGATGTGGCGCCGTACCGCGATCTCTTCCTCGGTGAGCCCGAAGGCCAGTGCCTGCACGGCCAGCGCGTCGTCGACCCGCGCGGCGAGGTCGAGGGGACCGACCACGATGTCATCCATGCGGGGAGGCTACCCGTCCGTTCGCCGCGCAGGGGGCCGGGCGGCTCAGAACAGCACGCTCATGAACGCGCCGGTCTCCTCGAAGCCCACACGCCGGTACGCGGCCCGTGCGGCGGTGTTGTAGTCGTTGACGTAAAGGCTGACGACGGGCGACACCTCGGCGAGGGCGTAGCGCAGGACGGCCGCCATGCCGGTGACGGACAGGCCGCGGCCGCGGTGTTCGGGGGCGACCCAGACGCCCTGGATCTGGCAGGCCTGGGGGGTGGCGGCGCCGATCTCCGCCTTGAAGACGACCTGGCCGTCCTCGATGCGGGCGAAGGAGCGGCCGGAACCGACGAGCTCGGCGACACGGGCCTGGTAGAGGAGGCCGCCGTCGCCGGCGAGCGGGGAGACCCCGACCTCTTCGGTGAACATGGCCACGCAGGCCGGCATGACCACGTCTATCTCGTCCTTGCGGATGCGGCGGACGAGGGGGTCGGGCTCGATGCCTGCCGGCATGGCGCGGGCGACCATGAGGGGCTGGTGGGCACGGACCTCGCGCGCGGGGCCCCAGTGGGGCTCGAGGAGCGACCACAGTGCGGCAGTGGCCTCCGCGGGGCCGACGATGGACGAGCAGCGGCGCCCCGAGCGGCGCGCACGCTCGGCGAAGGCCGCGACGGCCTCGGGGCCCGCACAGATGGGGACGAGGTTGGCACCGGCGTAGCAGAGGGATTCGAGGCGCCCGCCCGAGTACCAGCCCCACATCTCACCGCCCAGCCGCCAGGGGTCGAGGCCCGCGACGTGGACGCGGGCGGCGACGAAGGCGTTGGCGACGGGATCACGGTCGAGGACGGCGAGAGCGGCCTCGATGTCGCCGGGCTCCAGGACCTTGGTGGTGGTCGTCGTCAGCACGTGTGGTTTTGCCTCACCGTCGCGGGGCCCGAGGCCATGAGAACAGGTCTTGGAACTGTACCTCCCAGCCCTCCGGCGTACCCCCTCGCGGCCCGCATGAGGCAGGAAACAGCGGTGCCCCGCCCCGTGCAGGACGGGAGGCGGGGCACTGCCCCGTGCGGAGGTGCACGGGGCGGTCATGCGTGGGCGCACGGGGCGCGGGCGGAGCGGTCAGCCGCTGACGCTGATCTCGGGCTCGCCGGAAGCGACGCCGTCCTTCTCCATCTGCTCGGCGATCTTCAGGGCTTCCTCGATGAGGGTCTCCACGATCTTCGACTCCGGCACGGTCTTGATGACCTCGCCCTTGACGAAGATCTGCCCCTTGCCGTTGCCCGAGGCCACGCCCAGGTCGGCCTCACGCGCCTCGCCCGGGCCGTTCACCACACAGCCCATCACCGCGACCCGCAGCGGCACCTCCATGCCCTCCAGACCGGCGCTGACCTGGTCGGCGAGCTTGTACACGTCCACCTGCGCACGGCCGCACGACGGGCAGGAGACGATCTCCAGCCGGCGCTGGCGCAGCCCCAGGGACTCCAGGATCTGCATGCCGACCTTGATCTCCTCCGCCGGCGGCGCCGACAGCGAGACCCGGATCGTGTCGCCGATGCCCTCCGACAGCAGGGCGCCGAAGGCCACGGCCGACTTGATCGTGCCCTGGAAGGCGGGGCCGGCCTCGGTCACGCCCAGATGCAGCGGGTAGTCGCACTGCGCCGCCAGCAGACGGTACGCATTGACCATCACCACCGGATCGTTGTGCTTGACCGAGATCTTGATGTCGCGGAAGCCGTGCTCCTCGAACAGCGACGCCTCCCACAGCGCCGACTCCACCAGCGCCTCAGGCGTCGCCTTGCCGTACTTCTGCAGCAGGCGCCGGTCCAGCGACCCCGCGTTCACACCGATCCGGATCGGGGTGCCCGCATCGGAGGCCGCCTTCGCGATCTCCTTGACCTTGTCGTCGAACTGCTTGATGTTCCCCGGGTTCACCCGCACCGCAGCACACCCCGCGTCGATCGCGGCGAACACGTACTTCGGCTGGAAGTGAATGTCCGCGATCACCGGGATCTGCGACTTCTTCGCGATCACCGGCAGCGCATCCGCATCGTCCTGCGTCGGACACGCCACCCGCACGATCTGGCAGCCCGAAGCCGTCAACTCCGCGATCTGCTGCAGCGTGGCACCGATGTCCGACGTCCTCGTCGTCGTCATCGACTGCACCGAGACGGGTGCGTCGCCTCCGACGGCCACGGAGCCGACCTGGATCTTGCGGCTGACCCTGCGGTCGGCGAGCTTGATCGGAACGGAAGGCATTCCAAGCGAAATCGCAGTCATGTGGCGAGCAACCCCAAGGTGTGAATCAAGGTCCCGAGATCGGCGGGCTCCGCTTCGAGATTACGGCACCCGGTCCGTTCGAGGCACATCCCACCATGGAGGCCCCTCAAACACGGACGACCGGCCACAAGCTCCGGCCGGTCGCCACAAACGGGTGTTTGTCCCCACTCCGCGCTAGGTGAGCCGCACGGGGTTCACCACGTCCGCGATGAGGACGAGGAGAGTGAAGCAGATGAAGATTCCCGCCACCACATAGGCGACCGGCATCAGCTTCGCGACGTCGAACGGCCCCGGGTCGGGGCGGCGGAACACCTTGGCGAACGTGCGCCGCACGGACTCCCACAGCGCCCCGGCGATGTGCCCGCCGTCCAGCGGCAGCAGAGGCAGCATGTTGAACAGGAACAGCGAGAGGTTGAAGCCGGCGACCAGGAACAGCATGGTCGCGATCTGCTGCGACGGCGGGATGTCGAGGTTGAACACCTCGCCGCCGACCCGTGCCGCCCCCACGACACCCATAGGGGAGTCGGCCTTGCGCTCGCCGCCGTCGAACGCGGCGTTCCACAGGTCCGGGATCTTGCCGGGCAGGGCGATCAGCGACTCGACGCCGGACTGCACCATGTCGCCCATACGGTCGACGGACTGGCCAAAGGTCTGCGGCACGACGCCCGTGGCGGGCGCGAAACCGAGGAACCCGGCCGTCACGTACTGCCCCTTGATGGGCATGCCCTTGCTGTCGTACTTCTGGACCTGGTTGGAGATGAGGTTCGCGCTCAGGGTCTTGCGGACGCCGTCGCGCTCGACCGTGACGGTCGCCGGGCCGGTGGTCTTGCGGATCTCCTTCTGGAGCGTGGCCCAGTCGGCCGTACGGTGCCCGTTGAAGGCCACGATCTTGTCGCGCGGCCTGAGGCCGGCGGCCTTGGCCGGGGAGTCCGGGTTGCCCTTGCCGCACTTGTCGGTCGGGGCGCTGGCGGCGACCACGCACTCGGAGACGGTCGAGACCGTCGTCGTCTGCGTGCTGATCCCGAAGGACATCATCACGCCGAGGAAGATCGCGACGGCCAGCACGAGGTTCATGAACGGGCCGGCGAACATCACGATGACGCGCTTCCACGGCTTGCGCGTGTAGAACAGCCGGCTGTCGTCACCGGGCTGGAGCTCCTCGAAGGCGGCCGAACGGGCGTCCTCGATCATGCCGCGCCACGGCGAGGTGGAGCGGGCGGTGATCCGTCCGTCCGCACCGGGCGGGAACATGCCGATCATGCGGATGTAGCCGCCGAGCGGGATGGCCTTGACCCCGTACTCGGTCTCGCCCTTCTTCCGCGAGAAGATCGTCGGCCCGAAACCGACCATGTACTGCGGCACGCGGATGCCGAAGAGCTTCGCGGTCGACAGATGGCCCAGCTCGTGCCAGGCGATCGAGAAGAGCAGGCCCACCACGAAGACGACTATCCCGAGGACCGTCATCAGGGTTGTCATGCGCGGGCCTCCGAGGTCGCCTTCGCGGTACGGGCCGCCGGGGCCGTCCGCGCTGCCAGTTCACGGGCCCGGGCGCGTGCCCAGGCCTCCGCTTCCAAGACGTCCGCGACGGTGAGGCGGGTTCCCGTGGTGGGCGTTCCGTGTTCCGCCACCACCTCCGCGACCGTATCGACAATCCCGTTGAACGGCAGCCCGCCCGCCAGGAAGGCATCGACGCACTCTTCGTTGGCGGCGTTGAAGACGGCGGGCGCCGTGCCGCCCAGGCCGCCGACGTGCCGGGCGAGCCCGACGGACGGGAAGGCATCGTCGTCGAGCGGGAAGAACTCCCAGGTGGAGGCCGTGGACCAGTCGAAGGCGGGCGCCGCGTCCGGGATCCGCTCCGGCCAGCCGAGGCCGATCGCGATGGGGCCGCGCATGTCGGGCGGCGTGGCCTGGGCCAGCGTGGAGCCGTCGACGAACTCCACCATCGAGTGGACGTAGGACTGCGGGTGGACGACGACCTCGATGCGCTCGAAGGGGATGTCGTACAGCAGGTGGGCCTCGATCACCTCGAGGCCCTTGTTGACGAGGGTGGCGGAGTTGATGGTGATGACCGGCCCCATGGACCAGGTCGGGTGGGCCAGCGCGTCCTGCGGGGTCACGGAGGCCAGCTCGGCCTTCGTACGGCCCCTGAAGGGCCCGCCCGAGGCCGTGACGACCAGCTTGCGGACCTCGGCGCGCGTGCCGCCCAGCAGCGCCTGGAAGAGCGCGGCGTGCTCGGAGTCCACGGGGATGATCTGCCCGGGCTTGGCGAGAGCCTTCACCAGAGGGCCGCCGACGATGAGCGACTCCTTGTTGGCCAGCGCGAGCGTCCGGCCGGCCTCCAGGGCGGCCAGGGTCGGCGCCAGGCCGATCGAGCCGGTGATGCCGTTCAGGACGGTGTGGCACTCGCTGCGCGCCAGCTCGGTGGCCGCCTCGGGGCCCGCGAGGATCTCGGGCTGCGGTTCCGCCCCGTACTGCGCCGCCAGCGCCTCGCGCAGCGCGGGCACCGTGTCGGTACGGGCCACGGCGACGGTGCGCACCCGCAGCTGCCGCGCCTGCTCGGCGAGGAGCCCCACGCGGCCGCCGGCGGCCGACAGGCCGGTCACCCGGAACCGGTCGGGGTTGCGGAGCACGAGGTCGATGGCCTGGGTTCCGACCGAGCCGGTCGACCCGAGGATCACGATCTCGCGCGGTCCGCCCGCGGGGGTCGGGGCGGAGTAGCGCAGGTGCGGGTCAGCAAGGGAGTCCGTCATGGGCTCCATTGTTGCCTCTTCCGCACGAAGGGCGGACAGGGAGCCCCCGCCCGCCCGCCGGTGGGTGACATCCGCATGGGGCGGAAGACCGGCTGCACGGGGCGGGGGCGTCCGTATGGGGCGGGTGTCCCGCACGGGGCGGGGGAATGCCCGCACGGGGCGGGAGACACCGCATGGGGCAGGCAAGGCCCGCATGGGGCGGGCCACGCCAGCATGAGGCAGCAGAGCTCAGCGGATGGGGCGGTGCACGTTGTCCGTCTTGGCAGGGCCGGGGGTGGCGTCCGCGATCCAGGGGCCGTCGCCGCTGGGGTCGAGGATGCCGGCCTCGAGCCACTCGTACGACCCGGACATCACGCCGGAGACGACCTTGCGGTCGAGGTCGTCGGTGTTGGTCCACAGCCGCCCGAAGAGCTCCTCGGTACGGATACGGGCCTGCCGGCAGAAGGCGTCTGCGAGCTCGTACGCCTCCGCCCCGTGCTCGCCCTCGGCGCGCTGCCGCTCCGCGCGGACGCATGCCGCGCTCATCGCGAAGAGCTCCGCTCCGATGTCGACGATGCGGCCCAGGAAGCCCTGCTTGGTCTCCATACGGCCTTGCCAGCGCGACATCGCGTAGAACGTGGAGCGCGCGAGTTTGCGCGAGGAGCGCTCCACGTAACGCAGGTGAGTGGCGAGGTCGCGGTGGCCCGCGGGGTGGAATTCGGCGTAGGTGCGCGGGAGCTGCCCCGGGCCGGTGACCAGCTTGGGCAGCCAGCGGGCGTAGAAGCCCCCTGCGCGGGCGCCTGCGCGGGCCTTGTCACCCAGGGACTTCTCGGGGTCGATGAGGTCGCCCGCGACGGAGAGGTGGGCGTCCACGGCCTCACGGGCGATCAGCAGGTGCATGATCTCCGTGGAGCCTTCGAAGATGCGGTTGATGCGGGCGTCGCGCAGCATCTGTTCGGCGGGCACCGCGCGCTCGCCCCGTGCCGCGAGCGAGGCGGCGCTCTCGTAGCCCCGGCCACCGCGGATCTGCACGAGTTCGTCGGTCATCAGCCAGGCCATTTCGCTGGCGTACAGCTTGGCCAGGGCGGCCTCGATCCGGATGTCGTTGCGGTCCTCGTCGGCCATCTGGCCCGACAGGTCGAGGATGGCCTCCAGGGCGAAGGTGGTCGCCGCGATGAAGGAGATCTTCGAGCCGACCGCCTCGTGCTTGGCGATGGGCTTTCCCCACTGCTCGCGCGCCGTGGACCACTCCCGGGCGATCTTCAGCGCCCACTTGCCGCCGGCGACGCACATGGCGGGGATGGACAGCCGGCCGGTGTTGAGCGTCGTCAGGGCGATCTTGAGCCCCGAGCCCTCCGGACCGATGCGGTTGGCGGCGGGGACGCGCACCCGGTGGAAACGCGTGACGCCGTTCTCGATGCCGCGCAGACCCATGAAGGCGTTGCGGTGCTCGACGGTGACGCCCTCGGCCGTGGCCTCCACGACGAAGGCCGTGATGCCGCCCTTGTGGCCTTCGCTCCTGGGCACCCTGGCCATCACGACGAGCAGGTCGGCGACGACGCCGTTGGTCGTCCAGAGCTTGACGCCGTCGAGGATGTAGTCGTCCCCGTCGGGGACCGCGGAGGTGGCGAGACGGGCGGGGTCGGACCCCACGTCGGGTTCGGTGAGGAGGAAGGCCGAGATGTCGGTACGGGCGCAGCGCGGGAGGAAGGCTTCCTTCTGCTGCTGCGTACCGAAGAGCTTGAGCGGCTGGGGCACTCCGATGGACTGGTGGGCGGAGAGCAGCGCGCCGACGGCCGGACTGACCGAGCCGACGACGGCGAGGGCCTTGTTGTAGTAGACCGAGGTGAGCCCCAGGCCCCCGTACTTGGTGTCGATCTTCATGCCGAGGGCTCCGAGCTCCTTGAGCCCGTTCACCGTCTCGTCCGGGATCCGCGCCTCGCGCTCGATGCGGGCGGGGTCGATGCGCGTCTCGCAGAAGTCGCGGAGCTTGGCGAGGAACTCCTCGCCTCGCCGTACGTCCTCCAGGGCGGAGGACGGGTGCGGGTGGATCAGATCGAGGCGGAACCGGCCGAGGAAGAGTTCCTTGGCGAAACTGGGCTTCTTCCAGTCCTGTTCCCGGGCCGCTTCGGCGACCTGGCGTGCTTCGCGCTCGGAGACCGGTCGTACGGATGGTGCGGTCATGAGGCACCTCGCCGCTTCAGTCGGGGCCGTCCCGGTCGGCTACCGACCGGTACTACTGGACCGTATGTACCCGATCCTCCCGGCATCTACCAGACCTCGCGCAACGATCCAGCCCGGGGGCGCGGCGGTGGCTCGGGGGTGGCACGAGGCGGCATGGGGCCGCAGGCATGAGGCGCGGGGCCGGACCAGCGGAGGCTGAGGCGGAGGGCCTGAGGGAGCCGGTGCCTGGGGCCGGGGCCCGGGGCCGCTCAGTGACCCGTGCCCGGCGTGACCAGACCGCTCTCGTAGGCGACGACGACCGCCTGGGCCCGGCTGCACAGCCCGAGCTTGGCCATGGCGCGGTTGAGATGGGTCTTGACGGTGGCTTCGCTGATCACGAGCTCGGCGGCGATCTCCGCGTTGGACAGGCCCCGTGCGGTGAGGCGGAGCACCTCGACCTCCCGGCCGGTGAGCGCGTCGAGAGCGGTTCCGGACAGGGCGGAGGTGCCCGCATCCGCCCGACGGGTGAATGCCTCGACGAGGCGGCGTGTGACGCTCGGCGCGAAGAGGGTGTCGCCCCCTGCGACCGCCGTGACGGCGGCCAGGAGCCGCTGCGGCCCCGCGTCCTTCAGCAGGAAGCCTGCCGCGCCGGCCCGCAAGGCCGCGTACACGTACTCGTCGAGGTCGAAGGTGGTCAGCACCAGGACACGGGGCGCCGGGGGCGGTGCGTCGCGGAGGATGCGTTCTGTGGCGGTGATGCCGCTGAGGTCGGGCATCCGGATGTCCATAAGGATCACGTCCGGCCGGTGCACGGCGGCGAGCGCCACGGCCTCCTCGCCGCCCGAGGCCTCGGCGACGACCTCCATGCCGGGTGCAGCACGCAGCAGGGCGGCGACGCCGGCGCGGATGAGCACCTGGTCGTCCACGACGAGGACGCGTATGTCCCCCGTGCCGCCCGCCTCAGGCGCCTTCGTCTCGTCGGCCTTCCCCGTCATCCCCCGCCGTCCCTCTCCCGTGCGCCGCCGGCTGCAAGGGAAGGGTGAGCCGGACCTCGAACCCGCCCTCGTCGCGCGGGCCGGCGGCCAGGGTTCCCCCGTAGATCCTGGCGCGCTCGCGCATGCCGATCAACCCGTGCCCGCCCGGCGGTCCCGGGATGGCCGGAACGTTTCCCCGCCCGTCGTCGGTGACCCGGACGGACAACTGGTTCGGCAGGTACTCCACGTGGACGGTGGCCCGCGCGGGGCGGGCATGCTTGATGACGTTCGTCAGTGCCTCCTGGACGACGCGGTACGCGCATAGGTCCGGCCCCTGTGCGAGCGGCCGCCGCTCCCCCACGATCCGCAGCTCTACCTCCACCCCGGCTGCTCGTACGCGCTCGGCCGTGTCCTCCAGCCGGTCCAGGCCGGGTGTCGGCTGGTACGGGCCCTCTCCGGCGTTCTCACCGACGCCCTCGGGGCCGACGCGCAGTACGGCCAGGAGCCGGCGCAGTTCTTCCAGGGCCTCGCCGCTGGCGGCCGAGATGGTGCCGAGCGCGCCGCGGGCGGTGCCGGGGTCGGCGGTGAAGACGTAGTGCGCGAGGCCCGCCTGAACCGAGATCACCGACATGTGGTGAGCCACGACGTCGTGCAGTTCCCGCGCGATGCGGACCCGCTCCTCGGCCACGGCCCGGCGGGCGTTCTCCTCGCGCTCACGGCGGAGCTGTTCGGTCAGCTCGGACAGGGTGCGGTTGCGGGCCGCCAGCTTGCGGGCGTTGTCCCCGAACTTCCACATGATGAACGGCACGACGAGCGCCTGGGCAACGGCCGTCGTGATGTCGTTGCTGCGAGCGAGCAGTGCCCCCAGCACCCACACCGCGGCGAACACGGTGCCGCAGACTGCGGCATGGGCTGTACGGCGCATGGAGGCGACCGTGTACAGCGCCAGCATCAGGGCCGCGCTGTTGACGACCGGCCAGAAGCCGGCGGCGATGTACCACAGCCACAGAGCGGTGGCACCGGCGAAGACCGCCACTGGGGCGGACCGGCGGGCGGCGAGGAGGAGATTGATGATGCAGATCAGCGTGTAGCCCAAAGCATTGGGCCGGTCCCAGTACCAGCCCTCCGGCGGGCGCTCGCTGGCGAGCAGTAGCGCCACGACGGTGAACCCCAGCGCCAACGGCACGTCCAGCACCGCCCTCGGCCAGCCCGCGACATGTCCTTCCAGCGCCCGAACCGTCCGCATCGCCGCAGCGTAGCCGCCCTGGTGACGACTCGGCATCGATCAGGCGGAGGCTGTCCCGCCTACGGCGCTGGTTGGAGAATCCCGGGCGGCTACCGCATGGGTTGAGGGCGGAATTCCACCCGTTACGGGACGACCGGCGCGCAGGCACTCCGTACCGTCGGTGGAGTCGGCCGACAGCAGGTCACGGGGGAACGGCCGGCGGAACGGGGGATCCACGGGGGAACGCAGTGCGCTCCGTACTCCGGCGACGGGCTGCGGAGCGCACTGTGCGGGCCTGGGGCGACGGGGGCGACGGCATGAGGCGGCGCGGTCGGCATGAGGCGGCATGAGGCGGCATGAGGCGGCAGCAGGATCCGCCTCATGCCGCGGCATGGGGCGAGTCGGGGCCTGTGTCGGGCTACCGAGCGCCCCATGCGTCCGCATGGGGCGCCCAAGCCCTGCGCACGAGGCCACGTCGCTCGCGCATGGAGCAGGCAGGGCAGGTGGTTGGGGAACGGTCAGTGGCCGACCGTCAGCACGATCTTCCCGGAGGTACGACCCGTCTCCCCCAGTTCGTGCGCCTTGCCGGCCTCGGCGAGGGGCAGGACAGCCGCGATCTCGGTACGCAGACGCCCGGACTCGACGAGTTCGCTGATGCCCCGCAGGCCCGCCAGGTCGGGCTCGACCAGCATGCGGGCAGCGCGGATGCCGCGGTCGCGGGCCTCAGCCAGAACCGGCTCCTCCAGAGGAAGCAGGGAGACGAGCGTGCCGCCGGGGCGCAGAGTACGCAGGGAACGGGCCGGATAGTCGCCGCTGATGGACTCCACGACGACGTCGAGGTCCTTCAACTCCTCGGCGAAGTCCTGCTCACGGTAGTCGATGAGCTCGTCGGCACCGAGGCCGCGCAGGAAGTCGTGCTTGGCGGCGCTGGCCGTGCCGATGACGTATGCGCCCCGTGCCTTGGCGATCTGGACGGCCAGGTGGCCGACGCCCCCTGCCGCGGCGTGGATCAGCACCCGCTGGCCCTCCGTGACCCCGGCCGTGTCGACCACGGCCTGCCAGGCAGTGAGGGCGGCGAGGGGCAGGGCGGCAGCCTGCACGTGGTCGAGGCCCCGGGGCTTGGGGGCGAAGTGCCGACTGGGCGCGACGACGTACTCGGCGTAGGCGCCCGCCGGGTGCGGGAAGCGCGGCATGCCGTAGACCTCGTCGCCCGGGGCGTACAGGGTCACGCCGTCGCCGACCGCTTCGACGACGCCGGAGACGTCGAAGCCGAGTCCGAAAGGCGGGATCTCGCCCGTGTAGTAGAAGCCGCGCGTCCGGGTCTTCCAGTCGACCGGGTTGACCCCTGCGGCCCGCACCCGCACCAGGATCTCGGTGGGTCCCGGCACGGGGCGGTCGGTCTCGACCAGTTCCATCACCTCGGGGCCGCCGGCGGTCTCCTGGCGGATGGCGAGCATGCGGGCGGGGGTCGCGGTCATGGTGTCGCTCCTTGCAGTCGTGCCTTTCGATGTCCCCAGACTCGTGGAGATCGCTTACGGCAACGAGTGGCCTGACTGCCATGGTTCGCAAAGATCGGGCCACGAGGCCGAGGCGGCCGACCCGGGAACGCCGACGGCCGAGGCGCGCTCGCTGCGCACCTCGGCCGTCCGGTGGGGCTCTGCTGACTACAGGGGCGGGGCCCCTCCTAGAGGGCCAGGCCCGTCAGGACGAGCACCCGCTCGTAGGTGTAGTCGTCCATTGCGTAGCGCACGCCCTCGCGCCCCACGCCGGACTGCTTGGCGCCGCCGTAGGGCATCTGGTCCGCGCGGTACGACGGGACGTCGCCGATGATGACACCGCCGGTCTCCAGCGCGCGGTGCGCCCGGAACGCCGTCTGCAGGTCGTGCGTGAAGACACCGGCCTGCAGACCGTACGGCGAGTCGTTGACCGCGGCGAAAGCGGCCTCCTCGCCCTCGGCCTTGGTGATCGTGAGAACCGGGCCGAAGACCTCCTCACAGGCGATGGTCACGTCGGCCGGCACGTCCACGAGCACGGTCGGAGCGTAAGTGGCGCCGTCACGCTTGCCGCCGGCGAGCAGAGTGGCGCCGTTCTCCACAGCCTCGTTCACCCAGGACTCGACGCGCTTGGCGGCGTCCTCGCTGACCAGCGGGCCGACGTCCGTCGTGGCGTCCGACGGGTCACCGGTGACCTGCGCCTCGACGGCGGCGACGACCTTGGGCACGAGGCGCTCGTACAGCGAGGCGTCCGCGATGACCCGCTGCACCGAGATGCAGGACTGGCCGCCCTGGTAGTTGGAGAAGGTGGCGATGCGCTGCGCGGCCCAGTCGAGGTCTTCCTCGGAGGACCAGTCGGCGAGGACGACGGCCGCGCCGTTGCCGCCGAGCTCAAGGGTGACGTGCTTGCGCGGGGCGGAGTCGAGGATCGACCAGCCCACCGGGCCGGAGCCGGTGAAGGAGATGACCGGCAGACGCTCGTCCTGGACGAGGGCGGGCATGCGGTCGTTCGGGACCGGCAGCACGCTCCAGGAGCCTGCCGGAAGGTCCGTCTCGGCCAGGATCTCGCCCAGCACGAGGGAGGAGATCGGGGTCGCCGGCGCGGGCTTGAGGATGATCGGCGCACCGACGGCGATCGCCGGGGCGACCTTGTGGGCGCTCAGGTTCAGCGGGAAGTTGAACGGCGCGATGCCGAGCACGGTGCCGCGCGGGAAGCGGCGCGTCAGCGCCAGGCGGCCGGTGCCGCCGGCGTCGGTGTCCAGGCGCTGGGCGTCGCCCGCGTTGAAGCGGCGTGCCTCCTCGGCGGCCCAGCGGAAGACGGAGACGGCGCGGCCGACCTCGCCGCGGGCCCACTTGATGGGCTTGCCGTTCTCGGCGGAGATGAGCTGGGCTATCTCCTCGGCGCGCTCGGTGAGCCGCTTCGCGACGTGGTCGAGGGCGGCGGTCCGCACGTGGGCGGGCGTCGCCGCGAACTCCTCTCGTACGGCGTGCGCGGCGGCAACGGCCTCCTCGACCTGTGCCTCGGTGGGCACGCTCACGGTGCCGACGAGACGGCCGTCCCAGGAGTTCGTGACGTCGAAGGTCTCCTCGCCGGTGGCCTCGCGGCCGGCCAGCCAGAACGCGTGGGGAGCAGTCACAATCCCGGCCCTTCCCAAGTGGTGTGGATATTGCTCCCCCACCGTAGGGGCGGGCAGGCCCGACGCCGATTGTCCGTGGTGGAGCAGTACTCCGGGAGGGAGCACCGCAATGGCGGGGTAGGCGGGGCCTCTCGCAGGCTCCACGGCCTTCCTGCTCCCTGGGCCAGAGCCACCCTCACTCGGGCCCGCGCTCAGCTTGGCTCCGGGGGCCGTGGGAGCGCATGAGGCCTGACGGCCTCGCCGCATGGGGCCGGGCCTGAGGAGGCAGGCATGGGGCCCGGCATGAGGCCGTCCTGCCCGCGGCCTGAGCCGCCCCTACTCCTGGCCTGGCGCCGAGGTCGCCTTCAAGGCCAGCCACAGCTCCATGCGGACGTCCGGGTCGTCGAGGGAGCGGCCCAGGATCTCCTCCACTCGGCGCATGCGGTAGCGCAGCGTGTGGCGGTGGACGCCGAGGTCCGCCGCGGCCGCGTCCCACTGGCCGTGGCGGGAGAGCCAGGCCCGCAGGGAGGCCACGAGATCTCCACGGCCTGTGGCGTCGTGCTCCCGGAGGGCCCGCAGCATCCCGTCCGCGAAGGCGCGTACGGCGTCGTCCGCGAGGAGCGGCAGAACGGAGCCGGCGGCGACCTCCTCATGCTCGACGAGGACCCTGCCGCGGCGGCGTGCGACGGAGAGCGCCTGCTCCGCCTGGCGGAAGGCTGCCGCGGCGGCGATGGGCCCCGCCGGGGCGGAAAGGCCGACGACGAGGTCGCAGGCGGGTGCCGAGGCGCTGCGGTCCCGCGGCCGGGCCTTCGTCCCGCGGCGTTCCTCGATGGCGCGGGCGTGCTCCCCGCAAGCGGCCGCCACAGCTCCTCCGTCGGGCGCCAGGACGACGAGCCGGCCGCCGTCCGGGACGATCAGCAGGGGTTCCGCCACCCTGCCCGCTGCCGTCTCCAGGGTGTCCGCGAGCACGGCGAGCGGGTCCACAGGGGCCTCGGTCTCCCCGTCGTGGGCCGCAGTCTCGGCATCGCCGGGTGCCTCCACCGCCTCCGCGACGATCATTCGGAAGGGCGCGTCCAGCAGGCCGCCGTACAGGTCGCCGGCGACGGCCCGTGCGTGGTCCGGCTCGCCGGCCAGGAGCATGCGCAGCAGTGCCGCGCCCAGCCGCTGCTCCGCCTCCTGCAGGGCCCGCGAGCGCTCGGTGGTGAGGGTGAGCAGAGCGATGGCGGAATGCACGGCGTAGCGTTCGGCGGTGCCCAGAGGCGCGCCCGTCCCGACGGCGAGGACTCCGCGTGCGCGCCGCCCGGAGCCGAGGGACTGCAGTTCCACCCGGTCGGCTCCCTCCTCGGCGGGATCCGTGCCCAGGACTGCCGTTGCGGGCGCGGGGCGCTCCCGCAGCCGCTCGACGTCCGCTCCGAGGCGCGCGGCACGGCGCGCGGCCCACTCGGGCGCTGCGGCCACGACGGCGCCCGAGGCGTCGTACAACGCTGCCCAGCCGTCGAGGTGCGCGGCGAGCCTGGCGACGAGGGCGGCCGGGCCTTCCGGCCCGAGGGCGGCCCTGGTCAGTTCGCGCTGGGCCTCGAAGCCGGCCGTCACCGCCCGGTACTGGTCAGCTGCAATGGCGGCCGACACTGCCTTGGTGATGGCGATGAACGGCGTACGGCGGGGCACCTCGAGGAGCGGCAGGCCCTCTGCTGCCGCCGCCCCCACCAGTGCCTCGGGCACCGTCTCGTAGTTGACACCGACCGCGAAGCCCAGGCCCACGACGCCGGCGCGCACGAGGCGGCGGACGTACTGCTGCATGGCCTCGGGGTCCTCCGCGTCGATCTTCAACGCGGTGATCAGGAGCAGCTCGCCGCCGTCCATCCACGGCACAGGGTCGGCCAGCTCGCTGACGTGCGCCCAGCGGACAGGCCTGTCCAGGTGGTCCTCCCCCGCGAGCACGGTGAGTTTCAGCGCGGAGTGGTGGACGAGTGAAGCGAGCGTCGGGGGCATGGCACCTTCGGAGGGGGCGTCGCGGCAACGGTGCCGTCACGTATGAACTGCTGTGACCGATTCTGCCTCAGTGGAGCAATCGCGGGGAACGCGAGCCGGTTCACCGCTGCAGATCGACCAGCACCGGAGGCGCACTGGCGCCCCGTACGGAGGTCACGGACAGCACCGCGTGCCCCGCGGGCACACCGTGCGCCAGCTCGGAGGCGGACCAGCGCTCCCGCTCCACCTTGCGCACCGTCACGGACTGGGCCGTGACCGCGCGGCCCGTGACCAGCCTGCGCACCACATGGGTGACCCGGGTCAGCGGCTCATGGGCGATGATCTGGCGGTCGGTGACGTCGCGGGTCTCCACCCACTCCTTGCCCCACACCTCGGCGAAGCGCGCCCCGTCCCACGTGGTGACGCCGGAGAACGCCATACGGCAGCCGACGGCACCGAGCAGGGCGCTGCGTAGGGCCTCGGGCACGTCGTCGAGCGTGCGGAGGGTGAGCACTGCCCCGGCGTTCGCGGAACGGAGCCGCGCCAGGCCCCGTACCGCCTCGTGGGTGACGGCATGGGTGGCGTCGTCCAGGACGAGGCAGGCGAAAAGGGAACGGTCCCCTCGGGCGACCGCGCATTCCGTGAACTGAGCTAGGACGAGCCTGGCCAGCATCCGCGACGCCTCGGCGTGCCCGCGCTCGGGCAGATCGATCCGGACGCGCAGCGGGTGCTCGAGGGCGCGCAGCGAGAACGTGCGGGAGGGCGTCGCGGTGTCGAAGAAACGGGCGAAGGCGGGGCGGTCGAGGAGTGCGAGACGGTCGGCGAGCATGGGGCCGGCGTCGCCGGGACGGTGGGCCTGCCGTTCACGTGCGTCGACCTCCCGGATGAGTGCGTCGTGTCCTGTGTCCGCGAGAGCGGTGCGCAGGGCGCCGACCGCGGAGGGCGAGCCGTCCAGGAGCTCACGCAGTTCGGGGACGGACGGGAAACGCCCGTGGGCGGCCCGGTAGGGGCCGAGGATCTGGGACAGCACCGTCGCCGCCCGGCGGCCTCCTTCGCCCGGCAGCGTGGCGGTGAGGTCGCCCACGAGGCCTTCGGCGAGGACGGCCGCGGCCTCGTCGGGGTCGTCGGTGCCGCCGTACAGATCGAGGTCGTACGCGGAATCCTGCCGGCCGATCCGCACCACGACGTCGAACGCCTCGTCGGGCGCCAGCCCCGCCCCCGCCGCACCGACCGCCACGACGGCCGCCCGGCCGGCGAGGGCCTGCAGGCACAGCGACTCCAGCACGGGGCGGACCAGCCGGTCCGTCTTGCCGCTGCCGGGCGGGCCGACGGCGAGCAGGGACGTGCCCAGCAGGCCGGGGTCGAGGGCGCAACCGGCACCGCGGTGGACGTACGGATTGCGTTCGTCGTCGACTGCGGTGCCGATGCGCACCTGCCGGGTGACGAGGTCGTGGCGCGCGGCGCGGACGGGAAGGTCGCGGGCACCGGAGGGATGCGCGCAGGCGGCCGCCCCGTGCCGCAGGACGGTTTCGGTGAAGGCGGCGAGCCGCCCCGGCTGTACGCGTACGGACTGCCAGGCCCGCTCGATCCGCGAGTGGTCGACGTCGTTCATCAGCCCGGCCCGGGCCTCCGCACCGAGCCGGTCCGCGGCCTCGTGCGCTCCCCCGGCGCGCAGCTGCGGCCAGTCGGCCGGGTCCTGGCGGGAGCCGCCCACAGCGGCAGGAACCACCCCGCCGTCGTCCCACAGCCGCGAAAGGAGCGGTGCGACGTACCGCCTCCAGACCTGGGGCCAGCGCCCCAGGCGGCCGAAGACGACGAGGAGCGCGCCGAGGCAGATGGCGTAGTAGATGTAGGCGGTCCACACCGCCGCCATGCCCTTGTGCCAGGAATCGGGGGTCAGGACGGTGAGGGGCCAGACCCAGTACGTACCGAGGTAGCCGTTCCACAGCAGAGATCCCAGCAGCCAGCCGCACAGCAGGGCGATGACCGCTCCGCTGAGGAGCTGCCGGCCAGGGATGCGGTCCGGCTCCTCCGGCGGCTTGGGGCGGTAGCCGTAGGCCCAGATGCCGGGACCGGCCGGGATGCGCGAGGCACGGAGCCAGGTGAGGAACGGGGACCGCTCGCGCGAGACCGCCCCATGCGCTGCCCCGTGCGCCGCCCCGGACTGCTGTGGCGCGGTACGGGGCGGAGGCGGCGCCTCCACAGGCGTGGAGGATGGCTCCCCGAGCGGCATGAGGGGGGGTGCTCCGAGCGGCATGGGGGGCACGGCATGGGGCGGGGGCGGGGGCTCCGGCGAACCCGGCTGCTGACGGGGCCAAGGCGGGGCGCCGGCCGTCGGCGCAGCCGCATCGGCCGCCCCGTGCGGCGGACCGCCTCGTGCGCCCGGTGCGTCGTACGTGCCCTCGTGCTCCATCGCTGCCCCTCGCCCCCCGCCGGCCGGTTCCGTGCCTCTCGTCCGAGCGGACCTCGTCCAAGTGCGCGCCGCAGCTCAATCTAGTGGCCCGGCACGGCGAGTTCAGCGCCCCGGGCCGGGCCGTTGTCATGATCACCCGGGGAACGTGCGGGCGGGCGCGATCCGGGTCGCCATGTCCGGTACGGACAACGCGACGCGCCCACTTCTCCCGAACGGAACATGCCCGACCCCCGCTGTCGCCCCTAGCCTGCGACTAAAAGTCCGACTGAAGCCCGTTCTCTCCCCCTGGAGCACCTCATGACCGAACTGACTGGAGGCCCGGCCCTCCCCCAGGAGCGCCGTATCGTCACCGCGATCCCCGGCCCGAAGTCGCAGGAGCTGCTGGCGCGGAAGAACGCGGCCGTCGCGGGCGGCGTCGGCGTGACGCTGCCGGTGTTCACCAAGCGCGCCGGCGGCGGCGTGCTCGAGGACGTGGACGGCAACTCCCTGATCGACTTCGGCTCCGGCATCGCCGTGACGTCGGTCGGCAACTCCGCCGAGGCCGTGGTGCGCCGTGCGGTCGCGCAGCTCGCCGACTTCACCCACACCTGTTTCATGGTGACGCCCTACGAGGGCTACGTGGAGGTCTGCGAGAAGCTCGCCGAGCTGACGCCGGGCGACCACGCCAAGAAGTCCGCGCTGTTCAACTCGGGCGCCGAGGCCGTCGAGAACGCGGTGAAGATCGCCCGCGCGTACACCAAGCGCCAGGCCGTCGTCGTCTTCGACCACGGCTACCACGGCCGTACGAACCTGACGATGGCGCTCACCGCCAAGAACATGCCGTACAAGCACGGCTTCGGCCCGTTCGCCCCCGAGGTCTACCGCGTGCCGGTGGCCTACGGCTACCGCTGGCCCACCGGCCCGGAGAACTGCGCCGAGGAGGCCGCGGCCCAGGCCATCGACGCCATGACCAAGCAGGTCGGCGCCGAGAACATCGCCGCGATCATCATCGAGCCGGTGCTGGGCGAGGGTGGCTTCATCGAGCCGGCCAAGGGCTTCCTGCCGCGCGTCGCGCAGTTCGCGAAGGACAACGGCATCGTCTTCGTCGCGGACGAGATCCAGTCCGGCTTCTGCCGCACGGGGCAGTGGTTCGCGTGCGAGGACGAGGGCATCGTCCCCGACCTGATCACCACCGCCAAGGGCATCGCGGGCGGCCTGCCGCTCGCCGCCGTGACCGGCCGCGCGGAGATCATGGACGCCGCGCACGCGGGCGGCCTGGGTGGCACGTACGGCGGTAACCCGGTGGCCTGCGCGGCGGCGCTCGGCTCGATCGAGACCATGCGCGAGCTCGACCTCAACGCGAAGGCCAAGCGCATCGAGGAGGTCATGAAGGGCCGCCTCTCCGCCATGCAGGAGAAGTTCGACATCATCGGCGACATCCGCGGGCGCGGCGCGATGATCGCGGTCGAGCTGGTCAAGTCGGGCACCAAGGACCCCCACCCGGAGGCCGCCGGTGCGCTCGCCAAGGCCTGCCACGCGGAGGGCCTGATCGTGCTCACCTGCGGCACGTACGGCAACGTGCTGCGCTTCCTGCCGCCGCTGGTCATCGGCGAGGACCTGCTCAACGAGGGCCTGGACATCATCGAGGCCGCCTTCGCCCGTCTGTAGGGCGCCGGCAGGGGGGAACAGGGGTGAAGAACCTGTGCGGAGCGGGTGTTGGACGGGTGATCCGGCTGTCCGGGTCGCCCGGCCTGCCGTACGGTTTCTGCAGATGAGAGAAACACCTCGTCCGCAGGGGACTGCGGACGGAGCCGAGCCGGTACGTCCCCAGTGCCGACCCGGCCGTGCCTTCGCGCACACCACTGGAGCCCTGCGCTCCGGACATCCTCACCGATCGGATGGCCGCCCGCCCCATACCCCCCGGGGCGCGCGGCACCCCGGTCCCCACGGCGGCCTCGGAACCTCCCCCCCTGTTCCGGGGCCGCCGGCATCGCGCCGCCTCGTCCGCGGGCTCTTTCCCGCCCTGTGCACGCTGCTCCTCGCTCTGGTCACCTGGCAGGTCGCGGCTCGGGGACCCCTGCGGGCGTCCGACGAGGCCCTCGGCCGTACGGTCGCGAGCTCGTCCCTTCCCGGCGGTGCCGCGCAGTTCCTCGCCGAACTCGGCAACGCTTCGGTCGCTGTGCCCGTGCTGATCGCCGCCATGGTGGCTTCAGCGCTGCTTCGGCGGGGCCCCGGGCGCTGGCTGCCGGCCGTATGGGCCGCTCTCACCATGGCGGCCGTGCCCGCCGTGATCGTGCCGTTGAAGGCCTGGATCGGCCGCTCGGGGCCGCCCGCCATGGCGGCGTCCGGAGTGCACGACGGCTTCTTCCCTTCGGGCCATACGGCCACCGCTGCTGTCGCGTACGGGGCTGCAGTGCTGCTTCTCCTGCCGCCCCGTGCCCCCTCGTTGCGTACGCGGCCTCATGCCGGAGTCTTCCCGGCGCCGCCCCGTGCGAGGGCGGGGGCCCGTACAGCGCCCCATGCCGGCCGGTCCATGGTCCGGCCCCATGCGTGCCTTTCCCGCCTGAGGCCCCGCGGCCTCCACGCGCGCACGCGCGCGTGGGCGGCGATTGGGTACCTCGTGCTGAACGCGGGCGTCGCGGCCGGCCTGGTGCGATGCGGGTACCACTGGCCGCTGGACGTGGTGGGTGCCTGGTGCCTGTCCGGCGTGCTGCTGTGGGGGCTGGCACAGGCCCTCAGACATCCCGTTCGCGGGCGAGGGTCACAGCGGCCTCATGCATCGACAGCTCAAGGAGCACCGGGTCGGTGAGCGTGCCCGTGCCGTCGGGCGGCACCACCCACCGGACGCCCGAGGCGGCACGCCCGGGATGAGGCACGACGACCCAGCTCCCGGCCCCGGCAGTACGTACCCCCGTGGCGATCCACCCGGCAGCAGTGCCCGGAGGAACGAAGAAGCCCATACGGCAGTCGCCGAAGTCGGCCAGGACAGGGCCCACCCGCTCCGTGCAACGGCTCAGGACCTCCAGCGTGGGGCGGCCCAGTTCGCTGGAGAGGATGAGGACGTCCCAGAGCCTGCCGGCGGGCAGCAAGGCCACTCCGAGGGGGTTGCGCTCCCACTCCCACCGGCAGGTCCCCGGATCGGGCGCCGCCGTCGCCAGCCACTCCATCGCGCTCCGTTTTCCCGCTTCGTCACTCATGGCAGTCCTCCGTTCCGTGTCCGCTCGTTCTGCGTTCACGGATGGAGAGGCCGCGGAGTGCGGATCATTACGCGGGTTTCCGGGCCGGGCGGAGGTGAAGGGTTCACTCTCCGCGGGACGGCGCGCTCCGGTGCGCCAGGAGGCCGCGCATGGGGCGGTCAGGCAGGGCGCGCATGAGGCCGTGGCTCCAGGGCCGCGCATGAGGCCACGATGCAGCGCGGCCGCACCCGGCGGCCCCATGCGCCCGGCCCCGCGTCAGCTGTCGAAGCCCAGGCCGACCTTGTCCATCGCCTTGAGCCACAGATTCCGGCGGCCGCCGTTCTCGTCGGCCCTCGTCATCGACCACTGGGTGATGCCGATGCCCATGGAGCGCACCGGTTCGGGCGGAAACGGCAACGGCTTGCTGCGCACCATCTCCAGCTCGGTGCGCTCCGTGCGTTCCCCGGAGAGCAGGTCGAGCATGACGTCGGCGCCGAAGCGGGTGGCGCCGACACCCAGCCCCGTGTAGCCGAGGGCGTAGGCGACCTTGCCTCCGTGCGCCGTACCGAAGAAGGCCGAGAAGCGCGAGCAGGTGTCGATGGCACCGCCCCAGTTGTGGGTGAAGCGCACGCCCTCGAGCTGCGGGAAACAGCGGAAGAAGTGCTCGGCGAGCTTTTGGTACGTGGCCGGGTGGTGGTCGTACTCGTCCCTGACGCCACCGCCGTAGTGGTAGACGATGTCGTAGCCGCCCCACAGGATGCGGTGGTCAGGTGTGATGCGGAAGTAGTGGAAGTGGTTCGCGGCGTCCCCGAGCCCCTGCCGGCCCTTCCAGCCGATGGCGGCGAGCTGTTCTGCGTTCAGAGGCTCCGTCATCAGGGCGTAGTCGTAGACGGGTGCGATGTAGGGGCGGACGCGCTTGACCAGTGAGGGGAAGGCATTGGTGCCCAGCGCGGCCTGGCGGGCGAAGACCCGGCCGTAGGGCGTGCGGACGGCGATGCCTGCGGCGCGGGAGGAGAGCTCGGTGCCGGGCGTGTGCTCGTAGATGCGCACCCCGAGCTCCGTGCACGCACGCTTGAGGCCCCATGCGAGCCGCGCGGGGTGCAGCATGGCGACCCCGTCGCGGTCCCAGAGACCGGCGAGGAAGGTCGGGGAGCGGACCTCCGCACTCAGGGCGTTCCGGTCGAGGTACTCGTAGCCGGTGATGCCGAGGGCTTCGAGTTCCTCGGCGGCCTCCTGGAGCTCGTGCACCTGGTGGGGAGCGGTGGCGATGTCGATCTCGCCGGTCCGTTCGAAGTCGCAGTCGATGCCGTAGCGGCTGAGGGTGGCCTCGATGTCGTCGAGGTTCTGCAGGCCGAGCCTGTGGAGGGTGGTGAGCTCGTCCGGCCACCGTGCGGCGCCGTTGGCCCAGCCGTGGGTGAGGGAGGCGGAGCAGAAGCCGCCGTTGCGGCCTGAGGCCGCCCAGCCGGCCTCCTGGGCCTCGATGAGGACGACGTCCCGGCCGGGGTCGCGCTCCTTGGCGAGGAGCGCGGTCCACAGGCCGGAGTAGCCGCCGCCGACGACGAGCAGGTCGCAGTGCTCGTCGCCGACGAGCGCGGGGAGCGCCTCCGGCCGGGAGGGGTCGTCGAGCCAGTAGGGCCGGGGAGCGGCTTCGGAAAGTGCTTGGACAGGGTTCATGGCACGAGCGGCCATGTTCTCAGCTCCTTTTTCGGCGCCCGCCGATCAGCTGACCGGCGAGGACGCACAGCACGGCGATGGCGAACATCGCCGTTCCGATGACATTGATTTGAACGGGTGTGCCCCGTTGTGCGGATCCCCAGACGAACATGGGGAAGGTCACAGTCGAGCCGGCGTTGAAGTTGGTGATGATGAAGTCGTCGAAGGACAGGGCGAAGGAGAGCAGGGCGCCCGCCACGATGCCCGGTGCCGCGATCGGGAGGGTCACCCGCAGAAAGGTCTGCAGCGGGGTGGCGTAGAGGTCCTGGGCGGCCTGTTCGAGGCGGGGGTCCATGGACATCACCCGGGCCTTGACGGCCGTCACCACGAAGCTCAGGCAGAACGTGATGTGGGCGATGAGGATCGTCCAGAAGCCGAAGGTGACGCCCATGTTGAGGAAGAGCGTGGCCAGCGAGGCCGCCATGACGACCTCGGGCATCGCCATCGGCAGGAAGATCAGGGTGCTGACGGAGGAGCGGGCTCGGAATCGGTAGCGGGCCAGCGCGAAGGCGAGAGCCGTGCCCAGGACGGTGGCGCCGAGGGTCGCCCAGACGGCGATCTGCAGGCTGAGCGAGAGGGAGCCGCAGAGGTCGGCGACGCCGCACGGGGCGGTCCAGGCGTCCGTGGAGAAGCGCTGCCACTCGTAGTTGAAGCGGCCGTTGGGCTTGTTGAACGAGAAGACGGTGACGACGACGTTGGGCAGGACGAGGTAGGCCAGGGTGGCCAGCCCCGCGAGCACGACGAGGTTGCGGCGGAGCCATCGCACGGGGCGGGCGAGAGTGGCCGGACGGGTGGGCAGGGCAGACATCAGACCAGGTCCTCCGTCCCGGACTTGCGGATGTAGACGGTGACCATGGCGAGGATGGCGGCCATGAGGATGAAGGACAGGGCGGCGGCCGTCGGGTAGTCCAGGACACGCAGGAACTGGGACTGGATGACGTTGCCGATCATCTTCTGGTCGGTGGAGCCGAGCAGCTCGGCGTTGATGTAGTCGCCGGTGGCGGGGATGAAGGTGAGCAGCGTGCCCGCGACGACGCCGGGCATGGAGAGCGGGAAGGTCACCTTGCGGAAGGTCGTCAGCGGCCGCGCATAGAGGTCGCCGGCCGCCTCGTGCAGCCGTCCGTCGATGCGCTCCAGGGAGGTGTACAGCGGCAGGATCATGAAGGGCAGGAAGTTGTAGGTCAGGCCGCAGACGACGGCCAGGGGCGTGGCCAGTACTCGGTGTCCCTCGGTGACGCCGAGCGCGTTGGTGACGTCGAGGACGTGCAGGCTTGCGAGGGCCGAGACGACGGGGCCGCCGTCGGAGAGGATCGTCTTCCAGGCGAGGGTGCGGATCAGGAAGCTGGTGAAGAACGGCGCGATGACGAGGATCATCAGGACGTTGCGCCAGCGGCCGGCCTTGAAGGCGATGAGGTAGGCGAGCGGGTAGCCGAGGGCCAGGCAGAGCGCGGTGGCGGTCGCGGCGTAGGCCACGGAGCGCAGGAACTGGGGGTAGTACTCGGTCAGCGCGTCCCAGTACGTGGCGAAGTGCCAGGTGACCTGGAATCCCTCTTCGAGGGAGCCGGTCTGTACGGAAGTGGACGCCTGATAGACGAGCGGTGCGGCGAAGAAGACCAGCAGCCAGAGGATGCCCGGGAGCAGGAGCCAGTACGGGGTGAGCTTCCTGCCCCGTGCGGCCGTGCGGAGAGCCGCACGGGGCGCGGGGGGCTTGTCGGTGACGAGTGCCATCAGGTGCCCTCCCCCGCGTCCGTGCCGGCCTCGATGCTCTGCGCGGCGTCCAGGCCGAAGCTGTGGCCGGGGTTCCAGTGCAGGACGACGTCGGTGCCCGGCGCGAGGCGGGAGTCGCGCTCGATGTTCTGCTCGTAGACGGAAAGGCCCGTGGCCGCGGGGCTGTCGACGAGGTACTGGGTGGAGACGCCGATGAAGCTGGACGCGGTGATGCGGCCGTGGACGCGGTTGCGCCCCTCGGGGATGGTGCCGGCGTCGTCGGCATGCGTGAGGGTGATCTTCTCCGGTCGTATTCCGACGAGGAGCTTCCCGCCCGCATGGGGGGCGACGGTACATCGCGCACGGGGCAGGGCGAGTTTGGTATCCGCGGCGCGCAGGACGAGGTTCTCGCCGGAGGTGTCGAGGACCTCGGCGGTGATGAGGTTCGAGGTGCCCAGGAAGTTGGCGACGAAGGTGGTGCGGGGGGTCTCGTAGAGGTCGGCGGGGGCGCCGAGCTGTTCGACCCGGCCGGCGTTCATGACCGCGACCGTGTCGGCCATCGTCATGGCCTCCTCCTGGTCGTGGGTGACGTGGATGAAGGTGATGCCGACCTCGGTCTGGATGCGCTTGAGCTCGAGCTGCATCTGGCGGCGCAGCTTGAGGTCGAGGGCTCCGAGGGGCTCGTCGAGCAGGAGGACCTGTGGGTGGTTGATCAGGGCCCGGGCGACGGCGACGCGCTGCTGCTGGCCGCCGGAGAGCTGGTGGGGCTTGCGGCGGGCGAAGTCGCCGAGCTGGACGAGGTCGAGCATGTCGCCGACCTGCTTCTTGACGGACTTGATGCCGCGGCGGCGAAGACCGAAGGCGACGTTCTCGTAGATGTCGAGGTGCGGGAAGAGCGCGTAGCTCTGGAAGACGGTGTTGACGGGGCGCTTGTGCGGGGGGAGGGCGGTGACGTCCTTGCCGGCGAGCTCCACGGTGCCGGTTGTGGGCTGCTCGAGACCGGCGATCATGCGCAGGGTGGTGGTCTTGCCGCAGCCCGAGGCGCCGAGCAGGGCGAAGAAGGAGCCGGCGGGGACGGACAGGTCGAGCGGTTGTACGGCGGTGAAGGCACCGTAGCTCTTGCTGATGGCGGTGAGGCGGACGTCCGTGCCGCTGCTGCTGTCGGTCGGGGCGGTTGTCGTCATGGGGCTTGGATCCAGGGGTCTCGAGGGGCGTGAGCGCGTACGGCACGTACAGCCGCGTACGTTCTCATATGTCCGGGGCCGGGCGCCGCGCCGGTCGCCGTTTCCGCGGTCCAGGCGCCGGCGTACCTGCAGACAGCCGCCCCGGACGCCTTCTCCTCGGCGGCGGTCGGGGAGCGGAGGAGCGAGCCTTCGCCGGTGTACCGCCTAGCCGGAGATGATCAGGCAGCCACCGGCGGCGCGAGCTGTGGGGCGGCCTCGGGCCGGTGGTCGTCGTAGTCGATGAGGCGCTCGGCGTTCCTCTGGGGCGTGCGTTGCAGGGGACCAGAAGATTGTCGCTCGAAAGCGTGTGGTCCGAGTTCGGGGTTGCGCACTGGATGTCGAGGTCGCCGGCCTGGAACCGGACGCGGTCTCCCGCCCGGGCGGTGCATACGGCGACGCCGTCCTTGCTGAGGTCAGTCCTGTGGTCGTTGCCGGTAAGCGGCGGATCTGACCGCGGCCGGGCGCCCGGCGCAGGCGGGGGATGGCCGCCGCACATTCGCCGACGGTGACGTTTTCACGGCTGTTTTCCCATACCGAGGAGGGTGGGTCCGACCGTGTCCCGCATTTCGGGGAGGAGGCCGAAGCATCCTTTGAGCCGGGCGGTCTTCCGGAAGCTGGGGTATCGGGTCGGCCTTGCGGCCACCGGCGGATTTGCGAGGGTGGGCGATGACGGCAGGAATGCCGGCCCAGGGGCGGGAATGCGAGCGCCCGGGGTTCCGGAATGCCCGGGAAAAGGTTGCCATAGGCGCCGGGAAGGTGCGCTAGGGCGAACCGCCAGGCCCAGCCGCGCTTGAGCATGCAGCCGGATGTCCGGTCGGAGACGCAGATCAGGTCCCGGCCTAAGCCGTTATCGGCGGCGAGCTGATTGTCGACTTCTCCGAAGAATTCGACGCTGCCTCTGATGCCTTCGGGGGACATTACATGGTTGCCGGTCCGGCGCCGGAAGTGGTTGAGCATGGGGCGCCCCTTGCTACCCGGACCGAGGTCGATGCTCTCGGTCCCCGCGGAGAAGGCGGGGACCCGATCCCGCGTGGAGCGGTTCCCGCAGGCGCCCAGGGCGGCATCCGGGCGCCTCGCAGGCGGGATGCCACAGCCTGCCGGGGCGGCGTACCCGCCGTAGGCGAGCGTTCCTTCCCTTCCCGCGTGCGGCAGGGCACGAGGGTTCAGCACGGTACGTGGCTGGTAGCGCTCCATGCAGGTGCTCTTTCCGTAGCCGCGACGGACTTTGAGCGAGGATCCTGACAGAGCCTGGCGACTTGAACAAGGGATTCCGTTGTTTCCTTTTGGTTACGCAACGGTTCCACGGTCCACATTGATCGTCTGACCATGAACCTGCCAACCTGCTCCCCGTGCGTACGCACACACGGAGGGTCGAGCGGGCAGCACGGGCTCGCTCGCGGCGCCAAACGGGGGAAATAGTGAGCTACAGAAAAATGGTGACGACTATCGCGGCGCTGGGCGCCGTACTACTCGTGGGAGCCGCAGCCGAACCAGCCCTCGCCAAACCGTCACCAAAGCCTCCGCTCCAGACATACACCGACAAGCTGCTCTTCACCTATTCGATGAAGCAGTTCCAGTCCGTACGCGATGATGCCGGGCATACCGCCAAGCTCGACTGGTCATCCGACGGCTGTTCCTGGGCGCCGGACCGCCCCATGGGCTTCAACTTCCTTCCGTCGTGCCAGCGGCACGACTTCGGCTACCGGAACTACAAGAAGCAGGGACGCTTCGGCCACGACACGCGCCTCGCCATCGACAACAACTTCAAGGCGGATCTGTACACCTATTGCCGCACCCTGGCGAAGACAAAAACCGGCAGCTGCGAGTACTGGGCACGGGTCTATTACGGGAAGGTCCGCGAGCACGGCGGACCCTGAACCCGGCCGGTCACCGGCCAACCGAATTCGGAACAGGTCGTCAGGCCGGGAAGAAAGCAGTGCACGACAGCCGCGTGGGGTATATGAGCCGAGGTCCGTCGCGGGGGTCGAAAGGGTCGCCGAGCCGGACGGACACCACCGGGTCGGCGATCCTTCGAACGAACGCCCCGTACAGGGGCACTGCACGTAGGCAGGGGTGGCCGCGGTGCCGACTCAGCCGATGCTGCTGAGCGCGTGTGCGAGGTCCGGCACTGCGGCTTGGAGCTGACGGCCGGGGTTACAAGCTGGCACCCATGCCGAGGAGGCTGGCGAAGAAGGCGAACCACAGCACGGGGAGCACGAGGGCCACGATGCCGAGGACGATGCCGGTGGTCGCGGCGCTCCGGTTGGTCGCCTCACCCTTCGTGACCTTGGAGCGGCCGACGGCGCCGAAGATGATGCCGAGGATGCCGAGGATCAGCCCGAAGAACCACAGGAACACGAGGAGGCTGCAGACCGCGCCGATGATGCCGCAGACGAGGCCGGCGGTGCCCATGCCGTTGCTGGGCTGCATGGGGCCCGCATAGCCGCCTGCGGGGTAGGCCTGGACCGGCGGTGCGGAGGGGTAGCTGCTCTGCGCCGGATAGGCGCTCGGCGCCTGAGCGGAATAACCGCTCTGCCCGGGGTAACCGCTCTGCACCGGCTGGGCCTGGTTCGGGTAGCCGTAGCCGGGCTGCTGAGGCGGCACCGGGGGCGGCTGGGGCGGCTGCTGCGGCGCCCCATAGGGATTCTGGTTGTAGTCAGACATGAAAAATGTCCCCTCCGTTGAACTGCGTCCGGCAATGCTATGGGGAACGGTCGGGCACGGTCAGCCGAGTTCGGGGGACGGCGAAGAGGACAGAATGGCGCCCATGAAGATCAACGGGGACGAGCGGGGATACGAGCGCATGGGGCAGTGCACGGAGCGGCAGGCGGACGGGCCGCGATCGGTTGCGGAACTGACGGCGGCGGTCGCCCGCGGGGAACAGTTCAAGTACGTCTGCTTCTGGGGGCATCAGCCGCGGCGGCACGGCAGCATAGGAGCGGGTTGCTTCAGTCAGTGGTGGTCTTCGCCGTTCACAGTGGACGGCACCGTCTACGCCACCGCCGAGCACTGGATGATGGCCGGCAAGGCCCGGCTCTTCAGTGATGAAGAGGCGGAAGCTGAGGCGATCGCGGCCTCGCATCCGAAGCAGGCGAAGGACGCAGGACGCAAGGTGCGCGGCTTCGACGAGGAGACATGGCGGCGCCACCGCTTCGACCTGGTGGTGGAGGGCAGCGTCCACAAGTTCGCGCAGGACGCTGCACTGGGCGCCTACCTGCTGGGCACCGGAGACCGGGTCCTGGTGGAAGCCAGCCCGCTCGACCGGGTCTGGGGCATCGGACTCGCCGCCGACGACGAGCGGGCCCAGGACCCGGCTCGCTGGCAGGGCGACAACCTCCTCGGCTTCGCGCTGATGGAGGCGCGTCAGCGGCTGGCCGAGCGGTCCACGACCAGCACCGGCGCCGACAGGTATGCGCCGTAGGTCGCTCCGGGATCCTCGTCGGGGGCCGGGCCGTCGCTGTCGTCGACATCGATGTTGATGTACACGATGACCATCAGGACGGTGACGACGAGCCCCACGCCCCCGAGGATCAACCCCGCGAGCGCCTGTCCCGGGTTCGTGGCCTCCCCCTTGCGGACCTTCGCCCGGCCCACGGCGCCGAAGACGACCGCCAGGATGCCGAGCACCGCTCCGAGGACGACTGTAGGCGCGAGCACCGTGCCGACGATGCCGAGCACGAGGGCCGCGAGCCCCAGGCCGTTGCTGGGCGCCGGCGGCATGTAGAACGGTGCCGCCGGATAGCCGTACGCGCCCGGCTGATAGGCACCCGGCCCGTAGAGGCCCTGACCGTACGGTGGCGTCTGCATGCCGTAGGGGGCAGCGCCCGGGGCCGCGGAGGACCGATTGGGCATTCCGTACGACGTCTGGTCGTACGGGCTCCGGTACGCGCTGGGGGTGCCCGGCCCGGTCGGCGCGAGGGGCACGGGAGGAACGGTGTCCGGGGCCGGCCCGGGGGGCGGCACCGGGGCCGCATGAGGCGAGGACATGGCATGGGGCGCAGGCTCCGCATGAGGCCGCGGTGATGCAGCGGCATGAGGCGCGGAGGCCGCATGAGGCGCCGACGGTGCAGGGGCATGAGGCGCAGAAGCCGCATGGGGCGCAGGGCCGGCACCGGCGTCCTGCCCGAGTGCCGGCTGTGAGCCTGCTTCGCCCGGCTGTGAAGCGGGCTTGTCGAGGGATATCCGCGGCTGCGGCGGAGTCCAGGGATCGGGGTCCCGCGGCTCCGGCTGCTCGTCGGCCCCGGTGGCCTTGTCGGACATAGTCCTCCCCACTAGATACCCCGTCATGCTAAGGCCTGAGCACAACGGCAGCGCACGTCCCGCATACGATGAACGGCACCCTGTCGACCGGCTCCAGCCGACCGCGCCATGGAGGCACGCATGTCCGTACTCGACTCGTTCATCGCAGGGCTCCCGAAGGCGGAGCTCCATGTGCACCACGTCGGGTCGGCGTCTCCCCGTATCGTCTCCGAACTCGCCGCCCGCCACCCGGACTCGCCCGTGCCCACCGATCCCGAGGCACTGGCCGATTTCTTCACCTTCCGCGACTTCGCCCACTTCATCCAGGTCTACCTCTCGGTCGTCGACCTGATCCGCGACGCCGAGGACGTGCGGCTGCTCACGTACGAGGTCGCACGCGACATGGCGCGGCAGAACATCCGCTACGCCGAACTGACCGTCACCCCCTTCAGCTCGACCCGGCGCGGCATTCCCGATGCCGCCTTCGTGGAGGCCATCGAGGACGCCCGCAAGGCCGCCGAGACGGAGCTGGGCGTGGTGCTGCGCTGGTGCTTCGACATCCCCGGCGAGGCAGGGCTGGAGGCCGCGGAGGAGACCGCGCGGATCGCCTGTGAGCTCAAGCCCGAGGGGCTGGTCTCCTTCGGGCTGGGCGGGCCGGAGATCGGGGTGCCCAGGCCGCAGTTCAAGCCGTTCTTCGACCGCGCCATCGCCGAAGGGCTGCACAGCGTGCCCCACGCCGGTGAGACGACGGGCCCGCAGACCATTTGGGACGCCCTCGTCGATCTGCGCGCCGAGCGCATCGGCCATGGCACCAGTGCCCCGCAGGACCCGGATCTGCTGGCCCACCTGGCCGAACGCCGCATTCCGCTGGAGGTCTGCCCGACGTCCAACCTGGCCACTCGCGCCGTGACCGACCTGGACCGGCACCCCATCAAGGAGATGGTGGCCGCGGGCGTCCTGGTGACCGTCAACAGCGACGATCCGCCCATGTTCGGCACCGACCTCAACCGCGAGTACGGTGTCGCCGCCCGTCTGCTGGACCTTGACGCTGCGGGCGTCGCCGGGCTTGCCAAGAACGCCGTGGAGGCGTCGTTCATGGACCCGGTGGCCAAGGCCGCGCTCAGGGCCGAGATCGACGCGTACACCGCCGCCTGGCGGGGCTGACGGCGACAGGCGCGCGGCCCGGCGACAATGGCCCCATGCCCAGCCCGAACTCCCCTGCCGTGGAAGCCCGCACCGTGACCGCCGTCGCTCACCGCGGCGACCCGTACCGGTTCCGGGAGAACACTCTCCCCTCGATCCGCTCTGCCCTGCAGGCCGGCGCGGGGGCGGTGGAGGTCGACGTCCGCCTCACGCGCGACGGTGTGCCCGTGCTGCTGCACGATGCGACGCTGGAGCGCTTGTGGGGCCTCACGCGGGTCCTCGGCTCGCTCTCGGCGGACGAGCTGCGGGAGCTGACCAGTGGCGGCGTACCCACCCTGCATGAGGCCCTGCACCTCGGCGCGGGGCACACGGGGCCGAGGTTGTTCATCGACCTGCCGGACGCGTCGGCCGCCGAGGCTGCGGTCGCGGCAGTGCACGCGAGCGGGGCCGCCGAGCGCGTGTACTACTGCGGTGGCGCGGCATCGATGCTGGCGGTGCGCCGAGCCGACGCGGACGCGGAGACTGCTCTGACGTGGACGACGCTGATGCCGCCGCGCCGTGCCCTGCTCGCCGCAATCGCTCCACGCTGGCTGAACTACCGCTTCGGGCTGGTGAGCCCCGAGCTAGTCGCGCGTAACCACTCCGACGGGCTGCTGGTGTCGGCCTGGACAGCAGACACCCGGTTCACGATGAGGCGGCTGCTGGCTGCGGGCGTCGATGCGATCACCACCAACCGGGTGGGCACTCTTCGCTCGCTGCTGACAAGCTGAGTGGATGCGGCCGGCGACGGGCCGCCGCACGGAGCCGGTCAGAGACCGACGATCTCGTTCCACTCCTTGGTGAAGCCCGGCCGCTCCCTCGCGGTCATGTCACGCGCCGTCGCCAGGCGTTTACGCATGTCATCGCTGGGGAAGATGAGCGGGTTCTCGGCGAGGGCCGCCAGTTCCTTGTCCGAGGAGGAGGCGAGGACGTCACGGGCGGCCGGCACGGGGCAGACGTAGTTGACCGCGGCGGCGACCTGTGCAGCGACCTCCGGCCGGTAGTAGTAGTCGACGAGTGCTTCGGCGTTGCGCTTGTGACGGGCGAGGTTGGGCACCATGAGGCTCTCGGCCCACAGCTCGGCGCCCTCCTCCGGGACGACGAACTCGATGTCGGGGTTGTCGGCCTGGAGCTGGATGACATCGCCGGAGTAGGCCTGGCAGGCGAGGACGTCACCGGACGAGAGGTCCTTGATGTAGTCGTTGCCCGTGAAGCGCCGGATGTGGCGCTGGCGCACGAGGCGGCGCAACTGATCGGTCATGGTGTGGAAGTCGTCGGCGGTCCAACGGGTGACGTCGGCGCCGTTGCCCTGCATGAGCAGCGAGTACGCCTCGTCCATGCCGGCCAGCAGCGTGACGCGGCCGCGCAGGTCGTCCTTCCACAGGTCGGAGGTGTGGCGGATCTCCCGGCCGAGCTTCTTGCGGTTGTACGCGATACCCGTGATGCCGGACTGCCACGGGACGGTGTGCAGCCGGCCGGCGTCGAAGGAGGGCTTGCGCAGTAGCGGGTCGAGGTGCCTGTCGACGTTCGGCTGGCGCGAGCGGTCCATCTCCTGGACCCAGCCGAGGCGCACGTAGCGGGATGCCATCCAGTCGCTGACGACGATGAGGTCCCTCCCGGTTTCCTGATGGTTCATCAGGGCCGGGCTGACCTTGCCGAAGAATTCGTCGTTGTCGTTGATCTCCTCGGTGTACTTCACCGATATGCCGCTCCACTTCTCGAAAGCGTCGAGCGTGGGGCGCTTCTGCGGGTCTTTCTCGTCGACGTCGATGTAGAGCGGCCAGTTGGCGAAGACGAGGCTCTTGTCGCTGCCGGAGCGGTCGCGGGCGGCCCGGTCGGCCGGCTCGACGTACGCGGCGGGCACGCCGCATCCGGCGAGCGCGGCGGCCCCGGCTCCGGCGCCCAGAGCGCGCAGCAGAGACCGGCGGGACAGGGGCTTCACGGGCTTCTCTCGCATTCCGGCAGCATGGTGGGTCGGATCTTCGCGGACAATGTACGGCCTGTCCGGGAGACGACCGCACTTCCCGACAGCCTGACGGCCGGGAACGGCCAGCCGTCGATGATACCGGCGCCCGGCAGGCGGCGGCCTGCACCGGAAACGAGTGCCTGGTGCGGGCCGGTGCCGGCATGCGAGGTGGCCTCGTGCCTTCCGGCATGAGGCCACCTCGGCCGTTCGGCGTGGGGCGCTGCGGACCGTACAGCGCGTGGGGCGCGAGGGCCCCTGCACCATGAGTGCGGTGCCCTACAGCGGTGGGCCGGGCCCCTCTGCCGGCATGAGGCAGCCCCGCCCACAGCATGAGGCGGGGCCTGCTGGCCGCACGAGGCGGGGCCGGCCCGCCGCACGGGGCGGGTCACCTGCCGCATGAGGCGGGCGCTGCTTCCCGCATGAGGCGGTCCCGCCCGCCGCATGAGGCCGCCGGCCCGCCCCCACCCCCTCCCCCTCAGTCCAGCGACGTCATGACGTGCTTGACGCGCGTGTAGTCCTCGAAGCCATAGGCCGAGAGGTCCTTGCCGTATCCGGACTTCTTGAAGCCTCCGTGCGGCATCTCGGCGACCAGCGGGATGTGGGTGTTGATCCACACGCAGCCGAAATCAAGCTTCTTGGACATCCGCATGGCGCGGCCGTGGTCCTTCGTCCACACCGAGGAGGCCAGCGCGTACTCGACTCCGTTGGCGTACGCGACGGCCTGGTCCTCGTCCGCGAAGGACTGGACGGTGATCACGGGGCCGAAGACCTCGTGCTGGATGATCTCGTCGTCCTGCTTGAGGCCGGAGACGACGGTCGGGGCGAAGAAGTAGCCCTTCTCGCCCACCCGGTGCCCGCCGGCCTCCAGCTTGGCGTGGCCGGGCAGCCGCTCGATGAAGCCTGCGACCTGCTTGAGCTGGTTGGCGTTGTTGAGGGGCCCGTAGAGCACGTCCTCGTCGTCCGGCTGCCCCGTCTTGGTGTCGGCGGCGGCCTTGGCGAGCGCGGTGACGAACTCGTCGTGGACCGACTCGTGGACGAGGACCCGGGTCGCGGCCGTACAGTCCTGGCCGGCGTTGAAGTAGCCGGCGACGGCGATGTCCTCGACGGCCTTGGCGATGTCGGCGTCGTCGAAGACGACGACGGGGGCCTTGCCGCCGAGCTCCAGGTGGACGCGCTTGAGGTCCTTGGAGGCGGACTCCGCGACCTGCATGCCGGCCCGCACGGAGCCGGTGATCGAGGCCATGGCCGGCACCGGGTGCTCGACCATCAGGCGGCCCGTCTCCCGGTCGCCGCAGATGACGTTGAAGACGCCCTTGGGGTGGCCGAGCTCCTCCAGCACGCCGCCGATGATCTCGGCGATGAGGACCGTGGAGGCGGGCGTGGTGTCCGAGGGCTTGAGGACGACGGTGTTGCCCGCGGCGAGCGCCGGGGCGAACTTCCACACCGCCATCATCATCGGGTAGTTCCACGGGGCGACCTGCGCGCAGACGCCGATCGGCTCGCGCCGGATGATGGAGGTCAGGCCCTCCATGTATTCGCCGGCGGAGCGGCCCTCCAGCATCCGCGCGGCGCCCGCGAAGAAGCGGATCTGGTCCACCATCGGGGGGACCTCTTCGGTGCGGGTGAGAGCCAGCGGCTTGCCGGTGTTCTCGGACTCGGCGGCGATGAGCTCCTCGGCACGCGCCTCGATGGCGTCCGCGATCTTGAGCAGGACCTTCTGGCGCTCGCCCGGCACCAGATCACGCCACGCGGGGAAGGCGGCCTCGGCCGCGGCCATGGCGGCGTCCACGTCCGCGGCGCCGGACAGCGGAGCGGTGGCGTACGCCTCGCCTGTGGCCGGGTTGACCACCTCGGTGGTCCGGCCATCGGCGGCGTCCCGGAACTCCCCGTCGATGAAATTGCGAAGACGACGCAGCTCGGTGGTCATGGCTGCCACCCCTCCTGTCAGATGTCCACTGGGTGAGACCCGTCAGCCTAGTCAGTGAGCCCGCGTTTTCGACATACCTCACAGCTATGAACGACGGAATCAGTTATTCCTCCATGTGCCGACAACGAATTTCATCGCTCCAGGGTTGCCACACTGACGAGACGCATGCACAGTGGAGGCGTGGCCACTCGTAGTCCGGACCCGAAGAACGTGCACGGCACGCCGCCCGTCGACGCCGTCTCCCTGGCGATCATCGAGCAGCTCCAGGAAGACGGCCGCCGCCCCTACGCGGCGATCGGCAAAGCCGTGGGGCTGTCCGAGGCAGCCGTACGGCAGCGTGTCCAGAAGCTGCTCGATCAAGGCGTGATGCAGATCGTCGCCGTCACCGACCCGCTCACCGTGGGTTTCCGGCGCCAGGCGATGGTCGGCATCAACGTGGAGGGCGACCTCGATCCGGTCGCCGACGCCCTGACCGCGATGGACGAGGTCGAGTACGTCGTCGTGACCGCAGGCTCCTTCGACCTCCTCATCGAGATCGTCTGCGAGGACGACGACCATCTCCTCGAAACGATCAACAAGCGCATCCGGACCCTGCCGGGCGTGCGCTCGACCGAGAGCTTCGTCTACCTCAAGCTCCGCAAGCAGACCTACACATGGGGAACCCGATAGCCGTGAGCAAGGACCTCTCCCAGACTGCGTACGACCACCTGTGGATGCACTTCACCCGCATGTCGTCGTACGAGAACGCTCCCGTCCCGACCATCGTGCGCGGCGAGGGCACCTACATCTTCGACGACAAGGGCAAGCGCTACCTGGACGGCCTCGCAGGGCTGTTCGTGGTCCAGGCGGGCCACGGGCGGGCCGAGCTCGCGGAGGCGGCCGCCAAGCAGGCGCAGGAGCTGGCGTTCTTCCCCGTCTGGAGCTACGCGCACCCCAAAGCCGTCGAGCTTGCCGAGCGGCTCGCCCACTACGCTCCGGGCGACCTCAACAAGGTCTTCTTCACCACCGGCGGCGGCGAGGCCGTGGAGACCGCGTGGAAGCTTGCGAAGCAGTACCACAAGCTCACGGGCAACCCGATGAAGTACAAGGTCATATCCCGTGCCGTGGCCTACCACGGCACGCCCCAGGGCGCACTGGCCATCACCGGCCTCCCGGCCCTCAAGGCCCCCTTCGAACCGCTCGTCCCCGGCGCGTACAAGGTGCCCAACACCAACATCTACCGGGCCCCGGTCCACAGTGACGACCCCGAGGCGTTCGGCCGCTGGGCCGCCGACCAGATCGAGCAGCAGATCCTCTTCGAGGGGCCCGAAACGGTCGCGGCCGTCTTCCTCGAGCCGGTGCAGAACGCCGGCGGCTGCTTCCCTCCCCCGCCCGGCTACTTCCAGCGGGTACGCGAGATCTGTGATACGTACAACGTGCTGCTCGTGTCGGACGAGGTCATCTGTGCCTTCGGCCGCCTCGGCACGATGTTCGCGTGCGACAAGTTCGGCTACGTTCCGGACATCATCACCTGTGCCAAGGGCATGACGTCCGGCTACTCCCCCATCGGCGCGACCGTCGTCTCCGACCGGGTCGCCGAACCGTTCTTCAAGGGCAGCAACACTTTCCTGCACGGCTACACCTTCGGCGGCCACCCCGTCTCGGCGGCGGTCGCGCTCACCAACCTCGACATCTTCGAGCGCGAAGGCCTCAACCAGCACGTGCTCGACAACGAGTCGGCCTTCCACGCGACCCTGTCGAAGCTGCACGACCTGCCGATCGTCGGCGACGTGCGCGGCAACGGCTTCTTCTACGGCATCGAGCTGGTGAAGGACAAGGCCACCAAGGAGTCCTTCACGCCGGAGGAGTGCGAGCAACTGCTCTACGGCTTCGTGTCGAAGAAACTGTTCGAGAACGGCCTGTACTGCCGCGCCGACGACCGCGGTGACCCCGTCATCCAGGTCGCTCCGCCGCTGATCTCCGACCAGTCCACCTTCGACGAGATCGAGCAGATCCTCCGCGGCGTGCTCGCGGAGGCGTGGAGCAGGATCTGACGGACCCAGGCGTACCGCCGGCACCCGCCCGCGGTACGCCCTTCCCGCCGTGGCCCCGCGCGACCCCCCACAGGTCATGCGCGCGTGGGCCACGGCTTCGCCGTATGCGGGGGAGGGATGGCGCTTTCCGCACCGAGGGCCCCATGCCCGGCCCCATGCCAGGACCCGCTCGAGGTGGCCTCATGCCGGGCCGACACCTGCCCTCCCCCGGGCCCCATGCCCCGCCTCATGCACCGCTGGGCCGGCGGTGAGCTCAGCGCACGCACCCGCACACCGGTCGCACGCGAGACGCACGCCCGTCGCATGCGCACCACGCCGCACCGCACACCCGGTCGCCCGATTCCGCCGCATGTGCGCTCCGACTCATATGCGACCCCTGGGGCATGAGGCCGACCGGAGGAAAGTGGGCCCTCCAGCGCCGAGCCTGGGCAAAGGCTAGGATCCCGGTTCCGTACGGTGCCAGTGACCCAATGGCCTCCGGTTCGTTCCCCCGGACAGGGGAACGGACCCTACAGCGACCCGAGGTGCTCGATATGGTGGCCCCGCCGGACAACGACGTGCTCTGGGCACGCGGCCTGCACTACGCCCATAGCGGTTCCCCCGCGCTCGCCGGGGTCTCCGTCGGCGTACGCGAGGGAGAGATTCTCGCCATCACCGGGCCACGCGGCTCCGGCAAGACCACGCTCCTCAAATGCCTGTCCGGGCAGATCGTTCCCGCGCCCGGCGAGGTGTGGTTCAACAGCGCCCCCGTGCACACCCTCTCGCGCGCCGCCCGGGAGCGGCTGCGGCGGGAGCGGTTCGGGTGGATCGACAGCGAGCCCCACCTCGTACCGGAGCTGACCGCCTGGGAGAACGCGGCGCTGCCGCTGCTGATGCGCGGCGTCGGGCACCGGGCCGCCAAGCGCACCGCCGGAGAGTGGCTGGAGCGCCTTGACGTCGGCGACTGCAACCGCAAGCGGCCCGCCGCTCTGCTCCAGGCCCAGCGCCAGCGGATCGCCATCGCACGGGCGCTGGCGAGCGAGCCCACCGTGCTGTTCGCCGACGAGCCGACGGCGCCGTTGCACAACGCGGACCGGGCGCAAGTGCTGCGTACGCTGGCCTCGGCCGCACGCTCGCACCACATCACGGTCGTGATCGCCTCGCTGGACGACGAGATCGCCACCTTGGCCGACCGTACGGTCTCCCTGGTGGACGGCCGCCGCGGCACCGCCATCCCGGTACCCGACGCACCCGACGGAGAGGGCAGGGCGGCGTGCTCAGTCTCCGCCTAGCGCGCGGCGCGCACCCGCTCGTCCTGCTGCGCAGGCTGCTGGTGGCGGCCGCCGCGGCCGGCGTGGGCTTCCTGCTGCTGTGCACCCTGGGGTACGCGGTGGCCCACCCGCAGTCGACGGGCCAGTCGCTCGTCCGGCTGGTCTGGTGCGCGGTGCCGCTGGCGGCAGTCGTCCAGTTCGCGCTTGCAGTGGCTCGTAGCGATCCGGCGACGCGGCCCCGTGACGGCCTGGACGCCGCGGGTCTCGGCCCCGTCCAGCTCTCGCTTCTCGCGGCGGCGTCCACTGCGATCTCGTGCGTGCTCGGCAGCGGTTTCGCCCTGCTGCTGTACATGGAGCTGCGGGGTGACCTCGGCGGCCCGCTGAGCGGTTCGGCGAGACGGCTGCTGGACGGCCAGGTGCACCTCCCGTGGGGCGCGACGCTGACCCTGCTGGGCCTTCTGCCGACCCTTGCTGCGGGTGCCTGCGTCATCGCGCTGCACCCGCGGCGTGAGGCGGCGGCCACGACCCGGCAGGCCGTCACAGAGCCGACGGAAGCCATTGAGTCCCTGGAGGGCACGGGGCAGGCGGAACCGGACGAACTCTCCGTCGGCGCTCCGCCGGTCCCGCCCGCCGCGCCCGCCTTCGCCCCCAAGCCGGTCTACGCGGGCCTCCCATGGGGCGTCGCGATCATCGCGGTCGGGCTCGCTCTGGAGGCCTACGTGGGCCACGGTCCGGCGCCCGACCCCAACAAGCTGATCTCGCTGCCCGGCCGGACGAACGGTGCGTCCCCCGGTGTACTGGGAGGCTGGCTCCTGGCCTCCTTGGGGCTCGTGCTGGCCGGCCCGGGGCTGACCCACTGGTGCGGTGTACTCCTGGCGGCAGGACGGCCCGGAGCGGTCCGGCTGCTGGCCGGGCGGATACTGCAGGACGCCGCCACCCGGATCGGCCGCCCGCTGGGCGTCCTGTGCGCGGTCGCCTCGGGCGCTCTGGCCGCCGCCGAACTCTACGGCGCAGCATGGGACTCCTCCGGGCCCCGTCCCTTCGGCCCTCTCACGGGCCTCGGAGCGGCGCTCGTCATGGCGTGTGTCACGGCCACGGCCATCACTGCGGCCCTCGACAGCCGGCAGAGCCGGACGGGCACCACGGCGGCCCTGCAGCGCATCGGCATCCCCGCGTCCATGCTCCGCGGCGCGGCCGTTCTGCGCACATGCGTGCTGCTGGCCGTTCTGACACCGCTGACGTGGGCGATCGCGGAGCTCGTGACGCTGCCCATGTCGCGTTGAAGGCGCATGGGGGCGGGCCCCTCGCCCGGGCCCGCCAAGCACCTCCCGCACAACAGTTCTTGACCAGTTCTTGACTCAAGGCAACTTCGTCGCCGGATTGCACGTCTGCTGAGGAGCACGACGGATATCCGGCGAACGGAGCTATTGGTGATCATCGGCCTTGTGACGGCTGTCGCGGCCTCGGCCTGTTACGGCACAGGTTCGGTCCTGCAAGCCGTGGGCTCGCGGAAATCGGCCCGCCGGGAGGCCTCGAAGGCCTCCTCGACGGGCACCACCCAGCACGGTGGGCCGAGCCTGTCCTCCACCGCGAAGGCTGCGGTGACGTGGGAGTTCATGGTCGGCACGGTCCTCGACTTCCTCGGTTTCGGGCTCGGCGCCCTGGCCGCCCGCATGCTGCCGCTCTTCCTCTCCCAGACGGTCATCAGCGCCAACCTCGTCGTGACCGCGCTGCTGAGCATCAAGCTTCTGGGCCTCCGGCTGACCCGGCCCGAGTGGGCCTCCATCGGTGTGGTCTGTTCGGCGCTGGTACTGCTGGCAACGGCCGCGGGCCACGAGGGCGGCGGCGACACCTCGATGTCCACGCACTGGTGGCTGCTGATCATCTCGGTCGTGCTGATGGGCGGCGGCACCGTGGCCGTTCGCCTCATGGGCGGACGGGCTGCGATCCTGGCCGGCCTGCTGTCCGGACTCGGTTTCGGTGCGATCGGTGTGGGCGTCCGGATCCTGGACGGCATCGATCCGTTCGACCTGCCGACGCTGATCGCCGACCCGGCGCTCTACGCGATCCTGATATCCGGTGCAGTCGGCATGTATCTGCACACGGTGGCCCTGCAGATCGGTTCGGTCAACGGTGCCACGGCGGCCCTGGTGGTCGGCGAAACCATTCTTCCCGGCATCATCGGTGTCCTGCTGCTCGGCGACAACTCGCGCCCCGGCTTCGCCTGGGTCGCCGTCCTCGGTTTCGTACTGGCGGTCGCAGGCGCCGTCGCAGTCGCCTGGTTCGGCGAGCCGGACACACCCGTGACGGAGCCCGAACCACAGGAACTCGAACCTTCGGCGGTGCGCTGACCATCGCCCGAGCCCCGGCCGCCGCACGGCAGCCGGGGCTTGGACGTATCCCGCCCCGGCGCAGACCTACCCCGCGCGCGTGCTCGCGCCGCTCAGTCGTCACCGGCGGCAGTGCCGCCCAGCACGACGACGTCGGCCACGTCGAAGGCGACGCCCACACGGTCGCCGGCTTCGGGGGCCCCGTGCAGCCCGCATGCCGCCTCCAGCACGGGGCCGTCCGCAGGACGCAGCATCAGCACAACGTGATCACCCCGGAACGTCCGGCCGGTGACGGTGCACGGCAGGCCCTCGGCCTCAGGCACCAGCCGCACGCCGGCAGGGCGTACGAGCAGCCTGCAGGTGCCCTGGCGCGAGCCAGGGGGGACGGGGACCGTGCCCCAGGCGGTGTCCGCGCGATCTCCGCTGACCGAGGCCTCGACCACGTTGTCGAAGCCCAGGAAGCGCGCCACGAACTCGGACGCCGGCCGCCGCCAGACCTCCAGAGGTGTGCCGGCCTGAGCGATCCGGCCGTCGCGCATCACGACCACCCGGTCGGCCAGCGCGAACGCTTCCCCCTGATCGTGCGTGACGGCCAGCACCGTAGTGCCCAGCCGGCCGAAAAGGTCGCGCAGCTCGACCACCAGGCGCTCGCGCAGGCCGCGGTCCAGCTGCCCGAGAGGTTCGTCGAGCATCAGCAACCGGGGCTGCGGTGCGAGGGCCCGTGCCAGGGCCACACGCTGCTGCTCGCCGCCGGACAGGGCCGCGACGGGACGGCCCTGTGCGCCCGGCAGCCCCACCAGGTCCAGGAGGTCGGCGACCTTCCGCGCCGTTTCGGCGCGGCCGGTCCCCCTCATGCGCAGCCCGAATCCGACGTTCCCCGCCACGTCCCGCTGCGGGAAGAGCTGGTGGTCCTGGAACATCAGGCCCACTCCGCGTCGGTGCGTGGGGACCCCGCTCTGGTCCCGGCCCGCGAGGAGCACCCGTCCGGTGTCGGTCGGCTGCAGGCCGGCCACCACCCGCAGCAGCGTGGACTTGCCGCTGCCGCTGGGGCCCAGCACGCAGACGATCTCGTGCTCGGCCACCTCCATGTCCACCGCGTCGAGCACGGCGCGCTCACCGAAACGGACGGCGACCTTCTCCAGGCGCAGCAGGGCCATCTAGAACTCCCCCGTACGGTCGGTGCGGATACGTTCCAGCACCAGCAGAGCTGCAGCGCACACCAGCATCAGGATCGTGCTCAGGGCCATCGCCTGCCCGTAGGTGAGCTCCCCGGGGCGGCCGAGCAGCCTGGCGACGGCGACGGGGAGGGTGGGGCTGTCGGGGCGGGCGATGAAGACAGTCGCCCCGAACTCGCCCAGGGACACGGCGAACGCGAAGCCGGCCGCGACCCCGAGGGCCCGGCCGACCAGTGGCAGGTCCACTTCCCGCCATGCCCGCAGCGGCGAGGCGCCCAGTACGGCGGCGGCCTCCCGCAGTCGTACGTCCACGGCCCGCAGCACCGGCAGCACAGTGCGGACGACGAACGGAACACCCACCAGCGCCTGCGCGAGGGGCACCAGGATCCAGGACGTGCGCAGGTCGAGAGGAGGCTCGTCGAGGCTGATGAGAAACCCGAAGCCGACGGTGACGGCGGAGGTGCCGAGCGGCAGCATGAGCAGGGCGTCGAAGCCGCGCACGAGGCGCCCCTCGCGGCGGGTCAGCGCCGCGGCCGCGAGCCCGCCGACCACCACCGCGATGGCCGTGGCGGCGAGGCCGTAGGCGAGGGAGTTGCCGATCGCCTCCAGCGGGGCGACGACGAACGTGCCGCCGTTGCCGTCCGCGGAGGCGAGGGCGCGGTAGAAGGCCAGCCCGTAACCGTCCGGGCCGTCGAAGGAGCGCAGGACGAGGACCACGAGCGGAGCGAGGATGAGCACGGCGACGACCGCCAGGACGGACGCCAGGAACGCCCACTGCCCTGCGCCCTGCGGGCGCCGCGCGGTGCGCGCCGGGTCGACGAGCCGCAAGGTCGCCTCACGCCGCCGCACCGTGCGGGCGTGGACGGCCAGCAGCGCGGCCACGGCCACGAACTGCAGCAGGGTGAGGACGGCGGCCGTCGGCAGGTCGAGCATCTGCGCGGTCTGCTGGTAGATCTCCACTTCCAGGGTGGCGTAGCGCGGACCGCCGAGGATCTGCACGACGCCGAAGGAAGTGAAGGTGAAGAGGAAGACCATGAGGGCCGCAGCGGCCACCGCCGGCGCCAGGGCGGGCAGCGTGACCCGCCGCCAGGCCTCGAAGCGCCCCGCGCCCAGGACCCTCGCCGCTTCCTCCTGCCGGGGGTCGAGCTGGGCCCACAGGCCTCCGACGGTGCGGACGACCACCGCGTAGTTGAAGAACACGTGGGCGAGCAGGATCGCCCAGACCGTGGTGTCCAGGCGCACTCCCCACCACTCGTCCAGCAGCCCCCCGCGCCCGAGCAGCGCCAGGAAGGCCGAGCCGGCCACCACGGTCGGCAGGACGAACGGCACGGTCACCACCGCGCGCAGCATGCGCTTGCCGGGGAAGTCGAACCGGGCGAAGGCGTACGCGCCGGGGAGGGCCAGGGCGAGGGTCAGTGCGGTGGAGGCGGCCGCCTGCCAGGTGGTGAACCAGAGCACGTGTCCGATGGCCGGGTCGGTCAGGACCTCCCCGGCGCGGGCGAACTGCCACTCTCCGCCGTCCTTCAGTCCCCGGAGGACGATCGCGGCGACGGGGTAGGCGAAGAAGACGCCGAAGAAGGCGAGCGGCAGGGCCATGAGGCCCAGCCGCACCGCCGTGCGCCGTCCGCCGCCCGCGCCCCGTGCGGGGCCCCGTGCCGCGGCCCGCGCGTCTACTTCAGGACGAGCGAGGACCATGCCTTGACCCACTGGTCGCGGTTCTTGGCGATCTTCTCGGGGGCCATGGTGCCGGGGTCGGTCACCTGCGCGCCGTACTTGGTGAACAGCTCGGGCAGCTTGGCGTCCTGGTTGGCGGGCTTGACGTACATCTGCAGGGGCATGTCCTCCTGGAAGGTACGGCTCAGGAGGAAGTCGACCAGGGCCTTGCCGCCCTCGGGGTTCTTCGCGCCCTTCAGCAGCCCCGCGAACTCGGTCTGCTGGAAGCAGGTGCCGGTGGCAACGCCGGTCGGTGCCTCGGCGGGCTGCGGCTTCACGCCCATCACCTCGGCGGGCGGGCTGGACGCGTAGGAGACGACGAGGGGCTTGTCGCCCTTGGCCTTCTTGCCGCCCGCGGAGCCCGAGAAGCGCTCGTTGTAGGCCTGCTCCCAGCCGTCCACGACCTCCACGCCGTTGGCCTTGAGCTTCTTCCAGTAGTCCTGCCAGCCGTCGTCGCCGTACTTGGCGGCCGTGGCGAGCTGGAAGGCGAGGCCGGGGGACGACGTGGCGGCGTTCTCGGTGACGAGCAGGCCCTTGTACTCGGGCTTGACCAGGTCGTCCAGAGTCTGCGGCGGGGCCACCTTGTGGTCGGCGAAGTAGGCGCGGTCGTAGTTGACGCAGATGTCGCCGGTGTCGACGGGGGTGACGCGGTGCTCGCCGGCGTCGGCCTGGAGCTTCCGCGGGACCCTGTCCAGGCCCTTGGCCTCGTACGGCGCGAAGATGCCCTTGTCGAGCGCCCGGGAGAGCAGGGTGTTGTCGACGCCGAAGAAGACGTCGCCCTGCGGGTGGTTCTTGGAGAGGATGGCCTGGTTCACGGCCTGGCCGGCGTCGCCGCCCTTGACGACCTTGACCTTGTACCCGGTCTGCCGGGTGAACTCCTTCAGGACCTCGTCGGACGCGACGAAGGAGTCGTGGGAGACCAGGGTGACGTTCTTGTCCTTGCCGTCGGACGCACCGCCGCCCGAGTCGTCCGAGCTCCCGCACGCGGCCAGGGCCGGAAAGGCGAGCACGGTGACGGCGGCCGTGCCGATGGCACGCCGCAGATTGGTGTTCATGGTTGAGCTGACTCCCTACGCCGGTATGACCCGGATCAGGTCCGAGGGTCTGCGGGCCGTGCCGCACTCTCAGCGCCCCGTGGGCGCTCCCCTGTCGGATTGTTCATTTGTGCGAGTTGTTCGTTGACGCGAGAGGGCACCGTATCAGTGCCCTCTCCACGGATCGGTGTCCGGCCTGAGGCGCCCGGTCAGCGCTCGGTGGCGGCCAGCTGGCCGCAGGCCCCGTCGATCTCCTGGCCGCGGGTGTCCCGGACGGTCACGGGCACACCGTGCGCCGCGATCGCCGCCACGAAGGCACGCTCGTCCTCGGGGCGCGAGGCCGTCCACTTCGAGCCCGGGGTGGGGTTGAGCGGGATGAGGTTGACGTGGACGCGCTTGCCCTTGAGGAGCCGCCCGAGGAGGTCACCGCGCCACGCCTGGTCGTTGATGTCGCGGATCAGGGCGTACTCGATGGAGATCCGGCGCCCGGACTTCTCCGCGTACTCCCACGCGGCGTCGAGGACCTCACGGACCTTCCAGCGCGTGTTGACCGGCACCAGGGTGTCGCGGAGCTCGTCGTCCGGCGCGTGCAGGGAGACGGCCAGGCGGCACTTGAAGCCCTCGTCGGCGAAGCGCAGCATGGCGGGTACCAGGCCCACCGTGGAGACGGTGATGCCGCGCTGGGAGAGCCCCAGGCCGTCCGGCTCGGGGTCCGTGAGGCGGCGGATGGCGCCGACGACGCGCTTGTAGTTGGCCAGCGGCTCGCCCATGCCCATGAAGACGATGTTGGACAGCCGCGCGGGGCCGCCGGGGACCTCGCCGTCGCGCAGGGCCCGCATGCCGTCCACGATCTGGTGGACGATCTCGGCCGTCGACAGGTTCCGGTCCAGTCCGGCCTGGCCCGTGGCGCAGAACGGGCAGTTCATGCCGCAGCCGGCCTGCGAGCTGATGCACATGGTGACCCGGTCCGGGTAGCGCATCAGCACGGACTCCACCAGCTTGCCGTCGTGCAGCCGCCAGAGGGTCTTGCGGGTGGTGTCGTCGTCGCACGAGATGTGCCGCACAACACTCATGAGCTCCGGCAGCAGCTCGGACGCGAGCTTCTCGCGGGAAGCCGCCGGGATGTCCGTCCATGCCGCCGGGTCGTGCGCGTACCGGGCGAAGTAGTGCTGCGAGAGCTGCTTGGCGCGGAACGGCTTCTCGCCGATCGCGGAGACGGCCTCGCGGCGCTCGGCCGGCGAAAGGTCGGCAAGGTGCCGCGGGGGCAGTTTGGCCCCGCGGGGGGCGACGAACGTCAGTTCTCCAGGCGCGGGGGCCATGAGCAAGGACTCCTCATTGACGACGGCGGATGACCTCCGCAATCGCGGAGCCAGCGGCAGGACGATGCCGGAACCCGGAGATCTCACAGGGGCACCCCCGCTGGTGCGGGGCCGGAAAAGGGCCCGCCGCGCGAGCAGCGAGCCCTTCCAGGGTACCTGGCCCGGTTTTCAGGCCGAGCCGACGAAGACGACCATGAGCAGCCAGACCACCGGCGCGGTCGGCAGGAGCGAGTCCAGCCGGTCCATGATGCCCCCGTGCCCGGGCAGCAGCGCGCCCATGTCCTTGATCCCGAGATCCCGCTTGATCATGGACTCGCCGAGATCGCCCAGCGTGGCGCTGACCGCGACCGCGAGGCCGAGGAGCAGGCCCTCCCACCACGCACCGTCGTCGATCAGGAACTGCATGCACAGCGCGCCGGCGACCATCGCGAAGGCGACCGCCCCGACCAGCCCCTCGCGCGTCTTGCCCGGGCTGATGCGCGGGGCCAGTTTGCGCTTGCCGAACTTCCAGCCCACCGCGTACGCGCCCGTGTCGCTGACCACGGTCAGGATCAGGAACGTGAGCACCCGCCACGCGCCGTCCCCCGCCGCCAGCATGAGGGCCACGAAAGTGGCCAGGAAGGGCACGTAGAAGGCCGCGAAGATGCCCGCCGTGACGTCCTTCAGGTAATCGTCCGGCGACTCCGTCATGCGCCACACGAGGACCGCCAGGGCGGTGAAGGCCACGGCCACCCACGCGCCCTCGGCGCCGCTGGCATAGCCGGCGATGACCATGGCGGCACCGCCGACCGCGAGGGGCACCAGCGGGGCCCGGATCGACTTGCGCTCCGCGAGGCGGGAGGTCAGCTCCCACAGCCCGACCACGACGGCGATCACGATCACGCCGAGGAAGACGGGCTTGTAGATGAACAGGGAGGCGAGGATGACCGCGCCCAGGCCGACGCCGACCCCTATCGCCGCCCGCAGGTCACGGCCGGCGCTCTTCTTTCCTGCCTTCGGCGACTCGGGGGAGGCAGGCACCGGGGCGGGGTCGTGGGGCCGGATGTCGGGCTCCTGTTCGTCGCGGAACAGGGGGCCGCGGAGATGGGCGGCCCCCTGGTCACGGTCGTCCTGGTCTCCGCCTGAGGAGGGCACGATGGGCATGGGCCGAGTCTGCGCCGCCACGCCCGCCTCGTGCACAGGACCCGCCGAGAAGGACGCGGAGGACGGCCCCCGGTCGGTGGGCCCCCGGTATCCGGCGCTCGGCGTGGCCCCCCAGGATGTCTCGTTCATCAGACCTCGAGGAGCTCGGCTTCCTTGTGCTTGAGCAGCTCGTCCACCTGCGCCACGTACTTCGCGGTGGTGTCGTCGAGCTCCTTCTCCGCACGGCGCACCTCGTCCTCGCCGGACTCCTTGTCCTTGACGAGCTTGTCGAGGGCGTCCTTGGCCTTGCGGCGGACGGAACGGATCGAGACCTTGGCGTCCTCGGCCTTGGTCTTGGCGACCTTGACGAACTCCCGGCGGCGCTGCTCCGTCAGCTCCGGGAAGGTCACCCGGATGATGTTGCCGTCGTTGCTCGGGTTGACGCCGAGGTCGGAGTCGCGGATCGCCTGCTCGATGTTGCGGAGCGCGCTCTTGTCGAAGGGCGTCACCACCGCCATGCGCGGCTCCGGCACCGAGAAGGACGCCAGCTGGTTGATCGGCGTCAGCGCACCGTAGTAGTCCGCCACGATCTTGTTGAACATCGCCGGGTGCGCACGCCCGGTGCGGATCGCCGCGAAGTCCTCCTTGGCGACCACAACGGCCTTCTCCATCTTCTCCTCGGCCTCGAGGAGGATCTCTTCGATCACCACTTGCTCCTGGTGTTATCAGTAAGCAGAGCCTCGCCCCTGCGCGCGTCTTCTCCTGCACGGTGTCCGACCGGCAGGCAGTTGTCCATCCCCGTGCCGAGGTCTTCCCACGGCACGGAGTTGCCGTCCGCACGGGGCCCGGCCCCTGCGGACGGCTGTGCGGGTCGTCAGTCCCGCGTGCTCTGGTCGCTCACGAGCGTGCCGATCTTCTCACCCTTGACCGCACGCCCGATGTTCCCCTCGGCGAGCAGCTCGAAGACCAGGATCGGCAGCTTGTTGTCCATGCACAGGCTGATGGCGGTGGCGTCGGCGACCTTCAGGCCCCGTGCGAGCACCTCGCTGTACTCGAGGGCGTCGAACTTCACCGCGTCGGGGTTCTTCTTCGGGTCGGAGTCGTAGATCCCGTCGACGCCGTTCTTGCCCATCAGGATCGCCTCGGCGTGGATCTCCAGGGCGCGCTGGGCGGCGGTGGTGTCGGTGGAGAAGTAGGGCATGCCCATGCCCGCGCCGAAGATCACGACGCGGCCCTTCTCGAGGTGGCGCACGGCGCGCAGCGGGATGAACGGCTCCGCGACCTGCCCCATGGTGATGCCGGTCTGGACGCGGGTCTCGATGCCTTCCTTGACCAGGAAGTCCTGGAGGGCGAGGGAGTTCATCACGGTGCCGAGCATGCCCATGTAGTCCGAGCGGGCCCGGTCCATGCCGCGCTGCTGCAGTTCGGCGCCGCGGAAGAAGTTGCCGCCACCGATGACGACGGCGATCTCGTAGCCCTCGCGGACCACGGCCGCGATCTCACGGGCGATGGCGTGCACGACATCGGGGTCTACGCCGAGGCCGCCCCCGCCGGCGAACGCCTCGCCGGACAGTTTGAGCAGGAACCGGCGGCGTGAGCCGTGGTCAGCACTGGTGTCGTCGGCAGCCTGCCGGGCGTCCGCACCCTGATTCATTGGAGCTCTCCTCGTGCACATACGAAGAAGGCCATTGCCGGATGGGTCCTTTCGGTTCCCTGTACGGCAATGGCCTCCTCGTCACATCAGCGGCCGACCGGTGAGGGATCGGCTGCGTACGACCCTAGCGGGTCGCAGGTCAATCGCTGCCCTGCTGACGGCTCAGGCGCCGACGCGGATGCGCGCGAAGCGCTTCAGCGTGACACCGGCCTCGTCCAGGATCTTCTGGACGGTCTTCTTGTTGTCCTTGGCGAACGCCTGGTCCAGCAGGACGTTCTCCTTGTAGAAGCCGGTGACGCGACCCTCGACGATCTTCGGCAGGGCGGCCTCGGGCTTGCCCTCCTCGCGAGCGGTGGCCTCGGCGACGCGGCGCTCGTTCTCGACCGTCTCGGCCGGGATGTCCTCGCGGCTGAGGAACTTCGGCGCGAAGGCGGCGATGTGCTGCGCGACGTCCTTGGCGACCTCGGCGTTCTCCTTGTCCAGCTCGACCAGGACGCCGACCTGCGGGGGCAGGTCCGCGGCGGTGCGGTGCATGTACACGGAGACGAAGCCGTTGTCGAAGCGCGCGAAGCGGTCGACGACGATCTTCTCGCCCAGGGTGGCGTTGGCCTCGTCCACGTACGCCTGGACGGTCTTGCCGGCCTCGATCTCGGAGGCCATGAGGGCCTCGACGTCGGCCGGGGCGCTCTTGGCGACGTGGGCGGCGAGGGCCTCGGCGACGGCCACGAACTTCTCGCCCTTGGCGACGAAGTCGGTCTCGCACTTCAGCTCGACGATGACACCGGAGGTGTTGTCGTCGGCGATGACGGAGACGACGGCACCGTTCTCGGTGGTGCGGCTCTCGCGCTTGGCAACGCCCTTGAGGCCCTTGACGCGCACGATCTCGACGGCCTTCTCGAGGTTGCCCTCGGCCTCGTCCAGCGCCTTCTTGCAGTCCATCATGCCGGCGCCGGTGAGCTCGCGGAGCTTCTTGACGTCAGCGGCGGTGAAGTTCGCCATGGTCTGTGAATCTCTCTCGAAAGTCGTTAGGTGACTACGGGTGCACGACGGGGGCGGCGCGTGGTGCGCCGTCCCCCGCCGTGATCTACCGACTGAGTTGTCAGGCCTGCTCGGCGTCCGCGGCCGGAGCCTCGGCAGGGGCCTCAGCGGCCTCAGCAGCGGCCTCGGCCGGCTTCTCGGCCTCGGCGTCGGCCTTCTTCTCACCCTCGAGCAGGTCGCGCTCCCACTCGGCGAGGGGCTCGCCGGCGGCCTTGTCGGCCTTCGCGTCACCGGTGGCGGCACCGGAGCGGGCGATGAGGCCCTCGGCGACGGCGTCGGCGATCACACGGGTGAGCAGCGTGACGGAGCGGATCGCGTCGTCGTTGCCCGGGATCTTGTAGTCGACCTCGTCGGGGTCGCAGTTGGTGTCGAGGATCGCGACGACCGGGATGCGGAGCTTGCGCGCCTCACCGACGGCGATGTGCTCCTTCTTGGTGTCGACGATCCAGACGGCGCTCGGCACCTTCTGCATCTCGCGGATGCCGCCGAGGGTCTTCTCCAGCTTGGCCTTCTCGCGGGAGAGGACCAGGAGCTCCTTCTTGGTGAGGCCGGAGGCGGCCACGTCCTCGAAGTCGATGAGCTCGAGCTCCTTCAGGCGCTGCAGGCGCTTGTAGACGGTCGAGAAGTTGGTGAGCATGCCGCCCAGCCAGCGCTGGTTGACGTAGGGCATGCCGACGCGGGTCGCCTGCTCGGCGATGGCCTCCTGGGCCTGCTTCTTCGTACCGACGAACATGATGGAGCCGCCGTGCGCGACGGTCTCCTTGACGAACTCGTAGGCGCGGTCGATGTACGACAGCGACTGGAGCAGGTCGATGATGTAGATGCCGTTGCGCTCCGTGAAGATGAAACGCTTCATCTTCGGGTTCCAACGACGGGTCTGGTGACCGAAGTGGACGCCGCTCTCCAGCAGCTCCCGCATCGTGACGACGGCCATGGCCGCGCTCCTTGAAATACTCGGTTTCACGACGGCCGGGCGGCCGCCGCTCCTGACGCCCCGACGCGCCTGCCGTGGACGGCGCCCTTGCGAGAACCGTTCCGCGGACCGAGAGACACGGCCACCGGGCTGCCCGAAAAGGGACTGACGCGCCGGTAGCGGGGCGTGCGAAGTCGATCCGGTGACCCGGATCGCCATGAGAAGTGTACGGGACCCGGGAAGGGCCGGGTGACGACGTTGTGCACAACCCGCGAGTAGTCCACAGATCTCCGTCAAGATCCCCACGAATGCCGGGGGTCCGTCACCGTACCGGCATGACTCTCATCGGATCTTTGACGCGGTTCGGATCTTTCACTCGCCTGCTCGCCGGGGCCGGCGCGGTCACGCTCTGTGTTCTCGCTGCGGCGTTCGCCGGGGGTGCGACCGCGGGGGCGAAACCGTCGGCGGCCCCTGCCCCGGTGCCCGCTCCCCCGCCCGGCACGTACGCCGCCGCGCCTGCCGGCCCTGCCCGGTCCCCTGCCGCGGAACCCCGGCCCTCCGGGCCGTCCGGGTCATCCGGGCCGGCAGGCGGCGGTCCGGACCGGGGCGACCGGGCCTGGCCGGTCGCCGGTGGGCGCGGCGGCCGGCCTCTGCTCATGCGCGCCTGGCGGCCGCCGCCGGTGCCCTGGGCCGCCGGGCATCGCGGGGTGGATCTCGTGGCGCGCGCCGGTCAGCCGGTACGGGCGGCCGCGCCCGGCACGGTGTCGTTCGCCGGCACCGTCGCGGGACGGGGCGTGGTGGCGGTCACGCATCCCGGGACGGGCGAGCCTCCTCTGCGGACCACGTACGAGCCGGTGGACGCGCTGGTGAAGCAAGGGGACCAGGTGGCGGCGGGCCAGGTGATCGGCACGCTCCAGGCGGGGTCCTCGCACTGCTCCGGGGGCTGCCTGCACTGGGGGCTGCTGCGAGGGAAGATCTACCTCGACCCCTTGTCCATGCTGCCGCCGTGGATGCTGCGCAGGCCGCCGTCCCGGCTGCTGCCCATGTCCGGCGGGACCGGTACGGCGGCGGTCAGCCTCTGACGCCGCGCAGCGCCATGGACACGGCCGCCTCGATGATGCGTCCGGGCTCCTCGGCCGCGCCCAGCTCGATCCGGCGGACGGCGGCGTCGACCACTCCCTGGAGCAGCATGGCGGCCAGGCGCGGCTGCTCGTGGCCGAGGCCTTCGAGGGCCTCGACGACCATGGCGATGAGCCCGCCGTGCGCGGCCCGGATCTTCTCGCGCGCGCCCGGGTCCAGCTCTCCGGCGGAGATCGCGACCACGGCGCGGTGACGGCGGTCGCCGACAAGGGCCAGCTGCCGGCGCACGTACGCCTCGATCTTCGCCTCGGGGGTGTCCGCGCCTTCCATGGCGGCCTCGACCTCGGCCGCCCACACGGGGAAGTCGACGGCGCACAGCTCTTCGACCACGGCTGCCCGGGAGCGGAAGTACTCGTAGACCGAGGAGCGTGCCAGCCCCGTGCGCTCGGCCAGGGCGGGGAAGGTCAGCGCCTCCGTGCCGCCTTCGGACAGCAGGGAGCGGGCGGCGTCCAGCAGGGCGCCGCGCTGCATCGTCCGGTGCTCGGCCACTGAGGCCGCTCGAATCCTGGGCACGTCCCCACTTTACGGATTGCCGGGGGCCGGGACGACGCCGAGGGAGGATTCCCGCCCGGTGTCAGCGGCCGGCGTCCGCCAGCTTGGCCCTCAGCTGGAGCACCGATTTCGTGTGGATCTGGCTGACCCTGCTCTCCGTGACGCCGAGAACGTGCCCGATCTCGGCCAGCGTGAGGCCCTCGTAGTAGTAGAGGGTGACCACGGTCTTCTCGCGCTCGGGGAGCGTGTTGATCGCGCGGGCGAGGAGGCGGCGCAGTTCGCGGTCCTCGGCGATCTCCACGGGGTCGTCGGCGGCCGTGTCCTCCAGGGTGTCCATCAGGCTCAGCCGTTCGCCGCCCTCGGCGCCGGCGTGCAGGAGGTCCTCCAGGGCGACCACGTTGGTGAGGGACAACTGGCTGAAAACGCCGTGAAGTTCCTCGATGGCGATGCCCATCTCCGCGGCGACCTCGGCCTCGGTGGGGGTGCGCCGCAGCTCGGCCTCCAGCGTGGCGTACGCACGCTCGACCGCGCGTGCCTTCTGGCGGACGGAGCGCGGGATCCAGTCCAGTGCGCGCAGCTCGTCGATCATCGCCCCGCGGATCCGGGTGATGGCGTACGTCTCGAACTTGATTTCCCGTGCGGGGTCGAACTTCTCGATGGCGTCGATGAGTCCGAAGATCCCCGAGGAGACGAAGTCGGCCTGCTCGACGTTGGGCGGCAGGCCGACGCTGACACGCCCCGCCACGTACTTCACCAGGGGCGAGTAGTGAAGGATCAGCTGTTCACGCAGCCGGTCGTCGCCCGAGGTCTTGTACGACCGCCACAGCTCATCGAGCGTCGAGGGTGCGGGAGGGCGCTCGGCGCCGCGCGCCGCGGGGGGCACCGCCGCGCGGTCCGAACCGGAGGTGTGCTGGGGCATTCGTCGTCTTGAGCCGTTCTGCTGTGACGTGGATCGAGTGGTACGAATGGCTGGAATCCCGTGAGCGTAGCGTGACTGCTGCGTTGCGGTATGCGATGAGTCCTCTCCGGTCGGTCTGCGGATGAGCTCCCCCGCCGGAGCACCGGCGTGCGACTGCGGGGCCGGTGGCCGTACGGGCCTCGCCTATCGGCGGCCGCGGTCGTCCCCTTAACCTTTTCACCCGATCGCCCCAGGTCAAGAACCGCCTCGCCGCGCGGACGAGCGCCGTCCGGGGGGCTTGGGGGTGCCGGATGTTGACGGTGGGGCGGCCAACTTCCACCGGTCGTCGTGGCGTTCGACGAAGCCGAGCGACTGCAGCTCGTACAGCCTGGCGAGCGTCTGATCCCTGCTCAGGCCCGCGTTTCGCGCGATGAGATCCCTGTCGCCGCCGCTGCCCCCGGGCACGGCTTCGAGGACCATGGACGCCGCGGGGGCCAGCAGGTCACGGGCGACGACGGGGCCGTGGCGCTCGGGGGCGAGGTCGCCGATGCCGCCGACGAGCTCGGCGATCTCGTCGGCGTCGGTGACGAGGACGGCGTCCTCGCGGAGCAGTTCGTGGACACCGGCCGAGAGGCCGGAGGTAACGGGCCCGGGCACGCCCATGGTCTGCCTGCCCAGCCGGCGTGCGCGGCGGGCCGTCACGAGCGAACCGCTGCGGTACTCGGCTTCCACGACCACGGTTCCCCGCGTCAACGCCGCGATGACGCGGTTGCGCAGGACGAACCGGCTGCGGGTGGGATGCCCGCCCGGCGGCAACTCGGCGAGCACGAGACCCTGTTCCACGATCCGGCCGAGCAGGTCCGCGTGACCGCGCGGGTAAGGCACGTCGACTCCGCAGGCCAGCACGGCCACGGTCGCCCCGCCCGCGGCGAGCGCTCCCCTGTGGGCTGCACCGTCCACGCCGTATGCGGCTCCGGAGACGACCACCCAGCCGCGCCGGGCGAGCCCGGAGCCGAGGAGCGACGCGACATGCGAGCCGTAGTCGGTGCAGGCGCGGGCGCCGACCACGGCGACCGAGCGCAGTGCCCACAGCCTCAGGTCGGCGCTGCCGCGCACCCACAGACCGAGCGGACGGGCGTCGCCGAGGTCGTCCAGCTGCCGGGGCCACTCCCGGTCGCCGGGGCAGAGGAAGCGGCCGCCGAGCCGGTCGACGGCATCGAGATCCCGCTGGGGGTCCAGGGCCGCGGCCCGCTGCCGGCACCCGGCGAGCCGCTCGCTGCCGGCTCCCCGCGGCGCCGGCCCCGCCCCGGTGAGCCCCCGCACCAGCCCCACCGCTCCTATCTCCCGCAGCCAGCGGCCCACGCGCTCGTCGCCGGGCTCGGTCAGGCGGGTGAGGGCGGCGCGGGCCAGCCGTTCGTCGGGGGCGGGGGCGGTCACGGGCGGTCCCCCGCCAGGACGGCGCCGCGGTGGACCCCCGTACGCAGCTCCAGTGCGCAGTTGACGTCCGCGGCGTCGGGGCGGTCGTGCCCGGCGAGGTCGGCGACCGTCCATGCGACGCGCAGCACGCGGTCGAGGCCACGCGCCGTCAGCATGCCCCGCTCCATGTCGCGTTCGGCTTCGGCGAGGGCTCCGGGAGCCACGCGCCAGCGGGTCCTCAGTTCGTGGCCGGGGACCTCGCTGTTGGTCGCCCACGGCATGTCCGCGAGGCGGGCGGCGGCCCGCTCCCGGGCGGCGCGGACCCTCTCGGCCACCACGGCGGTCGTCTCCGCTCCCGCCCCGATCGCCATGAGCTCGGAACGGGCCACCGGCTCGACCGTCACCCTCAGGTCGACCCGGTCCAGGAGGGGGCCGGACAGACGGGCCCGGTAGCGCCTGACGGCCTGAGGGGCACAGTCGCAGCCCTCGCCCAGCATTCCGTGCCTGCCACAAGGGCAGGGGTTCGCGGCGAGGGCGAGCAGGAACCGGGCGGGGAGCCGCAGGACGCCGCCGGAGCGGGCCACGATCACATGCCCCGATTCGAGCGGCTGCCTCAGTGCGTCGAGCACGCGTCCGGAGAACTCGGGTGCCTCGTCCATGAAGAGCACCCCGCGATGAGCCAGGGAAACGGCGCCGGGGCGCGGCAGCCCCGAGCCCCCGCCGACCAGGGAGGGCATGGACGCCGAGTGGTGCGGAGCGCAGTAGGGGGCCCGGTCGAGGAGAGGCTGACCGGCGGGGAGCGTTCCCGCCACGGAGTGGACCGCCGTGACTTCCAGGGACTCCTGCGGGGTGAGCGGGGGCAGCAGGCCGGGAAGCCGCTCGGCGAGCATGGTCTTGCCCGCTCCGGGCGGGCCTTGGAGGAGCAGGTGGTGCCGTCCTGCGGCGGCGACTTCCAGGGCCGTACGGGCTCTGTGCTGTCCGGCGACCTCGGCGAGGTCGGGCTGCCGTTCGCCGAGCAGGACGCCCGTCCCGAGCCCTGCTCCGGGCACCGAGAGCCCCGCGAGCATCGGATCGGGGCGGCCCTCCTGCAGTGGCTCCTCTTCGGGCACCGGCTCGTCGGTGAGGACCGCGATCAGCTGGCGCAGACTGCGGATGCCGAGCACCGAGACACCGGGCACGAGGGACGCCTCGGCGGCGGTGCGCTCGGGGACGACGACCTGCCGGTAGCCGGCGTCGGCGGCGGCCAGGACGGCCGGCAGCACACCCGGCACCGGCCGGACGCGGCCGTCGAGGCCCAGCTCCCCGATCAGGACCAGGTCGGCGAGCTCGCGCGGGTCGAGGCGCTCCGAGGCGGCCAGGACGGCGCAGGCGACAGCGAGGTCGAAGCCGCTGCCGCTCTTGGGGACCGACGCGGGGCTCAGGCCCACGGTCAGCTTCTTCTGCGGCCACTCGGCGCCCGAGTTCACGACGGCGGCGCGGACGCGGTCCTTGCTCTCGACGAGGCTCTTGTCGGGGAGCCCGACGAGGGTGAAGGCGGCGACTCCGGGCTCCAGATCGGCCTGGACCTCGACCACCACGCCCTCGACCCCGACCAGCGCCACCGAGCACGTACGGGCGAAGCCCATCACGCCACCCCCTTGGCGTGCTCGACGGCGGGAGCCCCGCGGCCGGGGACGATCACGCCCACGAGGTCGATCCGCACGCCGCCCGGGGGCGGGCCGCCGTGGCAGGCGAGCCAGCGCTCCGCGAGCCGGCGCAGCCGCTCCGCCTTCACCGGGGTGACGGCCGCCATCGGATGCTCGAAGACACCGCTGGTGCGGGTCTTGACCTCGCACACCACCAGGGTGTCGGCCTCCATGGCCACGATGTCGATCTCGCCCTCGCGGCATCTCCAGTTCCGTTCGAGAACGAGGATGCCGGCCTGGGCCAGCTTGCGGACGGCGAGATTCTCGCCGTAGCGACCGAGTGTCTGTCGGGCGTTCACGGGCACCACCTCCGGCGCCCACCCTGCCGCCGCTGCCCGGACCCGTTGGATCTTGGTGGATAACCCGTCGGTTGTGGAGAACTCAGCCACCCGGAAGGTCGAGGTCGGTCTTGTTGAGCTCCTCGATGTTCACGTCCTTGAACGTGAGCACCCGCACCTGTTTCACGAAGCGCGCCGGCCGGTACATGTCCCAGACCCAGGCGTCCGCCATCGAGACCTCGAAGAAGACCTCTCCCTGTACGGAGTGCACCTGCATCTCGTAGTCGTTGGTGAGGTAGAAGCGGCGCTCGGTCTCGATCACGTATTTGAACAGACCGACGACATCGCGGTACTCCCGGTAGAGCTTCAGCTCCATCTCGGTCTCGTACTTCTCGAGGTCCTCGGCGCTCATGGCATGTTCCCCTTCAGCCGTGCGTCCCCCCATTGTGCGTCAGGCACGCTCCGTCTCCAGGAGCACCGGTGTGCGCGGGGGTCCCTCGTCGAGCAGCGTGCGCAGCAGCCCGGCGAGCCTGGTCGGATACACCGTCTCACGGGTCGCGAGAAGTTCCTCGCAGGTCCACCAGCGCAGCCCCGTGACGCTGCGCCGCTCCAGCTCCGTGCCGCCGCCCGTCCAACGTCCGGGCTGCACCGTGCGGGCCAGGAAGTACCGCTCGTCCTGGTTCCAGAGGCGGCCGTCGAAGGGGAAGGAGCAGGTGCGGCGCCACAGGACGGGGCCCAGGTCGATCTCTGTGATCCCGGTCTCCTCGGTCAGCTCCCGGCGCGCCGCCTGCTCCCACGTCTCAGCACCCTCCAGGCCGCCGCCGGGCGTGAACCACCAGGTGATCGAGGGGTCACCCGGTTCGTAGCCGTGCATCAGCAGGATGCGGTCGGACGGATCGAGGAGCACGATCCGGGACGCCCTGCGCGGCGCGCCGGCGCTGCCGGGCGCTTCACCGGCCATGGGCGGGCACCTCCTCCCTGCGCCTCGGCGTGACGATGCGCACCACAGGCCCGTACGCCGCACCGCCCAGGATCAGCACCGCGCCGGCGACGACTGCGGCCAGCACCAGCGGCAGCGGGCCGGGCTGCGAGGTGCCGCCGGGGAGGGCGGCGAAGGACTCCGGCCTGTCCATCATGCCCCAGCCGCCCACGGGCCAGGCGGTGGCGTCCACCCGCGCCTTGACGGCGGCGCGGGGCACGGCGCCGTGCGAGGCGTCGGAGAGGTGGCCGCGGGAGTCCACGGAGTCGCTGCGGTGGTCGCCGAGCAGGAAGAGCTGTCCCTCGGGAACGGTGACGGAGAAGCGGGTGGGCGAGGCCGGGCCCTTGTCCTGCAGATACGGTTCCTCGATCGGCTTGCCGTCGACCGTGAGGCGCCCCTGGCCGTCGCAGCAGGCGACCGTGTCGCCGCCCGTGCCGACGACCCGCTTGACCATCGGCGAGTCGCCCCAGACCTTGTCCTTGAAGACGACGATGTCCCCGCGCCGTACGTCACTGCCGCCGACGCGTTCCGCCAGGACCCGGTCCCCACTGCCGATGGTGGGCGCCATGGAGTCGGTGGGCACGGTGTACGGCTGGTAGAGCAGGGCGCCCCAGACGAAGCCGCCGAGGAAGAGCACACAGCCGACGGCCACGGCCAGCCCGGACAGCACCCTGCCCGCGCGGCCGTGGCCGTCGTCCGTACGTCCTGCTCCGCTCATCCCAGTGCTCCCGCCCCGCGTAGAAGATCCGGTCTCCGCATGCCCAGGGGCACGGGAACCGCACACTACCGGGCGGTATGCAGGCGAGTCAGCCCTTCGGGAGGCTCTGCCGGTCAGTCCCTGGGGGCGCTCCGGCGGACGAGGCTCTCGGTGCCGCTCCGTGCGGTGAGCCGGCGCCGGCGCCACAGGACGAGCGGCACCGCTCCTGCGAGCCCGAGCGCGGACGGCGCGGCCGCTGCGGCCGCGTTGATCCCCGGCTGGTCGAACGTGCCGGGGACACCGAGGAAGGACCAGCGGTTGATCGGCCAGGCGACGACGAAGGCACGGCCCACGGCGTCCTTCACGGGAACGAAGCCGTGGTCCTGGTTGGGGTGGTAGCGCGAGTCCAGGGAGTTCTGACGATGGTCACCCATCACCCAGAGCTTGCCCTTGGGGACGGTGATCGGGCCGAAGGGCTGGTCGTCGCAGGGGGTGTTGTCGGGGAAGAGGTAGTCCTTCTCCGACAGGGCCTTGCCGTTGACCTTGACCGGGCCGCCCTTCTGGCACTCGACGGTGTCCCCGCCGACCGCGATGACGCGCTTGATGAGGTCCTTCTCCTCGGCCGAGGGCATGAGGCCGATGAAGCTGAGAACCTTCTGCACCCCGCCGCCCAGCGGGCCGGGCTGCGGGGTCTGGGTCTCGTCGCCGAGCCAGTTGTCCGGGTCGTGGAAGACCACGACCTCGCCGCGCTCGGGCTCGGAGCCGAACCAGGGGGTGAGCTTGTCCACCAGCACGCGGTCCCCGCGCTGGAGGGTGTTCTGCATCGAGTCCGACGGGATCGAGAACGCCTGCACCAGGAACGTCTTGATGAGCAGCGCCAGGACCAGAGCGATGCCGATCAGGATCGGCAGCTCCTTCCAGAACGACCGCTGCTTCTTGGGCGCCGCCCCGCGCGTGCCCTCGCCGTCGGCGTCGCCGCTCGGGCTCACGTCTTCGTCATCCGTCCGCACCGGTCCGCCCGTAGCCTCCTGGGACGCCTGGGACATGGCCTCCGCCGGCACGCCGGCCCCTGGCGACCCGTCAGCCTCCCCGGGCCGCTTTTCGGGCTCTTCGTGACCGGACCGTGCGCCGACCGCCAAGTCCCCCACATCCACTCCTCTCGCTCCGCTCTCCACGCTGCAGCCTGCCGTACGCATGAGGCAGGCCCACCACTCCCATAACGAGCGGGAGTTCCGCAGGGGTCGGGAGTTGGATCAATCCTTGCTGATCCATGGAGGACACACTATGCGGCGAACCGCGTGCTTGCGTCTCCGCGGGCGGCGCGTCACCGACCGATGCGAAAGTGTCTCTTTCGGACAGCTGCCGCCAGTGGCCCAGCGGCCAGGCGATCACCACGGCGCGTCCGACCACGAGGTCCTGCGGCACGGTGCCCTGTCCGGGCTCGTCCAGGTGGAAGCGGGAATCAGCCGAGTTGGAGCGATGGTCTCCCATTACGAAGTAGCGTCCGTGGGGCACTTGTACCGTGAAATCGAGTTTGGAGGGCGGGTTTCCCGGGTGCAGGTAGGGCTCGTCGAGCGGCGTTCCGTTGACCGTGATTTTGCCGTTCTTGTCGCAGCACTTGACCGTGTCGCCGCCGACTCCGATCACCCGCTTGATCAGGTCGTGCTCGTTCGCCGACGGCAGCAGGCCGATGAACGTCAGCAGCTGTTTCGCCTGTTTGACCCCCACCGGGTCGGGACCGGTGCCCGTCTGCTCCCCGTCCAGCCAGCCGCCCGGGTCCCGGAAGACGATGACGTCTCCGCGCTCCGGCCGGGAGCCGAACCAGGGGGTCAGCTTGTCGACGAGCACGCGGTCGCCGATCCGGATGGTCTGCTCCATGGAGCCGGAGGGGATCACAAACGCCTGCACCAGGAACGTCTTGAGCACGAGGGCGATCAGCAGGGCGACCGCTATGAGGATCGGCACCTCTTTGACCGCGGAGCGGCGCCGGCGCCGCTTGACCCGCTGTGCCGCCTTGCGCCGCGCCGCACGGCCGCCCGGGGCGGCGACGGCGCCCGTACCCGCCGGTCCGGCGTCCGGGGGGCCTGCCGGGCCCGGTAGCGTGCGTCCCCGGTTACCCACCGGGCCTCCCCGCGTGGCCGGCGGGCTCCGTGGGCTCTCCGGCCGGTCCGCCGGGCTGCCCGGCCGGGCTGCTTCCCGGGGCCCCGTGCGCCCCGCCCCGTGCCGCCGGCCTTCCCCCGTGCCCGGCCGCCTCGTCGGGCTCCGGCACGCGCGCGTAGGCGCCGGGACGCTTCAGGGCGCTCATCCGGCCGAAGGGCCAGCCGATCCAGTCGGCCCGCCCGACGACCCTGTTCACCGGCACCATGCCGCCGCCGGGCTCCCCCAGGTGGTCACGCGAGTCGCGGGAGTCGTCCCGGTGGTCGCCCATCACCCACAGCTTCCCCGCGGGCACCACGACGTCGAAGGGCACCCGGGAGGGCTCGTCGCCCGGATAGAGGAAGCCCTCGTCCACCGGGTGACCGTTGACCTGCAGCCTGCCGCGGGCGTCACAGCAGGTGATCCGGTCGCCTCCGACACCCACCACGCGCTTGATGTAGACCGTCGCTGCGGGCCCCATGAGGCCGACGGACGAGGCACCCTTGCGGATCAGCGCCGCCACCGCGTTCTCGGCCGGCCCGCCCTGGACGAAGGAACCCGTGCCGTCGAAGACGATCACGTCGCCGCGCTCCGGCTCGTCCCCGAAGGTGTAGGCGAGCTTGTTGACCAGGACGCGGTCCCCCACACGGAGCGTGTTCTCCATCGACCCGCTGGGGATCAGGAAGGGCTGCACCACGTAGCTGCTCAGCAGCAGCATGAAGACCAGGCAGAGCGTCAGCAGCACGCCCGCACGGCGCAGGGGGCCGCCGCCCCGCAGCCATGCCCGGACGGCCCTGACCGAGGCCGCCGGTGAGGCGGGGAAACGCGAGGAGCGCGACCCCTGCTCCTCCCCCTCTGCGGGGTGAGGAGAGCGGTCGCGCTCCGAAAGCTGTACGTCGGTGTCCATCGAGCCGAAAGCCTATCCGGCCAGGCGCGGACTCCGGACAGAAGCTCAGTTGTCGCGCTTCTCCTTGATCTTCGCGGCCTTGCCGCGGAGCTCACGGAGGTAGTACAGCTTGGCGCGACGGACGTCACCGCGGGTGACGAGCTCGACCTTCTCGAAGATCGGGCTGTGCACCGGGAAGGTGCGCTCGACGCCGACGGAGAACGAGACCTTGCGGACCGTGAAGGTCTCGCTGATGCCCGCGCCCTGGCGGCGGATGACGACACCCTTGAACTGCTGGATACGGGAGCGGTTGCCCTCGATGACGCGGACGTGGACGTTCACGGTGTCGCCGGGGCGGAAGGCCGGGACGTCGGTGCGCAGCGACGCGGCGTTGACGTTGTCGAGCAGGGAGGACATGTTCGTCTGCTTCCTCGCCGATGCCACAGGTCATCAGCGGAATTCGTACTGAAGTGGGGATGGTGCCGGAACGCCGGGCGGGCGTCGTTCCCCCTGTGGCAGGGGCGCACGCCGGGCGCAAGGCAACGGCTTATTCTTCCACGTCCGGGGCCACTCGCCCAAATCGGCCGTCGGGGCCGGGCCCCCAGCCCAGGATGGAGAGGATCTCGCGGTCCTTCTTGTCGAAGGCGGCGGGGTCCGCGCGCTCGATCAGGTCGGGGCGGTTGCGCACGGTGCGGCGGAAGGCCTCGTCGCGGCGCCAGCGGGCGATCTTGCCGTGGTGACCGCTCAGCAGGACGTCGGGGATGCCGCGGCCGCGCCACTCCGGGGGCTTGGTGTAGACGGGGCCCTCGAGGAGGTCCGCCATGGCGCCCGGGGCGAAGGAGTCGTCGCGGTGGGACTCGGCGTTGCCGAGGACGCCGGGGAGCAGCCGGGCGATGGCCTCGACCATGACGAGGACGGGGGCCTCGCCGCCGGCCAGCACGTAGTCGCCGATGGAGACCTCGCGGACGTCGAGGCGGTCGCCGTACTCCTCGATGACCCGGCGGTCGATGCCCTCGTAGCGGGCGGGCGTGAAGACCAGCCACGGCTTCTCTGAGAGCTCCACGGCGAGCTCCTGGGTGAAGGGCCTGCCGCTGGGCGTCGGGACGACGACGACGGGCTGTCCCTCGCCCGACTCGATGATCGAGTCGAGGGCCTCGCCCCAGGGCTCCGGCTTCATGACCATGCCCGGGCCGCCGCCGTAGGGCGTGTCGTCGACGGTGTTGTGCTTGTCGTGCGTCCACTCGCGCAGGTCGTGCACGCGCACGTCCAGCCGGCCCCGTGCGCGCGCCTTGCCGACGAGCGAGACGTTCAGCGGTTCGAGGTACTCGGGGAAGATCGTGACGATGTCGAGGCGCATCAGGCGTCGCCCCGTTCGGAGCCGGCCTCATGCGCCTCCGCGGAGCCCGCCTCATGCGCTTCCAGGAGGCCCTCTCCGGCCTCCTGCTCCGCCTCACGCGCAGACGCGATCTCCGCGTCGTCGGTGTCGATCAGGCCGCGCGGCGGGTCGACGACGGCGCGCTGCTCCTCCAGGTCGATCTCCGTGACGATCTCGGAGACGAACGGGATCATGACCTCGGTCCCGTCGGACCGTTCCACGATGAACAGGTCCTGCGACGGCAGGTGGGAGATCTCGGTGATCCGGCCGACGACGGTGCCGTCGACCATGACGACCTCCAGGTCCATCAGCTGGTGGTCGTAGAACTCGTCGGGGTCCTCCGGGGTCTCCTCCGGGTCGACCTCGGCGACGAGGAGGGTGTTGCGGAGCGCCTCGGCGGCCGTGCGGTCACCGACGCCCGCGAAGCGCAGCAGCAGCCGGCCGCTGTGCACGCGGCCGGACTCGATGGTCAGCGGACCCGCGGAAGCGGGCTCCGTGGCCAGGACGGCGCCGGGTCCGAGCCGCAGTTCGGGCTCGTCCGTACGCACCTCAACCGTGACCTCGCCCTTGATGCCGTGGGCGCGGCCGATCCTGCCGACTACGAGCTGCATGTTTCCTTCTCTGCTCTCCGTACGCGACAACGGGCCGGGAAGGGCCCAAGCCCTTCCCGGCCCGTGCCGGTGCTCAACCGCTTCTCAGCGGACCTGGTCCACGTCGACGAGGTCGACGCGGATACCACGGCCGCCGAGGGCGCCCACGACGGTGCGCAGGGCGCGAGCGGTGCGGCCGTTGCGGCCGATCACCTTGCCGAGGTCATCGGGGTGGACCCGGACCTCCAGCACGCGCCCCCGGCGCAGGTTGCGAGAAGCGACCTGCACCTCGTCGGGGTTGTCGACGATGCCCTTCACGAGGTGCTCAAGGGCCTCCTCGAGCATCCTCAGGCCTCGGTCGACTCAGCGGACTCGGCCTCAGCGGCCTCGTCCTTCTTCTCCGACTTCTTCGCCTTCGGGGTGATGGCCTCACCCTTCGCCTCGCCCGCGGCGCTCACGACGGCGTCGAAGAGACCGCTGTGGTCCTTCTTCGGCTCGGCGACGAGCATCGGGGCCGGGGCCGGCAGGCCCTTGAACTTCTGCCAGTCACCGGTGACCTTGAGGATGGCCATGACCGGCTCGGTCGGCTGCGCGCCGACACCCAGCCAGTACTGGACACGCTCGGAGTCGACCTCAATGCGCGAGGGGTTCTGCACCGGGTGGTACAGACCGATCTCCTCGATGGCCCGGCCGTCACGGCGGGTACGGGAGTCGGCGATGACGATGCGGTAGTGAGGCGAACGGATCTTGCCCAGACGCTTCAGCTTGATCTTGACTGCCACGGGAGTGGTGTCTCCTGGTCTTGACGTGGTTGGGCACAACGAGATGCCACGTGGGGTTGCGGTACTCGGATGCCCGACGGACGCGCCAGCCGGAGGAGAGAGGGGTCCTATGCGACTGTCGAGTACAGCGTCCCATTGTGCCACACCGCTCCAGGTCAGCCGACCGTGACCGCCTCGGGAATCCGGAAGGGCTGCCCGCAGCCGCCGCACATGATGGGCGCCTGGGCGAGCACGGAGGGCACGACCCGTACGTTCCGGCCGCAGTCGCACACCGCCTTGACCCGTACTCCGCCGCCCGACGAGCCGTGCCGGGCGGCCGGCCCGCGGAAGGTGCGCGAGGTGTCGGCGGTGGTGGCGACCGTGTGCGCCTTGAGGGCGCGCTGGAGTCTGTCGATGGTAGGGCGGTAGCGCTTGCGCGCCTCCGGGTTGAGCACGACCAGAGAGAAGCCGCTGCTGGGATGCGGATCGTCGCTGTGGTCGAGCCCGAGCTCCTCGGCGATCGCCAGGAACCGGCGATTGTGGTAGCGGCCTGCGCGTGACGTGTCACGGACACCGCGGGCGGCCGCGATGCCGTGCACTGCCTCGTGCAGCAGCCGTTCGAAGGAGAGCTCGGCGCCGCATGCGGACGACGACTCCCCGATCAGCGATTCGGGCGCGGCTAGATCCGGCAGCTCGGGGTGGTGCCGTTGAATGTCGGCCCACGCCTGCGCCAGTTCTGCGGCGAGAACAGGTGGTGTCGTGCTCACGTCGTGACAACGAGCAGGGATGGCCCGGTGTTCCGATACCGGGCCATCCCAAATAATTTGCACGTACCAGTCAGTTTCACGCTCATGCGTCCCGACGAGGGCGGGTGCGCAGATCTATGGAGAAGCCGCGCACCCGTTCGCAACCCGGGACGTACTGACTCATCAGTAAGCGTGCGCCGAGGAGTGTGCGCCCCTTCGGGCCGGCGGGCGCCCGGCGACGCACCACGGAGCGTGGAAGGCGGTGGCCGGAGCGGCGCGGTGGTCCGTGGTGGCACCCCCGTCGCCGCCTCATGCCGCCGCCTCATGCCGGCCCCCCGTGCGGGCGGGGCGCCCCAGGCGCGCGCTTCCTAGTAGGCGCGCGCCACGATCGCGATCGTGCCCGGGGCGTCGTCCGACTCCGGCACGGAGCCGTCCTCGCCCACCAGGCAGCGGACGGTCACGGCCTGCTCGGCCAGCTTGGCCTCGCCCTCGGGGCCCAGGTCCGCCCAGCGGATCCGCGCCCAGCCCCCGGCGACGGCGGCCTCGGCGGCCTCCTCGATGGTGGCCACGTCGGCCGTGCGGGACTCGCGGCGCTCGCGCGACTGGGCCAGCAGCAGCGCCTGGTCCTCCTCCAGGACCTTCGGCAGCAGCCCGACGAGCTCGTCGAGACGGACCGGCTCCTTGCCGCCGGGGATGCGGCGGGCCAGCATCGCGGTGCCGTTCTCCAGGTCGCGCGGGCCGACCTCGATGCGCACCGGGACGCCCTTGAGCTCCCAGTCCACGGCACGGCGGCCGAACGGCGTGTCCGTGCGATCGTCGACCTGCACCCGGATGCCGGCGGCCTTCAGCTGGTCGCCGATCTCGCGGACCTTGGCGATGACGGCGTCGTCACCCTTGATCGCGAGGACGACGGCCTGGACAGGCGCGAGGCGCGGGGGGACGCGCAGGCCGTTGTCGTCGCCGTGCGACATGATCAGGCCGCCCACCATGCGGGTGGAGACGCCCCAGGACGTCTGCCACACCAGCTCCTGGTGACCGTCCTTGGACAGGTACGAGGTGTTGAAGGCCTTGGCGAAGTTCTGGCCCAGCTCGTGGCTGGTGCCCATCTGCAGCGCCTTGCCGTCGCCCATCATGCCCTCGAGGGTGAGGGTGTTGATCGCGCCCGCGAAGCGCTCCTTGGCAGTCTTGCGGCCCAGGACGACGTCGATGCCCAGGACGTTGACCATGAAGTCGTAGTAGACGTCGCGGTGGATGCGGGCGGCGTAGTCGCGCGCGTCCTCGTACGTGGCGTGCGCCGTGTGGCCCTCCTGCCAGAGGAACTCGCTCGTGCGCAGGAAGACGCGCGGGCGCATCTCCCAACGGACCACGTTGGCCCACTGGTTGATCAGCAGGGGCAGGTCGCGGTAGCTCTGCACCCACTTGGAGAAGTACTCGTTGATGATCGTCTCGGAGGTGGGCCGGACGACGACCGGCTCCTCCAGCTCCTTGCCGCCGCCGTGCGTGACGACGGCCAGCTCGGGGGCGAAGCCCTCGACGTGCTCGGCCTCGCGCGTCAGGTACGACTGCGGGATGAAGAGGGGGAAGTACGCGTTGGAGGCGCCCGCGTCCTTGATGCGGGCGTCCATCTCCTGCTGCATGCGCTCCCAGAGCCCGTACCCGTACGGTCGGATGACCATGGTGCCGCGCACGGGGCCGTTGTCGGCCAGCTCGGCCTTGTTGATCAAGTCCTGGTACCAGCGCGGAAAGTCGTCCGCCCGGGGGGTGAGAATGGGAGCCTTTGCCATGATGCGAATGGTACGGGGCCGATCCGTCCGAGCGTGAATCCGCTCCCCCTGCTCCTCCCCCGCGCCGTCCGTACGCCGCCCCGGCCGGTCCGCGCCCCTGTACGCCTCCCGTGCGGATGCGCCCGGCACATGCCATCGTGGGCGTACGGGAACGCGCCCGCGCCACCCCCTGGACTCGGGAAGCGAAGCGCAGTTCCCTGGCACGGGGGGTGTTTTTCAGCGACGCGCACGGCAGTACACGGGGGGCGGCGGATTGGGCATGCACACGTCTCTCGGCGGATTGGGGCGCTTTCCATGACACCTACGCTCGTACGGCGGCACCGGCCGTCCTCTTCGTCGCCCGAGTTGCGGGCCCGCGACTGGGCGGAAATCCAGGAACGGATGCTGGTGCCGCTCTACGAAGCGGTGTACGAGCGCCTTGAGGTCGGCGCGGGCACCAGGCTGCTCAGCCTGGGCTGCGGCTCCGGCCTGGCCCTGCTCATGGCGGCCGCGCGCGGCGCCACGGTCTCCGGCGTCGACCCGGACGTGCGCCGGCTCCGGCTGGCCCACGAGCGGTTGCTGCCCGAGGGCGGGAGCGCCCCGCGCCTGGGGCAGGGAGCGCCCGAGAGCGTCACCGAGCAGGGCGCCCCGCCCTTCAACCTCGTCACGGCCTTCGACTCGCTGTACTGCGCGGGCGGGAGCGCGCACGGCATGGCCACGGCGCTCGCGCGGGCCGCCTCGTGCGCCGAGCGGGGTGCCCCCGTGGTGCTGGCCGGCTGGGGCCCCCAGGAGCGGTGCGCGGCCTCGGGGGCGCTCCGGGTCGCGGCCCGGCTCGCGGACCCCATGTGCGCGCCGGCGCGCTGGCGGCCGAGCGGTCGCGACGACCTGGAGAACCTGGCGCACGAGGCCGGGCTCCGGCCGGACGGCTCGGGGCGGGTCGCCTGCCCGTACGGCTATGCGGACATGGGCAGCGCGCTGCGCGGCATGCTCTCCACCGGTGCCTTCGACGCGGCCGCCCGCGCCACGGACGAGGAGCAGGTCGTCAAGGAGCTCACCGAGGCGCTCCACCCCTATCTGCGCCGCGACGGCACCGTGTGGATGCCCAACGTCTTCCGCTACCTGATAGCCCGCGCCTAGCGCCGCACGAGGCGGCACGCACGCGACAGCCCCCGTGGCCTCTCGGCCGCGGGGGCTGCGACGTACTGTCTTCGGCACGCTGCCTGCGACGTGCTCCCGGCGGCGCACCGTCCGCGTACGGCGGAGCGCCGAGCCGAGGGGCCGGCAGGGTCAGCCCATGAACTTCTTGAACTCGTCCGGAAGTTCGAAGTCCTTCGCCTCCTGGCCCGCGGGGAGACCCAGCGCACCACCCTGCTCGCGGCGGGCGGCCGCGGCCTGCTCCTCGGCCTTGCGCTTCATCGGGTTGCCGCTCTGGCGCTTGCCCTTGGCCTGCTTCTGCTGCTTCTTCTTGCGGCCGGCGCCGCCGCCCATGCCCGGCAGGCCCGGCATCCCCGGCATGCCGCCGCCCTGCGCCATGCGGGACATCATCTTGCGGGCGTCGAAGAACCGCTCCACCAGGTTCTTGACGGCGCTGACGTCCACGCCCGAACCCTTGGCGATACGGGCACGGCGCGAGCCGTTGATGATCGTCGGGTCCTGGCGCTCGGCCGGGGTCATCGACTTGATGATCGCGGCGGTGCGGTCGACGTCGCGCTCGTCCAGGTTGTTGATCTGGTCCTTGATCTGCCCCATGCCCGGCAGCATGCCGAGGAGCTTGCTGATGGAGCCCATCTTGCGGACCTGCTCCATCTGGGACAGGAAGTCGTCGAGCGTGAACTCCTTGGGGCCCTTCGCCAGCTTGGCCGCCATCTTCTCGGCCTCGTCCTGGCTGAAGGTCTGCTCGGCCTTCTCGATCAGGCTGAGCATGTCGCCCATGCCCAGGATGCGGGACGCCATGCGGTCCGGGTGGAACGCGTCGAAGTCGTCCAGCTTCTCGCCGTTCGAGGCGAACATGATCTGCTTGCCGGTCACGTGCGCGACCGACAGGGCGGCACCACCGCGGGCGTCGCCGTCGAGCTTGGAGAGCACCACGCCGTCGAAGCCGACGCCGTCGCGGAAGGCCTCGGCGGTGTTGACCGCGTCCTGGCCGATCATGGCGTCGAGGACGAACAGGATCTCGTCCGGGGAGACCGCGTCGCGGATGTCCGCGGCCTGCTGCATCATCTCGGCGTCGATGCCGAGGCGGCCGGCGGTGTCGACGATGACGATGTCGTACTGCTTGGTGCGGGCGTACTCGATCGAGTCCTTGGCGACCTGGACCGGGTCACCGACGCCGTTGCCCGGCTGCGGCGCGTAGACGCCGACTCCGGCGCGCTCGGCGACGACGGAGAGCTGGTTGACGGCGTTGGGGCGCTGGAGGTCACAGGCGACGAGCAGCGGGGCGTGGCCCTGAGCCTTCAGCCAGCGGCCCAGCTTTCCGGCGAGCGTCGTCTTACCGGCACCCTGGAGGCCGGCGAGCATGATGACGGTCGGCGCGGTCTTGGCGAAGCGCAGGCGGCGGGTCTCGCCGCCGAGGATGCCGATGAGCTCCTCGTTGACGATCTTGATGACCTGCTGGGCGGGGTTGAGGGCCTGCGAGACCTCGGCGCCGAGCGCCCGCTCCTTGACCTGCTTGATGAACGCGCGGACGGCGGGCAGGGCCACGTCCGCCTCGAGCAGGGCGATACGGATCTCGCGCGCGGTGGCGTCGATGTCCGCCTCGGAGAGGCGGCCCTTGCCCCGGAGGTTCTTGAAAGTCGCTGCGAGGCGGTCGGAGAGGGTATCGAACACGGTGGTCGCGGATCCTTCTTGTTGAGTGTCAAGTCGGCGGCTGACCCCCAAGGGTATCCGCACCCTCCCGGTGCGGTCAGCCGCCCAGCGCCTCCTCCATGGCACGAGCGATCGCGGAGGCCGCGGCGGGCGTCAGCGCGGCCCCGTCCGGACCCGTCACGTAGAACGCGTCCACCGCACTCGCCCCGAGCGTGCTCACACGGGCGCTGCGCACCCAGACCCCCGCCCCGTCCAGGGCCCGTCCGATGCGGTGGAGGAGGCCGGGCTCGTCCTGGGCGCGGACTTCCAGGACGGTGGCCCCGTGCGAGGCGGCCGCGGCCACCTGCACGCTCGGCGGGGCGTGCACCACGCCCCGCCGCCGCCTGCTGTACGCGGCCTCGCGCTCGGCGAGGCGGCCCGGGACGTCGAAGGAGCCGTCCAGGGCGCGCACGAGGTCGTTGCGCAGCCGGGCGGCCTCGGGCGGGGAACCGTACTCGGCCGCGACCCGCCAGTTCAGCAGAAGCGCTCCGTCCACGGCGCGCAGGTCCGCGGTCCGTACCGTCAGCCGGTGCAGCGCGAGGACGCCGGCCGCCGCCGGCAGGACGCCGGGCTGGTCGGGAACCGCGATCCGCAGCTCCATGCCGACCGGGCACGGGGCGTCGTCCCCGCCGTGCTCCATGCCCTCCGGGCGGGGCTCCAGCCTCACGACCGGGCCGCCCGTGCGGACGGCCTCGGCGGCCAGGCCGAGCGCTTCCGGACCGGGCGGGCCGGGCGCATGGGGCGCCGGGGTCGCGTCCCCCGCGAGGGCCGCCGCGGCACGGCCGACCAGTTCGGCGACGAGCGACGCGCGCCAGGCGCTCCATGCGGCGGGCCCCGTGGCGAGGGCGTCCGCTTCGGTGAGTGCGTGCAGGAGCTCCAGTGTGGCCGCGTCCGGGACGGCGTCGGTGACGGTGCGGACGGTCTCCGGGTCGGCGAGGTCGCGCCGGGTGGCGGTGTCGATCAGCAGCAGGTGGTGGCGGACGAGCGTGGCGAGGACGTCGGTGTCGGCGGCGTCGAAGCCGATCCTGCGGGCGATACCGCGCGTGAGGCCCTCGCCCGTGACGGAGTGGTCGCCGGGCAGGCCCTTGCCGATGTCGTGCAGCAGAGCGGCGACGAGCAGGAGGTCGGGGCGGCCGACGCGGCGCGTGAGGGCGGCTGCGCGGACGGCCGTCTCGACGAGGTGCCGGTCGACGGTCCAGCGGTGGACGGCATTGCGCTGGGGCCGGCAGCGCACGTGGTCCCACTCGGGCAGCAGCCGGGAGACGATCCCCTCGGCTTCGAGGGCCTCCCAGACGGCCACCGTGGGCGGCCCCGCGCCGAGGAGGGTCACGAGCTGTTCGCGGGCCTCGGCCGGCCAGGGCCGGGGCATGGGGCCCGCCGAGGCGGCGAGGCGGCGCACCGCATGGGGCGACAGCGGCAGACCCGCCTGAGCCGCCGCAGCAGCGGCACGCAGCGCCAGGACGGGGTCGTGCTCGGGCCGCGCGGTGCGGGCGAGCCCGGCCTCGCCGTCCTGCTCGACGACGCCGTCGGCGAGGGAGAGCCGCTCGGCCTCGGCGAACCCGCCGCGCCCCCCGCGGCCGCCCAGGATGCGGCGCAGCCGGGGCCGCGCGGAGCGGGCGCGCAGGACGCGGCCGACTTCGCGCCAGGTGACGTCGGCGGCGTAGGAGATCGTGCGGGCCGCCTCGTACACGCCGTGCAGGAGGGCGTCGGCGTCGGTGCGGCCGAGGACCTCGGCGACCTGGTCCTGTTCCTGGAGGGCGAGCCGGTCGGTGGCGCGGCCGGTGGTGAGGTGGAGGGCGTCGCGGACGTCGAGGAGATGGGTGCGGGCGCGTTCGAGCCCGGCACGGGGCGCGTCGGCGAGCCACGAGGCGGCGACGGCACGGAGGGCGGTGGCGTCGCGGAGGCCGCCCCGTGCCTCTTTGAGGTCGGGTTCGAGGAGGAAGCGGAGCTCGCCCTGGTGCCGGGTGCGGTCCTCACCGAGCTCGCGCAGTTCGGGGAGGCGGCTGGGGGCCTGGGCCCGCCAGTCGGCGTACGCGGTGCTGCGCAGGGCGGCGGTGAGCTGTTCGTCGCCGGCGAGGTGGCGGGCGTCGAGGAGGCCGAGGTGGACCTTGAGGTCGCCTGCCGCGGTGCGGCGGGCCTCGGCGGGGGTGCGCACGGAGTGGTCGAGGGCGAGGCCCATGTCCCAGACGGGGTACCAGACGCGGTCGGCGATGGCGGCGATCTTGGAGATGTCCGCGGTGCCGTCGTGCAGGAGGAGGACGTCGAGGTCGCTGCGGGGGGACAGTTCGCCGCGCCCGTAGCCGCCGACGGCGACGAGGGCGACTCCCCGGGTCTCGCCCAGCAGGGCGCCGAGCCACTGGTCGGTGAGCCGGGCGAGGGCGGCGCGGCGCGGCGGCCCGGTGAGCGCCCCCTGGTGCAGGAGGTGCAGCCGGGCCGCCGCGTAGCCGCCGGGCTCCGAGTCGGCGGGGCGGGTCTGCGGGTCGGTCAACTCGGTTCCCTTCACGGCGGGCTGCCGGACCCGGTGCGGGTCCGGCGGATCGAGGTCAGAGGGCGTCGGGGCCGCGCTCGCCGGTGCGTACGCGGACGACGGTCTCGACGGGGACGACCCAGACCTTGCCGTCGCCGATCTTGCCGGTGTGGGCCTTCTTGACGATGACGTCGACGACGTCCTCGGCGTCGCCGTCCTCGACGAGGACCTCTATGCGGGCCTTGGGGACGAGGTCGACCTGGTACTCGGCGCCGCGGTAGACCTCCGTGTGGCCGCGCTGGCGGCCGTAGCCGCTGGCCTCGGTGACGGTCAGGCCCTGGATGCCGAACGCCTGGAGGGCTTCTTTGATGTCGTCGACGCGAAAGGGCTTGACGACTGCGGTGATGAGCTTCATGCGTCCACCTTCTTGTTCTGCGGCGTGCCCGCCTGGTCCGGTCCGGTCTGCTCCGGGGCGCCGGCCGGGCGCTGCGGGGCAGGCGCGGCACTGCGGGTGACGGCGCCGACCCCGGTGAGGTCGTAGGCGGTCTCGGCGTGGAAGGCCTGGTCGAGGCCGCCGACCTCGTCGTCCTCGGTGGCCCGGAAGCCGATGGTCTTGTCCACGAGTTTGGCGAGGAGCCAGGAGACGGTGAACGAGTAGGCCATGACGGAGAACGCCCCGGCGGCCTGCCGGCCGAGCTGGGTGAGGCCGCCGATGCCGTCGGTGGCGAGGAGGCCGACCAGGAGGGTGCCGATGACGCCGCCCACGAGGTGGACGCCGACGACGTCGAGGGAGTCGTCGAAGCCGAGCTTGAACTTCAGGCTGACGGCCCAGGAGCAGACGGCGCCGGCGACGACGCCGATGAGGAGGGCGCCGAAGGCGTTGACGGCGGCCCCCGAGGGGGTGATGGCGACGAGGCCGGCGACGGCGCCCGAGGCCGCGCCCAGGGTGGTGAAGGCGCCGTGCCGGATGCGCTCGTAGGCGAGCCAGCCGAGCATGGCGGCGCCGGTGGCGACCTGGGTGTTCATGGCCATGTTGGCGGCGGTGCCGTTGGCGGCGAGCGCGGAGCCGGCGTTGAAGCCGAACCAGCCGAACCACAGCAGCCCCGTGCCGAGCACCACCAGCGGCAGGCTGTGCGGGCGCATGGGGTCCTTCTTGAAGCCGATGCGCTTGCCGACGACGAGGACGGCCGCGAGTGCGCCGATGCCGGCGTTGATGTGGACGGCGGTGCCGCCCGCGAAGTCGATCACCTTGAGCTTGAACAGCCAGCCGTCCGCCTGCCAGACCCAGTGGGCGACGGGGAAGTAGACGACGCTGACCCAGAGGGTGATGAACAGGCCCCATGCGCTGAACTTCACGCGGTCGGCGAGCGCTCCGCTCATCAGTGCGGGGGTGATCACGGCGAACATGAGCTGGAAGAGCGAGAAGGCGAAGACGGGGATGCCTTCCTTGCCTCCGGTCAGGGTCTCCGGGCCGATGCCCTTGAAACCGATGTGGCCGAGGTCGCCGATCAGTCCGGCGCCGGCGTCGTCGCCGAAGGCGAGCGAGTAGCCGAAGAGCACCCACAGGACGGTGACGATGCCGAGCGAGATGAACGACATCATCAGCATGTTCAGGGCGCTCTTGACCCGCACCATGCCGCCGTAGAAGAAAGCCAGCCCCGGTGTCATCAGCATCACGAGTGCGGCACTGATCAATACGAATGCGGTGTCTGCGCCATTCATGGTCGGTGTCTCCTCGAAGCGGCGGCCCGAACGGGCCGGTTTTCGCCATGAGGTTGGCGCAGCGGGATTTCAGCCGATGAAGCCGGTTGTTTCGCCGCAGTGACGAAGACGGCGGGAGTGTTACGCCCGGGTGAAGCGGGCGCGGCGGCTGCGTGATCGCCGCTAGGCTCCGCCGCCGCCTCGGGCATGCGAGGCCGGCCGCGGCGTCCGCCCGGTGTGACCTGGCGTGGGGGAGCCGAGTCGGGCTGTTCGGGAGGAGCGCCACGGCCGGGGAGGGGGGCCGGGGGGTGGTCAGACCGCTGGGACGGCCTCCACCGATTCCGGCAGGTGGACGGAGATCTGCTCGGTGAGGGCGACGACTTCGGCGACGTCCCCGAAGTCGCGCACGGCGTTGTCGACGGTCTTACGCAGGCGGTTGTTGACCCGCTCGGAGCGCACCTGCTTGGCGATCCTGAGGGCCTTGCCGGCGAGGACGGCGGACTGCTCGGGCTCGCCCTCCATGAGATGGACGGTGGCCATGCCGATGAGGTTGAGCGCATACGAACGGTGGTGCTCGCTGTCCTGCTCGAAGAGCTCCACCGCGCGCTCCATCTTGGGCCGCGCGAGGGAGGCGTACGTGGGGCTGCGGCCGGCCACATAGGCGAGGTCGCGGTAGGAGTGGGCGTTCTCCGCGTTGAGCTCGGCCTCGGAGAAGAAGCGGATCCAGTCGGGGTCGCCGTCGCCGGACGTGCAGTCGGAGAAGCAGTCCTCCGCCATGGTGACCGCGCGCTTGCACTTGGCGGGCTGCCCCATGTTGGCGTACGCGCGGGCCTCCACCGCGTACAGCATGGCCTGGGTGCGGGAGGTGGCCGTCTCCCGGGATCCGTACTGGCCGAGGTGGATGAGCTCCAGGGCGTCGTCGGGGCGGCCGAGGTGGATCATCTGGCGGCTCATGCTGGAGAGGATGTACGCGCCGAGGGAGCGGTCACCGGCCTCCTTGGCGGCGTGGAGCGCGAGGACGAAGTACTTCTGGGCGGTGGGGTGCAGACCGATGTCGTAGCTCATCCAGCCGGCGAGCTCGGCCAGCTCGGCGGCGGCCTGGAAGAGCCGCTTGGAGGTGGCCTCGGGCTGGGGCTCCTGGAGCAGGTCGGTGACTTCGTGGAGCTGGCCGACGACGGCCTTGCGGCGCAGGCCGCCGCCGCACTGGGCGTCCCACTGGCGGAACATCATGGTGGTCGACTCGAGGAGGTCGAGCTCGGGGCCGGAGAGGCGGCCCGGGCGCGAGCGCTCCTGCGTCCGCGGACCGGAGCCGTCCTTGCCGGAGAGGCCGGGGGCCAGCCAGCGCTGCATGGGCTCGATGAGCCCGGGGCCGGCGGAGAGGGCGAGCGAGGCACCGAGGAAACCGCGCCGGGCGAGCATCAGGTCGCTGCGGGAGAACTCGCTGATCAGCTCGACGGTCTGCGGGCCCGCCCAGGGCAGGTCGACGCCGGAGACGGACGGGGACTGGTGGGCCGCCCGCAGGCCGATGTCCTCGATGCCGACGACGCAGCCGAAGCGCTCGGAGAACAGCTCGGAGAGGATCTTCGGGATGGGCTCGCGGGGCTGCTCGCCGTCCAGCCAGCGGCGCACGCGCGAGGTGTCCGTGCTGATGTGATGGGCACCCAACTGCCGGGCCCTGCGATTGACCTGGCGCGCCAGCTCGCCCTTGGACCATCCGCTGCGCAGGAACCAGGAGCCCAACTGCTCGTTGGGGCGCTTGTCAGCCTTCTCGGCACCGCCGGTGCCGCTGCCGTTGCCGCCCACCTGGAAGCCCCCATCCCGAACTCTGTCTGTGCCTGGAACCGTGTGAACCACCCACAGCTTGCCGCTTCTTGCGGCTGTCCGTGTGGTGATGCACCCCCGGCCGCAAGGGAATTCCGGCCGGGCGACGAGACGGTGCATGCCTCCGGCATACCCACCGGCGGGGCACGTCTCCCATGGGTTCGTGCACCGAAAGTAATCCTACGATCACTGCTGACGCGAGGGCAGTCCAGTAAACGCCACCATTCGCCACCCCAAGGAATGAACTCGGCCCCACCTCCACGCGATTGACTTGACACCGGACGATCAGGGAGCGCCCGGGGAGGGGGTGGATCGATGTGTGCTCCGGAGCGCATCGGGCTCCGCACCACCCGTCGCACACCTTCACGCCGCACCGGGAAGGGACTCGGCAACGGTCCGTGTTCGAGACACTCCGACTCGTAACCATCTGCGAGCACGACCCGTTGGAGGGGGCATGGGCTTCACAATCGGCGGCATCCGGGACCTGCGCTCGAGCTCTCGGCGCCGCGGACGCGCGCCCGAGTGCGTGACGACGGTGGCGGAGTACACCGGCCTGTGGGGGTGGGATGTGGTGCCCGGCGCCCGCGCCTCCCGCGGCGGGCGCCCGGCCGGCGCGGTCTGCTCGTGCGGTGCCGACGACTGCCCCTCTCCCGGCGCGCACCCGCTCGCCTTCGCCCCTCCCGTGCCCGCAGGCGCCACGCTGGACGCCGCTGCAGCCGCATGGGCCGAGGTTCCGGGCGCCGCCGTGCTGCTGCCGGTGGGCCGCTCGTTCGACGTCCTGGAGGTTGCCGAGGCGGCCGGGCGGCACGCGCTGGTCCGGCTGGAGCGCATGGGGCTGCCGCTCGGCCCCGTGGCGCTGACCCCGCACGGCCGTGCGCTGTTCTTCGTCGCCCCGGGTGCCGCGCAGGAGCTCCCCCAGCTGCTCTACCGCATGGGGTGGGACGACGCCCGGCTCGACCTGCACTGCCTGGGCGCCGGCGAGTACATCACCGCACCGCCGTCGGACCACGCCGGCCTGGGCCCCATGCGGTGGCTCCGGCCGCCCACGCTGGACACCGCGGGGCGCCCCCCGCAGGCCCGGTTGCTCCTCGGCACCCTCGCGTACGTGTGCCACCGGTCGGCGGCCTCCTGAGCGCCGGCGGTCTCCGCCGGCCGACCCCGCGCGAAGCGGGCTCCCCCGGCCCGCCCCGTACGAAAGGGCCCCCTCCGCAGCTGCACCTGCGGAAGGGGCCCTTTCTCGGCTTTCCCGGCTCGTGACGCCTTCGCGTCTCGTAGCCTTCTCCGGCTTGCGGTCCGCCCTCTCCCGGCGCGCCAGGCGGCTCGGCATGGGGCCCACGGCCGGGCGCCTCCGGCCGGCCGTCCGGCCGCTGGCGGAGCCCCGGCCGGACGCTTCCGGATGAGCGCGCGGCGCGTCAGTCGCCGATGAGCGCGTCGACGAACGCCTCCGGCTCGAACGGCGCGAGGTCGTCCGCTCCCTCGCCGAGGCCGACGAGCTTCACGGGCACGCCCAGCTCGCGCTGGACGGCCACGACGATGCCGCCCTTGGCGGTGCCGTCGAGCTTGGTGAGAACGATGCCGGTGATGTTGACGACCTCGCCGAAGACGCGCGCCTGCACGAGGCCGTTCTGGCCGGTGGTGGCGTCCAGGACGAGCAGCACCTCGTCGACCGAGCCGTGCTTCTCGACGACCCGCTTGACCTTGCCGAGCTCGTCCATGAGGCCGGTCTTGGTGTGGAGCCGGCCGGCGGTGTCGATCAGGACGACGTCGGCGTTCTCGGCGATGCCCTCCTTGACGGCGTCGAAGGCGATCGACGCCGGGTCGCCGCCCTCGGGGCCGCGGACCGTGCGGGCGCCGACGCGCTCGCCCCACGTCTGCAGCTGGTCGGCCGCGGCGGCACGGAAGGTGTCGGCCGCGCCGAGGACGACGGACTTGCCGTCGGCGACGAGCACGCGGGCGAGCTTGCCCGTGGTGGTGGTCTTACCGGTGCCGTTGACGCCGACGACCATGACGACGCCGGGCTTCTCCTCGCCGTTCACGCCCACGCCGGGCTCGGTGTGGACGGCGCGGTCGGCGTCGGTGCCGATGAGGGTGAGCAGTTCCTCGCGGAGCAGGGCGCGCAGTTCCTCGGGGGTGCGGGTGCCGAGCACCTTCACGCGCTGGCGGAGGCGCTCGACGAGCTCCTGCGTGGGTGCGACGCCGACGTCGGCGGTCAGCAGGGTGTCCTCGATCTCCTCCCACGTGTCCTCGTCGAGGTGCTCGCGGGACAGCAGGGTCAGCAGACCCTTGCCGAGGGAGTTCTGGGAGCGGGAGAGCCTCGTGCGCAGCCGCACGAGGCGGCCGGCGGTGGGCTCGGGCACCTCGACGGCGGGCGCGGCGGGCGCCTCGGGCTCGGCCGGGGCGACGGGCGCCTCGGGCTCGGCTTCTGCTGCCGGGGCCTCGGGGGCCGGCAGCTCGACCTCCTCGACGGTCCGGCGCGGCTCGGCGCTCGGGGGCTCGGCCTCCTCGCCCACCTGGGGCTCGGCGGGCGGCGCGGTGACGGACGGGCTGCTCGGCGGGGCCGGGGGCAGCTGCTTCTTCTTACGGCTGCTGACCACGAGCCCGCTGATCGCACCGAGGGCGACCACAGCGATGACTACAGCAAGGATGACGATTTCCATAACGCCCCCAGTATCGGACACGGGTGCCGCCCGCGGGGGGCCTCGCCGGTGACGTGCGCCTTTGGGGATTCCTCCAAGGACTAATCACACCAATGGGTTAAAGTTGGAGCAAAGTACGATGGCGTGGGGCTGTGCGACGCGCGTAGAGTCCCCAAAGACCTTTTCTGCCCGGCTTCCCGCCCCGCTTCACCCGCACGGAGCCCCCCACATGGACAACGCGTCCAAGCTGTCCGCCGCCGAATCCGGCGGCGCGATAGAAACCCGCGGCATCGAGCCCGTTCCGGATCACGAGCGTCACGGCCGGGTCCGTGAGCTCTTCCCGACCTGGGTCGCGGCCAACATCAGTGTGCTGCTGCTCACCATGGGCGCCGCCCTGGTGGTCTTCAACAAGCTGAACTTCTGGCAGGTCCTGATCGTCGCCGCCTGCGCCGCGCTCGCGTCGTTCGGCATGGTCGGCGTCCTGTCGGTCTCCGGCAAGTGGGGCGGCGCGCCCGGCGCGATGCTCTCCCGCGCGACGTTCGGCGTCCGCGGCAACCTCTTCCCGGGCTCGATCCTGTGGGTCGCGCGCTTCGGCTGGGAGACGATCAACGCGGTCACCGGCGCCTACGCGGTGCTGACCGTCCTCGACCTGGTCTTCGGCATCAAGAGCAACACCCCGCTGATCGTCGTCACGCTCTTCGCGTTCGTCGCCTGCACCTTCCTGGTGAGCGGCATGGGGCGCAAGGCGCTCAACGTGTGCAACAAGTGGTCGACGTACCTCTTCGGCATCTTCAGCGTCCTGGTGCTCGTCTACCTGATCGCCAACATCAAGTGGAACGACGTCTTCTCGAAGCCGGCCGGCACCACCGCGATGATGATCGCCGGTATCGGCACGATCGCCGCCGGCGGCATCAGCTGGGTGCCCACCGGCCCCGACTTCGCGCGCTACCTGCCCCACGCGGCGTCCGGCAAGAAGATCGTCGGTGCGACCGTCTCGGGTGCGGGCCTCGTGATGGTTCCCATGGTCCTCATGGGCGGGGTCATGGCCGTCGCCACCCCCGACCTGGCCGAGGCGCCGGACCCGGTCTCCTTCCTCGGCGACATCCTGCCGACCTGGCTGGCCGTGCCCTACCTGATCACCGCGATCGTCGGCATGCTGCTGATCAACAGCCTTTCGATGTATTCGGCCGGCTTCACCGCCCAGACGATGGGCGTCAAGCTGCCGCGTGCCATGGCCGTCAGCATCAACGCCGTCATTTCGCTGGTCGGCGGTCTGCTGCTGATGCTCGTCGCGAAGAGCTTCCTCAGCTCCTTCATCACCTTCCTGATCCTGCTCGCGGTCTCCTTCTCCGCCTGGATCGGCGTCTACGCGGTCGACATGGCGCGCCGCAAGTCCCGCGCCGTGCGGTACGACGCGGAGGCCCTGATGGACACCGGCCGCACGAGCCGCTACTGGTACGTCGGCGGCTTCTGCTGGCAGGCGATGACCGCCTGGACGGTCGCGCTCGCCGCGGGCATCTGCTTCACCCAGTGCGACTGGTTCACCGGCCCGCTGGCTTCCACGTTCGTCGGCAAGTACGGGCTGGGCTGGGCCGCCACGATCGCCATCTCGGCTCTGATCATGGCCGTCCTGCCGACGCCGCGGGAGGTCGCTCCGGCGGCCGCCACCGGGGCGGCCGGTGCCACTGCGGACGAGAAGGAGCAGGTGAAGGTCGGCGCCTGACGCGCCACCACTCTCTGCACGCGGGCGCCCCCACTGCTACGGCAGTGGGGGCGCCCGCGTTTTCGCGCGATGCCGCACGGGGCGGGTGGGGCGGTGTCACTCGCGCCTTGCGTCGGGCCCCGTGCCGCTGTCCTGGCCCCATGCGCACACCCTGTGCCGCGCCCCGTGCCAGGCCTCATGCGCGCCCCATGCCTCGCCGCGGAGTGAGCCACCGGCGGCGTGGCGGGCCCGCCCCATGCGGGGCCGGGCTGTGTGGCGCGGGGGGGCGGTACGGCACCGCCGTACGTACGCGTTGCAGCCCGCCGTACGGATTGCAGCCGTTGGACCCGTTGCGGCCCGGTGGTACGCGTTGCAGCCGGCGCTGCGAGGGGAAGAGGGCGGCGCGTTGGGGCACCCGTACCGGATTCTCGGGCGCATGAGGCCCGCTCCGGGACCGGTCCCGTATCGCCCCGCGGGTCAGTGGCCCCATGCCCAGCGCCGCGGCCCCGGCGCCGCGGCAGCATCGGCGCCCCTCAGCCGGCGCAGAGGGGCCCCGTCGGACGCGCATGGGGCGGGTGCGCCGCCCCCCCCATGAGGCGGCGCCCCCGTACGCGAACAGGACGCTGCCCCGGCTCGTCGGTGAGCCGGGGCAGCGTCCTGTTGAGGAGAGGGCGGCGGGGGGGGTTAGCCCATCTCCTCCAACGCCTTGCCCTTCGTCTCCTTGACGTACTTGAGCACGAAGGGGATGGAGAGCACGGCGAAGACCGCGTAGATGACGTACGTGCCGGAGAGGTTCCAGTCCGACAGGCTCGGGAAGCTCGCGGTGATGGCCCAGTTGGCGATCCACTGCGCGGAGGCGGCGACGCCGAGCGCGGCGGCGCGGATGCGGTTGGGGAACATCTCGCCGAGGAAGACCCAGACCACGACGCCCCACGAGAGGGCGAAGAAGAGCACGAAGGCGTGCGCGGCGATCAGGGCGACCGTGCCCTGCGCGGTCGGCAGGGAGCCGTCACCGCCCTGCGCGGAGAAGGCCCAGGCCTCGAGGGCGAGGGAGACGGCCATACCGGCCGAACCGACGATCGCCAGCGGCTTGCGGCCGACGCGGTCGACGAAGATCATCGCGATCACGGTGCCGACGATGTTGATGATCGACGTGGTGAACGAGTACAGGAACGAGTCGCTCGGGTCGATGCCCACGGACTGCCACAGGGTGGCCGAGTAGTAGAAGGCCACGTTGATGCCGACGAGCTGCTGGAAGACCGACAGGCCGATGCCGACCCAGACGATGGGCAGGAAGCCCGCCTTGCTGCCGATGAGGTCCTTGAAGGTGGACTTCTCCTCGCTGTGCATCGCGAGCTCGATCTCGGCGACGCGCTTGCCGAGGTCGACGCCGCGGCCCTCGACGTCGGCCAGCACGCTCTTGGCCTTGTCGACCTTGCCGACGGAGATCAGGAAGCGGGGCGACTCGGGGATCGCGAAGGAGAGCAGGCCGTAGAGGACGGCCGGAACGACCATGACGCCGAGCATCAGCTGCCAGGCCTCGATGCCCAGGACGTGACCGCGCTGGTCGCCGTCGGCGACGTTGAGGATGCCCCAGTTGACGAGCTGGGAGACGGCGATGCCGATGACGATCGCGGCCTGCTGGAAGGAGCCGAGACGGCCGCGGTAGGCGGGCGGCGAGACCTCGGCGATGTAGGCCGGGCCGATGACCGAGGCCATGCCGATGGCGATGCCGCCGAGGACGCGCCAGAAGGCGAGGTCCCAGAGGGCGAACGGCAGGGCGGAGCCGACGGCGCTGATCGTGAAGAGCGTCGCGGAGATCTGCATGACGCGGATGCGGCCGATGCGGTCCGCGAGCCGACCCGCCGTGGCGGCGCCGATCGCGCAGCCGATGAGGGCGATGGCGATGACCTGGGCCAGGGCGGCGGAGCCGATGTCGTACTTCCCGCGAATGCCCTCGACGGCGCCGTTGATCACGGAGCTGTCGTAGCCGAAGAGAAAGCCACCCATGGCCGCGGCCGCGGTGATGAAGATGACATGGCCGAGGTGGTCCGGCTGGGCCTTGCGGCCCTCGGACCCCTGCGCCATCGCAGTGCTGGTCAACGTGTACTCCTGAGGCCCGGCGGCACTGCCGGGCGTGGGGGGCTGGCACTTCAAGTGGGGCACAGGACCTGGGGGCCTACCACTTGAAGGTATTAGCAACGCTGCAGACCCTATGTCTTCATTTTCTTAAGTCAATAGGTCGTAACCAAGAAGTTTCCTGCAGGCTTCTCACAGGTTGAGTTCAACACTTGAAGAGGTGAAGTCGCCTGGCCCGCCTACAAGATCAACACCTGTGAGATCAACGCAGCCGCTGGCTGATCACCTTGGAGACGCCGTCGCCTTGCATCGAGACGCCGTACAGCGCGTCGGCGACCTCCATGGTCCGCTTCTGGTGCGTGATCACGATCAGCTGTGAGCTCTCCTGCAGCTCCTTCATGATCCCGATCAGCCTCTGGAGGTTGGTGTCGTCCAGCGCCGCCTCGACCTCGTCCATCACGTAGAACGGGCTCGGCCGCGCCTTGAAGATCGCGACCAGCAGCGCCACGGCGGTCAGCGAGCGCTCGCCGCCCGACAGCAGCGACAGGCGCTTGACCTTCTTGCCGGGCGGGCGCGCCTCGACGTCGACGCCGGTGGCCAGCATGTCGTCCGGGTCCGTGAGGACGAGCCGCCCCTCGCCCCCGGGGAAGAGCCGGGAGAAGACGCCCTCGAACTCGCGGGCCGTGTCCCGGTACGCCTCCGTGAAGACCTCCTCCACGCGCTTGTCGACGTCCTTGACGACCTGGAGCAGGTCACTGCGCGTCTTCTTGAGGTCCTCCAGCTGCTCGGAGAGGAACTGGTGCCGCTCCTCCAGCGCCGCGAACTCCTCCAGGGCGAGCGGGTTGACCTTGCCCAGCTGCTGATAGGCGCGCTCGGCGGCACGGAGCCGCTTCTCCTGCTCCTCGCGCACGTACGGGGCGGGCCGGTTCCTGGGGTGCTCCGGGTCCTCCGGCAGCTCCTCGCCCTCGGCCGGCGGGGACGGCGGTACGGGCTGGTCCGGTCCGTACTCCGCGACCAGGCCGGCGGGTTCGACGCCGAGCTCCTCCAGGGCCCGGGCCTCCAGCTGCTCGATGCGCAGCCGCTTCTCCGCGCCGAGCACCTCGCCCTTGTGCACCGAGTCGGTGAGCTTGTCCAGCTCGCCCTTCAACTCGCGGCCCCGGTTGCGCTCGGCGACGAGCTCGCGTTCCCGGGCGGTCTTCGCCTCCTCGGCGTGGCGCCGCTCCTCGTCGGCGCGCACGAGGGAGACCTCGACGTGCGCGAGGAGCTGCCGGGCCCCGGCCGCGACGGCCGCGGCGACCCGGGCCTCGTGCTGCAGCCTGGCGCGGCGCTGCTCCGCGCGGGTCCGGGCCTCGCGCTCGGCGCGGGCCGCCCGGTCCAGGCCGTCCGCCCGCCCCGCGAGGGCCTTGACGCGCTCCTCGTGCGTACGGACCTGGAGCCGCGCCTCCATCTCGGTCTGGCGGGCGTTGGCGCCGTCGGCGGCGAGCCGGTCCCGTACGGAGGTGTCGGGCTCCCCCGCGCCTTCACCCGGGGCGGTCTCCTCGGCCACGGCCAGCCGCTCGGCCAGTTCCTCGGCCTCCTCGCGGGCCCGGGCGAGGGCTTCTTCGGCGCGGGCCACGGCGGCGGCCGTCCGGCCGGCCTCGTCGGCGGCCGCGCGCGCCTGCCCCGCGAGCCTTCCGAGAGCCTGGGCGACCTGTGACTTCTCCCGGTCGGCGGTGCTGCGGAGGGAGGCCAGCTCCTCCACGCGCGCGGCGCACTCGGCGCGCCGTGCGGCCGCCTCGTGCTGGGCGGCCTGCAGGCCGGCGCACCGTGCGTCCAGGTCGGCGAGTTCGGCAGTGGCCTCGTCGACGGCCGCCTGGACCTCCAGGAGGCTCGGTGCGCCGCCGGAGCCGCCCTGGGCGAAGTGGGCCCCGAGGACATCGCCCTCGGCGGTCACCGCGACGGCCCCGGGCCGCTCGCCGACCAGTTCTTCGGCGTCCTCCAGGGTGGCGACGACCACGACGTCGCGCAGCAGCGCGCGGACGGCGTCGATGACGGGGGCGGGGCCGTCGACGAGGTCGAGGGCGGGGCGGGGCCCGCACGGGGCCTCGTGCGCACCCCGTGCGGAGGACGGCACGGGGCCCGGCACGGGGCCGTCGGCCTGTGCCGCTCTGCGCTCCAGGCCCTGGGCCACGACGAGCGCCGCCCGCCCCGCGTCCTGCTTGCGGAGCAGCCTCAGCGCCTCGGCCGCCGTGGCGGTGTCGGTGACCGCGAGGGCGTCCGCGGCGGCGCCGAGGGCCGCGGCGACCGGGAGTTCGTACCCGGGAGCCACGGTCAGCAGCCCGGCGGCCGGGCCCACGAGTCCGGACAAACGATCCTGCGCCGCCAGCAGCGCCCCCGTGCCGTCCTTGCGGCGCAGCCCCAGGGCGAGCGCGTCACGGCGGGCACCGGTCGCGGCGCGGCGGCGCTCGGTGGCCGTCGCCTCCTCGCGGGCCTCGGTCAGCGCGGCTTCCGCGGCGGCGAGCTCCTGCTTGGCCGCCTCGTGCCGGCCCGCCAGTGCGGCGTCCCCGGCGTCGAGCCCCGCGACCTCCGCCTGCTGTCGCTCGTACTCCTCCTGGGCGGCCGCCGCGCGCTCCCGGGCCTCGTCGCGGGCGGTCACCAGCCGGTCGATCTCCGCCTGTGCGGAGGCCGCCCGGCCGCGTGCCGCGGAGACGCGGCCCTGGAGCCGGGCGAGCTCTTCGCGGTGGTCGGCGATGGCCCGGGCGGCGTCCCTGAGGCGGCGCTCCTCCTCCGCCAGCTGCCGCTCCAGGGCGGCACGGTGCTCGGTGGTGTCCTCCAGGGCCCGGCTCGCCGCCTCCAGGGCGGCCTCCAGCTCGGCCTCCTGCTCGCGGATGCGCGCCGCCTCGCGCTCCAGGTCCTCCGGGTCGCGGCCGCGCCGCTCCTCGGCGGGGGCGGACGTCGCGCTGGTGACGCGGGCGTCGGCGAGGCCGATCGTGCCCCGTACCCGCTCGGCGAGGCGGGAGAGTTCGTACCAGGTCTGCTGGGCACCGGCCAGGCGCGGAGTGAGCGCCCGCACCTGCTCCTCCAGGGCCGCCTCCCGCTGGAGCGCGGCCTTCAGTTCGGTCTCGGCGGCGTCCTTGCGGGCCTTGAGGGCGGCCTCGTCGGCGAGCTCGGCGCGCAGCGCCTCCCGGAGGGTGACGAGGTCGTCGGCGAGGAGCCGCAGCCGTGCGTCGCGCAGGTCGGCCTGGATGACCGCGGCGCGCCGCGCGACCGCGGCCTGCCGGCCGAGTGGCTTGAGCTGCCGCCGCAGCTCGTCGGTGAGGTCCTGGACGCGCGCGAGGTTCGCGCGCATGGCGTCGAGCTTCCGGAGCGCCTTCTCCTTGCGCTTGCGGTGCTTGAGGACGCCCGCCGCCTCCTCGATGAAGGCGCGGCGGCCGGCGGGGTCGGCGTGCAGGACGGAGTCGAGCTGCCCCTGGCCGACGATGACGTGCATCTCGCGGCCGATGCCGGAGTCCGAGAGGAGTTCCTGGATGTCGAGGAGCCGGCAGGTGTCGCCGTTGAGCTGGTACTCGCTGCCGCCGTTGCGGAACATGATCCGCGTGATGGTGACCTCGGAGTAGTCGATCGGCAGGGCCCCGTCGGAGTTGTCGATCGTGAGGGAGACCTCGGCGCGGCCCAGCGGCGGGCGGCCGGTCGTCCCGGCGAAGATCACGTCTTCCATCTTGCCACCGCGCAGGGACTTGGCCCCTTGCTCGCCCATGACCCAGGAGAGGGCGTCGACGACGTTGGACTTGCCGGAGCCGTTGGGCCCCACGACGCAGGTGATCCCGGGCTCGAAGCGCAGGGTCGTCGCGGAGGCGAAGGATTTGAACCCCCGCAGGGTCAGGCTCTTGAGGTGCACGCGGAAGGACTCTACCGCCCGGTGCTCTCCCGGCACCGCCCCGTGCGGGGTGCTGGCGTGCCGCGCCGCCGCAAAGGGTTTCGCCCCGGAAGGAGCAGGGCACATCAGTCCTTAAGAGCACACCGAAAAGTGGGAAAAAATAGCCGCACTCAGCGGATATACCGCGACCGTACGATGATCGGATATGACGAAGGGACGCCGAAGCGTCCCTTACAACTCTCAAGCGGCTGACAGTGCAGCCCGACCGGCCCCCGGGGCAGGGCCTCTGGTCAGGCGAGCGCAGGCTCCGCCTTGGAAACGTCGATGCTGTCGAGCAGCGAGTCGCCGTGGTGAGCGGCGGCAGACAGCGCGTCATTCTCGGCCTGCATCCGGATGAGCTCGGATTCGAGGTCCTGGACACGCTGCTGAAGCCGTCGCATCTCGGCGAGGACTCGGGGGTCGGAGCCGCCGACGTAACCGAGAAGCGCCTTTGCCATGATGGATGGTCCTCCACACTGAGTGACCGACCGAAGCGGTGTGGGTCGTGAGGGATTCGCACCCGCGGTGTCTGCCATCGCTACTGCGTCTTCAATGCCAAACAGCTAAGGTGCGCGGGGCTTCCAGAGTCTCACCAAAAGGTTTGACGGTCAACACGATCACACCCCGTATCCGTGGGCGTCCCGGGGGGCGCGGCGGTTCGTGCGCGGCGCCGACTCGGCCGGGGCCCGGAGGGGCGTGGAGATCATCCGTTGACTGGCAGCCTTCCACGCCGGGGCCGACTTGGCAACCATCAGGGAATTTCTGCCCTTCGCATATGCCAAAGGAATATCACTAAGGTCATCGCGACCCTCCGCACCCGTTCTTCACGGCCCCCGCACACCCCTCCGGAATGACTTTCCGTTTTCCGAACCGTTATGTCGGCGGACCTACGGCGGACCCCTCAGCGGATCTCGAACCCGTCGTACCCGCCCCGTGGGTCACCCCAGATCTCGGTGACCCCGTCGACCCGTCCGGGCGTGTCCCCCTTCCGCAACCAGTCGAGCAGGAGTTCGCACCCCTCGCGCGGGCCCTCCGCCACGACCTGGACCCGGCCGTCGGAGAGATTCGACGCGAAGCCGGCCAGCGCTCCGATGCGCAAAGCGTTCTCCCGCGTGAACCACCGGAAGCCGACACCTTGCACATGTCCACGGACCCACGCCGTGAGACGGACATTCTCGTTCATGTCTGCACGCTAACCGGCCAATTGCATAATCAGCACTTCGGCCCCTCGTCTATTGCCGTACAGTCGCCGGTCGACAAGGTCTCCCCGTACGAGTGACGCACATCGAGCCGAGCACGTAAGGAAGGCACGCGGATGGGTCGCCACCGACGCTCTGCCCCCCGGACCGCAGGCAGCCCCGTCCCCGCTCCCCCGGCAGCCGGGGCGACGCACGGCGCGCCGGACCCCGGCCCCCCTGACGAACGCGGCGGCCCGGCGGCGGGGCCGTGGCCGCCGGGCACCCGCCGCCCCGGCCGCAGCCGCGCGAAGACACCGGTCCGGACGGGCCTGCTGGGCGCGTCAGCCGCGATGGCCATGGGCGTGGTCGCGATGACCTCCGGCCTCTTCTCCGGCGGGAGCACCCTCCAGCTCGGCAGCGACACCAGCGGAGACCGGCAGGTGCGGACGGACGAGCCGCCCGTCGAGTTCGCCCTGCCCGACACCGCGGCGGCAGGCCGAGGACAGTCGCATGTGAGCCGCCGCACCGAACGGCCCCTCGCGCCGGGCATGGACACCGCAGCGCCCGTCGGTGCCGCTTCGGCGCCGTCAGCGCCGGCTGAACCCTCCGCCCCGTCCGCGCCCTCGGCGGCGCCGGCCGGCGCAGCGCCCGCGCCGGGGCAGCAGGGGGCGGGCACCGGATCCGGCGGTGGCTCCGCCGGCGCACCTTCCGCCGGCAGCACGGGGCAGGACCGTACGGCCCCCGCGCCCCAGGCGCAGGATCAGACCCGGAGTCAGGAGCAGGGTCGGGCGCAGGACGAGACCCGGGCCGCCGCTCATGCGCAACCGGCCGTCCAAGAGGTCACCGCCGAACAGACCGGCACCTACCCGGAGATGGCCCGGCAGCTGCTCGCTCTGGTCAATCAGGAGCGGGCCAAAGCGGGCTGCAAGCCCCTGCGGGCCAGCACGCGGCTGATGGGGCTCGCCCAGTCGTTCAGCGACGACATGGCCCGGCGGGGGTTCTTCAACCACACCGACCCGGACGGCCGTACGCCTTGGGACCGGGCGGCCAAGCGAGGCATCCGGAACCTCGGCGGGGAGAACATCGCACGGGGCCATCCGGACGCCCGCGCCGTCATGGACGCCTGGATGCACAGCGCGGGGCATCGCGCGAACATCCTCAACGGCGAGTACCGGACGCTCGGCATCGGGCTGAACGCCAGCCCCAGCGGCCCGTGGTGGACCCAGGACTTCGGCTACTGAGCGCTGCCCGGCGCCGCGGTGCCGGCCGGCCGGCGGGCGGCACGGGGCCCGGTCCGGCCGGGCGGCGCTAGGAGGCGGCGCCCGGACGCGGGGGGCGTTGGCAGCGCGGGCAGAAGTAGCTGGAGCGGTTCATCCACGGGCGGCGCCGCATGGCCGTACCGCAGCGGCGGCACGGCTCGTCCTCGCGCCCGTACGCGTCCAGCGAGCGGTCGAAGTAGCCGGACTCGCCGTTCACGTTGACGTAGAGGCTGTCGAAGCTGGTGCCGCCGACGGCGAGGGCCTCGTGCATGACCTCACGGATGTGCGTCAGCAGCTCCGCGCTGCGCGGGCGGGTGAGGGTCGCCGTGGGGCGGTCGTAGTGCAGCCGGGAGCGCCACAGCGCCTCGTCGGCGTAGATGTTGCCGACCCCGCTGATCAGCGACTGGTCGAGCAGGGCCCGCTTGACGGTCGTCCGGCGGCGGCGCAGCGCGGCGTGGAAGGCCGCCTCGTCGAAGGCGGGGTCAAGGGGGTCGCGGGCGATGTGCGCGATGACGTCGGGGAGCCCCTCGGGGTCGCCCGGCACCGTGTCGTGCAGGGAGAGCCCGCCGAAGGTGCGCTGGTCGACGAAGCGCAGCTCCGTGCCGGCGTCGTCGGCGAAGCGGATGCGGATGCGCAGGTGCTTCTCGTCGGGGGCCTCGTGCGGCTGGACGAGGAGCTGCCCGCTCATGCCGAGGTGGGCGAGGATCGCGCGGTCCGGGCCCGTGGGGCCGTCCGTCTCCAAAGGCAGCCACAAGTACTTGCCGCGGCGGCGGGCCGCGCCGAGGCGGCGGCCGGTGAGCTGGGCGGCGAAGTCGCCGGGCCCGGCGAGGTGACGGCGAACGGCCCGGGCGTGGCGGACCTCGACGGTGGCCACGGTGCGGCCGCAGACCCAGCGCTCCAGGCCGCGCCGTACGACCTCGACCTCGGGCAGTTCGGGCACGGTGCTCCTCCAGCGCATGGGGCGGCGCGCACGGGGCGGGCCGGCCTCCGGGCGGGCGGTACTTGCGTACGGCGGCACGGTCGCCGAACGCCGGACGGGCCTGGAGTCAGGTCCGCCCGGCGTTCGGGGACGTGTGCGTCAGGATGCGGCGCCGGCCTCGGGCATCTCGGCCCCGGCCTGCTCCGCGGCTTCGGCCTTGCCGGCCTCGGCCTCGGGTGCGGCTTCGGCCTGCTGTGCGGCCTCGGCCTTCCCTGCGGCGGCCGCACGTGCTTCGGCCGCCTCGTGGATGGCGCGCCAGGCGGCCTCGGCCGCCTGCTGCTCCGCTTCCTTCTTGCTGCGGCCGGTGCCGGTGCCGTACGCGACACCACCGACGCGGGCAGCAGCCGTGAAGGTCTTCTCGTGGTCGGGACCGGTCTCGGAGACCAGGTACTCGGGCACGCCGAGTCCCTCCGTCGCGGTCAGCTCCTGGAGGCTGGTCTTCCAGTCCAGGCCGGCGCCGAGGTTCGAGGACTTCTCGATCAGGGGATCGAAGAGCCGGTGGACGAGCTCGGCAGCGGCGTCGAGCCCCTGGTCGAGATAGACCGCACCGATGACCGCTTCGAGGGTGTCCGCGAGGATGGACGCCTTGTTGCGGCCCCCCGTGCCCTCTTCACCGCGGCCGAGCCGGATGAAGGAGCCGAGGTCGAGCCCGCGGCCGACCTCCGCCAGTGCACGGGAGTTGACCACCGCGGCCCGCAGCTTGGCCAGCTGGCCCTCGGGCAGGTCGGGGTGGATGCGGTAGAGCGTGTCCGTGACCACGAGGCCGAGCACGGAGTCCCCGAGGAACTCCAGGCGCTCGTTGGTCGGCAGACCGCCGTTCTCGTACGCGTAGGAACGGTGGGTCAGCGCACGCACCAGAAGGGCGGTCTCGAGTCTGTACCCGAGCCGCCCTTCCAGAAGCGTGTGAGACGAGGCCGTGTCCGCCGGCGCCCTCTTCGGCGTAGTGGCGTCTGACATGAAGCCTGTCACCCGCCGATCAGACCTCGAGGACCTGGCGCTTGTTGTAGGTGCCGCAGCTCGGGCACGCGATGTGCTGCTGCTTCGGCTCGTGGCAGCGCTCGCACGCCACCAGGGGGGTGACCGCAGCCTTCCACTGCGACCGGCGGTGGCGCGTGTTGCTGCGCGACATCTTCCGCTTCGGAACAGCCACGGCTACTTCTCCTGTGAGTCATCCCCGCCGGAGCGGGGTGCGTTGTCCTTCTCGCCGTCCTGGTCGGAACCGGCGAGTCCCTGCAGTGCCGCCCAACGAATGTCGACGGTCTCGTGGTGGTGGTCCGGGTCGTCCGCCAGCCGTGCGCCGCACTCGGAGCACAGGCCGGGGCAGTCTTCCCGGCACACCGGCTGCAGCGGCAGTGCGAGCACCACCGCGTCGCGCAGCACGGGTTCGAGGTCGAGCAAGTCGGCCTCGAGAAAGAGCATGTCCTCTTCGTCTTCCTCGGCGTCGTCGCCGGTATCCGCGGGGCGGCTCCGGTCATCGGCGTCGGGGTAGGAGTACATCTCCTGGAAGTCCACTTCGAGCTCTCGCTCGAGCGGCTCCAGACACCTTACGCACTCCCCGGTGAGCGGTGCACGGGCGGTGCCTGTGACAAGCACCCCTTCCATGACCGACTCCAGTCGGAGGTCGAGCTCGACGGTCGCGCCCTCGGCCACGGAGATGACCTCGATACCGAGGTGATCGGGGGCCGGGACGGTGCGGGAGAGCCGCTTCTGCGCACCGGGACGCCGGCCCAGCTCGCGTGTGTCGAACACGAGAGGGGAACGGTGATCGAGGCGGGCGTTCAGGGCTTCCTGCTTTCTACGCTGCGGTGTCGGCGGCCCTGCAGCCGCATGCGACGCGGGCAGCCGAGATCGCGAATGCACACGCGACCGAAGAGCCAGGATACTGGACGGGTCGCCGTACACCCAATCGGCCGCCGTGCGCCGCCGGTCAGCGGTCCTGCTCGTACCGGCGGAGCTGTTCCAGGTCGATCATCGAGGTGTCGAAGAGGCTCGTCTCGTCCAGGGTGCCGCCCGCATGGGGCGGGTTCTGGGCGGGCTGGTGCTGCTGGGGCGCGTAGCCGCCCGGGGCGGCCCCGTAGCCGTCGCCCTGCGGCGGGGCGGGCCAGGCGTAGGGGTCGGCCTGGTGGTAGCCGCCCTGGGCCACGTACGGGTCCGGCTGGTGCCCGTGGGAGCCGCTGTCCGCCCCGTACTGCTGCTGGTAGGCGTACGGGTCCGGCTGGTAGCCCTGCGCCTCGTAGTAGCCGTCGTAGCCGCCCGCATGGGGCGCCGCATGAGGCGCCCCGTGGTGCGCCGCGACCGGCTCGGGTGCGGCGGGGGCCTGGGGCGCGGCCAGCCCGGCGAGGAAGTCGGCGTCGCTGGTGGGGTGGGCGGTGCGGAAACCGTCCTGGGCCGCCATGTGGGCGCCGAGCTCGTCGGCCGGGCGGGCGCCGAGGAGCTGCTCGCGACCGCGCCCCACGGCCTCCAGCGTCTTGCTCAGGACCGCCGAGACGGCGCCCAGCTTGGCGTCCACGTAGGCGTCGGCCTGCTGCCGCTGGACGCGGGGGTCGGAGCTGGGCTCCGGGGCGTCCTCGCCGGGGTCCTGCGCACCGTGGCCGCCGCTCCCGTCCGTGCGGCCCAGGAGCTTCTCGCGGCCCCGGTCGACGGATCCGATGGTCTTGGTGAGGACGACCTCGAAGTTGGCGAGCTTGCTGTCGACGTAGTCGTCGGCCTCGGAGCGGATCTCCTCGGCCTGCCGGCGGGCCTCGGCGAGGATGCGGTCGGCCTCCTCCTGGGACTGCCGGGCGACCTCCGTGTCGGAGATCAGCGATCCGCGGTGGGCCCGGGCGGACTCGATGATCCGCTCGGCCTCCTCGCGGGCCTCGGCGACCAGCTGCTCACGGTCGCCGATGACCTCCTGCGCGCGGGCGAGCGAGCCGGGCAGCCCGGCGCGGAGCTCCTCCAGCAGGGCGAGCAGTTCGGCGCGGTTGATGACGCATGAGGCGGACATCGGCATGGACCGTGCGGCGGTGACGGTCGCGACGATCTCGTCGAGCTTCTTCTGGACGTCCACCTGGCGCTCGCCACTTTCTTCTGCCGGACGACACGAACGGGGACGACTGTACGGGCAGTCGGGCCCCGCCCGACAGCCGCCGGCGGAGGGTGGTCGTCAGCGCTTGCCGAGGCGTTCGGTGAGCGCCTCCAGCACCAGCGGCGGCACCAGGTGGGAGACGTCGCCGCCCCAGGCCGCGACCTCCTTGACCAGGCTGGACGACAGGAAGCTGTACGTCGGGTTGGTGGGGACGAACAGGGTCTCGACGCCCGAGAGCCCGTTGTTCATCTGGGCCATCTGCAGCTCGTAGTCGAAATCGCTGACCGCCCGCAGCCCCTTGACGATGGCGGGGATGTCGCGCTGCTTGCAGAAGTCGACGAGGAGGCCGTGGAAGGCCTCCACCTTCACGTTCCCGTACTCGGCCGTGACCTGGCGGAGCAGGTCTATCCGCTCCTCGACCGTGAACAGGCCCTGCTTCGACTTGTTGATCATCACTGCGACGTGGACGACGTCGTACAGCCTGGAAGCGCGGGCGATGATGTCGAGGTGTCCATTGGTGACGGGGTCGAACGACCCCGGACAGACGGCGCGGCGCAACGGTGTCTCCTCGCTCTCCGGTCCATTCATGACGCGCGGGGAGATGTCTCTTCGGCGCACGTCGAGGCGGCGCGACCGTACCAAAGCGTCCCCTCGCCGTAGCGACGGGCCCTCAGTGCCTCGAAACCGTCCGGCCAGGGGAATTCCCCGCCTCTGGTGCTGCGCTCCACGGTGACCAGTGCTTCGTCCGCAAGCCAGCCTCCCGTACGGAGTGTGAGGAGGATCTCGCGGAGCGCCTCGTCGGTGACGGCGTAGGGCGGGTCCAGGAACACCACGTCGTACGGGGCGGTGGGCGCGGGGCCGGCGACGACGTGTTCGGCCTTTCCGGAGCGGACCTCGGCGCCGGGGAGGCCCAGTGTGCGGACGTTCTCCCGGATGGTGCGCACCGCGCGGGCGTCGGACTCCACCAGCAGGACGTGCGCGGCGCCGCGCGAGAGGGCCTCCAGGCCGACCGCGCCCGAGCCGCCGTAGAGGTCGAGGACGCGGGTGCCGTGGAGGGTGCCCAGCAGGGACTCCAGGGTGGAGAACAGGCCTTCGCGCGCCCGGTCGGAGGTCGGGCGGGTGCCGGTGCCGGGGGGCACGGCGAGGCGGCGTCCGCCGGCGGTGCCGGCGATCACGCGGGTCATGGGGTCCTCGGTCCTTCGCGACGGTGTGACGGAGCGACGGCGGCCTGACAGTCGGCCGGTCGGGGCGCCGTCCCTTCAGCCTAGGGCGTCGGCACCGTGCGGGCGTCTCCGCGGGCTCCGGCGGGCGGCCCGCCCGGCGGCCGGCGGAGGGCGTCCGGCTCGCCCCCGGCCCCGCGCCGGGGCGGGCAGGCCGCTCGTCCCCGGCCGGCCCCTTGCCGGCCTTCCGGCCGCGCTCAGCCCTTGTCGAGGTACTGCTCGCGCTCCTCGTCCAGCAGGGCGTCCAGGGCGGTGCGCAGCTCGGGGAGCGCTTCCAGGTCCGGGTCGGCGGCGACGACCGCCGCGGCCTCCTCGCGGGCGGCGGCGATGATCTCCTCGTCGTCGATGACGGTCAGCATGCGCAGGGAGGACCGCACGCCGGACTGGGCCTGGCCGAGGACGTCGCCCTCGCGGCGCTGTTCGAGGTCGATGCGGGACAGCTCGAAGCCGTCCAGGGTGCCGGCGACGGCGGCGAGCCGGGCGCGGGCGGGGCTCGCCTCGGGGGCGTCGGTGACGAGCAGGCACAGGCCTGCGGCGGAGCCGCGCCCCACGCGGCCGCGCAGCTGGTGGAGCTGGGAGACGCCGAACCGGTCCGCGTCCATGATCACCATGACGGTGGAGTTGGGCACGTTCACGCCGACCTCGATGACGGTCGTGGCGACCAGGACGTCCACCTCGCCGGCGGCGAAGCGGCGCATCACGTCGTCCTTCGCGTCGGGCTGCATGCGGCCGTGCAGCACCTCCACGCGGAGCCCCGTCAGAGGCCCCTTGGTGAGCTGTTCGGCGACGTCCACGACGGCGAGGGGCGGGCGCCGCTCGCCGTCCGCTTCGGCGGCCTTCTCCGGGTCGTTCTTGGGGCCGCTCTTCGCGGGGGCCTTGGTGCCGTTCTCCTCCCCCAGGTCGTCGCCGATGCGGGGGCAGACCACGTACGCCTGGTGGCCGCCCTCGATCTCCTCGCGGACCCGCTCCCAGGTGCGGGCCAGGAAGTGCGGCTTGTCCTTGGCGGGCACCACGTGCGTGGCGATGGGCGAACGACCGGCCGGCAGCTGGTCCAGGACGGAGGTCTCCAGGTCGCCGAAGACGGTCATGGCGACGGTGCGCGGGATCGGGGTCGCCGTCATCACCAGGAGGTGCGGGGGCTGTTTGCCCTTGGAGCGGAGGGCGTCCCGCTGCTCGACGCCGAAGCGGTGCTGCTCGTCCACGACGACGAGCCCGAGGTCGTGGAACTGCACCTTGTCCTCGATGAGGGCGTGGGTGCCGATGACGATGCCTGCCTCGCCGGTGACGAGGTCGAGCAGCGCCTGCCGCCGGGCGGCCACCCCCATGGAGCCCGTGAGCAGCACGACCTTGGTGCCCTGCTCGGCGCCGCCGAGCATGCCGCCCTCGGCGAGCTCCCCCATCATCTCGGTGACCGACCGGTGGTGCTGCTGGGCGAGCACTTCGGTGGGGGCGAGCATGGCGGCCTGGCCGCCCGCGTCGACGACGCCGAGCATGGCGCGCAGCGCCACCATGGTCTTGCCGGAGCCGACCTCGCCCTGGAGGAGGCGGTGCATGGGGTGCTCGGTGGCCAGGTCGTCGAAGATCTCCGCGGAGACGGTGCGCTGCCCCTCGGTGAGGGTGAAGGGCAGCTTGGCGTCGAAGGCGTCGAGGATGCCGCCTGCGACGGGCTTGCGGGCGACGGCGGGCAGCTGGGAATCGGCGTGCCGGCGGCGGGCGAGGGCGACCTGGAGGACGAACGCCTCGTCCCACTTCAGGCGGGCCCTGGCGTCCTCGATGTCGGCCTTGGTGCGGGGCCGGTGGACCTTGCGGAAGGCGTCGGGGAGCTCCGCCAGGCCCCGGCCGTCGCGCAGGGAGGGGGGCAGCGGGTCGGTGAGGCCCTGCCACTGCTCGGCCTCGAAGAGGTCCAGCAGGGTGTCGACGGCCTTGGTGAGCTTCCACGACTGGAACTGCTTGCAGGCGGGGTAGATCGGCAGCAGGCGGCCCGCGAAGGCCTCGGCGGCCCCGGCTTCGCTGTCACGGTCCAGGAGCTCGTAGTCGGGGTGGAGGAGCTGGCGGGTGCGGTTGAAGACGGAGACCTTGCCGGCGAACATGCCGCGGCGGCCGGGGATCAGCTCCTTCTCCCGCGCGTAGGCGCCGCGGCCGAAGAAGACGAGCGTCAGGGAGCCGCTCCCGTCGGTGACCACGACTTCCAGGCGGACGCCCTTGCCGTGGTTGAACGTCTTCATGGCGGCCTTGGCGACCTGGGCGACGACGGTGACGTGCTCGTCCAGCGGCAGGTCCGCGAGGCGCGTCAGCTCGCCGCGCTCGGCGTAGCGGCGCGGGTAGTGGTGCAGCAGATCGCCGGCGGTGTGCAGGTCGAGGTGCTCGGCCATCACCTTCGCGGTGCTGCCGCCGAGGATCTTCTTCAGGGGTTCGTGAAGCGCGGGCACGCGTCCCATTGCACACCACGGCACTGACAGGCCGCGTCATTCGGTGCGGTTCGCCGCTGCGGGGCCCGTGCCGCTTGCCGCGTGGCCGGTGTCATTCGATGCCGATGAGCAGCGGCGGCGCCTGCTGCCCGCCCCGGTAGACGACGGTGTCGACGGCGAGGTGCCCGCCCCGTACGTGCCGCTCCAAGCGGTCGGCGACGGCGTCGGGCACGTCCGCGCCGAGGACGAGGGTGACCATCTCCCCGCCCGCGGCGAGCATGCGGTCGAGGACGGTGGCGGCGGTGACGGCGAGGTCCGAGCCGATGACGGCCACGTCGCCGTCGATGAGGCCGAGCACGTCGCCCGCCTGGCAGACGCCGGCCATGGTCCAGGCCTGCCGTTCGGCGACGGCGAGTTCGGCGTAGCGGGTGGCGCCGGCGGCGGAGGTCATGGCGACGACGTCCTCGTCGAAGCGGCGTGCGGGCTCGTGGACGGCGAGGGCGGCGATGCCCTGGACGGCGGCGCGGGTGGGGATGAGGGCGACGCGGATGCCCTCGGCGCGGGCCTGTTCGGCGGCGGCCGCCGCGGTGTGGCGCAGTTCGGGGTCGTTGGGCAGCAGGACGACCTCGCGGGCGTTGGCGCGCCGGATGGCGTCGACGAGCTCGCCGCTGGCGGGGGGCTCCCCGGGCCGGGCGGCGACCACGGTGGCGCCGGCTTCGGCGCAGAGCCCGGCGAGGCCCTCGCCGGGGACGACTGCGACGACGGCGCGCGGGGCGGGTTCGCGGTGCCGGGCTGCGGCCGGTTCCCCCGGGGTGGCCGCGGGGGCGGCGAAGTGCGTGATGCGGATGCGGTGGGGGCGGCCCGCCTCGATGCCGGCCTCGACGGCGGCTCCGGCGTCGTCCACGTGGACGTGGACGTTCCACAGGCCGTCGCCGCCGACGACGACGAGGGAGTCGCCCAGGGCGTCGAGGCGGGTGCGCAGGCGCGCGACGGCCGTGTCGCCGGCGTCGAGGAGGTAGATGACCTCGAAGGCGGGCGAGGCGCTGCCCGGGGCGGCGCCGGGGCAGGGCACGGGGCCGTGGCTCCGCGTCTCGGCCTGGGGCGGGGCCGGTTCGGCGGGCTGCCCGTACGGGGCGGCGGGGCGCGTCCACGCGCGCGTGCCGCGCGATCCCCAGGGGGGCGCCTCGCCGGACAGGGCGCGGGCGAGGGCGCCGAGCACCTCGACGAGGCCGAGGCCGCCGGAGTCGACCACTCCGGCCCGGCCGAGGGCGTCGAGCTGGCCCGGGGTCATGGCCAGGGCGGAGCGGGCGGCCTCGTCCGCGGCGCGGGCCACGGCGGCGCTGTCGCCCTGTGCGGTGGCGGCGGCTTCCGCGGCGGCTGCGGCGACGGTGAGGATGGTGCCTTCGACGGGGCGGGCGACGCCTTCGTAGGCGGACTCCACGGCCCGCCGCAGGGCGCGTCGCAACTGTTCGGCGTCGTGGGCGGTGGGGTGCCCCGTGCGGGTGCAGGCGGGGGGCATGGGGCCGGAGGCGGCGGGGGGCATGGGGCGGGAGGCGGCGGGGGGCATGGGGCGGGCCTCGTGCGGGCCGGTTCCGTTCCCGGCGGCGGGCCCCTCTGCGGCTGCAGCCTCGTTCCCGGGCTCATGGGGCCTGCCCGCGGCCTCCGCGGCGCCCGTGCCCTCCGTGCCGTCCGTGGCCTTCGAGCCGTCTGTGCTCCCCGAGCTCTCCGAGCCCTCTGCCAAGACCTCCGCCATGCCGCGCAGCAGCTGGGCCAGGATCGTGCCGGAGTTGCCGCGCGCGCCTATGAGGGCGCCGTGGGCCATGGCGCGGACGGCGTCGGGGAGCGTGGGGCGGGAGGAGGGACCCGTGGTGGCGTGGCCGTCGAAGACGGCGTCGACGGCCCTGGCGGCGGATTCGAGGGTCAGGTATAGGTTCGTGCCCGTGTCGCCGTCCGGGACGGGATAGACGTTGATGGCGTCGATCTCCTCGCGGGCCCGCCCCAGTGCGTCGAGGGCCAGCGCGCACCAGGTGCGTACCGCAGCGGCGTCGAGCGTGTGCGGCACCTGTGTCCTCCTCGGACTCCCTGGGCTGTGGAACGGTGATCGCAGACTAGCCCCGGGGCGGGTCCCGGCGGGAAGACGGGCGGCCGGGGGGCGATACGACAGGTCACAGCCCGGGCAGCCATGGTAGTTTCGTTGAACGGGAGCGGTCGTTGTATGCTGCTCCGGTTGCCTGATGAGAATCAGGCCATCCCCCCTGGTAATGCCGGTCACTACAGATCTCGGCACGCAGGGATTTTCCGTACGTGCCTGTCGTCTCCGCGTAAGCGGGGGTGACCCGTCTTTGGAGTAACCCGTGGCTGCCAACTGCGACGTCTGCGGCAAGGGGCCGGGCTTCGGCAACGCTATTTCGCACTCGCACCGCCGTACCCCCCGTCGTTGGAACCCCAACATCCAGCGGGTGCGTGCTGTGGTCGGTGGGACGCCGAAGCGGCTCAACGTCTGCACCTCGTGCATCAAGGCCGACAAGGTCTCGCGCTAAGCGAGTGCTGTCCCCCGCGCGAGCGGGGGCGAGCCGGTCTCGCTGTGACGTTCACGTCGTGGCGCTGCCCATCTGGTTGCCTTGAGAGCCGGTCCACCCTTGCGGTGGGCCGGCTTTTGCCATGCCCGGAGCGCGCCTCGTGCGGCGCCCCACGCCACCGGCGCCGTAGCCCACCAGCGCCTCATGCCACCGGCGCGGCACGCCCTACGGGCGCAGGTGCCACCCGTGGTCGACCGGCCCGATGCCGCCCCCCAGGGGGAAGCCGGCCGCGATGGCGCCCGTCACGTAGTCCTTGGCCGCCGTCACTGCCTCCGGCACCGTGTGCCCCTTGGCGAGACCGCAGGCGATCGCGCTCGCCAGCGTGCAGCCCGTCCCGTGCGTGTGGCGGTTGTCGTGGCGCGGGGCCCGCAGCCAGTGCTCCTCCGTGCCGTCGCTGAGCAGGTCCACCGCGTCGCCCTCCAGGTGGCCGCCCTTGATGAGCGCCCACCGGGGCCCGTAGGAGAGCACCGCGTCCGCCGCGCGCCTCATGCCGTCCTCCGACGTGACCCGTAGCCCCGTCAGCCAGGCGACCTCGTCCAGGTTGGGGGTGGCGACGGTGGCGACCGGGAGCAGCTTCGTGCGGACCGCGTCCAGGGCGGAAGCGGCGAGCAGGGCGTCACCGTGCTTGGAGATGCCCACGGGGTCGACGACCACGGGGGCGGGGGTGCCGGCGAGGAGTTCGGCGACGGTCCGCACGAGGCCGGCGGAGGCGAGCATGCCGGTCTTGACGGCCTGGACGCCGATGTCGTCGACGACGCTGCGGTACTGGGCCCGTACGGCCTCGGCGGGCAGCTCCCAGGCACCTTGCACGCCGCGCGAGTTCTGCGCGGTCACGGCTGTGAGGACGCTCATGCCGTGGACGCCGAGGGCGAGCATGGTCTTGAGGTCGGCCTGGATGCCCGCGCCGCCGCCGGAGTCGGATCCGGCGACGGTCAGCACGCGTGGGGGTATCGGCATGGGGCCGAATCTACAGCGCCGCCCCATGCGGGCCCTCGGGGCCCGTGCAGCTCGCGGGGCCCCGTGCAGGCGCACACCACCGCCCCGTGCCGCGGCCCAGCACCGCCCGCTCCATGCCGCGCCACGGCCCCATGCGGCCGGCGAGCCCCGTACAAGCACTCGCGGCCCCGCGCCGCTCCCCCGGCCCTCCGCTGCCTCTCCCGTTCTTGTGCTACTCCCCCGGCTCCAGGTCCCCGAAGTGGTCCCAGCCGCTGGTCTTGTCCCACGGGGCGCCGTCCACCGTGACCTGGGGCAGGGCGGAGGGGCTGACGACCTCGCCGATGACCTTCCAGCGGGCCGGCAGCTTCACGTCCGGCGGGAAGGTCGCCACGATCGCGTGGTCCTCGCCTCCGGTCAGGACCCACTGCAGCGGGTCGACCCCGACGGCCTGCCCGATGTCCGACATCTGGGTCGGTACGTCGATGGCCGCCGTGCGCAGGTCGATCCGGACCTTGCTGGCCTCGGCGATGTGCCCGAGGTCGGCGACGAGGCCGTCGCTGACGTCGGTCATCGCGGTGGCGCCGAGGCTCGCCGCGGCCGGGCCGGCGTGGTACGGGGGCTCGGGGCGGCGGTGGGCCTCCACGAAGGCACGGGGCGAGCGGAAACCGCGCGCGAGGACCGCGAGGCCTGCGGCGGACCAGCCGAGCCATCCGGTCACGGCGACGACGTCGCCCGGCTGGGCGCCGGAGCGGGTGACCGGCTCGTGGTTGCGCAGGTCGCCGAGGGCCGTGATGGCGACGGTGATGGTGTCGCCGCGGACCACGTCGCCGCCGACGACGGCCGCGCCCGCGACCTGGCACTCGTCGCGGATGCCGTCCATCAGCTCGGTCGGCCAGGTGGCGGGGAGTTCGGCGGGGACGACCAGGCCGAGCAGGATCGCGGTGGGCACGGCGCCCATGGCCGCGATGTCGGCGAGGTTCTGCGCGGCGGCCTTGCGCCCGACGTCGTAGGCGGTCGACCAGTCGCGGCGGAAGTGCCGCCCCTCCAGAAGCACATCCGTACTGGCCACGACCCTGCGGTCGGGCGCAGCCACCACCGCGGCGTCGTCACCCGGCCCGAGCCGGACCGCAGGGGTGGTGGTGAGCCGGGAAGTAAGCTCTCTGATGAGCCCGAACTCCCCCAACTCGCCCACGGTGCCTTTCACTGAGCTCCTCCTAGGAGTATCGGTTGTGACATACGCCGCGCCGCGCAGGCAGCGCGGGTCTCCCCGCGCCGTGCGGCGACGCGGTACCGTGGCGTCTCTTCTCCCCACATGATCCTCGTAGCCGCCCTGGAGGTTCCGTGGTACAGGCGTACATCCTGATCCAGACCGAGGTCGGCAAGGCGTCGACCGTGGCCGAAGTCATCTCGAAGATCTCGGGGGTGATCCAGGCCGAGGACGTGACCGGTCCGTACGACGTGATCGTGCGCGCCCAGGCCGAGACCGTGGACGAGCTCGGCCGCATGGTGGTGGCCAGGATCCAGGCAGTGGAAGGCATCACCCGCACACTGACCTGCCCGGTCGTCCATCTCTAGGTCCCCCGTATGCTCGGCCGGTGAAGTCTTTCCTCCGCCGGCCCTTCGGACTGCCCGCTGTCGTCGTGCTGTGCGCGGCCGCCGGCTGCTCGCCGGCGGGCGGCGCGGAGGGTCCCGCCGTCCCCACGCCGTCGGCGCGGGCGGCGGGGCTCTGCCGGGCACTGCACAAGGAACTGCCGAAGACCGTGGACGGGAAGCAGCGGCGCACCGCCGATCCCGTCTCGGACTTCACCGCCGTGTGGGGTGATCCCCCGATCGCCCTGCGCTGCGGTGTGGAGCGGCCCGAGATCATCAAGCCCGGTTCCGAACACTACAACCCCGCCGCGGACTCGGTGGAGATCGACGGGGTGGACTGGCTGCCGGAACGGCAGCCGGACGGCAGCGTCCGCTGCACGACCACCCTGCGGGAGGCGTTCGTGGAAGTGACGCTGCCCGGGAAGGTCGTCGGCGGGGCCGGCGATCTCAGTGCGCTCACCGATCTCGCCGGCGCCGTCGCGAAGACGATCCCGGTGGGGGTCGTCTAGCGCGAGCCCGCAGGCCCGCGCGGACCCGCAGGCCCGTGCAGGCCCGTTCGGCTAGCGCAGGCCCGTGGGCCGGCGCAGCGCCGCCTGGACGAGGCTGTCGATCAGCTCGGGGTAGCTGACGCCGCTCTCCTGCCACATGCGCGGGTACATGGAGATCGGAGTGAAGCCCGGCATGGTGTTGATCTCGTTGATGACGAACTCGCCGTCCTCCGTGAGGAAGAAGTCGGCGCGCACGAGGCCCTCGCACGAGGCGGCGTCGAAGGCCCGGATGGCGAGCTCCTGCACCCGTGCCGTCTCCTCCGGCGTCAGCGGCGCGGGGACGAGGCCGGCGGCGGAGTCGATGTACTTCGCCTCGAAGTCGTAGAAGTCGTGGGCGGTGACCGGGGGGATCTCGGCGGGGACGCTGGCGCGCGGCCCGTCCTCGAACTCCAGGACGCCGCACTCGATCTCCCGGCCGCGCAGCAGCGACTCGACGAGGATCTTCGGGTCGTGGCGGCGGGCCTCGGCGACGGCGTCGTCCAGGCCGGAGACGTCGTCGACCTTGGTGATGCCCATGGAGGAGCCGGCGCGGGCGGGCTTGATGAAGACGGGCCAGCCGTGCTCGCCGGCGAAGTCGACGATCTTCTTGCGGGCGGCTGCCGGGTCGGTGTCCCACTCGCGGGGGCGGATGACCTCGTACGGGCCGACGGGCAGGCCGAAGGAGACGAAGACGCGCTTCATGTACTCCTTGTCCTGGCCGACGGCCGAGGCGAGCACTCCGGCGCCCACGTAGGGGATGCCGGAGAGCTCCAGCAGGCCCTGGAGGGTGCCGTCCTCCCCGTAGGGGCCGTGCAGCACGGGGAAGACCACGTCGACCTCGCCCAGCGCCTTGGGCACGGCGCCCGGCTCCGTGTAGACGACCTCGCGGTCGGAGGGGTCGACGGGCAGGACGACGGTGCCGTCGGGCGACTGGGCGAGCTGCTCGACGCTCGGCAGCGTGCGGTCGGCGATGGCCATCCGCTCGGGGTCGTCCGCGGTGAGCGCCCAACGGCCGTCGGTGGTGATGCCGATCGGCAGCACGTCGTACTTCGTGCGGTCGATGGCGCGCAGCACGGCGCCGGCGGTGACCACGGAGATGGCGTGCTCGGAACTGCGGCCGCCGAAGACGACCGCCACACGCGGCTTGCGGCCAGGGCTCTGGGGGGTGATCTCGCTGCTCATATCGCGACGAGAGTACCTCGTGGTGCGGGCCGCGTCAGTGCCGCTCGGGCTTGGCGCTGCGCGACATCAGTTCCTTGAGGGCGACGAGCGGCGGCTTGCCCTCGTGCACGATCTCCACCACGGTCTCCGTGATCGGCATGTCGACGCCGTGGCGGCGGGCCAGATCGAGCACCGACTCACAGGACTTGACGCCCTCTGCGGTCTGCTTGGTGACCGCTACGGTCTCGGCCAGGGTCATGCCGCGGCCGAGGCCGGCGCCGAAGGTGCGGTTGCGGGAGAGCGGCGAGGCGCAGGTGGCGACGAGGTCCCCCATGCCGGCGAGACCGGCGAAGGTGTGCGCGTCGGCGCCCATGGCGAGGCCGAGCCGGGTGGTCTCGGCCAGGCCGCGGGTGATGAGGGATGCCTTGGCGTTGTCGCCGAGCCCCATGCCGTCGGCGATGCCGACGGCGAGGGCGATGACGTTCTTGACGGCCCCGCCGAGCTCGCAGCCGACCACGTCGGTGTTGGTGTACGGGCGGAAGTAGGCGGTGTGGCAGGCGGCCTGGAGCCGCTTGGCCGCGGACTCGTCGCGGCAGGCGACGACGGCGGCCGCGGGCTGCCGGGCGGCGATCTCCTTGGCGAGGTTGGGGCCGGTCAGGACGGCCACCTGGCCGGCGGAGACCTTGGCGACCTCCTCGATGACCTCGCTCATGCGCTTGGCGGTGCCGAGCTCGATGCCCTTCATCAGGGAGACGAGGACGGTGTCCGCGGGCAGCAGGGGCGCCCACTCGGTGAGGTTGCCGCGCAGGGTCTGGGAGGGGACGGCGAGGACGGTGAAGTCGGCACCCCGTGCGGCCTCGGCGGGGTCGGTGGTGGCCCGCACGGTGGGCGGCAGCTCGGTGCCGGGGAGGTAGTCGGGGTTGGTGCGGGTGGTGTTGATCGCCTCCACGACGGCGGCGCGGCGGCCCCACATGGTGACCTCGCAGCCGGCGTCCGCGAGGATCATGGCGAAGGCGGTTCCCCAGGAACCGGTGCCGTAGACGGCGCAGCGCGTCACTTGTCGTCCTCCTGGGCCTTGCGCCGGGCCGCGGCGCGGGCCTTCCTGGGGTTGTACGGCTCGGCGGGGGCCGGCTCGCCGCGCAGTTCGGCGAGGAGGGCGGTGATGGCGTTCATGATGTCCTCGGTCGCCGCGCGCAGGACGTCCGCGGTGGGTTCCTTGCCGTAGTACGCGGAGAGGTCGACGGGCGGGCCGGCCATGACCTTGAGGGTCTTGCGGGGGAAGAGCCGGAGCTTCTTCTCCTTGGCGTACGGGGGCATGGCCTCGTTGGCGCCCCACTGGGCGACGGGGATGACGGGGGCGCGGGTGAGCAGGGCGACGCGGGCGGCGCCGGTCTTGCCCTCCATGGGCCACATGTCGGGGTCGCGGGTGAGGGTGCCCTCGGGGTAGAAGGCCACGCATTCGCCCTTGTTGATGGCTGCTACGGCGGCCTTGAAGGCGGCCGCGGCGTCGGCCGACTCGCGGTAGACCGGGATCTGGCCGGTGCCGCGCAGGACGGCGCCGACGAAGCTGCCCTTGAAGAGGGCCGCCTTGGCGAGGAAGCGCGGGACACGCCCGGTGTTGTACTGGTAATGGGCGTAGGAGAGCGGGTCGAGATACGAGTTGTGGTTGACGGCGGTAATAAAACCGCCGTCGGCCGGAATGTGCTCCATTCCCCGCCAGTCCCGCTTGAACAGAACCACGAGCGGCGGTTTGGCCAACACCGCCGTAAAGCGGTACCAGAAGCCGATTCTGCGGCGGGACACTCGGACACCCTTCTCTTGGGACCTGAACGCTGTGCTGATGTGCTGAACCCGGAGGCCGCACAAGTGTCGCCCCAGGTCCCCGGTCTGTCGAGAACACCGTAACCCCGCGCTCCGCGGGCGGCTGCGGCAGCGGGTGACAATGAGGCCGTTGCGAAGAGAGGGGGCGGATGTGGTCTGGACGCTGGTGGTGCCGGTGAAGCCGCTGGCCCTGGCCAAGAGCCGTCTCGCCGGGGGGGCCGGGGCGGGGGCGCGGGCAGCCCTCGCGCTGGCGTTCGCGGTGGACACGGTGGGCGCGGCGCTGGCCTGTGGGGCGGTACGGGATGTGGTGGTCGTCACGGGCGATCCGCTGGCGGGGGCCGAGCTGGCCGCTCTCGGGGCGCGCGTCGTGGCCGAACCTGCGGGGCCGGGCGGCCTGAACGGCGCTCTTGCGCACGGGGCCCGGAGCGTACGGGCGGGGCGGCCGGACGCGGCGGTGGCGACGCTCAATGCGGACCTTCCCGCACTGCGCCCCGCTGAACTGGCGCGGGTGCTCGATTCGGCCGCGGAATTTCCCCGTGCATTTCTCGCGGATGCGGCGGGAATCGGTACGACGCTGCTGGCAGCGGCGCCGGGAAGGGAATTGGCGCCGGCGTTCGAAGGACGTTCGCGCGCCCGTCACCGGGGTTCGGGAGCCCGTGAGATCGGGCTGACGGGAGTGGATTCCGTGCGCCTCGACGTGGACACGGAGGAGGATTTGCGGGCCGCCCTGGCACTGGGCGTGGGGCCCCGTACGGCTGCGGCCGTGGGAACTCCCGCGATGGCGCGCGGCGCGTTCGGCGGCCGCCCCGTGCGGCAGGCGTACGGGGCGGGCACGGGGCCGGCGCACGGGGCGGGCACGGGGCCGGCGCATGAGGCGGGCACGGGGCCGCACGGGGCCGCTGCGGAACGCTCCGCCCCATGCGCCGACTAGGCTGCTGACATGCAGGCCACCGCGTACACCTTCGACCCTCAGACGCGCTCCGGGAGCGTGCTCCTGGACGACGGCACCCCGCTGTCCTTCGACGCCGCGGCGTTCGACGCGGGGGGCCTGAGGCTGCTGCGGCCGGGCCAGCGGGTGCGCATCGAGTGCACGGAGCCCGCCGCGGGCGCGGAGGATGCCCCTGGGGGGCGCCGCGTGACGCTGGTGACGCTGCAGACGTTCTGAGCGGACGCCCTGACGGGCGCTACGGCGGGCGTTCCGGGCGGACATCCTGAAACCAGGTCGCCGACACACCGCGGGCCGGGCTCCCCGAGGGGAGCCCGGCCCGGCGCGTGACGCCGTTCGCCGCCTTCTTACTTCTTGGCGGCGGTCTTCTTGGCGGTGGTCTTGCGCGCGGTGGTCTTGCGCGTCGTGGCCTTGGTCGCCGTGGCCTTCTTGGCGGGCGCGGTCTTCTTCGCGGCGGCCTTCTTGGTGGTGGCGGCCGTGGTGGCCTTCTTCGCCGGCGCGGCCTTCTTGGCGGTGGCCTTCGCGGGCGCGGCCTTCTTGGCCGTGGTCTTCTTCGCGGCCGTGGTCTTCTTGGCGGCGGCCGTGGTCTTCTTGGCCGGCGTCGTCTTCTTGGCGGCGGCCTTCTTGGTGGTGGCGGCCGTGGTGGCCTTCTTCGCCGTGGCCTTCTTGGCGGTGGCCTTCTTGGCCGCGGCCTTGGCGGTGACCTTGCCGCCCGAAAGGCTGCCCTTGGGGGCCTTCTTGACGGCGACGTCGTTCTTCGGCAGCTTCTTCGAGCCGCTCACCAGGTCCTTGAAGCCCTGACCCGCGCGGAAACGCGGCACCGAGGTCTTCTTGACCCGCACGCGCTCACCCGTCTGCGGGTTGCGGGCGTAACGGGCCGGGCGGTCGACCTTCTCGAACGAGCCGAAGCCGGTGACCGAGACCCGGTCACCCGCGACGACCGCGCGGACGATCGCGTCGAGCACCGCGTCGACGGCGTCTGCGGCCTGCTGACGGCCGCCGAGCTTGTCGGCAATCGCTTCAACGAGCTGCGCCTTGTTCACGTCTTCCCCTTCGGAGACATTGCTGGAACGAATGCGCTCCAGCCTTTTCGCACGTTAGGCAGATATATACCGCAAATCAAACACGAAACGGTCTAATCACCCTTGTGCCGCAACGAACTCGGCCGTCACGGAGTTCCGTCACGGTCGGGCCCTTCGGGGAAACGGCCCTCGTCGAGGTCGTTCATCAGCCGGTCCAGACGCATTGCGGCGCCTGAGAGATCGTGCTTCGCCGCGGCCGTGATGGCCAGCAGCTTCCGGGACAGCGCCATCCGTACGCCCTCCGGGACTTGCAGTGTGCGCACCCGGGAGTGCGCTTCCTTGAGCCGGTCCGCAACGAGCCGGTAAAGCTCGAGTTGGCTGTCGCGTTCCATGCACCGATTGTGCCATCTGAGGCGAGTTGTCGCTTCACAGGGCCTCAACAGAACGATGCGCCCCCTGTCCGAAGACAGGGGGCGCATCATGCCAAACCCTGGGTGAGCAGCGAAAATCCGGGGTGCCCCGGGGGCCGTGGCGGGCGTCCGAAGAGACGTGAAATCCGTGTCAGATCCGGGCCGTGGAGGGCTTGAAAGCAGGCCTTCCGGCCTCGAAGGCGGCGATGTCGGCCTCGTGCCGGAGGGTCAGGCCGATGTCGTCGAGCCCCTCCAGCAGACGCCACCGGGCGTTCTCGTCAAGGTCGAAACCAGCCGTGATCCCCGCGGCCCGGACCTGGCGGGCGACGAGGTCGACGGTCACCTCGGCGGTGGGGTCGGTCTCGGTCAGCTTCCAGAGGGCGTCGACGGTCTCCTGCGGCAGGACAACGGTCAGCAGTCCGTTCTTGAGCGAGTTCCCACGGAAGATGTCGGCGAAGCGCGCGGAGATGACCGCCTTGAAGCCGTAGTTCTGCAGGGCCCAGACCGCGTGCTCGCGGGAGGAGCCGGTGCCGAAGTCCGGGCCGGCCACCAGGACGCTCGCCCCGCGGCGCTCGGGACGGTTCAGGACGAACTCGGGGTCCTTGCGCCAGGCCTCGAACAGGCCGTCCTCGAATCCGTCGCGGGTGACCTTCTTGAGCCAGTGCGCGGGGATGATCTGGTCGGTGTCGACGTTGCTGCGGCGCAGGGGTACGGCGCGGCCGGTGTGCGTGGTGAAGGCTTCCATGGCTGTTCAGGCCCCCAGGGGAGTGCGGACGTCGGACGTGCCGGCCGGGCCGGACGGGGCGGGCAGATCGGCCGGGGAGGCCAGATGGCCCAGTACGGCGGTGGCGGCGGCCACCTGGGGCGAGACGAGGTGCGTACGGCCGCCCTTGCCCTGCCTGCCCTCGAAGTTGCGGTTGGAGGTCGATGCGGACCTCTCGCCCGGCGCGAGTTGGTCGGGGTTCATGCCGAGGCACATCGAGCACCCCGCGTGGCGCCATTCGGCGCCGGCCGCGGTGAAGACCTTGTCGAGCCCCTCGTCGACGGCCTGCAGGGCCACCCGTACGGAGCCGGGGACGACCAGCATCCGGATGCCGCCGGCGATCCGGCGGCCCTCCAGGACGGCCGCGGCGGCACGCAGGTCCTCGATCCGGCCGTTGGTGCACGAGCCGACGAAGACGGTGTCGACGCTGATGTCGCGGAGCGGCTGACCTGCCGTCAACCCCATGTATTCCAGGGCCTTTTCGGCGGCAAGGCGGTCGGACGGGTCGGCGTACGCGGCGGGGTCGGGAACGGCCGCCGACAGGGGCGCGCCCTGCCCCGGGTTGGTGCCCCAGGTGACGAACGGGGAGAGCTCGGAGGCGTCGATGACGACCTCGTGGTCGAAGACCGCGTCGTCGTCGGTGCGGAGGGTGCGCCAGTACTCGACGGCGGCGTCCCAGTCGTCGCCCCGGGGGGCATGGGGCCGGTCCTTCAGGTAGGCGAAGGTGGTCTCGTCGGGCGCGATCATGCCGGCGCGGGCGCCTGCCTCGATGGACATGTTGCACACGGTCATCCGCGCTTCCATCGACAGCTGCTCGATGGCCGTGCCGCGGTACTCGATGACGTAGCCCTGGCCGCCGCCGGTGCCGATGCGGGCGATGACGGCGAGGATCAGGTCCTTGGCGGTGACGCCCTCGGGCAGTTCGCCGTCGACGGTGACCGCCATGGTGCGGAACGGGGCCAGCGGCAGCGTCTGGGTGGCGAGGACGTGCTCGACCTGGCTGGTGCCGATGCCGAACGCCAGTGCGCCGAAGGCGCCGTGCGTGGAGGTGTGGCTGTCGCCGCAGACGACGGTGGTGCCGGGCTGCGTCAGTCCCAGCTGCGGTCCCACTACGTGGACGACGCCCTGCTCGACGTCGCCCAGCGGGTGCAGCCGGACACCGAATTCCGCGCAGTTCTTGCGCAGCGTCTCCAGCTGGGTGCGGGAGACCGGGTCGGCGATGGGCTTGTCGATGTCGAGGGTCGGGGTGTTGTGGTCCTCGGTCGCGATGGTGAGGTCCAGTCGCCGCACGGGGCGGCCGGCCTTGCGGAGGCCGTCGAAGGCTTGCGGGCTGGTGACCTCGTGGAGCAGGTGCAGATCGATGTAGAGGAGGTCGGGCTCGCCCTCGGCGCGCCTGACGACGTGGTCGTCCCAAACCTTCTCTGCGAGTGTGCGTCCCATCGCTGTCCCTCCGGCCGGCGCCGTCGCCAGTCACGTTCGTTTGCCTGCGGGTGCTCTCCGTCCAGGTTGGCGCCTCTCCGGGAAAATTGAACTTGCGTTTCACACTGTGAGACGCAAGTATCGTTGCATGGACAACACTGGTGGCGCCTCGAGCGGCGTGGGAGTACTCGACAAGGCGGCTCTGGTGCTGAGCGCGCTGGAGTCCGGGCCGGCGACCCTTGCGGGGCTCGTCACGGCCACGGGCCTGGCGCGCCCGACGGCGCACCGGCTGGCAGTGGCGCTGGAGCACCACCGGATAGTGGCGCGGGACATGCAGGGGCGGTTCATCCTCGGCCCGCGGCTGAGCGAGCTGGCGGCCGCGGCGGGCGAGGACAGGCTCCTGGCGACGGCGGGCCCCGTGCTCACCCACCTGCGGGACGTCACGGGCGAGAGCGCGCAGCTCTACCGGCGCCAGGGCGACATGCGCATCTGCGTGGCCGCGGCGGAGCGGCTGTCCGGCCTGCGGGACACCGTGCCGGTGGGCTCCACGCTGCCCATGAAGGCCGGCTCGGCAGCCCAAGTGCTGATGGCCTGGGAGGAGCCGGAGCGGCTGCACCGGGGCCTGCAGGGAGCCCGCTTCACGGCGACCGCGCTCTCCGGCGTGCGGCGCCGCGGCTGGGCGCAGTCGATCGGCGAGCGGGAGCCGGGCGTCGCCTCGGTGTCCGCTCCCGTCCGCGGGCCCTCCAACCGCGTGGTCGCGGCCGTCTCGGTCTCCGGACCGATCGAGCGCCTCACGCGGCACCCGGGCCGCATGCACGCTCAGGCGGTGCTGGACGCCGCGATGCGACTCACGGAGGCGCTGCGCCGCAACGGCTGATGGCCGTAACGGCCGATAGGCCGGCTGACACGGCCGGCTGAGACGACCGCATAGGGCGGGCCGCACGGGCATGAGGCCCCGCGCGGGCCGCCCCATGCGCTATGCGGGGGTGCCGGGGCTGCCCTGTGCGGCGGCCTCCGGCAAGCACCCCCGGCCGCCCCATGCCCCGCCCCCTCTATGCGACACCGCCCATGAGGCACCGCCCCGTGCCCCCGCCTCATGCGCTCGCGAGGCGCTCCTTCGCGCGCTCCCCGCGCAGGGCCACCGGCTCGACGCCGTGGGCCGCACCCAGCCCGTACGCCGGCATGCCGACGTAGATCGACTCGTACGAACCGGCCGGCACGAGATACGTCTCGTGCCAGATGCCGACGCTCCCCTCGCTGCCCCGCACCCGGCGGTTGAACGCCGCCCACGCCGGGCGGTGCTCCTTGCCCGGGTCCGAGGCGTAGGCGAGCAGCTTTTCGCGTGATTCCCAGTACTGGATGACGGTGAGCTCCCTCGGGCCGCCGGCGAGCGTCCGGTAGCCCAGCAGTCCGCTGTCCCGGTCGCGCGAGAGCTCCTTGAGCATGCGCGGCATCGCCCTGAGGGTGGGCAGCCAGTGACGCACCGCGCGCCAGCGGTTGATGCGCATTCCGATCACGAAGACGACGACCTCCCCTTCGGCTGCGGCGGTGACGCGTCCGGGTATCGGCTGTGCACTCATGAGAGCTCCCCCAGGAATCATTGGATAGCGCTGCTATCCATGCTTGGATAGTGCCACTCCCCAAGGAAGGGCGCAAGAGATATGCGACTGGCGGAACTGAGCGAACGCAGCGGGGTCTCCACCGCGACGATCAAGTACTACTTGCGCGAGGGGCTGCTGCAGCCGGGTCGCAGGGTCTCCGCCACCCAGGCCGAGTACGACGACGAGCACGTCCGCCGGCTGCGCCTCGTGCGGGCGCTGATCCAGCTCGGCAAGGTGCCGGTGGCCAGGGCGCGCGAGGTGATCGCCGCGGCCGAGGACGATTCGCTGGACCACCACCGGAGACTCGGCGCGGCCACGTGGGCCCTGGCGCACGGTCCCGAGCCCGCGGAGGGCGACCCGGAGGCCGACGCCGCGGGCCGCACGGTGGATGCCCTGCTGGAGCACGTCGGGTGGCAGCACGACGAGAGCCGCAGTGCCGTCTCCCCCGCCTACCGCACGCTGGTCGCGGCCGTCGCCGCGCTGCGGCGCCTCGGCTACCCCTGCGGCGTCGCCCACCTGCTCCCGTACGCCCGGCTCGCCGCGCAGCTCGCGGTCACGGACCTGGACCTGATCGAGGAGCAGCCCACGGAGGCCGGGCAGATCGAGGCGGCCGTCGCCCTGACCGTGCTCTACGAGCCGGTGCTGCTGAGCCTGCGGCGCCTCGCGCACGCCGAGGAATCAGCCCGGCGCTTCACGGCCGTCGACGAGGCCTGAGCGCCGCCCCTGCGAGGCATGAGGCCCTGCCGGCATGAGGCCCTGCCGGCATGAGGCCCTGCCGGCATGAGGCCCTCCCAGGGCATGAGGCCCCGCCCAGGCACGAGGCCCCGCCGGGCGTGAAGCCCCACCCAAGCCTCGCACCGCGCCGCCGGCCCCACGCCCCGACAAGCCTCACGCCGCCCCACCGGGCCCCGCGCCCGCCTCACAAGCGTTCCGCGTCCCCCGGCCCGGCCACTCGCAGCACGAGGACGGTCTCCGGGCCCCGTGCGTGCACCTCCAGTGACTCGCCGAGGCTGCGGGCGAGCCACAGGCTGTCCTCAAGGCTGCGGGCTCCTCCGGGCGGCGCGGGCGGGCGGTAGCCCGCGAACGGCGGGACGGCGGCGTCCGGCCCCGTGCGCCCGCCGTCAGGCTCCGTGCGCCGCAGCTCGTACACCACCGCGCCCGGCTCCTCCCAGACCCGCAGCACGACGCGCGCGCCGTCCGGAGCCAGGAGGTAGGCGGCGGCCTCATGCGCCGCCAGTTCGGCCAGAGCCAGCCGGTCACCGGTCAGGCCCGCGCCTGCGGCCCGCTCACGGGCCAGACGGCGCAGCACCCCCGCATCGGCCGTGGGCTCCGTGCAGGCGGCGGGGAGCGGCGCGCACGGGGCGGCCGGCGCCTCCACTGCGGCCGCGTACGCCGCAGGGTCCGTGTAGGCCGCGCAAGGCGCCTGCCGCTCGCCGTCCAGGCGGACGGGGTGGGTGGCCACGGCCGCCTCCGCCACGTCGCCGGGCACGGTGCGGAGGTCGTACGGGCAGACCATCCACACGGGCAGGTCCGCGAGGAGCACGTTGAGCCCGGACTCCATGCGTTTCCACTCGGCGGTCTGGCGGGCGGAGCGGCCGGCCCACACGGGTTCGGCGATCATGCGTGTGCGCCGCCCGGGGCGGGTCCGGCGCTCGTGGTAGCGCAGGAAGGCGGAGACCCGGTCGACGGGGCGGCGGCCGAAGTAGGCGGTCTCGGCGGTGTCGAGGTGGTGGGCGCTGTCCCCCAGCGCCTCCCGCAGGAGCTCGATGTTGGCGGGCGTGGTGGCGGCGAGGACGGGTTCCCCGGCTGCGAACCCGTCCCGTGCGAAGGGCACGGCCATCGCCAGGAACTCCGCGTCGGAACCGTACAGACAGGCGTGGTGGGTGAATCCGGCGGCCGGGCCGGCGCGGTCAGCAGCCATGCACGGCCCCGAGGCGCAGGCCCGGCGTGGTGTCCCAGCCGATGAGGGTGATGACCTGCCGGAGGTGCGGCGGTAAGCAGGCGAGCTCCACGGTGCAGTGGCGCGCCGCGCGGGCCCGGGCGAAGGTCATGAGCAGCCGCAGCCCGGCGAGGTCCAGGAACTCCACCCGGGACATCTCCAGGCGCAGGTCGCCGCGGACGGAGGCCACCGACTGCAGGGCCTCCCTGAGGTGGCGGTGGGAGCAAGCGTCGACCACCCCTTCGATCCGCAGTCCCGGGGGGCTGACGGTGGGGACGACGGTCAGTTCGGCCGTGCGGACGAGAGGATCCACTTCGACGCTCCTGGGATGGGCCGCTGCGGGGGCGTCCGGCGCGGCGGGCTCTCGGCGGCGGATGCCGTGGTGCTGCGGCTCCGGCGCCCCGCCGGTGCCCGAACTCCGCGGCAGGCAGGGCTTCGTGGCGCGACGGAGCCGGCACCGGCCGCCGCTGGGATGGGCCATGGGGGGATTATCGGGCCGGGCCGGGGCGCGCGGAAGGCCGCATGAAAAAATGCCCCCTGCTTATGCAGGAGGCATTCTCTCAGTGGTACCCCCGACCGGATTCGAACCGGCGCTACCGCCTTGAGAGGGCGGCGTGCTAGGCCGCTACACAACGGGGGCTTGCTTTTGTTTTGCTCGGCAGACTCAAAAAGCAATCTGCGCTGGGCTACCAGGACTCGAACCTAGACTAAATGAACCAGAATCACTCGTGCTGCCAATTACACCATAGCCCATGGTGGTTTTATAACCAGTACCCCCGACCGGATTCGAACCGGCGCTACCGCCTTGAGAGGGCGGCGTGCTAGGCCGCTACACAACGGGGGCCCTAGCGATCTCCTCCAGGTCCCCCTGAGTGGAAATCTGTACCCCCGACCGGATTCGAACCGGCGCTACCGCCTTGAGAGGGCGGCGTGCTAGGCCGCTACACAACGGGGGCTTGCACTTCGCTTTTGCGCTTTCGCGCGCTTCCTACTTTATCAGTAGTTTTGCGAGAGAATTTCGGCGAAGAATTTCTCTTGCTGGGGTACCAGGACTCGAACCTAGACTAAGTGAACCAGAATCACTCGTGCTGCCAATTACACCATACCCCACCGTAACTCCACCCCCCTCAGGGGGGCTTGTCCGGCTTGCGCCCTCCGCTCCGGCCTCTCGGCCCTCTCGGGCGGCGCAGGAAGAACATTACCCGAAGGAGGACGGGGCGCCAAAATCGATAGACGCCCCGCGCAAACGCCACGGGGCCCGGCAGCCTCGTGTGAGGCTGCCGGGCCCCGTGGGGCGACCCTGCCGGGCCCGTCAGGCGCAGACAGCGAGCGCGCCGTGCGCGTCGGGCACGTGGGTGCGGCGGCTGCGCCGGGTGCGTCAGGCGGCGAGCTTGGCCAGCGCCGCGTCGATGCGGGCGAGCGTGCGCTCGCGTCCCAGGACCTCCAGGGACTCGAACAGCGGCAGGCCGACCGTACGGCCGGTGACGGCCACCCGGACCGGCGCCTGGGCCTTGCCGAGCTTCAGGCCGTGCTCCTCGCCCGCGGCGACGACGGCGGCCTTGATGGCCTCGGCGTTCCAGTCCGCGTCCGCCAGCTTGGCGCGCGCCGTGCGCAGCAGCGCGTCCGAGCCCTCCTTCATCGCCTTCGCCCAGGACGCCTCGTCCTCGGCCGGCTCGTCGAGGAAGAGGAAGTCGACGTTGGCGGTGATGTCGGAGAGGACCGTCAGGCGGGTCTGCGCATGGGGCGCGATGGCCTCCCACGCCGCCCGGTCGAAGGCCTCGGGCGCCCAGGGGGCGTGGGGCGCCCGCAGCCACGGCTCGCAGGCCTCGGCGAACGCCTTCACGTCCAGCTGCCGGATGTGGTCGGCGTTGATCGCCTCGGCCTTCTTGAGGTCGAAGCGGGCCGGGTTGGCGTTGACGTCCTTGATGTCGAACGCCGCGATCATCTCGTCCATCGAGAAGATGTCCTGGTCGGCGGAGAGGGACCAGCCGAGCAGCGACAGGTAGTTGAGCAGGCCCTGCGGGAGGAAGCCGCGCTCCCGGTAGAGGTTCAGGGAGGCCTGCGGGTCGCGCTTGGAGAGCTTCTTGTTGCCCTCGCCCATCACGTACGGCAGGTGGCCGAACTGGGGGACGGTCTTGGCGACGCCCAGCTCGATCAGCGCCTTGTACAGGGCGATCTGCCGGGGCGTGGAGGAGAGGAGGTCCTCGCCGCGCAGGACGTGGGTGATCTCCATCAGGGCGTCGTCGACCGGGTTGACCAGCGTGTAGAGCGGCGCGCCGTTGGCCCGGACGATGCCGTAGTCCGGCACGTTCTCCGGGGTGAAGGTCAGCTCGCCCCGCACGAGGTCGGTGAAGGTGATGGCCTCGTCGGGCATCCGGAAGCGCACGATCGAGGGGCGCCCCTCGGCCTCGTACGCCGCCTTCTGCTCGGCGGTGACCACGCGGCACTTGCCGTCGTAGCCGGAGGGCCGGCCGCCGGCGCGGGCGGCCTCACGGCGCTCGTCGAGCTCCTCGGCGGTGCAGTAGCAGTAGTAGGCGTAGCCGCCGTCCAGGAGCTTCTGCGCGACGTCCTTGTAGATGTCCATGCGCTGCGACTGGCGGTACGGCGCGTGGGGGCCGCCGATCTCGGGGCCCTCGTCCCAGTCGAAGCCCAGCCAGCGCATCGAGTCGAGGAGCTGCTCGTACGACTCCTCGGAGTCGCGGGCCGCGTCGGTGTCCTCGATGCGGAAGACCAGGGTGCCGCCGTGGTGGCGGGCGAACGCCCAGTTGAACAGGGCGGTGCGGACCAGACCCACGTGGGGGTTGCCGGTCGGCGAGGGACAGAAACGTACGCGGACGTTCGCGTTAGCCACGCTTGATCACCTTGTTGGTGAGAGTGCCGATGCCTTCGATGGTGACGGCGACCTCGTCGCCGACGTTCAGGGGTCCGACGCCGGCCGGGGTGCCGGTGAGGACGACGTCGCCGGGGAGCAGCGTCATCGCCTCGGTGATGTGGACGATCAGGTCCTCGACGGAGCGCACCATGTCGGCCGTGCGGCCCAGCTGGCGCTGTTCGCCGTTGACCGTGCACATGATCCCGAGGTCGCCCGGGTCGAGCTCGGTCTCGATCCACGGGCCGAGCGGGCAGGAGGTGTCGAAGCCCTTGGCGCGGGCCCACTGCTTCTCGCGCTGCTGGGCGTCGCGCGCGGTGACGTCGTTGGCGCAGGTGTAGCCGAGGATGACGTCCTTGACGCGCTCACGGGGCACCTCGCGGCACATGCGGCCGATGACGACGGCCAGCTCAGCCTCGTGGTGCAGCTCGCTGGAGAAGGAGGGGTACTCGATGCTGCCGCCGGGGCCGATCACCGAGGTGGAGGGCTTGAGGAAGGCGACGGGCAGGTCACCGACCTCGTTGCCCAGTTCGGCGGCGTGCTCGGCGTAGTTGCGGCCGATGGCCACGACCTTGCTGGGCAGGACAGGCGAGAGCAGCCGGACCTTGTCCAGCGGGACCTTCGTCCCGGAGCGCTCGAAGTCGCCGTAGGGGATGCCCTTGATGATGTCGAGGACGGGGCCGCCTTCTGTGGCGGCGTCACCCTCCACGACGCCGTATCCGACGTTGCCGTCGATGGAGAACCTGGCGATGCGCACGGGAAGCTTTTGCCCCTTATCTGATCCGGCCGGAGTCTGACACCCCAGGCTATCGCGGGGGCCGCGGGCCGCCCGTGCGCGGCGGCTCCGCCGGGGAGGGCCGGCCCTGCGGGGCGGCCGGGGCCCTGCGGGGCGGGGCCGGTGTCCCACGGGGCGCCCGCATCCGCCGCGGGCGGGATGCGCGGTCCGTGCTTACCGAGCCCCTTGTCACGGAGCCCCTTGCTTCACGGAGCCCCTCGTGAGGTCTTCACCGAGCCCCTCGTGAGGTCCGGCCGGGACCTTGCGAGGGGCTCCGTGGGCTCCGTAAGAGGAAGGGCTCTGCGGGTCAGTCCTGGGGGATGACGACGACCGGGGCCGTCATGAGCACGGTGCGCCGCGGGTTCGCGGTGACCGGGGGCAGCTCGGCGGCGTGGGCGACGGCCTCCGCGATCCGCAGGGAGGCGCTGTCCTCGAGGTGGACGAGCGTCGTGCGGCGCGGGTTGGCGGTCCTCCGGATCGCCTTCCGGGTCGCCTTCCGGGACGTCAGCTTCGTCGTGGTGGTCTTCACTTGCTGCCTCGCGGTGTCGTGGTGCGCTGGTCGTTCTCGCGGCCTGTGTAAAGGACCAGGCTAGGCGCGCCTATCCCCACCCGTCCGCGGGAGAAGTCCTGACTTGCTTGTGAGTTTGCTCACGAACGAGTCGAAATATGCCGCAAACCGGGCGGCCGTCCGGCGCTCACGAAACGGACATTGCAGGGCTGAACCAGACGTTCCGCTCCTGATCATGGAATCTGGGACACCAGGCGGGGCTCCCCACCGGCCCAGCGTTCTGTCCGGATACACCCTTTATAAAGGCGCTGGTCCTCTACGCCCCGTGACGAATTCCGGCACTGAGCGTGATGCCGGGGCCGGTGGGGTGCACCGGCCTTGTTGGAGATCTGGCACTGTGCTGGAATTCCACGGACCGCCAGGGGGCAACCGCGGTCCCCCCACGACTCGACACCGTCCCGCCGTTCGACCGGCGGGGCGCCTGGTCCAGAGGTTGCGACGCTAGTGCAGGGACGTTTCAAGAGGGATGGCAGCGCTGCGGCGGAGCCGGAGCCGCGCGGTGCGACCGACCGCGGCACGCCCGCCGACGGGCAGGCCGGCGACGGATCCGCCGACCGGCCGCAGGCCACGTCAAAGGCGAATGCCAAGGCGAACAAGGCCAAGCTGCCGAGTGGGCCCGGCTCACGAATAGCCCTGCGCAACTGGCGCATCAGTACCCGTCTGATCTCCCTGCTGGCCCTGCCGGTCGTCGCCGCGACGACGCTGGGTGGCCTGCGCATCAACGACGCGCTCACCAACGTCGACCAGCTCGACCACATGAAGCTCCTCACGGACATGACGGGCAAGGCGACCCAGCTCGCCAACGCCCTTCAGGAGGAGCGCGACAAGTCCGCCGGTCCGCTGACGGACGGCAACCCCGGCGCCGACGCCGTGCTGGTGTCCCGGGAGAAGACCGACCAGGCGATCAGCGCCTTCACCGACACCACCAAGAGCGTGAAGCCGACCGACCCGACGATGGTCGGTGTGCAGACCACGCTGGTCGACATCAGCCGGCAGCTGAAGAAGATCCAGGACGTCCGTACGAGCTCGTTCCAGCCGAAGGAGAGCGACTACATCGCTCGTTCGGTGAACAACTACGACGGCCTGATCAACGCGCTGCTGTCGCTGTCCCAGGACATGGCCCAGGCGACCAGCAACGCCGACATGATCACCAGCACGCGTGCCCTGGCGACGTTCTCCGCCGCCAAGGAGTACGCGTCGATCCAGCGCGCCGTGATCAGCGCCGCCCTCGCCAACAAGAAGGGCCCCACCCTTTCGCCGAACGACCAGCAGTACGGCCGCGAGGCGTACGACGCGGAGAACGAGGCGATCCGTCGCTTCACGGCCATCCGCGGCGCCGACTCCCAGCAGCTGCTGCAGGCGATCAACGGCGGCAACGCGGACATCACGACCGCCAAGACCTACACCGACCGCGTCTTCTCCAAGCCGGACGGGATCAAGAACGAGCCGAAGTCCTACATGGACTGGTACGACCAGGCTTCGGTCAAGATCGGCGAGATGTCCAAGATCGAGCAGACCCTGCTCTCCCAGATGGAGCAGAAGGCCCTCGAGCTGCGTGACGACGCCCAGCAGGACGCCATCCTCAACGGTGTTCTGATCATCCTCGTTCTGGGCATCTCGCTCGTCGGCGCCTTCGTCGTGGCCCGCTCCATGGTGCGCTCGCTGCGCCGCCTGCAGGACACCGCCCAGAGGGTCGCCCAGGACCGTCTGCCCGAGCTCGTCAAGCAGCTGTCCGAGACCGACCCGCAGGACGTCGACACGTCCGTGGAGTCCGTCGGCGTGCACAGCCTCGACGAGATCGGCAAGGTGGCCGCGGCCTTCGACGACGTGCACCGCGAGGCCGTCCGCCTCGCCGCCGAGCAGGCCCTCCTGCGGGGCAACGTCAACGCGATGTTCACCAACCTCTCGCGCCGGAGCCAGGGCCTCATCCAGCGTCAGCTCTCGCTCATCTCCGAGCTCGAGAGCCGCGAGGCCGACCCGGACCAGCTGTCCTCGCTCTTCAAGCTCGACCACCTCGCGACCCGTATGCGCCGTAACGGCGAAAACCTCCTCGTCCTCGCGGGCGAGGAGCCGGGCCGCCGGTGGACCCGCCCCGTGCCGCTCGTCGACGTGCTCCGTGCCGCCGCCTCCGAGGTGGAGCAGTACGAGCGCATCGAGCTCAGCGGCGTGCCGCCGACCGAGGTCGCCGGCCGCGTCGTCAACGACCTCGTGCACCTCCTCGCCGAGCTGCTCGAGAACGCGACGTCGTTCTCCTCCCCGCAGACCAAGGTCAAGGTCACCGGTCACGCGCTGCCCGACGGGCGGGTGCTGGTCGAGATCCACGACACCGGTATCGGTCTGTCCCAGGAGGACCTCGCCTCCATCAACGAGCGGCTCGCCAGCCCGCCGACCGTGGACGTCTCGGTCTCGCGGCGCATGGGTCTGTTCGTGGTCGGCCGCCTGTCCCTGCGACACGGCATCCGCATCCAGCTCCGCCCGTCCGACTCGGGCGGTACGACCGCGCTCGTCATGCTGCCGGTCGACGTCGCCCAGGGCGGCAAGAAGCCGATGCCCGGCGCCGTGCCCCCGGCCGGCGGCAACGGTGCGCCCGGCGTCCCCGGCGGCAACCCCGGCCTCGCGGCTCCCGCCCCGCGCCGGCAGATGCCGGCCGGCGGCGGCCAGCAGCGCCCCGCGCTGCCCCCGCGCCAGGGTGGGCCCGACGGCGGCATGCCGCCCCGTCCCGCCCAGCAACACGGCGGCGGTGCCAACCCCGCCGCGGGCAGCCTCTTCGACACCGCGCCGCGCGGCGGTGCGGACCGGGCGCCCGCCCAGGGCCCCGGCGGCCGCGCCGCGCTGCCGACCCGTGGCAACGGCGGCCCCGCCGCGGTGCCGCCGCCCCCGCCCCAGGCGGGCAAGGGCGGCCGCCGCAAGCAGCAGCCCGCGCAGCCGGACCAGTCCGGCCACGGCAACGCCGCCGGCGAGCTCCCGGCCCGCCCCGCCCCGAGCTGGGGCAGCGAGCAGTCCCCTGCCGCGCCCAAGGCCCCGACGCCGCCCGCCGCCCCCGTGGACGACTGGCCGGTGTCCGGCAACGGCTCCGCGCGCCCCGCGCAGGAGACGCCGCGCGGCCACGAGGACGTCGAGAGCACCGGGCAGTTCGCCGGGCCCCAGGCCGCGCCCCGTGCGGCCCTCCCGAGCGCAGGCCCCGGCGACACCGCCGAGTTCCCGGCGATCGGTGCGGGTCCGGACGCGTCCGGCAGCACGGGGCAGTTCGCCCGCCCCGTGCAGGGCGACGCGCCCAACAGCACCTCGGGCCAGTACGACCGCCCCGCCCTCGGCGAGGCGCCCAGCAGCACGTCCGGCCAGTTCGCCCGCCCCGTGCAGGGTGACGCGCCCAACAGCACGTCCGGTCAGTACGACCGCCCCGTGCAGGGCGACGCGCCCAACAGCACCTCGGGCCAGTACGACCGCCCCGTGCCCTCCGAGGGCCCGGGCAGCACCTCCGGCCAGCACGCGCTGCCGGAAGCCGACGACGACCCGCTGACCAGCACCACCGGTCAGTTCGCGCGGCCGGCGCTGCGTGAGGCCGGGCACAGCTCGCCGCTGTTCGAGGAGCTGGAGTCCAACTGGTTCCGCGGCGCAGCCGGCGAGGGCCAGGCCGCCGCGCCGGAGCAGGGTGCGGACGCGTCCGCGCAGCGCCTGCCGAAGCGTCAGCCGCGCCAGTCCCTCGAGGACCCGGAGCGCGGTCCGCTCGGTGCGACGCCCCAGGCCCCGCAGGCGGCCCCGCCGGTCCGGCCCACCCGGCCGTCGCAGGCCCGCCGCGTGTCCCAGGCCCCGCAGCCGCCGCAGACCCCGCAGCCCCAGGCCCAGCAGGCCCCGGCCGACAACTGGCGCCAGTCCCCCAACGACGAGCGCTGGCGCCGGGCCGAGCAGGTCCGCGAGCCCGCCTCGGGCGGCACCACGCCGTCCGGCCTGCCGCGCCGCGTCCCGCGCGCGAACCTCGTCGAGGGCACCGCGGAGACGCAGCAGATCCAGCAGGTCGGCCCGCAGGTCTCGCGTGCCCCCGACGACGTGCGCGGCCGTCTGACCAACCTCCGCCGGGGCATCCAGCAGGGGCGTCAGGCCGGCGGCCCCTCGTCCACCGGCAACCACAACGTTGGCCCCACTTATCAGCAGGAGCGTTAGTTGAGTCCGATGAGCCAGGCGGCGCAGAACCTGAACTGGTTGATCACCAGTTTCGTGGAAAGCACCCCGGGTGTGTCCCACACCGTCGTGGTCTCCGCCGACGGACTCCTTCTGGCGATGTCCGAAGGGTTCCCGAGGGACCGCGCCGACCAGCTGGCGGCCGTCGCCTCCGGCCTGACCTCCCTCACGGCCGGTGCCTCCCGCATCTTCGAGGGCGGCGCCGTCAACCAGACCGTGGTGGAGATGGAACGCGGCTTCCTCTTCATCATGTCCATCTCCGACGGCTCCTCGCTGGCCGTGCTGGCGCACCCCGAGTGCGACATCGGCCTCGTCGGCTACGAGATGGCCCTCCTCGTCGACCGCGCGGGCAACGTCCTCACCCCGGACCTCCGCGCCGAGCTCCAGGGCAGCCTGCTGAACTGACCGATGTTTTCCGCAGATCCCGTCCGACCGTACGGCCGAAAACCCCCCACCGGCCCGCGCTCGACGGCATTATTGCCAGTCCTGCTGTCCTGTCCGGAGGATTCATGACCCCGCCCGCCTCGCCCGGCCCGTACGGTGCCTCTCATCATGCGCCGTACGGGAGTGAAGGCGACCAGCCCCTGGTCCGCCCCTACGCCATGACGGGCGGCCGGACCCGGCCGCGCTACCAGCTCGCCATCGAGGCCCTGGTCAGCTCCACGGCCGACCCGGCCGTGCTCGGAACCCTGCTCCCCGAGCACCAGCGCATCTGCCACCTGTGCCGTGAGGTCAAGTCGGTCGCCGAGGTCTCGGCGCTGCTGAACATGCCCCTCGGTGTGGCGCGCATTCTCGTCGCGGACCTGGCGGAGGCCGGCATGGTGGCGATCCACCAGCCGGGCGGCAGCGGAGAGTCCGGCGGGACGCCGGATGTGACACTGCTCGAAAGGGTGCTCAGTGGACTTCGGAAGCTCTAGCGGGGGCACGGGTGGCGGCGGCACGGGCCGCTCCACCACCTCCGCGAAGATCGTGGTCGCCGGCGGCTTCGGCGTGGGCAAGACCACGTTCGTCGGTGCGGTCTCGGAAATCAGTCCGCTGCGCACCGAAGCCGTCATGACCTCCGCCTCGGCGGGGATCGACGATCTGAGCCACGTTCAGGACAAGACCACCACGACGGTGGCGATGGATTTCGGCCGTATCACTCTCGATGACGACCTGATCCTCTATCTGTTCGGCACTCCCGGCCAGGACCGTTTCTGGTTCATGTGGGACGACCTGGTCCGTGGTGCCATCGGCGCCGTCGTGCTCGTCGACACCCGCCGCCTGGCCGACTGCTTCCCCGCCGTCGACTACTTCGAGAACAGCGGCCTGCCCTTCGTCATCGCCCTCAACGGCTTCGACGGACAGCAGCCGTACGCTCCGGAGGAGGTCCGCGAGGCGCTGCAGATCGGGCCGGACACGCCGATCATCACGACCGACGCACGCCACCGCAACGAGGCCAAGAGCGCTCTGATCACTTTGGTGGAGCACGCTCTGATGGCCCGGCTGAAGTAGCTCTCGGTGGCTGTTCGTCAGAATCTTCCGGCACGTCACGCGTCACGTACATTGCCCCGTACGGCGCTGCTGAAGAGTTGTGGCATTGGACACGACCCGGCCCGGAGTTCATAACGTTTCGACAGAGAATCGGCCGGACGCGGCAACAGGCTGCGTCCGGCCGACTTCGCTGTGCGCACATGACGCCCGCCATTTGGCGCCGCTCGCTCTTAATGCCCGTTTTATGTCGGGCAAATCGAGTGGCCTGGCGGGAGCCCCCGCTGTTTGGAATGCGCACCCCCGACGTGCTGGAATTCCAGGAACTGAGCGGTAACGGCTCAGTTCGAAAAACGGCACACAACCCGGGTGCCGACGCCGAGAGGTTGTTGGTCGAGTGACGCGCAGAAAGACGGGCGCCGCACAGCAGACGCAGGACGAGCGGGGAGCCTTCACCCCGCCGTCGCGCGCAGCGGTGCCGCCTTCGCCTTCCCCTGCTTCCAGCGTGCCCGAGACCCCGGCTCCCGCCGCGGGTTCCGGCGGCCGGTTCTCCCCCCGCAACTGGCGGGTGCCCGTCCGGCTGAACGTGATCCTGCTGATCCCCGTGATCGTGGCCCTCGTCTTCGGCGGCCTCGACGTGAAGGGATCGGTCGACACCTGGGAGGAGGCGAAGGACGCCGCGAACACCGCCCGGGTGGTGCGGGCCGCGGCCACCTACGCCCACGCGGTGATCGACGAGCGCGACCTGACGGCCAAGCCGCTCCTTGAGGAGCACCCCGACGACCCGGTCATCAAGAAGACCCGGGACGCGACGGACGCCGCCCGCGCGGAGTTCGACAAGACCGTCAAGGACATGCCGGACACCCCCGGCCTGCGCCGCCGCATGAAGCTGTTCCGCGAGGCCGAGGCCACGCTGCCGAACCTGCGCAAGGCCGCCTACACGTCCGCCCTGCCCGGGGTGAAGACGGAGGACGGCTACGGCGCCATCCAGCGTCCCCTCATGGCCTTCGCCAACGAGCTGGGCTCCGGCCTGGGCTCGGACAACGTCGTCTCGTACGGCCGCATGGTCTACGCCGTCTCGCTGGCGAAGGCCGCCGAGTCGCTGCAGCGCTCCATCGGTACCCACCTGCTGGTCAAGCCGGGCACCGACAAGAAGGAGCAGCAGCTCCAGCGGACGTCGTTCTCGTCCTACTACTTCCTCGAGTACATCGCCCGCGCCGAGTACGACGCGAGCGGCACCGAGGACGACATCAGCCGGCTCAACGACGCCATCGCCACCAAGGCGAAGGCGTCCGAGCAGGAGAAGATCGCGGCCGCCATCATGGCCGAGAAGACGCCGCAGCAGCTGAAGGCCGCCGACATCACGGCGGACTCCTGGATGGACGCCGCCACGGGCAAGTTCGACGCCTACCGCTCGGTCGAGTCCTACCTGACCGACAAGGCCGTGGACGAGGCCGAGAAGATCTCGTCGGACGCCCAGCGCGACGCGATCGTCAACTCCTCGATCATGATCGTGGCCCTGCTGCTCGCGTTCTTCGTGGCCGGCATGATGGCCCGCTCCATGAGCCGCAACATGCGCCGCCTGCGGCGCGCCGCCTTCGACGTGGCCGAGCAGCGCCTGCCGGCCCTGGTCGACCAGCTCTCCCGGACGGACCCTGGCCGCGTGGACACCCGCGTCCAGCCGATCCCGATCACCACCCGGGACGAGATCGGCGAGGTCGCCCGCGCCTTCGACCAGGTCCACCGCGAGGCCGTCCGGCTCGCCGCCGAGCAGGCCCTGCTCCGTGGCAACGTCAACGCGATCTTCACCAACCTCTCGCGCCGCAACCAGAGCCTCATCGAGGGCCAGCTGACGCTGATCACCGAGCTCGAGGAGCACGAGGCGGACCCGGACCAGCTGGAGAACCTCTTCCGCCTGGACCACCTGGCCACCCGTATGCGCCGCAACGGCGAGAACCTCCTGGTCCTCGCCGGCGAGGAGCCCGGCCGCAGCTGGGACCAGCCGGTCCCGCTGGTGGACGTGCTGCGCGCCGCCTCCTCCGAGGTGGAGGCCTACGAGCGCATCGAGCTCTCGGGCGTCCCGGAGGCCGACATCCACGGCCTCGCCGTGACCGACCTCGTCCACCTCCTGGCCGAGCTGCTGGAGAACGCCACCACGTTCTCCTCCCCGCACACCAAGGTGCGCGTCACCGCGACGCGGCTGCCCGACGGCCGCGTGATGGTCGAGATCCACGACAAGGGCATCGGCCTGACCGCCGAGGACTTCGCGGACATCAACCACAAGCTGGCCAACCCGCCGACCGTGGACGCCGCGATCTCCCAGCGCATGGGCCTGTTCGTGGTCGGCCGCCTGGCGGCGCGGCACGGCATCCGGGTCCAGCTGCGCCCCTCGGGCGAGCAGGCCGGCACGACCTCGCTGGTCATGCTGCCCGACCGGATCACCCACGGCGGCAGCGGCGAGGACGAGCTGTCCCCCGACTCCTTCACCGTCTCGCAGATGGTCCCGGAGCAGCAGCAGGGCGGCCAGCCCCAGGCCCCGGCCGTGAACCGCATGCGGACCGCGGCGGAGCTGGGCTTCGACGACTCGCGCTACGAGCAGCAGGGCGGCGCGACCAGCCCCACGCTGGACCCGGTGAACCGTACGCGGCTCCGCGAGGAGCGGCGCGCGGCGCTGGAGGCCGCGGCGGACAACCGCCCGCTGTTCCGCGACGAGGTGCCCCAGCAGCACGAGCAGCAGCCGCACGAGGCGCAGCACCAGCAGCAGCACCCGCAGCAGCCGTCGTACGAGCAGCAGCACGACCAGCAGTACGCGCAGCAGGGTCACCAGCACACCGAGCAGTTCCCGGTGATCGGCGACCAGCCGTACGAGGAGTCGTACGAGCAGCCGTACGAGCAGCAGCAGCCGCAGCACGGCTACCAGGACTCCGGTTACCCGGAGCAGGAGTACGCCGAGCAGGGCTACGCCGACTCCGGTTACCCGCAGCAGCAGTCGTACGGGGAGACCACCGGTCAGACCCGGAGCGACGTCTGGCAGCAGCCTGGTCCGTACCAGGACGGCCTGCAGCAGGGTTACGGTGCGGATTCGGAATCCCTGCCGCCCGCTGACACGGTGCAGCCGGAGCGCGTAGAGTTCGACCGTCCGGGCCCCGCTTCGAGCGGCTCCCACTCGCTGACCGGGTCCGGTCTGCCGCGCCGCGCGATGCAGTGGCAGCAGTCCGAGTCTGTCGAAGAGGCCGCGGGGGCCGGCGAACCGGAGCAGCCCCAGCAGGACGTCCCACAGCAGCCTCACGAGGGTGACAACCCCGACTGGCGATCGGAGAACGACGAGCGCTGGCAGCGTGCCGAGCAGCTCCGGGACCCGAAGGCCGGCGGAGTGACCCCTTCCGGACTGCCCCGCCGAGTGCCCAAGGCCAATCTGATCGAGGGCAAGGCGGCGCAGACGCCGCAGGGCGGACCCCAGATATCCCGTGCCCCTGAGGACGTACGCGGCCGGCTGAGCAATCTCCGCCGCGGCGTCCAGCAGGGGCGCACCGTGGGAACCGACAACGATTCGGCCACCACACAGCAGCATGAGCAACACGACCAGGGCTTCGGCCCCGGCGGCACCTACGATCAGGAGCGTTAGTGTGAGCCCGATGAGCCAGGCGGCGCAGAACCTGAACTGGTTGATCACCAGTTTCGTGGAGAACACCCCGGGTGTGTCCCACACCGTCGTGGTCTCCGCCGACGGACTCCTTCTGGCGATGTCCGAAGGGTTCCCGAGGGACCGCGCCGACCAGCTGGCGGCCGTCGCCTCCGGCCTGACCTCCCTGACCGCCGGTGCCTCCCGCATCTTCGAGGGCGGCGCCGTCAACCAGACCGTGGTGGAGATGGAACGCGGCTTCCTCTTCATCATGTCCATCTCCGACGGCTCCTCGCTGGCCGTGCTGGCGCACCCCGAGTGCGACATCGGCCTCGTCGGCTACGAGATGGCCCTCCTCGTCGACCGCGCGGGCAACGTCCTCACCCCGGACCTCCGCGCCGAACTGCAGGGGAGCCTTCTCAACTAGCAAAGAGGCAGTGCGTTTCGCGCCACCGCCCCATAGGGTGCGGTGGCGCGACCAGCAGCAGACAGGCACGTTGAGGAGGAGACGTGGCAACGCCCCCCGGCGGTTACCCGTATGGCAATGATCAGCAGGCTCAGCCTCCGCTGAACCGCTTCAACTTCCCCTCCGCACCGAGTCAGCGTGCGCAGGCGGAGCCACCACGGCAGCCGCAAGTACCACAGGCGTCCCAGCATCGCAGGGCGTCTTCCCCCTCCGGGGGCAAGCGGAACAACCCGCTGGTCCGCCCCTACGCCATGACCGGCGGCCGGACCCGGCCCCGGTACCAGCTCGCCATCGAGGCCCTGGTTCACACCACGGCCCAGCCCGCCCAGCTCCAAGGGCAGTTGCCGGAACACCAGCGCATCTGCCACCTGTGCCGCGAGATCAAGTCGGTCGCCGAGATCTCGGCACTTCTCACCATCCCCCTCGGCGTCGCCCGAATCCTCGTCGCCGACTTGGCGGAGGCCGGGCTCGTCGCCATCCATCAGCCCGGCGGCGACGAGTCCGCCGGCGGCCAGCCTGACGTGACACTGCTCGAAAGGGTGCTCAGTGGACTTCGGAACCTCTAGCGGCGAGGCAGCCCGCTCCACCACCTCCGCGAAGATCGTGGTGGCAGGCGGTTTCGGCGTGGGCAAGACCACGTTCGTCGGTGCGGTCTCGGAGATCAACCCGCTGCGGACCGAAGCCGTGATGACGTCCGCCTCGGCGGGCATCGACGACCTCACCCACGCGCCGGACAAGACCACGACCACCGTGGCCATGGACTTCGGCCGTATCACCCTGGACCAGGACCTGATCCTGTACCTGTTCGGTACCCCCGGTCAGGACCGCTTCTGGTTCATGTGGGACGACCTCGTGCGCGGTGCCATCGGTGCCGTCGTGCTCGTCGACACCCGCCGTCTCGCCGACTGCTTCCCCGCCGTCGACTACTTCGAGAACAGCGGCCTGCCCTTCGTCATCGCCCTCAACGGCTTCGACGGTCACCAGCCCTACACGCCGGACGAGGTCCGCGAGGCGCTGCAGATCGGCCCGGACGCGCCGATCATCACGACCGACGCACGCCACCGCAACGAGGCGAAGAGCGCCCTGATCACCCTGGTCGAGCACGCCCTGATGGCGCGCCTGCGGTGAGGCGTCGGCCGCACCGACGCAACAAGGTCCCCGCGCTCACGGGAGTGCGGGGACCTTCTGCGTGAGGCCTGGCTGCATGAGGGCTTCCCCGTGAGTCTTCTGCGCGGGGCCCCTGCATGAGGCCTGCCGCATGGGGCGGCGTACGTCCGCGCATGAGGCCGTGCGAAACGCCGGACGGGCTCGGTTCCGCTGTGTCGCGGAATCGAGCCCGTCCGGCGTTGTGCTGCGTGGCGGGCGTCAGCCCTGCCAGCTGTGCGGCGCCCGGAAGCCCGGGGTGCGCTCCAGGCGGCGCCAGGCGGCCGTGGTGCGGCGGGGGCGGGGCGGCGCCGTGTCGTTCGTGGTGGCGGCGGCGCGGGCGAGGAGGACGGCCGTGACGGCCGCGACTTCCTCGGCGTCGGCCGTGCCCTTCTCGACGCGGACGAGCGTGTCGTTCATGCGTTTCTCCCTTACTGGGGCGGGTTGCCGTGCTTGCGGGAGGGCAGGTCTGCGTGCTTCGAGGCGAGCATGGCCAGGGAGCGGATGAGCACCTGACGGGTCTCGACCGGGTCGATCACGTCGTCGATCAGGCCGCGCTCGGCGGCGTAGTACGGGTGCATCAGCTCGGCCTTGTACTCCTTGACCATCCGGGCCCGCATGGCGTCGGGGTCATCGGCCTCGGCGATCTGCTTGCGGAAGATCACGTTGGCCGCGCCCTCGGCGCCCATCACGGCGATCTCGTTCGTCGGCCACGCGTAGGTCAGGTCCGCGCCGATCGACTGGGAGTCCATGACGATGTAGGCGCCGCCGTAGGCCTTGCGCAGGATCACCGAGATCCGCGGCACGGTGGCGTTGCAGTACGCGTAGAGCAGCTTCGCGCCGTGCCGGATGATTCCACCGTGCTCCTGGTCCACGCCGGGAAGGAAGCCCGGGACGTCCAGAAGAGTGATGATCGGAATATTGAAGGCGTCGCACATCTGGATGAAGCGCGCGGCCTTCTCCGACGCCTCGATGTCGAGCACGCCGGCCAGCGACTGGGGCTGGTTGGCGACGATGCCCACGACCTGCCCGTCGAGACGGGACAGGGCGCAGATGATGTTGGTGGCCCAGCGCTCGTGGATCTCGAGGTACTCGCCGTCGTCGACGATCTCCTCGATGACCTTGCGCATGTCGTAGGGCCGGTTGCCGTCGGCGGGCACCAGGTCCAGCAGGGCCTCGCCCAGGCGGTCGGCCGGGTCCTCGCTCGCCACCCGCGGCGGGTTCTCCCGGTTGTTCTGCGGCAGGAGGGAGAGGAGGTAGCGAACCTCCTCCAGGCAGGTTTCCTCGTCGTCGTAGGCGAAGTGCGCCACGCCCGAGGTCTCGGCGTGCACGTCCGCACCGCCCAGGCCGTTCTGGGTGATCTCCTCGCCGGTGACGGCGCGGACGACGTCGGGGCCGGTGATGAACATCTGCGAGGTCTCGCGCACCATGAACACGAAGTCCGTCAGCGCCGGGCTGTAGGCCGCGCCACCGGCGCACGGGCCGAGCATCACGCTTATCTGCGGGATCACACCCGAGGCCTTGGTGTTGCGCTGGAAGATCCCGCCGTAACCGGCCAGGGCCGAGACGCCCTCCTGGATCCGGGCACCGGCACCGTCGTTCAGCGACACCAGCGGCGCACCCGCCGCGATCGCCATGTCCATGATCTTGTGGATCTTCGTCGCATGGGCCTCACCCAGCGCACCACCGAAGATCCGGAAATCATGCGCATAGACGAACACCGTCCGCCCGTGCACCGTCCCCCAGCCCGTGATCACACCATCGGTGTAAGGCTTCTTGCTCTCCAGGCCGAACCCCGAGGCCCGGTGCCGGCGCAGCGGCTCCACCTCCGAGAACGACCCCTCGTCCAGCAGGAGATCGATACGCTCCCGGGCCGTCAGCTTCCCCTTGGCCTTCTGGGCCTGGGTCGCCCGCTCGCTCGGACCACGCCGAACCTGCTCGCGAATGGCGTGCAGCTCGGCGACGCGCCCACGGACGTCACTCGCCTCTACGGGCGCACCTTCGAGATTGCTCATGCATAGACGGTACGTGGCCGGACCGTCCGAAACTCATGTCGTTTCCATACAACGTCATGTGCCTTTTGGTGGGCAGGCGTCACAGAGGGCCGCAGCGGCCTGGAGCGGCGCTCCCCCCGATCGGGGGGTAGCTTTGTAGAAGTTCTACAAAACTCGCGCCTCTGCCCCGTAGGCAAGTGAACTTGACGCCCGATGGGCCCGGAACGGCGTCACGCCCGGTCACCCCAGGGTTACGGTGCAGCGGTGCGGGGCGCAGGAGGTGCCGGGTGCGACGCGCAGCCGGAGACTGTGGCCTGTCGACAGGACGCGGACCGTGGCGTCGTGCGCGGTGACGCGGCGCACGGGGCGGTCCCAGGTGATGTCGAGGGGGGCGCCGGTGCGCTGCGGTTCAGCCATATGGAGGGTAGCGGTCCGCCCGTGGTCGCGGACGAGGACGGCGGCGGGGGCGGAGACGGCGAGGGGGCCGGCGGTGCCCGGGGCCCAGAAGGCGGCGGCGGTGAGGCCGAGGGAGGGCAGGTGCACGGCCTGGCAGCCGGAGGTGTTGGCGAGGAGGCCGAGCCAGGCGTCGTCCTCGGCGCGGGCGGCCAGCGCAGGGGGCCCCGCGCCGGGCATGAGGAGGTACGCGTAGGCGGCGTCCTCGGGGTCGGTGCCGTGGTCGTGCCAGAGGGTGAGGTAGCGCCGCGTGAGGCGGTCGGGGGTGCCGCCGGCGTTGATGTCGCGCCAGGAGCCGGTGCGGGCCTCGCGCAGGGCGTGGAGCGGGGCATGGAGCGGGACGCCGCCGGGGCGGCCACCGGGGTGCGCGCGAGGGAAGACGTAGCCGCCGTGGCCTTCGAGATGGATCCAGCGGGCGGTCTCGTAGCGGGCGCTCCAGCCGTCGGTGACCGGCTGGGGGACGCCGTCGACGAGGAGGGGGGGCGCCCCGTGCGCGCCGAGGTTGCGGTGGTCGACGGTCGTCGCGACGGGGGTGCCGTCGTGCGCGGTGATGCCGGCGCCGAGGCAGATCACGGCGTCCGCGGCGCAGATCCACGCCTTGCGGGCGTCCAGGGTGGAGGAGAGGCCCTTGAGGTGCTGGCCGATGACGGCGTACTCGCCGTCGGTCACGCCGCCGACCCACCGGACGGCGGGCCGGGGTTCGCCCCATGCGCCGCCCTCGTTGCCGGCGAGCGGCTTGGCGGAGGTGGTGGTGCCCGGGAGCCGGTAGGGGTCGGCGGTGGGCCAGAAGGCGTCCGTGTACGGGCCGCCGTCGCCCGCGCGCCACCAGGAGAGCATTCCGGCGCCGGTGTGCCAGCCGCGCGGGTTCTCGCCGTTGCCGTTCTCGTAGTAGGTGATGCGGTCGGAGGCCATGGCGATGCCGGCGGTCCAGCCGGGGCGGCGGTGCACGGCGCGGTCCATGGCGGGGAAAAGGCGGTGCCCCACGGGGGCGGGGGCGGGTGGCACGGGGCCGGAGCAGGCGGTGGTTAGCCGGGCGAGGTCGGCGACGGCGAGCGAGGGGTCGGTGAGCAGCGGGAGGGTGGTGTCGCGGGCGGCCCAGCCTTTGATCATCGCGTGCCAGCGGGTGCGTTCGGCCGGGCTCGCGCTGCCGGCGAGGAGGGCGACGGCGGCGATGAGGGCGTGACCGCGCTGGTGGTCGCTCTGCGGCGGTGCGCCGGGGTCGGCGCTCTGCAGGCCGCGGCTGACGGCGCGGCCGGAGACGCTGTCCATGACGAGCCCGTCGTGGAGGAAGGGGGCGTACGCCTTCTCGACGCTGTCGTAGACGGTCTGCCGTGCGGGGTCGGTGATCTCCCAGGGGGAGCCGTGGAGCAGGGCGAGGAGCCGGCCGAGCCCGTCGAGGAGCACCTGGCCGTAGGTGCCGGTGTAGGCGACCCGGGTGTGCTGGACGAAGGAGCCGTCGGCGTAGAGCCCGTCGCCGTGGGTGACGTAGGGGAAGACGGGCGAGAGGGCGTCGCGGGCGAGGGCGGTCTTGGGGGCGGAGGCGCCGAGGATGCCGCGGAGGGCGACGACGCGGCACAGGTCGACGCGGTTGGCGCCGGTGCTGGTGCCGCTGTAGTCGCCGAGCGCCGTGTCGGGGACGAAGTGGTCGACGGCGGCGAGGTACGCGGTGCGGCGTGCGGCTCCGGCCTCGTCGTGGAGGAGCACGAGGCTGTCGAGGAGGAGCCTGGGGCTGCCGATCTGCCATTCCCACCAGTTGCCGTAGGGGGTGGTGGCGGGGTGGTAGACGCGGGCGTGCACGTGGTCGAGGCCGGCGAGGGTGTCGGCGGCGAGGGCGGGGTCGCCGGTGAGCCCGGTGCCGGGCCGGGCGTAGGCCTGGGCCATGGTGTGCAGGCGGGCGTAGCTGCGGGTGATGCCGGCGGGCGGGTCGAAGGGGGTGTCCGGCCAGAGCGAGGCGGGGGCCGGGGCCATGCCGGCGCGGTAGGCGCGGGCGAGGTCCCCCGTGCGGCGCAGGGCGGTGGCGTAGGGCTCGGCGGCGGGGTCGAAGCCGGTGCCGAGCATGAGGCCGCGCCAGCGGGCGCGGAGGGCGGCGAAGGGCTCGTCTCCGCCGCCGTCGCCGCGGCCGTCGTCGCCGCGTGGGGCGGTGGTGAGGCCGAGGGTGCCGGCGACGGAGGCGGCGAGGAATCCTCTGCGGGTCCAGGCGGGCGGGAGGGAAGCGGCAGGACCGGACAGCACGGCGGGGCCTCCCCGGGGCGCATGGAGCGGGACGGTGCGGACGGTGCCGGAGGCACACCGTGGCACGGGGCCGGGGGTGTGGCAATGCCCCCTGGGGCGGTGTCGGCCGGAAATCCACCCCTGGAGGGTGGGGACCCCGAGATGGACGCCGAGATAGATGTTGAATATTCAACCAGAGCGCGTTACGGTGTTCTCAGGTTCAAGTTGAATCTTCAACAACATCGACCAAGGAGCACGCCATGGGCCTCTTCAGCCGCAAGCAGAGCACCGCCCCGGCCGCCGTCCCCGCCCCGCGCGCCGTCGACCCCGCCCTCGCCGCCCTGACCGGCGACTACGCCATCGACCCCGCTCACAGCAGCATCGGCTTCACCGTCCGCCACGCCATGGTGACCAACGTCAAGGGCGCCTTCACCGAGCACGAGGGCACCCTCCGCCTCGACGGCACCGCCCCCTCCCGCTCGACCGCCGCCATCGACGTCCGCATCGCGAGCGTGGACACCGGCATGAAGGACCGCGACGCCCACCTGCGCGGCGAGGACTTCTTCGACGCCGGCCGCTTCCCGCTGATGACCTTCCGCTCCACCGCCGCCGAGCAGCTCGGCGGGGACCGGTACCGCATCACCGGCGACCTCACCATCAAGGACGTCACCCGCCCGCTCTCCATCGACCTGGAGTTCAACGGCTCGGCCACCGACGTCTACGGCAACGAGCGCGTCGGCTTCGAGGGCGGCGCCGAGATCCTGCGCTCCGACTGGGGCCTGACCTGGAACGCCGCTCTGGAGGCCGGCGGAGTGATGGTCGGCGACAAGGTGAAGCTGACCTTCGACATCTCCGCGGTCAAGGCCGCGCCCCAGGCCTGAGGCCCCGTGCGGTGTCAGCGACCGAGGCGCAGCAGACGCTCGGCGATCTCTGCGCCCCGGTCCGCACCCGCGCTCAGCGCGATGTGGTTGTCGGGCCGCACCAGCACCAGGCCCTCGTCGATCCCGTAGGCGCGGCGGGCATGTCCCTCGCTGTCGTCGACGAGGTGCGTGCGCAAACGGTCCCCGCACTTCTCCCCCGCCTCCGCCAGGGCCTGCGCGCTCGCCCCGCCGAAGCCCAGCAGCGTGAAGTGCGGCCCGGCGAAGACGTCGAAGAGCCGGCCGTCCCGGCAGGGCGCGTCGGGTGCCCGCTCCCCCGCGTTCGTCCCGCCCCATGCGAGCGAGCTCCAGCCGTAGCCCACGCCCAGCGTCGTGACGTCGTCCGTGAGCGCCGCCTCCGTGCCGACGCCCGCCTGCTTCACCCCTTCGAGCACCGACCGCAGCCGTTCCTCGGTGAGCCCGAGCGTCCAGGCGGCGACGGGCAGCCGCTCCTCCTCGTACGTGTCCAGCAGGCCGGGAGCCGCGAGGCCGCGCACCACGTACGCGAGCTTCCAGCCGAGGTTGAAGGCGTCCTGGATGCCGGTGTTCATGCCCAGCCCGCCCGCGATGGAGTGGACGTGGGCCGCGTCGCCGGCGAGGAAGACCCGGCCGGCGCGGAAGCGGTCGGCCATCCGCACGTTGATGCGGTAGGCGGAGAACCAGGTGGGGTCCGACAGCCGGATGCCGGCCTGCCGGGAGCAGCGGTCGAGGAGCCGCTGGAACGACTCCAGTGACGGGGCGAGGGGCCGCCCCGCGGCGTCGCGCTCGGGTGCTCCCTGCAGCTGCCAGTGGGTGCTGCCGCGGAACGGGCAGAGCATGACCGCCGCGTCCTCGTCGAACCACTGGTGCCAGTAGGCGGGGTCGAGCCCGTCGGCGCGCACGTCGCCGATCACCATGCACTCCTCGGCGTCGGTCCGGCCCTCGAAGGCCACCCCCAGGGCCTTGCGCACGGGGCTGCGGCCGCCGTCGCAGCCCACGAGGTACGCGGCCTCGATGCGCCTCCCGTCGGCGAGCGTCGCCACCACACCGTCCGCGCTCTGCGAGAACTCCGCGAGCTCGCAGCCGGTTTCGGGCTCCACGCCGTACGCGGCGAGCCTCCCGCGCAGGATCTCCTCGGTGCGCCACTGGGGCATGAGCAGTCCGCTGGCGTAGGGGGTGTCGGGGGTAGGGACGCGGTCGCCGAAGGTGACGGTGTCGGACACGGCCACGCCGTCGCGGTACTTGCGCAGGGTGATGTGCTCGGTGCCCGAGGCCGCGGCCTCCGCCTCCGCCCCGAGGTCGTGGAGGAGCTCGCGGCTGCGCTGGTTGAGGCCCTTGCCGCGGGAGGAGCGGTGGAACTCCCGGGACTTGTCGATGATCCGCACGGCGGCGCCTGCGCGGGCGAGGGTGCAGGCGAGGGTGAGTCCGGTGGGGCCGGCGCCCACGATCAGGACGTCGGTGGCGGTCGTCGCGCCGGTGGCGGTGGTCGTCGTCATGCGCCCATGAAAGACCGCCCGGGGAGAAAACGCAACTGAGTAACAAAAGAATCTGAGTAACGCAGTCTCTGCTAGGGTGGCGGCGTGACCGAGGAGACGACGACCGGGCTGCGGGAGCGCAAGAAGCAGCGCACGCGGCAGACGCTGTCCGAGACCGCCATCGCGCTCTTCCTGGAGCGCGGCTTCGACCGGGTGTCGGTGGCCGAGGTGGCGGCGGCCGCGGAGGTGTCGAAGCCGACGCTGTTCCGCTACTTCCCCGCCAAGGAGGACCTGGTCCTCCACCGCATCGCCGACCACCAGGGGGAAGCGGCCCGCGTCGTGCGCGACCGGGCGCCGGGCCTCTCGCCGCTGGCCGCCCTGCGCGCCCACTTCCACGCCCGGCTCGACGCCCGCGACCCCGTCACGGGGCTGTGCGACGTGCCCGCCGTACTGGCCTTCCGGGACATGCTCTACTCGACCCCGAGCCTGGCGGCCCGCCTCATGCACTACTCCGCCGAGGACGAACGGGCCCTGGCCGAAGCCCTGACGGAGGCGGAGGCGGACGAGGTGACGGCGCGGCTGGCGGCGGCGCAGGTCATCGCCGTCCACCACGTCCTCGCGCGGGACAACTGGCGGCGCCTGGGGTCCGGCCGCATCACCGCCGCCGTCCTGGACGCGGCCCACGCCGACGCCGAGCGGGCGTACGACCTGCTCGGCGCCGGACTGGCGGCGCAGGGACTGTGACGCGCTCCCGGCTACGCTCCGGGGCGCGCCCCACGGCTCACTCCCGCGGCTCCACGCCCGCGCGCCGCAGCCCGTACGCGTAGGCGTCGTCGAGCGCCTGCCACGAGGCGGCGATCACGTTCTCGGCGACGCCCACCGTCGACCATTCGCCGTTCTCGTCGCTCGTGGAGACGAGGACGCGGGTGATCGATCCGGTGCCCCGGCCGCCCTCCAGGATGCGCACCTTGTAGTCGGTCAGCTTGAGGGCGGCCAGCTGGGGATAGATGCGCTCCAGCGCCACGCGCAGCGCCCGGTCCAGCGCGTCGACGGGGCCGTTGCCCTCGGCGGTGGCGACGATGCGCTCCCCCTTGGCCCACAGCTTCACGGTGGCCTCGTTGGCGTGCGTGCCGTCCGGCCGGTCCTCGGCGATGGCCCGCCAGGACTCCACCCGGTAGTAGCGCCGGGCGCGCCCCTCGGCCTCCTCGCGCAGCAGCAGTTCGAACGAGGCGTCGGCGGCCTCGTAGGTGTAGCCCGCCAGTTCGCGCTCCTTGACGCGCGCCACGACGCGGCCGATGAGCTCCCGGTCGCCGCCGAGGTCGACCCCGAGCTCCTTGCCCTTGAGCTCGATGGAAGCGCGGCCGGCCATGTCGGAGACGAGCATGCGCATGGTGTTGCCGACCCGCTCGGGGTCGATGTGCTGGTACAGGTCCGGGTCGACCTTGATCGCGGAGGCGTGCAGCCCGGCCTTGTGCGCGAACGCCGAGACGCCCACGTAGGGCTGGTGGGTGGAGGGCGTGAGGTTGACGACCTCGGCGATGGCGTGCGAGATGCGCGTCATCTCGGCGAGCGCCCCGGGCGGCAGCACGGGGCGGCCGTACTTGAGCTCCAGGGCGGCGACGACGGGGAACAGGTTGGCGTTGCCGACCCGCTCGCCGTAGCCGTTGGCGGTGCACTGCACGTGCGTCGCGCCGGCGTCCACGGCGGCCAGGGTGTTGGCGACGGCGCAGCCGGTGTCGTCCTGCGCGTGGATGCCCAGGCGCGCCCCGGTCGCCTCCAGGACCTCCCGCACCGTGGCGCCGATCTGCGCGGGGAGCATGCCGCCGTTGGTGTCGCACAGCACGACGACGTCGGCGCCCGCCTCGTAGGCGGTGCGGACCACCTCGACGGCGTACTCCGGGTTGGCCCTGTGGCCGTCGAAGAAGTGCTCGCAGTCGACGAAGACGCGTCGGCCGTGCCCGCACAGGTACGAGACGGTGTCCCGCACCATGGCGAGGTTCTCGTCGAGGGTGGTGCGCAGGGCCAGTTCGACGTGCCGGTCGTGGGACTTGGCGACCAGGGTGATTACCGGGGCGCCGGAGTCGAGCAGCGCGGCGACCTGCGGGTCGTCCTCGGCCCGCACGCCCGCCTTGCGCGTCGCGCCGAACGCGACGAGCTGCGCGTGGCGGAAGCCGATCTCCTCCCGGGCGCGCTGGAAGAACTCGGTGTCCCGGGGGTTGGCGCCCGGCCAGCCGCCCTCGATGAAGCCGACGCCGAAGTCGTCCAGGTGCCGGGCGATGGTGAGCTTGTCCGCGACGGTGAGGTTGATGCCCTCGCGCTGCGCGCCGTCGCGCAGGGTGGTGTCGAAGACGTGGAAGCGGTCGTCGACGTGGAAGCGATCGTCGGGGCCGTCGGTTGCGTCCGTCATGCTGCTCTGACTCCTGTGAGGATGTCGGTCTACCGGAATAACCCGTTCCACCGTCCCCCTGCTTCCCGCACGCCCTGCGTTCCCCGGCGCGGGTGGGCCGGAAAACGCAAAAACCTCTCGCGGGTGCGAGAGGTCTGCGCGCGGGTCTGGGACGACGGTGTCCGCTCCGTACGGGTGGTACGGGAGCGGTCACTGCGGACCGGCGCGCCTGCTGCCAATAATCATGGCGAACGGGAGCATAGGTGCATCTTGGCACACGCCGGTTCCGCCGTGCGGACGGGTCTCAGGATGCGGGCACTTTGCCCGCTTCCACCGGGGCCGCGCCCTCGGGCGCGCCGCCCACCCGCTTGAGGTCGATGTCGCGCGTCTCGCGCATCGTCAGATAGACGACCAGCGACACCGCGGCGCAGCCGGCCACGTACCAGGAGAAGCCCGACTCGATGCCGGCCTTCTTGAACCACAGGGCCACGTACTCCGCCGTCCCGCCGAAGAGCGCGTTGGCGACGGCGTAGGGCAGGGCGACGCCCAGCGACCGGATGCCCGTCGGGAAGAGCTCGGCCTTCACGCACGCGTTGATCGAGGTGTAGCCGGTGACGACGACCAGGGCGAGCAGGGACAGGCCGAGGGCCGGCCAGAAGGACCCCGCGTGCTTGAGCATGGCCATGATCGGCACGGTGAGGAAGGTGGAGCCCACCGCGAAGGTGATCAGCAGGGGGCGGCGGCCGATGCGGTCGGAGAGGGCGCCGGCGAGGGGCTGCAGGCAGGCGAAGACCAGCAGGGCGCAGAAGCTGACGAGGGTCGCGGTCTGCTTGGGCAGGCCGGCGCTGTTGGAGAGGTACTTCGTCAGGTAGGTGGTGTAGGTGTAATACGCCAAGGTTCCGCCCATGGTGAGGGCGACGACGAGGAGCGCCTCGCGCTTGTGCCGCATGAGGGCCCGGATGGTGCCGCGGTCCGCGGCCTGCGCGGCGCTCTCCCCCGCACCCCCCTCCGCGCTCTCCCCGGCGGCCTCCGTGTAGGCCTCCGTCTCCAGCATGTTGCGCCGCAGGTAGAAGATGACGGCCGCGCCGAGCGCCCCCACGACGAAGGGGATGCGCCAGCCCCAGCTGTGCAGCTCGCTGCTGGAGAGGGTGTGCTGCAGGACGATCTGCAGCCCCAGGCCGAGGATCTGGCCCGCCGTCATCGACACGTACTGGAAGCTGGAGGCGAAGCCGCGGCGGCCCGGTGCGGACGCCTCCGTCAGGTACGTGGCGCTGGCCGCGTACTCGCCGCCGACCGACAGGCCCTGCAGCAGGCGGGCGACGAGGAGGACGGCCGCGCCGCCGTAGCCGGCGACCGCGTAGGTGGGCGCGACGGCGATGAGGACGGCCGAGGCGGACATCAGGCTGACGGTCAGCGTGAGGGCCGCCTTGCGGCCCTTCCGGTCACCGACCCGGCCGAGGAGCCAGCCGCCCACGGGGCGCATGAAGAAGCCGACGGCGAAGATGCCGGCGGTGTTCATCAGCTTCGCGGTGTCGTTGCCCGCGGGGAAGAAGGAGCCCGCGAAGTACGTCGCGAACGACGCGTAGACGAACCAGTCGAACCACTCGACCATGTTGCCGGCCGAGCCGACCCAGATCTTCTTCCAGTGCTGTCCCATGGTCGATCACGGTGGCGGAACGGCACGGGGCGGACAAGGGCCCGGGCGGCAACGATCATGCGTACTTGCGTGCCTTGCGTTCACGGGGCGGCGCGCCGGGCGCCCCGTCGCCCGCCGGCGGCCGGTTCCGTACACACGTATGCCCGCCTCCGGGGAGGCGGGCATACGTGTGTACGTCAGTCAGCGCGGGCTTCAGCCCAGGGGGTGCATCCAGCCGTGGGTGTCCTCGGCGGCGCCGGTCTGGATGTCGAGGAGCGCCTTGCGGAGCTTCATGGTGACCTCGCCCGGCTGCCCGTCGCCGACCGTCCAGCCGTCCCGTGCGGACTTCACGGTGCCGACCGGGGTGATGACGGCGGCGGTGCCGCAGGCGAAGACCTCGGTGAGGGTGCCGTCGGCGCAGCCGTTCTTCCAGTCGTCGACGGAGATGCGGCCCTCGGCGACCTCGTAGCCGAGGTCGGCGGCGATCGTCATCAGCGAGGCGCGGGTGATGCCGGGCAGGAGCGAGCCGGTGAGCTCGGGGGTGACGATCTTCGGCTTGCCGCCGGACCCGGCCCCGTACACGAAGTACAGGTTCATGCCGCCCATTTCCTCGATCCAGCGGCGCTCGATGGCGTCCAGCCAGACGACCTGGTCGCAGCCGTGCTCCATGGCCTGGGCCTGGGCGACGAGGGAGGCGGCGTAGTTGCCGCCGGCCTTGGCGGCGCCGGTGCCGCCCGGGCACGCGCGCACGTACTCCTCGCTCAGCCACACGGAGACCGGCTTCACGCCGCCGGGGAAGTAGGCGCCGGCGGGCGAGGCGATGACCACGAACATGTACTCGTTGGCCGGGCGGACGCCGAGGCCGACCTCGGTGGCGAACATGAAGGGGCGCAGGTACAGCGAGGCCTCGCCGGAGCCGGGCACCCACGCCTTGTCCTGCTTGACCAGCGCGTCGCACGCCTCGATGAAGGTCTCGACGGGCAGTTCGGGCATGGCCAGGCGGCGCGCGGAGGCCTGCAGCCGCTTGGCGTTCTCCTCGGGCCGGAAGATGGCCACGGAGCCGTCGGGCTGGCGGTACGCCTTGGCCCCCTCGAAGATCGTCTGCGCGTAGTGCAGCGTCATGTTCGCCGGGTCGATCGACAGGGGCGCGTACGGAACGAGCTGGCCGTCGTGCCATCCCCGGCCTTCCGTCCACTTGATCGTCACCATGTGGTCGGTGAAGTGGCGGCCGAAGCCGGGGCTGGCCAGGATCTGCTCCCGCTCCGCGTCCGACAGGGGGTGCGAAGAGGGCTTGAGCTCGATCGTGGGCGTCGTCATGAGTGCGTGTCCTTCACCGTTGTGTGTGTAGGACCGCGAGCTCGCCCCGTCCCTGACGGTGTCAGAGCATCCGAGCTTCCCCTCATTCCGCGGCCCCACGTTCGATTATCGCTCGTGGGGCCCTGGACGGAAAACGTGCGCGCGGCCCTGGATCGATGGTCGCACCCGGCCGCGCGCTGAGTCAGCGGCCGGGAGCTAGCCGGATACCCGCAGGGCGAGGGCGTCGCCGGTCTCGTCCGTCGTGCGGGGGGCGGCGCCGTCCCGCGCGGCGAGGTCGCCGGCCACGGCCGTCTCCACGCGGGCGGCCTCGGCCTCGTAGCCGAGGTGGCGCAGCAGCAGGGCCACGGAGAGCACCGCGGCGGTGGGGTCGGCCTTGCCGGTGCCCGCGATGTCCGGCGCGGAACCGTGGACGGGCTCGAACATGGACGGGAAGGCGCCCTCGGGGTTGATGTTGCCCGAGGCGGCGAGGCCGATGCCGCCGGAGACGGCGGCGGCGAGGTCCGTGAGGATGTCGCCGAAGAGGTTGTCGGTGACGATCACGTCGAACCGCTCGGGCTGCGTGACCAGGAAGATGGTCGCCGCGTCCACGTGCAGGTAGTCGGTGGTGACCTCGGGGTACTCCCGGCCCACCCGGTCGAAGGTGCTCTTCCACAGCTGTCCGGCGTAGACGAGGACGTTGTTCTTGTGGACGAGCGTCAGCTTCTTGCGGGGGCGCGCCTGGGCCCGCTCGTAGGCGTCGCGCACCACGCGCTCCACGCCGAGGGCGGTGTTGACGCTGACCTCCGTGGCGACCTCGGCGGGGGTGCCGGTGCGCAGGGAGCCGCCGTTGCCGACGTAGGGGCCTTCGGTGCCCTCCCGGACGACGACGAAGTCGATGTCGGGGCGCCCGGCGAGCGGGGTGGGCGTGCGGGGGAAGAGCTTCGAGGGCCGCAGGTTGACGTAGTGGTCGAAGGCGAACCGCAGCTTGAGCAGCAGGCCGCGCTCCAGCACGCCGGCGGGCACGGAGGGGTCTCCGATCGCTCCGAGCAGGATCGCGTCGTGGTGCTTGAGGGACTCGAGGGTGGCGTCGGGCAGGGTCTCGCCGGTCGCGTGGTACCGCCGGGCGCCGAGGTCGTACTCCTCGGTCTCCAGCTTCACGTCCGGCGGGAGGACCGCCGAGAGCACCTTGAGGCCCTGGGCCACGACTTCCCGGCCGATTCCGTCACCGGGGATCACTGCGAGGCGAATGCTGCGAGACATACGGGGACCGTACTCTTCCGTCCCGCTGGATGACACACGGCGTCCACGATACGGACAGGTGGCGAACCGGAAAGGTCACGTTCACCCAAAGTCCGCAAGGAAGTTGCCGGTTCCTGGCACGTTGGTCGCCATGGACACACCACGTGTAGGGATCCCCGACCACCTCGCGGACCGCATGACGATGGCGGAGCAGCACGAGTACCTGCGGGCCCGGTTCGCCCGGCCGCTCACCCGGCGCGGCATGCTGCGCGCCGGGGCGGTGACGGCCGGGGCCACGGCCGGCACGGGCGTCCTGGGCGGCGCCGTGCAGGCCTTTGCCGCCCCGGCGCCCGCCCAGGGGCGTGCGGCCTTCCCGCCGCCGGCTTCCCCGGCGCTGCTGACCTCCCCCGCCACCACGCAGGTCGACGGCAAGCACGTGGCGCCCTTCGGCCGGCACCTGGCGTTCGGCGCCGATCCGCGGACGCAGATGCGGATCTCCTGGCAGGTGCCGTTCGCCGTCGGACGGCCGTACGTACGGGTGGGCCTCACGCCGTGGGACCTGGGCCTCAAGCTGGAGGCCGAGGTGCGCACCCTGCACACGCCGGCGCTGTCCAAGAAGCTCCCCGCCGTCGACCAGGTGTACCTGCACGCGGCGCTCGACAACCTGCGCCCCGGGCAGACGTACTACTACGGCGTGGGGCACGACGGCCACGACCCGGCAGACCCGCGCCACTTCTCCGGCATCGGCACCTTCCGCACCGCGCCGGAGCGGCCGGAGAAGTTCGTCTTCACGGCCTTCGGCGACCAGGGCGTCAGCTACCACGCCCTCGCCAACGACCAGCTGATCCTGGGGCAGAACCCGGCCTTCCACCTGCACGCGGGCGACATCTGCTACGCCGACGACAGCGGTGACGGCAAGCCCACCGACGTCTACGACGCGCGCACGTGGGACCAGTTCCTCGCGCAGACCGAGTCCGTGGCGGCGTCCGTGCCGTGGATGGTCACCACCGGCAACCACGACATGGAGGCCTGGTACTCGCCCAACGGCTACGGCGGCCAGAGCGCCCGCTGGGCCCTGCCGCGGAACGGCTTCGACCCGGCGCGCTCCCCGGGCGTCTACTCCTTCGTCTACGGCAACGTCGGCGTCGTCGCCCTGGACGCCAACGACATCTCGTACGAGATCACCGCCAACACCGGCTACAGCGGCGGCGCGCAGACGGCCTGGCTCGACCGGCGGCTTGGCGAGCTGCGCCGCACGCGCGGGCTCGACTTCATCGTCGTCTTCTTCCACCACTGCGCCTTCTCCACGACGAAGGGGCACGCCTCGGACGGCGCGGTGCGGGACACGTGGCTGCCGCTCTTCGAGAAGCACCAAGTGGATCTCGTCATCAACGGCCACAACCACGTCTACGAGCGCACCGACGCGCTCCGCGGCACGCAGGTGGGCCGGAAGGTGCCCATCGGCGGCACCGCGGACTCCACGCGCGACGGCACCGTCTACGTGACCGCCGGCGGTGCGGGGAAGTCGCTGTACGACTTCCCCGCGCCCGACAGCTACGAGGGCCACGTCAAGGACGTGGAGAGCGTGGACAGCTACTTCTGGGAGAAGGGGCGCACGAAGCACCCGGAGGAGGTGGAGTGGTCGCGGGTGCGCTACACCGGCTACTCGTTCCTCGCGGTGGAGTCCGAACCGGCCGCACGGGGCGGGCGCCCGAGGCTGCGGGTGACCGCCCTGGCTGAGAGCGGCGCGCGCATCGACCGCTTCGACGTGGTGCGCCCCGCGCGGCAGGGCTGAGGGCGGGCGGCGCCGCCGCTCAGTGACCGGTGACGCCGCCGTTGTCCCGGCGGTCCAGGGCCCGCTGAAGCGCGGCGGCGGCGTTCATCCGGTCGGTCTGGCGGTCGGTGCGGTCGGCCGTACGGGCGGTGCGGCGGGTCCTGCGGACGGCGGTGTCGGCCATGGGAAGTCACTTCTCCTCTGCTGCCTGCGGGAGGGGTCCGGAAGGACGCGGAAAGAGGTCCTGAAGGATCCCGACGGAGGGGCACGAAGGGCGGAAAGAGCGCCGGGGGAAGGGGCGGGGGCCGCGGTGCCGCAGGGATCGCCTGCGCTCGCGCACGGGGCCGCAACCGCTCGTCGCTCGATGGAGCGCGCTTCCGGCTTCTTCCACGCTAGGACAGCTGTACCGCGCTGTCTGCAGATTTACTCGGGCTTCCTACTATCTGAGACGGCGGGCCGGGCCGGCCGCCCGCGGCGCACGGAGGAGCGACGAGCGGGGTACGGGTACCCCGCTGATCAGCGAGCCGCCCCATGCGGCGAGAGTGGTCCCCCATGAACGACCTGCACGTGCTCAAGCCCTGGTACGCGGCCCGGTGAGCGCCCTGTACACGAGCGACGTCCTGCCGCGCGTCGTCCCGGTGGCCGCCGGTGTCCTCGGGGCCTCCGGCCTGGCGGTGGCCTGCCTCCCCGCGCGCGTGGCGACGCGCGGGGAGCTGCGGCGCCGCTGGCTGACGTGGGCCGTGGCGGCCCCCGTCCTCGTCGGCGCGCTCGCCCTGAGGGAGATGGGCGCGTCGGTGCTGGCGTGGCTGCTGGGGCTGGTCGCGGTCGCCGAGTACGCCCGGCTGGTCCGCCTGGGGCGGGGCGAACGGGTGGTGCTGGCCCTCGGGGCGCTCCTTCTGCCGCCACTCGCCGTGATGGAGGCGGACGGCCTCGCGCACCCCTTCGACCTGCGGACCGTGGCGCTGCTCACCGCCGCCGGGGTGCTGCCCGCGCTGCTGTCCGGTGACCCCGCACGGGGCGGCGAGCGCGCGGCCCGTACGGTCTTCGGGCTCCTGTGGATTCCCGTCGCGCTGACCGGACTTGTGGTACTGAAGGGCACTGCCCTCGCGGTGGCCGTGGCGATCCTCGTCGGCGACGCGGGCGCGTGGTGCGGTGGCGCGCTGCTGAGCCCCCTGGGCGGCACCCTGGCCCGGCCGCCGGGGCCCCTCTCCCCCTCGTCGCCCGTATCACCCGAGAAGACATCGCCCGACAAGACCTGGGCGGGCGTTCTGTGCGGCGGCATGGGCGTGGCGGCGGGGCTGGAGGCCGCGGGCGCCTTCACGGTCACGCTGTGGGCCGCGGTGCTGGCCGGCTGCGTCCTCGGCGGTCTCCTCGTGTCCACGATCGAGCGGGAGGCGGGCGTGAGGGCCGCCCGCGCGTGGCTGCCCGGCCCCGGCGGTCTCCTCGGCCGCACCAGCCCGCTTCTCCTCTCGCTGCTGCCGGCAATGGTGGTGACCCTGTGACGACGGCCCTGTGACGACGCCCCCGCCCGGCTGGGGAGCCGGACGGGGGCGGAGGTCAGCTACGGGACGGGGTCAGCCCATGTGCGGGTAGCGGTAGTCGGTCGGCGGGACCAGGGTCTCCTTGATGGAGCGGGTCGAGACCCACCGCATCAGGTTGGAGGCGGCACCGGCCTTGTCGTTGGTGCCGGAGGCGCGGCCGCCGCCGAAGGGCTGCTGGCCGACCACGGCGCCGGTCGACTTGTCGTTGATGTAGAAGTTGCCCGCGGCGAAGCGGAGCTTCTCCATCGCGTCGGCGGCCGCCGCACGGTCGTTGGCGATGACGGCGCCGGTCAGCGCGTACGCCGAGACGGACTCCATCTGCTCCAGCATCGCGTCGAAGTCGGCGTCCTCGTAGACGTGGACGGCGAGGATCGGGCCGAAGTACTCGGTCGTGAAGACCTCGTTCTCCGGGTCGGTGCACTCGATGACGGTCGGGCGGACGAAGTAGCCCACCGAGTCGTCGTAGGTGCCGCCCGCGACGATGGTGCAGGACGGGTCGGCCTTGGCGCGGTCGATCGCGGCCTTGTTCTTGGCGAAGGCGCGGTCGTCGATGACGGCACCGATGAAGTGCGACAGGTCGGTGACGTCACCCATGGTGATGCCGTCGACCTCGGCCGCGAACTCCTCCTTGAAGCCGTCCTCCCAGATGGAGCGCGGGATGTAGGCGCGGGAGGAGGCCGAGCACTTCTGGCCCTGGAACTCGAAGGAGCCGCGGGTCAGCGCGGTCTTGAGGATCGCGCGGTCGGCGCTCGGGTGGGCGACGACGAAGTCCTTGCCGCCGGTCTCGCCGACCAGGCGCGGGTAGGACTTGTACTTCTCGATGTTGTTGCCGACCGTCTTCCACAGGTACTGGAAGGTCTTGGTCGAGCCGGTGAAGTGGATGCCGGCGAGCTCGGGGTGGTTGAGGGCCACCTCGGAGACGGCGATGCCGTCACCGGTCACCAGGTTGATGACGCCCTTGGGCAGGCCGGCCTCCTCCAGGAGCTGCATGAGCAGCACGGCGGAGTGGGTCTGGGTCGGGGACGGCTTCCAGACGACCACGTTGCCCATGAGGGCCGGGGCGGTCGGCAGGTTGCCCGCGATGGCGGTGAAGTTGAAGGGCGTGATCGCGTAGACGAAGCCCTCGAGCGGCCGGTGGTCGCTGCGGTTCCACACGCCGGCGGAGTTGGCGACCGGCTGCTCGGCGAGGATCTGGCGCGCGAAGTGCACGTTGAAGCGCCAGAAGTCGACGAGCTCGCAGGGGGTGTCGATCTCGGCCTGCTGGGCGGTCTTGGACTGGCCCAGCATGGTGGAGGCGGCCAGCGTCTCGCGCCAGGGGCCGGCCAGCAGCTCGGCGGCGCGCAGGATGATCGCGGCGCGGTCGTCGAAGGACATCGCGCGCCAGGCCGGGGCGGCGGCGAGCGCGGCGTCGATCGCGTCCTGGGCGTCCTGCTGCGTGGCGTTGCGGAACGTGCCGAGGACGGCGGCGTGGTTGTGCGGCTGGACGACCTTGAACGGCTCGCCGCCGCCCATGCGCTTCTCGCCGCCGATGGTCATCGGCAGGTCGATCGGGTTCGCCGCCAGCTCCTTGAGCTTGGCCTCCAGGCGGGCGCGCTCGGGGCTGCCGGGGGCGTAGCCGTGGACCGGCTCGTTGACCGGGGCGGGGACCTGGGTCACAGCGTCCATGGGTTCCGTGTCTCCTTCGGGGCTCTGCGGGGGGTGTTCGGGGGACTCAGCCCTTGGTGAGGATGGAGCGGGCGAAGAACAGCAGGTTGGCCGGCTTCTCCGCGAGGCGGCGCATGAAGTAGCCGTACCAGTCGGTGCCGTACGCCGTGTACACGCGCATCCGGTGGCCTTCGGCGGCCAGGCGGACGTGCTCCTCGCTGCGGATGCCGTACAGCATCTGGAACTCGTACTCGTCGAGCTTGCGGCCGGCCTGCCGGGCGAGCTCCTGTGTGATGGCGATCAGACGCGGGTCGTGCGAGCCGATCATCGGATAGCCCTCACCCGCCATGAGGATCTTGACGATGCGGACGAACGCCTTGTCGATCTCTGCCTTGTCCTGGTACGCGACGGAGGCGGGCTCCTTGTACGCACCCTTCACGATACGCACACGGCTGCCGGCGGCGGCCAGGCGGCGGGCGTCGTCCTCGGTGCGGAAGAGGTACGCCTGGATGACGCAGCCGGTCTGCGGGAAGTCCTTCCGCAGCTCCTCGTGGATGGCGAACATCGAGTCGAGGGTCGTGTGGTCCTCCGCGTCCAGCGTAACCGTGGTGCCGATGGCGGCGGCGGCCTCGACGACGGGGCGGACGTTGGCGAGGGCGAGCTCGTGGCCGCCCTCCAGCGCCTGGCCGAACATGGAGAGCTTGACGGACATCTCGGCGCGCTCGCCGAGGCCGAGCTCCTCCAGGCGGCCGATCAGCTCCAGGTAGGCGTCACGGGCGGCGTGGGACTGCTCGACGGTGGTGATGTCCTCGCCCACCACGTCGAGGGTGACCTCCAGGCCCTTGGCGGCCGCGTCCTTCACGATCGGAACGACCTGGTCGACCGTCTCTCCCGCGATGAAGCGGTCGACGACCTGCTTGGTGCCCGGGGCGGCCGACACGAAACGGCGCATTTTGTCGCTGCGCGACGCAGCGAGGATCACGGGACCCAGCACGGGGCACCTCCACGATGACGGTCGCCCCCACGGGGGGAGACGGCATAAGTAACTCATCGTGAAAACTAGAGATCACTCCGAGCCTGAACCATCGACAGCTGTCACGCATCCGTGGCCCGGATCTCAGACACATGTATGACAATGGTGCCCTGCACATAGAACCTTGGGTCGATTTCGGGACAATTTGCGAACCAAAAGGCCGCGCCGGCGGTGGGCCGGGCGGGCTGCACGGAGCGGGGGAAGGAGCGTGGCGGGGCCATGCGCGGTGACTATCAGCATCTCGTCGACGAGATATCGGCGGCGCTCGGCGCTCCGGCGACGCTGGAGGACCGGGACTTCGTCCTGATCGCGTTCGGCGCCCACGGCGGCGAGGACGATCTCGACGTGATGATGGACCCGGTGCGGACCCGCTCCATCCTGCAGCGCCGGTCGACGGCGGCCGTCCGGGCGTGGTTCGAGGCGTTCGGCATCGCGCGGGCGCAGTCGCCGCTGCGGATCCCCCCGGACCCGGCGGCGGGGGTGTTCAAGGGCCGCATCTGCCTGCCCGTGCGCCACCGCGGCGTCGTGCACGGCTATGTGTGGCTGCTGGACGACGAGCACCTGGCGGGCCTGGACCTGAGCGTCCCGTACGCGGATCCGCGGCTGGCCCAGGCCATGGAGACGGCCGCCCGGATCGGCGAGCTGCTGGCCGCCGAGGCGCGGGCCGGCGCGGAGCTGGGCGAGCTGCTGCGGGAGGTCCTCGCGGGGCGGCCCGCGGGGCGCGACGCGGCGTCCGCCGCGCTGCGGGAGGCGATGGGCCGGGCGGCGGACGGGCCGCTGGGGCTGGTCGCGGTGGCCCCGTGGGCGCTGGGCGAGGGCGAGCACGGGGAGGGCGACGGCGCGCCCGACGGCATCGGCTCGGCGCTGGCGGGGCAGTCGGGGGTCGCCGCACTGTGCGCCGTCCCGGACCCCCTCCCCGGCGCTCCGGCGGCGCTGGCCGCCCTCGTCCGGCTGCGGACGACGTCCGCGGTCGCCCCGGCCCGTATGGCGGCCGAGCGGCTGCTGCGCTCCCCGCGCGCGGGTGCGGGTCCCGCACGGCGCGGCACGGCCGGGCTGGCCGCCCCGCGCCGCGGTCTCGCGGATCTGCCGGAGGCCTGGCACGAGGCGCTGGCGGCGGCCCGTGCGGCGGCCGCGGAGCCCCGCCTGGGGCCGGTCGCGGAGTGGGGGGACATCGGCCCGTACCGCCTCCTGGCGGCCCTGCCGGCCGGGGCCGCGACGGACACCACCGTCCGCCCCCTGCTGGCCCCGGCCCACGCGGAACTCGCCCGCACGGCGGAGGTCTTCCTCGACTGCGCGGGCCAGGCGGGCCGGACGGCCGCCGCCCTGGGCATCCACCGGCAGACGCTGTACTACCGCCTGGCGCGCGTGGAGCAGCTCACCGGCCTGGACCTGGACGAGGGCGAGGGCCGGCTGCTGCTCCACATGGCCCTGAAGGCCGCCCGCCTGTAGCGGCCCCGTGCCCGCCCCCGCCCGCCGGGCCGGGAGCGGCCCGCTACTCCTCCCGCACGGTGATGGCCTGCACGGGGCAGGCCCGGGCCGCCTCCTTGACCAGGGGGTCTCCCCCGCCGTCCTCCCGGCCCGGCATGACGAGGCCGAAGCCGTCGTCGTCCTGGTCGAAGACGCCCGGTGCGGTGAGGACGCACTGGCCCGCGCCGATGCAGATGTCGGAGTCGATGGAGACACGGATGGAGCTCATGGCAGGTTCCGTTCTGTCGTCGCCGTTCGTCAACGCCGGTCCCGCTCAGGTTCTCACCAGGCGACCGGGAGGGCGAAGAGGCCTTGCAGGGTGTCACCGGGCTTCACGGCCACCTCGTCCGGAGCAACGGCGAGGCGCAGGCCCGGGATGCGGGTGAAGAGCGTGCCCAGGGCGATCTCCATCTCCGCGCGGGCGAGGTTCTGCCCCAGGCACTGGTGGACGCCGTAGCCGAACGCGACGTGGTGGCGGGCCGAGCGGCGGACGTCGAGGGCGTCGGGATCGGCGTAGGCGTCGGCGTCGCGGTTGACGAGGGACGTGCTGATCATGACGCCGTCGCCCGCGCGCACGGTCCGCCCGGCGATCTCGATGTCCTCCGTGGCGACCCGCACCATGCCGTCGGCGATGGACAGGAAGCGCAGCAGCTCCTCCACCGCGGGGGGCATCAGGGCGGGGTCTGCGCGCAGGGCGGCGAGCTGCGCGGGGTGTTCGAGGAGCGTGTACACGCCGAGCGCGATCATGTTGGACGTGGTCTCGTGGCCGGCGACGAGCAGCAGCAGCGCCGTCATGACCAGTTCGTCGCGGTCGATCTGCCCGTCGGGGAGGCGGTCCGCGATGAGCTCGTCCAGCAGCCCGTCGCCGGGCTCGGCCTCCTTGCGCTCCACGAGGCGGTGGAGGTAGTCGCGCAGTTCGTCGCGCGCGGCGACGGCCTCCGCGGAGGTCTGTGCGCTCACCAGCCGCCGGGAACACGCCTCGAAGTAGTCGTGGTCGGCGTAGGGGACGCCCAGCAGGCTGCAGATCACCATGGACGGCACGGGCAGGGAGTACGCGGAGACGAGTTCGGCACTGTTGCCCTTGGCGAGCATGGTGTCGATGAGGCGGTCGACGATCTGCTGGATACGGGGCCGCAGGGCGTTGGCGTGCTTGACGGTGAAACGCGGGATCAGCATGCGGCGCTGGCGGGCGTGTTCGGGGTCGTCCACGCCGAGCAGCGGGATCACCACCGAGGCCTGGTCCTCGGCGCGCGGGGCGAACACGGGAAAGGCCGGATTCCGGCGGTCGGACGAGACGCGGGGGTCCGCGAGCAGGGAGCGGGCCTCGGTGTGGCCCGTCACCAGCCACACCACGCGCCCGTCGTACAGCGTGACGTGGGTGAGCGGGCCGCGGGCGGCCAGGTCCTGGTAGCCCGCGGGCGGGTGGTACGGGCAGGTGCGGTCGCTGGGGAAGGAGGGGGCCGATGTGCTGGTGGACTGGGTCCCGGTGTCGGTCATGCGGTTCCTTCCAGGCGTTCGGACTGTTGTCCTCTACATCCGGTTCACCCCAGTCCAAGCCCCGTTCGCGCCCCGGGCTACGAGCAATCCGGCCAAATGCGACCGGCCCCCCGCGGTCACCCCTCGTGGAACACCTCCAGCAGGCTGGTGAAGCTGTCACCCCCGTGGCCGCGCTCCATGCCGCGCCGGAAGACGTCCAGGACGGCGGCGGGCAGGGCGGTGCCGACTCCGGAGCTCTCGGCGGTGTGGAGGACGTGCTCGACGCTCGCCACGCCCATGGCGAGCTTGTCGACGTCGCCGTCGTGCGTGCCGGCGTCGATGCGCGGCGCGTAGAAGGCGAGGAAGTCCGGCAGGGAGGCCATCGTGGACTGTGCGTACGGCAGGAACTCCTGTGCCGTGATGCCGTTCGCCGCGGTGATCGCGGTGGCGTGCAGGTAGCTGAGCATCGCGGTCCAGAACATGTCCATCTGGATCTGGTAGTACAGCGCGGCCAGGCCGGGGTCGGTGCCGCGGTAGTCGGCGCCGGTGAGCACCTTCAGGGCGGCCGCGTGGGCCTCGAAGACCTCCTTGGGGCCGCTGTAGAAGGTGGACGAGCCGGCCGCGCCGATCCCCGAAGGGGGGCACTGCACGCCGCCGGTGAGGTATTCGGCCCCGTGCCCGGCGGCCCAGGCGGCGGCCTCGCGGGCCCGCTCCGGGGTGTCCGAGCTGAGGTTCACCAGGACGCGGCCGGCCAGGGCGTCCGCGACGGGGTCCAGGATCGCGTACAGCGCGTCGTGGTCGGTCAGGCTCAGCACCACCAGCTCGTTCGCGGCCAGCGCGGCCCCGGGCGTCGCCGCACGGTGCGCGCCCCGTGCCACCAGGGCGTCGGCCTTGGCGGCGGTGCGGTTCCAGACCGTCACCTCGTAGCCGGCGTCGAGGTACGCGCCGGCCATCGCCTGCCCCATGGGGCCGAGGCCGATGACGGTCACCGCCCTCTCCCCGGTGGCCTTCTCCGAAACCGCGGCCTTTTCGGACAGCTGGGAAACCATGGATCCACACCCCTCTATAACGAACGCTCTATCCAGTAGCGGGAACAACGTAGCACGGTTCTAGAACGAACGCTCTACCTATATTCTCGGGAAGGTGAAGACCACCCCAGTGCACGACGAACAGGCCACGGACCCCGGCGCCGGCCTCGGCACGCGCGAGCGGATCGTGCGCGCGGCATCCCGGCTGATGCAGCGTCAGGGATACGAGGGCACGGGGATCAAGCAGATCTCCCAGGCGGCGGAGGCGACGCTCGGGTCGGTCTACCACTTCTTCCCGGGCGGCAAGCAGGAGCTGGCCGCCGAGGCGATCCGGCACGGCGACCGGGAGTTCGCCGGCATGCTGCGCAAGGCGCTGGACGGCCGGCCGGACCCGGCCGAGGCGGTGCTCGCCGTCGCGACCGAGGTCGCCGCGGAGCTCCGCGCCTCGGACTGGCTGGACGGCTGCCCGGTCACGGCCACGTCCCTGGGAGCGGCCGCCCATGCCCCCGGCATCCAGCAGGCGGCGGCAGCGGCCTTCGAGGGCTGGCGGGGCCTCGTGCGCGACAAGCTCCTCGCGTCCGGCTTCGGCGGACAGGACGCCTCGGAGCTTGCGCACACGGTCATCAACACGCTGGAGGGCGCCGAGTTCACGGCCCAGGTCGCCCGGAGCGAGGAGCCCCTGCTGATCGCGGGGCGCCACCTGGCGCGCCTGATCGACTCCTACCGCTGAGCCCGGCACGGGGCGCGGGCCCGGCGGCACCCCGTCAGCCGGCCGCCCCCTCCGGCGCGTTCAGCACCGTGCCGGCGAGCGCCCGCCGGGCGCCCTCGACGATCTCCTTGCCGGTCGGCGCCGCGGCGGGGTCGATGAGCCACTGCATCCACAGCCCGATGAACAGGGCGTGGTAGAAGGCGCCCGCCGTGCGGGTCGCCTCCGGGCCGACCATGCTGTCGTCGACGCCCTCGAAGAGCGCGACCATGCCCTCACGGCCGTCCGGCTGCACGGCGGCGAACCTCTCCCTGAGCTCCGGGTTCTTCACCAGCTGTCCGAGCACCTCCAGTTGTGCGGACCAGAACTGACGGTCCCTGGCGAAGCCCGAGATCACCCGGTCCAGCGTGGCGGCAAGGCGCTCCTCGCGCGGCGCGTCCGGATCGGGGGCGGCGCCGATGAAGGGCGCCGCACCCTCGGCCCACTCCACGGTCAGCTGCAGGAACGCCTCCATCATGAGCGATTCCTTCGAGCCGTAGTGGTAGCCGATGGAGGCGAGGTTGGCTCCGGAGGCGGCCACGATGTCGCGCGCGGTCGTGCGCGTCCAGCCCTTGTCCAGGAGGCAGCGCTTGGCGCCCTCCAGCAGATCTTCGCGATGTCCCATGACGGCAGCGTAGCTGTCAGTCATACGTATGTCCTAGACGTCCGTACACCGCGCCCGCATGAGGCCGCATGGCGCCGCATGAGGCGGAATCTCGTTCTATACAAGCGTCATAGACAAGCGTTTAAGACGCGCGTATATTCACCTGCCATGACGACCCCGCTTGCGGCTCCGCCCGCCCGCGCCCTCGCCGGGCGCAAGGAGTGGACGGCCTTCACCGTCCTCCTGCTGCCCCTCCTCCTGGTCTCGATGGACGTCTCCGTCCTCTTCTTCGCCATGCCGGCCATCAGCCGGGAGCTGGAGCCGACCGGCACCCAGCAGCTGTGGATCTTCGACAGTTACGCCTTCGCCCTCGCCGGGCTGCTGATCACCATGGGGTCGCTGGGCGACCGGATCGGCCGCCGCAAGCTGCTGCTGGCCGGGGCGCTCGCCTTCGGCGCCGCCTCGGTCGCCGCCGCGTACGCGCAGAGCGCGGAGATGCTGATAGCCGCGCGCGCCGTGCTGGGCGTCGGCGGGGCCACCCTCATGCCCTCCACCATGGCGCTGGTGCGCAACCTGTTCCACGACGAGCAGCAGCGCAGCAAGGCGGTCGGCATCTGGTCCGGGGCGATGGGGGGCGGCGTCGCGCTGGGCTCGGTCGCCGGCGGGCTGCTGCTGGACCACTTCTGGTGGGGTGCGGCGTTCCTCGTCAACGTGCCCGCGATGGTGCTGCTGCTGGTGCTGGCGCCGCTGCTCGTCCCCGAGTTCAAGGATCCCGCCCCGGGCCGCTTCGACTTCCTGAGCGTGCCGCTGTCCATGGGCTCCGTCGTGCCGGTGATCTACGGGGTGAAGGAGATCGCGGCCGATGGGTTCGCGCTCACCCCGGCGGTGTGCGTGGCCGCGGGTCTGGCCGTGGGTGTCGCGTTCGTCCGGCGCCAGCGCGGCCGCAGCGACGCGATGATCAGCCGTGAGCTGTTCCGCCACCGCGTGTTCGGCGCGGGCGTCGGCATCAACACCCTCGCCACGTTCGGGATGATGGGCTCCGCCTACTTCACCACGCAGTACCTGCAGTCCGTGCTCGGCAAGGGCCCCCTGGAGGCGGCGCTGTGGGGCGCGATCCCCTCGGTGGCGGTCGGCTGCGTCGCGCCGCTCGCCAGCGTGGCCGCGCGGAAGTTCTCCCCCTCCTCCGTCATGGCGGCCGGGTTCACCGTGGCGGCCGCCGGCTACGGGCTGCTCGCGGTCGTCGGCCCGGACTCCCTGGCCTTGACGCTGACCGGGGCGGCGGTCATCGCGGCCGGCATCGTCGTGGTGATGGCCCTGGTCTCCGACATGGCGCTCAGCGCCGCCCCGCCCGAGAAGGCGGGCAGCGCGGCCTCCCTGCTGGAGACCGGCCAGGAACTGGGCGGGGCGCTGGGCATGGCGCTCTTCGGCAGCGTGGGCGTGGCCGTCTACCGCCGCGACATGACCGGCGCGCTGCCCGCGGACCTGCCGCACGGGGCGCTGGACGCGGCCCGCGAGACGCTCGGCGGCGCGGCGGCGGTCGCGGCGCACCTGCCGGGCCGGGCGGGCGAGGCCGTCCTCGCCGCCTCCCGCGAGGCCTTCACGCACGGCATGAACATCGCCGCCGCCGGCGGGACGACCGCCCTGCTGCTGTCCGCCGCGGTCACGGTGGCGGCGCTGCGGCGGGCACGGGGCGCCTGACCGGGCCTACGGGCTCTTCCCCGGCGCTGCTCCCCCGCCGCACCGCTGCCCGACGTAGACCTCCAGTCCGTCCAGCAGCCGGTCCAGTCCGAAGGCGAACACCGCGTCGAGGTCGGTTCCGCTGCCGCCCCGTGCCCGCCCGGGCGGCGCCCCGTCCCCCAGGCCGACGGCCACCCCGCGCACGTACCCGGCGACCGTCCCCGCGATACGGGCCACTGCAGCGGGCTCCAGGCCCTGCCGGAGCGCCGGGGCCATCGCCCACTCCATGAGGCCCTCGGCCGCCGCGGGGAGCACGGGGCGGGGGACGGACACCATGGCCCTGGCCAGCCAGGGATGGCGCCGGTAGAGCGCCCACTGGTGCCGGGCGGCCGCCCGGAGGCGGCCGCGCCAGCCGGTGGGCGGATCGCCGGTGAGCCCGCCCTCGCCGAAGGCGGCGTCCGCCATCAGGACGACGAGGTCGTCCTTGCCCGGCACGTGCCGGTACAACGCCATGGTGGGGACGCCGAGTTCGGCGGCGAGGGCACGCATGGACAGGGCCGCGGCGCCGTGGGCGTCGGCCAGCGCGACGGCGGTCCGCACGATGCGGTCCCGCGTGAGCGGACGCAGCGCACCGAGTGCGCGGGCCCCGCCCGGGCGCGCGGCCGGCGGCCCCGTGCGGTCCCCCGGCCCGCTGCCCGGGCCGCTGCCCGGGCCGGCTGCCACGACGGTGCCGACGCCGGGCACGGCCCGCACGAGGCCCTCCGCGCGCAGCAGCGACAGCACCTTGCCGGCCGTCGCCATCGCCACGCCCCACTCCTGGGCGATCTGCCGGGTGGAGGGGACCTTTTCACCCGCACGTATCTCGCCGGAGGCGATACGGGCCCGCAGTTCGGCGGCGATCCGGCGGTACGGGGCGAGCGCCGGAGCCGCGGGCTGTTCCAGTACACCCATAGCCGGAAGGTTAGGAGAGCCAGGGGTACGGCGGAAGCGCACGTGCTCCGCACGGGGCCCGGCTTTGCAGGGGGCCCGGCCCTGCACGGGGCGGACCACCGCACGAGGCCCGGCGCCCCCCACAGGGAGCAGCCGGGCCTCATAGGTGTCCGTAGCGACTTCGACCGCCGGTCTGCGAAGCCGTCAGTCAGTCAGCCGTCAGTCCGTCAGGTTCACCGCGCGTGCCGACGCCGCGCCGATCTCCTCGGCGATCTCCGAGAGCACGGGCGGGGTGACCGACTCGTCGACCGTGAGGGCGACGAGCGCCTCGCCGCCCTCCGTGGCGCGGGAGACCTGCATGCCGGCGATGTTGATGCCGGCCTCGCCGAGGATGCGGCCGAGGGTGCCGACGACGCCGGGGCGGTCGGCGTAGCGGAAGAAGGCCATGTGGTCGGCGAGCGCGAGGTCCACGTCGTGGTCGCCCACCGCGACGATCTTCTGCTGGTTCTTCGGGCCGGCCAGCGTGCCCGAGATGGAGACCTCGTCGCCCCCGGCGAGCGTGCCGCGCACGGTGACCACGTTGCGGTGCTCGGCCGACTCGGAGCTGGTGGTGAGCCGCACCTCGACGCCGCGCTCCTGGGCGAACAGCGGGGCGTTGACGTAGGAGACCGTCTCGTCGACGACGTCCTCGAAGACGCCCTTGAGGGCGGACAGCTCCAGGACCTTGACGTCGTGCTGGGTCAGCTCGCCGTAGACCTCGACGTCGAGCCGGATCGCGACCTCGCCGGCCAGGGCCGTGAAGATCCGGCCGAGCTTCTCGGCCAGCGGCAGGGCCGGCTTGACGTCCTCGGCGATGACGCCGCCCTGGACGTTGACCGCGTCCGGTACGAGCTCGCCGGCGAGGGCGAGCCGCACGGAGCGGGCGACGGCGATGCCGGCCTTCTCCTGGGCCTCCCCCGTCGACGCGCCGAGGTGCGGGGTGGCCACCACGTTGTCGAACTCGAAGAGCGGGGAGTCGGTGCACGGCTCGGAGGCGTAGACGTCGAGGCCGGCGCCCGCGACGCGGCCCTCCTTGAGGGCCGAGGCGAGCGCCGCCTCGTCCACGATGCCGCCGCGCGCCGCGTTGACGATGCGGACGCTGGGCTTGACCTTGTGCAGGGCCTCGTCGCCGATGAGGCCGAGCGTCTCGGGCGTCTTGGGCAGGTGGACGGTGATGAAGTCCGCGGCCTCCAGCAGCTCGTCGAGCGTGACGAGCTTGACGCCCATCTGCGCGGCGCGCGCGGGCTGGACGTAGGGGTCGTAGGCGACGACCTTCATCCCGAAGGCGGACATCCGCTGGGCGACGAGGACGCCGATCCGGCCGAGGCCGACGACGCCGAGGGTCTTCTCGGAGAGCTCGACGCCGGTGTACTTGGAGCGCTTCCACTCGCCGTTCTTGAGCGCGGAGTTGGCCTGCGGGATGTTGCGGGCGGTGGCGATGAGCAGGCCGCAGGCGAGCTCGGCGGCGGTGACGATGTTGGAGGTCGGGGCGTTGACGACCATGACGCCGGCCTTGGTGGCGGCGGAGACGTCCACGTTGTCCAGGCCGACGCCGGCGCGGGCGACGACGCGAAGCTTCTTCGCGGCGGCGATCGCTTCGGCGTCGACCTTGGTGGCGCTGCGGACCAGGACGGCGTCGACGTCGGCGATGGCGGGCAGGAGCTCCGCGCGGTCGGAGCCGTTGCAGTGGCGGATCTCGAAGTCGGGGCCGAGGGCGTCGACGGTGGCCGGGGAGAGCTCCTCGGCGATCAGGACGACGGGTTTGCGGGGCGAAGCAGTGCTCACGGGTTCCTCACTGGTCCTTGGCGGACGGCCGTCCCGACGGCCGAAGGCGGTGAAGGGGGCAGGCAGCCGCGTGGAAGACGCACGACGCTGTGAGCCTGGTACGCGCTTGTTGGTGTGCAGTGTATCGGCGGGCGGCGGGCGCTCGTGCGACCTTCGCCCGCAAGCGCCGGACGGGCCTCCGACCGGAGGGGGCGCGGGCCGGCGGCACCGCCCGGAGACGCCCGTGGGCGGGCCGGTCTTCCGGCCCGCCCACGGGGCGGCGATGCAGGAGCAGGGACTTACTCCTTGTCGTCCATCCAGCTCATCAGCTTGCGCAGCTTCTTGCCCGTGGTCTCGAGCAGGTGGTCCTCGTCGGCCTTCTTGTACTCGTTGTACTTGGGCAGACCGGCCTGGTACTCCTTCATCCAGTTGTTGGCGAAGGTGCCGTCCTGGATCTCGCCGAGGACCTTCTTCATCTCGGCCTTGGTGGCGTCGTTGACGATCCGCGGGCCGGTGACGTAGTCGCCCCACTCGGCGGTCTCGGAGACCGACCAGCGCATCTTCTCCAGGCCGCCCTCGTACATGAGGTCCACGATCAGCTTGAGCTCGTGGAGGCACTCGAAGTACGCGATCTCCGGCTGGTAGCCCGCCTCGACCAGGGTCTCGAAGCCCGCCTTCACCAGGGCCGACGCCCCGCCGCAGAGGACGGCCTGCTCGCCGAAGAGGTCGGTCTCGGTCTCCTCGGTGAAGGTGGTCTTGATGACGCCGGCGCGGGTGCCGCCGATGGCCTTGGCGTAGGACAGGGCCAGCTGGAAGGCGCTGCCCGAGGCGTCCTGCTCGACGGCCGCGATGCACGGGACGCCGCGGCCCTCCTCGTACTGGCGGCGGACCAGGTGGCCCGGGCCCTTGGGGGCGACCATGCAGACGTCGACGCCGGCCGGGGCCTTGATGAAGCCGAAGCGGATGTTGAAGCCGTGGCCGAAGAACAGCGCGTCGCCGTCCTTCAGGTGCTCCTTGACGGACTCCTCGTAGACCTTGGCCTGGATCGGGTCCGGGACGAGGATCATGATGACGTCGGCCTCGGCCGCCGCCTCGGCGGGGGTGACGACGCGCAGGCCCTGCTCCTCGGCCTTCTGCCGGGACTTGGAGCCCTCGTGCAGACCGACGCGGACGTCGACGCCCGAGTCGCGCAGGGACAGCGCGTGGGCGTGGCCCTGGCTGCCGTAGCCGAGGACCGCGACCTTGCGGCCCTGGATGATGGACAGGTCGGCGTCGTTGTCGTAGAAGAGCTCGGCAGCCACGTTGGGGTATCTCCTTGTTTCCGGTTGTCCGGTGGTGCGTCCCACCGTATGACGGGCGGGCGGGGAAAAGATTTCAGGTCTCGGTATACGGATGGGCCGATTCCGGCCGTCCGCACCGCTCAGGCCGAGCGGTCCAGCGCGCGCAGGCTGCGGTCCGTGATGGACCGCGCGCCACGCCCTATGGCGATCGTCCCGGACTGCACGAGCTCCTTGATGCCGAACGGTTCCAGCATCTTGAGCATGGCGCCGAGCTTGTCGCTGCCGCCGGTGGCCTCGATGGTGACGGCCTCCGGGGAGACGTCGACGGTCTTGGCGCGGAACAGCTGGACGATCTCGACGATCTGGGAGCGGGTCTCGTTGTCGGCGCGGACCTTCACCAGGACGAGCTCGCGGTGGATGGCCTGGCTGTCCTCCAGCTCGACGATCTTCAGCACGTTGACGAGCTTGTTGAGCTGCTTGGTGACCTGCTCCAGCGGCAGCGACTCGACGTTGACGACGATCGTGATGCGGGAGATGTCCGGGTGCTCGGTGACCCCGACGGCGAGGGAGTCGATGTTGAAGCCGCGGCGGGCGAACAGGGCGGCGATCCGGGTGAGGATGCCGGGGGTGTTCTCCACCAGGACGGAGAGGGTGTGCTTGGTCATCTGCTCGTTCTCTCTCTTCTCGCGGGCCCTCAGTCGTCCTCGTTGTCGCCGAAGTCCGGGCGGACTCCGCGCGCGGCGAGGATCTCGTCGTTGGAGGTGCCGGCGGCGACCATCGGCCAGACCATGGCGTCCTGGTGGACGATGAAGTCGACCACGACCGGCCGGTCGTTGATGGCGTTGGCCTGCCGGATGACGTCGTCCAGGTCCTCCGGGCGCTCGCAGCGGAGGCCGACGCAGCCCATGGCCTCGGCGAGCTTGACGAAGTCCGGGACGCGGGTGCCGGCGCAGGCCTCGGTGCCGTCCGACCCGGGGCCCGAGTGGAGCACGGTGTTGGAGTAGCGCTGGTTGTAGAACAGGGTCTGCCACTGGCGGACCATGCCCAGGGCGCCGTTGTTGATGATGGCGACCTTGACGGGGATGTCGTTGAGCGCGCAGGTGACCAGTTCCTGATTGGTCATCTGGAAGCAGCCGTCGCCGTCGACGGCCCAGACGGTGCGGTCGGGCCGGCCGGCCTTGGCGCCCATCGCGGCGGGCACCGCGTAGCCCATCGTCCCGGCTCCGCCGGAGTTGAGCCAGGTGGCGGGCTTCTCGTAGCCGATGAAGTGCGCGGCCCACATCTGGTGCTGGCCGACGCCGGCGGCGTAGATGGTGTCCTCCGGCGCGAGCTGCCCGATGCGCTGGATGACCTGCTGGGGGGCGAGGCTGCCGTCGCCGGGCTGGTCGTAGCCGAGCGGGTAGGTCTCGCGCCAGCGGTCGAGGTCCCGCCACCAGGCGGCGTACCGGTCGCGGGCGGCGTCGCCGCGGCCCTCGGCGTGCTCGGCCTGGAGGGCGACGATCAGGTCGGCGATGACCTCGCGGGCGTCGCCGACGATCGGCACGTCGGCGGCGCGGTTCTTGCCGATCTCGGCGGGGTCGATGTCGGCGTGGACGATCTTGGCGTACGGGGCGAAGGAGTCCAGCTTGCCGGTGACGCGGTCGTCGAAGCGGGCGCCGAGGGCGACGATCAGATCGGACTTCTGCAGGGCGGTGACGGCGGCGACCGAGCCGTGCATGCCGGGCATGCCCAGGTGCTGGGGGTGGCTGTCGGGGAAGGCGCCCAGGGCCATCAGGGTGGTGGTGACGGGGGCGCCGGTCAGCTCGGCGAGCACCTTCAGCTCGGCGGTGGCGCGGGCCTTGAGGACGCCGCCGCCGACGTAGAGCACGGGGCGCTCGGCCTGGCTGATCAGCTTGGCGGCCTCGCGGATCTGCTTGGAGTGCGGCTTGGTCACCGGGCGGTAGCCGGGCAGGTCGGTGGGGGGCGGCCAGCTGAAGGTGGTCTTCGCCTGCAGGGCGTCCTTGGCGATGTCGACGAGGACGGGGCCGGGGCGGCCGGTGGAGGCGACGTGGAAGGCCTCGGCGATGGTGCGGGGGATCTCGGCGGGGTCGGTGACCAGCCAGTTGTGCTTGGTGATCGGCATGGTGATGCCGCAGATGTCCGCCTCCTGGAAGGCGTCCGTGCCGATCGACTTGGAGGCGACCTGGCCGGTGATGGCGACCAGCGGGACGGAGTCCATGTGGGCGTCGGCGATCGGCGTGACGAGGTTGGTGGCGCCGGGGCCGGAGGTGGCCATGCAGACCCCGACCTTGCCGGTGGCCTGGGCGTAGCCGGTCGCGGCGTGGCCCGCGCCCTGCTCGTGGCGGACCAGGACGTGACGGACCTTCGAGGAGTCCATCATCGGGTCGTAGGCGGGAAGGATCGCTCCGCCCGGGATCCCGAACACGATCTCGGCCCCGACCTCCTCCAGCGAGCGGATGAGCGACTGCGCGCCCGTGACGTGCTCGACGGTGGCGGGCTGCTGCGCCGCGCTACGGGCCCGCGGCTGCGGATGGTGGGCCCCGGTGGCCTGCTCGGTCATCGACATTCTCTTCTCGAAGGATTTCGACGGGTTCGATCGACGGGTTCGGCTGGTTGAGCGGAGGTCGGTTTGGGAGGGTCTGTCACGTTCTAGTGCAACAAAAAACCCCTCGTGCCGTGAGGCAAGCGAGGGGAGCGCGCCGGTGTGGTCAGCAGGGCTTGGTGGAGGGCCTGCTTCAGCCGACGCGCTTTCCAAGTACGAGAATTCGGGTGCGCATGGGACCGACCCTCCACCCGCCACCTGCGAGGTGTCAAGTGGGTGGGACGGGCGTCTCATTATTTGAGCGCAATGGAGCATGGGCCAGCGATCCGGCGCCCCCCGCGGACCCCGATCGCGTAGCGGACGGTACTGCTCCTGCGGGCAGGGCGGCGCCCCCCACCCATGCGTTTGCGCCATCTCCCGGCGCGCTCGGTACGGCGTAGGCCCCGAGGTCCAGCGCGTGCCGCAGCCGGTGCTCGTCGAGCGGGCCGGCGAAGGCGGCGCCGAGCGCGTGGGTGCAGCCCATGGCGCGCAGGGCGAGCGCCTGCTCGGGGACGTCGACGCCGTCGGCGACGGACTGCATGCCGAGGTCGGTGGCGATCCTCAGCAGCCCGGCGGTGATCTTGTGCAGCCGGGCGGACTCCACAACGCCGTCGACCAGCCCGCGGTCGAGCTTGAGGGTGTCGATGGGCAGCCGGCGCAGGGCGCTGATCGCGGCATAGCCGCTGCCGAAGCCGTCCAGGGCGATCCGCACGCCCATCCGGCGGAGGGCGGCGAGCCGCCGCTCCAGCTCGTCGAGCGGGACCCGGGGGTCGCTTCCGGACAGCTCCAGGACGAGCGCCCCGGACGGCAGCCCGTGCCGGATCAGCAGGCCCTCCAGGTTCTTGGCGGGCAGCGACCTGTCCATCAGCCGGGCGGCGGACAGCCGGACGTACACCGGGACGGGCCGGCCCGCGCGGCAGCGCTGGGCGGCCTGCTCGACGGCCTTCTCCACCGTCCAGCGGCCGAGCTCGGCGATGCGGGACGCCTCGTCGCCGCGGTCGTTCTCGGCCACGCGCAGGTACTCCGCGGGGGTGAACAGTATCCCCTGGGCGGAGCGCCAGCGGGGCTGGGCGGCGACCGCGGTGACCCTGCCGGTGGCCAGGTCCACGATGGGCTGGTGGAGGAGGGCGAACTCGCCCTCGTGCAGGGCGGTGCGCAGCCGGGTGGCGAGCTCGGCGCGGCGGACCACCTCGGCCTGCATCTGCGGTGCGTAGAGCTCGACGCGGCCCTTGCCGGCCTGCTTGGCGCGGTACATCGCGAGGTCGGCGTTGCGCATCAGCTCGCCCGGGGTGATGCCGGGCTCGGCGAACGCCACGCCGATGCTGGCGGCGACGCGGACCTCGGTGCCTCCTTCCACGCGGTAGGGCTGGGAGAGGGTGACCCGCAGCCGGTCGGCGATCTCGTGGATGCGGTACTCGCGGGCGGCGGGGTCACGGGTGCCGTCGCCGATGATGAGCGCGGCGAACTCGTCGCCTCCGAAGCGGGCCGTGGAGTCTCCCGCGCGGACGGAGTCCTGGAGGCGACGGGCCGCCTGGACGAGCAGCTCGTCGCCGGCTTGGTGGCCGACGCTGTCGTTCACCGCCTTGAAGCCGTCGAGGTCGATGAAGAGCACCGCGGTGCCCGCGTCGGTCGCTCTGCGGCCGGTGAGGGCCTGCTGGACGCGCTTGGTGAACAGGGCGCGGTTGGGCAGGTCGGTGAGCGGGTCGTGCTCGGCCGTGTGCTGGAGCTGGGCCTGGAGGCGGACGCGCTCGGTGACGTCGCGGCTGTTGAAGATCAGGCCGCCGTGGTGGCGGTTGACGGTGGACTCGACGTTGAGCCATTCGCCGCTGCCGGAGCGGAAGCGGCACTCGATGCGGGTGGTGGGCTCCTCGGCGGGCGGTGCCGCGAGGAAGCGGCGCACCTCGTGGACGACTCTGCCCAGGTCCTCCGGGTGGATCAGCGAGGCCAGCTCGGAGCCGACGAGGTCCTCGGCCTCACGGCCGTAGACCCCGGCGGCGGCCGGGCTGACGTAGCGCAGTATGCCCGTGGGGGCGGCGATCATGATGACGTCGCTGGAGCCCTGGACCAGGGAGCGGAAGTGGTTCTCCTGCTGGGCCAGTTCCTGGGTGAGCGAGATGTTGTCCAGCAGCATGATGCCCTGGCGGATGACCAGGGCCAGGACCACCGTGCAGCCGGTGAACAGGACGACTTTGTCGACCTGGCGGCCGTCCAGGACGTTGTAGAGGATGCCCAGGGTGCACACGGCGGCGGCCAGATACGGCGTCAGGGCCGCGAGGGAGCCGGCGATGGGCCGGCTCGGGTGCTGGGCCGAGCGGGCCGGGGCGGCGGTGTCGCCCTCCTCGCGGGCGACCCAGGGGGCGTACGCCATGAGCATGTAGCCCGCGAACCAGCCGGCGTCGAGGATCTGGCCGGAGCGGTAGTGCGAGCGCAGCAGCGGCGAGGTGAACAGGGCGTCGCACAGGACCGTCAGGGCGAGGGCCGCGATGGCGGTGTTGATGGCCGAGCGGTTGGCCGTCGAGCGCCGGAAGTGCAGCGCCAGCACCATGGACACCAGGGCGATGTCCAGCAGCGGGTAGGCCAGGGAGAGCGCGGCGTGGGCGACGCTCTCGCCCTCGAAGTGGGCGGTGTGCGCGAGCGCCAGGCTCCAGGAGAGCGTGAGCAGGGAGCCGCCGGTGAGCCAGGCGTCGAGGGCCAGGCACACCCAGCCGGCCCGGGTGACGGGGCGCCGGGCGAGGACCAGCAGGCCGATGATGGCCGGCGGCGCGAAGAGCAGGAAGCAGAAGTCGGCCACGGAGGGCGTGGGGACGCGGACGTCGAGGACGACCTCGTACCACCCCCAGACAACGTTGCCCAGGCCTGCCATGGCGGAGGACGCCGCGAAGAGGAACCACGCGAGCCGGAACCGCGTGCGGTGCGTGCGCCCGTACCAGAAGCAGGAGACGGCGGCGAGCACGGCGGCCCCGCCGAGGCCGAAGTCGCCCATGGCGGAGGCGAGCTCGCCCGATCCCCAGCCGAAGGCCGCCCCCGTGGCATAGCCGCCGCAGACGAGGGCCAGCAGGAGCTGGGAGACCGGGCCCGAGCCGCCGGCCGGGCGGGACAGGGCCGCCCCCGGGGCGCTCACCGCGCCGCCGTCCGCAGCAGCGGTAGCCACGGGAGCCGCAGAAGCGGGGTCGCCACGCAGTGCGGTTGCGCCGTGCAGCGCGGGCCTCCCGCGCGCTGCGGCCTTCCCGCGCGGTGCGGTCCTCCTGCGCGCGGGCGCGGTGTGCCGTGCGGTCGCCCTGTGCGGTGCGGTCGCGGTGTGCAGTGCGGTCGTGGTCGGTGCGTGAGCCGCGTCGGGTTGATCGTCCATTGGCCGTGCATCGCCCGTCGCCCCCCTCGAGTTCCGGTCCTCGCTGCGGCCGTTCCCGTGCACGCCGCAGCCCCCGTCCGGACGATACACCAGAGTCGTCACTCAGGGACATAGCTCATATACATAGCGTAATCAGCCACGAGGTTATGAACACTGAGTGCAGTCGAACGGTACCTCTACGTGGTAACTAGCGGGCTGTGACTACGACATTTTGCAGTGGGGCGTCCAGAGCGAATCTGGCCAGCTGATCGCGGAGCAAACGCTCCGCGCGCGGCATGAAGGCCGAAGAAGGCCCACCCACATGGGGGGTGATGAGCACCCCCGGAGCGCTCCACAGCGGGTGGCCGGGCGGCAGCGGCTCGGGGTCGGTGACGTCCAGTGCGGCACGCAGCCGACCTGCGTCCAGTTCGGCCAGGAGGGCCTTGGTGTCGACGACGGGACCGCGCGCGACGTTCACCAGGAGGGCGCCGTCCTTCATGCGCGCCAGGAAACCTGCGTTGACGAGCCCGCGGGTCTCCTCGGTGAGCGGCGTCGCGATCATCACGACGTCGGCGCCGGGGAGCAAGCCGGGCAGGGCGGAGATCGGGTGCACGGGACCGCGCGCGCTGTCCCGCGCGGAGCGCGCGACGCGTGTGACCCGCGCGCATTCAAAGGGCGCGAGCCGGTCCTCAATGGCGCTGCCGATCGAGCCGTAACCCACAATGAGCACCGACTTGTCGGCCAGCGCCGGGCGGAAGCCCTGCCGCCACTCCCCCGCGTCCTGCGCGCGCACGAAGCCGGGGATGTCGCGCAGGGAGGCGAGCGCGAGGGTCAGCGCCAGTTCGGCGGTGCTCGCGTCGTGCAGGCCCCGGGCGTTGCACAGCACGGCGCCCTTCGGCAGCAGTTCCACCGCCGGCAGCAGGTGGTCCACGCCCGCGGTGAGCGCCTGCACGACCCGTACGCGCGTCATGGCGGCCAGCGGGCGGGTGCACGGCTCGGGGTCGGTGACGTAGGGGACGGCGTAGAAGTCGCAGCGGGCGGGGTCGGTGGGGTAGTCCGGACCGCCGTCCCAGAAGGCGTAGTCGAGGCCCTCCGGCAGCCCTTCGATCCCCTCGGGCGGGAAGGGCAGCCAGGCCAGGGGGCGGGCGGAACCGCTGTCATCTGCACTCATGCCTGGAGGCTATGCGATCGGGCCGGGCCCGCAGAGGTTAGCTTTGAGGGCGAGGAACGGGAGGGGTACGGCCGGTGGAGCGCAGGAATATCGGTGCGACGGCGCTCGAAGTGGGCGCGATCGGCCTGGGGTGCATGCCCATGCACTGGGGATACACCGCCTCCCAGCGGAGCGGCGAGGGCGCGTTGCGCACGGTGCACGCGGCGCTCGATGCCGGCACGACCCTGCTCGACACCGCCGACATGTACGGGCCGTTCACCAATGAGCTGCTGGTGGGGCGGGTGCTGCGGGAGAGGCGCTCCGACGCGTTCGTGTCGACCAAGTGCGGCCTGCTGGTGGGCGACAACCACATCGTCGCCAACGGCCGCCCGGGCTATGTGAAGCGCGCGTGCGACGCCTCCCTGCGCCGGCTGCAGACCGATGTGATCGACGTGTACCAGCTGCACCGGCCGGACCCCGAGGTGCCGGTGGAGGAGACCTGGGGGGCGATGGCGGAGCTGGTCTCCGCGGGCAAGGTGCGGGCGCTCGGCTGGTGCGCGATCGGTGCGCGGCCCGCGGTGCGCACGCGCCGCAGGTCGCGCGCCGGGCTGTACGACGCGACGATCCGGCAACTCGAACGGGTGCAACAGGTGTTCCCGGTGAGCTGTGTGCAAGTGGAGTTGTCGGTGTGGTCCAGGGAGGCGCTCGATGCGCTGGTGCCGTGGTGCGCGTCCCGGGGTGTCGGCCTGCTCGCGGCCATGCCACTGGGGAATGGTTTCCTCAGTGGCACGCTGACGCCCGGGCAGGGCTTCGAGCCGGAGGACATCCGGGCCCGCCACCCGCGTTTCACCGCCGAGATGATGGCCGCCAACCAGCCGATCGTGGCGGGCCTGCGGCGGGTCGCGCTGCGGCACGACGCGACGGCCGCGCAGGTCGCCCTGGCGTGGGTGCTGGCCCAGGGGCGGCACGTCATACCCGTCCCGGGCACGAAGAAGCCGGTGTGGGCGGTGCAGAACGCGGCGGCGGCGCGGCTCCGGCTCACCGCCGAGGATTTTGCGGAGATAGCGGGGCTGCCGCGGGCGATGGGGTCCTGGGACTAGCGCCTTGCCCGCGGGGGTGCGGCCGGTGCCGCCTGTCCCGCCGGACCCGGCGGTGCCGGGCAGGCGGCAAAAGACCGGGGCCCGCCGGCGCCCGTGTGGCACAGTGCCGACTGCAGGCGAAGCGCCCCCGGCGAGAGGATCCGCACCGTGCGACGACGTAGTCCCCGTACCGCCGCCGTCCTGGCCGCCGCCGCGCTGCTGGCCGTCGCGGGCTGTTCGAGCGAGGACGGCTTCCCGGGCGAGGGGCCGCGGCAGGGCGCGTCGGCCAAGTCGCCCGGCGCGGGGGCCTCTTCGAGCGCCCCGCCGGTGTCCCCGGCGCCGCCCACCGGCTCGGCCGCGGTCGTGCGGACGCTCACCACGAAGCTCGGCTCGCCGTGGGGCGTCGCGGTGCTGCCCGGCGGCGACCTGCTGGCCGGTTCCCGCGACACGGGAAAGATCGTCCGGGTGGGCGCCAAGGACGGTGCGCAAAGCGAGGTCGGCGAGGTGCCCGGCGTGGTCAAGGGCGGTGAGGGCGGCCTCCTGGGGCTCGCGGTCTCGCCGGACTTCGCCACCGATCGCCTGGTGTACGCGTACTTCACCACCGATTCGGACAACCGCATCGCGCGCCTGCGCTACGACGAGGCGAAGCCGGCGGGGCAGCGGCTGGGGGCGCCCGACACGGTGCTCCGGGGCATCCCCAAGGGGACGGTCCACAACGGCGGGCGCATCGCGTTCGGCCCGGACCGGATGCTCTACGCGGGTACGGGCGAGAGCGGGCAGCGCGGCCTCGCGCAGGACCGGAAGTCGCTCGGCGGCAAGATCCTCCGCATGACGCCGGACGGCCGCCCCGCGTACGGCAACCCCGAGGAGGACTCGGTGGTCTACTCCTACGGCCACCGCAACGTGCAGGGCCTGGCGTGGGACGCGGCCGGGCGCCTGTGGGCGTCGGAGTTCGGCCAGGACACCTGGGACGAGGTCAACCTGATCCGGCCGGGCGGCAACTACGGCTGGCCCGTCGTGGAGGGCAAGGCGGGCCGGTCCGGCTACGTCGACCCGGTGGAGCAGTGGAAGACCTCCGACGCCTCCCCCAGCGGCCTCGCGTACGCCGGGGGCGCGCTGTGGATGGCGGGGCTGCGGGGCGAGCGGCTGTGGCGGATCCCGCTGGACGGCGCGAAGCCGGTGGCCGCCCCGCAGGCGTTCCTGCAGGGCGAGTACGGGCGGCTGCGCACGGTCGTCGCGGCGGACGGCGGCGGGCTGTGGCTGACGACGAGCAACACCGACGGGCGCGGGAAGCCGGGCGCCGACGACGACCGCGTCCTGCGGCTGGAGGTGCGCTGACGCAGCTCGGCGGCACTTTCCGTGGAACGTACATCCGTCCGCCTATGCTGGACGGACAGGGCGTCGACGGGAGTTGAGATGTTCAATCTGATCGAGGAACTGTTCACGCCGGGCCGCAAGCACACCGAGGACGAGCACAACAGGCTCGAACTGACCCGCACCGACGTCGGTGACGCCGACCCCGCACGGGGCCCCATAGACCTCGAATCGGGCTGCGTGGTCATACGGCCGCGGCAGGCTCCTCCAGCGGGCTGAGGCGCTGCACCGGAAGCGGCACGGGCTGCAGGGGCCCGGCGGGCCGGGGCTCCACCGGCTCGGGCGGCTCGATGCTGATCCGGGGCAGGCGGCGGTCCAGCCACGCGGGCAGCCACCAGTTGGCGCCGCCCAGCATGTGCATGAGCGCCGGCACCAGCAGGGTGCGCAGCACGAAGGCGTCGAGGGCCACGGCCGCCGCGAGACCGATGCCGAACATCGCGATGACGCGGTCCCCGCTGAGCACGAAGGCCAGGAAGACCGAGATCATGATCACGGCCGCGGAGTTGATGACGCGGCTGGTCTCGGCGAGCCCGACCCGTACGGCGCGGCAGTTGTCGCGCGTGGCCAGCCACTCCTCGTACATCCGGCTGACCAGGAAGACCTGGTAGTCCATGGAGAGCCCGAAGAGGACGGAGACCATCACCACGGGCAGGAAGGGTTCTATCGGGCCCGCGCCGCCGAGGCCGAGGAACTCGCTGCCCCAGCCCCACTGGAAGATCGCGACGACGACGCCGAAGGAGGAGGCGACGGCGGCGACGTTCATCACCGCCGCCTTCAGCGGGATGCCGATGCTGCGGAAGGCCAGCAGGAGCAGCACGCAGCCCAGGCCGACGACGGTGCCGACGAAGAGCGGCAGCTTGCCGAGGATGATGCCGGCGAAGTCGTCGTAGCTCGCGGTCATGCCGCCGACGTGGACGCCGACCCCGCTGCCGGCGGTCGCCTTCGGCAGCACGGTGCCGCGCAGCCGGTCCACGAGGTCGCTGGTGGCGCGCGACTGCGGGGAGGTGGTGGGGACGACGCTGATGACGCCCGTGTCGCCGCTCGCGTTCACTTCGGCGGGCGATACGGCGGCGACGCCCTCGGTGTGCCGCAGGGTCTCCGGGAGCTCGGTGAAGGCGAGCCGGTCGGCGGCGCCGTCCAGGCCGGCCACGAGCGTGAGGGGGCCGTTGACGCCGGGGCCGAAGCCGCGGCCGAGCAGGTCGTACGCCTGCCGCGTCGTCGACGAGGCCGGGTTGGTGCCCTGGTCGGAGGTGCCGAGGTGGAGGGAGAACGTGGGCAGCGCGAGGACGAGCATGACGGCGGCCGCCACGGTGCCCAGCAGCCTGGGGTGCCGCTCCACGAACGCGGCCCAGCGGGCGGCGAAGCCGGTGGACGCCTCCGGGCGGGGGCCCTCGGCCGCGAGCCGGCGGCGCTCGCGGCGGCTGAGCGCGCGGTCGCCGATGACGCCGAGGAGCGCGGGCAGCAGGGTGACCGACGCGGCGACGGTGAGGACGACGGTGAGCGAGGCGGCGAGGGCGACGCCGTTGAGGAAGCTCAGCCGCAGGATGAGCATGCCGAGCAGGGCGACGCAGACGGTGCCGCCCGCGAAGACGACGGCGCGGCCGGTGGTGGCGACGGCCCGTTCGGCCGCGACGGCCACGGGCAGGCCGGCCCGCAGGCCCTTGCGGTGCCGGGTGACGATGAACAGGGCGTAGTCGATGCCCACGCCGAGGCCGATGAGGGTGCCGAGCATGGGGGCGAAGTCGGCGACGTTCATGACGTGGCCGAGCAGCTGGGTGCCCATGGAGGCGGTGCCGACGCCGACGAGCGCGGTGGCGATGGGCAGCAGGCTCGCGGTCAGCGAGCCGAAGACGAGGAAGAGCACGACGGCGGCCACGGCGATGCCGATGATCTCGCTGAGGTGGCCGCCCCCGGTCTCCGCGCCGGCGATGCCGCTGCCTCCGAGGGCCACCTGGACGTTGTCGTCCGCCGCGGCGCGGGCGGTGCCGACGACCTTGCGGACGAGCTCCTTGCCGGGGGCCTCGGCGTTCGCGAAGGTGAGGGAGGCGTACGCGGTGTGCCCGTCCCGGCTGATCCTGGCGGCGGCGTCGGGGCCGCCGTACGGGCCGCTGACCGCCTCGACGCCGGGGAGCGCCGCGACCTCGTGCAGGACCTCGGTCATGCGCTGCTCGACGGCGGCGGCGCGCACGGTGCCGTGGCCGGTGTGCCAGACGATGGTGTCGTCGCCGCCCTGGCCGGGGAAGCCCTCGGCCAGGAGGGCGCTCGCGCGGGCCGCTTCGGTGCCGGGCACGGCGTAGTCGTTGGAGTACGCGGGGCCGCTGAGCATGGCGGCGGCCGCGGTGCCCGCGAGGGCGACGAGCCACAGCACGATGACGGCGAAGCGGCGGCGCAGGCACCACCGGGCGAGTGAGGTCATACGGGCTGCTTCCCGGGTATCGCGTCGATCTGCCGGGAAACGGACCCGTGCTGTGCCGAGCGCTTGAGGCGGTGGGCTCGGGGCCCCGGGGCGCATGACGATGCGGAGGGGTCCCTTGCCGCACCACTGTGACAGCCGGGAAAGATCTTTTGTCCGCTTTGTGGCTTACCCCACACGGGGGCGGGGCGGCCCGCTCAGCGCGGGGACTGCCAGCCGTGGGCGACGTCCACGACGATGCGGTTGCGCTCCTGGAAGACGCGGAAGGGCAGCCGCGCGCGGACGCCGAGGCCGACGAGGGTCTCGCCCTCGAAGCTGCTGGCGAAGCGGGTGTCCCGGAAGGTCTTGAATCCGCTGAGGTCGACGCCGGTCAGCGGCTGTCCGGCGTGGACGGGGTAGCGCGCCTCGCCGGTGGCCGGGTCGTAGCTCGGGGCGGAGATCCGGATGGCCAGGACCGCACCGCCGGCGACGGGGATCGGATCGCCCGAGCCGTCCTGGCGCAGCTGGTCCACGTACTCGACGCGGTAGCCGATGCGGTGGTCGCCGATGCCCTGGACGTCGAAGACCAGGCGGTCGTAGCACTCGTGCGTCCCGGCCCTGACGTCCAGGAGCGGCTTGTACGCCGAGGTCGCGGCCGTCTTGGGCAGGCTTCCCCAGCTCGCCTCGCACTTCGCCGTGGCGGTGCGTGCGGCCTGTGCGGCCCGTTCCGTCGCCGCGCCGGCCGGGACCGCCGTCGCCAGCAGGCCGGCGCCCGCCAGGGTGACCGCGGCCAGCGTCCTGCTCAACCGTCTCATGTGCGTGGACCCCCATCCCTCGATGGCGGGCACATGGTGGGCCCGCATCCGGGATCATGCCGGACGAGGGCCGCGAAGGCCATAGACCGGAGGAAACCAGCCAATCCTGCACTTTTTACGGACAGGCAACGGACAGACAATGGCCGCCCCTTCGAAAAGGGACGGCCATTAAGCGTCAGAGAACGCTGCCGGGAGTGGCCGGGTCAGCCCTCGACGCCCAGGCGCTCCAGGATGAGCTCCCGGACCCGGGCCGCGTCGGCCTGGCCGCGCGTGGCCTTCATGACCGCGCCGACCAGCGCGCCCGCCGCGGCGACCTTGCCGGCACGGATCTTGTCCGCGATGCCCGCGTTGGCCGCGATGGCCTCGTCCACGGCGGCGCCCAGGGCGCTGTCGTCGGAGACGACCTTCAGGCCGCGCTTCTCGACGACGGCGTCCGGGTCGCCCTCGCCCGCGAGCACGCCCTCGATGACCTGGCGGGCCAGCTTGTCGTTGAGCGAGCCCTCGGCGACGAGCGCCGCCACCCGGGCCACCTGCGCCGGGGTGATCGGCAGCGCCGCGAGGTCCGTGCCGGACTCGTTGGCGCTGCGGGCCAGCTCGCCCATCCACCACTTGCGGGCGGCGGCGGAGTCCGCGCCGGCCTCGACGGTGGCGACGATCAGGTCGACCGCGCCCGCGTTGAGGATCGACTGCATGTCGTGCTCGGAGACGCCCCACTCCTCGCGCAGCCGGTTGCGGCGCACGCGCGGCAGCTCGGGCAGGGTGGTCCGCAGCTCCTCGACCCACTCGCGGGAGGGGGCCACCGGCACCAGGTCCGGCTCGGGGAAGTAGCGGTAGTCCTCGGCCTCTTCCTTGATGCGGCCGGACGTCGTCGACCCGTCCTCCTCGTGGAAATGCCGGGTCTCCTGCACGATGGTGCCGCCGGCCGAGAGCACGGAGGCGTGCCGCTGGACCTCGAAGCGCACCGCGCGCTCGACGGAGCGCAGCGAGTTGACGTTCTTGGTCTCGGAGCGGGTGCCGAACTTCTCGGTGCCGTTCGGGCGCAGCGACAGGTTCACGTCGCAGCGCATCTGGCCCATCTCCATCCGGGCCTCGGAGACGCCCAGCGCCTTGATGAGCTCGCGGAGCTCGGCGACGTACGCCTTGGCGACCTCGGGGGCCCGCTCGCCCGCGCCCTCGATCGGCTTGGTGACGATCTCGATGAGCGGGATGCCGGCGCGGTTGTAGTCCAGCAGGGAGTGCTGGGCGCCGTGGATGCGGCCGGTGGCACCGCCCACGTGCGTGGACTTGCCGGTGTCCTCCTCCATGTGGGCGCGCTCGATCTGCACGCGGAAGACCTCGCCGTCCTCCAGCTGCACGTCGAGGTAGCCGTTGAAGGCGATCGGCTCGTCGTACTGGGAGGTCTGGAAGTTCTTCGGCATGTCCGGATAGAAGTAGTTCTTCCGGGCGAAGCGGCACCACTCGGCGATCTCGCAGTTCAGCGCGAGACCGATCTTGATGGCGGACTCGACGCCGGTGGCGTTGACCACGGGCAGGGCGCCGGGCATGCCGAGGCAGACCGGGCAGGTCTGGGTGTTGGGGTCCGCGCCCAGCTCCGTGGAGCAGCCGCAGAACATCTTGGTCTTGGTGCCGAGCTCGACATGGACCTCCAGGCCCATGACGGGATCGTAGGAAGCCAGCGCGTCCTCGTACGACACCAGTTCAGTGACGGTCACGGAAAACTAACCTCTCAAGTCCTGGCTCAGTCCGCGAGGACGTCGTCGCTGTTCATCCGGCGCAGCTCGCGCACCAGCAGCGCGACGCCGGTGGCGATGGCGGCGGCGGAGACGATGGCGTCGACCAGCTGGAGCGTGTCCTGCTCGCCGCGCGCCTTCTTCGCCTGCTTCAGCACGCTCACGGCGCCGAACAGCGTGGTGCCGATCGACAGGTACGTACCGGGCTTGGACTTCTTGAAGCCCTTGGCCTTCTTCAGCGCGCTCGTCTTGTTCTCGGTCACAGCGACGGTGCCTCCTCAAGCAGCGGGTGTCCCCAGCGCTCGGCGAACGCGGCCTCGACCGCGGCGCCGACCTTGTAGAGCCGGTCGTCCTTCAGGGCGGGGGCGATGATCTGCAGACCGACCGGCAGCCCGTCCTCGGGCGCCAGGCCGCACGGCAGCGACATGGCCGCGTTGCCCGCCAGGTTGGTCGGGATGGTGCACAGGTCCGCGAGGTACATCGCCATCGGGTCGTCGGCGCGCTCGCCGATCGCGAAGGCGGTGGTCGGGGTGGTCGGCGAGACGATCACGTCGACCTGCTCGAACGCCTTCTCGAAGTCGCGCGTGATGAGCGTGCGGACCTTCTGCGCCGAGCCGTAGTAGGCGTCGTAGTAGCCCGAGCTGAGGGCGTACGTGCCGAGCATGACGCGGCGCTTGACCTCGGGGCCGAAGCCGGCCTCGCGGGTGAGGGCGGTGACGTCCTCGGCCGAGCGGGTGCCGTCGTCGCCGGTCCGCAGGCCGTAGCGCAGGCCGTCGAAGCGGGCCAGGTTCGAGGAGCACTCGGACGGCGCGATCAGGTAGTACGCCGCCAGGGCCAGGTCGAAGGACGGGCAGTCCAGCTCGACGACCTCGGCGCCCAGCTCCTTCAGCAGCTCGACGGACTCGTCGAAGCGCTGCAGGACGCCGGCCTGGTAGCCCTCGCCGCGGAACTGCTTGACGACGCCGACGCGCATGCCGGCGACGGAGCCGTTGCGGGCCGCCTCGACGACGGGCGGGACCGGGGCGTCGATGGACGTGGAGTCCATCGGGTCGTGGCCGGCGATCACCTCGTGCAGCAGGGCCGCGTCCAGGACCGTACGGGCGCAGGGGCCGCCCTGGTCGAGGGAGGAGGAGAACGCCACCATGCCGTAGCGCGAGACCGCGCCGTAGGTGGGCTTGACGCCGACCGTGCCGGTGACGGCGGCGGGCTGGCGGATCGAGCCGCCGGTGTCCGTGCCGATCGCGAGCGGGGCCTCGTAGGCGGCGAGGGCCGCGCTGGAGCCGCCGCCGGAGCCGCCGGGGATCTTGGTGAGGTCCCAGGGGTTGCCGGTCGGGCCGTAGGCGCTGTTCTCCGTGGAGGAGCCCATCGCGAACTCGTCCATGTTGGTCTTGCCGAGGATGACGACGTCCGCGTCCTTCAGGCGCTTGGTGAGCGTCGCGTCGTACGGCGGGATCCAGCCCTCGAGGATCTTGGAGCCGACGGTGGTCGGGATCCCCTTGGTGGTGAAGATGTCCTTCAGCGCGAGCGGGACGCCGGCCAGCGGGCCGAGCTTCTCGCCGCGGGCGCGCTTGGCGTCGACCTCACGGGCCTGGGCGAGGGCGCCCTCGCGGTCGACGTGGAGGAAGGCGTGCACCTTCTCGTCCACGGCCTCGATCCGGGCCAGGTGGGCCTCGGTCACCTGGACGGCGGTGAGCTCGCCCGAGGCGATCTTCTCCGCGATCCCGGCGGCGGTGAGCTTGATGATGTTGATGTCCGTCATGGCTGACTAGTCCTCCCCCAGGATCTGCGGCACCTTGAAACGCTGCTGCTCCTGGGCGGGGGCGCCGGACAGCGCCTCCTGCGGGGTCAGCGACGGACGGACCTCGTCCGGGCGCATGACGTTGGTCAGCGGCAGCGGGTGGGACGTCGGCGGGACGTCCTGCTCGGCGACCTCGGAGACGCGGGCGACCGCGCCGATGATGTCGTCGAGCTGGCCGGCGAAGTGCTCGAGCTCTTCGTCCTTGAGCTCCAGACGTGCCAGCCGGGCGAGGTGGGCTACCTCCTCGCGCGTGATGCCAGGCATGCGGCGATCCTCAGGGTTTGTGACGGATTCTGGGCGGGTTGTGCGCCCAATCCTATGGCTCCGGGAGCCGTGCCTGCTAAACGCTTTCCGCGTGGCTGCGGCCAGGACGGCTGCAGCCCCGCCGGGCCCCGGGCGCGGGCGGATCGCCGCCGCGGCGGGAGCGGGCGCCCGGCACGGCCGGACGGCCCTACGGGCGGGGTCGTCCGGCACCGCCGGACTGCCCGGTGGGGGCTGATCACCGCCGCGGCGGGGGTAGAGGTGTCCGGCGCGGGCGGACAGCTGTGCGGGAGCCGGCGCCGGTCGCCGTCGCGGCGGGAGGAAGGGGGCACGTCGGGCAGCGCTTTCCGCCCCCGCCGGGGCGTCGTCCGGCCCGCCGGACCGGTCGCGGCCCTACGTGACCGCGTCCTCCTCCGCGGCCGCGGAGGCCGTGGCCGCGACGCGGTCCGTGTCGCGGTGCCAGCCGGATTCGTTGCGGAGGCGGAGCCAGGCCGTCGTCTCGTCCGGCGGCATGGCGGCGGCGACGAGCCAGCCCTGGACCGCGTCGCAGCCCAGGTCCCGCAGCCGCTCCCACGTCTCGTCGTCCTCGACGCCCTCGGCGACGACGAGGAGGCCGAGCGAGTGCGCGAGGTCCAGCGTGCAGCGGACGATCTCGGCGTCCTCGTTGTCGATGGCGAGCCGGGCCACGAACGAGCGGTCGATCTTCAGCTCGCTCACCGGCAGCCGCCGCAGGTGGACCAGCGACGAATACCCCGTGCCGAAGTCGTCCAGGGACATCTTCACGCCGTGCCCGGTCAGCCCGGCCAGCGTGTCCGCCGCCCGCTGCGGGTCCTCCAGGAGGACGTGTTCGGTTATCTCCAGCTGCAGCGCCCCCGGAGGGACCCCGTGCCGGGCGAGCCGGGCCGCGACCGAGCCCGCGAAGCCGGGCGTGTGGACGTCGCGCGGCGAGACGTTGACGGCGACCGGCACCTCCAGGCCCATGGCCCGCCACTTCGCCACCTGGCAGAGGGCGGTCTCCAGGACGTACTCGGTGAGCCGGGGCATCAGCCCGGACGACTCGGCGATGGCGATGAACTCGTCCGGCGAGACGCGCCCCCGCTCGGGATGCACCCAGCGGACCAGCGCCTCCAGACCCTCGACGTGCCCGTCGAAGCCGACCTTGGGCTGGTAGTGCAGCTCGACGTCGCCCGCGTCCAGCGCGCGCCGCAGATCGCCGAGGAGGCCGAGCCGGTCGGGGGTGTTGCCGTCGCGGCGGGCCTCGTAGACCTCGACGCCGCTGCGGTCGCGCTTGGCCTGGTACATGGCGACGTCGGCCCGGCGCAGCAGCCCTTCGGCGTCGAGGGCGTGGTCGGGATAGACGGCGACGCCGGCGCTGGCCTCCAGGACGAGGGTGAGCCCATCCAGGTCGAGCGGGGAGCCGAGCGCGGCCACCAGCGAACGGGCCACGCGCTGGGCGCCGGTGAGGGAGTCCGCGGTGGGCAGCAGCACCGCGAACTCGTCGCCGCCGAGGCGCGCCGCCTCCGCGTCCCGCGGCAGGGCGAGGCGCAGCCGTTCCGCTATCTGCAGCAGCAGCCGGTCCCCGGCGAGGTGGCCGAGGGTGTCGTTGACGGAGCGGAAGCGGTCGAGGTCGATGAGGACGAGCGCGGAGCGGGTCCCGGCGCGCTCGGCCTCGTCGAGGGCGCTCCACGTGCGCTCCAGCAGCCACTGGCGGTTGGGCAGGCCGGTGAGCGGGTCGCGCAGCTGCTCCTCGGCGCGGGCGCGGGCGATCCACAGCGTGGAGTCGAGGGCGATGAGGGGGACGGCGAACAGCGGCAGCAGCAGCGGCGCGTGGTCGGCGACGACGGCGATCAGCGGGGCGATGCCGAGGAGGGCGCCGCCGACGAGGGCCTGCCGGACGAGGGCGGTGCGGGCGATGCTGCTGAGGCCGGCGCGGGGCGCCATGGAGTACCAGAGCAGGGCGCGGGTGACCGCGAGGTAGAGGAAGGCGGCGAGGGCCACCTTGGGGACGGCGGTGAGCGGCCACGCGTCGGGCAGCCAGGGGTGCTCGACGGTGGAGACGACACCGCACACGGCGAGGGCGAGGCCGGCGGCGCCGATGCCGAGGATGTCGACGGCCCCGTGGAGTAAGGCCTGGCGCCAGCGGTGGCGGCGGGCGGCGGCGACGAGCAGGACGACGGCGATGCTGATCAGCACGGCGGGCAGCCAGCCGTAGAGCAGCAGGACGGCGAGGGTGAGGGCGGCTCCGGAGCCGGTGCCGCCCCACCAGCGGTCGCGGCCGAGGGCGACGAGGTGGGCGACGATGAGGCCGGTGAGGACGGCCAGGGACCAGCCGACGGTGTGTCCGGGGAACACGGAGTGGCCCGCGCCGAGCACCCGGCAGATCCCCGCGGCGAGCGCGAACGCCGCCACGGCGACACAGACCGTCGGCAGCGCGGGCGGAGGAACCCGGCGCAGCCGGGATGCCGGTTCGGCGCTGTCGGTGGGTTTCATGCCCGTCCCTCTCACAGCCGGCGGTGCCCGCGCCACGGCAGGCGCACATCTCAACAGTAGGCCGCAGAAGGCTACGGCGGGCAGCGATCGGCAGCGGTTGCCCGATTGGGATCCGGCCTCTTGTAGCCATCTGGTACGCGCTGTAGGGGTAATGCCCACTGACTATGCGGGCATTACTCCGCTGGGGTGGCGACCGGTGTGCGAACCTGCCTTCCGGTGACGGTGCCGCTTCCCGTGGGGCGGGTGGCGGCGGGGGTGACGGAGGAGCTCGGTGGGGGGTGAAGGGGGGTGCGAAGGGGCTACCCGCACCCCCTGCCCGCTACGCCTTGCCGTGGGCGCTCTCGTCCTCGCCCGCGCCCCCTGCCGCTTCCGCGCCCTCTTGCGGAACGGCCGCCTCCCGCGCGGCGTCGGGGCCTTCGGCGAGGAGCACGGCGAAGCCGTCCTCCTCCAGCACGGGCACCTTCAGCTGCATGGCCTTGTCGTACTTGGACCCGGGGTTGTCGCCGACGACGACGAAGTCGGTCTTCTTCGACACCGAGCCGGTGACCTTGGCTCCCCGGCTCTGCAGGGCCTCCTTGGCGCCGTCGCGGGTGTACGAGGAGAGGGTGCCGGTGACGACGACGGTGAGGCCGGCGAGCGGGCGCGGGCCCTCGTCCTCGGCGGCCTCCTCCTCCATGCGGACGCCGGCGGCCCGCCACTTCTCGATGATCTCGCGGCGCCAGTCCTCGGCGAACCACTCCTTGACGGCGGCGGCGACGATCGCGCCGACGCCGTCCACCGCGGCCAGCTCCTCCTCGCTCGCCTCCGCGATCCGGTCGATCGAGCGGAACTCGCGGGCGAGGGCGACCGAGGCGACGGGGCCGACGTGCCGGATCGACAGCCCGGTGAGGATGCGGGCGAGCGGGCGCTGCTTGGCGGCCTCGATGTTGGCCAGCATGGCGAGGGCGTTCTTCTTCGGCTCGCCCTTCTGGTTGGCGAAGAACGTGACGACCTTGGGCTCGCCCGTCTCCGGGTCGCGCTTGGGCAGGCCGGAATCGGGGTCCACCACGTAGGACTTGATGGGCAGCAGCTGTTCGATGGTCATGCCGAACAGGTCGCCCTCGTTCTTCAGGGGCGGCTCGGCGGGCTCCAGCGGCTGGGTGAGCGCGGTGGCGGCGACGTAGCCGAGGTTCTCGATGTCGAGGCTCTTGCGGCCGGCGAGGTAGAAGAGGCGCTCGCGGATCTGGGCGGGGCAGGCGCGGGCGTTGGGGCAGCGGAGGTCGACGTCGCCCTCCTTCATGGGCCGCAGCTCCGTGCCGCACTCGGGGCAGTCGGCGGGCATCACGAACTCGCGCTCCGTGCCGTCCCGCAGGTCGGCCACCGGGCCGCGGATCTCGGGGATGACGTCGCCGGCCTTGCGCAGCACGACGGTGTCGCCGATGAGGACGCCCTTGGTCTTGACGACGTCCTGGTTGTGGAGGGTGGCGAACTCGACCTCGGAACCCGCGACCGTGACCGGCTCGACCACGGCGTACGGCGTGACCCGGCCCGTCCGGCCGACGCCCACGCGGATGTCGACCAGCTTGGTGTTGACCTCCTCCGGGGGGTACTTCCAGGCGATCGCCCAGCGGGGGGCGCGGGAGGTGGAGCCGAGGCGGCCCTGGAGGGGGATCTCGTCGAGCTTGACGACGACGCCGTCGATCTCGTGCTCCATGGAGTGGCGCACGCCGGGCTCGCCGTAGTGGGCGATGAACTTCCGCACGCCCGCCAGGTCGTTCACGACGGAGGCGTGGGCCGCCGTCGGCAGCCCCCATTCGCGCAGCAGTTCGTACGCCTGGGACTGGCGGTCGATGTCGAAGCCCTCGCGGGCGCCGACGCCGTGGACGACCATGTGCAGCGGCCGGGTGGCGGTGACGCGCGGGTCCTTCTGGCGCAGCGAGCCCGCGGCGGCGTTGCGCGGGTTGGCGAAGGGGGGCTTGCCGGCCTCCACCAGGCCGGCGTTGAGCTCCTCGAACTTCTCCATGGGGAAGTAGACCTCGCCGCGGACCTCGACGAGGGCCGGGATGCGGTCGCCCTTGAGGCGGTCGGGGATCTCGGCGATGGTGCGGACGTTGGGCGTGATGTCCTCGCCGGTGCGGCCGTCGCCGCGGGTGGCGGCGCGGGTGAGGCGGCCGTGCTCGTACGTGAGGTTGACGGCGAGGCCGTCGACCTTGAGCTCGCACAGGAAGTGGTATGGGGTGCCGCCGCCGATGTCCTTGGCGATGCGCTCGGCCCAGGCGGCCAGCTCCTCGTCGTCGAAGGCGTTGTCGAGGGAGAGCATGCGCTCGCGGTGCTCGACGGCGGAGAACGCCGTTTCGTAGGCCCCGGCGACCTTCTGGGTGGGCGAGTCCGGCGTGCGCAGCTCCGGGTGCTCCTCCTCCAGGGCCTCCAGCGAGCGCAGGAGCTTGTCGAACTCGGCGTCGCTGATGACGGGGGCGTCCTTGACGTAATACCGGAAGCGGTGCTCCTCGATCCGCTCGGCCAGCAGCGCGTGCTTCTCCCGCGCTTCCGCGGGCACGGCGGAGCCCGCCGCGAGCTCTTCGCCCTGCCGTCCGCCCTGCTGTTCGACAGCCACCGTCTCGTCCTCCCGTTGCTCCATGAGCGCCGTCACTCAGGGTTGTCTGCGAGTGATTTCGCCGCCCGGACGCAGTGCGCGAGGGCCGTGCGGGCATATGCGGGCGAAGCGCCCGCGAGACCGCACGAGGGAGTGACGACCACGGACTCCGCGAGAGTCTCCGGTGCCAGCCCCAGCCTGCGCCACAGCGTCCTGACACCCATGACGCTACCGGCAGGGTCTGACAACGGGCCGTCCGTGCCGGGCACCACGCCCACGAACAGCGCGGTACCCGCCTCGACCGCCTCTCCCACCGCTTCTTCCTCACGCTCGGTGAAGAGCGAGAAATCGAACGAGATGCCCTGGAATCCGGCGCGGCGCAGCAGCGCGAAGGGCACGCCGGGGGCGCACGAGTGCACGACGGGCGCCTGGCCGGTGGTCTCGCGGGCCACCGTCACGAGGTCGCGCAGGGCGCCCTCGACCACGGTCCGGTCGACGGCCCGGTAGGTGCGGTACCCGCTGGCGGTGCGCACGTGCCCGGTGAGGACGGCGGTGAGGGACGGCTCGTCCAGCTGGAGCACGATGCGGGCGCCGGGCACCCGCCGCTGCACGTCGGCGAGGTGGTCGCGCAGGCCCTCGGCGAGGGAGGCCGTGAGGTCGCGGCAGGCGCCCGGGTCGCCGAGCGCGGCCTCGCCGCCGCGCAGCTCCAGGGCGGCCGCGAGGGTCCAGGGGCCGACGGCCGAGACCTTGAGCGCCCCCTCGTAGCCCTGGGTGTACTCCTCCAGGGCGTCGAGGTCCTCGCCCAGCCACGAGCGGGCGCGCTTGGTGTCGCGCCCCGGCCGGTCGCTGATGCGCCATCCGCTGGGCTCGACGTGCGCGTAGACGTCGACCAGCAGGCCGGTGGTGCGGCCGGTCATGTCGGCCCCGGGGCCGCGGGCGGGCAGCTCCGGGAGGTACGGCAGGGCCTCCAGGGACCCGGTGACGGTCTTCGCGGCTTCCCGGGCGTCACCCCCGGGCATCGATCCGATGCCGGTGGCCGCCGCGGCGCCCCAGCTCTTTCCCTCGCCGGCCGGACGGCCGCCGGTCCCCTGCTCGTTATTGCTCTTCTCGCTCACGCAGGAAGCCTACGGGGCGTACGGCGGCCGGTGCGCAGGCCGAGCCAGGCGACCAGCCCCGCCGCCGCGTAGGCGCCCGCGGTCATCCCGAAGGAGGCCGCCGCGCCCGGGTACCAGCCGTCCGTGGCGGCGAGCCCGGCACTCACCGCGGCGACGCCGACGAGGGAGCCGATCTGGCGGTTGGCGTTGAGCGCGGCACCCGCGATGCCGGAGTGCTCGGTGCCGGCCGACTCCATGGTGGCGCCGGTCATCGCCGGGGAGGCCATGCCGATGCCGGCGTTGAGCACCGCGAGGACGCCGGCGAGCACCCAGTACGGCATGCCGGGCGAGACGGTCAGGGCCAGGGCGGCGGTGCCGGCGGCGGAGGTGGCGAGGGTGACGGTGAGGATCACACGGTTGCCGAGGCGGGGGCCGATCCTGGCGTAGAGGACGTTGCCGAGGAGCCAGACGGCCTGGACGGGCAGCAGCTCCAGGCCGGCCTGTACGGGGCTCGCCCCGCGGGCGTTCTGCAGGAAGAGACCCAGCATGAACAGCCCGCCGAAGAGGCCGAAGTTGAAGAGGAAGCCGATGGCGTTGGCGGCCGGGAAGCGGGCGTCGGAGAAGAGCGCACGGGGCAGGACGCGGTGCGCGGCGCGGCGCTCGCGGACGACGAAGGCGGCGCCCGCGAGGACGGCCACGGCGAGCGGCAGCAGCACCCGCGGCGCGGCCCAGCCCAGATCCGGGCCCTCGATCAGCCCGAAGCTGAGGGCGGCCAGGGCGAGCAGGCCGAGCGCGTGGCCGGCCGCGGCGAGCGGGGCGGGCCGGCCGGGCAGGGGCGCGACGAAGCGGCGGGCGAGCACGAGGCCGAGGAGGCCGAGGGGCAGGTTGACCAGGAAGACCGAGCGCCAGCCGAACGCGCCGACGAGGAGGCCGCCGGCGGCCGGGCCCGCACCGGCGGCCACGGAGACGATCGCGGACCACAGGCCGAGGACGCGGGCCCGCTCGCGGCTGCCGGGGAAGGCGGCGAGGAGCAGCGTCAGGGAGCTGGGCATGAACAGGGCGGCACCGGCGCCCTGCAGGGCCCGCCCCGCTATCAGGACGCCGGCCCCGGGCGCGGCCGCGGCCAGCAGCGACGCGGCGGTGAAGAGGGCGAGCCCGGCGAGGTAGGTCCGGCGGGCGCCGTAGCGGCCGGCGAGGGAGCCGGCCAGGAGCAGGAGGGCGGCGAAGGTGAGGGCGTAGCCGCTGACGACCCAGGTCAGGCCGGAGAGGGAGAGCCCGAGGCCCGCCCGGAGGGAGGAGCCGGCGACGTTGATGATCGTGACGTCCAGGGCGGCCAGGACGAAGCCGAGGGCGAGGGTGAAGAGGGTGAGCCCGGGCCGGGCGGGGGCGGCTGCGGAGGCTGCGGGAGCCGTGGGGGCCGCAGGGGCGGCGGGGGCGGCTGCGGGGGCCGCGGGCCGGGCCTCCTGCGCACGAGACTGAGCGATCATGAAAGTAGTTAAAGCTGTATCGATTACACACGCAATCATTACAGCTATAACTTTGCGAGGGCTATACGGAAGCCCCCGGGGGACATCCCCCGGGGGCTCCACGGCCGGACGCGCCGGATCCCGGATGCGCCGGATCCCGGACGCGTCAGATCCCGGACGCGTCAGATCCCGGACGCGTCAGATCCCGGTCTGCGCTCCGTCCAGCGCCCTCGCCAGCTGGTCGCGCAGGAGCGCCCGCTCCTCGTGCGACATGTGGTCCAGCGGCGAGTCGCGCCCGATGCGGCGCAGCAGCTCCAGCCGCAACTCCCGCCCCGCCTCGGTCAGCACGAGCTGCTTGGCCCGCCTGTCCTGCGGATGCGGCTCGCGCACGACCAGGCCGCGCTTCTCCAGCTTGTCGATGACGTAGGTGACGTTCGGCGGCTCGCAGCACAGGACGGCCGCCAGTTCGCGCGCCGTCTTCGGCCGCCCCAGTTCCTCCAGGGCCTTCGCCTGCGTCGGCGTGAGGTCGAACTCGGCGCTGCGCCCGCGCTGATGCGCGTCCATGCGCTTGTTGAGCTCGACGACCAGGGCGCGTATCTCCCTGACCGAGCACCCGACGGCCGCGGTGTCCTGCACTGCGCTGCTGCTCATGCCGTCAGCGTACGCCGCCGCGTCAGCGGCCGGGCCGGACGGACAGGTCGTTGATCTCCGCGTCGCGCGGGAGGTCGACGGCGAGGAGGATCGTCGTCGCGACGGACTCGGGGTCGATCCACCGCGCCGGGTCGTACGGCTTGCCCTCCTGCTGGTGCACCTTCGCCTGCATGGGGGTCGCGGTGCGGCCGGGGTAGACGCTGGTGACGCGCACGCCGGCCGCGTGCTCCTCGGCACGCAGCGAGTCGGCGAGCGCCTTCAGGCCGTGCTTGCTCGCGGCGTACGCGCCCCACGTGGCGTGGGCGTTCAGCCCCGCGCCCGAGTTGACGAAGACGACGTGCCCCTTCGTCACCCGCAGCTGCGGCAGGAAGAGCCGGGTCAGCTCCGCCGGGGAAACCAGGTTGGCCGCCAGCGTGCTGTTCCACGTCTTCGGCGTCAGCTCGCCGACGGTGCCGAGGTCGACGACGCCCGCGATGTGCAGCAGCGTGTCGACGCGGTCCGGCAGCGGTTGTTTGTCGAGCGCCCAGGAGAGCCGGTCGGGGTTGGACAGGTCGGCCACGAGGGTGCGGGCACCCGGGAACTCCGCCGCCAGCTCCCTGGCCCGGCCCGCGTCCCGCGCGAAGAGGTGGACCTCGTCGCCCCGGTCGAGGAGCCGGCGCGCGACCGCCGCCCCGATGCCGGAGCCGGCCCCGGTGATCAGATGTGTTGCCATGGGAGCCAGCTTGCCCTACCGCGCGGACTATCGCAGACCTGCGGACTCCTCCAGGTAGGCCATGGCGCCCACCCCGTCCTCCGCGAAGAACACGAGGGCGGTCAGCGGAAGGGGGAGGAAGCCCTCGCCCTCCATGCGCTGGAACTGCTCCTTGAGGCCGTCGTAGAAGCCCGCCGTGTTGAGCAGGACGACGGGCTTGTCGTGGATGCCGTGCTTCTTCAGCTCCAGTATCTCCGTGGCCTCGTCCAGGGTGCCGGTGCCGCCGACCATGATGACGACGGCGTCGGCGCGGGCGAGCAACTGCGCCTTGCGCTCGGCGAGATCGCGGGTGACGACCATCTCGTCGGCGTTCCGGCGGGCCCGCGCCGCGAGGAACTCGACCGACACGCCGACCAGCCGGCCGCCGCTCTCCTGCACCCCGTCCGCCATGACCTTCATCAGCCCGGACTCCGAGCCGCCCCACACGAGCGTGTGCCCGCCGCGGCCGATGAGCTCGGCGAACTCGCGGGCGGGAGCGGTGTAGCGGGCGTCGAGGTCGGCGGCGGAACAGAAGACTGCGATGTTCATGAACGCCACCGTACGGGGCGTCCGTACGGGGTCGCACCGCCCGGGCCCCTGTGGGCCGTTTTCGGCCCCTTTCCTGTCCCCGTTACGGCCCCGTTCGGTTGCGGGTTCGTCACAGGGAGCGGCCTGGTTTGGAGCCTTGTAAGTGCGCTGTTAGCGTGACGTGCACTCGTCAGCGGGGCGCTCAACAGGCGCTGTTTCCGGCCAATTATCGGGGGAATTTCCAGTGAAGCTTCGTCATGTCCGCGCGGCCGCCGTCTTCGGGATCGCCGTCGTCGCCCTGACCGGAGCCCGCGGTCACCACGGCGCCAGCTGCAGCGGTGGCAGCTCCGGCCACCACAGCAGCAGCTCCACCTCGGGCGGTACGAGCACGACGGGCGGCACGACCGGCAGCACGACCAGCGGCGGCACGAGCACCGACGGGGGCCTCACGACGGGCGGCACCACCACCAGCGGCTCCACGAGCAGCGGTTCGACGACGAGCGGACTCACCTCCGGCGGCACCACCACCGGTGGCAGCAACGCGGACGCCTCGCGCGACCTCAGGATCGTCAGCTGTGACTACAGCGACGCCCGCGGCATCACCGCGAAGATCAGCGTCACCAACCCCAGCCTGACGGACAACTACACGTACACGTTCGCGGTGAAGTTCACCGACTCGAACGGCACCGTCATCGGCACCCGCAACCGCACCATCCCCTTCGTCGGCCCCGGCAAGACCGACACGCAGGACGTGTCCCAGGTGTACGTGCCGAAGGCGGGCGCCAGCGTGAGCGGCAAGTGCGAGGTCAACAACGTGATGCGCACCAAGTCGTAACGGGTGCGCCGAAAGCCCCCGCGCGCCCGGCCGGGCGCGCGGGGGCTTTCGGCATGCGGGGCGGGGGTGCGGTCAGGCGCTGTGCGCCGCCTGCGCCGCCGCGCGCTCGGTGGTCGCGATCGTCGCCGAGCCGACCACGCGCGTGCCGTCGTACAGCACGATCGCCTGGCCGGGGGCCACGCCCCGGACCGGCTCGGTGAAGCGGACGCGCAGCTCCTCGCCGACGAGCTCCGCGGACACCTCGGTCTCGCCGCCGTGGGCGCGCAGCTGGGCGGTGTACGTGCCGGGGCCCTGCGGGGCCACGCCGCACCAGCGGGGGCGGATCGCGGTCAGGGCGGTGACGTCGAGGGCCTCGACCGGGCCCACCGTCACCGTGTTGTTCACCGGCGAGATGTCCAGGACGTAGCGCGGCTTGCCGTCCGGGGCCGGGTGGCCGATGCGGAGACCCTTGCGCTGGCCGATCGTGAAGCCGTACGCGCCCTCGTGCGTGCCCACCTTCGCGCCGGTCTCGTCGACGATGTCGCCCTCGGCCCTGCCCAGGCGCTTCGCCAGGAAGCCGCGGGTGTCGCCGTCGGCGATGAAGCAGATGTCGTGGCTGTCGGGCTTCTTCGCCACGGCCAGGCCGCGGCGCTCCGCCTCCGCGCGGATCTCGTCCTTCGTGGTGACCGTGTCGCCCAGCGGGAACATCGCGTGGGCCAGCTGCCGGTCGTCCAGCACGCCGAGCACGTAGGACTGGTCCTTCGCCATGTCACTGGCGCGGTGCAGCTCGCGGGTGCCGTCCTCGTTGACGACGACGGTGGCGTAGTGGCCCGTGCACACGGCGTCGAAGCCGAGGGCGAGCGCCTTGTCCAGCAGCGCCGCGAACTTGATCTTCTCGTTGCAGCGGAGGCAGGGGTTGGGCGTGCGGCCGGCCTCGTACTCGGCGACGAAGTCCTCCACGACGTCCTCGCGGAAGCGTTCCGCCAGGTCCCAGCAGTAGAAGGGGATGCCGATCACGTCCGCGGCGCGGCGGGCGTCGCGGGAGTCCTCGATGGTGCAGCAGCCGCGGGCGCCCGTCCGGAACGACTGCGGGTTCGCGGACAGCGCGAGGTGCACGCCCGTCACGTCGTGCCCGGCCTCGGCGGCGCGGGCCGCGGCCACGGCGGAGTCCACACCCCCGGACATGGCAGCGAGCACGCGGAGCCCCTTGCGGGGGGCCTGGGGATCGGGGGCACCGGGGAAGTCAGTCATAGCCCTACCAGAGTACGGGGGCGGCTGGCGCCGTGGCGCGGGGGTTTTCGGAGGGGGTGCCGATACGGCGTGGGGCGCCCCTCGGTGCCCGGCGACACCGGACAGCCCGATGCCGGCCGGCACCGCCGGACAGCACCGTCCCGGCTGCTCGCCGTCGCGGCGGAAAGTGCTTGCCCGGAACCGGCCGCAGGCCCGTGCGCGTTTCGGGGAGAGAGGGGAACGCGCACAGCAGGGGGGCACACGTGGATGGGGAGCACATCTCGCGGCGGAAGGTGATCGTCGGGGGAGGTGCCGCCCTCGCTGCCGCGGCTGCCGGGTATGCCGGGCGGGACGGGATCGAGCGGTGGTGGTGGCGGGTGTCCGGGCGGGAGAGACCCCGTACCGACGGCGCCGTCGACCACCCCGGCGCCGAGTGGGCCGCCGCCTCGTCGGCGAACTGGCGGCGGGCGGAGCGGCCGGACGACTACGCGGTCGACCGCATCGTCGTCCACGTGGTCCAGGGCGGCTACGGCGACGCCCTCCGCGTCTTCCGCGACCCCCTGCACCGGGCGGCCGCGCACTACGTCGTCCGCAAGGACGGGCACGTCGCGCAGACCGTCCGCGAGCTGGACGTGGCCTTCCACTCGGGCAACCGCGCGTTCAACGAGCGCAGCGTCGGCATCGAGCACGAGGGCTACGTGGACCGGCCCGCGGACTTCACGGACGCCATGTACACCGCCTCCGCCCGGCTCGCGGCCGGTGTCTGCGCCCGGTACGGGATACCCGTGGACCGCACGCACATCGTCGCCCACTCCGAGGTGCCGGGGACCGATCACACCGACCCCGGCCCCCACTGGGACTGGGACCGCTACCTGCGGCTCGTACGGGCGGCGGCCGCCGCTAGCTGAGGCCCGCCGAGCGCGCCCGCTCCACCACCGGCCCGATGGCCTCCGTCACGGCACGGACGTCGTCCTCCGTGGACGTGTGCCCGAGGGAGAAGCGCAGCGTCCCGCGGGCCAGGTCCGCGTCGGTGCCCGTGGCGAGGACCACATGGCTGGGCTGGGCCACGCCCGCGGTGCACGCGGAGCCCGTGGAGCACTCGATGCCCTGGGCGTCCAGGAGGAGCAGCAGGGAGTCGCCCTCGCAGCCGGGGAAGGAGAAGTGGGCGTTGGCGGGCAGGCGGCCGGCCGGGTCGGGGTCGCCGCCGAGGACGGCGTCCGGGACGGCGGCCCGGACCCCGGCGACGAGCCGGTCGCGCAGGGCGCCGACCTCGCGGGCGAAGTCCGCGCGCCGGGCCGCGGCCAGCTCGCCCGCGACGGCGAAGGCGGCGACGGCGGGCACGTCGAGCGTGCCGGAGCGCACGTGGCGCTCCTGGCCGCCGCCGTGGAGCAGCGGCACGGGGGCGTACTGGCGGCCCAGGAGCAGGGCGCCGATGCCGTACGGCCCGCCGACCTTGTGGCCGCTGACGGTCATGGCGGCGAGCCCGGAGTCCGCGAAGGAGACGTCGAGCTGCCCGAAGGCCTGGACGGCGTCGGCGTGCAGGGGCACGCCGAACTCGGCCGCGGCGGCCGCCAGTTCGTGCACCGGCATGACGGTGCCGATCTCGTTGTTGGCCCACATGACGGTGGCCAGGGCGACGTCGCCGGGGTTGCGGGCGATGGCCTCGCGGAGGGCGTCGGCGTGCACGCGCCCGCAGGAGTCGACCGGCAGGTACTCCACCGTCGCGCCCTCGTGCTCGGCGAGCCAGTCGACCGCGTCGAGCACCGCGTGGTGCTCGACGGGGCTGGCCAGGACGCGCGTACGGGCGGGGTCGGCGGCCCGGCGCGCCCAGTACAGCCCCTTGACGGCGAGGTTGTCGGCTTCCGTGCCGCCCGCGGTGAACACCACCTCGCTGGGGCGCGCGCCGAGCGCGGCGGCGAGGGACTCGCGGGCCTCCTCGACGGTGCGGCGCGCGCGCCGCCCGGCGGCGTGCAGCGAGGAGGCGTTTCCGGTGAGGGCGAGCTGGGCGGTCATCGCCTGCACCGCCTCCGGGAGCATCGGGGTGGTGGCGGCGTGGTCGAGGTAGGCCATGGTGGGGACGATTCTACGAGGCCGGTCCGGGAACGGCACCGGGCGTTCCGGCCCCCGGGCGCCGGTAGAGCTCCGCCGTCGCCGCCGCCACCCCCGCCAGGTCGTCCCGGACCTCTTGCGGGGAGAGGACCTCGACGTCGGGGCCGAAGGACAGCAGGGCGCGGGCGGACCGGAGTTCGGGCAGGCGGAGCTCGACGGTGGCGGGGTCGCCGGCGGAGGGCGGGGCGGCGACGGAGGGGCCGTGGAGGCGCAGGAACATGTCGAGCCGCGAGCGCCGCACGGTGGCCGTGACGCGCACGTCCGCCGGCCGCTGCTCGACCTCGCGCCGCAGGACGTCCCACGCGTCGGCGAGTTCCACGCCGGCCCGGCGTCGCACGGGGTCCGGGGTGACGGTCACGGCGGCGACGCGGTCGGTGCGGAAGAGCTGCGGGCGGGCCCGCCGGTCGGCGACGAGGTACCAGACGCCTGCCTTGGCGACGAGGCCGTAGGGGTCGACGGTGTACGTACGGGGGTGCTCCTGGCCCCCGTGCCGGTAGCGCAGGCGCAGCCGCCGGTCGGTGAGGACGGCGGCCTGCAGTTCGCCGACGTCGACGGCCGGCGCGGGCGCGGGGCCGCCCAGCCAGCGGACGGGGTCGACGAGGATGCGGCGGCTGGTGGCCTCGGCGGCGGGGCGGTGCGGGGCGGGCAGGGCGGCCATGACCTTGCGCAGGGCGGAGCCGAGGGCGCCGTCGAGGCCGAGGTCGGCGTGGGCGCTGCGGGTGCCCAGCACGAATAGGGCGCGGGCCTCGTCGGCGGTGAGTCCCGTGACGTCCGTGCGGTAGCCGGGCAGCAGCGCGATGCCGCCGTGCCGGCCGCGCTCGGCGTAGACGGGCACGCCGGCGGCGGAGAGGGACTCGACGTCGCGGTAGACGGTGCGGACGGACACCTCCAGGCGGTCGGCGAGTTCGCGGGCGGGCACGCGGCCGCGGGTCTGGAGGAGCAGCAGGGTCGACAGCAGGCGGTCGGATTTCACCGCTCAAGGATGACCCCGGGGCCGGGGGAAAACCTGACGGGGGTTGTCAGGTTAGGGCGGGATGCTCTGCGTGTTCCCGGCGGACCCGTCGCTTGCCCGGCGGCCGCCCGACCGTTCACACCTGGAGTCACCCATGACCGGCACCGCTGCCCCCACGGACCCCCGCCCCCTCCTGGAGCGCGCGGTCGCTCAGATCGCGGCCCTGATCGAGGCCGTGCCCGCGGAGCGGCTCGGCGACCCGACCCCGTGCACGGAGTTCGACGTGCGGGCCCTGCTGGGGCATCTCGTGGCGGGCGCGATCGACGGTGCGCAGCTCGGCGAGACCGGCGCGGTGGAGTGGAGCAAGCCGCCCACGGACGTCGCGGACGACGGCTGGGGCCGGGCCTACGGGGCGGCGCGGGAGCGGCTGACGGCTGCGTGGGCGGACGACGCGACGCTGGAGCGCCCGGTGAGCGTGGAGTGGGGGACGTTCCCGGGGGCGGTGTACCTGACGTCGGGGATGGTGCTGGAGAGCGTCACGCACGCCTGGGACCTGTCGCAGGCGCTGGGGCACCCGCTCCCCCTCGACCAGGAGCTCGCCGAGCTCGCCCTGGGCTGGGCGCAGCGGTTCCTGCCGGCGGACCGGCGGGGGCCCGGGGTCCCGTTCGGGCCGGTGCGGCCCGCGCCCGAGGGCGCGGACGCGTACGCGCGCCTGGCGGCGTGGCTGGGCCGCGAGGTGGCGTAGCCCCGGACGGTTCTCCGGGTACGGGGGTCCGGGAGAGCCGCGGCGCTCAGCGCCTCGGTGCCACCGCCAGCTGCCGGGACTGGGCCACGAGCCGGTCCTCGCTGTCCCAGATCTCGGCGTCCTCCTCCAGGAAGCCGCCCGCGAGGTTGCGCGTGGTGACGGCGACGCGGACGGGCCCGGGGGCGGGCCGGCAGCGGATGTGGGCGGTCAGCTCGACGGTGGGGACCCAGCCGGTCAGACCCATCTCGAAGGTGGTGGGCGGGAGGGCGTCGACCGCCAGCAGCAGGGCGAGCGGGTCCATGGGGCGGCCGTCGGCGAGCCCGAACCAGCCGCGCATCTCGCCGCGGCCGCTGGGCGCGCCGGCCGCCCAGCCGGCGGTGGCGGGGTCGAGGCGGATGTCGAGGCGGCGGGCGATCTCGGCGAGGGGGTGGGAGCCGTCGCCGTCCTCGCTGCCCGGGCAGTGCTCGTACGGGGGGAGGGCGGGCGGCTTGGCCGTGGTGCGGACGTCGTCGCCGAGGTCGCCGAGGTCGCCGTAGGTGGCGAGGACGCGGATCCGCTCGACCTCGCCGCCGTCCTCGTCGTACTGCAGGAGGGAGGCCTGGCCGGTGGAGAGGGCGCGGCCGGTGCGCACGGTCTGGGTGCGGAGGACCGCGGGGCCGGGCCGGGAGACGGACAGGTAGTGCGCGGTGACGGTGAACGGGTCGGGGTGGGGCAGCTCCGCCGCCAGGCCCCGGCCGAGCAGGGCGAGGAGGAAGCCGCCGTTGACCGCTCCGTTGATGGTCCACCCGGCGGGGAGTGCGGCGTCGTGCACGCCGGGGCCGCGGGTGGTCACCGCGGTGTCGCGGTCGAATTCGCTGTCACCGATGATCGCCTGTGCCATGCCGGTCACGCTACACCCCGAAGTTACTCATGGGTAGATTCCGGGTGAAGGATCAACGACCGGCCGGTGCGGCGCCCCTCAGACCTCTTCGGCGGCCGCGCTCCGCCGGTGCCACGCCCGCGGCGCGCGCCAGTGGAAGCGCATCGCGAGCAGCCGCAGCACGAACGCCGTCACCACGGGCACCGCGTACGTCGGGCCGTCCAGCGCGCCGAAGCGGAGCAGCAGCGCGGCCAGTGCGGCGCCGACCATGGCCGGCACGGCGTACAGGTCGCGGTCCCAGCGCAGCAGCGAGGGCACCTCGTGGGCGAGTATGTCGCGCAGCACGCCGCCGCCGACCGCCGTGGCCAGCCCCAGCGTGGCCGCGAAGACGAGACCGAGCCCGTGCCCGTACGCCTTGACCGTGCCCGTGACGCAGAACAGCCCGAGGCCCGCGGCGTCGAAGACCCCCACCGCCTTGGTGATCCGCTCGACCTCCGGGTGCAGGAAGAACACGATCACGGTCGCGAGCAGCGGCGTGAGGAAGTAACCGAGGTCGGTGAAGGCCGCGGGCGGCACGGCTCCGATGATCACGTCCCGGATCAGCCCGCCGCCCAGCGCCGTGACCTCCGCCAGCACCGCCATGCCGAAGACGTCGAAGTTCTTCCGCACGGCGAGCAGCGCGCCGGAGATCGCGAAGACGAAGATCCCGGCGATGTCCAGCGAATGCTGGACGGAGGGACTGAACAGGTCGGTGAGCACCAGACATTCTTACTCGGCCCGGACACCGTTTCGGACGCTCATCCTCCGGTCGCCCCCGCCACGGCCGGCTCCGGCGCGTTCTCCGGGTGGTGGCAGGCCACCTGGTGCCCCGGTTCGAGCGCCACCAGCGGCGGCTCCTGCACCTTGCACACCTCGGTCGCCTTCCAGCACCGGGTGTGGAAGCGGCAGCCGGGCGGCGGCGAGATCGGCGAGGGCACGTCGCCCTTGAGCAGGATCCGCTCCCGCTTGGTGCGCCGCTTCGGGTCGGGCACCGGCACCGCCGAGAGCAGCGCCTTGGTGTACGGGTGCATCGGCTTCGTGTAGAGCGACGTGCGGTCGGTGAGCTCCACGAGCTTGCCGAGGTACATCACGGCGATGCGGTCCGAGACGTGGCGGATGACCGACAGGTCGTGCGCGATGATCACGTACGTGAGACCCAGCTCGTCCTGGAGGTCGTCGAGCAGGTTGACCACCTGGGCCTGGATCGACACGTCCAGCGCGGAGACCGGCTCGTCGGCGACGACGAGCTTCGGCTTGAGCGCGAGGGCCCGCGCGATGCCGATGCGCTGCCGCTGGCCGCCCGAGAACTCGTGCGGATAGCGGTTGTAGTGCTCCGGGTTGAGCCCCACCAGCTCCAGCAGCCGCTGGACCTCCTTCTTCACCCCGCCCTCCGGCGTGATGCCCTGCAGCTTGAAGGGCGCGCCGACGATGGTGCCGACGGTGTGCCGGGGGTTCAGCGACGAGTACGGGTCCTGGAAGATCATCTGGATGTCGCGCCGCATGGGGCGCATGCCGGCCACCCCGAGGTGGCTGATGTCCCTGCCCCGGAACGCGACCCGGCCGCCCGTGGGCTCCAGCAGCCGGGTGATCAGCCGCCCCATGGTGGACTTGCCGCAGCCGGACTCCCCCACCACGCCCAGGGTCTCCCCCGTGCGGACGTCGAAGGTGAGGCCGTCCACGGCCTGGACGGCGCCGACCTGCCGGCGCAGCAGCCCCTTGGTGATCGGGAAGTGCTTGACCAGGCCCTCGACCGTGAGGAGGGCCTCGGGCCCGTCGGACGGCGGCGCCTGCTGCCCGGGAATCGTCATCTCGTGGTCCTTCACAGCTTGGGCGCGATCTCTTCGGTCCAGATGCGGGTCCGCTCCTCCTGGGGCAGGTGGCAGGCGGACCAGTGCCGGCCGCCGGCCCCGGCCCCGTCCCCCGTGACGAGGCGCAGCTCGGGCCGCTCCGTGCGCGTGATGCCGCCCGGGGGCACGTCGGCGTACGGGCAGCGCGGGCTGAAGGCGCAGCCGGACGGCACGTTGATGAGGCTGGGCGGGGAGCCCTTGACGGGGATCAGCCGCTCGGTCTGCTCGCGGTCGATGCGCGGCATGGAGCCGAGCAGGCCCCAGGTGTACGGGTGCTGGGGCTCGGAGAAGACCTGCTCGGCGGGCCCGCGCTCCACGCAGCGGCCCCCGTACATCACCAGGATGTCGTCGGCCAGCTCGGCGACGACGCCCAGGTCGTGGGTGATGACGATGACCGCCGAGCCGAACTCCTTCTGCAGGTCGCGGATGAGGTCGAGGATCTGCGCCTGCACGGTCACGTCCAGGGCGGTGGTCGGCTCGTCGGCGATGAGCAGCTCGGGGTTGTTGACCAGCGCCATGGCGATCATGGCGCGCTGGCGCATGCCGCCGGAGAACTGGTGGGGATAGTCGTCGACCCGGCGGTCCGGCTGCGGGATGCCGACGCGGTCCAGCAGTTCGACGGCCCGCTTGAGGACGGTCTTCTTGCCGGCGCCGGGGTGGTGCACCCGGTACGCCTCGGTGATCTGGTGGCCGATCGTGAAGTACGGGTGCATGGCGGAGAGCGGGTCCTGGAAGATCATGGCCATCTCGCGGCCGCGCAGCCGCCGCACCTCGTCGGGCCCGGCGGTCATCAGCTCCTTGCCGTCGAGCCAGATCTCGCCGGAGATGCGGGCCTTGCCGCGCCCGTACTGGCCGACGGTGTGCAGGCCCATGATGCCGAGCGAGGTGACCGACTTCCCCGAGCCCGACTCGCCGACGATGCCGAGCGTCCTGCCCTTCTCCAGCTGGAAGGAGAGCCCGTCGACGGACTTGACCAGGCCGTCGTCGGTGGGGAAGTGGATGCGCAGGTCGCGCACTTCGAGAAAGGCCGTGGGGGGCGGTCCCGCGGACACGGCCTCCACGGCGGTGCGGCCGCGCTTTCCTGCGGCGGGGACGCCCTTGCCGGCGGGGGCGTCCCCCGGGCCCTGGGCGGGGACGGTGGTCACGAGAGCCTCACTCGGGGGTCGATCACTGCGTACAGGAGGTCCACGACCAGGTTGGCGAAGACGACGGCGGAGGCCGTGATGAGCGTGACGCCGAGGATCATCGGCAGGTCGCGTTCGTTGATCGCCGCCACCGCGGCCTGGCCGAGGCCGGGCAGGCTGAAGGCCGTCTCGGTGAGGATGGCGCCGCCGACCAGCGCCCCGAGGTCCATGCCGAGCACGGTGAGGATCGGGGTCATGGTGGAGCGCATCGCGTGCTTGCCGATGACGACGGGTTCGGCGAGCCCCTTGGCGCGGGCGGTGCGGATGTAGTCCTCGCCGAGCACCTCCAGCATGGTGGCGCGCGTCAGCCGCGCGTACATCGCCGCGTAGAGGAAGGCGAGGGTGACCCAGGGCAGGATCAGGCCGCCGAACCAGCTCCCGGGGTCGTCCGCGAAGGACGTGTACTCGCCGCCGACCCAGCCGAGCTTGTACTTGAAGACGGCGAGCGAGAGCAGGGCCGTGAAGTAGATCGGCAGCGAGACGCCGCTGAGCGCCACGGTCATGGCGGTGCGGTCCCAGACGGTGCCGCGCTTGAGGGCGGAGACGACGCCGGTCAGGACGCCGCCGGTCACCCACAGCACGCAGGCGCCGCCGGCGAGCGAGAGGGTGACGGGCAGCCGGCTCGTCAGCTCGGGCCAGATGGGGCTCTCGTGCCGGAACGAGTAGCCGAAGCAGGGCGCCGGGCAGTGGACGGAGTCCCCGGTGCTGACGTAGTCCCGGCCGGCGAAGAGGCCCGTGACGAAGTTCCAGAACTGTTCGAGGATCGGCTTGCCGAGCCCCAGCTTCTGCCGGATGCCCTCGATGGCCGCCGGGTCCGCCTGCTTGCCGACGTACATCAGCGCGGGGTCGGTCCCGGTGAACTTCGGGATCGCGAAGAAGATGCCGAAGGTCACCAGGATGACCACGAGCAGCATCACGATGACGGCGAACAGCCGCCTGACGATATAAGCGAACACTGCGGTCGGCCCGGCGGCGGTCCGGCGGCGCCCCCCTGGGGAAGAGGGGGGCGTCCCCGGCCGTCGCGCTCGGCCCTCACCTGCCCTTCGGGCCTAGCGGCGGGTGCGCCGGCGGAGCGGACGGTCTGTCACTTGACGACGCCCAGCGAGACGTAGTCGTAGCGGCCGTTGTAGGCGTCGGCCGTGTAGACGTTGGTCAGCCGGGAGCTGCGCCAGATGATGTTCTTCTCGTAGGTGAAGGGCAGGTACCAGGCGCCCTCCATGACCTTCTTGTTGGCCTCCTGGTAGATCTTCCCGGCCTTGTCCGGGTCGGTCTCCGCGATGCCGTCGTCGATGAGCTTGTTGACGGCGGGGTCGTCGAGCTCGGGGTAGTTCTGGTTGCCGCTCTGCTGGATGAAGCGGCCGTCGACGATGGGCTGGAGGAAGCCCTGGCCGCTGGGGAAGTCGGAGCCCCAGCCCATGATGATGATGCCGTAGCCCTTGGCCTTGACGTTCTTCGGCGAGCCGATGATGCCGCTGTTCTGGGCGCCGTCGTACTTGTCGATCTGCGCGTCGATGCCGATGGCCTTCATGGACGCCTGCAGCGACTCGGCGGAGGCGACCTCCTGCGGCTTGTTGTTGCGCACCGCGATCGTCGTCTTGAAGCCCTCCGGCTTGCCGCAGGCCTTCAGCTCCTCCTTGGCCTTGGCCACGTCGGGCTTGCCCGCCTTGATGTTGTACGGGTCGTAGCCGGCGTCGAAGCCCTTGACGACCGGCGGCAGCATGCTGATGCCGAGGTCGCCGCCCGCCTGGGGGCCGCCGCGCGCGGTCTGCAGCGAGGTGTGGTCGGCGCCGTAGATGACGGCCTTGCGGCAGTGCTCGTTGTCGAACGGGGCGACGGTCTTCGGGAAGGCTGCGTACCGGATGAAGCCGGTCTGCGGGTTGTCGATGTTGCCCTTGTGCTCCTTGAGGGCCTTCTGGCGGCCCGCCGAGCCCATCCCGGTGGCGTTCAGGTCGACGTCGTAGTCGCCCTTGATCAGCCGGTTGTCCATGTCGTCGGCGTTGGTGATCAGGGCGACCGAGATCTTGTCCGGCAGGGCCTTGCGGACCGGGTCGGACTCCTTCTTCCACTGGTCGTTGCGGACCAGTTCGAGGCCCTTGTTCGGGGTGTAGGAGACGAACTTGTACGGCCCGTTGGAGAACGGCTTCTGGCCGTACCGCTCGCCGGTGTCCTTGTCCGGGCGGACCGGGGCCGCGGCGGGCAGCGCGAGCATCTGCAGGAAGTCGCCGTTGGGCCTGGGGAGTCTGAAGACGATCGTCTTCTCGTCCGGCGTCTCGATCGCCTTCAGCCCGAGCTTGTCCTTGCTCTCGTCCTTGTACGGTCCCTTGTACGTCTTGTCGGGGTCCAGGACCTGCATCAGCCAGGTGGGACCGCCGGAGATCTTGTCGGTGGCCCAGGTGCGCTCGATGCCGTACTTGATCTGCTGCGTGGTGACCGGCTGCCCGTCCTCCCAGGTCAGCCCGTCCCTGAGGGTGAAGGTGTAGGTCTTCTTGTCGTCCGAGACCTTGCCGGTGTCGGTGGCCATGTCCGGCACCACCGTGGAGCTCGCGGCACCGGCCGCGGGCTTGGGAGTGACCAGCGTGCGCGTGTAGTAGCGGGCGAAGTCCCACATGAATCCGTAGTAACCGCGCTGCGGGTCCCAGGAGTCGGCGTCCTGCGTGCCGATGAACTTCAGCTCGCCGCCCTTCTTGTCCGACGCGCTGGCGATCTTGTCGACCGCGGCGTCGAAGCCCGGGCCCTTGCCGTCCCCGCCGCTCTTGCCGCCGCCACCGCCGCCGCAGGCGGCCGTCGTGACCAGGGCCGCGACCACGAGGGCCGCCCCCGCGGCGGGCCTCCGCCTCGAAGTTCTCTGTGTTCTCAAGGTGTCGCGACCTCCGTGATCGTCGCCGCCCGGGAACGGGCCGGCGGGTTTGCGGACAGAGCCTCCTGACGGACCGACAGGGGCGGTGGGACACGAGCGGATCGGCGGGCACGGGCCCCCGGGCGGGCCTAGCGCGAACCCTTCGGGTCCAGAGCGTCCCGGACACCGTCGCCGAAGAGGTTGAAGGCGAGGACGGTGACGAAGATGGCGAGACCCGGAATGATCATGAAGATCGGGTCCGCCTCGTAGTGGTCGACGGCTCTGGCGAGCATCTCGCCCCACGATGCCGTGGGGGGCTTGACTCCGGTACCGAGGAAGCTGAGGGCGGCCTCGGTGAGGACGTTCGTGGGGATCATCAGCGTGGTGTAGACGGTGATCGGCGCCACCAGGTTGGGCAGCAGCTCGCGGAAGAGGATGTAGCCCCGGCCGGCCCCCAGGCTGCGCGCGGCCTCGACGTACTCCCGCTCTCTGAGCGAGAGCGTCTGGCCGCGCACGATGCGCCCGATGTAGGGCCAGCCGAAGAAGCCGATCACCGCGATCAGCACGCCCATGCGCACGCCCGAACCGGTCAGCCCCCAGAGGGAGTCGGGGACCACCGAGACCAGCGCGATGATGAACAGCAGCTGCGGGAAGGCCAGCAGGAGGTCCATGACCCGGCTGATCACCGCGTCGACCCAGCCGCCGAAGAAGCCGGCGACGATGCCGAACACCGTGCCGAGGAAGACCGCGACGACGGCCGACAGGAAGGCCACCAGGAGCGAGACGCGGGCCCCGTAGACGATGCGGCTGAAGACGTCGCGCCCGTTCGTGGGCTCGACGCCGAAGAGGAAGTCCGAGTTGATGCCGCCCCAGTCGCCCTTGGGCGTGCTGAAGAGGGGGTCGATCTGGTCCTCGTGGAACTCGTTGGGCGGGTGGCCCAGCGCGCTCACGATCAGCGGGGCGAAGATCGCCACGAGGATGAGCAGCAGCACGACGGCGCCGCCGGCCAGGGCGAACTTGTCGCGCTTCAGTCGGATCCAGGCGATCCGCCAGGGGGAGCGGCCCTCGATCGCCCCGGCCGGGACGTCGGCGGCGACATCGACGGCCGCGGTCTGCGCCGCGTCCGTGTCGTGCAGTGGTGCCGTCATCGTCTGGTGGACCCCTCTCGGCCGGCACGGGCCGGCCCAACGCCCGCCGCGCTTGCGGCTGGTTCACATCACTGGTGCGAAAGGTGCGTGAGAAGTGCGGTGCAGGTGCGACACAGGTGCGATGGTGCGTGAAGTGCAAGAAGTTGCAGGAAGTGCACGCGGAGCAGGTCGTACGCAGGACCGGGAGTCCTTGTGGCGGGAGTCTTCAACGCCCCCGCGATCACCCGCCAGACCCGGTTGGCAAAGGATGCGCAACCGTGATGTGTGGAGAAGAGTTCCGTTATGCGGACAAGGGCGGCCGGATAGGGGCCGGGGAGGGCCGTCAGTAGGCGCCGGTCTGCGGCGGATAGCCGTAACCGGAAGGCGCCGCGGGCGCCCCGTGGGCGTCGCGGTCGTAGAACGGGCGGCCGTTGGCCCGCATCCACATCGCGACCGGATCGTGCTCGTCCGACATCGCGACCGTGGACACCGGCAGGCCGTCCGGCACCGCGCCGACCGACTGCTGCATCATCAGCCGCACGGACTCCACGGACCCCGGCGACGTGTCGTAGAGGTCCAGGCCGATCGCCAGATACGCGCTGCCGAGCGCGGGCTGCACCCAGGCGCGGCGCAGCGAGCGCACCGCCGGGGTGCGGTGGGCGTTCTGCCCGAGGAGGGCGTAGAACTGCGGGATCTCGACCGCGGGCTCGCTCAGGCGCAGCGGCCCGGCCGGCAGCCGGTCCAGGCCGCCGGCGATGCGGCGCAGGTCGAGCCAGGGGATGCCGACACCACCGCCGGGCGCGTGCGGGTTGAGCCACAGGCCCCAGCGGCCGGGGTAGAGGGCCTCGGCGACGGCGCGACCGGAGATCACCTCGTGGGCGCGGTTCCAGCCGCTGGCGGCCAGCTCCTGTGCGGACGTCACGCACGGGGCGTAGCCGAGGCCTTCGACCTCCATGTTGCCGTACTGGGCGTCGGGGGAACCGGCCTGGCCGTGCCAGAGCAGCATCCAGACCCTGCCCTCGGCCAGCGACCGCAGCAGCGCCTCGTACGCGTCGTACCGCCCGGGCGCCACTTGGCGCAGCATCTGCTCCACGCCGCTCTCCGCGCCCGCGCTCACCTGGGTCCGCCTCTTCTCTCGGCCTTGACTGCTGCTGCGACCCGGCGGGCGCCGGCGCGCCCCCGTGGTCGTCCGACCAGCTTACGAGCCCGCCGGGGCGGACAGGGGCGGAGTCACAGGTCGCGGTCGTAGAACGGACGGATCCGCTCCCGCATCCAGTCACCGACCGGGTCCCGCGCCACGTCCAGGAAGACCAGCTGGACGGGCCAGGGCACGGGCACGGAGCCGAGGGCGCGGCCGAGGGCCTCCAGGGCGGCGGTGCGGCTCTCCGGGTCCGGAAGGTCCAGTTCGGCACCGATGAACAGGGCGGGAGGGGCGCCCTCGATGCTGGCGAGGGCGCGGCGCGCGGTCCGGACGACGCGGGCGGCGGTGAACTCCAGGCCCGCGGCGGCCAGGAAGGCGGTGGGCTCGTCCTGCCAGTCGGGCTCAAAGAGCCGCACCCGGCCGCCGGTGGCGTCGCCGTCCAGGGCGGTGCGGCCGGCCCGGCACAGCTCGGCGACGGCCGGCGGGGGCAGCGGTGCGCCCACGGAGCCCTCGGGGTTGACGACGATGCCCACCTGCGGGGGCAGGCCGCGGGCGAACTCGACGGCCGGGGCGACGGCGTACGGCATCCGCTCGCCGGCGACGCGCAGGAGCTCGCCCTCGGAGCTGAAGACGGGCACGAAGGCCGCGCCGTCGAGCTCCAGCGTGGGCACGTCGAGGTCGGGGCTGTCCGGGCCGCCGCCGGCCGGAAGCGGAATCCAGACGTGGCTGCGGCCGAGCGCCTCCACGATGCGGGGGCCCGCGCCGGGCACGCCCACGGAGGCGGCGAGCGCCTCTTCGAGCTCATTGGCCGGCCAGGCGGGCGGGGCGGCGCCGGGGGCGCCGGGGGTGCTGCTGCCGGCGGCCGGGCTCCAGCCGCCGTACTGCCCGGGGATGCTCATCTCGTCCAACTCGTCCAACGCCGTCCAACCACCGTCTCGACAAGGCCGCACCCGCACCCTAACGGCTGAACCCCCGGACACCTCCGCCGGCGGGCGGAATCGCCGGTGATGTCCCAGGTCAGGGCCGTCCGGACGGGCCGCCACCCACTCCTGTCACGCCACCCTGCGTGTCCGCCGTGTTGCGCAGGGACACCACCGGCCACAGGGTGGTCGGACAGCTGCCCGACCGAAGGGAACTCCAGCATGCGTGTCACCAAGTTCGCCGCGTCGGCGATAGCCGTCGCCGCCTGCGGTTCCGTCGCCGTCGCCGTCGCGGGCCCCTCCCTGGCGGCCGTGAACGCACCGGACCCCGACATGTCCGTCGTCGTGGCCCCGGACCGCCGGGTACCGCCGGCGGCCGCGCTCCAGCAGCAGCTCGACGCGGTCGGTGCGCTGGGGGAGACGCTCACGCTGGTCTCCCGGATCGGCAAGGAGTCCCAGTCCCGGACGCCGGACGTGGCGGCGCTCAAGGAGCTGCAGCAGCGGGTGCGTTCGTCGACGGCGCGGCTCGCGGACTCCGTGCGGCAGGCCCCGCCCGGAACGGGCCGTCAGGCGGCCGACCCCGCGGGCGACGTGAGGGACCTGCTGGCGAAGCTGGCGGCGGCGATCCAGAAGCTGATCGACGCGGCGGAGAAGAAGGACGCGGCGGGCGTCCAGGCGGCGATCACGGAGGCCCTGACCGTCGTGAAGGAGCTGCTGGCGAAGCTCCCCGTGGCGCCCGGCGGCGCACCCGTCACGAGCCGGCTGCCGCTGTAAGGGGCACTGCGGAGACGCCGGGGAACGCCCGGAAAGCACCGCACCGGGCTCGCGTCTCCGCCCCTCCCCTACGCGAAGTCTCCGCTCCTCCCCTGCGCGAACACGATCCTGCCCAGCGCATCCGCCGCGCGCCGGTCCAGCACGACCACCGACGCCATCCCCTCCGGGACGGAGCGGGCCGTGACCTCCGCGACCAGCCGTGCCATCGCCCGCCGGTGGCGCCCGAACGCGTACGGCGAGACGCCCCGCCCGCGCGCCGCCTGCCCGGCCAGTGCCGTGCGCGGGGGCACGTCGAGCAGCAGCAGGTGGGCCCCGGCGCCCCGGCGCCGCGCCTCGTGCGCGACCCAGCGGCGGACCCACCCCCGCTGGCCGCAGTCGTGGACGACGGTGCTCGCACCGGAGCGCAGGGCGCGCCGCAGCGCCGCGTAGTGGGCGAGCCGGGCGAGCGGCCGGTAGGCGCCGTAGGGGAGCCAGCCGGGCGTGCGCCGCTCCAGCCGCTCCCGGGTGTCCTGGGAGTCGACGCACCACACGATCCCCTCGCGGGCGTCCAGCGGGGGCACCGCGCGCCGGATGAGCGTGGACTTCCCGCTCCCCGGCAGGCCGGAGACGATCAGCAGGTCACCGGCGGGGAACCGCAGCTCCCCCCGGCCCGCCCCGCCGCGCAGGTCGAGCACCCGGGCCCGGGCCCGCACCGCACCACCCCCCGGCGCGGCCGCGCCGTGCGCTCTCGCGGCCCCGGTCGTCCCCGCCGTCGGCGCTGTTCCCATGCGTTGTGCCCCTCCCCCGGCCCGGTCACCGCCCGTCACTGCCCCCTACCCACGGAACGTAAAGGCAAGGTAATCGAATTCGAGGGGCGCCAGGCAGTCCGTATCGCGCCCGCACGTGCAATGATGTGCGCGCCAACTGCGTATCCAACTGCATACCGGCCGCTCGAATCCGCGCGGGAGAGTCCCAGCAGCACGCCACGCCGTGTGCGCTGGGCGCCGAAGGAGCAAGTTCCTCCCTTGAATCTCTCAGGCCCCGTACCGCGCGGACGAGGCAGATCTGAAAAGCGGGCCGCACCGCGTGCGGCTCCACCCAAGGTGCAAGCCGGGCCCCGCGTGTCGCGACGGCTCCCGGTGAACCTCTCAGGTTCCGATGACAGATGGGGAGGACGTCCTCACTGCCATGTCCGGGAGCCCACACCATGACCGACACCCCTCGCCGCACCGCACTCGACGCCCTGCACCGCGGGCTCGGCGCGACCATGACCGACTTCGCCGGCTGGGACATGCCCCTGCGCTACGGCAGCGAGCGCGACGAGCACGTCGCCGTCCGCACCCGCGCGGGCCTCTTCGACCTCTCCCACATGGGCGAGATCACCGTGACCGGCCCGCAGGCCGCGGCCCTGCTGGACTACGCCCTGGTGGGCAACATAGGGAGCGTCGCCACCGGCCGCGCCCGGTACACGATGATCTGCCGTGAGGACGGCGGCATCCTCGACGACCTGATCGTCTACCGCCTCGCCGAAGCCGAGTACATGGTCGTCGCCAACGCCTCCAACGCGCAGACCGTCCTCGACGCGCTGACCGAGCGCGCGGCGGGCTTCGACGCGGAGGTCCGTGACGACCGCGACGCGTACGCGCTCCTCGCCGTCCAGGGCCCCGCCTCCCCCGGCATCCTGAAGTCCCTCACGGACGCCGACCTGGACGGCCTGAAGTACTACGCGGGCCTGCCGGGCACCGTCGCCGGCGTGCCCGCCCTCATCGCCCGGACCGGCTACACCGGCGAGGACGGCTTCGAGCTGTTCGTCGCCCCGGCCGACGCGGAGAAGCTGTGGCAGGCGCTGACCGAGGCCGGCGCGGAGGCGGGCCTGGTCCCCTGCGGGCTCTCGTGCCGCGACACGCTGCGCCTGGAGGCCGGCATGCCGCTGTACGGCCACGAGCTGACGACCGCGACCACCCCGTTCGACGCGGGCCTGGGCCGGGTCGTGAAGTTCGAGAAGGAAGGCGACTTCGTGGGCCGCGCCGCACTGGAGGCGGCCGCCGAGCGCGCGGAGACGCAGCCGCCGCGCAAGCTCGTCGGGCTGATCGCCGAGGGCCGCCGCGTGCCGCGCGCGGGCTTCGCGGTGGTGGCCGGCGGCGAGGTCGTCGGCGAGGTCACCTCCGGCGCCCCCTCCCCCACGCTCGGCAAGCCGATCGCCATCGCCTACGTCGACGCGGCGCACGCCGCGCCCGGCACCGAGGGCGTGGCCGTGGACATCCGCGGCAGCCACGAGCCGTACGAGGTCGTCGCCCTGCCCTTCTACAAGCGGCAGCGTTGATCTTCCCCGTGGCTCGCCCGGGGGCTTCCCTGCCCCTTCTCATCTCCCTCTGTCAAGACCCGTTGCACAAGCACTCACGCGCATCCAGGAGAATCTAGCCATGAGCAACCCCCAGCAGCTGCGCTACAGCAAGGAGCACGAGTGGCTGTCGGCCGTCGACGCGGACGGCGTGGCCACGGTCGGCATCACCGAGTTCGCCGCGAACTCGCTCGGTGACGTCGTCTTCGCCCAGCTCCCGGCCGTCGGTGACACCGTCACCGCGGGCGAGTCCTGCGGCGAGCTGGAGTCGACCAAGTCGGTCAGCGACCTGTTCTCCCCGGTGACCGGCGAGGTCACCGCGGCCAACCAGGACGTCGTGGACGACCCCGCGCTGGTGAACTCCGCCCCCTTCGAGGGCGGCTGGCTGTTCAAGGTGAAGATCACGGACGAGCCGGCGGACCTCCTCTCCGCCGCCGAGTACGACGCCTTCACCGCAGGCTGACCTCGCCCTCACCTCCTCCTCCGCCCAGGAAGTCCAGGAAGAACTCATGTCGCTTCTGAACAGCTCCCTCCATGAGCTCGACCCCGACGTCGCCGCCGCTGTCGACGCCGAACTCCACCGCCAGCAGTCCACCCTCGAGATGATCGCCTCGGAGAACTTCGCTCCGGTCGCGGTCATGGAGGCCCAGGGCTCGGTCCTCACCAACAAGTACGCCGAGGGCTACCCCGGCCGCCGCTACTACGGTGGCTGCGAGCACGTCGATGTCGTCGAGCAGATCGCCATCGACCGGATCAAGGCGCTCTTCGGCGCCGAGCACGCGAACGTCCAGCCGCACTCCGGTGCGCAGGCCAACGCGGCCGCGATGTTCGCCCTGCTCCAGCCGGGCGACACCATCCTGGGTCTGAACCTCGCCCACGGCGGGCACCTGACCCACGGCATGAAGATCAACTTCTCCGGCAAGCTCTACAACGTGGTCGCCTACCACGTCGACGAGCAGACCAACCTGGTCGACATGGAGGAGGTCGAGCGCCTCGCCAAGGAGCACCGCCCGAAGCTGATCGTCGCCGGCTGGTCCGCGTACCCGCGCCAGCTGGACTTCGCGGCCTTCCGCCGGATCGCCGACGAGGTCGGCGCGTACCTGATGGTCGACATGGCCCACTTCGCGGGCCTCGTCGCCGCCGGGCTGCACCCCTCCCCGGTGCCGCACGCGCACGTCGTGACCACCACCACGCACAAGACCCTCGGCGGTCCGCGCGGCGGTGTGATCCTCTCCACGGCCGAGCTGGCCAAGAAGATCAACTCCGCTGTCTTCCCCGGTCAGCAGGGTGGTCCGCTGGAGCACGTGATCGCCGCGAAGGCCGTCTCCTTCAAGGTCGCGGCCAGCGAGGAGTTCAAGGAGCGCCAGCAGCGTACGCTGGAGGGCGCGAAGATCCTGGCCGAGCGCCTGGTGCAGGCCGACGTCGCCGAGGCGGGCGTCTCCGTCCTCTCCGGCGGCACGGACGTGCACCTGGTGCTGGTGGACCTGCGCAACTCCGAGCTGGACGGCCAGCAGGCCGAGGACCGCCTCCACGAGGTCGGGATCACGGTCAACCGGAACGCCATCCCGAACGACCCGCGGCCCCCGATGGTCACCTCGGGTCTGCGGATCGGCACGCCGGCGCTGGCCACCCGGGGCTTCCAGGCGGAGGACTTCCGTGAGGTTGCCGACATCATCGCCGAGGCGCTGAAGCCGGTCTACGACGCGGAGGCCCTGCGCGGCCGCGTCACGGCCCTGGCGGACAAGCACCCGCTGTACCCCGGCCTGAAGTAACACATCGGCATCCGGTTCACCCGCCGGTACGGGGCACCGGGCACACTGAAGAGTGAGCGCCCGGTGCCCCGCACCACGCGCGCCCCCCGTACCGGCGGGTGCGCCCCCGAGCACGGCCCTCGCACCACCCCGTACCACCCCCAAGCAGACAGGGAGCAGCCACCGTGGCCATCTCCGTTTTCGATCTCTTCTCGATCGGCATAGGCCCGTCCAGCTCCCACACGGTCGGCCCCATGCGGGCCGCGCTGATGTTCACGCGACGGCTGAAGAACGAGGGCCTGCTGGCCCACACCGCCTCCGTCCGCGCGGAGCTGTTCGGCTCCCTCGGCGCCACCGGCCACGGCCACGGCACCCCCAAGGCCGTCCTCCTCGGCCTGGAGGGCTACTCGCCGCGCACCGTGGACGTCGAGCTGGCGGACGCGGAGGTCGAGCGGATCCGCGAGTCGAAGCGGCTGCGGCTGCTCGGCGCGGAGATCGGCAGCGCCCACGAGATCGACTTCGACGAGTCGAGCCAGCTGATCCTGCACCGCCGCCGCTCCCTGCCGTACCACGCCAACGGCATGACCCTCTTCGCCTACGACGAGGCCGGCGCCCCCCTGCTGGAGAAGACCTACTACTCGGTCGGCGGCGGCTTCGTCGTGGACGAGGACGCGGTCGGCGAGGACCGCATCAAGCTCGACGACACCGTGCTGAAGTACCCCTTCCGCACCGGTGACGAGCTGCTGCGCATGTCCCGCGAGTCCGGCCTGTCGATCTCCGCGATGATGATGGAGAACGAGAAGGCCTGGCGCACGGAGACGGAGATCCGCGAGGGCCTCCTGGAGATCTGGCGCGTGATGCAGGCGTGCGTGTCGCGCGGCATGTCCCGCGAGGGCATCCTGCCGGGCGGCCTGAAGGTCCGCCGCCGCGCCGCGAACACCGCCCGCCAGCTGCGCGCCGAGGGCGACCCGCAGGCCCGCGCCATGGAGTGGATCACGATCTACGCCATGGCCGTCAACGAGGAGAACGCCGCGGGCGGCCGCGTCGTGACCGCTCCCACCAACGGCGCCGCGGGCATCATCCCGGCCGTCCTGCACTACTACATGAACTTCGTGCCGGGCGCGGACGAGGACGGCATCGTGCGCTTCCTGCTCGCCGCCGGTGCGATCGGCCTGCTCTTCAAGGAGAACGCCTCGATCTCCGGCGCCGAGGTCGGCTGCCAGGGCGAGGTCGGCTCCGCCTGCTCCATGGCCTCGGGCGGCCTCGCCGAGGTCCTCGGCGGCTCCCCCGAGCAGGTGGAGAACGCGGCCGAGATCGGCATGGAGCACAACCTGGGCCTGACCTGCGACCCGGTCGGCGGCCTGGTCCAGATCCCGTGCATCGAGCGCAACGGCATGGCCGCCGCGAAGGCGGTCACCGCGGCCCGCATGGCCCTGCGCGGCGACGGCCGGCACCACGTCTCCCTCGACAAGGTCATCAAGACCATGAAGGAGACGGGCGCGGACATGAGCGTGAAGTACAAGGAGACGGCGCGCGGCGGCCTCGCCGTGAACATCATCGAGTGCTGACACACCGCTGAAGCGCGAGAGGCGCTCCTGCCCGGCAGCTGCCGGGCAGGAGCGCCTCTCGCGTGCGGGGCGCTACTTCTGCTTCTTCATCTCGGCCTCCAGGACCTCCTTCTCGGTCGCGGTCTCGGCGGCCGGCGGGGGCTTGATGCCCAGGTCCGCGCCCCAGTCGCGGTACTCGTCGGTCCGGCGGTACTCGCCCTTGGAGCCCTTGCCCGACTCCTCGGTCTTCGCGACCACGCCGTCCTTGTCGACCCAGACGGTGAGGACGGTCTTCTCCACGCCCTCCTGCTTCCACTGCTTCACCGTGAAGTCGCGGTCCTTCTCCTGCATCGCGTCGCCCTTGTACGCGGCGAGCTCCGACACGACGACCGTGCCCTGGAAGCGGGCCGCGCGGCGGCCGCCGACCGTCTCGACACCCGTGTTCTTCACGTCCTTGGACGTGGCGAGGGCGGACGTCAGCCGGACGAAGAGCTCCGACGAGGGGTCCTTGCTCTTGTCGGCCCCCTCGGTGCTGAAGGTCCACCACTTCTTGCCGGGGACCTTCTCCCCGTTGAAGTACATCGTGTCGTTGATGGTGATCATGTGGCTGACGCCGTCCGGGGCCTCGGCCGTCTTCGGGCCCACGTCCTTCACGTCGGAGGCGCCGGGCTTCACCTGGAACGCGCCCTCGCTGACGTACTCGCCGTCCTGGTCCTTGCGCGTCCCCTTGGTGCGGAACGTGTTCTGCTGCGCCCCCTTGGCCGCGGCCGCCTTGAGCGTGCCGGCCGGGTCCGCCGCCTTGAGCGCCTTGTCGGCACTGTTGTCGCTCTTCCCGCCGCCGGAGCCCGCCGGCTCGTCGCCGCCCCCGCACGCCGCCAGGCTCAGGGCCAGCGCGATCCCGGTGGCCGCCATGACGCTCTTACGTATCGCCTTCAAGGGTCTTAACTGTCCTTTGTCCGCACTTCGTAAAGTTTTGGCCAGGATATCCCGAGTGATCACAGGTTGCGAGGGGAAATGACCATGACTGGAAACCACGTGTCAGCGCCCTTGAGCCGTCAGTAATGTCAGCGCCCTCGTTCCGTTTCCACCCTTGATCGAGGAGCTCTCGCCATGCGCCATTCCTTCCGCGCCACCGCAGCGATCCTCGGCGCCGTCGCCGCCCTCGGCGTGACGGCACCCACGGCCGGCGCCGACGCCGGTCCCGCGCCCGCGGCGCCCGCCGGTGCCGTGCGCATCCACAACGGCGCCCTCGGCGGCTGCCTGACCGCCGAGGGGTCCGGCTACCGGGACCCGCGCGGCACCCTGCGGCCCTGGCTGGTGGCCCTGCAGCCGTGCCGGGAGTCCGGGCGGGCCGCCCAGACCTGGGTCTACAGCGCGGCCACGCACCAGTTCTCCCCGCAGTCCCAGCCCTACCGCTGCATCGGCAGACAGGGCGCGCTGCTCGTCACCGTGCCGTGCGACGCGGACGCGGCGGGGCAGCGCTTCCGGACCGAGCGGACCGGCTCGGGCGAGCGGCAGAAGGTCACCGCGGAGGCGGACGGCCGGATCTGGGAACAGGTCTCGCACCGCACCGGCACCTCGCGCGACGCGACGGGCGAGGGCGTGCGGACGGTCCGCGACAGGGGCTCCGCGGGCGCCGAGCGGAGCTGGCTCCTCAGCCGCGGCTGACGCGCGTCTCCGCCCGGAGCCAGGCCAGGTACGCGTCGCTGCCCGCCGTGACGGGGGTGGCGACGATCTCCGGGGTCTCGTAGGTGTGCTCGTCCTGGATGCGGGCTTCGAGCTCGCGGTAGCGGTCCGCGGTGGTCTTGTAGAGGACGCGCCACTCGGTGTCGCTCCGCACCTCGCCCTGCCAGCGGTAGACGCTCGTGACGGGCCCGTCGATCTGCGCGCAGGCGGCGAGGCGCGCCTCGACGGCGGTGGTGGCGAGGTGCCGGGCGCGCTCCTCGCTGTCGGTCGTCGTCATCACGGCGATGTACTGGGCCTCCGGCATGGCGCCGACCGTACCGCAGGGGGCCGCGGGGCGGGCGGCCGGGCCGCGTTGTCAGTGGCGGCGGTTACGCTCGCAGGCATGAGTTACGCAGACCTGCGCGAACTCCAGAGCGCGCTCACCACCGCCTCGGACATCGCCTTTTCTCTCGACGCCGCCGCGCCCGCACCCCATGAGGCCGAGCAGCTGGTGGACGCCCTGCGCAGGGCGCTGACCGCGGCGAACGCCCTGGGCGGCGGGCTGGGGGCGACGGGCTGCGCGCAGCATCCCAAGGGGCCCGTGGATCCCCTCTACGGGGACGACAAGGACCCCTTGCCCGCGGGCTGGGGCCGCTGCCTGCTGTGCAACGACCGGCGGCGGCGGGCCGGGGCGCAGCGGCGCGGCTGGCGCTGACCCGGCCGCGGCCCGGCCGCCGTGCCGGCCGGCCTTCGTGGAGCGGCTGGCGCTCGTGGAGCGAGCGGCTAGCCCTCGTTGAGCGGCTAGCCCTTGTTGAGCGACGCCCAGAACTCCTCGAAGGACATCAGGCGGTCGCCGTTGGTGTCCTTGGAGTCGATGATCGACTGGGCGACGGTCTCGGTGACGAAGTGGTCGCCGAGCTGCGCCATGGCCTTCTTGTACTCGGCGGCGGTGACGAATCCGTCCCCGTCGATGTCGAACTTGGCGAACGTCTCGCGTGCGCTCTCGATGTCGGCCATAAGAGCCTCCCCTTTGGTGTGCCGATTGGCGTGCCGGTGTGACCGGCACAGAGTAGCGGCCCGTCCGGGGAGTTCGATCACGGCCGGATATCACTCTCTGTGATTTCGCATAAAAATAAGCGATCCCCATGATCTATTCGTGTAATTCAAGGCGCGTGGCTCAACTCACCTTTGATTTCAGAGCGAAATGGCGCCACTTGCCCGAATTGAACGGATAGCCGTTTTGGCTGGACCGCGCCCCGTCTGCCATAGTCGGAGCACACGACCCTCATTGACCCGAGCCAGGTCGTCAGCACGCCGCGGAACACACCCCAATTCTCCGCGGCGCACGAAGAGGCCCCCAGTCCGCCGCACGCCGGCGAAACGGGGGCCTCTTCGTTGTGCCGGACGTCGTGCCGGGCGCTGCGCCGGGCGCGTCAGCGGTCGGCGACCCGCATCTCGAACCAGGTGGTCTTGCCGCGCGCCAGCAGGTCGACCCCCCAGCGGTCCGAGAGCTTGTCGACGAGGAACAGGCCCCGGCCGGTGACGTCGAGCTCGTGCACGGGCATGAGGCAGGGCAGCCCGCGCGAGGGGTCGCGCACCTCTATCCGCAGCCACCCCCGGCGGCGCAGCATCCGCAGGCCGAAGTAGCGCGCACCGGTGTGCCGGACGGCATTGCCGACGAGCTCGGACACCAGCAGGACGGCATGCTCGGTGAGTTGCCCCGAGAGGCCCCAGTGGCGCAGCACCACGGACTGGGTGAGCCGCCGCGCGGCGACGGCGGACTCCGGGCGGGAGGGCAGGCGCACCTCGCCCTGCGTGGGGTTGCCGTACAGATCGAGCGCCTTGAGCGCCAGTTCATCCTCTACGGTCGGCGACCACCGTGCAGCGGCCGTGCCTCCCCGCTGCCGTGGCTGCTCCGTTCCCTCCAGGCCCGCCATGCCCCCATCATGGCCGCCGCAAGCACACCCGGGGCTGGAACGCGGGGATTCATCTGACCGGAATGACCCACTCCGAGCGCCTGCCGCGACATATGCCAACGGCAGGCGATCATCCCGGAAACCCGCACTGACCTGCGGCGACCAGGGCCCCCGGAGAGATCGCCGGAAGCGGCCGGAAGGGCCCTCGCCGCGGGGCGTGCACGCGGTGTAATTCCCCCACAAGAGGCACCCCGGGGTGGACACCGGCACGACCGTGCGTCAACCCCGGCAGCGGTGGCCGCCCCGTACGGACCACCGTCAACCGGCCGGAGGTCAGACGAACTTGGCCTTACCCGGTCCGTCCTCGACAAAGCTGCGCATACCGATCTCCCGGTCCTCGGTCGCGAACAAGCCCGCAAACCAGTTCCGTTCGATGGCCAGGCCGGTGTCGATGTCGGTCTCCAGGCCGGTGTCCACGGCCTCCTTGGCGGCGCGCAGCGCCAGCGCGGGGCCGGTGGCGAGCCGCGCCGCCCACGCGTGCGCCTGCTCGTACACCTCGGCGGCGGGCACGACGCGGTCGACCAGGCCGAGGGCGAGCGCCTCGTCGGCCTTGACCTGACGGCCGGTGAAGATGAGGTCCTTGGCCTTGGACGGGCCGATCAGCCGGGCCAGCCGCTGGGTGCCGCCGGCGCCGGGGATGAGGCCGAGCAGGATCTCGGGCTGGCCGAGCTTGGCGTTGTCGGCGGCGATCCGGAAGTCGGCGCAGAGCGTGAGCTCGCAGCCGCCGCCGAGGGCGTAGCCGGTGACGGCGGCGACGACCGGCTTGGGGATGCGGGCGACGGCGGTGAAGGAGTCCTGGAGCCCGCGGGACCGCGCCACCATCGCGGCGTGGTCCATCTTCTGCATCTCCTTGATGTCCGCGCCGGCCGCGAACACCTTCTCCCCGCCCCACAGCACGACGGCGCGGACGTCCTCGCGGCGGGTGACCTCCTCGGCGAGCTCGCGGATCCGGTCCTGGGTGGCGATGTCCAGCGCGTTCATCGGCGGGCGGTCCAGGCGGATGGTGCCCACGCCCTCGGCAACCTCAAGATGCACAGTCATGGCAGCAGGTTAGCCGCGGGAGGTACGGGGGGTCTGCGCCGGAAAGGGACGGCATGCGGCGCGGCCCGGTGCACTTCGTCACAGTGCACCGGGCCGCCCGGGGAAAGGTTTCGGCGCTACCGGCGCCGCAGCTGCGTCAGCTCTTGCTCCACTCCGACCACGGCAGGTTCCAGCCGTTGAGGCCGTTGTCCGGCTTGATCATCTTGTCGTCGGAGTTCTTGACGATGACGACGTCGCCGATGAGGGAGTTGTTGTAGAACCACGCCGCCGGCGTGTTCGGGTCGCCGCCGCCGCGCTCGTCCTCCAGGCCCACGCAGCCGTGGCTGGCGTTCTCCGAGCCGAAGGTGCCCGATCCGGACCAGTAGTTGCCGTGCAGGAAGGTGCCGGAGGTGGACAGGCGCATCGCGTGCGGCACGTCCTTGATGTCGTACTCGCCGCCGAAGCCGACCGTGCTGCCGTCCATGCGGGTCACGTCGAGCTTCTCGCTGATGACCATCTGCCCGTTGTAGGTGGGGTTGCCCGGGCGGCCGGCCGAGATCGGGATGGTCTTGAAGGGCTTGCCGTCGCGCTCGACCGTCATCTGGTGCGACTTGGCGTCGACCGTGCTGACCTGGCTGCGGCCGATGGTGAACTTCACGGTCTTCGTCTGCGAGCCGTACACGCCCGCGCGGCCCTCGACGCCGTCGAGGTTCAGGTCGACCGTCACCTTGGTGCCGGCGGCCCAGTACTTCTCGGGGCGGAAGTCGAGCCGGTCGTTGCCGAACCAGTGCGCCTTGACCTCGACGGCCGGTTCGGCGGTCACCTTGACGGCCCGCTCGACGGCCTTGGTGTTCTCGATGCCGCGGCTGAAATTGATCGATACGGGCATGCCCACGCCGACCGTGCTGCCGTCCTCCGGCGTGAAGTAGCCGACGAAGGTGTTCTGCGGCGTGAGCGTCGTGAACGACGCGTGCTTGGCCGCCGGGCGGCCGTCCTTGTCCTTGGCCAGGGCGTCGACCGTGTACTTCGTGGAGGCGCCGAGGTGCGCCGCGGGCTCCCACGCCCTGCCGTCGTCGGTGATCTTGCCGTCGATCGTACGGCCCTTGGCGTCGGCGACCTTGACCGACGTCAGGGTGCCCTTTTCCGCGGTCACCTTGAGCGCGCCGGACGTCGCGACGCCCTTCGCTCCGTCGTCCGGCGCGATGGCCACCACGGCCTCCGAGGGACCGGACGGAACGGCCTTGGCCCCACCGGCCTTCTTCCCGTCGTCGTCCCCGCCGCAGGCGGTGACCAGCAGCATCAGCGCGCCGAGCAGCAGCGCGAACAGCCCCTTGCGCCGGGCTGCGCGCCTGCTCGGTATCAGCTGCACGTTCAAATCGGTTGTCTCCCCTCGCACGGCCCGCGGCCACGCGGCGCCCCCGAAGCGCGGCTCACGCGCTGGCGATAGACAACCACAGGGCTCCGCTGCCGCAGACCCGTGGAATGTCACCGTTGGGTCCCAAATGGGAACGGTGGTACGAGACATGCGGCGGGGGTGATCCCTGTGGCTGAAGGTGAGCATCATAATCCGGCCACCCGGGTGCTCCGGCCCGGGGTGGGCCGCGGTTCCGGAAGCGGGCAGAGGCCTTGCGGCGCCCGGCCCGTCGCCCGATCACCCGTGTGAGCGCACGCGTGGTTCTGGGCAGAACTGGGGGCAAGGACGGAACCGCCGCCGCCCGGCACGGGACGCCGGGCGACCGGCGCGCTGCCCGCGAGCCGCCGGAGGCGAAGACGTGTCGAGCGCACCCGAGCAAGAGGCGGACCGGGGGGACGAGTTCGGCGGGGGGCCGGTCCGGCGCCCGGCGGCCCGCCCCGGGGGCACCGGCGAGGCCCCGGTCAACGGCCGGCCCCGCACGGACCCGGCCCTGCGGCCGCTGCCCGGCACCGCCGTGTGGCCCGGCAGCCCCGAGCCGCTCGGGGCCCGCTTCAAGCCCGCCGCCGGGGGCGCCCCGGCGGGGACGAACTTCGCCCTGTGGGCCGGCGGGGCGGAGGCCGTCGAGCTGTGCCTGTTCGGCGAGCCCGCCGGCGGGGACGGCGGCCCGGAGGTGGACGAGATACGGCTGCCCCTCACCGAGCTGACGCACGAGATATGGCACGGTTTCGTCCCCGGCGTCCTGCCCGGCCGCCGCTACGGCTACCGCGTCCACGGCCGCTGGGACCCCTGGACGGGCGCCCGCTGGAACCCGGCCAAGCTGCTCCTGGACCCCTACGCGCGGGCCGTGGACGGCGACTTCTCGCTGCCCCCCGAGGTGTACGGGCACGTGCGCGACTGGCCCCAGCAGCACGTCGCCGACACGGTCCGCGACGAGCGCGACTCGGCCCCGTACGTCCCCAAGGGCGTGGTCGTCGCCGACGGGGACGACTGGGCGGACGACCACCGCCCCAAGACGCCGTGGCCCGACTCGGTCATCTACGAGCTGCACGTGCGGGGCTTCACCAAGCGCCACCCGGGCGTCCCCGAAGAGCTGCGCGGGACGTACGCCGGGCTGGGGCACCCGGCGGCCGTGGAGCACCTGGTGCGGCTGGGCGTGACGGCCGTCGAGCTGCTGCCGGTGCACCAGTTCGCGCACGAGGACCACCTGCTGCGGCGCGGCCTGCGCAACTACTGGGGCTACAACTCCATCGGCTACTTCGCCCCGCACGCCGGCTATGCGTCGTCCGGGACCGACGGGCGGCAGGTGGGCGAGTTCAAGCGCATGGTGCGGGCCCTGCACGCGGCGGGCGTGGAGGTCATCCTGGACGTGGTCTACAACCACACCGCCGAGGGCGGCGAGCTGGGCCCCATGCTGTCCCTGAAGGGCATCGACAACCGCCGCTACTACCGGCTGCAGGCCGACCGGCGCCGCTACGCCGACTACACCGGCTGCGGCAACACCCTGCACGTCGTCCAGCCGAACGTCCTGCGGCTGATCACCGACTCCCTGCGCTACTGGGTGACGGAGATGGGCGTCGACGGCTTCCGCTTCGACCTGGCGGCGGCCCTCGCCCGCTCCATGCACGACGTCGACATGCTCTCGCCGTTCCTGGCCGTCATCGCCCAGGACCCGGTCCTGCGCCGGGTGAAGCTGATAGCGGAGCCGTGGGACGTGGGCTCGGGCGGCTACCAGGTCGGTTCCTTCCCGCCGCTGTGGACCGAGTGGAACGACCGCTACCGCGACGCCGTACGGGACTACTGGCGCGGCGCCCTGCCCGACGTGCGCGACCTCGGCTACCGGCTCTCCGGCTCCAGCGACCTCTACGCGTGGGGCGGGCGCCGCCCGTACGCCTCCGTCAACTTCGTCACCGCCCACGACGGCTTCACGCTGCGCGACCTGGTGAGCTACGAGCACAAGCACAACGAGGCCAACGGCGAGGGCAACCGCGACGGCTCCGACGCCAACCGGTCCTGGAACTGCGGCGCGGAGGGTCCCACGGACGACCCGGCGGTGCTGGCCCTGCGGCGGCGGCAGCTGCGGAACCTGCTGACCACGCTGCTGCTGTCCACGGGGGTGCCGATGCTGGTCGCGGGCGACGAGATGGGCCGCACCCAGGACGGCAACAACAACGCCTACTGCCAGGACAGCGAGACGAGCTGGATCGACTGGTCGCTACTGGCGGACCCGGGCTGGCGCGCCCTCACCGACCTGTGCGGCCGGCTGCTCGCGCTGCGCCGCGCGCACCCCGTGCTGCGCAGCCGCTCCTTCTTCTCCGGCCGCCCGCAGAGCGCGGACGGGCTGCGCGACCTCGCCTGGTTCACGGCCGCGGGCTCGGAGATGACCGAGGCCGACTGGTACGCGCCGGCGGCGACGCTCGGCATGTACCTCTCGGGGCGCGACATCCCCCAGCGCGGGCACCGGGGGGAGCCGGTCACGGACGACAGCTTCCTGGCCGTGCTGCACGCGGGGGCCGAGGACGTGGTGTTCACGCTGCCGGGGCCGCCGTGGGCCGGCGGCTACGAACTCCTCGTCGACACGGCCCGGGAGGAGCAGGGGGAGGCGCCGGGTGAGCGCCGTGCGGCGGGGGCGCGCGTCACGGTGGGGGCGCGTTCGGTGCTGCTCTGGCGGGTGGCCTCGGACGGGACGGGAGCGATAGCGGAGTCGCCAATTCCGTTGCCGTGAGGGGGTGCTGGGCCCAAAAAACCGAGTGAGCGATGTCAGTGGTGAACCGTACGCTCACTCCTGATGACAGAGACCCGTGAACCTCCCCCTCCGGCCGCCGGCCGGTCCGCCGTCCGCTCGCTGCTGCGCCTGTGGCCGTACGTGCGCCCGGTGCGCGCGAGGCTGGCCATGGCCGCGGCGGTGGCCATAGTCGCGTCGTTCGCCAGCCTGTCGATACCGCTCGCGCTGAAGTGGCTCGTGGACGGGCCGGTCGCCGGGAGCGATCCGTCGGGCGTGTGGCTGGGCGGCGGTCTCGTGCTCCTGCTCGGGCTGCTGGAGGCGTCGTTGTTCGCGGTGCGCCGCTTCATCACCGCGCGCCCGCTGGCACGGGTCGAGGCGGACATGCGGGCGGACCTCTACCGGCACCTGCAGCGGCTGCCGGTCGCCTTCCACGACCGCTGGGCCTCGGGCCAGTTGCTCTCGCGGAGCACGACGGACCTGACGCTGCTGCGCATCTTCCTGGCCTTCCCCGTGACCTTCCTGCTGGTCAACAGCGTGACGGTGGTGGCGGGTTTCGTCGTCCTGCTGATCCAGCAGTGGATGCTGGGGCTCGTGCTGCTCGTCCCGGTGGTGCCGCTGGTCGTCCTCTGCGCGTATTTCGAAGAGCGCTACTCCCGGGCCGCGCGCACCGCGCAGGACCAGTCCGGTGACCTCGCGACGGTCGTCGAGGAGAGCGTCCTCGGCATCCGCATCATCAAGGGCTTCGGCCGGCACCGCGGCCAGGAGAAGGCCTTCGCCGCCCTCTCCGGCCGGCTGCGCGGCACCGAGCTGCACAAGGCGCACCTGCTGGGCATGCTCTGGGCGTTCATCATGAGCCTGCCGGAGCTGGCGATCGGCGCGGCGCTGGTGCTCGGCGTGCTGCAGGTCGCCGACGGCGAGCTGTCGGCCGGCACGCTGGTGGCGTTCCTGTCGACGGCCCTGGCGCTGCGGTGGCCGGTGGAGTCGTTCGGCTTCCTGATCGCGATCTCCAACGAGGCCGCCACGGCCGCCGACCGGTACTTCGAGGTCATGGACACCCCCGCCCCGCAGCAGGACGACGCCTCCGGAGCCGGTGCCGCCCCGCAGGCGAAGAGCGCCCTGCCGGAGGAGGAAAAGGGCCTGCGCCTGGAGGGCGTCGGCTTCCGCTACCCCGACGCGCCCGCGGACGCCCCGCCCGTCCTGGACGGCGTCGACCTGCACATCCGGCCCGGCGAGACGATGGCCCTCGTCGGCACGACGGGCAGCGGCAAGACGACCCTGACCGCCCTCGTCCCCCGGCTCCACGAGGCGACGTCCGGGCGGATCACCCTGGACGGCCGGGACATCGCCGCCATGCCGCGCGAGCGCCTGCGCGAGCTGGTGTCCGTGGCCTTCGAGGACCCGACGCTGTTCTCCGCGAGCGTCGGCGAGAACGTGCTGATGGGCGCGGAGGGCGGCGGCGAGGCCGAGCTGCGGCGGGCCCTGGAGGTCGCCCAGGCCGGCTTCGTGCACTCCCTCCCGGAGGGCACCCGCACCCAGGTCGGCGAGCAGGGCCTGAGCCTGTCCGGCGGGCAGCGGCAGCGGCTCGCGCTCGCCCGCGCCGTCGTCGGCGACCCGCGCTTCCTGATCCTGGACGACCCGCTGTCCGCGCTCGACGTGCACACCGAGGCGCTGGTGGAAGCGGCGCTGCGCGAGGTGCTGGCCGGGACGACCGCCCTCGTCGTCGCCCACCGCCCCTCCACGGTCCTGCTCGCCGACCGCGTCGCCCTGCTCTCCGGCGGCCGCATCGCCGCCGTCGGCACCCATCACGAACTGCTGCGCACCAGCCGGGAGTACGCCCTGCTCATGGCGGGCGACGAGGACCGGGGCGGCGCGGCGGAGGATCCGTACGCACGGCACGAGGGAGGCCGGCGATGACCACCGCCACCGACCAGACCACCACCGGGCCCGAGCGGACGGACCCCGCGCCCGGCGGCCCGCCCGGCGGCGACGCCTTCGACAAGGACGTCCTGCCCGCCCCCGAGGGGGCTTCCCGGGCGCTGCTGCGCTCGCTGCTCGCCCCCGCCCGCGGCCGCCTGCGGGTCAGCGCGCTCCTGCTGCTGCTCCAGCAGACGGCCGTCCAGGCGGGGCCGCTCCTGGTGGCGTTCGCCATCGACCGCGGCGTGCCCGCCGTCCGCCGGGACGACTACGGCCCGCTGATCGCCGTCGGCGTCGCGTATCTGGTGAGCGCCGTCGCCGCGGGCCTGCTGCAGTACGCCTTCGTGCGGGTCTCGGCGCGCATCGGCCAGGACGTGCTGCTCGACCTGCGCGCCCGCATCTTCCACCACGCCCGCTCCCTCAGCGTCGACTTCCACGAGCGCTACACGTCGGGACGGCTCATCTCCCGGGCGACCACCGACGTGGAGTCGATCCGGGAGCTGATCAACGACGGGCTGCAGGAGCTCGTCGGGGTCTGCCTGGCGGTCGTGTACATCTCGGCCACCCTGCTCTATCTGGACTGGGGCATCGGTGCCGTGGCCGTGCTCTCGTTCGTGCCGCTCCGGCTGCTGATGCGCTCGTACCACCGGCGTGCCCGGTCGGTCTACGGCAGGCGGTCCACGGCGATCGCCGCGGTGATCGTGAAGTTCACCGAGACCATGAACGGCATCCGGCCGGTGCAGGCGTTCCGCCGGGAGCGCGCCAACGAGAAGCACTTCGCGGAGCTCAACGACGTGCACAGGGGCGCCAACGTCGGGGCGATGCTGGAGATGGCCCGCTACGTCTTCCTCTCCCGCCTCCTGGCCAACGTGGTGCTGGCCGCGGTCGTCCTGTGGGGCGCGTACCGGGTGGCGGACGGCGGTCTGGAGCTGGGCGTGCTCGCGGCGGCGGTGCTGTACCTGCGGCGCCTGTACGACCCGATCGACCAGCTGGCGATGTTCCTCAACTCGTACCAGTCGGCGGCCGCCTCCCTCGACAAGATCGCGGGGCTGCTCGCGCAGCGGCCCGGCGTGCCCGAGCCCGCCGCGCCCCGGGAGCTGCCGGAGCGGCGGTCCGGGATGCCCGGCCGCGAGGTCGTCTTCGAGGGGGTGCGCTTCGCCTACCGCACGGGCGGCGAGGTCCTGCCCCGCTTCGACCTGACGCTGCACGCGGGGCAGACGGTCGCGGTGGTCGGCTCGACGGGCGCCGGCAAGTCCACCCTCGCCAAGCTGCTGGCCCGCTTCTACGACCCCACGGAGGGCCGGGTGCTGCTCGACGGCGTGCCGCTGGACGCGCTCGCCGTGCCGGAGCTGCGGCGCGGCGTGGTGATGGTGACGCAGGAGGCGTTCCTGTTCTCCGGCACCGTCGCGGAGAACATCGCCATCGGCCGGCCGGGCGCCACCAGGGCGGAGATCGAGCGGGCGGCGAAGGCGATCGGCGCGCACGACTTCATCGCGGCCCTGCCGGACGGCTACGACACGGACGTCCGCAAGCGCGGCGGCCGGATCTCCGCAGGCCAGCGCCAGCTGGTGGCCTTCGCGCGGGCGCTGCTCGCCGACCCGGCGGTGCTCATCCTGGACGAGGCCACGTCGTCGCTGGACATCCCCGGCGAGCAGGCGGTGCAGCGGGCGATGGCCACGGTGCTGCGCGGCCGTACGGCGGTGGTCATCGCGCACCGGCTGTCGACGGTGGAGATCGCGGACCGCGTCCTGGTGATGGCCGACGGCCGCGTGGTGGAGGACGGCTCTCCCGCGGAACTGATCGCGGGATCCGGCCGGTTCGCGGATCTGCACCGCGCCTGGCGCGACAGCCTGGCCTGAGGGTTTCTCCCGCGCGCACGGGAAGCGGTACGGGCTCGCCGGCGCGGCGGGCCCGTACCGCTATGCGGACGGCGGTCTTTCGTCAACGGACGGATTCCGGCCAACTTGCCGTCGGACTCCTGACACGTACATGTCTGCGATGGCACTCTTCCCACCACTGACACGCGGCTTCCCCCACGGCACCGCCGCCGCGCGCCGGTGCCGCTCCATCGGCACGTGCACCGCCCGCTCCCCGAGGCCCCACGCCTCCCGCCCCGCCCTGCGGGACCGACCGGCAGCACCCGGCGGCCACCGCACCCGGGGAAGCGCCGCGCTCCACCCCGCCCCACCGCACCCAGCGCACCACCGGATTCCCCGCACCGCCGGATCCGCCGCCCCACCGCACCCGCCGGATTCACCGGATCCACCGGCTTCATCGGCTTCATCGGCTTCATCGGCTTCATCGGCTTCATCGGCCCGGAACCGCCGGACGGGGTCCACCGGCCCCCAGCTCCACCTGTTCTGTTCTGCCTGATCTGCCTCGCAGAAGGAGTCAGCGTGAGACCCACCCCCCAGCAGAGCGTGAGATCCACCCCCCGGAAGAGAGCCGTCGCCGCGGGCGCCCTGGTCGCCGTCTCGGCGATGCTCGCCGTCGGCACCCAGGCCGGTACCGCCACCGCCCGCTCGGACGCGGACGCCAAGCGCACGGCACCGCGCCAGCTCATAGCCAAGGCCGACCCCGGCGCCATGCCCGCCAAGCTCACCCCCGCCCAGCGCGCGGAGCTCGTGCGGCAGGCGGACGCGGCCAAGGCGGAGACCGCCCGGGCCCTCGGCCTCGGCGCGAACGAGAAGCTGGTCGTCAAGGACGTCGTCAAGGACGTCAACGGCACCGTGCACACCCGCTACGAGCGGACGTACGACGGCCTGCCCGTCCTCGGCGGCGACCTCGTGGTCGACACCACCAAGGGCGGCAGCCTCAAGAGCGTCGCCAAGGCGACCAAGGCCCGGCTGGCGATCGCCACGACCACCCCGTCGTTCTCCGCCCCGGCCGCCGAGAAGGAGGCCGTGAAGGCCGCCGCGGCGCAGGGCTCGAAGGCCACGAAGGCCGACAAGGCGCCCCGCAAGATCGTCTGGGCGGCGAACGGCACCCCGGTCCTCGCCTACGAGACCGTCGTCGGCGGCCTCCAGGAGGACGGCTCCCCCAACCAGCTGCACGTCATCACGGACGCGCGGACGGGCAAGAAGCTCTTCGAGTTCCAGGGCGTCAAGCAGGGCACGGGCAACAGCCAGTACAGCGGCCGCGTCACCATCGGCACTACGCAGTCGGGCGGCTCGTACCAGCTCAACGACACCACGCGCGGCGGGCACAAGACGTACAACCTCAACCGCGGCTCCTCGGGCACCGGCACCCTCTTCACCGACGCGGACGACGTGTGGGGCAACGGCTCCACCAGCGACCCGGCGACCGCCGGCGTGGACGCGCAGTACGGCGCGCAGCTGACGTGGGACTACTACAAGAACGTGCACGGGCGCACCGGCATCCGCGGTGACGGCGTGGGCGCGTACAGCCGCGTGCACTACGGCAGCAACTACGTCAACGCGTTCTGGTCGGACGACTGCTTCTGCATGACGTACGGCGACGGCTCCGGCAACGCCAAGCCGCTCACCTCGATCGACGTCGCCGCGCACGAGATGACGCACGGCGTCACCGCCGCCACCGCCAACCTCGACTACACCGGCGAGTCCGGCGGCCTCAACGAGGCCACCTCCGACATCTTCGCCACGGCGGTCGAGTTCTGGGCCAACAACCCCAATGACGTGGGCGACTACCTCATCGGCGAGAAGATCGACATCAACGGCAACGGCACCCCGCTGCGCTACCAGGACAAGCCCAGCCGGGACGGCCGCTCCAAGGACGCCTGGTACTCCGGGCTCGGCGGCCTCGACGTGCACTACTCGTCCGGCCCGGCCAACCACTGGTTCTACCTCGCCTCCGAGGGCAGCGGCGCCAAGGTGATCAACGGCGTCTCGTACGACTCGCCGACCTCCGACGGCCTGCCCGTGACCGGCATCGGCCGCGACAACGCCGCGAAGGTCTGGTTCAAGGCGCTCACCGGGCGCATGCAGTCCACCACCGACTACGCCGGCGCGCGCGACGCGACGCTGTGGGCCGCGGGCGAGCTGTTCGGCGTGGGCAGCGACACGTACAACAACGTGGCCAACGCCTGGGCCGCCATCAACGTCGGCAGCCGGGCCACCCCCGGGACCGGGGTCAGCATCACCGCCCCCGGTGACCAGACGAGCCTCGTGAACACCGCCGTCTCCCTGCAGATCAAGGCCACCAGCAGCACCTCGGGCGCCCTGAGCTACTCGGCCACCGGCCTGCCCGCGGGCCTGTCGATCAACGCCTCCACCGGCCTGATCTCCGGCACGCCGACCACCACCGGCACCAGCAATGTGACGGTCACGGTCAAGGACTCCGCCGGCAAGAGCGCCAGCACGTCCTTCAAGTGGACCGTGAACACCACGGGCGGCGGCAGCGTCTTCGAGAACACCACTCCCGTCGCCATCCCGGACGCGGGTGCCGCCGTGACCTCGCCGATCGTCGTGACGCGCAGCGGCAACGGCTCCGCGGCGCTGAAGGTGGACGTGAACATCACGCACACCTACCGCGGTGACCTGCAGATCGACCTGGTCGCCCCCGACGGCAAGACGTGGCGCCTGAAGGACGCGGACTCCTGGGACTCCGCGGCGGACGTGAAGGAGACCTACACGGTCGACGCGTCGGCCGTCTCCGCCCCCGGCACGTGGAAGCTGAAGGTCCAGGACCTCTACGCCTCCGACAGCGGGACGATCAACAGCTGGAAGCTCAGCTTCTGAGCGCGGCTTCCGTAGGGGCGACCGGTCACCTGCGGGCCGTGCGCGGCCGGCCGCGCCGTTCCCCGCGCCCCTCACGGGGCGCAGGCTGACGCCCCCTCCGAACCGGGCGCCGTCCGGGGTGAGCACGACTCCCCCGGACGGCGCCCCACGCACGTGGGCCACCGCACCGAGTGGATACGCGGCCGCGGCCCCGGGAAGGACCCCCTGCGGGATCCGCCCCCGGGGCCGCGGCCATTACCGCCCCGGCCGGCCGCGCCTAGCGCAGCAGCACCCCCGCCGCCTCTCCCGTGGCTTCCGACGGCAGGGCCACCAGGCCCATCTCCGCGCCGCTGGACAGCAGCCGGTGCGTGGGGAGGATGCGGACCGTGTAGCCGAAGGGGCCCGTGCGGTCGAGGGTGAGCGGGCCCTCGTAGAGCCGGCGGCCGTCCAGGGCGGGGCCGCCGGCCGGCTTGAGGGGGAACGTGGCGGTCCGGCTCAGCCGGTCGGCCGGGTCGACGCGCCCCGCGACGGCCTGCACCTCCACGTCCGCCGGGTCCAGCGAACCGAGCGTGACGCTCACCCGCAGGGAGACCGTGGAACCCAGCGTCGCCGTGCCGTTGAGGTCGGTGTCCGAGACGGCCTCCACGTGGTCGACGGCCACGCCCGGCCACCCGGCCCGCACCCGGGACTTCCAGGCGGCCAGCTCGCTCGCCGCGGCGGGCGTGAGGGCCCGCTGGGCCTCGGCGGCGGGCACGTAGAGCCGCTCGACGTACTCCCGCACCATGCGCCCGGCGAGCACCTTCGGGCCGAGCGTGGTCAGCGTGCGGCGGACCATCTCGATCCAGCGGCCCGGCAGCCCGCCCTGCGTCCGGTCGTAGAAGCGCGGGGCCACCCGCCGCTCCAGCAGGTCGTAGAGGGCCGCCGCCTCCAGGTCGTCGCGGCGGTTGTCGTCCATGGCCGCGCCGTCGGCGGTCGGGATCGCCCAGCCGAAGTCGGGCTCGTACCACTCGTCCCACCAGCCGTCGAGCACCGAGAGGTTGAGGCAGCCGTTGAGGGCGGCCTTCATCCCCGAGGTGCCGCAGGCCTCCAGCGGGCGCAGCGGGTTGTTGAGCCAGACGTCGCAGCCGGGGTAGAGCCGCTGGGCCATGGCCATGCCGTAGTCGGGCAGGAAGACGAGGCGGTGGCGCACGCGCGGGTCGTCGGCGAACCGCACGAGCTCCTGCACGAGGCGCTTGCCGCTGTCGTCGGCGGGGTGGGCCTTGCCGGCGACGACGATCTGCACGGGGCGCTCGGGGTGCAGGAGGAGCTCCATGAGCCGGTCGCGGTCGCGCAGCATGAGCGTGAGGCGCTTGTACGAGGGGACGCGGCGGGCGAAGCCGATGGTGAGCACGTCGGGGTCGAGGACGCCGTCGATCCAGCCCAGCTCGGCGGTGCCGGCGCCGCGCTCGCGCCAGGCGGTGCGCAGCCGCTCGCGCACCTCCTCGACGAGCTGCTCGCGCAGGGTGCGGCGCAGCTCCCAGATGTCGGCGTCGGGGATCTCGCCGACGGCGTCCCAGCGCTGGGAGCCGCCGGCGGCGAGGGCGTCCTCGGCGCGGCCGGCGCCGACGCGGCGGGCGCCCAGGCGCAGCACCTCGGGCGCGACCCAGGTGGGTGCGTGGACGCCGTTGGTGACGGAGTCGATGGGCACCTCCTCGGGGTCGAAGCCGGGCCACAGGCCGGCGAACATCTGCCGGCTCACCTGCCCGTGGAGGGTGGAGACGCCGTTGGCGCGCTGGGCGAGGCGCAGGCCCATGACGGCCATGTTGAAGAGGTTGGGCTCGCCGCCGGGGTAGGTCTCCAGGCCCAGTTCGAGGACGCGTTCGACGTCGATGCCGGGCAGTTCGCCGCCGGGGCCGAAGTGACGGGCGACGAGCTCGCGGTCGAAGCGGTCGATGCCGGCGGGCACGGGGGTGTGGGTGGTGAAGACGGCGCCGGCCCGGGCGCACTCCAGGGCGGCGTCGAAGTCCAGGCCGCTGCCGACGAGTTCGCGGATGCGTTCGAGGCCGAGGAAGCCGGCGTGGCCCTCGTTGGTGTGGAAGACCTCGGGTTCGGGGTGGCCGGTGAGCCGGCAGTAGGTGCGCACGGCGCGCACGCCGCCGATGCCGAGGAGCATCTCCTGCAGCAGCCGGTGCTCGCCGCCGCCGCCGTAGAGCCGGTCGGTGACCTCGCGCTCGCCGGGGCCGTTCTCCTCGACGTCGGAGTCGAGGAGGAGCAGCGGCACGCGGCCGACCCGGGCCTGCCAGATGTAGGCGCGCAGGGAGCGGCCGCCCGGCAGGGCGAGGGAGATGCGGCTGGCGCTGCCGTCGGGCTCGCGGAGCATGGTGAGCGGCAGCTCGTTGGGGTCGAGCAGGGGGTAGTGCTCCTGCTGCCAGCCCTCGCGGGAGAGGGACTGGCGGAAGTAGCCGTGGCGGTAGAGCAGTCCGACGCCGATGAGGGGGACGCCGAGGTCGCTGGCGGACTTCAGGTGGTCCCCGGCGAGGATGCCGAGGCCGCCGCTGTACTGCGGGAGGGCGGCGGTGATGCCGAACTCGGGCGAGAAGTAGGCGATGGCGGCGGGCAGTCCGTCGGGCTGCTCCTGGTACCAGCGCCGGCCGGTGAGGTAGTCGTGCAGGTCGTCGGCGGCCGCGGCGAGCCGGCGTCGGAAGCGGCGGTCGTCGGCGAGGGCGGCGAGCCGCTCGGCGGGCACGGAGCCCAGCAGCCGCAGGGGGTCGCCGGCGGCGGCCCGCCAGCCCTCGGGGTCGACGGCCTGGAAGAGCTCACGGGTCTCGGGATGCCAGGACCAGCGCAGGTTGCGCGCCAGCTCGCTGAGCGGTCGTAGGGGCTCCGGAAGAACGGGGCGCACACTGAATCGACGAATGGCCTTCACCCCCACGACGGTAGCGGGGAGGCCGGGGGGCTTCGTGGCGCTTCGCGGCAACTGCCTGCTCCTGGCAGGTGCAAGCGGGAAGTGCGCCCCCGCCCCGGCCTGCGGTCTCCGGCGGCGGGCGGGCCGTCCGGCGTATGCGCGGCTCACCCGTCCGGCCGGGAAGAGTGTCCGTATGGTGGACGGGACGTGGAAGCGGACCGTATCCCTCACTTCGGCGGCTACAGCATCCGTACGAGACGCATATACGCCGCGCGTACAGCAGGAACGGCGGCGGCCGCTTCCCGCTACGGCCTTCGGCGGCCGGGACCGCGCACCATTCCCCCGTCTGGCCGCCGGTTACCCGGTTTTCGCTCATTGCACACGATCGGCCGAGCGAGGAGACTTCGTACGGGTGACGGCGTGCCGACCGTCCTCCCCACCCGGTGCCAGGGGAACTACGCACCGGTAGGTCCCACGGTGCGGGCATGCCCGCCCGGGACCGGTGGGAAAGCTCAACCGGTATGCAGGCAGTCGCAGTCCGCCGTCGCCCCGTGCACACGCCCACGGCCCTTCCGCACTTCTTCCGCACCCACCCGAGTGAACGCGGTCAGGAGCAGTCATGCCCGCACCCAGCCGGCTGCCGGCGGAGCAGATAGAAAGAGCAGAACCCGCCAGTCCCGCCCCACCGTTCCGCCCTGCCGCCGTACCCGCCGAACCCCCACAGGTGATCCCATGATCGGTCGTATCCCCGTCCTGGACCTCGGGCCGCTCGTGGACTGCGGCCGCCGGCCGGTCAAGGCGGTCGTCGGCGAGACCTTCCAGGTCACCGCGACCGTCTTCCGCGAGGGCCACGACGCGCTCGGCGCCAACGTGGTGCTGCGCGACCCGGCCGGCCGCTGCGGCCCCTGGACGCCCATGCGCGAACTCGCCCCGGGCACCGACCGCTGGGGCGCGGACGTGACCCCGGGCAGCGAGGGGCGCTGGACGTACGCGGTGGAGGCGTGGAGCGATCCCGTGGCGTCGTGGCGCCGGACGGCCTCGGTGAAGATCCCCGCCGGGATGGACGTCGGGCTCGTGCTGGAGGAGGGCGCGCTGCTGTACGAGCGGGCCGCCGCCGGGGTGCCGAAGAAGGAGGGCCGCGAGGCGGTGCTGGCCGCGGCCGACGCGCTGCGCGACCCCGGCCGCCCGGCCACCGCCCGGCTCGCGGCCGCCCTCGCCCCGCCGGTCACGGCGGCCCTGGCCGAGCACCCGCTGCGCGAGCTGGTGTCCACGAGCCGGCCGGTGCCGGTGCTGGTGGAGCGCGAGCGGGCGCTGTTCGGGTCCTGGTACGAGATGTTCCCCCGCTCCGAGGGGGCGGTCCCGGCGGAGGGGCGCCGCCCCGCCCGCAGCGGCACCTTCCGGACGGCGGCCCGGCGGCTGCCGGCCATCGCCGCGATGGGCTTCGACGTCGTCTACCTGCCGCCCGTCCACCCCATCGGCACCGCCTACCGCAAGGGCCCCAACAACGCCCTCACGGCGGGCCCGTACGACGTGGGCAGCCCCTGGGCGATCGGCTCGGCCGACGGCGGCCACGACGCCCTCCACCCCGACCTCGGCACCTTCGAGGACTTCGACCACTTCGTCGCCCGCGCCCGCGAGCTGCGCATGGAGGTCGCGCTGGACTTCGCGCTGCAGTGCTCCCCGGACCACCCCTGGGTGGCCAAGCACCCGGAGTGGTTCCACCACCGCGCCGACGGCTCGATCGCCTACGCCGAGAACCCGCCCAAGAAGTACCAGGACATCTACCCCCTGGCCTTCGACGAGGACTTCGACGGGCTGGTCCGCGAGACCCTGCGCGTGCTGCGGTTCTGGATGGGCCACGGCGTCCGCATCTTCCGGGTGGACAATCCGCACACCAAGCCGGTGGCCTTCTGGGAGAAGGTGATCGCCGAGATCGGCCGCACCGATCCCGACGTGGTCTTCCTCGCCGAGGCCTTCACCCGGCCCGCGATGATGCGCACGCTCGGCGCGATCGGCTTCCAGCAGTCGTACACCTATTTCACCTGGCGCAACACCAAGCAGGAGCTCACCGACTACCTCACCGAGCTGTCGGGAGAGACGGCCGCCTTCATGCGGCCCAACTTCTTCGTGAACACCCCCGACATCCTGCACGCGTATCTGCAGAACGGCGGGCGGGCCGCCTTCGAGGCGCGCGCCGTGCTCGCCGCGACGCTCTCCCCGGCGTGGGGCATGTACGCCGGCTACGAGCTCTGCGAGAACACGCCGGTGCACCCCGGGAGCGAGGAGTACCTGGACTCGGAGAAGTACCAGCTGCGGCCGCGCGACTGGGAGGCCGCCGAACGCGAGGGGCGCAGCCTGGCCCCGCTGATCACCGTGCTCAACCGGTTGCGGCGGCGTCAGCCGGCGCTGCGGAGGCTGCGCAACCTGCGCTTCCACCACGCCGACAACGACGCGGTCATCGCCTATTCCAAGCGTGCGGGCAGCTCGTGCGTCCTCACCGTTGTCAACCTGGACCCCCACCACACCCACGAGGCCACGGTCTCGTTGGACATGCCGGAACTCGGCCTCGGATGGCACGAGTCCGTCCCGGTGCGCGACGAGCTCACCGGAGAGACCTATCACTGGGGCAGGGACAACTATGTGCGCCTCGAGCCGGGCCGTTCCCTCGCGCCCGCGCACGTGTTCTCGCTGCGACCGTCCTCACCGATCGGAGGGTCACCCACACCATGATCGTCAATGAGCCCGTCCACGACACGTTCGAGGACACTCCGGCCAAGGACCTGGATCCCGACTGGTTCAAGCGGGCCGTCTTCTACGAGGTGCTCGTACGGTCCTTCCAGGACAGCGACGGCGACGGCATCGGCGACCTCAAGGGTCTGACGGCCAAGCTGGACTATCTGCAGTGGCTGGGCGTGGACTGCCTGTGGCTGCCGCCGTTCTTCCAGTCGCCGCTGCGCGACGGCGGCTACGACGTCTCCGACTACACCTCGGTGCTCCCGGAGTTCGGCGACCTGGCCGACTTCGTGGAGTTCGTGGACGCCGCGCACCAGCGGGGCATGCGCGTCATCGTCGATTTTGTCATGAACCATACGAGCGATCAGCACGAGTGGTTCCAGCAGTCGCGCAGCGACCCCGAGGGCCCCTACGGGGACTACTACGTCTGGGCGGACGACGACAAGCGCTATCCGGACGCGCGCATCATCTTCGTGGACACGGAGACGTCGAACTGGACCTTCGACCCGGTGCGCAAGCAGTACTACTGGCACCGGTTCTTCTCGCACCAGCCGGACCTCAATTACGAGAACCCGGCGGTGCAGGAGGAGATCCTGGCCGCGCTGCGGTTCTGGCTGGACCTCGGCATCGACGGATTCCGGCTGGACGCGGTGCCCTACCTCTTCGCCGAAGAGGGCACCAACTGCGAGAACCTGCCGCAGACGCACGCGTTCCTCAAGCGCGTCCGGGCGGAGATCGACGCCCATTACCCGGACACCGTGCTGCTGGCCGAGGCCAATCAGTGGCCCGAGGACGTCGTCGACTACTTCGGCAACTACGAGTCCGGCGGCGACGAATGCCACATGGCGTTCCACTTCCCGGTGATGCCGCGCATCTTCATGGCCGTCCGGCGGGAGTCGCGCTATCCGGTCTCGGAAATCCTGGCCAAGACCCCGGCCATCCCCTCGCGCTGCCAGTGGGGCATCTTCCTGCGCAACCACGACGAGCTGACCCTCGAAATGGTCACGGACGAAGAGCGCGACTACATGTACGCGGAATACGCCAAGGACCCGCGGATGCGCGCCAACATCGGCATCCGGCGCCGGCTGGCCCCGCTGCTCGACAACGACCGCAATCAGATCGAGCTGTTCACCGCGCTGCTGTTCTCCCTGCCCGGCTCGCCGATCCTCTACTACGGCGACGAGATCGGCATGGGCGACAACATCTGGCTCGGCGACCGCGACGGCGTGCGCACCCCGATGCAGTGGACGCCCGACCGCAACGCGGGCTTCTCCTCCTGCGACCCGGGCCGGCTGTACCTGCCGACCATCATGGACCCGGTCTACGGCTATCAGGTCACCAACGTCGAGGCCGCGATGAGCAGTCCCTCGTCGCTGCTGCACTGGACCCGCCGGATGATCGAGATCCGGAAGCAGAACCCGGCGTTCGGGCTCGGCTCGTACACCGAGCTCACCTCCAGCAACCCCGCCGTGCTCGCGTTCCTGCGGGAGGTGCGGCTGCCGGGGCAGCGGGAGGACGACCTCGTGCTCTGCGTGAACAACTTCTCCCGCTTCGCACAGCCGACCGAGCTCGATCTCCGGGCGTTCAGCGGCCGGCATCCCGTCGAGCTGATCGGTGGGGTGCGCTTCCCCGCCATCGGTGAACTGCCCTATCTCCTCACGCTGGCCGGTCACGGCTTCTACTGGTTCCGCCTCCGCCGTGGTGCGCCGCCGCCGGCCGGCCACTGAGGGCGCTCCCGTGCGCGCCGGAGCCCGCCGGCCCGCCGCGCACGGGCGGTTTTCCCCCGGGAACCCCGGGAACCCGTACTACTACGCACGAGCCGGACCGAACGGGCCGCATCCGCTTCGGAGACCGCCGCAGGGGCCGCAACCCGGCCGCCGCGCGCACCGCACCAGGGGCCGCCGGCGCTGACCGTACGGACGATCCTCGCCGGATCCTCCCCCGTCCCCGATGGGGGGACCCCACGCACCGCGTACAGGTCAATGCCGCAATCCGGGACTGCGATCCGGGACACTGTGCCCCATCTGTCGTGCCCCGGGGAAAGGACGCGACGCCATGTCGGACGCTGCACCGTCCCGCCGGGGCACCGGACGCCGGGGGGCCGCCCCCGGTCCTCTGCTGTCCTCGGTCCGCGCCGCCCCGGCGGCCCAGGCGACCGGGCCGGAGGCCGCCGACGCGGGGCTGCTGGGCTCCCTGGTGCCGCTGCTCTCCGAGTGGCTGCCGCGCCAGCGCTGGTTCGCGGGCAAGGGCCGCCCCATCACCGGCTTCACGCTCGTCGCGGCCACCGAGCTGCTGCCGCACCAGCCCGGCAGCACCGCGCCGGGCCTGCTCCACCTGCTCGTGCGCGCGCAGCAGCCCGGGGCGCCCGGCGCCGCCCGTCCCGGGGCCCCGGGGGGCGCGGTCCACGCCGGCACCGAGGACTGCTACCAGTTCCTGCTCGGCGTGCACGACGTGCTGCCGCCGCACCTGGCGCCCGCCTTCATCGGCCGCCCCGCCGGCGGGCCGCTGCACGGCCTGGCCGTCTACGAGGGCCTGGCCGATCCCCGGCTGGCCTCCCTGCTGCTGGAGCGGCTGCGGCTGCCCGGCCGGCTCGGCCCCCTGCGCTTCACGCGCGAGGAGGGCGTCGTCATCGGCGCCGGGCTCGCGCCCCGGCTCATCGGCGCCGAGCAGTCCAACACCTCGATCGTCTACGGCGAAACGTACATCCTCAAGCTCTTCCGCCGCGTCTGCCCCGGCACCAACCCCGATCTCGAACTGCCCCGTGCGCTCGCCGGCACCGGCTGCGCCCGGGTGCCCGCGCCCGCCGCCTGGTTCGAGGCCGTCGTGCCCGGCGCGGGCGCCGAGCCGATGACGCTCGGCGTGCTCCAGCCCTACCTGCCCAACTCCGCCGACGGCTGGCAGCTGGCCCTCAGCGCCCTCGCCGTCCGCGCCGACTTCACCGCCTCCGCCCGCGCCCTCGGGCACGCCACCGCCGAGGTGCACGGGGCGCTCGCCGAGGCGCTCCCCACGGTGGTGCTGCGCCGCCCCCAGCTCGAACAGCTCGCCGCCGCCATGTCCCAGCGCCTCGACGCCGCCGCCGACGCCGTCCCGGCGCTGCGCCCCTACCGGGCGGCGCTGCGGAGCGCCTACGACGACCTGGCCGCGCTCGGCCGGCGCGGGCGCACGTGGCGCGCCCAGCGCATCCACGGCGACCTCCACCTGGGGCAGGCCCTGCGCACGGCCGACGACGGGCGCTGGGCCATCATCGACTTCGAGGGCGAGCCGGCCCGGCCGCTGGCCGAGCGCACCCGCCCGCAGCCGGCCGCCCGCGACGTCGCCGGGATGCTGCGCTCCTTCGACTACGCGGCGGCGGTCGGCCGGGCGAGCGGCACGAGCTGGGCCGAGCGCGCCCGGGCCGCGTTCTGCGAGGGCTACGGGGCGGTGCACGGCGATCCGCGGGAGGATCCGCAGCTGCTGCGCGCCCACGAGACGGACAAGGCCGTCTACGAGGTCCTGTACGAGGCCCGGCACCGGCCGGACTGGCTGGTCGTCCCGATGGCGGCGATCCGCCGCCTGGCGGAGGGCCCCGCAGAGCCCACCCCTCCCCCGCCCCCGGACGGCTCCACGGCCGGGCCCCCGGTGGCACCGCACCCTTCCCGAAGCACCGACCCCGCTTCCGGCCCGTCCGGCCGGGAGAGTCCGAGGAGGACCGCACCGTGACCGCTCGACCGCCGGCCGGCCGGCCGCCCCACGAGTCCGGACCCGATCTCCCCGGCGCCGCGCCGGGAATCCCGGCCACGTTCCTGCCGGGGCACGGCGCGGCGGCGGAGCGGGAGGCGGGGACGCCCGCGCCCGGTCCCGTTCCGGAGTCCCCGGCCGGTGACGCGCGCCGGGCGCCCGTGCGGCACGGGGTGCGGCCCGCCGAGCCCCTGGGGACGGAGGACCGCGAGCGGCTGCTGAGCGGCGCGCACCACGACCCGCACGGCCTGCTGGGGGCGCATCCGGTGCCCGGCGGCGTGGCCTTCCGCGCCTTGCGCCCCTTCGCACGCTCCGTGGCGGTCAGCGCCAAGGGCCTGCGGGTGGAGCTGTACGACGAGGGGGACGGCCTCTTCGCCGGGGTGCTGCCCCTCAGCGGCGTCCCCGACTACCGCCTGCTGGTGACCTACGAGGACGCCGAGGTGGAGGTCCGGGACCCGTACCGCTTCCTGCCCGCGCTCGGCGAGCTGGACCTGCACCTCATCGGCGAGGGCCGCCACGAGCAGCTGTGGCACGCGCTGGGCGCGCTGCCGATGGAGCACGAGGGGGCGACGGGCACCCGCTTCACGGTGTGGGCGCCGAACGCCCGCGGCGTGCGCGTCGTGGGCGACTTCAACTACTGGGACGGCACGGGGCACCCGATGCGCTCGCTGGGCGCGACCGGCGTGTGGGAGCTGTTCCTGCCGGGCGTCGGCGAGGGCGCGCTCTACAAGTTCGAGATCACGCGCCCGGACGGCTCGCGGACGATGCGCGCCGACCCCATGGCGCGCCGCACGGAGGCCCCGCCGGCGAACGCGTCCGTCGTGCACGCGTCGCACCACGTCTGGCGGGACGACGCGTGGATGGCGGCGCGCCCGGAGCGGCCCGTCCACGAGCACCCCTTCTCGGTCTACGAGGTGCACCTGCCGTCCTGGCGACCGGGTCTGACGTACCGTCAGCTCGCCGACCAGCTGCCCGCCTACGTCAAGGACCTCGGCTTCACGCACGTGGAGCTGATGCCGATCGCCGAGCACCCCTACGGCGGCTCGTGGGGCTACCAGATCACCGGCTTCTACGCGCCCACCGCCCGCCTGGGCACCCCGGACGACTTCAAGTACTTGGTGGACGCCCTGCACCGGGCGGGCATCGGGGTGCTCATGGACTGGGTGCCGGCGCACTTCCCGCGCGACGACTGGGCGCTCGCCGAGTTCGACGGGCGGCCGCTGTACGAGCACGCGGACCCGCTGCGCGCCGCGCACCCGGACTGGGGCACGCTGGAGTTCGACTACGGCCGCACGGAGGTGCGCAACTTCCTGGTGGCCAACGCCGTGTACTGGTGCGAGGAGTTCCACATCGACGGCCTGCGGGTGGACGCCGTCGCCTCCATGCTCTACCTCGACTACTCCCGCGAGCCGGGCCAGTGGACGCCGAACGCCCACGGCGGCCGGGAGAACCTGGACGCGGTGGCGTTCCTGCAGGAGATGAACGCGACCGTCTACCGCCGCTGCCCCGGCGTCGTCACCGTCGCCGAGGAGTCCACGGCCTGGGACGGCGTCACCCGCGCCACCCACCACACCGGCCCGGGCGGCTTCGGGGGCCTCGGCTTCGGCCTGAAGTGGAACATGGGCTGGATGCACGACTCCCTGGTCTACGTCTCCAAGGAGCCGGTGCACCGCAAGTACCACCACGGCGAGATGACGTTCTCGATGATCTACGCGTACAGCGAGAACTACGTGCTGCCGATCTCGCACGACGAGGTCGTCCACGGCAAGCGCTCGCTGGTCTCGAAGATGCCGGGCGACTGGTGGCAGCAGCGCGCCAACCACCGCGCCTACCTGGGCTTCATGTGGGCGCACCCCGGCAAGCAGCTGCTCTTCATGGGGCAGGAGTTCGCGCAGGGGGCCGAGTGGTCCGAGGCGCACGGCCCCGACTGGTGGCTCCTGGACCCGTCGTACTCCGCGGAGGCGGACCACCGGGGCGTGCGGGACCTCGTCCGGGACCTGAACGCCGCCTACGTCGCGACGCCCGCCCTGTGGCAGCGGGACACGGTGCCCGAGGGCTTCGAGTGGGTGGTGAGCGACGCCTCGGAGGACAACGTCTTCGCCTTCCTCCGCTTCGACGCCCAGGGCTCGCCCCTGCTGGCGGTCAGCAACTTCTCCCCCGTGGTGCGGCACGGGTACGCGCTGGGCGTGCCCGGCCGGTTCACGGCGTGGCAGGAGATCCTCAACACGGACGCCGGGCGCTACGGCGGCAGCGGCGTCACCACCCCGGACCCGGTCAAGACGGAGGCCACCCGCCACCACGGCCGGCCGGCGAGCATCACCGTGACCCTGCCGCCGCTGGCGACGGTGTGGTGGCGCGCGGTGTGAGGACGGTGCCGGCGGCACGACGGTGCCCCGGACACCCCTGCCGGGGTGTCCGGGGCACCGTATGCGGGGCGCGGCGGAATCGGGCGGCGCCCGACGGCATCAGGCCGCTGCCGTCTCCTTCTCGGCCTCGGCCGCCTCGGCGGCTTCCGGCCCGGCCTTCTTGCGGCCCGGCAGCAGCACGGCGACCAGCACCGTCCCCACGCCCAGGACGATCGCGCCGACGACGCTCGTGTGGGCGACGGCGTCCGCGAAGGACTTGTGCACGGCCTCGACCACGGTCTGGGCCTGCTGCGCGCCCAGGGCGGCGGCCTTCTCCGGCCCCACCTTCGGCGCGGCGCCGGCCGCGACCTGCTTGCCGACCTCCTTGGCGACGGCCAGGCCCGCGCCGACCGAGTCCTGCGCGGCGGTGAGCGCCTTCTCCGGCAGCTTCGGGCCGCCGGCCCGGGCGGCCTCGGCCGCGGCGTCGCCGAGGTTGGACGAGTAGGTCTTGGCGAGCACGGTGCCGAGGATGGCGATGCCCAGCGAGCCGCCCATCTCGATGGAGGTGCTGTTGACGGCGCCGCCGACGCCCAGCTGGTCCTCCGGGAAGGAGCCCATGATGGCGTTGGTGCAGGGCGACAGGGACAGGCCGATGGCCAGGCCCAGGATGATCAGCGGCAGGACGAAGTCGTCGTACGTGGACGCCTCGTCGATCCGGGCCAGCAGCGCGATGGCGACCGTGCCGACGGTCATGCCGCACGCCACGGTGACCTTCATGCCCACCCTGGGGGTGAGGAACGCGGTCAGCGCGCCGCCCACGAACACCGCACCGGCCAGCGGCAGCATCCGCATGCCGGTGTCCAGCGGCGAGTAGCCGAGGACGAACTGCAGGTGCTGGGTGAGGTAGTAGAAGGCGCCGAAGACGGCGAGGAAGAACAGCGCGACGGCCAGGGTCGAGCCGGCGAACGCGCGCTCGGTGAAGCGGCGGACGTCCAGGACGGGCTGCGGGTGGCGCAGCTCCCAGAGGACGAAGAGGACCAGGCCGACGCCCGCGATGACGGCGGCCGCGACGGCCTTCGCCCCCCAGCCGAAGTGCGGGCCCTCGATGATCATGTAGATGAGGGAGCCGACCCAGACGACGGACAGCAGGCCGCCGACGTAGTCGATCTTCGCCGCCTTCCCGCCGGGCCGCGCGGCCTTCGACGGCGGGACGAGCGCCAGCGCGCCGATGATGCCCAGGGCGGCGATCGGCACGTTGATGAGGAAGGTGGAGGCCCAGCCGTGGTCCTCCAGCAGCGCACCGGCCACGAGCGGGCCGACGGCGATGGCGAGGCCGGCGGTGGCCGTCCAGATCGTGATGGCCTTGGCGCGCTCCTCGCGCGGGAACGTCGCGGCGAGCAGCGACAGCGTGGCCGGCATGATCATGGCGGCGCCGACGCCCATGGCGGCGCGCGACGCGATGACACCGGCCGGACTGCCGGCCAGCGAGCCGGCGACGGAGGCCGCGCCGAAGACGAACAGGCCGAGGACGAGCGCGCCCCGGCGGCTGTACTTGTCGCCGACCGCGCCGAGGATCAGCATCAGCGCGGCGTAGGGGACGGTGTAACCGTCGATGACCCACTGCAGGTCGGAGCTGCCCAGGCCGAGGTCGTTGACCATGTCGGGCGCCGCGACCGTCAGGGACGTGTTGGCCATGACGATGATCAGCAGGCTGATGCAGAGCACGCCCAGCGCAGCCCAGCGCCTCTTGTACGGACCGTCCATCTCGTCGACCGGTGTCGACATCGCGAGGCCCATCGGCCACTCCTTCCAGACACTTGCACAGGGTTGTGCAATTACACAGCACTGTGCAAATTACGGGACGGGGCGGCCGCGTGCAAAATGAGGGGCGGGATGTCGGCCACAAGAGGCCGCGCCCCGGGCTCGCCCACGCCTTTCACTCCTTTCACGCCTTTCCAGCCCTTCCTCCTGCCCCGATCGACCGAGAAGAGACCTCAATGGCCGGCAGAGCGGACGCCAATCGCCGCCGCATCATGGACATCGCGCTCGCCGAGCTGCTGCGCGACGCGGACGCGAGCATGGACCAGATCGCGCGCGCCGCGGGCGTCGTCCGCCGCACCGTCTACGGCCACTTCCCGAGCCGCGACGCCCTGATGAGCGCCCTCGTCGACGACGCCGCGAACGCGGTCGAGATCGCCCAGGCGGAGGCCCTGCGCGACGTCGGCGACCCCGCCAAGGCCCTCGCCCGCTCCATGCTCGCCGCCTGGGAGATCGCCGACGGCTACCGGCTCCTGATCTCCCTCGCCCAGCGCAGCGTCACCGTCGAGGGCATCCACCGCCGCCTGGAGCCGGTCCGGCGCGAGTGCGCGGCGATGCTGCAACGCGGCCTGGACGAGGGCCGCTTCGTCTCGCCCCTCCCGGCGATCGCCCTCGCCTACGTCAGGGAACAGGTGCTCTTCGGCCTGATGCAGGCGGTCAACGACGGCGTCCTGGACCCGGCCGAAGCCGGCCGCTCGGCCGCCGTCACCGCGCTCACCGCGGCAGGAGTCACCGCGGTGGAAGCTGAGGAGCTGGTGGCCGGCCTGACAGCAGCGCCATAGAGCGGGGCGGGGCTACGAACGGCTCCGGCGGCTCCCCGCCGCTGCGATCGCCGTCGCCGTCCCGGCCTGAACCGGGGCTGCTCGGGCTGGGATCGCGGCGGATGATGGGGCCCCTGCTACGGCTCGGGCTGATGCTGACGCTCGGGCTCCTGCTGACGCTCGGGCTCCTACTGATGCTCGGGCTCCTACTGACACTGGCGCTGGGGCTCTTGCTGACGCTGGGGCTCTTGCTGACGCTCGGGCTCTTGCTGCCGCCAGGGATGATCACGACGCTGCGGCTGGAGCCCGGACCGGGCCGCGAGCTCGTCACCTCGCTGGGGCCGGTGATGGGGCCGGGGCCGTTGCTGCTGCCGGGAGCCGGGCTGAAGCTCACCCGAGGGCCGCTCGCCCCGCCCGAAGGGCCGTCCGGGGACCGGCTGCCGCCGGCCACGGGCCCCGAGAAGCCGGGCTGCGGCCCCGGGGGCGGATCGCTGCCGCCGGCTCCGGCGACCGCCGCCCGCACCGCGGCGACCACCGCGACGAGCGCCACCAGCCCGGCGAGCCAGAGCAGCCCGCGCCGGAGCAGAGGGTGCCGGGCCGGGCCGCCGCCGTCGCCCCGGTCCGGCCCGGAGGCCGCCACGTAGGCGAGGTTCGCCCTGGTCACTTCCGCCCCGGCGGTGTCGCCCAGGGCCGTCCGCAACTGCAGCGCGTGACGCAGCCGGGCGGCGGCGTCCTCGGGCCGGTCCTCGACGTAGGCCACGGTGGCCAGCTGGTGGGAGAACAGCGCCTCCGACGCCCGGTCCCCGATCCGCCGGGCCGCGTCCTCGCCCTGCTCCAGCACCTCTTTCCACTGCTGCCAGCGGCGTCCGGCGAACAACGCGGCTTCGGCGATCTTCGCCAGCCGGACCACGGCCCGCCATTCCGCCCGCTCGGCGGCGAATCCGAGCAGCCCGACGATGCCCTCGACGCCTTCGAGCGCGCCCTTGAGCCCGTGCACGTCCCCGTCGAGGGCGCTGTCCAGCCAGTCGGCGAGCCCGTTGACGGTCGCACTCAGCGAAACCGCGTCGAGCAGCAGGTCCCGGAGGCCGTTCTCCAGGCAGACCGGCAGCCCGAAGCGGTCCTCCTGCGGCCGCTCGACGAGCCCCCGCTCGTGCAGGGAGATCAGGCTCTGCACCGCGTAGGTGATGTCACCGGCCGCCGCCACCCAGTTCCCCGGCACCAGGGCCCCGGCCACGAGCGCCAGGACCGCGATCGCCGTGCGCTCCGGCCCCGACAGCCGTCCCGCACTCATCCGGTCCAGCTCGCGCACGCCCCGCGCGGCGCGCTCCGCCACCGCGTCGGCCGGGTATCCGGCCCGCACCAGCGCCGCGGCCTGCTTGACCGACAGCGGCCGACCCCGCACGGCCTCCAGCAGCCGCCGTACGGCGGGCAGTTCGGCGTCCCGCACGGGGCGGCCGAGCGACTGCACGAACAGCTCGAACGCCGCGGCTTGCGGCAGCCCCGTCAGCGGCCGTGACGCCGCCGCACCGCCGCCCAGCACCGGCTGCTCCCCGGCCACGAGCAGGACGCAGCCGGGCAGGTCGTCCGCCAGCTGACGCGGAATCCGCGAACCGGGCGGCACCTCGTCCAGCACGATCAGCGGCAGGGCGTGCCGGACGAGCCGGCGGCACACCTGGCCGGAATGCTTCACCGGTTCCGCGTCCGCGGACACGTACAACTCGTCCACGAGCATCTGGAGAACGTCCTCCAGCGGATTCCGGCCCACGCGCACGAACGCGCTGCGCCTGCCGCCCGAGGCGACGTTCCGGAGCAGGCTGCTCTTCCCGAACCCGCACGGCCCGTGGAATTCCACGGACCGCCCGTCCAGGAGCTCCCGCCAGGCGGTGGCCAGCACCTCCTCCCGGCCGAGCAGAACGGGTGCCGGGGCGGCCCACCGGTGCCGCGGACCGGGGTCGCGCAGAAGCAGCTCCGAACGCCGGAGCCGGGTGCCGCTGCGGGAAGTGAGAGTGATGCGGGAACTGCCGTAGAGAACGCTGTACACATATCCCCCTGGGCACGAAGGACGCGCCGTCGAACAGCAGCGTCTGCCTCGCACGAACCCGCGTCCAGCACCGGCACGCCCCATGCACCCGCGCGCCCCCCTGAATGCACTGCGCGCCCTCGAGGAGCGCGGTCTCGTACAACCGGCGTACCGCGCGGTGGGCGTCTCCGGCGCGCTGAAGGGGAAGCCTGTCCGGCGGGGCGTACGGAGGGCGGCGTAGACGACCGGGTAGCGCTGCGCAGGCCCCCCTCCGGTAAAATGTAGGGGCCTTCAATGGCCCAGTATTTCCCTGAATGTCATGGCTGCACACGGCGAGCGGAGATCAGGAGAAGCCCCCGGGCGGGCTCCGCCGCGGGAGCGGGTGCCGCGGTCGTCGAGCCGCCCGGACGGGCTGCTGACCTGTGCCGGGGACGACGGGTCGGCCCGGTGGCGCGACGGCGAGCGGCTTGAGCACCTCTTCGAGGAGCAGTGCGACCGGCTGCGGGCGCAGGGGCGGGAAGGCCGCCTCGCGGTGGACGCCGGCGAGGTCACGCTGACCTATGCGCAGCTGGACGAGAGGGCGAACCAGCTCGCCCGTTTCCTGCTGGCGCCGGGCACGCGGCCCGGCGACCGGATCGGGCTGCTGCTCGACGACGCGGTGGACGCCTACGTGGCGATGCTGGCCGTGCTGAAGGCGCACGCCGTGTACGTCCCGCTCGACGCCGGATTCCCGGCGGACCGGCTGTCGTACATCGTCTCCGACGCCTCCGTGCGGACGGTGCTGTCGCTCTCCCGCCTCGGCGACCGGGCGGCCCCCCTCGCCGACGGTGCCGGGCTCCTGTATCTGGACCGGGTGCGGGCGGAGGTGGCGGCGCAGCCCCGCCGGCGTCCCGGCCCCCTCCCCACCGGGCGGCCGGACGGCGGCGACCTCTGCTACGTCATCTACACCTCGGGCTCCACCGGCCGTCCCAAGGGCGTGGCCATCGGGCACCCGGCCATCTGCAACTTCGTGCGCGTGGCGGCGGAGGTCTACGGCATCACCGCCGAGGACCGGGTGTACCAGGGGATGACCCTCGCCTTCGACTTCTCCGTCGAGGAGACGTGGGTGCCCTGGGCGGCCGGTGCGACGCTGGTGCCCCGGCCGGCCGGGCCCGCCCTGGTCGGGGCGGAGCTGGACGCCTTCCTGCGGGACCGGAAGGTCACCGCGCTGTGCTGCGTCCCCACGTTGCTCGCCACGCTGGACGAGGAACGGTCGGAGCTGCGGTTCCTGCTGGTCTCCGGGGAGTCGTGCCCGCAGGACCTCATCAGCCGCTGGCACCGGCCCGGCCGGCGGTTCCTCAACGTCTACGGGCCGACCGAGGCGACCGTCACCGCGACCTGGACGCTGCTGGATCCGGACCGCCCGGTGACGATCGGCGTCCCGCTGCCGACGTACGCGGTGGCGCTGCTCGACCCCGGGGCGGACACCGTGCTGCCACCGGGTGCGACGGGCGAGATCGCCATCGCCGGCATGGGGCTCGCCGGCGGCTACCTCAACCGGCCGGACCTGACCGAACGCGCCTTCGTCCCGGACTTCCTCGGCGTTCCCGGCAACCCGTCCGGCAGGATCTACCGCACCGGGGACCTGGGAAGGATCACCCCGGACGGCGAGATCGAGCACCACGGCCGCATCGATACCCAGGTCAAGATCCGCGGTTACCGCGTCGAACTCGCCGAGATCGAATCCGTGCTGCTCCGCGTCCCCGGCATCGCCCAGGCCGTGGTCACCCGGCACGAGCCCGCCCCGGACGCCGTGGAGCTGTGCGCGTTCTACACCACCCGCGAAGGCGCCGCCGTCGACCCCGATCACGTCGTCGCACAGCTGCGGGAGCAGCTGCCCGGCTACATGGTCCCCGCCTATCTCGAACCCGTCGCGTCGATACCGGTGCTGCCCAGCGGCAAGGCCGACCGCGCCCGGCTGCCCGCGCCGAGCGGGCCGCGCCGGCTCGTCGCGCAGCGCGACCACGCGGCCCCGGCGACCGCCACCGAACGGGCGCTGGCCGAGCGGCTGGCCGCCGTCCTGCAGGTCGAACGGGTCTCCGTGGACAGCCACTTCTTCACCGACCTCGGCGCGAACTCCCTGCTCATGGCGCACTTCAACGCGGCCGTCCGCGAACTCCCGGGCCTGCCCGGCGTGTCGATGAAGGACGTCTATCTGCATCCCACCGTGCGCGACCTCGCCGCGGCCCTGGACCGGAAAGCACCGGCAGGACCGGCAGCACCGGGCCGCGTACCGGCACAGCGCCCCCCGCCGGCGCCGGTGGCGAGCGCTCCCCGGTACGCCCTGTGCGGGGCGATGCAGGTCCTGGCCTTCCTCGTGTACCTGTGCCTCGGCTCGGTGGTGCTGAACGCCGGGACCGCCTGGGTGCTGCAGGGCGGCGGGTGGGCCGCCGTCTACGGGCGCGCGGTCGCCTTCACCGCCGCCGCGCTGGCCGCGATGGCCCTGGTGCCGGTCGCCGCGAAGTGGGTCCTCGTCGGCCGCTGGACGGAGCGGCGCATCCCCCTGTGGAGCATGGCCTACTTCCGCTTCTGGTGCGTGAAGACCCTGGTCACCACCAACCCGCTGGCCCGGCTGGCCGTCGGCACGCCGCTGTACGCGCTGTACCTGCGGGCGCTGGGGGCCAAGGTCGGGCCCCGTGCCCTGATCCTCACCCGCCAGGTGCCGGTGTGCACCGATCTGCTCACCATCGGCGCGGGCAGCGTCATCCGCAAGGACACCTACCTCAACGGCTACCGCGCCCAGGACGGGGCGGTCGAGACCGGCGCCATCACCGTCGGCGACGGCGCCTTCGTCGGCGAGCACAGCGTCCTCGACATCGGCGTGCGGATCGGCGACGCCGCCGAGCTCGGCCACGCCTCCTCGCTGCACTCCGGCCAGTCCGTACCGGCCGGGCAGTGCTGGCACGGCTCGCCGGCCGTACGGGCGCCGGCCGGCTGCCGGTACCTCACGGTCCCGCCGGCGCGCTGCGGCAAGGTGCGCCGCACCTGCCACAGCGTCCTCCGGCTGCTGACCGTGGTGGCCACCACGGGGGCTGCCGACACGGCCGTCGCCGCGCTGCTGGTGTCCCGGCCCTCCCTGCTGGACCGTGTGATCCCCGGTGCGGCCGGCCCGGACACCTGGGAGTACTACGCGGACGGCCTGCAGATCTCCGCGGCGGCGGTGCTCGGCCTCGCCGTCCTCGGGCCGGTCCTGGTCACGGCCCTGTCGCGGCTGCTGTGCCGCCTCGTCAGGCAGGACGCGGTGCACCCGCTGTACGGGATGCAGTTCACGCTGCAGCGCGCCACCGCCCGGCTCACCAACATCGCCTTCTTCAACGCCCTGTTCGGCGACAGCTCCGCGGTCGTGCACTACCTGCGCGCCGTCGGCTACCGGCTGAATCCGCTCGTGCAGACCGGCTCCAACTTCGGCATGACCGTCAAGCACGAGGTCCCCGCCCTCAGCCGCATCGGCACCGGCACCATGGTCTCGGACGGGCTGTCCCTGATGAACGCCGAGTTCTCCAGCAGCTCCTTCCGTGCCGTGCCCACCGTGATCGGCCGGCGCAACTTCCTGGGCAACGGCATCGTCTACCCCGCCGGCGGCAGGACCGGGGACGACTGCCTGCTGGCGACCAAGGCCATGATCCCGGTCAGCGGCCCGCTCAGGGAAGGCACCGGCCTGCTCGGCTCGCCGCCCTTCGAGATCCCGCGCTCGGTCGAACGCGACGACCGCTTCGGCCGCCTGGACGCGGGGCCCGAGCGGCGGCGCCGGCTCGCGGCCAAGAACCGCCACAACGCCGTCACGGTCGTGCTGTTCCTGACCGTCCGCTGCCTGTACGTGTGCGGGCTGGTGCTGATCGCCATGCTTCCGCTGGGGGGCGGCACCACGTGGCGCTGGCTGGAGACGGCCTTCTCCCTCCTGGCCGGGCTCGTCTTCACCGTCGCCTGGTTCGCGCTGGCCGAACGGGCCGTGGTGGGCCGGCACGGGCTGCAGCCCCGCCTCTGCTCCATCTACGAGAACACGTTCTGGAGACACGAGCGGTACTGGAAGGTGCCGTCCTCGGTCTACCCCGCCGTCTTCAACGGCACCCCGCTCAAGCCGGTCGTCTGGCGGCTCCTCGGCGTCCGCATGGGCCGCCGGGTCTTCGACGACGGCTGCGACATCATCGAGCGCACCCTCACCCGGATCGGCGACCACTGCGTCCTCAACGCGGCCAGCACCCTCCAGGCCCACTCCCTGGAGGACGGCGTCTTCAAGTCCCGCCCCGTCACGATCGGCAACGACTGCACCCTCGGCACCGGCGCGTTCGTCCACTACGGCGTGGTCATCGACGACGGCGCACGCATCGACGCCGACTCCTTCCTGATGAAGGGCGAACACGTCCCGGCCGGCAGCCGCTGGCGAGGAAACCCCGCGGCCGGACTGCCGGCCGGCGACGACGCCTGAGCTCCCGCTACGCCCGCCCGCCCCACACGACGGCCTGGGCGACGATGACGCGTTCCCCGTCGAACGTCACCGAAGGCCCCGCATGGAGCCGGTATCCCAGGGCCAGCGCCTCGCTCACGCGGTGGCAGAAGGCTGCGTCGTCGGGGCCGGTCAGGACGCGGTAGACGGGCAGGCCGTCGGGCGGTGCGGTCATGCGGCGAGCATGCCACGCCCACGCAAGGGGGCTCCGGGACGCGGGGGCCCGGGCTGGTGGGAGGGGTTCGCGCGTCAGGAGTGCGCCGACGCCCGGGCCCGGCCCGCTCAGGCCGGCACGCCCGCCGGCTGCTTCGGCGGCTCCGGCAAGGAGTCGTCCCCGTGTCCCCCGTCCGCCGCGAGCGTCGTCTCGTCGAACGGCATCCGCCCGGCCAGCACCTCGGTCACCCGCTCCTTGTCGATCTCCTTAGTCCACGTGCCGACGAGGACGGTGGCGACCGCGTTGCCCGCGAAGTTGGTGAGGGCGCGGGCCTCGCTCATGAAGCGGTCGATGCCGACGATCAGGCCGACGCCGTCGACGAGTTCGGGGCGGTGGGACTGGAGGCCGCCGGCGAGGGTGGCGAGGCCCGCGCCGGTGACGCCCGCCGCGCCCTTGGACGCCACGATCATGAACAGGAGCAGGGAGATCTGCTGGCCGAGGGCGAGCGGCTCGCCCATCGCCTCCGCGATGAACAGCGACGACATCGTGAGGTAGATGGCCGTGCCGTCGAGGTTGAAGGAGTAGCCCGTGGGCACGGTGATGCCGACGACGGGCTTGCTGACGCCCAGGTGCTCCATCTTGGCGATCAGGCGCGGCAGGGCCGACTCCGACGAGGACGTCGAGAGGATCAGCAGGAACTCCCGGCCGAGGTACTTGAGCAGCGCGAAGACGTTCACCCCCGCCACCAGCCGCAGCAGCGCGCCCAGCACCACGATCACGAAGAGCAGGCAGGTCACGTAGAAGCCGATCATGATGACGGCGAGGGCCTTCAGCGCGTCGGTGCCGGTGGCGCCGACGACCGCCGCCATCGCGCCGAAGGCGCCGACCGGAGCCACCCACATGATCATGGCGAGGATGCGGAAGACGAGCTTCTGGACGTGGCCGATGCCGCGCAGCACGGGCTCGCCCGCCGTGCCCATCGCCTGCAGCGCGAAGCCCGCGAGCAGGGCGACCAGCAGGGTCTGGAGGACCTGGCCGCCGGTGAAGGCGGAGACCATGGTGGTCGGGATGATGCCGAGCAGGAAGCCGGTCGTCGACTCGCTCCCGCCCTTCGCCTGCGCCGCTCCCGCGTGGCGCACCGCGTCCGTCAGGTGGAGCCCGCTGCCGGGCTCCAGGACGTTGCCGACCGCGAGGCCGATGGCCAGCGCGACGGTCGACATCACCAGGAAGTAGCCGAGCGCCAGGCCGCCGACCGCGCCGACCTTGGCGGCCTTCCGCACGGAGCCGATGCCCAGCACGATCGTGCAGAAGATGACCGGCGAGATCATCATCTTGATCAGATTCACGAAGCCGGTGCCGAGCGGCTTGAGCTCCACGGCGACGCCCGGCGCCGCGAGGCCGACCACGATGCCGGCGACGACGGCCGCGATCACGGCGAGGTAGAGGTAGTGGGTCCGGTCGGGCCGCCGGGGCGCCGGCCCGGCGGGTGGTGCTGCCGGTGGTGCTGCCTGTGCCGTCACGGGTGTCTCCTCGGTGTTCGCGGGTGGGGCGCGGATGGGTCAGCGGCTGGGTCCGCGGCTGGGGGTCCCGCACTCCGCCGTCCTGCCGAGTGGGGCTCCGGCGACTATGCACGGCTCTGTGACCGTGGTCACCCTTATGTGCATTACGTTCACGGGCGCGGCCCGGTGCACACTGTCCGCCATGCGCAGACCCCGCATCCGCCGCCCCCGCAGCCTGGCCGGCCAGCTCTTCGCGATGCAGATCGTGCTGGTCACCGTCGTGGTGGCCGGCTGCGCGGCCTTCGCGTACGTCGCGGACCGCGGCCAGGCCGGGGAGGCCGCGCGCCGCGAGGTGACCGCGGCGGCGGTCGCCGTGGCCGCGTCCGCGTCCGTCCGGGAGGCGGTGCACTCGCCCGACCCGGCCGCCGGCCTCCAGCCGTACGCCGAGCGCGTCCGCCGCGACACCGGCGTCGACTTCGTGACGATCATGAACCCGGACGGCATCCGCTGGACCCACCCCGACCCCGCCCGCATCGGCGAGCGCTTCCTCGGCCACACCGGGCCCGCCCTGCGCGGCGAGACGTTCTCCGAGACGTACACCGGCACGCTCGGCCCGTCGGTCCGCGTGGTCGTCCCCGTCATGGAGGGCGGCAGGGCCGTCGCCCTCGTCAGCGCGGGCATCACGGTCGACGCGATCAGCGCCGAGATACGCCGGCAGCTGCTCGCCCTGCTGGGCGTCGCCCTGGGCGCGCTCGCCCTCGGCGGCGCGGGAACGTATCTCCTCAACGCCCGGCTGCGCCGCCACACCCACGGCATGAACGCCACCGAACTGAGCCGGATGCACGACTACCACGAGGCGACGCTCCATGCCGTCCGCGAGGGGCTGCTGATGCTCGACGGGCAGCACCGTATCGCCCTCATCAACGACGGCGGGCGCGAACTCCTCGGCCTCACGGGCGAAGTGATCGGCCGCCGCGTCGACGCCCTCGGCCTGCCGCCCGCCCTCACCGACGCCCTGCTGGCCGAGGAGCCGCGCGTCGACGAGGTGCACGCGACCGCCGACCGCATCGTCGTCCTCAACACCTCGCCCGTCTCCGGCGGCGAGCGCCACGGCACCGTCGTGACCCTGCGCGACCACACCGAACTCCAGGCGCTCTCCGGCGAGCTGGACTCCGTGCGCGGCTTCGCCGAGGCGCTGCGCTCGCAGGCGCACGAGGCGGCGAACCGGCTGCACGCCGTGGTCTCCCTGATCGAGCTGGGGCGCGCGGACGAGGCCGTCGAGTTCGTCACCGCCGAGCTCGAACTCGCCCAGGCCCTCACCGACGAGGTGGTCGGCGCCGTCGCGGAGCCCGTCCTCGCGGCCCTGCTCCTCGGCAAGGCCGCCCAGGCCAACGAGCGCGGCGTCGAGCTCGTCCTCGACCCCGGCACGCACGTGGACGACGGCCTGCTGCCGCCCCGCCTGCCGGCCCGCGACCTGGTCACCATCCTCGGCAACCTCGTCGACAACGCCGTGGACGCCGCCGCCGAGGAGGCCAACCGCAGCGCGGCCGAGGTCCGGCACGCGCGGGTCACCGTCACCCTGCGCACGGAGGCCGGGCCGGGCGCGGGCGGCAGCGGCGGCGAGCTGCTGCTGCGCGTCGGGGACACCGGGGCGGGCGTCGCGCCCGAGCTCATGGAGGAGGTGTTCCGGCGCGGCTGGTCGACCAAGTCGCCCGGCACCGCGCCCCACGGCCGCGGGCTCGGCCTCGCCCTCGTGCGGCAGGCGGTGCGCCGCAACGGCGGTACGGTCTCCGTCACCGGCTCGCCGGGCGGCGGCGCGGAGTTCACCGTACGGCTGCCCCTGCACGCCGCCCGCCCCACGGAAGTGCCGTCCACCCCCGTCGTCCGGACCGGAGCGCCCTCATGAGCAGACCCGCCGCCGCCCCGCGGCCCATCCGCGTCCTCGTCGTCGAGGACGACGTCGTCGCCGCCGACGCGCACGCCCTCTACGTCGGCCGCGTGCCCGGCTTCACGGTGGCCGGGATCGCGCACTCCCTGGGCGACGCCTCGCACTTCCTCAAGCGCACGCCCGTCGACCTGCTGCTGCTCGACCTCTTCCTCCCCGACGGGCACGGCCTGCAGCTGCTGCGCTCCCTGCGCACGGCCGGGCACACCGCCGACGTCATCGCCGTGACCTCCGCCCGCGACCTGACGGTCGTGCGCGAGGGGGTCTCGCTCGGCGTCGTGCAGTACGTCCTGAAGCCGTTCACGTTCGCCACCCTGCGGGACCGCCTCACGCGTTACGCCGAGTTCCGCTCGGTGGCGGGTGAGGCCAGCGGGCAGGAGGAGGTGGACCGGGCGTTCGCCGCCCTGCGCGCCCCGCAGCCGGCGGCGCTCCCCAAGGGGCTGAGCCAGGCCACCCTGCAGTCGATCACCGAGGCCCTGCGGGGCGCCGGGGAGGGCGGCCTGTCCTCGGGCTCGGCGGCCACGGCCGTGGGCATCTCCCGGATCACCGCCCGCCGTTACCTCGAACACCTGGTGACGACGGGGCGTGCGGCCCGGACGCCCCGCTACGGCCAGATCGGCCGCCCGGAGCTGCGCTACCACTGGCAGAGCGGGCGCTGACGCCACGCGTGCGGCACGGCCGCAGCGGGAACGTACGTCCCAGGAAGGCGCAGCCCGCCGAGGCGCAGCCCCAGGCGCCGAGGCCCCGCCCCCAGGAGGTCGCCCGTGCGCCCCACCGCCCCCGTACGCCGCAGCACTTCCGTACGCCGCGCCGCTCCCGCCCTGCTCGGCGTCGCGGCGCTCGCCGCGGCCTCCCTGACCGCGTGCGGCAGCGGATCCGGTGGCGATCCGGACACCGTGAAGATCGCCTACCAGCGCACCACCGACAACAAGAACCGGCTCATGGACGACTACCTGGCCGGGATCAAGAGACAGTTCGAGCGCGCGCACGAGGGCAAGAAGCTGGAGCTGGTGCCCGTCCAGGCCGCCCAGGCGGACTACTACGCCAAGCTGCAGCAGATGATGCGGTCGCCGAAGACCGCGCCGGACATCGTCCGCGAGGACACCTTCCTCATCAACTCCGACATCAAGGCGGGCTATCTGCGGCCGCTGGACGACAAGCTGGCGGGCTGGAAGGACTGGGCGCACTTCGCGCCGGCCGCGAAGGCCGCGGCGAAGGGCGAGGACGGCAAAACGTACGGGGTGCCGGACGGCACGGAGACCCGGGGGCTGTGGTTCAACAAGGAGGTCTTCGCCCGCGCCGGGCTGCCCGCCGACTGGCATCCGCGCACGTGGAACGACGTGCTGGACGCCGCCCGCAAGGTGAAGGAGAAGGTCCCCGGCGTCACTCCGCTCAACGTCTACACCGGCAAGGCGCCGGGCGAGGCCGCCACCATGCAGGGCTTCGAGATGCTGCTGTACGGCACGGGGAAGGACCCGCTGTACGACCCGGCGGCGGGCACGTGGGTGACGTCGAGCCGCGGCTTCCGCGATGCGCTCGGGTTCGTGCGGACCGTGTTCGCGGAGAAGCTCGGCCCGGATCCTTCGGACGCCCTCGACCCCAATGTCGACAACCGCGTCGCCACGGACTGGCTGCCGTCCGGGCGGCTCGCGATCGACCTCGACGGCTCGTGGCTCGGCAAGTACTGGCAGCCGGGCGGCTCCAGGCCCTGGCCACGGTGGACCTCGGTCATGGGCCGGGCGCCCTTCCCCACGCAGAACGGGGCGGAGCCGGGGAAGGTCAGCCTGTCCGGCGGCTGGACGTGGTCGGTGAGCGCCAAGTCCGGCAAGGCGGACCTGGCGTGGCAGGTGATCGAGACACTGCAGACGCCGGAGAACGCCACCGAGTGGACGGTGCGCGACGCCCAGATCGCCGTACGGGACGACGTGGCGGCCTCGCGCAAGTACTTGACGTCGATGCCGGGCGTCGACTTCTTCACCGCACTGGTCGCATTCACCCACTACCGGCCGGCGCTGCCGGTCTACCCGCAGGTCTCCAGCGCCATCAGGGACGCGATGGAGGCGGTGACGACGGGCGACGCGTCGGTGACGGACGCCGCGAAGCGGTACGACGAGGAGCTGAAGTCGGTGGCCGGCGGGGCGGGAGTGACGGCACGGGAACGGGCCCGGTGACGGTGACCGGGGCCGGGACCGGCAGCGTGACCGGGGCCCGCGCGGGGAGGCGCCGAGGGAGCCGCACGGGGGCGGGGGCCGCCCGGAGGGCCCTGCGCTGGCTGCCCCTCGCGCCCGCGACCGTCCTCCTGCTGCTGTTCCTCGCCGGGCCGGTCGCCTACTGCGTGGCCGTCGCCTTCACCGACACCCGGCTGACCGGCCAGGCGTCCGCGTCCTTCGTCGGCCTCGCCAACTTCCGCCGGGCCTTCGCCGACGACGGCTTCCGCAACGCCGTGGTGCTGACGCTCGTCTTCACCGTGCTGTCCTCGATCGCCGGCCAGAACAGCCTCGGCCTGGCCCTCGCGGGTCTCATGCGGCGCGCCTCCCGGCCCGTGCGCACGCTCACGGGCTCGGTCGTGATCGCCGCGTGGGTGCTGCCCGAGATCGTGGCCGGGTTCCTGCTCTACACGTTCTTCCACCGGCGCGGGACGCTGAACGCCGTCCTGGAGTGGCTCCATCTGCCCGCGCAGAACTGGCTGTTCACGCTGCCCGTCCTGGCGGTCTCGTTCGCGAACGTGTGGCGCGGCACGGCCTTCTCGATGCTCGTCTACTCCGCCGCGCTCGCCGGCATCCCGCGGGAGGTCACCGAGGCGGCGGAGGTGGACGGCGCGAGCGGGCCGCGCCGCCTGTGGCACGTCACCCTGCCCATGATCCGCCGCTCGATCGCCACCAACCTCATGCTCAACACCTTGCAGACCCTGTCGGTGTTCGGGCTGATCTGGGCGATGACCCGGGGCGGCCCGGGCAACCGGAGCCAGACGCTCCCGGTGTACATGTACGACCAGGCGTTCGAGAAGTCGCTGATCGGCTACGGGACGGCGGTGGCGCTGCTTCTGCTGCTGGTGGGAGCGCTGTTCTCCGTGGTGTACCTGCGGCTGATGCGGGAGGAGGTGTGAGAGCGGGGCCTCCTCCCGCACGCCGTGGCCCGTCCTCAGCCGAGCTTCTTCACCTGGGCGTCGATGGCCGCCTTCGGCAGCTCGGCCTGGCCGGTGAGGCTCAGGGAGTAGAAGACCGCGATCGTGCTGCCCTTGCGGACGGCGGCCAGGTGGGTGGTGTTGGTGCTGTCGCCGTCCACCGCCATGTCGAGGTCGAAGGCGACCGCCTCGTCGCCGGCGCTGTACTCGGCGGGCGTGATCTTCTTGAACTGCGTCTTGTCGCTGCCGGCGCCCATGGTGAAGCCGCCGGCGCAGTCCGCGCCCGCCTTCTTGAGCGCGGCGAGCGCCTCGGTGGCGCCCTGCCCGGTGTACGAGCCCAGGGTGTCGGCCGTGATCGTGGTGCCGAAGCCCTTGAGGGCGGCCTTCGTCCGGTCCTCGGCCGGGGCGTCCGTGCCCACGGCCGGGCCCTTGGGCAGCGCCATGAGCTTGCGGCTGGCGGTCTCCGCGGGCGTACCGGTGCCGCGCAGGGCCATCGCGTCGACGAGCGGCTTGCACTCGGCCTTGTCGCCGGCGAGGGTCTTGCCGGCGGCGAGGTCCGCCGCGGGGAACTCGCTGATCCTGTAGCCCGGGACGTCGCCCTGGGCCAGCAGGCGCTTGCCCAGGTCCCCCTTCGCCCCGCCCGGCGCGGCGGACTGCGCCGGAGCGCTCGGCGAAGCCGCGCCCTCGGGCTGGTCCTTCGCGTCGGACTTCCCGGAGCTGTCCGAGCCGCCGCAGGCGCTCATGAGCAGCGCCAGCGACGCCGCGCAGGCGGCGAGGGCGGTACGGCGGACGGTGGTACGGCGCATGAAAAGGGTCCTCACTGGTTCGAAGAAGAACTACTTATAGTCATGCACCGGTAAAAAGAGCAATATTTTTCGCCGCACATCCGATCACAATCCGGCCCGGAGGTGCCATGCGCCCGCTCCTCGCCCGCCGCACCCGTCACCGGCTGGCCGCCGACGCCGCGCTGCTCGCCGTGGTCGCGGCGTTCTCCGTACCGCTCGTCTGGCTGCTCCTCGCGTCCGCCGACGCGGAGGCCGGGCTCGCCGTACGGGTGCCGGAGCGGCCGACCGCGGAGAACTTCTCCGCCGTCCTCACGGACGACATCACCTTCACGCCCATGCTCAACAGCCTGCTGCTCTGCGGGGCCGTGACCGCCGTGACGATCGTGTGCGCGGCGCTCGCCGCGTACCCGCTGTCCCGGTACCGGTCCCGGCTGACCCGGCCGTATCTGCTGGGGGTGCTGTTCACGACCTGCCTGCCGGTCACGGCGATCATGGTGCCGGTGTACGGCCTGTTCGTCCGGGTCGACCTCATCGACACCGTGTACGGCACGGCGCTCTTCATGGCCGCCGCACAACTCCCCTTCGCCGTCTGGCTGATGAAGAACTTCATGGACGACGTGCCGGTGGCGCTGGAGGAAGCCGCCTGGACGGACGGGGCGAGCCGGACGCAGGCGCTGGTGCGGGTGGTCCTGCCGCTGACGGGCCCGGGCGTGGGGGTCGTCGCGATCTACTGCTTCGCCCTGTCCTGGGGCAACTTCTTCGTGCCGTTCATGCTGCTGCTCTCCCCCGACCGGCTCCCGGCGTCCGTCAGCATCTTCACATTCTTCGGCAACTTCGGGCAGGTGGCGTACGGGCAGCTCGCGGCGTTCTCGATCCTCTACTCGACGCCGGTGGTCCTGCTCTACGCCTTGATCTCCCGCCGCCTCGGCGGTGGCTTCGCCCTCGGCGGCGCGGTCAAGGGCTGACCGCCGGATTCCCTTTCCGCGGCGCCCGTTACCCCGCCCCTCCGCCGGGAGTTGTGCACTGAAAACGTCTTGGCCAGTCGGCAGGGAGGTACCGGTGCTGACGGAAGCGCTGGAAGGTCTGGCAGCCGCGGGCGGCTCCGCGGTGGTGGGGGCGGCGGCGACCGACGCCTGGCACACGGCACGGGCGGGCGTCGCACGCCTGCTCGGCCGCGGGGACCGGAGCCAGGAGCAGTACGCGATCGAGCGGCTCGACCGGACCGCCACCGAGATCGGGCAGGCCGCCGGCGGCGCCCGGGAGCAGCTGCGCGACAAGCTGCAGGGCCGCTGGACCGGTCAGCTGGAGATCCTCCTCGAAGAGCACCCCGAGGCCGCGCACGAGCTCCGCGAGCTGATCGAGCGCGTACGGGCGGAGCTGCCGCCGGCACAGCAGTCGTGGGTGCAGCACAACACCGCCCAGGCGGGCGCGGTCCAGTACATCACCCAGGGCGGCGACATCAACGTCGGCCGCGGCCGGGCCGGTGCCTGAGGCCGGGATGAGCGACAAGCCCCCGGGCACACAGCACAACACCACGCACGACAGCGGGATTCAGTACATCACCAGCGGCGGTGACATCAACGTCTATCCGCCCGGCGGACCGGCGGAGGCCGCCGGCGGACGGCGGGAGAAGGGGCGACGGGCAAAACGGCCGGTCCTCCTCGCGACCGCCGCAGCCGTGGCGGCTGCCGCCACGGCGATCACCCTGGCTCTGCTGCCGTCCTCCCCGGACCGGACGAGCGCAGTCGGAGACTCCACGCGTGCCGCCGCCGGAGCGCCCGCGCATTCCGCGCCCCCGGCAGCCCCGGCGTCCCCCTCGGCGTCGGCAGCCGGCCGAGCCTCCTCCGCGCCGGACGCGGGCCGGGGACGGCCTGACTCCGGGGCCGCACCGAGCACGGTCCCGGGCCCCGGCCAGGCCCTGAAGGAGGATGCGGCGCCCGGAAGCCGCCCGGACGATACGCCACCCGCAGCCGTACGCCGGGAATCGCCGAGTGACCCCTACCCCGACGGCACGGTGTGCGCCGTCGGGGACCGCTGGACGCCGGTCCCAGGAATGACGGGCGTCGACTTCCAGCCCTGCACCTACGCGAAGAGCTTCTCCGGCAGCGCACTGTTCGGCGTCACCGTACGCAACACGAGCAACCGGCAGGCGGCCGTCGCCGTGTGGGTCGAGTACTGGATGACCAGCCAACGCTACGACTGCTCGTCGCCGTTCCCTCAGGACCACGTCGTGATCGCCCCCGGGGCGACGTGGTCCAGCCAGCTGCGGAACTGCATCCGCTCAGGCCTCAAGGGAGAGGCACACCGCGTCCAGGCCTCTGCAGGGGTGTCGGAGGAGGGCGGGAATCCACGGTATTCCCGGCTCACGCCTTCACGCGGGGTCGACGTCTACGCGGACGGCAGGGCGGTCCCCGTCGCCTATCCCAGCTGAAGCCGACCGTATTAGTCCCTGGTTGCGCCATCCGCTCCCGGCGTCCGTCAGCATCTTCACGTTCTTCGGCAACTTCGGGCAGGTGGCGTACGGGCAGCTCGCGGCGTTCTCGACCCTGCATCCGACGCCGGTGGTCCTGATGTACGCCCTGATCACCGCCACCTCGGCGGCGGCTTCGCCCTCGGCGCGGCCGTCAAGGGCTGACCGCCGGTGCGTGCGCATGCCCGGAGTGCATAGCATGTACATGACGCGCATGGGTGCGGTCAAGAGGAGAACTCGCCATACCCGGGCCGCTGTTCCCCCGGTCGGGTATTTCTGTGAGAAGGAAGAATAAATGCATCGCCGCTCGAAGATCCTCTACGGGATGTTGGCCACCGCACTGGGAATTGCGCTCACCGCCTGCGGTGGCAATGAAGGCGGCGGGGAAGGTGGTAAGGAATCACCCGCTTCCCAGGGGAGCGCGGCGAAGGGCGAGAGCGGCAAGGAGAGTCCGGCCGTGAAGGTGGAGTGGACCCCCGCGTTGACGATGGGCCAGCCGGCTCCGGGGCTGTACGAGCCCGGAGTTTCCGGTGGCGGAAAGTTCCAGGTAGCGGCCACGAAGGTCGTCAAGGGAACCCAGAAGCAGCTGAAGGAAGGCCACTACATCGAGGCCGATCGAACGCTGGAGGGCGGCACTCCGTACTTCGTGTATGTGACGTACACGCTGAAGGAAGGGAAGCCGAGCGTAGTCAATTCCGACCTCAATTCCGGTGCCGTGATCCTCGACGAGAACGGCGAAAAGGCGGCGGAGCGGCCCGTCGTCCACTCAGGCTATGGCGAGGGTGGCTGCCCGGTGGGCCAGGTCTACATGGGCTGGGACATCGGCGAGAGCCGCACCCAGTGCTCGATCTACATCGCGAAAACCGGGTCGAAGCAGCCTGCCCGACTCGCCTGGAGCGCGACCGCGACGACCGCCGACGAGTTCAAGAAGGGCGCGTCTTGGGCGTGGGTCACCCAGTGACAAGGTCAAGCACCATCACGTCATGGAGCACGGCCCCTTCCCAAGGGCGCGCCTCGCCGGCCTTCCGGTACCCCCACGCGCGGTATGCGGCCTGGGCCGCCGTGGCATCACGATGGACGTTGAGGAGCACGCGTTCCGCCCGGTGCCTTCGATGACGGCGTCGTGCAGTCGCCGCGCGACGCCCAGCCCGCGCCAAGGCGCACGTACGGCAAGCTCCATCAGCCCGAAGGTCCGGCGGCCGTCCTCGCGGCGCGTCTCCTCCGGGACCGGCGCGAGCAGCTGATCCCACCAACGTGTCCGCGCGCTGAGCGGATAGCCGAAGGCGATGCCCACGGGGTCCCCGGATTCGGTACGCGCGAGGGCGCCTCGGAAGGCGGGCTTGCGCGTCTGCGCGCGGAAGCGGCGGAAGGCGGCCGCGACGTCATCCCCGGCCTCGTTGTACGGCGGCTCGGCGAACGCCGACGCCTACACGAGTCGGAATGCGTCCTCGGCCCGCGCTGCTGCCGCCCCGTCCAGGGGCTCGATCGCGACGATGCCTTGCCCGCGGGCCGCCTGCGTCAAGGCCGGAAACGGTCGTCGCATACGGCGGTGACGAACGACGCCCACGCTCTCGGCCCGAAGGCCAGCACCGGGCCGCTAGGTATCTTCGAGTCCCGCACGGGGATGATTCTGTGGGCGGCGGCGAGGGCGGGGGCCCATTCGACGCAGTTGCCGCCGTCACCGTTGCTGTGGCTGGACTTCAGCCATTCGGCTCGGGCGAGATTGAGGGGAGCGCTCATGAGGGTGCCTCCATTGCGGCTCGGATGAAGGCCGCCGACTTGCTTGGCGACAAGGCATAGGCCCTCAGCAGATCGTAGGACCGGCGGCGAGCGCTGACAGCCTCCGGATCTTCGATCAGCGAGCCGGTGGCGATGCTCTCTACATAGGCAACGTTCGTGTCGTCGTCCAGTGTCATCAGCGTCAGGGCACCGCCCATCAGGGCATGTTCCCCGTGTTCGAATGGCAGAACCTGAACAGTCGTGGTCGCGGTGTCCACGAGCTCGACCAAGCTGGCCAGTTGGGCCAGCATGACGGCCGATCCTCCGACCGTCCGTCGGATCACTGCCTCGTCCAGGATCATGGAGAGATCCGGCGGTGCCTCTGCCGTCAGCAGCGCTTGACGGCTCAACCGGGCCGAAACCATCTCCTCGATCGCGTCGGGCGAAGCCTTCGGATTGCTGACGCGGAAGAGGGCGCGTGCGTAGCCCTCTGTCTGGACCAGGCCCGGCACCACATGGCCGGCGAACTCGTCGATCACTCTCGCCCGCGCCTCCAGTTCCATCCGCCTGCGGTACTTCTCCGGATGGACCTCATGCCGCGCAATCGCATACAGCCGCGCGAAGTGCTCCCCCGTGCCGAATACCTCGTCCAGTCTCCCCGGCAGGTCCGGCGGCGGTACGTGTTCGGCCGTCTCGATGCGGGCCAGGTGGCTGCGGCTGTAGCAGACGACCTCGGCGAGCTTCTCCAGCGTCATGCCCGCCGCCTCCCGCCGGTGCCTGAGGTCGGCACCGAAGAGGTGTCGGGCGGACCGGTCCGGTGTCAGCTTCCTCGGTGGTCGCGCCATCCCGGCAACTCCTTTTCTCAGGCACCCGGTTGGGAATTGAACCTCTGGCCGAGCGTACGTACGGCCCGCGACGCTGGACCTGCAGACAACGAGCACCCCCCACCAAGGGGTGAATGTGACGGAGGCAAGTCCCATGAGCGGACCGCAGCAGCTAGAGCACGGCATCGCGCCGGACGGAACCGTGGAAGCCGTCGGCGAGGATGACCCGGTGGTGCCTGAGGTGTGCGCACCTGCGGTTGCGGTTCTACGGCGCCGTGCGCCTGGGGCGGTTCACCGAGGCCCACGCGCTGAACGCCGAGTTCGCCCGGCATCAGCAGGTGGTGCACTCGTGACCGCGCTGTCCCCGGAGAGGGCCGCGCGCGACGTGGCCGCGGCGACGCGGATGGCGGCCGGTCGCCTCGTGCTCCACCGGTGCGTTCACCCGGCGGGCTGGACCCGCTCGCTCGGAGTCGAACGGTGCCCCCTGTGCGGTACGGAGCGGCACCCGGCGTACGCCACGCTGAGGTTGCCGATGCCCGAGAGGGCGCCCGCCCCCGCATGGGGCTGCCCCCGTCTCGGGATGCCGGGGGCCCGGCCGTCGCCCGGCCCGTAGGGCCACCGGCGGCACGACAGCAACGTACGAGCGCAGGGGGGCGCCTCCTGCGCAACCCACCGAAGAAGGGAAACGGCATGACGATGGCGGAGAGCGGGAACCCGCAGGACGACAGCGACTCCGGCAACAAGCACGGCGGAGGCGGCTCCGACGAGGGCGGCAACACGAACGACGGGCGCAACCCGGCGGACGGCAGCTGAATGAGCGCCACGCACGGCAAGGACGAGGCGGGCCCCCAGGGGCTCGCCTCCGCGCTCATGGAGTCCGGCGCGCTGACGAGCGACTGGCTGCCCGCGTTCACCGCGGTCCCCCGTCACCTCTTCGTGCCGGACGTGATCTGGCCCGGCCGGGCGGGAATGAACCGGCAGAGCGACCGCGTCATCCGCGGCGAAGAGCCGGACGCCTGGTGGGAGGCCGTGCACCGTGACGCGCCGATCACCACGCAGTGGGACGACGGCGCGTACGACGGCCCCGGCAAGGGAAAGGTGCCGTCCAGTTCCAACTCCATGCCCACCATGGTCTTTTCGATGCTGAACGCACTCGGCGTCGAGGACGGCCACACGGTCCTGGAGATCGGCACCGGCACGGGCTGGAACGCGGCGCTGCTCTCCCACCGGCTGGGCGCGGGCAACGTCGTCACGGTGGAGGTGGATCCGGTGAGCGCGGAGGCCGCGCGGCAGCGCCTCCGTGCGGCCGGGCACCAGCCGTTGTGCGTCGTCGGCGACGGCGCGGAAGGGTACGCGGATGCCGCCCCGTACGACCGTGTCATCGCGACCTGCTCGGTCGGCCGCGTCCCCCGCGCGTGGCGTGCGCAGACGAAGCCGGGCGGCCTCATCGTCGCCCCGTGGGGCCCGGTCTACGGCGGTGAGGCCGTGGCGCGGCTCACGGTCGCCGGGGACGGCAGCGCTTCCGGCCGGTTCGCCGGCTCGTCGGCGTTCATGCGCCTCCGGGCGCAGCGCACGGCCAGGGTCCACGTCCGTGAGTACCTCAAGGGCGTGCCGTGGCCGGCGGACGCCGCCCGGAGCACCACGGCGCTGTCCCCCGAGGCCCTCGGGGAGTGGGTGGTCATGTTCGCCGTCGGTGTCCAGGTGCCGGGCGTGTTCCCGTGGATGGAGTCGTACGACGACGGCTCGTACACCCTGTGGCTGAGGGACACGGCGGTCACGTCGTGGGCGACGGCCGAGTACGAGGAGGGGCGGGAGGAGTTCGAGGTCCGGCAGTCGGGTCCCCGGAAGCTCTGGGAGGAGGTGGAGGCCGCCTACCGCTGGTGGGAGGCGCACGGCAGGCCCGGATTCGCGCGCTTCGGGCTCACCGTGGACGACGCCGGCGAGCGTGTGTGGCTCGACTCGCCGGACCGTCCCGTCCCACGGCGCACTACGCGCGCACAAGCGAAGACCCCGCCGTCCGTCCGCTGACGGCGGGGCGCCCCCGCGACGGGACCGGCCCTGGATGTCCCCCGTGAACCCAGGGCCGCACCCGCTCTTCCCCCCTAGGCCGGGCCTGTCCCGAAACAGCCGTGGGACCGGCCCCCGCCTTGACTGCGGACAAGGGCAACGGTACTAACGGGGCCATCCACCGGCTACTCGCCGAACGCGGCTCCTGTCCCCGATACGCGGACATTTGAGGGAAGCCTGATGACCGAACCAGGTGTGGGGCCCGAGGCCCCCGGCAACATGCGCACGCTCGTCCTCAGCAACGACCTCGACGAGACCAGGGAGATCATCAGCTCTGCATACAGTCCTTATCAACTCAGCGTGCTCGGTGACCCCCGGGAGTTCTCCGCGTGGTACGCGGAGGGCAGCTTTCCCGGGGTGACGGTGTCCGGGCTGCAGTACGGGGCCGAGACGCTCGTCGCGCCGCAGCCCCTCGACTCGTACCTGCTGGTCTGCCAGCTGGTACGGGGCCGGGTGCGGGTGATCTCGCCCGGTCGTGAGGAGCGGGTCGTCGGGACGGGGCAGACGTACGTGCTCGACCCGTACCGCTCCTTCCAGGTGCACTGGTCGCCCGGCGCCCGCATGACGACGCTCCGGCTCGACCGGGAGACCGTGGAGCGGGCGGCGGCCGACGCGCTCGGCGTCGAAGGGACGCTGCGGGCCCGCTTCTCCCTCAACGGCACCATCTCGGCGGCCGCGGCACGGAGTTGGGCCGGGATCTCGGCCGCGGTGCACCGGGAGGTGCTCGGCGAGGGCGTCGCCCGCAGCAGCCCCCTCGTGGCCGGGCACCTGACGCAGTCCACGGCCGCGATCCTCATGCAGACGCACGAACTGATCACCCGGGGCGTGGACGCGCAGCGTCCGGGCGAGGTCGCGCACCCCGCCGTGCGCCGGGCGATGGCGCTCGCCGAGGAGCGCGCCGACCAGCCGCTGACGCTGGCCGATCTCGCGCGGGCGGCCCGGGTGAGCCCGCGCGCCCTGCAGGAGGCGTTCCGCCGGCACGTCGACACCACCCCGCTCGGCTATCTGCGCGAGGTCCGGCTGGGCCGGGCGCACCAGGAACTGGCGGCGGCCCGCGGGGACGGCGACGTCACCGTGGCCGAAGTCGCTTACCGTTGGGGATTCAACAACCTCGGCCGCTTCGCCGGGTACTACCAGCGCCGCTACGGGCGCCCGCCGTCCCGCACGCTGCGCGGGTAGGCGGCGGCCCGTACGGAGCGGCTCTGCGGGACACCCGTAAGCGACGTCCGAGGGTGACGCCCGTGGGTCCTGAGGATGACGGTGTCCGTCCGGGGGACTACGCCCGGCCCCTCCCGTCGGCCTTCCGGGCGTACGAGCTTTCCGGCCGTACGGCTGACGCCCGGCACGCGCTGCGCTCCGAGAATTGGAGGAGTCGATTCCGGCCATCCCCGAGCCGTGAGCCCCCGGGCTCCGGCCCGCCCCGTGGCCGGTCTCCCTTCCTTCCCCCAGCCTCCCGGAGGAGACCCGTGTCACACGCGGCCGCCTTTCCCGCCCCCACTCGCCCGCGCGGCGGCGCCGCCGTCGCCGCCCGCGCCACCGGCCTCAGCAAGGTCTACGGACAGGGCGACACCCGCGTGACGGCGCTGGACGCGGTCTCCGTGGAGTTCCGCCGCGCCGAGTTCACCGCGATCATGGGGCCGTCCGGCTCCGGCAAGTCCACGCTGATGCACTGCATGGCGGGCCTGGACACGATCTCCTCCGGCTCCACCCGGATCGGCGACGTGGAGCTCGGCTCGCTCGGCGACCGGCAGCTGACGCGGCTCCGCCGGGACAAGATCGGCTTCATCTTCCAGGCGTTCAACCTGCTGCCGACGCTGACCGCCCTGGAGAACATCACCCTCCCCATGGACATCGCGGGCCGCAAGCCCGACGCGGAGTGGCTGGACATGGTGGTCGGCACGGTCGGCCTCGCCGGCCGCCTCACCCACCGGCCGAGCCAGCTCTCGGGCGGCCAGCAGCAGCGCGTGGCCGTGGCCCGCGCGCTCACCGCCAAGCCGGAGATCATCTTCGCGGACGAGCCGACCGGCAACCTCGACTCCCGCTCCGGCGCCGAACTCCTGGGCTTCCTGGCCGAGTCGGTCCAGGCCCTGCAGCAGACGATCGTCATGGTCACGCACGACCCCGTCGCCGCCTCGTACGCGGACCGGGTGATCTTCCTCGCCGACGGCCGGATCGTGGACGAGATGCGCCGGCCGACCGCGGGCGCGGTCCTGGACCGCATGAAGGCGTTCGACGCGAAGGGCCGCACGAGCTGACGCCGAGGGCCGTACGCGCTGACGAGCCGACGGCCGGCCGACCGGCCGGCGACCGGCTCACGAGCGACGACCCGCCGTTGACCTCGGCCTCCCGGGCTGACCCGACCTCCAGGACTGAACCCACCACCATGTTCCGTACCGCCCTGCGCAACCTCCTCGCGCACAAGACCCGGCTGATGATGACCGCCCTCGCGGTCCTCCTCGGCACCGCCTTCGTCTCCGGCACGCTCGTCTTCAGCGACTCCGTCGGCAGCGCCTACCGCAACAGGATGGCCAAGAGCCTCGACGACGTGGCGGTCTCCGTCACCCCGGGCGGGCCGGGCACCGAGGCCGGTGACCGGGGCGCGCTCGACTCCCGGGTGGTCGACTCGGTCCGCGCCCTGCCCGGTGTGGCCTCCGTCCGCCCGTCCGTCACGGGCACCCCGGTGATCGCGGACCGGCACAACGACCCCGCCGGCAACGAGTGGGGCAACACCGGCGCCAACTACGTCCCCGGCAAGGACGGCAAGGACAGCCGCTACCCGCTCGTCAAGGGCCGCGGCCCCGCCGCCGAGGGCGAGATCGCCCTGGACGAGAAGACCGCCGGCAAGATCGGCGCCGAGGTCGGCGGCACCGTACGGATGGCCGTCGACGGCCCGGTCATGACCAAGAAGCTGTCCGGCATCGTCAGGACCGGCGACCCGCGCGTCGGCGCGGGCGGCAGCCTCGCGCTGTTCGACACCGCGACCGCGCAGAAGCTCTTCGGCAAGCCCGGCGAGTTCAGCGAGCTCGTCGTCACGGCCACCCCCGGCACCGACCAGAACGCGCTGACCGCGAAGGTCCGGGACGCCCTGCCGAAGTCCTTCGACGCCCGGAGCGGCAAGCAACTCGCCGCCACCGAGGCCAGGATGATCGACGAGCAGACGAGCTCGATCCGTAAGACCCTGCTGGTCTTCGCGGGCATCTCCCTCTTCGTCGGCGTCTTCATCATCGCCAACACCTTCACCATGCTCATCGCCCAGCGCAGCCGCGAGATCGCCCTGCTGCGGGCCGTGGGCGCCTCCCGCCGCCAGGTGGTGCGCTCGGTGCTGATCGAGGCGGGCCTGCTGGGCCTGGTCGCCTCCGCCGTGGGCTTCGGGCTCGGCCTCGGCATCGCCACCGGCCTGCACCCCGTGCTGAACGCCACCGGCGCGAGCCTGCCGGACGGCCCGCTGGTCGTCGAACCGGCCTCCGTGCTGTCGGCGCTCGGCGTCGGCGTCGTGGTGACCGTGGTCGCCGCGTGGCTGCCCTCCCGCAAGGCCGCCAGGATCGCCCCCGTCGAGGCGCTGGCCACCGCCGACCAGGCACCGGCCACCCGCAGCCTCGTCGTGCGCAACTCCCTCGGCGCGGTGCTCACCGGCCTGGGCGTGGCGGCCATGCTGTACGTCACCACGTTCAGGAACAGCAGCGGCCTGCAGTACGCGATGGCGGGCTCGGCGCTCACCCTCGCGGGCGTCATCGTCCTGGCGCCGCTGCTCTCCCGCCCGTTCGTGCGCCTCGCCGGCCGGCTCCTCGGGAAGCTCCCCGCCCGCGTCTCGGGCGTCAGCGGCAGGCTCGCCAAGGAGAACGCGCTGCGCAACCCGCGCCGTACGGCCGCCACCGCCTCCGCCCTGATGATCGGCCTCACCCTGATCACCGGCCTGACCGTGGCCGCCGTCTCGGCGGACCAGGGCATGAAGAAGATGGGCAAGCAGGACCTGACCGCCGACTACAAGGTCAGCTCCACCAGCTACCTCGGCCTCTCCCCGGAGATCGCCAGGACGCTCGCCGGGCAGCCCGAGGTCGACGCGGTCGTCCCGCTGCGGTCCACCGGCTTCCGGTCGGACGGCCGCCCCGCGACGGCCGTCGCCACGGACGTCCGGGCCCTCGCCCGGGTGACCGACTTCCGCGTCGTCAGCGGCTCGGTCGCCGGTGTCCGCGGCACCGCCGCCGTCGCGGTCTCCGAGACGTTCGCCCGGGACCGGGGCCTGAAGCCCGGTTCGACGCTGCCCATGTCCTTCTACGACGGCAAGAAGGCCGCCCCGCGCGTCGCGGCCGTCTACCGCGACAACGACGTCCTGTCCTCCGTCCTCACCGCCCCCGCCCTCCTCGACCCGCACCTGGACAAGGTGCGCGACGACGAGGTGCTGGTGAAGGCCGCCCCCGGCCGGGCCGCCGGCCTCCCCGGCACGATCAAGGAGACCCTGGGCGGCAACCCCCTCATCAAGGTGCAGAGCCAGGACGACCTGCGCCGCTCCGAGGCCGGGAACATCGACGACGTCCTCTACCTGATGTACGGGCTGCTCGGCATGGCCGTCGTCATCGCGGTGATCGGCGTCGTCAACACCCTCGCCATGTCGGTCTTCGAGCGGACCCGGGAGATCGGGATGCTGCGCGCGATCGGCCTGGGCCGGCGCGAGGTCAAGCTGATGGTGCGGCTGGAGTCGGTGATGATCGCGATGTTCGGCGCGGTGCTGGGCGTCGGGGCCGGCGTCTTCCTCGCCTGGTCGGGCGGGCACCTGCTGCGGTCCTCGTTCCCGCAGTACGCGATGGTCGTCCCGTGGGGCCGGATCGGCCTGTTCCTGCTGCTGGCCCTCGCGGTGGGCGTCCTCGCGGCGGTCTGGCCGGCGCGGCGGGCCGCGAAGCTCAACATGCTGGAGTCGATCGGGGCGCAGTAGGGCCCGCCGGGCCGCCCGGCGCTCTCGCAGGAGCGCTCGCCCCCGCGCCCCGGCCCCGCCTCCCCGGACGAGGGAAGCCCCCCGCCGGCCTCCGACCGGGCCGGCGGGGGTTCACCTGTGCAACGCATACTTCGAAACAGCCCCCAGGGCGTATACATAGACGTATATTCGCCGCATGTCCGACGCCATGATCCGGGTTCCCGCCGAGGTGCGGGACCGTCTAGCCGTCATCGCCGAGTCACGTGGCACCTCCATCCGTCATCTGGTGCAGGAGTTCGCGGAGTCCACGCTCACCGCCGAGGAGCGCCGCGAACGTGCGGAAGCAGCACGTGCCTACCTGGCCGAACACTTCGGCGTCGAGGTAACGGACGAGGAGAGCGCGTCCATGGGCCGCAAGGTCCGTGAGGCCTTCACCCGGCAGCAGCAGAACGCCGCCGCGTGACCGATCGGTATCACCTCGTTCTGGACACTCCTACGCTGGTCGCGCTGTCCGGCAACCGACAGGTTTCCGCGCTGATCCATCACGCCTGTTCCGAGCCGGAGACCCTCCTGTGGGCGCCGGTGCTGTCCGTCCTGGAGGCGGATCCGGAACACCCGGGAATCGCCGGCCACATCGGTCAGCTGGACGTCATCCACACGGTCGACTTCGACTACCCGGCCCTGCTGACGGTCGCGCGACTGCGCAGGGACGGCGTTCCGCCGGGAATCGCAGCCGCCGCCCACGCCGTGCGCCATCTGCCCGAGTGGGGCGCGGAAGCAATGATCGCCACGGTCGACCCGAAGCCGTACGCCCCGCTGGGACTGCCGTTCCTCGACCTCAACCGCTGACAGTTACCACGCTCGGCCCAGCAGGCTCCGAACCACCGACGTGATGGTGCTCGCCCTCATCGAATGACTCAGGGTGAACCGAACGGGTCCTCGCCCGGAAGCCCGGTCAGGAAGGCGGGCAGCCCCTGCACCGGCTCGACCGGCCGGAGGTCGTGCGCTGCCGCGGTCACGGCGCGTTCGACGATCGTGTAGGCGAGGCCCGCGTCCATGCCGTCGGCTCCCAGGCCGGGCAGGGGGACACGGACCGCCACCACGTCGCCGCGCGAGGTGCGCCCCACGGTGACGTCCGTGGCCCGGTGGCCGTCGGTCCGCAGGCGGAGCAGTTCGACCGGTTCGGCGAGATACGCGTACCAGGCGTCGCTTCGCCGGCCGAGTTCGTCGAGCAGCCAGCCGTGGCCGGCGAGCGGTGCGGACGTGGACTCGGTGGGCTCGTCGGGCTCGGCGAGCCGGGCGGGGCCGGCCGCGGCGACCGTCTGCAGGAGCGCGTCGCGGCCGGCCTCGGGGTCGGGCAGGAGGGTGGTGGCGGGGGTGCCGGGCCATCGCACGGTCACCCGTGCACGGCCGGAGGTGAGGTCGACGTCCCCCACGCACAGACCGAGCTCGGCACTCCCGCGCTGCAGGGCCCCCAGATCAACGAGCAACGGCGCCCACCACTCGGCCGCGGGCAGGGTGCGGGACGGCCGGACGGGACGTCGGCTCATCGGAAGGCCCTCCTGGTGCGGGGCGGATCAGATGTTGATGGCGTTCTTGACCCAGTCGGGGCAACGCCCCTGCACGCCCTCGCAGTAGGCGGTGATGACACCCTTGGGCAGCTGCGGGATTTTGACGCTGAAGTCTACTCCCGCGCGCACGGCCTGGACCTTGTCGACACGGCAGGTCCGGAAGATCCACCAGCCGCTGCACTTCACGTGCAGCACGTCGGTGAAGTAGTTCCAGGTGTCCGGATAGCCGGCGAACTTCTGCTTCCCCGCGGCTCCCGGGCGCGGGTACTGCGTGGTGGCCCGGACGGCCTTCATGGTGAGGTTGTGCTTCTGCTCGATCTTGGTGAGCCCGAAGCCCTTGTCGCGGACGGGGTCGTAGTATCCCTGCCGCATGTAGACGGTCCAGCCGTCGCGGTCCTTCCACTGCCCCACCACGGTGTCGGGGCCGTTGATCGCGGCGCTTTCCGTCGCGGCGGTACGGGGCGCCTTGCCTTCGCCGAGCTGCTGCACCGCGGATTCGGAAATCCCGTGCCGGCCGAGGTCGGCCAGCCGGAACGACGCGTCTCTCGGTATGCCGGAGCCGTTGTCGAAGACGGAGAACTCGACGTCTCCGGACGAGCGCTGAGCCGAGGGCGCTGCTGCCATTGCGGACGCCGGCGCCGCCGCGAACAGCCCGGCCGCGAGGCCGAGGGCCGCCGTGGTGACGGCGCACCGACGTGCATTCACCTTACGCATGGTCCCCCTTGAGGTGACTGCCGTGCACTTCCGTTGCCGGACCCTCACGGTGCGATCCGGCCACCAGCAAGCTAGGGAGGCCACACGTGACGCGTCGACCCCCGTGGGGCCGAATCGGCCATCCGTTGCCGCTGCCGGCGGCAATCACCATTTGCAACAAGGCAGTTATGCGTCGTACAGCTCATGCGCCGGGGACCCCGGACCGGCGGAAGGTTCCGTTTTCAGCAACCCCAGGCCTGCAATGTGACCGAAAAGTTTCGGACATGGACAGAGGCAGACCGGGGCCGGGACACGCACCTGCGGGTAAGTACCTACTTTTTGGCGTTCGTCCTCCCCGGCGAGCGCACCGGCACCTTCGAGGCCCCCGCCCACCGGTGGCAGCGCTTCACCGCCGGCTACTGACGAACCCCGGGCGGCTCAACCGCCGGGCGCCGCACTGCAGTTCGCCGGACGCTGGAACTGATGCGCTGTTGCGCACGTCTCAGAACAGGAGACGAGTGACGGGGGATCGGGCATGACCGTGACGCTGGCCGAGGAGATCACGCTGCTGGCGCTGGACGGCGAGTCCGGGACGGTGCGGAAGCGGCAGGCCTGCCAGTGGGCGGTCGCGGGCGGGATCGTCCTGGATCTGGTCCTGGCCGGCCGCCTGTCGGTGGACGGTGGGCGGATCAGGGTGCTCGACACGACCCCGACGGGAGTCAAGCTGCTCGACGACCGGCTCGGAATGATCGACAGCTGGGCGGCGCCGAGGCGCAAGCCGCCGAAAGTCACCGAGTGGCTGACCAAGGACCATCGCAGGGTTCTGGGCGCCGTCGTCGAATCCCTCAGGGAGCGCGGCCTGGTCCGTCAGGAGCAGCGGAATGCGCTGGGACTGTTCCCCGTACGGTGGTTTCCCGAGGCGGACGGCACGGTCAAGCGTGAACTGCGCGCGCGGCTTGAAGAACTGGTCCTGCGGCATGCCGAGCCCGATGACCGCTCGGCCGGCCTTATTGCGCTGCTGCACGCTGCCAAGCTGCACCGCCCCGCCTTCCCCGGCTCGCCGCCGCGAGAGGTCGTTCCGCGGATGCGGGAGATTTCCGAAGGGCAGTGGGCAGGTGAGAGCGTCCGCAAGGCGATCCAGGAGATGCAAGCGGCCATGACCGCGGTTTTCCTGGTCACTATGAGGAGCTGACGACTTCTTCCGGCGGGATGTTCCCGGCATCCTCAATAATTTTCGCGACGAGTTCCTCGTCGCTCAGTGCAGGGGACGGGGCCGGCGCCGATCCGAGAAGTGCGTGCAGGATTTCCCGGAGCGAATCAGAAGCGCCCTGTCCGTGCTCTAACGCCTGATAGCGCCAAGCTTCACTCATTATTCAAACCCCCATGAAATACAGGTGCGGGACAGGTTGGCTTCGCAAGCAGATGCGGAGCTCGCTGAGCGTCACCAGCACCCTCGGAGGGTTCCTGTGCGTGTCTCCTGGTGAAAGCCCCGGTAGGTGCCCTTGCGGGCATCCTTGCCAGAGTGTCGGGCCGCCGGGCCTTTGGCAACACCACCCGTAGCGGACCGGTCCCGGCGGCCGGCAGTCAGCACTGGGCGTGCCGAGGTGTTCCGAGCCCGCCGAGTCGCTCGCGCAGGATCCGCAGTGTTCTCGACGTGGAGCTGCGGACCGTCGCGGGCGAGCAGCCCATGATCTGCGCGACGTCCTCGATGCTGAGGTCCTCCCAGTAGCGCAGGTAGACGAGGCCGCGCTGCCGGGCCGTGAGGCCGGACAGCGCCTTGAGCAGGGCCAGCCTGTCCCCGACCCGGGCCGACTCCTCCGGTTCGGGCTCCGGTTCGGGTAAGGAGTTCTGCAGCAGTTCGCGGGTCCAGCGATGCCTGCGTCGTTCGTCGATGAAGAGCCGCACCATCACGGTGCGGGTGTAGGCGGACAAGGCGTCGTGACGCTCCAGCCGCTCCCAGCTCCGGTACACGGCGATCAGCGTCTGCTGTACGAGATCGTCAGCGGCGAACCAGTCTCCCAGCAGTACGAAGGCGTTACGTCTCAGTGCCGGCCGGGCACGCGCGACGTACTGCGAGAAGTCCTCCTCGTGTGCCTCGTTCAATCTGTTCATCCCCGTTTCAAGATTTTTTGTCTCAGCGAGCAGCGCCCCGAACTCCTCACCACGTGTAGCTGGTTGGAACCGTTCGCAGCCAATCGCGATCCCCCGCTACGTAGGGCGCCGAACGGAGTCAAACACGTTTTCCGCTCCGCCCGCTAGTGATGCCTCGCGGAATGAAACGGAGCTGCGCTATCCGGAACGAGGGATGTAATTGCGGTTTCAATGGATGCGAATTGGGCGAGGTCCCGGCTGTGCTCCGGCCGGATTCCGGATGGTCGAGGAAGGTGAAGAATGAGGACCCTCCAGGCGACACCCCAGGGCACCGCAGTGCCCGAATCTCTGCGCCGGATCGGCAAGCTGGTGTCGCCCTACGGGCTCGTGTCGAGGCTCACCTGGCTTCCCGTCACCGAGGGCGAGCCGGATTTCGCAGTCTTCTCCGGATCGCTGGGCGACCCGGGAGCGGTTCTCGCGGCTCAGACGGAATGGACGCACGACGCTTCCTCCGGCAACTTCGACGGCGCCGGCGGAGCACTGGACCGGGAGACGGCGGCGCACCTCGCGGCCGCCGAATCACTGGAGCGGTACTCCTCGTGCGCCTGGTCACCGCAGGACATGATCTGGGCAACCGCCGAGGAACTCGGAGGGGACGCCATCCCGCCCTGGGAGTGGCCGAACCTCTCTCCGGCCGAACTGGCCGACCCTCGCTGCGGCCTGGTGCCCACTGACCGGCGGTTGCCGCTGCGCTGGGTCGAAGGATGGTCCCTCGCCCGCGGCCGGAAGGTGTACGTACCGGCCGTCCAGGTCTATCTGAAGTGCTCGCCGGAGTCGGCCGCCGAGCGCTTCGTGCACCCGGTCTCCACGGGATGCGCCACCCACGCCGACCCCTCGGCCGCCATAGCCAACGGTCTGATGGAGGTCGTCGAACGGGACTCCATCGCCCTGACCTGGCTCCAGCGCCTGCGACTGCCCCGGCTCGAGTTCGAACTCGGCGACCTGGCTCCTGAGCACCGGGCGTTCGTCGAACGGGCGGCCGGCGAGAACATCCGCACCTTGCTCTTCGACGCCACGACGGACCTCGGCATCCCCGTCATCTACGGGGTCCAGCTCGCCGACCACGACCGCGATCTCGCCCAGCTCGTCGTCGCCACCTGTGACACCGACCCGGGCAAGGCCGTCGCCAAGTTGCACCGCGAGGCCGCCTCCCTGCGCATCGCCCTCCGCTCCCACGCGAGCCGGCACACGAACCCCGGCGACCCGCAGGACATCGTCAGCGTGATCGGTGGCGCGCTCCTCGCGGGGAAGCCCGGCCGGCGCGACCAGTTCGGCTTCCTGCTGGAGGGCGAGCGCCCCGTCCGCGCCCTCGCCGGCCTGCCGCGCCCCCCGAAGGGCGCCGAGCAGCTGCCGTGGCTGCTGGAACGGCTGTCCCGGGCCGGCTGCGAGGTCGTGGTCGTCGACATCACGACCGACGAGGCCCGCCAGGTGGGTGCGACCGTCGTACGGGTTCTGGTGCCGCAGCTGATGCCGCTCTCCTTCGCGCACCGCGCCCGCTACCTCGCCCATCCCCGCCTCTACGAGGCTCCTCGTGCCATGGGCCACCCCGTGCACGACGAGTCGGGCATCAATCCGAATCCGCAGCCCTTCGCGTGAGGTGGGTCATGAATCGTCACCTGCTCGTACTCGCCTCCGGGGCGTTCGGCAAGGACGTCGCGCGACGCCTGGAACACGGCCCCCGGGAAGCCGGACACGCCCTCACCGTGATGGAGATCGACGAGGGGACCCACCCGAGTCTGTGGCCCCGTGCCGACCTCATCGTGCTGGCCACCTCCCATGAGCGGCCCCGTATCGACGAGGCGGCGGACCGGGCGGCCTTCGCCTGGGGCACTCCCTGGTTCGGGGTGCACACCACCGCCACCGAGGTGCTGTGCGGCCCCGTGGTGGTCCCCGGCCGCACGGCCTGTCACCAGTGCTACGTGCGGCGCCGCAACCAGCACCGGCGGGCCGGGCACGGCACCGCCGGCCCGGGGGACCGCCATCCGACCGGTTATCCGGTCCACCACGTCGGCATCGCCACGGCCTTCGCCCGGCAAGCGGTCGAGGAGGCGCTGCGCCCAGCGGCCGGCGAGGAGGAGATCGGCGGCACCGTGCGGAAGTTCGACCAGATCACCGGTGCCACCAGCAGAGCCTCCGTCATTGCGGTGGACCGGTGCACGCGTTGCCGCACGGCTGCCACGGGCGACGAACTCCGGCACCTACTGGCCTCGATCACCGAAGGACGGACAGCGTGAGCGACCGATCCATCATGACGGCCGAAACCGTCGGCTCTGCCGCACGGTTCGATCCGCAGCTGCGCGTACCCCGGCAGCCACGGCTGCGCCGGGGCCTCGTGGTCAGCACCGAGGCCGGCCAGGTGGTCGTGACCGGCCCGCCGAAGAAGCAGCTCTTCCGTGGCAGATCCGCCACGGAGATGCTGCCCGGGCTGCTCGGCCTGCTCGACGGCGCGCACACCCATGACCGGCTCGCGGCGGAGCTCGGGCTGTCCGAAGACGTCGTGTTCAAGGCGCTCTCGCTGCTGTGGACCTGCGGCGTCGTCGAAGAGGGCCCGCCCGGGGCAGCGGAGCGCGAAGCGGTCACGGACGTCGATGACCGCTTGGCCGACTACCTGTCCCGGGTGGGCAGCGCCACCGAGGTGAACCCCTGCTGGGAGGAGGCGGCCGCCCGCCTCCGCACCGCAGTGATCGAGATCTTCGGCGACCCTGCGCTCGCCGCGCTCCTGCGGGACGAACTCACCGGCTCCATGCCGGTCGTCCTGGGCGAGGGAGACGCCCCCACCGAGCAGGCGACGCTCGTGGTCTGGGCCGATGCCGGAGACGGGGGGCGGGACGCCGGTTCCGGCACCGATGGGCACGCCCTCGTCGGGCGCTGCTGGAACAAGGGCGTCCCGTTGCTGCGCCTTCGCGTGCGCGGTCGCCGTGCGGCCCTGGGCCCGCTGGTCGACCCCCGCACGACGCCTTGCCTGGACTGCCTGACCACCGAGGACGAGGCCGACGACCGTACGGCGGGCGCCGGTGACCACGAGCTCGCCGCCGCACTGTTCGCCCGCGACGTGTTCGCCGTGGTCTCCCGGACGACCCCCGCACCGCTACCGATGCGGTGGCGGCTGGTGGACCTTGAGACCCTCGGCCAGCAGGACGCCTCCTCCGCGACCCGGCCCGGATGCCCGCGCTGCTCCGTCGCCGAGGGGCCGGTCGTGGAACGCGCCGCGGCGGCCACCCGCTTCGAGGCATCGGTGGCGATGCCGCCGAAGGAGTTCGCCGACCTCAAGGCCCACCAGATGCACTACAAGCCCTCCAACCTCGCCCTGCAACGCGTCTCCCGGACCTGGCCGGTCGCCCCCGCCGTCGAGCTCCCGCCGCCCGACCATGAGCGCCTCGACCACTCCGACCGGTCCGGCCCGGCCCGGGACGCCGTGCGGCCGGGACCGGACACGCTGTCGCTGCTGCTGTCCGTCACGGCGGGGATCAGGGCCGACAACCCCGACAAGGTCGCCCGCTGGACCGCGAGCGGCGGCAACATCGGCTCGGTGACGGCGTACGCCGTCGTCCGTGACCTGCCGGGCATCGCTCCCGGCATCTACGGTTACGTCGCCTCCGGGCACCGGCTCGCCCGGCTGTCCTCCCGCGCTGACGCCGTTCCCGGTGAAGGGCCGTTCAGCCTCGTGCTGACCGGCGACTTCCCCAAGGTCGCCCGTAAGTACTCGGCCTTCGCCCTGCGGATCGTGCTGCTCGACGGCGGCTGTGCCCAGGCCACCGCCCGGGAGGCGGCCCGCGCCCTCGGCATCGGCTTCGCCCTGCGCCCCCGCTGGGACGACGACGCCATCGCCGCAGCTCTCGGCATCAACCCCGACGTGGAACCGGTCACGGCCGTCATCGATCTGGGAGGCACCGCATGAGCAGCCCGCACGACCTGGCGACGGAACTCCTCACCGCCTTCCGGGCACCCGCTCCCGCGGCCGCCGGCACCGCCGCCGCGCCGGCGCCCGCACCGCTCGCTCCCCGGCCGCCCGCACCCCTCGGTCCGCCCGTCCGCTTCTCCACCCGGCAGCGGGACAGGGCGTCCCTGCGCACCGTTCTGGAGAAGCGCCGCTCCGTACGGTTCTTCGGGCCCGGTCCCGTCGACGCCTCACTCGTCGCCGACGTGGCCGCCCGCGGCATCCAGGCGGACCTCGAGTCATGGCCGGGTGAACGGGAGCGGCTGCCGCTGCAAATCAACGTCGTCGCCTTCCGCCTCAGCGGCCTGGAGCCCGGCATGTACGCCCTCGACGCGGGCACTCCCACGGAGCGGTCCTACGTGCGGGTCGCACCGCTGCCGGAGGGCGAAGCACTGCACGGACTCACGATCCAGCGGGAGTTCTGCGACTCCGCCGCGATCGTCTCCCTCGGCGCCGACCTCGACCTGGCGAGCAGACTGCACGGTGCCCACGGCTACCGGACGCTCATGACCCGGGCCGCGGCAGCCGCCTACACGATGTGGCTCGACGCCGTGGCCGTCGGACTCGCCGGCACTGTCTTCGCGGGATTCATCCCCGCCTCCGTACGGCTGCCGCTGCGCAGCGACGGGGCCAGCAGGCACCAGCTCTTCGCCCTGGCCCTGGGCGGTGCACTCGTGCCGCCCCCCACACCTCCGGGGCCGACCGGCCACCGGTGATGCGAGAACAACGCGAACAGAAGGAGTGATCCGATGAACGACGCCAGCGCGTGGGAGCTCGACCTCCACAGCGTCGACCTGGGCGACGAGGACCTGTCCATCGAGCAGATCCCCGAGGGCGTGGCACTGGGCACCTTCAGCACCACCTCCAGCGCCACCACCGCCAGCTGCCCGGTCAGCAGCGCCGGAAGCATCATGACCGCCAACTGCACGGGTTGAGCCCGGCGCACTCGGAAGAGAGGAAGCGCACCATGCCCGAACTGGAACTCTACGTCCTCGACGACATCCTCGAGGACTCCCTGGAGATGGAGACGCTGTCGGACGGCAACGCCCTCGCGTCGGTCTCCACCGCGGGGTCGGCGAGCTCGGCCTCCTGCCCGGCGACCACCGCCTCCTCCTTCACCTCCTTCTCCAGCTACACCTGACGGGCCCGGAGGCGCCTCGGCGCCCCCGTTCCCGCACGTCCCGCACAGAAGCTCGTCCGAAGGGAAACGACCAGTGGACACCAACGAAGCCGGGTTCGACCTGTACGCCTTGGACGGCGAGATGTCCGTCGAGGAACTGCCGCAGGGCAACGCCCTCGGCTCCTGGTTCTCCGCCGCCTCGGCGTCGACCGCGTCCTGCCCGGCGACCTCGGCCTCCTGCGTCGGCAGCGCCTCGACGTTCGGCTGACCGCCCTCTCGCGGTCGCGCCCGTCTCAGAAGGGACATCACCTGTGAACGAGAACAGCACCGACAAGCTCATCGACCTGTACGCGATGGACGAGCAGCTCTCCGTGGAGGAGCTGCCGCAGGGCAACGCCCTGGGCTCCTTCTCCAGCGCCACTTCGGCGAGCTCCTTCTCCTGTCCCGCCAGCTCGGCCAGCAGCGCCACCACGGCCTCCTGCGTCGGCTGATCCGTTCCGCTCCGCCGGCTCGCCGCAGCCGGCACCCGAGAAGCAGAGAAGAGGTGACACCTCATGAACGAGCAGCACAGCGACCCGTACGCGTTCGACCTGTACGCCCTGGACGGCGAACTGTCCGTGGAGGAACTGCCGCAGGGCAACGCCCTGGGCTCCTTCTCCACCGCAACGTCCGCCGCCTGCGCGTCCTGCCCCGTCAGCTCGGCCAGCAGCTCCACCACGGCGTCGACGTACGGGTGACCGGTCCCGGCGGAAGGCGCTTCGCTGGCTGACACCGTCTCAGCACCTGCCCGCCGGGCCCGGCTCCTCCCTTTCAGCGGCGTCGTCTCCGGCGCCGCTGGAAGGCGGCTTTCTCAATTTCGCAGCATCCTGCAACGCAGCGCCCGGGGTCAACGGGTCACGGCCCGTTGACCCCGGGCGTCCAGGAGTACAGGAGAGGCAGACAGTGATCAGTTCGCCACCGAAGCTCCGAGAGGAGCTGGAGGTCATCCGCGGGATGGACGACATCCCGCTGATCTTCGATCCGGTCACCGGGAACTACCACCGCATCAGCCGCGCCGGCGAAGTGGTGCTCACCTATCTGGACGGCACCCGCACCCGGGACGACCTCGTCGCCTTCCTCGCGCGCGCCGATCAGCGGCGTGCCGAAGCGCTTTCGGGGCAGATCGACACCTTCCTGGCCGCCCTGGACAGGAGCGGGCTCCTCGAAGGCTCGGAACCGCCCGGCAAGCCCAAGGACCGCGGTCGCGTGCGCGGCTCCATGATGATGCCGCGGATCGTCCTGACCCGCTCTCTCCCCCGTGTGCTCGAACCCTTGGCCGTGGTACTGCGCGCCGTGCCGGCCCGGCTACTGGTGCTGATCGCCGCACTCGGCGCGCTCGCGGGATACGCGTTCGGCTTCCACACCCTCTTCACCGTGATGCCGGCTCCGCGGGACCTGGCGGGGCCCGCGTTCCTGCTGGGCACCGGCGTGATGCTGCTGTACGTGCTGATGCACGAGACCGCCCACGCCCTGGTCGCGCAGATGCTCGGAACCCCGGTCCGCGGACTGGGGGTCGCACTGCTGTTCTACTTCATGCCGGTCGCCTACGTGGATCGCACGGACGCCTACCGCTTCCGGGGCCGCGGCGGCCGAGTCGTCCTGGCCATGGCCGGCATCCTCAGCGACGGCTGGTTCTGCGCACTGTCGGGTGTGATCGCCCTGAACTCCGGCGGGCTGCTCAGGGACGTGGCCGTGCTGGTGCTGGGGATGCAGCTCCTGATGCTGATCATCAACCTCAATCCGCTGATGCCCAGCGACGGGTACACGGCCCTCGAAGCGGCGACCGGATTCACCAACGCCCGGGGGCGGGCGTTCGCGCTGCTGCGCCACACCGTCCGGCGAGAGGAACTCCCCGCGTACCTCGCCAACCTCAGCAAGGCGGCCCGCCGCGGCCACATGGCGTACGGCTTGTTCGCCGTGGCCTACATCTGCCTCCTCGCCTACGCCACGTTCCGCGCCCTCCCGGCCACCGTGAACCTCGCTCTTTCGGCGGTGGGCCGATGACCTCCTGCGTCATCTCCCAGGTCGTGCTGACCCGGGTGGCGGGCCTGCCGTCCGACGCACTCGACCTGGTCGCCCGGGCCACCCGCAAGCTGCTGGCCGAGCATGCCGCGGCTTCGGAACAGCTGGGCGCAGTGGCTCCCGCACTGACCGAGGCCCTCTTCACGCTGGTCCCCCGGCTCGACGACGACGTGCCGCTGCGCCGCAAGGTCCTGGCTGCCAAGCGATCGGTCAACCGGCTGGAGCCGCTGCCCTGGGACGAGGACGTACGGCGCCGTGTGACCGAGCGCCTCCCGCACGGCGAGGCCGGTCTCGTGGCCGCATGGGTCCGCATCGTCCGCGAACGACAAGCACTGCACGAGCAGTTGGCCGTCCAGCTCGCCGCTGACCGGGAACAGGCCGTCCAAGCCTTGCACCGGACCCTCGAACCGGGCGTGGACGTTGCCGACGGCGAGGGGGAGAGCCGCTTCGGCGCGTCCCTGGCGATCGCCGCGCCCGACTGGATCCGCCACCGCGACCACAAGGCCCGGTCGGCGAAGACACTGAAGACGCTGTACTCGTACGTCGCCCGCGCCGCTGTCAAGACGAGTCCCTTCTCCGGGCTGACGACGGTCGGCGAGGCCGGAGCGGCAGGACGGGGCCGTGGGCGCAGCCGTACCTCCGCGACCGCGGCCTACCTGGCACTGAGCCGGCTGGCACGCGACCCGTCGACCGCCGGCCTGCTGCGCTACCGGGTCGCGCCCGTGCGGCCCGGCACCCCCACCGAGCCGCAGGGCCTGCTGCTCCACAGCGAGGTCGTCATCACCGAGGGCGTCGTCTGGCGCCACGACCGGGCCGTCGAGGCCGACTACGCCCTGCCCTCACTGGCCGGCCTGCGCTCCGGCGCCACGCTCACCGAACTCCTCGCTGCCGTCGGCGGCGCCCGGCCCTTCGCCCGGGTCGTCCGGCTGCTGGACGCGGGGATCATCCATCCCGTCCCGCCCTGGAGCAGGGGCGCGGCGCCGTTCCCCGCCCTGGCCGCGCTTCTGGAGGACGACCGCACCGCTTCTCCGATCGGGCGCAGCGATGTGGTGCGGGCCCACCATCTGGGTGACGGCGCGTGGCGGGAGGACACGGAGGGGCGGATCGCCGCCGCCGCAGAGCTCCGGGACATCACCGGTGCCTGGAACGAACACGGTGACCGCGGTGAACGCAAACCCAGCGGGCTGGTCTACGAGGACCGGGAGACCGACCTGGCGCTCCCCGACCCGCTGGCCGTTCCCGGGGTCCGGGCCGACCTCACGGCGCTGGGCGAGCGGGTGCGGCCGTACCTCTTCCGGTCGCACCTCTACGACTTCCTCCTGGAGCGCTTCACCGCGGAGTTCGGCACCGGCGGCGTCTGCCGCGACCCGCTCGGCTTTCTCATGCGGCTCACCGTCGACCGGGACGCCAATCCGCCGCTCGAACGCGCGCTGTTCGCCGACATGACGAGCCGGCGCGACCCGGGAGACCGCGCCTGGCTCCCGGTCGGGCCGACCAGCGCCCCGCCGAACACCGGAGTCTTCTTCCAGCTGGAGGCGGCGAGCAGGGCCGAGATCGAGGCGGGCCGCTACCGGCTCGTGATCAACCAGTTCGGGGCGGGCACCGGAGGGCTGTTCAGCCGCTTCGGGCGGCTTCTCGGCGACGGCTTCCGCGAACGTCTCGCCGCGTACACCGAACGCTGCTGGCCCGGCGTTTCCCGCCGCGAGCTGGTGGTGTGGACCGACTGCAACACCGTGCAGTCCGAATGCGGCGGTCTCCTGCCGCCGTTGGTCCTGCCGGGCGAGGTCGAGGCCGAGGACGGGATCACCCTGGACGACACCGTGCTCGCGCACGACGCCCACACCGGCACCCTGTCCCTCTTCCACCGGAACGGCGACCCCGTCGGGCTGGCCTACCTGGGCCTCATTCCGCAGCATCTGCTCCAGTCGTACGTCCGGCTGCTCGCGATCCTCGCCGATCCCTGGGTCAACGGCTCGCCGCACTCCGACTACACCATGACGAAGGCCCACGAGCTGGGTCCGCTGTGCGGCGACGGCGTGGTGGAACTGCCCCGGGTCACCGGCGGCCCCGGGAACCGTCTCGTCACCCGCCGCGCCTCGTGGATCGTGCCGGCCTCGGCGATCCCGCGCCCGGAAGCCGGTGAGCGCGACGAGACCGCCCTCGCCGTCCGGCTCGACTCCTTCCGGCGTGCCCACGGCATTCCCGAGGAGGTCTTCGTGCACCAGCTCGGCGGCGCGGGCAGTGCCTTCGGCATGACGGCCGACCGGAAACCCATGTGGGTGTCCCTGGCCTCTCCGCTCTCCGTGGGGGTCCTGCACCACTGGCTCAGCCCGCGGACCAGCCACCTCCGGCTCGTGGAGGCGCTTCCCGGACGTTCCCTGCACGCCCAGCGCGACGCCCTCGGCCGGCCGCGGGCCGCTGAGCACGTGGCCCTGCTGGCCTGGCCCGAGGAGACCCGATGAGGCCGGCAACGGGCCGTACCGGGCGAGCGGACCGGGGTGCGGAGACGGACTGGTGGTACGTCCGCGCCTACCCGGGGCATCCGGACGCGATGGACGAGGCCACGCGCGTGCTCATCCCCTGGTTGTCCGCCCGGGCATCCGAAGAGGCGGCGTCCGCCTGGTTCTTCACCCGCTACTGGGACATGAGCGGCCATCACCTGCGGCTGCGGCTCAAGTGCTCCGCCGATGGGGTCGACCGCGTCCACGAACGCCTGCCCGAACTCGTCGGGCTGCTGCACGCGCTCGGCAGGCCCGCCCCGCCGGAACGTCTCGTGCCGGGATCCGTGCCCCAGGGGCTGCCGCTGGTCAAACAGGCCCGCTGCTCCTTGTACGCACCGGAACTGGCCAAGTACGGGGGTGCGCGCGGAGTGGCCGCGGCGGAGGAGCTCTTCACGGCCTCCAGCCGCTGGTACGACGACCAGCGCATCGGCGCCCTCGCCCCGCTCTTCGACCGGGCGGCACTGGCCGTCTCGTACATGAGCGCACTCGTACGAGAGGCGCTCCCTGGGCCCCGGGAGCGGACGGCGTTCTGGACCGCTCACCGCCGCCAGTGGGGGCGGCAGCTGCGGATGGCGGCGCCCGGCCAGGAGGACCTGCGTGCTCTCCTCGCCCGCGCGGCGGAGGGCACCGGTGAGGCCGCGGCGCGCCTCGGCGTCCCTCTCCGGGAGAGTGCGGCGCGGCAGGTCGAAACGGTCGTGCGCACCCTCGATGCGGCGCCGGCCGTCCACAACCCGGTCCCGCGGGAGGAGTTGCTCCTCCACTATCTGCACATGGACCTCAACCGCTGGGGTTTCGTTCCGGCCGAGGAGAGTCTTCTCGGCGTGCTGGCAGCGGCCAACTAGCCGTCGAAAAAGACTAGTTGCCTACTGCGCATCTACTTGCCAACATGGAAAGTGGATGCCACGCTGGCCGGACAGCAGTACGCACGGTGAGACCTCGGTGGAATCCGATGAGAGGCAGATGCGGAATGGCTGAACGAAGCCCGTCCCACGACGCGGCGATCCTGCTCGAGAACGTCACCAAGCGGTACCCGGGCCCGCACGGGGATGTCGTCGCCCTGGCGGGCATCGATCTCTCCGTGCGGCCAGGGGAGATCTTCGGCCTGCTCGGCCCGAACGGAGCCGGCAAGACCACCACCATCGAGACCCTCGTGGGACTGCGCCGCCCCACCGGAGGCACCGTCCGGGTTCTCGGCCACGACCCCGCGACGCAGCGCGACGAGATCCGCAAGTGCGTCGCGATCCAGCCGCAGCACGCCGCCGTGTTCGAACAGCAGACGGTGGCGGAACTGCTGCGGGTCTGGGCCTCCCTCTATCCCGACCCCGAGACCCCGGACGTCATCATCGACAGGATGGGCCTGTCGGCCTCACGTGACGTCCGGGTGGCGAAGCTTTCCGGCGGGCAGCGGCAGCGTCTCCTCGTCGGCACGGCGCTCATCTCCCGCCCTCGCCTGCTGGTGCTCGACGAACCTTCGACGGGCATGGACCCCAACGCACGGCAGGAACTGTGGAGCGCGATCCGCGCGCACCGGGACTCCGGCGGAACCGTACTGCTGTCCACGCACTCCATGGAGGAGGCGGAAACGGTCTGCGACCGGGTCGCCGTGCTGCACAAGGGCCGGGTGGCCGCCTGCGGCGCACCGGCGGACCTGATCAGCACGCACGCACCCGAGCGGGAAGTGCGCTTCACCGTCCCGCTCGGTACCGACCTCGCACGGCTGCGCACCGCGCACGGCGTCTCTCACATCGAGAGCCATGACTCCGGCGGTACCACCCACGTCATGCTGCGGACCAGCGATTCCGACGCGGCATTCGGCTTGCTCGCCGGCCCGCTCGGGGCCCACCGCATCCAGATCAAGGAGGCTGGGCTGGAAGCGGTCTTCCGCATCCTCACCGGAGTCTCCTTCCACGAAGGGGGAGACGGCGCGCAACCGCCCCCGGGGCACGCCGGTGCGGAGCCCATGGAGACGGAAGGCGTGATGGCGTGATGTCCTCGCCCTCGCGTGAGCTGGCCCTCATGCACGCCCGGGAGCTCGTCCGCGACCCCAAGTACTTCTACTTCGCGCTGTTCTTCCCCTTCGGCATGCTGGCCATATTCCTCGGCCTCGGCTTCGCCATGCCGAAGGACTCCGGTGCCCCGGACTTCCTGAAGCTCGTCTTCCCGATGGCGATCTTTCTCGCCGTGACCAGCGCGGCCCTGACCGTGACCACCGGACCGCTGGCCAATCTGCGGGCCAAAGGCACCCTCCGGCTCCTGGGCACCACACCTGTGGGGCGGGCCCGCCTCGTATGCACGCACATGATCGCCAGGGTGCTCATGGTCACCGCCCAGACGGTCGTCCTGCTCGCTCTGGCGGCCGCCCTCGGCAAGGTGGAACCGAGCCGGCTCCCGGCCCTCTTCGGCATCGCCCTGCTCGGCCTCGCCATGTTCGGAGGCGTCGGCTACCTGATCGGCGGCCGGCTGTCCTCGCCGGACGCGGCCACCAACGTCGGTACGCTCGTGCAGCTGGCGGCGCTGTTCCTGAGCGGTCTCGCGTTCCCGCTCGAGCTCATGCCCGATGCCGTCCGCACCGCGCTGGGCCTCCTGCCGACGTCCTTCTTCGCGGACCTCATGCTCACGCAGATGTCACACGGCGACCCGAGCCACCCGGTATGGCTGTCCGTCCTCGTCGTCGTCGTCACCACCGTCGTGGCGGTCGTCCTCGCCGTGCGCACGTTCAAGTGGGATCAAGGCGAGGCGGAGTAGGTACGACCATGCGACCGCGTCCCCCAGTCCTGCCCACTCCCGAGGAAGGGCCGTGATGGACAAGAAGGAAGCGCAGGAAGCCCTTGCCTCGGCCGACGCACTGGCCTCCCGGATGCGCGTGAGGAGCAGGCGGCCCGGCCTGGCGGTGTTCCTCCTCGGCCTGGCCATGATGGTGATGACGGCCGTCTTCGGACTGCTGATCGAGCCCTCGACGCAGTACGCCGTTCCGGCCGTCCTGCTCATTCCCTTCTTCGCCCTCGTGATCCACACGGCGACGCGTCCGGTGCTGGCCCGCCGGTACCGGACCCTGTATGCCCTCACGACGGCGGCGGGCGCCGCCGTCTACACACTCACCGTCACACTCGGCACGGTGCTCTTCTCCGGCGAACCACTCTGGTGGGTCCCCGGGGCCGCCCTGTGCGCCGTGCCCTTCTTCGTGATCGGCGTCCTCGACCGCAGGGCGGCTCGCACCCCGGGGTCCGGGCCGTGACGCATCCCCGCAAGTCCCTCGACACCGTGATCCACGCACCGGTGCGGTTCTCCATCGCCGCCGCGCTGGCTTCGGTCGACGAGGCTGATTTCCGGACGCTCCGGGACGCCATCGAGATCACGGACTCGGCCCTGTCCAAGCAGATCGCCCTCCTGGAGGAGGCCGGGTACGTGAAGGTCCGCAAGGCCTTCGTCGGCAAGCGTGCGCGTACGTGGCTCTCCCTGACGGGCAGGGGCCGTACGGCCTTCACCCGCCACTTGGCCGCCCTGCGCGACATTGCCGAGTGGGCGCCCGAGCCGTGAGGCGGACAAAGGCGGTCATCGTGAGCTCGGCCGCCCGGCACACGACGAGGCCCTCGCCGGCATGACCGGCGAGGGCCTCGTACAACAGCCTCGCAAGAGCAAAGGCGGAGGAGGTCGCGTCAGAAGACCGACTCCGCCTCGGCCATCCGGCTCTCCGGCACCCGCTTGAGCTCCGTGACGGCGTCCGCGATCGGCACCATCTCGATGTTCGTGCCCTTGAGGGCGGTCATCTTGCCGAAGTCGCCGCGGTGGGCGGCCTCGACCGCGTGCCAGCCGAAGCGGGTGGCGAGGACGCGGTCGTACGCGGTGGGGGTGCCGCCGCGCTGGACGTGGCCGAGGATGACCGGGCGGGCCTCCTTGCCCAGACGCTTCTCCAGCTCGGTGGCGAGCTTGGTGCCGATGCCGGCGAAGCGCTCGTGGCCGAACTGGTCTATGGCGCCCTTCTTGTAGTCCATCGACCCCTCGGCGGGGTGGGCGCCCTCGGCGACGCAGATCACGGCGAACTTCTTGCCGCGGGCGAAGCGCTCCTCGACCATCTTCACCAGGTCGTCGACCTCGAAGGCCCGCTCGGGCAGGCAGATGCCGTGGGCGCCGCCGGCCATGCCGGACTCCAGGGCGATCCAGCCGGCGTGCCGGCCCATGACCTCGACGACCATCACGCGCTGGTGGGACTCGGCGGTGGTCTTCAGCCGGTCGATGGCCTCCGTGGCGACGCCGACGGCGGTGTCGAAGCCGAAGGTGCGGTCCGTGGAGGAGATGTCGTTGTCGATGGTCTTGGGCACGCCCACGACGGGCAGGCCCGCGTCCGACAGCATGCGGGCGGCGGTCAGCGTGCCCTCGCCGCCGATGGGGATGAGCACGTCGATGCCGTACTCGCGGGCGAGCTCCTTGGAGCTCTCGCAGGCCTCGCGGAGGCGGGCGCGCTCCAGGCGGGAGGAGCCGAGGATGGTCCCGCCGCGGGCCAGGATGCCGCTGACCGCTTCCAGGTCGAGCTTGCGGTGGCGGCCGTCGAGCAGGCCCTTGAAGCCGTCCTCGAAGCCGATGACCTCGTCACCGTGGCCGACGACCGCGCGGTGCACCACCGAGCGGATGACAGCGTTCAGGCCGGGGCAGTCGCCGCCTGCGGTGAGAACTCCGATGCGCATCGCGTGCTGTGTCTCCTGCTCTGGGGTCCCCCCTACCGGAGGTAAGGGGATGGTACATGTGAGCCGGGCCGATTGTTTCACGGTCCGACGGGTACCGGGCACACCCTCAGGGCCGCGCCGGTCCCGACCTCCGCTGGTGCGGGCGCTCCCGCCTGCTGACGCGCGCCTTATCCACGGGCGCAGGTATTGTCAAGAGGTCAAGCCCACCATAACGGGTAATTTTTAAGCCGAAGAACACGGCGTGGGACACGCCGAAGCACAGCGAAGAACACCGAAGAACACGGCGATGGATCAAGGAGAGCACGCGTGACGCGCAGCGTGTACGTGACCGGTACCGACCGGGGCGACGGGCGCCAGGTCATCGAGCTGGGAGTCATGGAGCTCCTCACCCGTCAGGTGGACCGGGTGGGCGTCTTCCGCCCGCTCGTGCACGGCGACGGCCCGGACCGCCTCTTCGACCTGCTGCGGTCCCGCTACCGCCTCGGCCAGTCCGCCGGGTCGGTCTACGGCATGAGCTACGGCGAGGCCTCCGCACTGCAGGCCGAGCGCGGCACGGACGAGCTGGTCTCGCGGCTGGTCGAGCGCTTCCACGCCGTCGCCCGCGACTACGAGTACGTGCTCGTGCTCGGCACCGACTACGCCGGCTCGACGCTCCCCGACGAGCTGGCGCTCAACGCGCGCCTCGCCAACGAGTTCGGCGCGTCGGTGATCACCGTCGTCGGCGGCCAGGACCAGCCGGCGGAGGCCGTGCGGGCCGAGGCGCGCAACGCCTACCGCGCCTACGAGGCCCTGGGCTGCGACGTCGTCGCCCTGGTCGTGAACCGGGTGGCCCCGGCCGACCGCGAGGCCGTCGGCGAGCGCCTCTCGGCGAGCCTGCCCGTCCCCTGCTACACGCTCCCCGAGGAGGCCGGGCTCTCCGCGCCGACCGTCGCGCAGATCGTCCGCAAGCTGGGCGCCGAGGTGCTGCTCGGCGACGACGCCGGGCTGGCCCGCGACGCCAAGGACTTCGTCTTCGGCGGCGCCATGCTGCCGGCCTTCCTGCCCGCGCTGACCGAGGGCTGCCTGGTCGTGACCCCCGGGGACCGGGTGGACCTGATCGTCGGCGCCCTCGCCGCGCACAGCGCCGGCGCCCCGCCGATAGCCGGCGTGCTGCTGACCCTGGACGAGAAGCCGGGCCCGGACATCCTGGCCCTCGCCGACCGGCTGGCCCCGGGCACCCCGGTCGTCTCGGTGCCGGGCGGCTCCTTCCCGACCGCGGCCGAGCTGTTCGCGGTCGAGGGCAAGCTGGACGCGTTCTCGCCGCGCAAGGCGGAGACCGCCCTCGGCCTGTTCGAGCGGCACGTGGACACCGCGGAGCTGACGAACCGCATCGCCGTGGCCCGCTCCAGCCGCGTCACCCCGATGATGTTCGAGCACGAGCTGATCGAGCGCTCCCGCTCGGCCCGCCGCCGCATCGTCCTGCCGGAGGGCACCGAGGAGCGCGTGCTGCGCGCCGCCGACGTGGTGCTGCGCCGCGACATCTGCGACCTCACGCTGCTGGGCGAGGAGGGCGCGATCCGCAAGCGCGCCGGCGAGCTGGGCATCGACCTGGCCGAGGCGCAGATCATCGACCCGCAGACCTCGCCGCTGCGCGAGCGCTTCGCCGAGCTCTACGCCACGGCGCGCGCCCACAAGGGCATGACCGTCGAGCTCGCGCACGACGTGGTCACCGACGTCTCCTACTTCGGCACGCTGATGGTCCAGGAGGGCCTGGCCGACGGCATGGTCTCCGGCGCGGTGCACTCCACCGCCGCCACCATCCGCCCCGCCTTCGAGATCATCAAGACGGCGCCGGGCGCGCAGATCGTCTCGTCCGTCTTCTTCATGTGCCTGGCCGACCGGGTGCTGGTCTACGGCGACTGCGCGGTCAACCCCGACCCGGACGCCGAGCAGCTCGCGGACATCGCCATCCAGTCCGCGACGACCGCCGCGCAGTTCGGCGTGGAGCCGCGGATCGCGATGCTGTCGTACTCCACCGGCACCTCGGGCTCCGGCGCGGACGTCGACAAGGTCCGCAAGGCGACCGAGCTCGTCCGTGAGCGCCGCCCGGACCTGCTGGTCGAGGGCCCGATCCAGTACGACGCCGCCGTGGACGCCGCGGTCGCCAAGACCAAGCTCCCCGGCTCGGAGGTGGCCGGCAAGGCCACCGTGCTGATCTTCCCCGACCTGAACACCGGCAACAACACCTACAAGGCCGTCCAGCGCTCGGCCGGCGCCGTGGCCGTCGGCCCGGTCCTGCAGGGCCTGCGCAAGCCCGTCAACGACCTCTCCCGCGGTGCGCTGGTGCAGGACATCGTGACCACCGTCGCGATCTCCGCGATCCAGGCCCAGGGCGAGCGCACGAACGGAACCGCTCCGGCCGCCCCCGCCGTCTGACGCCCGTACGGCCGTACGGGACCGCCGCCCGGTCCCGTACGGCCGGCCCACCGCCCCCCGCACCCCCGACGTACGAGCCCCCACAACCCGGAAAGCGTTCATGACTGCCAACCCCACCCGAGTCCTCGTCCTCAACTCCGGCTCCTCCTCGGTCAAGTACCAGCTGCTCGACATGGCCGGCGGCGCCCGGCTGGCCGCGGGCCTGGTCGAGCGCATCGGCGAGGAGACCTCCCGCCTGGTGCACTCCCCGCTCGCCGCGGGCGGCGGCAAGCGCGAGAAGGAGGCGCCGATCGCCGACCACGAGGCCGCGCTGCAGGCGGTGGCCGCGGAGCTGGCCGCGGACGGGCTGGGCCTCGACTCGCCGGAGCTCGCCGCGATCGGCCACCGGGTGGTGCACGGCGGTCAGAAGTTCACCGCCCCCACCGTGATCACCGACGAGGTGCTGGCGGAGATCGAGCGGCTGGTGCCGGTGGCCCCGCTGCACAACCCGGCCAACATCACCGGCATCCGCACCGCGCAGGCGCTCCGCCCCGACCTGCCGCAGGTCGCCGTCTTCGACACCGCGTTCCACACGACGATGCCGGAGGCCGCCGCCCGCTACGCCATCGACACGGCCACGGCCGACGCCCACATGGTGCGCCGCTACGGCTTCCACGGCACCTCGCACGCCTACGTCGCGCGCGAGACCGCGAAGCTGCTCGGCAAGGACCCGTCCGAGGTCAACGTGATCGTGCTGCACCTGGGCAACGGCGCCTCGGCGTCCGCGGTCGAGCGCGGCCGCTGCGTCGACACCTCCATGGGCCTGACCCCGCTGGAGGGCCTGGTCATGGGCACCCGCTCCGGCGACCTGGACCCGGCGGTCATCTTCCACCTGTCGCGCAACGCCGGGATGTCCACCGACGAGATCGACACGCTGCTCAACAAGAAGAGCGGCCTGATAGGCCTGTGCGGCGACAACGACATGCGCGAGATCCGCCGCCGCATCGACGAGGGCGACGAGCGGGCGAAGCTCGCCTTCGACATCTACGTGCACCGGCTGAAGAAGTACATCGGCGCCTACTACGCGGTCCTCGGGAAGGTCGACGCCGTGGCCTTCACGGCGGGCGTCGGCGAGAACGCGGCACCGGTGCGGGAGGCCGCGGTGGCGGGCCTGGAGGAGCTGGGCCTGGCCGTGGACGCCGACCTCAACGCCGTCCGCTCCGGCGAGCCGCGCCTGATCTCCCCCGGGTACGCCCGGGTCGCGGTCGCCGTCGTGCCCACCGACGAGGAGCTGGAGATCGCCACTCAGACGTACGACCTGGTCAGCGCTTGATCGCCGGCCGCTGCTCGGTCGTTCCCACAGCTCGAATATTCCGCTCCGAAACAAACCGATAGGATCAGCCCCATGCGCCGTTCCAAAATCGTCTGCACCCTGGGCCCCGCCGTCGACTCCTTCGAGCAGCTGAAGACGCTGATCGAGGCCGGCATGAACGTGGCCCGCTTCAACATGAGCCACGGGACCCACGCGGAGCACGAGGAGCGGTACCACCGCCTCCGTAAGGCCGCACAGGAGACCGGCCGGGCGGTCGGCGTCCTCGCCGACCTCCAGGGCCCGAAGATCCGCCTGGAGACCTTCGCGGACGGCCCGGTGGAGCTGGTGCGCGGCGACGAGTTCACCATCACGACCGAGGACGTCCCCGGCGACAGGACCATCTGCGGCACGACCTACAAGGGCCTGCCGGGCGACGTCGCCAAGGGCGACCAGATCCTGATCAACGACGGCAACGTCGAGCTGCGGGTCACCGAGGTCGAGGGCCCGCGCGTGCGGACCATCGTGATCGAGGGCGGCGTCATCTCCGACCACAAGGGCATCAACCTGCCCGGTGCGGCGGTGAACGTCCCGGCGCTGTCCGAGAAGGACGTCGAGGACCTGAAGTTCGCCCTCGCCATGGGCTGCGACATGGTCGCCCTGTCCTTCGTCCGCGACGCCAAGGACGTCCTGGACGTCCACCACGTCATGGACGAGGTGGGCCGCCGGGTGCCGGTCATCGCCAAGGTCGAGAAGCCTCAGGCCGTCGCCAACATGGAGGACGTCGTCATGGCGTTCGACGGCGTGATGGTGGCCCGCGGCGACCTGGCGGTGGAGTACCCGCTGGAGAAGGTCCCGATGGTGCAGAAGCGCCTCATCGAGATGTGCCGCCGCAACGCCAAGCCGGTGATCGTGGCGACCCAGATGATGGAGTCGATGATCACCAACTCGCGGCCGACCCGCGCCGAGGCCTCCGACGTCGCCAACGCCATCCTCGACGGCGCCGACGCGGTCATGCTCTCCGCCGAGTCCAGCGTGGGCGCCTACCCGATCGAGACCGTCAAGACGATGTCCCGCATCGTCGAGGCGGCCGAGGAGGAGCTGCTCTCCAAGGGCCTGCAGCCGCTGGTCCCGGGCAAGAAGCCGCGCACCCAGGGCGGCTCCGTCGCCCGCGCGGCCTGCGAGATCGCGGACTTCCTGGGCGCCAAGTCGCTGGTCGCCTTCACCAAGTCCGGCGACACCGCCCGCCGGCTGTCCCGCTACCGCGCGGCCCAGCCGATCCTGGCCTTCACCACGGACGCCTCCACCTGCAACCAGCTCACGCTGAGCTGGGGCGTCGAGACCTTCGTCGTCCCGCACGTGGAGAACACGGACGCGATGGTCGACCTCGTCGACGCGGAGCTGCTGAAGCTCAAGCGCTACAACGACGGCGACACCATGATCATCACGGCGGGCTCCCCGCCCGGTGTCCCCGGCACGACGAACATGGTGCGGGTGCACCACCTGGGCGGCGAGACCCGCTAGGTCCCCCGTCCCGTACGAACGGCCGTGGCCGCCGTCCCCGCGCGGGGGCGGCGGCCACGGCCGTTTGCTGCGCGGGTGCGCCCGCCGGCCCTACGGGTACGTGCCGTCGGTGATGTACTGGTGCAGGTTCGGGATGTGCAGCGTGCCGCCGAACTGCCCCGCCTGACGGATCTTGACGTTGGTGTAGAAGACGGGGATCGGCAGCTTCAGCCCCGGGATCAGCGGCGGCGGGACGCCGGGCGAGTGGGTCGCCGGGATGAGCCCGAGGAGGTTGCCCTTCAGCTCCTCGGTGTACATGGTGATCTTCCCGCCGGTGACCGTGGACTCCGTGCCGATGCCGGCCACGTGGTACTGCTTGCCCTGGCTGTTGACGATCTGGTGCAGGTCCTTGATCGCCAGCGAGTCGGCGGTGAACTTGAGGACGTCCTTCTTCTGCCCGTTCACCATGGTGATCTTCTTGACGCCCTCGTAGGTCAGCCCGGTGAGGGTGAGCTTGCTCGCCTCCAGGTACCAGGGCTGGTCCGGGAAGGCGTGGTGCTCGTTCTCGTCGACGACCGTGCCCTTGGGGCAGGGGGGCAGCTCGCCGTCGGCGCCCGGCTGGGGGGCGGCCGACGCCGATGTCGAGGCGGAGGGCGCGGGGCTGGCCGGCGTGGAGGGGTCCGGCTCCTCCGTCTCCTTCTTCCCGGCCTTCTCCCCGGCCTTCTTCCCGTCCTGCTCCGGCTGGGCGGAGGGCTGGGCGGACGGCTTGGCGGAGGGCTTGGACTCGGCAGCCCCGGACGTGGGGGGTGCGGACGGGACCGGCGCTGCGGGACCCGGGGAGCTCGCCGCGGGAGGCTTCGCGCCGCCGGTCAGGATGTCGTGCAGCTTGTCCCCGAGGCCCAGCGGGTCGAGGGGGTTGGTGGCCTTGGAGGCGGAGGGCGAGGGGGAAGGGGCCGCCGGGGGCGTCGCGGGCTTCGGCGACGCGGACTTCTCAGGAGCCGCCTTCTCCGGCGCCGCCGCCTTCTCCGGCTGCTCCTGCTTCCCGGCGGGCGCGGACGCACCCGCGCCCGGCGCCGCACTCGGGCCGCTGCTGGGCTTGCCGCCCGGCTGCTCACTCGGCTTCTCGCTCGGCTTGCCGCTCGGGCCGGCCGGCTTCTCCGCGTCGGGGCTCGCGCTCTCGGACGCCGTGTCCGGCGCCGTGGCACAGGCTCCGTCGAACAGCTTCTTGGGCGCGGGCTTGGCCGCGGCCAGCGTCGGTGTGAGCCCCATCCCCATGAGGACGGCGCTCGGCATCGCCACGAGGGCGACGGCCTTGCCCGCCGGCATGTGCAGCCGGGCGAGCAGGGGCTTTCTGGGCGCGGCGTGGCGCGGCCCGTCACTCGGCGGCACGGTGCCCTCCGTCCGTCTCCTCGCCGTGCGTCCGGCCCTCGTCCGGCCCCTTGGCCAACGACACGGCGGGCTCCCCGGCGTTCGCGGTCGCGTTCGCGGCGGGCTTCCCCGGTGCCCAGGACACCCCGAGGGCCCCGCCGACGAGGGCGAGGAGGAAGCCGATGACGAACGCGCCGAAGTTGGAGACCACCAGCGAGACCAGCGCGAGCAGGATGGCCGCGACCCCGGCGAAGATCCGCGACTGCTGCTGGAACCAGAGCGTCAGCCCGAGCACGATCAGCAGCACCCCTATGATCAGCGAGCCGGCGCCCGCCGTGGTGGCCATGCGGATGTGCAGGTCGCCCAGCGTCATGGTCTGGTAGGGGATGTACATGATCGGGATTCCGGCCAGCAGGGTCCACAGCCCGCCCCAGAACGGGCGTTGCCAGCGCCACTCCCGGAACGAACGGCGGGCGCGGCCGAATGAACTGATCTGCTGGGGTCGCGTGTCGGCGCTCATGTCGTACGGCTCCTCGGGACGGGCATGTTCTTCGATACGGCGCGGACGCGGTACGGGTGCGGGAACTCCCGTCCCGTACCGGCCCGTTCAGCGTGTCAGCCCTTGGGCGCCGGGCACTCGGCCGCGCCCATGTTGACGCTCATGTGCAGGCCGGGGAGCGTGAACGTTCCGGCCGAGGTGGCCCAGGCCTTCTGGTCGACGCTGTCGAACCAGACCTCGTCCGCCTGCTGGGCGAACGAACCGGGCACGTGCGCGCCCTCGCCGTTCTTGCCCGCGCCCGCGGGGCCCGGCCCCTTGGTGGTGTTGTCCACGGACACGCCGATGTCGACGTTCTTGAACGTGGCGTTGGCCTTCATGTCCTCGGCGTCGATGTAGAGCTTGGACGCCGTGACCTGCTTGTCGCCGCCCGCCTCCAGCTTCATCGACACCTTCTTGTCGGTGCCGGGGATGGGGATCGTGACCGCCTGGCACAGGTTGTTGATCTGCGCCTCGTCGATGCCGACGACGGCCACGGGCTTGCCGCCCGCCTTCGTCTGGTCCATCGCGCCGTACTGGACGAACCCGGTGCCGTGCAGCTTCCCGGCCGTCACCTGGAACTGCTGGCCCGACACGCTGAACGACGCCGCCAGCGCACCCTGCGCTATGGCGACCCCGATCGCGGCCGTCGCCGCGACGCTCGGGACCATGACGACGGCGAACCGCCGCCATCTGGTCCCACCGCGAGTCTGAGACTCCATGACTTGCCTCCTTCTCGGACGTACACCCCCGGCTCCGGCTCCGCGTCGCGGATCCGCGCCCGGGGATGGGAGACGTGCTACGTCCTCGGGAAGGAGAGCGCCGCCGTCCGGCGACACGAAACGCCTCCGGGACCACCGGCGATCACCCCCGAGCGACAACCACTTGGCCACGCCTTCGCGCAACCTCCGGGACAGGCCCTGCCGGAGTGCGGCGGGGACCCCCCTGTCCCTGAACCGGCCCGCAGGGGGCCGGTCCGCCCGGTGGGGACCCGTTCTCCGGCCCCGGCCGGCTGCCGGGTGGGGGAACGGACCGAGCTTGGCCGATCGTGGTGCATTCCCGGCTGCCGCACAAGAGGTTCATTACTAGCGAGTAACGAGCCGATAACCGCGGGGCGTCCGGTGCGCATCGGCGGGCCGCGCGAGGTCGCCGCACCGTGCCCGGAAAGAAGGGGAGGTAAAACGAAAAACCCGGGCGAAAGCCCGGGTTTTCCTTACTCGCAGTAACGGCGGCCCCGTTTACCAAGTTTTGGTAAAGCGATGCCGCTGGGTCATGTGGGTCAGAACAGCGCGCGAGAGAGCGCGGTCCGCGCGGCACTCACCCGCGGGTCGTCCGCCCCGATCACCTCGAAGAGCTCCAGCAGCCGCACGCGGGCCGCGTTCCGGTCCTCGCCCGCCGTGCGCCTGACCGTGTCGATGAGACGGCCGAAAGCGTCCTCGACATGACCGCCCACCAGATCCAGGTCGGCCGCGGCGATCTGCGCCTGCACATCACCGGGACCCTCCGCGGCGGCCTTGCGGACCGCCTGCGGGTCGACGCCCTGGACGCGCTGGAGCAGCTCGGCCTGCGCGAGGCCCAGCTTCGCCTCCGGGTTGCCCGGGTCATCGGCCAGCACGTTCTTGTACGCCTGGACGGCGCCGCTCAGGTCGCCCTTGTCCAGCGCCTCGTGCGCCAGGCTCAGCACGCCGTCGTACGGACCGGCCGGCTGCTGCGGCTCCGCCGCACCCTCCTCGGCGCCCTCCGCGGAGACCGGCGCGCCCACGATGCCGAAGCGCTGCTCCGCCACCTGCACCAGCTGGTCCAGCACCTGACGGATCTGCGCCTCCGGCGCGGCGCCCTGGAACAGCGGCAGGGCCTGGCCCGCCACCACCGCGAAGACCGCGGGGATCGACTGCACGCCGAACTGCTGGAAGAGCAGCTGATTGGCCTCGACGTCGACCTTGGCGAGCACGAAACGGCCCGCGTACTCGGCCGCCAGCCGCTCCAGCAGCGGGCCGAGCTGCTTGCACGGCTCGCACCAGTCGGCCCAGAAGTCGATGACGACGGGCACCTCGGCGGAGCGCTGCAGGACCTGCGTCTCGAAGCCGGCCTCGTCGGCGTCGAAGACCAGACGGCCCGCGGCGGCGGGCGGCGTGCCCTTCCGGGCGGCCTCGGCGCGCGCCTGCTCCGCCTTCTGCTTGGCTTCCCCGGCCGCCTTCACCGCGGCGAGGTCGACCACTCCACTCATGGACATGTTCCGTGGCTGCATGGGCCCATCCTCCCCCCTCCGCGCGCGAACCGGAAAAATAGCGGTGGCGTGCGACACCGGGTCCCCACCCGGCGTCCGTGGTTGTCGCTCTTACGCTACGAGCCGTAGCGTAACTGCAACCCCCTCCCCCTCCGCAAGCCCCTCCCGCCACCGGGCCTACCCGGCGGTAGGGTCCGGTGCCATGAGCTCCACCGCCTCCTCCCCCGCGCCGCGCCGCACCGGCCGCCCGCGCAGCCCCGAGGCCGACCGCGCGATCCTCGACGCGACGCGCGCCGCGCTGGTCGAGCTGGGCTGGGGAAAGCTGACGATGAGCGACGTGGCCGCCCGTGCGGGCGTCGCCAAGACCACGCTCTACCGGCGCTGGGCGGGCAAGAACGAGCTCGTCGTGGACGCCGTGGCGGCGCTCTTCGACGAGCACCTCGAACTCCCCGACCGGGGCGGCCTCCAGGCCGACATCGAGGGCGTGGTGCTGCAGTTCGCCGCGCTGCTGGAGCGGCCGGAGACGAAGACGGCGCTGATGGCCGTCGTGGCGGAGTCCACGCGCGACGAGGCGCTGCGGACCCGGATCCGCAGCGCCATCGTGGACCGCCAGAAGCGGCTGGTGCTGCTGGGGCGCGAACGGGCACAGGTCCGCGGCGAGCTGCCGGACGAGGAGGACCCCGCCTCGGCAGCCCGCAACGCGGACCTGATCTTCGATGTGATCGCGGGCGCGGTGGTGCACCGCACCCTGGTCAGCGCGGAGCCGGTGGACCCGGAGTGGGCGGGCCGGTTCGCCGCGCTGGTGGTGGGAGGGCTGGCGGTCGCGACTCAGAAACCGGCCGGCTCCACGTAGATCCCCCACTCGTCCCGCAGGGCGTCGCAGATCTCGCCGAGCGTCGCCTCGGCCCGGACGGCCTCCAGCATCGGCCCGATCATGTTCGACCCGTCGCGGGCGGCGGCCAGCATGGCCTCCAGGGAGGCCCGTACGCGGGCGTCGTCCCGGCCGGCCTTGCGCCCGGCCAGCACGCGGACCTGCTCGCGCTCCACCTCGTGGCTGACGCGCAGGATCTCCAGGTCGCCCGTCACCGAGCCGTGGTGGCAGTTGACGCCGACGACCCGCTTGTCGCCCTTCTCCAGCGCCTGCTGGTAGCGGAACGCGCTCTCGGCGATCTCGCCGGTGAACCAGCCGTCCTCGATGCCGCGCAGGATGCCGGAGGTGATGGGGCCGATGGGGTGCTTGCCGTCGGGGTGGGCCCGTGTGCCCCGCTCCCTTATCTGCTCGAAGATCTTCTCGGCGTCCGCCTCGATCCGGTCGGTGAGCTGCTCCACGTACCAGGAGCCGCCGAGGGGGTCGGCGACGTTCGCGACGCCGGTCTCCTCCATCAGCACCTGCTGGGTGCGCAGGGCGATCTCCGCGGCCTGCTCGCTGGGGAGGGCGAGGGTCTCGTCGAGGGCGTTGGTGTGCAGGGAGTTCGTCCCGCCGAGGACGGCGGCGAGGGCCTCCACGGCCGTCCGCACGACGTTGTTGTACGGCTGCTGGGCGGTCAGCGAGACACCGGCGGTCTGGGTGTGGAAGCGCAGCCACTGCGCCTTCTCGGACCGGGCGCCGTAGACCTCCTTCATCCAGCGGGCCCAGATGCGGCGGGCCGCGCGGAACTTGGCGATCTCCTCGAAGAAGTCGACGTGGGCGTCGAAGAAGAAGGACAGGCCGGGCGCGAAGGTGTCGACGTCGAGGCCGCGGCTCAGCCCGAGCTCCACGTACCCGAAGCCGTCGGCCAGGGTGTACGCGAGCTCCTGCGCGGCCGTGGCCCCGGCCTCCCGGATGTGGTAGCCGGAGACGGACAGGGGCTTGTAGGCGGGGATGGTGCGGCTGCAGTGCTCCATCAGGTCGCCGATGAGGCGCAGGTGGGGCTCCGGCGGGAAGAGCCACTCCTTCTGCGCGATGTACTCCTTGAAGATGTCCGTCTGGAGCGTGCCGTTGAGCACGGCGGGGTCGACGCCCTGCCGCTCGGCGGCCACCAGGTACATGCAGAAGACCGGGACGGCGGGACCGCTGATCGTCATCGACGTCGTCACGTCGCCGAGGGGGATGTCCTTGAAGAGGACCTCCATGTCGGCGGCGGAGTCGATGGCGACGCCGCAGTGGCCCACCTCGCCCAGCGAGCGCGGGTCGTCGGAGTCGCGGCCCATGAGGGTGGGCATGTCGAAGGCCACGCTGAGACCGCCGCCGCCGTTGGCGAGGATCATCTTGTAGCGCTCGTTGGTCTGCTCGGCGTTGCCGAAGCCGGCGAACTGGCGGATCGTCCACGTGCGGCCGCGGTAGCCCGTGGCGTACAGGCCGCGGGTGAAGGGGTACTCCCCCGGCCAGCCGATCCGCTCGAAGCCCTCGTACGCGTCGCCGGGGCGGGGGCCGTAGACGGGCGCGACCTCGTCGCCGGAGAGGGTCGTGAAGTCGGCGTCCCGCTTGCGGGCCGCGTCGTAGCGCTCCTGCCAGCGGCCGCGACCGGCCTCGATGGCTGCTGCGTCCATGTGCTGTCGTCCACCTCTCCGCGCCCCAGATTTAGTAGGACGTCCTAGTAAATCGTCGCGCAAGAGCGCCCCGAACACAAGGGGTGTCCGGGGCGCGGCGCGGTTTTCCGGCGTTCGCCGGGGGCGTCAGGCGGTCGCCTGCGCGGGCGCCCCCTCCAGCAGGGGCTCGATCTCGCGCACGACCTGCCGCTCGACGAAGAACGCGGCGGTCGGAATGGTGCCGGAGACCAGCACCCACAGCAGCTTGCCGAACTTCCAGCGCGCCTTCGAGCCGAGGTCGAAGGCGAAGACCAGGTAGATGATGAAGAGCACGCCGTGGATCTGGGAGATCACGAGGGTGGCGTTCGCGCCCGTGTCGAAGCCGTACTTGAGGACCATGCTCGCGCAGAGCACCAGCAGCATCACGGCAGTGGCGTAGGCCATGATGCGGTATCGGGTCAGGACGCTCTTCTTCATGACAACGAGCGTAACCGGCCGTTCCGGGCCGATCTTCGCCGCCCCGCCCGGGGGCTACTTCTCCGCTTCCTCGGCCGGGAAATCGCCCGCCGCCACCCGCAGGGGCCGCAGCATCTCGAAGATCTCCCCGCACTCCTCCGCCCCGTACGCCCCCAGGCCGAAGTCCATCGCCATCAGGTCGCGCGTGGCCGCGTCGACCACCTCACGCCCCTTCTCCGTGATCGACGCGAGCGTGCCGCGGCCGTCCTTGGGGTTGGGCCGCTTGGCGACGAGCCCGGAGGCCACCAGCCGGTCGACCGTGTTGGTCACCGACGTCGGATGCACCATCAGGCGCTCGCCGATCTTCGACATCGGCAGCTCGCCGGCCTTGCTGAACGTCAGCAGCACCAGCGCCTCGTAGCGCGCGAACGTCAGCCCGTACGGCTTGACCACCGCGTCGACCTGGCCCAGCAGGATCTGCTGGGCCCGCATGATCGACGTGATCGCGGCCATCGACGGCACGGAGCCCCAGCGCTGCTTCCAGAGCTCGTCGGCTCGGGCGATGGGGTCGAAGGGGAGGCTGAGCGGCTTGGGCACGGTCCCGAGCCTATCGCTGAGTCATATCGTGGCCCGGCGCATCTCGGATCCCGGACGGTCCGGACGGTACGGGCCGCCCCGGCTCCCCGGCCCCGCCGTCACTCCAGCGTCACTCCGCCGTCTCCGCCGCCTCGCGCACCAGCCGCACCGCCGTCGCCAGGCTCAGCCCGCGCTCGGCCTTGCGCAGCGCCTTGATCGCGTGAAGCTCCTGGGTGCGGGCGTCGACGCCCGCCTCGGCGAGGATCCCGCGCACCCACTCCGCCCGCACCTCGCGCTCGGGACGGGCCGCGTGCTCGGCGATCAGCGCGGCGGCGCGCTCCAGCCCGGGCCGCTCCTCGGCGCCGGCACCGGCCAGCGCCTCGCGTATCGCCGCGGCGGCCGCGTGCGAGTCCCGCAACACCACGACCTCGAAGTCGGCGCCGGACTTCCTGGACCCGCCGGTGAACACGTCGAGCATGGCAACTCCCCCTGTGGGCTTGATCGTGGATCAAGCCGAGCCTACGACAAGCCGCACGACTCCCCCGACCACCAGCGTCCCGGCCACTCCGGCGGCCGCCACGACCCAGTGCACCGGCGCCCACTCGGCCGCCGCGCCGGCGAACGCCATGCCCAGCCCCTGGATCGTCATGGTGCCCGCCGTCTGCAACGTCATGGCCCGCCCGCGCAGTTCCTCGGGCACCGCGGCGACGAACCACTGGTCGAGCCCGAGCGTGTACGCCGCCCCCAGGCCGGCCAGCCCGACCGCGAACAGGGCCCAGCCGAGCGAGGGCTTCAGCGCGTACAGCAGGAACGGCAGCAGGAGCACGGCCACCAGCGGCAGGGTGATGCGCTCACGGCCCCGCGGGCCCAGCAGCGAGCCGGCCAGCACCTCCCCGGCGATCGTTCCCACGGGCATTCCGCACATCAGCAGCCCCACGCCCACCGTGCCGGCGCCGATCTCGTCCGCGTAGGGCGCGGCGAGGGACTCCGGTGCGACGAGGAAGAACGGCGGGAGCCAGGAGAGGAGCAGCAGGGCGCGGGTGCGGCGGTCCGCGAGGAGCCGGCGGGCGCCGGACAGCGAGCCCCGGACCACGGCCTCTCCCGCGGCCGCGCGCCCTGGCCGCCGCCGCGTCCCGAAGCGCAGCAGCAGCGCGGCGGAGAGGAAGCCGGCGACCGTGGCGAGAAGGGCTGTGCGCGGGGGAACGGCCGTCAGCAGCAGCCCGCCCACCGCGAACCCCGCGAGCTGCGCGCCCTGCGTGACGATCCGGATCAGCGACCGGCCGAGGACGAACAGGTCCCCCTCGCCGAGCACGTCCCCGAGCGTGGCCGATCGCGTCCCGGCGAGAACGGGCCCGGCCAGGGCGCTGAGGCAGCGCATCGCGAGCAGCACGGCCACCGGCGCCCCCGGCAGCGTGGTCACCGCCGCGCTCGCCGCGCAGAACAGGTTGCCGGCGACGAGCACCCGGCGGGCCGGAAAGCGGTCCGCAACGCCGGCGAGCAGCGTCCCGCCGAGGAGGTAGGGCAGGAACCCCATCGCGAAGGCCAGCGCACTGAGCAGCGGCGATCCGGTCACCCGGTAGACGAGCACGGACAGGGCGATCTCCCCCACGACGAGCCCGAGGAGGGACAACAGGTGCGCGGCGAACACGGCCCGGAACTCGCGCACCGCGAAGACGGCGCGGTAGCCGGCGGAGGCGCCGACTATGGATTCGGCTGTGAATGACATGCGCGGAATGGTGCGCGGCCGGCCGGCACGCCCCCTACTCTTTCGCCTCCAGCCGAAGGAATGGGCGCCGGTGGAGGCGGCCGGAAGGGTGGCCGCCATGCCGCTGCACATGCGCTTCGAGCCGGATGACCTGCTGCGCTGCCGGTTCGGGATCTCCCCGCTGTGGGAGACCCACCAGTGCCTCTACACCCTGCTGCGCCCCGAGCGGCACGGCTACCACCTGCCGTGGGTGCGGCGCGGGCGGGAGACGGCGGCCGGGCTCGACCTGACCCTGCTGTCCCTGCTGATGCCGGCCGGCGGCTACCACCCGGACTTCCTCTGCCCGCCGCCCGAGGGGCCCCTGGAGTCCATCGAGAACGAACTGGCACGCGTACGAGCCACGGACCCGGCGGTGGCCCGGGAGGAGTTCACCCGCTCACTGGCCTGCACGCCGGGGGCGGCCGGCTCACCGGCTCTCGGACGGGGGGCGCCCCGGTGTGCTCGGGGCCACTGCCGCAAACCACCAGACATAGAAGTCGCGGGAACTGTACACTTCTGTACATGGGTGACACATTGCCGATCACTGAAGCACGCGCTCGCTTCGGGGCCTTGGTCCGCCGGGCCTCGCACGCCCGCGAGCGCATCACCATCACCGACCACGGCCAGCCCGCCGCCGTGCTGATCAACCCGCAGGAACTGGCCGACATCGAGGACGCCCTCGCCCTGGCTCTGTACCGCGAGCGGCAATCCGCCGGCACGGCGGTCGGCATCCCGCACGAGGATGTACGAGCACGACTCGGTCTGGAGCGTGAGTGAGCTTTCAGATCGTCTGGGATGAGCCTGCGATCGACGCGGCAACCCGGTTCCTCAAGGACGACCCAGAAGGGCTGCGTCAGCTCTTCGGTGCAGTGGACCTCTTGGCGGATGACCCCAGGCCCGCCGGATCCGTCGAGTACGGGTCACCCGACCTCCGGCGGATACATGCGGGCAGGTACAGGGTCCTGTACGAGATCTCGGGAACGTCCGTGACCGTCGTGATCATCCACGTGGGAAGGATCGGTTGACACTAACGGCCTGGCCGGAGCGCGCACCCGCGCCCCAGCCAGGCCGTTCACAACGATCCGGATCAGCCCTCCGAGAGGTACCTCTCGACCGTTTCCACCTTTGACGTCAGGCCGTCCGTCACGCCCGGGCGGATGTCCGCCTTCAGGACGAGGGAGACGCGGCCCGCGCGGGCCTCGACGGCGGCTACGGCGCGCTTGACGACGTCCATGACCTCGTCCCACTCGCCCTCGACGGAGGTGAACATCGCGTCCGTGCGGTTCGGGAGGCCGGATTCGCGGACGACCCGGACCGCGTCGGCCACGTACTCGCCGACGTCCTCGCCCACGCCCAGGGGCGACACCGAGAAGGCGACGATCATGCGCTGACCACGCCCTCCTTGCGGGCGCGGGCGGCGATGACGCTCGCCTCGGCCTCGCGGCGCAGCATGCGGTCGGCGAAGAAGCCGCCGGTGGGGAGGACGGAGAGGACGAAGTAGAGGGCCGCGGTCTTGAGGGGCCACTTGGTCTTGTTCCAGGCGTCCAGCCAGAAGAGGACGTAGATGACGAAGAGGATGCCGTGGACGGCGCCCATGACGGGGACGGCGTTGAAGTCCGTCGTGCGCTTGAGGACGGAGCAGACGATGAGGAGGAGGAAGGAAACGGCCTCCGGGGCGGAGACCAGGCGGAGCCGGCGCAGGGCGGAGGCGGTCTTGATGTCCACGGGGTTACGCACCTTCGGGAGTCAGTGGCTGGACGACTACTGCTTGTGAGGGCTTTCACAAGCCCGTCCATTGTCGCAGCCCCGCCGTTGATCTCCCGATCCGGGTCGGTTCAGGGTTCGTTCCGGGACCAAGGGCCTGTTGGACTGGTATGTCCGCCCGCTAGCTTCTTCCCGTGGCACAGTTCCGGCTCCAGGGGAGCAAAGTCCTCGCCGTCGACCTGACGGGCGACGCGGTCAAGGCCAAGAACGGGTCGATGGTCGCGTACGAGGGCGATATGACGTTCAGGAAAATGACCGGCGGCGGTGACGGCCTCCGTGGCATGGTCACGCGCCGGCTCACCGGCGAGCAGATGGAAGTGATGGAGGTGAAGGGGCACGGCACCTGCTATTTCGCCGACCGGGCCACGGAGATCAACCTCGTCACCCTGCGCGGCGAGACGCTCTACGTGGAGGCGAGCAACCTCCTCGCGGCCGACGCCTCTCTGCGCACCGGCACGACCTTCACCGGCCTGCGCGGCGCCTCCCAGGGCAACGGCCTGTTCACGACGACCGTGGAGGGCTCGGGCCAGGCCGCGATCATGTCGGACGGCACGGCGATCGTCCTGCGGGTGACGCCGTCCACTCCCCTGCAGGTCGACCCGGGCGCGTACATAGCCCACACCGGCAAGCTCAAGCAGCACTTCCAGTCCGGGGTCAACTTCCGCACGTTCATCGGCGAGGGCTCGGGCGAGGCGTTCCAGATCCGCTTCGAGGGGGACGGCCTCGTGTACGTCCAGCCGAGCGAGCGCACGACCTTCGGAGGTGACGTCTGATGCCGTTCCGGCCCCTAAATTCCCGCATGGTCGAGGCCACGGTCGCCCCCGGGCAGCGTCTCTTCAGCCAGCGCGGCGCCATGCTCGCCTACAAGGGCGACGTGTCGTTCACCCCGAGCATCACCGGCGGCCAGGGCGGCGTGATGGGCATGATCGGCCGCCGCATCGCCAACGAGGCCACGCCGCTGATGACGGTGGAGGGCAGCGGCACGGTGATGTTCGGCCACGGCGGCCACCACGTCCATGTGGTGGAGCTGTCGGGCGAGACGCTCTACGTGGAGGCGGACCGCCTGCTCGCCTTCGACGGCTCCCTGCAGCAGGGCACGATGTTCATGGGCTCGCAGGGCGGCGTGATGGGCATGGTCCGCGGGCAGGTCACCGGCCAGGGCCTGTTCACCACGACACTGAAGGGCCACGGCGCGGTCGCCGTGATGGCGCACGGCGGCGTCATCGAGCTGCCGATCCGCTCGCAGCGGCCGGTGCACGTGGATCCGCAGGCCTACGTCGCGCACCGCGGCGAGGTCCGCAGCAAGCTGTCCACGGCGATCGGCTGGCGCGAGATGGTGGGGCGCGGCTCCGGGGAGGCGTTCCAGCTGGAGCTGTCCGGCGAGGGCACGGTGTACGTACAGGCGTCGGAGGAGAAGCTGTGAACGGTCCGGTCATCCACGACGCGCACACCCTGCCGGCCGACGACAACGTCAATCCGTACGCCTTCAGCGTGGACCTCAAGGGCCAGTGGTTCCTGCAGAAGGGCAAGATGATCGCCTACTACGGGCGCATCGACTTCCACGGCATCGGCCACGGCCGGCTCGACCGCCTCATCGCCCACAGCTTCCACTCGCCGCTGCACGCCGCGGACTGGGTGGTGGCCGAGGGCCAGGGCAAGATGCTGCTCGCCGACCGCAGCTTCGACGTCAACTCCTACGATCTGGAGGACGGCAATCTGACGGTGCGGTCGGGCAATCTGCTGGCCTTCCAGCCGTCGCTGTCGCTCAAGCAGTCGATCGTCCCGGGCTTCCTGACGCTCATCGGGACGGGCAAGTTCGTGGCGGCGTCCAACGGCCCGGTCGTCTTCGTCGAGCCGCCCATCCGGGTGGACCCGCAGGCGCTCGTCGGCTGGGCGGACTGCCCCTCCCCCTGCCACCACTACGACCACCAGTACTTGCGCGGCGTGGTGGGCGGCGTGCGGAGGTTCACGGGGCTGGGAGGCACCTCGGGCGAGGAGCACCAGTTCGAGTTCGTGGGTGCCGGTACGGTGCTGCTGCAGTCCACGGAGCAGCTGATGGCCGACATCCCCACGGGGGCGACCCCCGAGCAGGAGGGCGTCCCGCACGCAACCCCGCCGAATCAGCCATCTATGCCCCGGATGCCGGGCCAGCTCGGAGACCTCCAGCGCCGCTTCGGGCTGTGAGCGGTACTCTGCGGAGTGTGACGTCGAACGTGTGACCTCACACTCCGCACCCAGGCTAGTTAATCTTTCAACTTTCTTAGGTAGAATTCCTCTATGTCTATGGACACCGAGAACGGCACCCGCTGGCTCAGCGAAGAGGAACAGCGCGCCTGGCGCGCCCACCTGGACGTCAGCCGTCTGCTGATGCACCAGCTCGAACGGGACCTGCAGCCGTTCGGCCTCACCAACAACGACTACGAGATCCTGGTCAACCTCTCGGAGTCCGAGGACCACCGCATGCGGATGAGCGACCTCGCCACCGCCACCCTGCAGTCGAAGAGCCGCCTCTCGCACCAGATCACCCGCATGGAGAACGCGGGCCTGGTCCGCCGCGAGAACTGCGAGTCCGACCGCCGGGGCCTGTACGCCGTCCTCACCGAGCACGGCTGGGACACCATGCGCCAGGTCGCCCCGCACCACGTCGCCTCGGTGCGCGAGCACTTCATCGACCTCCTGGGCGAGGCCGACCTCAAGTCCCTGTACGCCTCCCTGGCCCCGGTGGCCCAGCACCTGCGCTCGCTCCGCGGCCGCGCCTGAGCCCCACCCCCTGCCCCACCCTGCCCCCGTCAGGGGCGTGCCCCGGTGTAGTCCGCCCAGATGCGGGCCGGGAGGGCGGCGCCGCGCCGGGAGTCCTCGCCGCCCACTCCCGCCATCGGCAGGAGCGGGCCGCCGTCCGGTTTCGTGCGGAACACCGTGACGGCCGTGGACCCGCTCCCGGTGTAGCCCACGTACCAGGCCGAGTTCAGGCGGTCCTGGTCGCCGGTCCGCGCCGCCGCGTGCCCCTCCGGGGTGCGCAGGGCCTCCGTGACCGCCTCCGCGGTCCCCTCCCCGAAGGCCCGCCTCGCCTTGGCGCGGCTCTCGAAGCCGCCCACGGGGGCGCCGTCCTTGACGACCTTGGTCACCGAATAGGGGTCGTTCTGCAGCCCCCCGCCCGCGAAGGTGCCGTACGCGGCGGCCATCCGGACGGCGCTCGGGGTGGACGAGCCGATGGGGAAGGTCTCGTCCGGCCCGGCCAGGCTGCTCTTGAGGAGCCCGGCGCGGACGGCCGTGTCCCGGATCCGCTGGTAGCCGGTGTCCTTGCCCAGGCGCACGTACGTCGCGTTGCCGCCGGAGGTCAGGGCCCGGCGCAGGGTCGGGTGGTCGTCGTCGGGTCCCGGGTCCCCGCCGGACCGCAGCTTGCCGTCCGCGCCGTAGTAGCCGTCCGGGTCGGTCCCGCCCTCCAGGGCGGCGGCCAGGACGAACGGCTTGAAGGCGGAGCCGGCGGGGACGCCGGAGGTGTCGGCGTTGTTGGCGAAGTGCTTCGTGGCATCCGGCCCGCCGTAGAGGGCGAGGACGGCGCCGTCCGAGGGGCGTACGGAGGCGGCCCCGGCCTGGACGTCCGTGTCGGTGTCCGGGCGCTTGCCCGGGTCGACGCCCTTGGCGAGGACGCCGTCGACGGCCTTCTTCAGCTGCTGCGTCCGGCCCTTGTCGAAGGTGGTGTGGATCCGGTAGCCGCCGTGGGCCAGGTCCTGCTCGGTGAGCATGGCGCGCTGCTTGATGTACTTGTTGGCGACGTCGACGAGGTAGCCGGTCTGACCGCCGGGGCCGCCCGCGCCGGACTGCTTGCGGGGCTCGGGGAAGGCCCGGTAGGTGTCGCGCTCGGCCCGGGACATCCGGCCGGTCCGCACCTCCCGGTCGAGGATCCACTTCCAGCGCTCCTGCGCCCGCTGGTGGTTGCTCTCGCTCACGGACGGGTCGTAGAGTTCCGCTCCCTTCAACAGGGCGGCGAGCATGGCTCCCTGACTGGGATTCAGCTTCTTGGCGGGCACGCCGTAGTAGGACTGCGCCGCGGCCTCGATGCCGTACGCCCCGCGCCCGAACCAGCTGGTGTTGAGGTAGCCCTGCAGGATCTCCCGCTTGCTCTTGGTCCGGTCCACCTTCAGGGCGATGACCAGCTCCTTGACCTTGCGGGTGGCGGTCTGCTCCTGGGAGAGGTAGGTGTTCTTCACGTACTGCTGGGTGATGGTGGAGCCGCCCTGGGTCTCCTCGCCGCCCGCCGTGCTGGCGAAGGCCCGCAGGATGCCCTTGAGCGAGACGCCGCGGTCGCTGTAGAAGCTTTCGTTCTCGGCGGCTATCACGGCGTTCTGCGCGGACTCCGGTACGTCCGACAGCCGGACGGCGGTCCGGTTGACCTCGCCGACGCTCGCCAGCTGCGAACCGTCCGACCAGTAATAGGTGTTGGCCTCCTGGCGGGCCGCCGCGTTCTCGTCGGGGATGCCGACGGTGACGTAGACGTACGCGAACAGGCCGGCCGCGCAGGCGAGGAGGAGGAGCACCGACCCCAGGAGCTGGCGCCACGACGGGAGCCAGCGGCGCGGGCCGCTTCTGCCGCGGCGGGGGTAGTCGAAGAAACGCCTGCGGGGTGCCGCCGCCGGTTCCTCCGTCTTACGGCGGCGGGGACGCAGCTTGTGCCGGTTCTTGCTCAAGGGCTGATCGCTCTCGACGGGAACGGGGTACGTCGTAGAAGACGATCACCGAGCAAGATCCGGTTCGGCGATTCGTGTGAGCGTTCCATGACGGGACTCACGTGCTGGGGCGGCAGCGGCGCGCGGAAGGCCGGGCGCGTGCTGCTTGCCCCGGCGGCCGCCGGGCACTCAGCCGCCGGGCGCTCAGCTGTTCGTGATCCCCGCCACCAGCTCGTCGGCCGCCGCGTAGGGGTCCAGCGTGCCCGCCACGATGCGCTCCGCCAGGGCGTCCAGCCGCCGGTCGCCGTGCAGGTCGCCGATGCGCTCGCGCAGGGCCGTCACCGCGATCGTCTCGACCTCGCGGGCGGCCCGGGCCGTGCGGCGGTCCGCCAGGACGCCCCGCTCCTCCATCCAGGCCCGGTGCTTCTCCAGCGCCTCGACGAGCTCGTCCGTGCCCTCGCCGCGCGCGGCCACCGTCTTGACGATGGGCGGCCGCCAGTCGCCGGGCCCGCGGGCCTCGCCGAGGCCGAGCATGTGGTTGAGCTCGCGGGCCGTGGCGTCGGCACCGTCCCGGTCGGCCTTGTTGACGACGTAGACGTCGCCGATCTCCAGGATGCCCGCCTTCGCGGCCTGGATCCCGTCGCCCATGCCGGGCGCCAGCAGCACCACGCTCGTGTCGGCCTGGGAGGCGATCTCCACCTCGGACTGGCCGACGCCCACCGTCTCCACCAGGATCACGTCGCACCCGGCCGCGTCCAGCACCCGGATCGCCTGCGGGGCCGCCCAGGCCAGGCCGCCCAGGTGACCGCGCGTGGCCATGGAGCGGATGTACACCCCGGGGTCGGAGGCGTGGTCGGACATGCGGACGCGGTCGCCGAGCAGGGCGCCGCCCGAGAACGGCGAGGACGGGTCGACGGCCAGCACCCCGACCCGCTTGCCCGTCCGGCGGTACGCACTGACCAGCGCCGACGTGGAGGTGGACTTGCCGACGCCGGGCGAGCCGGTGAGGCCGACGACGTAGGCGCCGCCGGTCAGCGGGGCCAGGGCGGCCATGACGTCGCGCAGGTGCGGGGACGCCCCCTCCACCAGGGAGATCAGCCGGGCCACGGCCCTCGGCCTGCCCTCGCGGGCCTGCTCCACCAGTGCGGGGACGTCCACCATCACTGCTCCGTTCTCGTAAGGGGGCTCTCCGGCGGGGCGGTTACTTGCCGTTGCCGGGCACCCGGATGATCAGGGCGTCACCCTGACCGCCGCCGCCGCACAGCGCCGCCGCACCGATGCCGCCGCCGCGCCGCTTGAGCTCCAGCGCGAGGTGGAGGACGGTGCGGGCGCCGGACATGCCGATCGGGTGGCCGAGCGCGATGGCTCCGCCGTTGACGTTCACCTTTTCCGGGGATACGCCGAGGTCCTTGATTGACTGCACGAGCACCGCGGCGAACGCCTCGTTGATCTCGATGAGGTCGAGGTCCTCGACGCCCAGGCCCTCGCGGCCCAGCGCGTGCTTGATGGCGTTGGAGGGCTGGGAGTGCAGGGAGTTGTCCGGGCCGGCGACATTGCCGTGGGCGCCGATCTCGGCGATCCACTCCAGGCCCAGCTCCTCGGCCTTGGCCTTGCTCATCACGACGACGGCGGCGGCGCCGTCGGAGATCTGCGAGGAGGTGCCGGCGGTGATCGTGCCGTCCTTGCGGAAGGAGGGGCGCAGCCTGCCGAGGACCTCGACGGTGGTGTCGCCGCGGACGCCCTCGTCGTGGGCGAAGACGACCGGGTCGCCCTTGCGCTGCGGGACCTCGACCGGCGTGATCTCGGCCTCGAAGATGCCGTTCTTCTGGGCGGCGGCGGCGCGCTGGTGGGAGCGGGCGCCGATCTCGTCCTGGGCGGCGCGGCCGATGCCGAGGCGGGTGTTGTGGTTCTCGGTCGAGGCGCCCATGGCGATGGACTCGAAGGAGTCGGTGAGGCCGTCGTGGTCCATCGAGTCGAGCATCTCGATCGCGCCGTACTTGTAGCCCTCGCGGGACTTGGGCAGCAGGTGCGGGGCGTTGGTCATGGACTCCTGGCCGCCGGCGACGACGATGTCGAACTCGCCCGCGCGGATGAGCTGGTCGGCCAGCGCGATGGCGTCCAGGCCGGAGAGGCAGACCTTGTTGATGGTGAGGGCGGGGACGTGCATGGGGATGCCGCCCTTGACGGCGGCCTGGCGGGCCGGGATCTGGCCGGCGCCGGCCTGCAGCACCTGACCCATGATCACGTACTGCACCTGGTCGCCGCCGATGCCGGCCCGGTCGAGCGCGGCCTTGATGGCGAAGCCGCCCAGCTCGGCCGCGGAGAAGCTGCGCAGGGAGCCGAGCAGCTTGCCCATGGGCGTACGGGCGCCCGCGACGATCACGGAGGTGGTGCTGGTCGAACCGTTCGTACCAGACATGAGGCGCGGCCCCTTCAGACGATGAGGATGGACGGCGGTGCCCCTGGCGTTTCCGGCCGGGGGTCCGGGGGTTGCCCCCGGGGGGTGCTGCACGAGGGTTTCCGTCAATGTACTGAGCGGTACCTCCGCGGTCACCGGGCAGCGGGTGTGATCGCAAGCACGTTGCGTACACGTTGCGTGACGGCGTCGTACGGCGGTGCACTGGTTCCATGCTGACGCGTATCGACCACATCGGGATCGCCTGCTTCGACCTCGACCGGACTGTCGAGTTCTACCGTGCCACGTACGGCTTCGAGGTGTTCCACACCGAGGTCAACGAGGAGCAGGGCGTTCGTGAGGCCATGCTGAAAATCAACGAGACCTCGGACGGCGGGGCCTCGTACCTGCAGCTGCTGGAGCCGACGCGGGAGGACTCCGCGGTGGGCAAGTGGCTCGCGAAGAACGGCGAGGGGGTGCACCACATCGCGTTCGGCACGGCCGACGTGGACGGCGATGCGGAGGCCGTCCGCGGCAAGGGCGTGCGGGTGCTCTACGACGAGCCGCGGCGCGGTTCGATGGGGTCGCGGATCACCTTCCTGCACCCCAAGGACTGCCACGGAGTCCTGACGGAACTGGTCACCTCGGCGCCCCCGGCGGACCGGGAGCACTGACCCGCACTCCCCCCGGCCGGTAGAGTGCGGGTTCGGCCGGGGTCCTGGGGTGGGGGCCCGGACCGGGCTGTACCGATGATCTGACACCATTTCTTCGGAAGGGCGGGCTCCGGATTCCAACCGATACACGCGGGAACGGGCCGGCCGCCAAGGCGACCAGGGGACGGATGGGACCGCGCAGTGCGGGGCAACGACCGCTACGAGGCTGACGACCACCTCTCGCAATTCGAAGCCGAGATGGAGCGGCTGAAGAAGGAGCGGGAGAAGGCGGTCCAGCACGCCGACGACCTCGGCTACCAGGTCGAGGTGCTGCGCGCCAAGCTGCACGAGGCGCGCCGCAATCTCGCCCACCGCCCGGCGTACGACACCGCCGACATGGGTTACCAGGCGGAGCAGTTGCTCCGTAATGCCCAGATTCAGGCGGATCAGATGCGCACGGACGCCGAGCGCGAGCTGCGCGAGGCCCGGGCGCAGACGCAGCGTCTGCTGCAGGAGCAGGCCGAGCGCCAGGCCCGGATGGAGGCCGAGCTCCACGCCGAGGCCGTGGCCCGCCGCCAGCGCCTGGACGAGGAGCTCAACGAGCGCCGTCAGACCGTCGAGTCGCACGTCAACGAGAACGTCGCGTGGGCCGAGCAGCTGCGGGCGCGCACGGAGTCGCAGGCCCGCCGGCTGCTGGAGGAGTCCCGGGCGGAGGCCGAGCAGGCCCTGGCCGCGGCCCGCGCCGAGGCCCAGCGGCTGGCCGAGCAGGCCCGGGCGCGCCTGAGCTCCGCCGCCGACGAGGCCCGCGCCGAGGCCGAGGCGCTGCTGCGCCGGGCCCGTACGGACGCCGAGCGGCTGCTGGCCGCCGCGTCCGCGCAGGCGCAGGAGGCCACCGACCACGCCGAGCGGCTGCGTGCCGCCGCGGGCACGGAGAGCGACCAGGCGCGGGCGCTCGCGGCCGAGCTGACCCGTACCGCCGAGACCCGGCTGCAGGAGGCCGACGCGGCGCTGCGCGAGGCGCGCGCCGAGGCCGAGAAGCTGGTCACGGAGGCGCAGGAGAGCGCGGCCCGCCGGCTGACCGGCGCCGAGTCGGAGAACGAGCAGCGCACCCGCACCGCGCGGGCCGAGGTCGCCCGGCTGGTCAGCGAGGCCACGAAGGAGGCCGAGGCCCTGAAGGCCGAGGCCGAGCAGCTGCGCGCGGATGCCGCGGCGGAGGCCGAGCGGCTCGTCGCCGAGGCCGCGGAGAAGGCCCGCAGCGCCGCCGCGGAGGACTCGGCCGCGCAGCTGGCCAAGGCCGCCCGGACGGCCGAGGAGGTCCTGTCCAAGGCCTCCGAGGACGCCCGTGCCACCACGAAGGCCGCGGCCTCGGAGGCGGAGCGGATCCGCAAGGAGGCCGAGGCCGAGGCGGAGCGGCTGCGCGAGCAGGCCGCGGACACCGCCGAGCAGCTCAAGGGCGCCGCGAAGGACGACACCAAGGAGTACCGCGCCAAGACCGTCGAGCTCCAGGAGGAGGCGCGGCGGCTGCGCGGCGAGGCCGAGCAGCTGCGGGCCGACGCCGTCGCCGAGGGCGAGCGGATCCGGGGCGAGGCCCGGCGCGAGGCGCTGCAGCAGATCGAGGAGGCGGCGAAGACCGCCGAGGAGCTGCTGGCCAAGGCCAAGGCCGATGCGGAGGAGACGCGCAGCGGTGCGGCCGCGGAGAGCGAGCGCGTCCGGACGGAGGCCGCCGAGCGGGCCGCGTCTCTTCGCAAGCAGGCCGAGGAGGCCCTGGAGCGGGCGCGCACCGAGGCCGAGGAGATGGCCGAGGAGGCCGAGGACCACGCGGAGCGCACCCGCAGCGAGGCCGACGAGGCCGCGCGGAAGCTGCGCGAGGAGGCCGAGAAGGCCGCGGAGGCGCGCCGCGCCGAGGCCGAGGCCGAGCTGACGCGGCTGCACGCCGAGGCCGAGCAGCGCGTGGAGACCGCCGAGAAGGCGCTGCGCGACGCCCGTACGGAGGCCGAGCGGCTGCGCCGCGAGACCGCCGAGGAGACCGAGCGGCAGCGCACGGAGGCCGCCGAGCGGGTGCGCACGCTGCAGGCGCAGGCCGAGACGGAGGCGGAGCGGCTGCGCGCCGAGGCCGCCGAGGAGGCCGCGGCCGCCCGCAGCGAGGCCGAGGCCGCCGGTGCGCGGCTGCGCGCCGAGGCCAATGCCGAGGCGGAGCGGCTGCGCAGCGAGGCGCAGGAGACCGCGGACCGGGTGCGGGCCGAGGCGAACGCCGCCGCCGAGCGCACGGCCGCCGAGGCCGCCGAGGCGCTGGCCGCCGCGCAGGAGGAGGCCGCCCGCCGCCGCCGCGAGGCCGAGGAGCTGCTGGGCGACGCCCGTACGGAGGCGCAGGCCGAGCGCGAGGCGGCGCGCGAGCAGAGCGAGGAGCTGCTGGCTTCGGCGCGCAAGCGGGTCGCCGAGGCGCAGGAGGAGGCCCAGCGCCTGGTCGAGGACGCCGAGCGGCGCGCGGCCGAGCTGGTGTCGGCCGCCGAGGCGACCGCCCAGCAGGTGCGGGACTCCGTCGCGGGCCTGCACGAGCAGGCCGAGGAGGAGATCGCCGGGCTGCGCTCGGCCGCCGAGCACAACGCGGAGCGCACGGTCACCGAGGCCCAGGAGGAGGCCGACCGGGTCCGGACCGACGCCTACGCCGAGCGCGAGCGCGCCGGTGAGGACGCGGCCCGGATCCGGGCCGAGGCGCAGGCCGCCGCGGAGGCCGCCAAGGCCCTGGCCGAGCGCACCGTCGAGGACGCCGTCACGGAGGCCGGGCGCCTGGAGGCGGAGGCCGCCCGCACGCTGGAGGAGGCCACCGACAGCGCCCACGCCAAGCTCGCCGAGGCGGGGGTGCAGGCCGACGAGCTGCTCGCCGAGGCCATGGCCGAGGCCGAGAAGCTGCTCGCGGAGGCCGAGGAGACGGCCGAGCGGGCGCAGCGCGACGCGGCCGCCACGGCCGACGAGGCGCGGGCCGCGGCCGCGGCGCGCCGCTCCGAGGCCGCCGAGCAGGCCGACGCGCTGATGGCGGAGGCCACGACGGAGGCCGAGCGGCTGGTCGCCGAGGCCACGTCGGTCCTGGAGGAGGCCCGCGAGTCGGCGCAGGCGCAGCAGGCGGAGGCGGCCGCGGAGGCCGCCCGGCTGCGTGCCGAGGCCGAGCGGACGGTCGCGGAGGCCCGCGAGTCCGCCGAGACGCACCGCAAGGAGGCCGCCGAGGCCGCCGAGGCGCTGCTCGCCAAGGCGAAGGCCGACGCGGAGCGCACGGTGGCGGAGGCGTCCGCGAAGTCCAAGCAGCTGCGGACCGACGCGTCCGACGCCCTGGCGTCGGCCGAGCAGGACGCGTCCCGTGCGCGCGCCGAGGCCCGCGAGGACGCGAACAAGATGCGTTCCGAGGGCCACGCCGAGGCCGCGCGGATCGTCAAGGAGGCCGAGGAGCTCACCTCCGGTGCGCAGGCCGAGGCCGACCGCATCATGGACGAGGCCCGCGAGGCCGCGGGCCGCCGCCGTACGGAGGCGGCCGCGCAGGCCGACGAGCTGATCGCCGAGGCCACGGCCGAGGCCGGGAAGCTGCGGGCCGAGGCCGCCGAGACGGTGGAGGCCGCGCGCCGCGAGGCGGCCCGGATGACCGAGGAGGCCCGCGAGGCCGCCGAGGCCGCCCGTGCGGACGCCGCCGCGCAGGCCGAGCGCACGCTCGCGGAGGCGGACGCCGAGTCCGAGCGGCTGCGCGGCGACGCCGCCCGCGTCCTCGACGAGGCCCGGGAGGCGGCGAACGCCCGCCGCACGGAGGCCGCCGAGCAGGCGGACACGCTGGTCGCGGAGGCGACCGCGGAGGCCGAGCGGATGGCCGCGGAGGCCGCCGAGGCGCTGGCCGACGCGCAGGAGAACGCCAACAGCACGCGCGCGGACTCCGCGCGCATCAAGGCCGACGCCGTCCAGGAGGCGGAGCGGCTGCGCGCGGAGGCGCGGGCCGAGGGCGAGCGGACCGTCGACGACGCCCGCGACGCCGCCGCCAAGCGGCTGGCCGACGCCGGCGAGCAGGCGGACGCCCTGATCGCCAAGGCGCAGGAGGAGGCGCTGCGGGCGGCCGCGGCCGCCGAGGAGCAGGCCGACACGATGGTGGGCGTGGCCCGCCGCGAGGCCGAGCGGATCGTCGCGGAGGCCACCGGCGAGGGCAACGCCCTGGTCGAGCAGGCCCGTACAGACGCGGACACGCTGCTCGCCGAGGCCCGTGGTGACGCCACCGCGATAAGGGAGCGCGCCGACGAGCTGCGCTCCCGGGTCGAGGCCGAGGTCGAGGAGCTGCACGGCCGGGCGCGCCGCGAGGCCGCCGAGGCGATGCAGTCCGCGGGCGAGCGCTGCGACAAGCTCGTCGCGGCCGCGACCGAGCAGCTCGCGGAGGCCGAGGAGAAGGCGAAGAAGCTGCTGTCCGACGCGAGCAGCGAGGCCAGCAAGGTCCGCATCGCCGCCGTGAAGAAGGCGGAGGGGCTGCTCAAGGAGGCCGAGCAGAAGAAGGCCGCCGCCGTACGGGAGTCGGAACGCCTGCGCACCGAGGGTGCGGAGGAGGCCAAGCGCCTTGTCGAGGAGGGAAAGCGGGAGTTGGAGGTCCTGGTGCGCCGCCGCGAGGACATTCAGGCCGAGATTTCCCGTGTCCAGGACGTGTTGGAGGCGTTGGAATCTTTTGAGGCCCCGGGGGCCGGAAGCGCCAAGGATGGCGGGGTGAAGGCAGCGGCGGGTGCCGGTGCTACTCGTTCGGGTGGCAAGCAGTCACAGAAGTAGCCACTCAAACGGGGGGACATTCTCCGGATCTGCCAACCATTCACCTGATGACACGCCGCTCGCACCCCTAGGATTCCCTCTATCACCTCACCGGTCTCTTATGACAGGATCCCCATGAGTGACACTTCCTCCCCCTTCGGCTTCGAGCTTGTGCGGCGTGGATACGACCGCGGCCAGGTGGACGACCGCATTACCAAGCTCGTCGCCGACCGTGACAGCGCACTGGCACGCATCACCTCTCTGGAAAAGCGCATCGAGGAACTGCACCTCGAGACGCAGAATGCACAGGCCCAGGTCAACGACGCCGAGCCGTCCTATGCGGGCCTGGGGGCGAGGGTCGAGAAGATCCTCCGGCTGGCCGAGGAGGAGGCCAAGGATCTGCGTGAGGAGGCCCGGCGCGCCGCCGAGCAGCACCGCGAGCTTGCCGAGTCCGCCGCCCAGCAGGTGCGCAACGACGCCGAGTCGTTCGCCGCCGACCGCAAGGCCAAGGCGGAGGACGAGGGCGCGCGCATCGTCGAGAAGGCCAAGGGCGACGCCGCGACGCTGCGGGCCGAGGCCCAGAAGGACGCCCAGTCCAAGCGCGAGGAGGCGGACGCCCTCTTCGAGGAGACCCGCGCCAAGGCGGCCCAGGCCGCCGCCGACTTCGAGACCAACCTGGCCAAGCGGCGCGAGCAGTCCGAGCGCGACCTGGCCTCCCGTCAGGCCAAGGCGGAGAAGCGGCTGGCGGAGATCGAGCACCGCGCCGAGCAGCTGCGCCTGGAGGCGGAGAAGCTGCGCACGGACGCCGAGCGGCGCGCCCGGCAGACGGTGGAGACGGCGCAGCGCCAGGCCGAGGACATCGTGGCCGACGCCAACGCCAAGGCGGACCGCATCCGCAGCGAGTCCGAGCGCGAGCTGGCGGCGCTCACCAACCGCCGCGACAGCATCAACGCCCAGCTGACGAACGTCCGCGAGATGCTGGCCACGCTGACCGGTGCGGCCGTCGCCGCGGCCGGCGTCCCCGGCGACGACGAGCCGATCTCGCGCGGCGTCCCGGCCCAGCAGAGCCGCTGACGGGCCGCCGCGGGTCGGGGGAGCCCGAAGGTCCGTATCGCCGCCCTGTGCGCCGTTCGCGCGGCCGCACAGGGCGTCGGGGTGAATGAGGGCCGCCACTTCACCCGGACGGCCCGCTACCGCTGGCGGGGTGCGCCGGCCGCCCTTACCGTGACGGAATGATCGAGCTGCAGGGCCTGACCAAGCGCTACGGCGAGAAGCTCGCCGTCGACGGCCTCACCTGCACCGTCCGGCCCGGGATCGTCACCGGATTCCTGGGACCCAACGGGGCGGGCAAGTCCACGACGATGCGGATGATGCTCGACCTCGACCGGCCCACCCACGGCACGGTCCTCATCGACGGGCAGCACTACCGGCAGCTGAAGGACCCCCTGCGGAGCGTCGGCGCCCTGCTGGACGCCAAGGCCATGCACGGCGGTCGCAGCGCGTACAACCACCTCCTGTGCCTGGCGCAGAGCAACGGCATCCCGCGGGCCCGGGTCCGGGAGGTTCTGGACACGGTCGGCCTGACCTCGGTGGCCAAAAAGCGCTCCAAGGGCTTCTCGCTCGGCATGGGGCAGCGCCTGGGCATCGCCGCCGCGCTGCTCGGCGACCCGCAGATCCTGATGTTCGACGAGCCCGTCAACGGCCTCGACCCCGAGGGCATCCACTGGATCCGCAATCTGATGAAGAACCTCGCCTCCCAGGGGCGCACGGTCTTCGTCTCCTCGCACCTGATGAGCGAGATGGCCCTGACGGCCGACCATCTGATCGTCATCGGCCAGGGCCGGCTGCTCGCCGACACCTCCATGGCGGACTTCATCAAGCAGAACTCGCGGTCGTACGTGCGGCTGCGCTCGCCCGAGGCGGAGCGGCTGCTGGACGTGCTCGCGGGCGCCGGGATCACGGCGGTGACCACGGCCGACGGCCATCTGGAGGTCGACGGCACGGAGGCGGCGCAGCTGGGCGAGCTCGCCGCGCGCCACCGGCTCGTCCTGCACGAGCTGAGCCCCCAGCAGGCGTCCCTGGAAGAGGCCTTCATGCAGCTCACCGCCGAGTCCGTGGAGTACCACGCGCACAGCGCGCCGCCGCCGGGTGCGGACGCGCCGCCGGGCGGTGCCCCCGGTGGGACCGCGGCCGGCGCTCCGGGTGCCGCCCCGCCCTCGCCCCGTGCGGCGTGGGGTGCCGGCTGGCAGAAGAAGGGATCCTGACGATGGCGTTGGCAGTGGCGGTGACGGGCCAGGTCCTGCAGTCGGAATGGACGAAGATCAAATCGGTGCGGTCGACGGTCTGGACGCTGGGTCTGGCCCTGGTGGTCACCGTGGCGCTCGGCGCCCTGATCAGCGCTTTCACCAGCAACAACTTCAATCAAATGCCGGTGCAGGACCGGGTGAAATTCGACCCGACTTTTACGAGTTTCGCGGGAATGGGACTCGGCCAGCTCGCCATGATCGTGTTCGGCGTACTGGTAGTGACCAATGAATACAGCACCGGAATGATCCGGACTTCCCTCGCGGCGGTTCCGCAGCGCGGCACGTTCCTCTTCAGCAAGATCGCCGTTGCGGCGCTCGTCGCGTTCGTGATCGCGATGCTGACCAGTTTCGTCTCCTTCTTCACCGGCCAGGCGATGCTCGGCGAGCACCGGACGTCGCTGGGCGGCGAAGGGGTCCTGCGCGCGGTGATCGGCGGCGGGCTCTATATGACGCTGATCGCGGTCTTCTCGATGGGCATCGCGGCGGTGCTGCGCAGCCCCATGCTCTCGCTCGGCATTCTGATGCCGTTCTTCTTCATCATCTCCAACATCCTGGGCGCCGTGAGCGCCACGAAGAAGGTCGCGCAGTACCTGCCCGACCAGGCCGGCCGCAAGGTCATGCAGGTGGTGACGATCGCGGACGACGCGCCGTACGGGCCGTGGGGCGGCTTCGCGATCATGCTGCTGTGGGTGGCGGCGGCGCTGGCGGGCGGGTACGCGGTGCTGAAGCGGCGCGACGCGTAGCGCCTTGCCGGCGGATCTTTTGTACGCGGGAGTTCCGGTTCCTCCGGATTCCGCCGGGCCCTCGCCGCGGGGGTGACTCGCCGTGGCGGCGGGCATTCTTTCCGGGGCGATGCCCTGCCCGGATGGCGGGGCGTGTCCCGGTAGCGGGGCTCGGCAAGCCCGTCAGCGGGCTTGCCCTTCCGCCGCCGCGGCGAGACACCACCGTGAGCCGTACCGGCAGTGCCGGACCGAGCCGCCCCCGGGCCACGGGTGCCGCGCCGCACCGTCACCCCAGGATCGAGGAGCCGCCTTGACCGACGCCGACCGGAGTCTGCGCGCCCTCGGGCTCGACGGGGCGCCCGCCGAGCTGCCGCTCACCTATCCCGGCCGGCCCGCCGGGGAACCCGCGCTCCTGACGGACGGGCAACTGCTGCCGCTGCGGGCCGGCCCCGGGCCGCTGGGCGGGTGGCGGGTGGTGACGGGCATGGCCGGCCCCGGACTCTCCGGAACGGCCGGCGCACCCCAGCCGGGCGGGAACCCCACCACCGAGCCCGCGCTCGACGAGCTCCTCGACCGGCTCGGCACCCCGCGCAGCGGCACGCGCCGCCCCGTCCTCGCCGTCGGCTCCAACGCCTCCCCCGCCCAGCTGCACCACAAGCTCACCCTGCGCCGCACGGAGGCCACGGTGCCGATGGTGCCGGTGGAGGTGCGCGGCATCGGCGTCGGCTGCTCCGCGCACATCGGGCGGCACGGCTACGTGGCCGCGGCGCCGTACGCCGACCCCGCCGCCCGGCGCACCCTCGTCGCCGGCTGGCTGGATCGCGAACAACTGGCCGTCATCGACGAGACCGAATTCAACTACCGCCGCGTATGGGTCCCGGGCGAGGCGTTCCCCATGACGCTGCCGTCCGGGGAGCCGCTCGGCGGCGCGTACTTGTACGTGAGCCTGCACGGCGTCCTCACCGACCCCGCCACCGGCCGGCCCCGCCCCGGCGGCGGCGATCAGGGCGCCCTCCTCACCGCCCTGCTGGCCGCCTCGGACGAGCTGCGCGAGCTGCTCGGCCCCGGCCCGGAGCGCTGGGTCGAGCGCGCACGGGCGGACGAGGCCGTGCGGGCCACGGGGAAGGCGGTCTTCCGGCGGGCCGGCTGGGCCCGCCCCGAGGGCTTGCCCCAGCTCAACCACGAGTAACGGGAACCGTCAGCTCCTCGTTATGCTCCTAACTCTTACGGGGCCTTACGCCCGAAAGAGCTCGCGAGGGGCGGAGAATGATCGAGGCAGTCGGTCTGACAAAGCGCTACGGCGCCAAGACGGCCGTACACAATCTGTCGTTCCAGGTGCGGCCCGGAGCCGTCACCGGCTTCCTGGGTCCGAACGGATCCGGCAAGTCCACGACGATGCGCATGATCCTGGGGCTGGACCAGCCCACCTCCGGGCGCGTGACCATCGGCGGCCACCCCTTCCGCAGCCTCCCGAACGCGCCGCGCCAGGTCGGCGCCCTCCTCGACGCGAAGGCCGTGCACGGCGGCCGCAGCGCCCGGATGCACCTGCTCTCGCTCGCCCAGCTCGGCGGCATCCCGGCCCGCCGGGTGGACGAGGTCCTGGGCGTCGTCGGCCTGCAGGACGTCGCCAAGCGCCGCTCCAAGGGCTTCTCGCTCGGCATGGGCCAGCGCCTCGGCATCGCCGCCGCGCTGCTCGGCGACCCCCAGGTGCTGCTCTTCGACGAGCCGGTCAACGGCCTCGACCCCGAGGGCATCCTCTGGGTCCGCAATCTGATGAAGCAGCTCGCGGCCGAGGGCCGTACGGTCTTCGTCTCCTCGCACCTGATGAGCGAGATGGCGCTGACCGCCGACCACCTGATCGTCATCGGCCGCGGCCAGCTCATGGCCGACATGAGCGTCAAGGACTTCATATCCGCGAACTCCGCGGACTTCGCGCGCGTGCGCACCCCCGGGACGGAGCCGGAGAGCCGCGAGAAGCTCACGGCCGCGCTCGTCGAGGCCGGCGCCCAGGTGCTGTCCGAGCCGGACGGCGGGCTGCGCGTCACCGGCCTGCCGCTCCCCCGGATCAGCGACATCGCGCACGGGGCGGACGTCCGGCTGTGGGAGCTCTCGCCGCACCAGGCCTCCCTGGAAGAGGCGTACATGCGGATGACGCAGGGCGCGGTCGACTACCGCTCGACGGCCGACCAGGTCGCGGCCCTCGCCCCGCCGCCCCCGGCCCACGGCTACGGCCACCCCGGCGCGCCGGCCCCGCAGGGCTGGGCCCCGCCGGAGGGCAACCCCTACCCCGTGCTGCCGGGCGAGCAGCCCAACCCGTACGCCCAGCCCCCGGCCGCCGCGCCGCAGCCGCCGCAGCCGCTTCAGGCAGCCCCTGCCGCACCGCAGGCCCCGGCGGGCCCGCCGCCCGCCGCGCCCGCCCCCGTTCCCCCGGCGGCCGCGCCCGCCCCCGCCCCCGCCCCTGCCGACCTCACCAAGCGCGACAGCGAGGACGCCCGATGACCACCCCCCAGCCCCAGGCGGCCCACCCGGCGGCTCCGCAGACCGCCCCGCAGGCCGCACCGCACGCCGCGCCCGGCTACTGGCCCGGCACCGCGCCCGCGGGCGGCCCCGGCGGCGGTTACGTGTCGCCGATCCCGGTGCGCAAGGCGACGCTCATGGACGCCCTCGCGGCCGAGTGGACCAAGATCCGCTCCGTGCGGTCCACGATCTGGACGCTGAGCGTCATGGTGGCGATCATCGTCGGCATCGGCCTGCTCATCGCCGCGGGCGTCGACGCCAGCAACAGCAAGATGACCGGCACGACGGCCCTGGCCGCCGGCTTCTTCAGCGTCATGCTCGGCATGATCTGCGTGATCACGCTCGGCGTGCTGACGATCTCGTCCGAGTACGGCACGGGCATGATCCGTACGACGCTGACGGCCTGCCCCGACCGCGTCCGGGTGCTGACGGCGAAGGCGGTCGTCTTCTTCGCGCTGTCGTTCGTGATCACGCTGGTCTGCACGACGCTGGTGGCGATGGCCGACGTCGCGCTCCTGGACGACCAGTCCGACTTCGTCTCGTCGAGCGCCGACTGGCTGAAGGTGACGATCGGCACGAGCCTGTTCATCGGCCTGCTCGGGCTGATCTCGCTCGCCATGGGCACGCTGCTGCGGCACTCCGCCGGTGCGATCACGGTGATGCTGGGCGTGGTCCTGATGCCGCTCGTCGTCGCGATGTTCATGTTCACGGAGAGCCTGTCGAGCGTGCGCAAGGCGCTGTTCGAGTACTCGATCCCCATGCTGCTGTCGGTGTTCTACACCGCCGACGGCCAGGAGACGAGCGGCACCAGCCTCACCGGCTGGGACCCGCTGTGGGTCATCGCGGCCATCGCCGCCGTCGCCCTCGGCGGCGCCTACGCCTCGCTGCTGAAGCGCGACGCATAACCGGCCGGACGCCGGCCGGGGCCGGTGAACCCTCAGTAACGAGGGGCGTTACGGGACCGCTGGAGCCGCGCGCTCCGGCGGTCCCGCGCGTTCCAGCAGGACTTGTGCCAGTGCCGCCGGTCGTCGACGCCGGCCCCGTACTGCGGCCAGGCCACCAAGTGCGGTACCCCCGGCGGGATCTCCTGGTCGCACCCCGGGCAGCGGTAGTGCTTCGCGGCCGCGCCGCCGCCGATCGTGCGGACCGCCCACTCCTCCCCCTGCCAGTCCTCCGTGCGCTCCAGGCCGTAGCGGTCGCCGCCCTCTCCGCGGGGAGCTTCGGACTGCTTGTCTGCGCCGCCTCGCGGGCGGTTTCGGCGCGGAGACACGGGGCACCTCGGTTGGTCTGGGGAGCTACGGGCCGTGACCAGGTTACGCGCCAGAGTCACCGCGGTGGGCAGCCGTCCCCCGGCCCCGCACCGGACACTCTCCCGATCATCATGAAAATCGGGCGCGGAGCCGTGCCCATGGCACGTGTCAGCCGTTATTTCCGGTGGGGGACGCCGCGTCGGTCGCTAGGAGGAGCAAGAGCGATGCGCGTTGGAGCATTCGTCCTGGCCGCCCAGTTCCCGGGCCAAGGCCACACGGAGGCATTGCACCGGGCCGTGCGGACGGCTGTGGTCGCCGAAGAGGCCGGGCTGGATGCGGTCTGGTTCGCCGAGCACCACTTCATGCCGTACGGGGTCTGCCCGTCGGCGGTCACCCTCGCGGCGTTCGCCCTGGGCCGCACCCGCCGGATCCGGGTGGGCACGGCCGTCAGCGTCCTGCCCACGACCCATCCCGTGGCCCTCGGCGAGCAGGCCGCCCTGCTGCACCTCGCCTCCGAGGGCCGGTTCACCCTCGGCGTGGGCCGCGGCGGCCCCTGGGTGGACCTGGAGGTCTTCGACTCGGGCCTGGCCGCGTACGAGGAGGGCTATCCCGAGTCCCTCGCGCTGCTGATGCGGTGGCTGCGCGAGCCCCGCGTCGGGGCGGACGGGCCCACGTTCCGCTTCCGTACGGTGCCGGTCGTGCCCCGCCCCGACGACCTGGAGGATCGTTCCGGCCCGCCCGTCCTCATGGCGTGCACCTCCCCGTCGAGCGTCCGCCTCGCGGCCGGGCACGGGCTGCCGATGCTCCTCGGGATGCACAGCGGGGACGCGGAGAAGGCGGAGATGGTCGCCCTGTGGCGCAAGTGCGCCCGGGAGGCGGGGCGTTCGCCCGAGGAGATCGCCGCCGCCGGTCACGTCTCGGCCGGTGTCGTGCAGATCGGGGACCGGCGGCAGGAGGCCGCGGAGGTGCTCACCAAGGCCATGCCCGGCTGGCTGCAGCAGGGGCTCGCGGCCTATGTGACGGTCGACGGCCGGCCGCGCCCCATGCGGGATCCCGTGGAGTACACCCGGCTGCTGTGCGAGCTCCACCCGGTGGGCCCGCCGCGGCTGTGCGCCGACCGGCTCGCGGCCACCGCGGAGCGCACGGGCATCACGCGCTTCGCCCTGCTGACCGAGGGTTCCGGGGACCTCGCCGCCACCGAGGACAACCTCCGGCGGCTCGGCGCCGAGGTGCTGCCGCTGCTCGCCTGACCCGCGCCGTTCCTGCCGTCCCTTCCCGGGCCGGTTCCGGGACCGACCGTTACCGGGGCCGCTGCCGCTTCCGCACGGATCGACACCTCCCGTGTGCGGAGCGGCAGCACGAGTGCGTCAGCAGTCCCGGAGCTCCGGGGACTGGTTCAGCAACTGGCCCCGGATCGACGTGAAGCGGGCGAAGCGCTCGTCCGCCTCCCGGGCGAGCGGGAACACCGCCACCCGGTGGCAGTTCTGGAAGGCGAGACGCACTCCGAAGTGCCGTTGCAGCGCACCGCGGATGGCGTCACTGGCCAGTGCCCGCAGCAACTGGCCGCGGGCCTGCTCGTCCGGCGGAGGCGTCCGGTTGTCGGCGAACTCGCCACCGTCGATCCTGAGCCGGGCCACCAGGGAGCTGATCATCTCCCACGCGTACGGCAGGGAGGTCCGGACGCAGTCGACGAATTCCGCTTCATCGACCTCGCCTCGCTCGGCCTGTTCAAGGAGGGCCGGTGAGACGTCGAGCGACATGGGTTCTCCTCTCGCGACCCCGCGAGCGGGGTCTCAGGGATGGGCGAGCGGACGACGACGCCCCGTGCCCGTACGGCGACCGCCCGCTTCAACGGTAATTCGGCCACTGCGGGCGCACCAGGAGAGCGCACCGACAACCAGCCAACGCCGAAGGGGCCCATCAGGGGCGAATCGCGCCGGGGGGCAGGAGTCGAGTAGCGTTGCCCACCATGCGTCTCGTCATCGCCCGTTGCTCCGTGGACTACGCGGGCCGGCTCACCGCCCACCTCCCCTCCGCCCCGCGGCTGATCCTCGTCAAGGCGGACGGCAGCGTCTCGATCCATGCGGACGACCGCGCCTACAAACCGCTCAACTGGATGTCCCCGCCGTGCACCCTCAAGGAGGGCGACGGAAGCGTGTGGACCGTGGTCAACAAGGCGGGCGAGAAGCTGATCATCACGATGGAGGAAGTGCTGCACGACTCCTCCCACGAGCTCGGCGTGGACCCCGGCCTCATCAAGGACGGCGTGGAAGCGCACCTTCAGGAGCTCCTCGCGGACCGCATCGAGACGCTCGGCGACGGCTACACCCTCATCCGCCGCGAGTACCCCACGGCCATCGGCCCGGTGGACATCCTCTGCCGTGACGCCGACGGCGCGACGGTCGCCGTGGAGATCAAGCGACGTGGCGAGATCGACGGTGTGGAGCAGCTCACACGCTACTTGGAGCTCCTCAACCGCGACCCGCACCTGGCGCCCGTGCGCGGTGTCTTCGCGGCGCAGGAGATCAAGCCGCAGGCGCGCGTGCTGGCCACGGACCGGGGCATCGGCTGCGTCGTCCTGGACTACGACGCGATGCGCGGGATCGAGGACGACAAGCTGCGGCTCTTCTGACGCGGGACGATCGGCGAACGCCGGACGGGCTGTGACAGCCGTCCGGCGTTCGCGTGTCCGCGCCCGGGAAGGGCCCGGCCCGCTGCCGGGGCCGGGCTCGCGTCCCTCGCCTGTTCCCGGTTACGCGCCCGTGGCCGGCGAGGTGTCGCTGCCGGCGGCCGGCTTGGTGCCCGTGGGGCCGCTCGCGGACGACTGGGTGCTGCCGCCCGGGGCGGGGCCGCTCGCCGAGTTGGACCCGCTGCCGGTGGGCAGGGAGGGCACGGAGGACGTGGGCGGCGTCGTCGTCGGGGGCTTCGTCGAAGGCTGCGTGCTGGGGCCACTGCTCGGCGAGGACGAGTGCGACGGCTTGCTGCCGCCCTGGGAGCGCGACGGGCTCGGCGACGTGCCGCCGGAGGACGGCGGGCCGGACGGCTCGCCGCTCGCGCCCGGGGCGCCGCTCGGCGACGTGCTGCCGGAGGCGCCCGGCGCGGCGGAACCGGAGCTGCCGGCACCGGGCGAGTGGCCCGGCTTGCCGGGCTTGCCCGGCACCTGGGCGTGCCCGGCCTCGCCCGGACCGCCCGGCTGGTCGGCGGTGAGGCTGTTGTCGCCGTCCTGCTGCGAGGCGGACTGGCCCGGCTTCACCCGTTCGGGCGACTTCCCGTCCTGGCCGCCGGAGGTCACCCCAAGGGTGACGACCGTGCCGAGGACGGCGGCGAGCAGGGCGCCCGCACCGGCCGCGACGAGGTTGCGGCGGGCGCCGCCCATCATCATCTTCCGGGCCCAGGGCTGCCGGGCGGGGCCGCCCGGCTTCCCGGCGCGGTCGGCCGCGAGGCGGGCGATGACCGTGGTCGCCACCTCGTCCGGGTCGTGGCCGGGGACGGTCGGGGAGGCGGCGGCGGGCACGGACGGCGGCACGGCGGACTGCTCGCTGCGGGCGGCCGGGATCTCCTCGCCGGCGGGCGTGCGCCCGGCGGGCCGGGGCACGGGCGGCGGCGCCACGGGCGGTACGGCGACGCGGCCGGCGTCGGGCCGGGGAGCGGCTGCGGACGGGCCGCCCGCGGGGCTGCCCGCCGGGGCCGCCGGGGTGAACCCGGAGCGGTCGGCGACCAGCGCGAGCGCCCGGCGGCCCGCTATGGCACCGCGCTTGTCGGCCATGACCCCGCGCATCCCGACGGACGCCTCGAGCTCGGCGCGGGCCCGCTGCAGATTGCCGGTGCACAGCGCCAGCACGCCCAACTCGTGGTGGAAGTAGGCCTCTTCGCCGACCTCGCCGGCGCGCCGGGCGGCTTCCTGGCCGTAGCGCAGGACGCGCTCCCAGGCGCTCCAGTGCAGGGCGGCGGCGAAGGCGGGCGCGGCGGTGCGGGCGAGCAGGACGGCGGCGGAGCGGTGGCCGGGGTTGCCCTCGGCGGCCAGGGCGGCGAGCGCGGCGAGGATCGCGTCGGCCTCGGCGGCGGCCCGCTCGGGGGCGACGGAGGGGTGCCCGGCCCACCAGGCGTAGTGCTGGGCGGCGGCGTGGGCGCGCTCGGCGGAGCCGGCGCCGTACCCCTCGTCGGTGAGCTGGGCGGCGACGCCCGCGGCGAGGCGGTAGTGCCCGGCGACGGCGGTGATCAGGCCGCTGGCGAGCAGCTCGCCGACGGCCGCGTCGGCGTGGGTGTCGCCGACGAGGGCGGGCAGGTGGGCCTGGTGCGGGACCTCGCCGCCGAGGGCGACCGCGAAGCGCAGGGTGTCGCGGGCGGCGTCGCCGAGGCGGGAGGCGAGCGGCACGGCGGGGCGGGACGCCTCGGCGAGCGGCGGCAGCGGCGCGCCCTGGGCGGTGCCGGCCTCGGCCTCGGCGGCGGCGACGTAGGGCCGCTCGGCGACGACGCCGAACTCGTCGGCGGCCGCGGAGTCCGCACCCGGGGCCTCGCCGCTCCGGCCGTCGGCGGGGAGCGCCCCCAGCCGCAGCAGCGCACCGGCCTGGACGAAGCGCAGCGGCAGGCCCTCGGACTCGAACCAGAGGTCCGCCGCCCAGTCGGCCTCCTCGTCCGTCAGGGGCCGGTCGACGCAGAGCTCCAGGAGCTCCAGGCAGGCGGTGCGGTCGAGGCCGCCGAGGAAGACCTCCTCGACGTGCGAGTCGGCGGAGGGCGCGGCGACGTCGGGGGTGGCCGAGAAGAGGAAGGCGCACTCGGGGGTGGCGTCGAGGAGCTCGTCGAGCGCGGCGCCGCCGAATTCGAGGTCGTCCAGGACGACGACGGCGCCGATCTCGCGGACGAAGCCGAGCAGCGCGGCCCGGTCGGGGCGGTACCGGGGCGCGTGGTGGACGGCGGCGAACAGGTCGTACAGGACGTCGGAGACGGTGCGGTGGTGGCCGGTGAGGCGGACGACGCCGTCGGGGGCGAGGTCCGCGCAGTCGGCGGCGACGGCGTCGAGCAGGGCGCTGCGGCCGGAGCCCGCGGGGCCGGTCAGCCGGACGGAGCGGCCGCGCGAGAGCAGCCGGGCGAGCCGCTCGCGCTCCTCCTGACGGTGCAGCAGGGGCAGCTCGGGGCCGGCCCGGCGGGCGGGCGGCGGGGGCGCGGCGGCGCGGAGCAGCTCGGCGCGCTCCTCGGCGGAGTGTCTGCCGGGCGGCGGGGGCACGTCGGCGGGCAGGCAGGGCTCGATCTCGCTGCCGTCGACGGGGTTGACGGTGACGGCGTAGTCACCGGCGACGAGGCGGACGACACGGGCGAGGCCGGGAGCCTCCCCGGCGCTTCCGGCTTCGGAGCCCGGGAGGTCGCGGGGGCCGCCGCCCTCCGGGGACTCGGGTGCGCCCTCGCCGAATTCCTCGGGTCGGTTCGTCGGGTCCATGGTGAAAGCCCCCCAAATTGCGTGGCGTGCCGTCGTGCCCTCCCGGCCTGCCCCACTCCTCAACCCTCGGCCGGGAGTGCCGGCCGGCGCTTCATCGGTGCCCGCCGTGGGCTTTGTCATGCGGCCTTATTGCGGCGGGAAAACCGAACCTCAGACCTGGGCACAGTATCCACGAAGCGGCGGGGGCCCCGCTGCCCGGGGCACGTCACAGTCTCATGACGCGGCGGGGCCGGGGTCACGATCCGGACGCCGCGGGACGAGTGGGGGGCAGGTCAGACGCGGGGCAGGGGCTCGCCCGTCCCGGCGCCGATGCCGCCCTCGATGGCGAGGATGCGGTGCAGCCGGGTGGCGACGAGGAGGCGCTGCATCCGGTCGGGCACGCCGCGCAGGACGAGGCGGCGGCCGGTGCGGCCGGCGCGGCGGTGGGCGCCCATGATGACGCCGAGGCCGGTGGCGTCCCACGAGTCCAGTTCGGTGAGGTCGAGCACGAGGTCCCCGCGGCCCGAGTCCAGGGCGGAGTGCAGGACCGTACGGGCGTCCGCCGCGCTGCGGACGTCGAGGCGGCCGCCGACGACCAGTTCGGCGTGGTCGCCCCTGATGTGCATATGCGCTCCCGGAGAGAGGTCCGATGGTGCGTGGTGACGGTTGATGCCAGTGCGGCCCGGTGGCTCTTGTGGCGCTCATGGTTCTCAAGAACTGACTGGCTCTCACACGACAAGGTTGCCGTCTATGAGCGAACCGATACCTAATTCACCCTCGCGGGTGAACTAGATATCGGTTACCCGGTCCGCTCCGGTTCAGTGCTGGTAAAAGCCCTGGCCGCTCTTGCGGCCCAGGTCACCCGCGTCGACCATGCGGCGCATGATCTCCGGCGGCGCGAACTTCTCGTCCTGGCACTCGGTGTAGATGTTGTCCGTGGCGTGCATGAGGATGTCGATGCCGGTCAGGTCGGCGGTGGCCAGCGGGCCCATCGCGTGGCCGAAGCCCAGCTTGCAGGCGATGTCGATGTCCTCGGCGGTGGCCACGCCCGACTCGTACAGCTTGGCGGCCTCGACCACGAGGGCGGAGATCAGGCGGGTGGTGACGAAGCCGGCGACGTCGCGGTTGACGACGATGCAGGTCTTGCCGACGCCCTCGGCGAACTCCCGGGCCTTCGCCAGCGTCTCGTCGCTGGTCTTGTAGCCGCGCACCAGCTCGCACAGCTGCATCATCGGCACCGGCGAGAAGAAGTGCGCGCCGACGACGCGCTCGGGGCGCTGCGTGGCCGCGGCGATCTTGGTGATCGGGATGGCCGAGGTGTTCGAGGCGAGGACCGTCTCGTCCTTCACCAGGCCGTCCAGCGTACGGAAGATGTCCCGCTTGGTGTCGATGTCCTCGAAGACGGCTTCGACCACGATGTCCGCGTCGGCCGCCGCGTCCAGGTCCGTGGTGGTGGTGATCCGGGCGAGGGCCCGCTCGGCCGCGGCGGCCTCCAGCTTGCCCTTCGAGACGAACTTGTCGTACGAGGCCTTGATGCCGTCCGTGCCGCGCTGCAGCGCCGCGTCGGTGACGTCGCGCAGCACGACGTCCCACCCGGCCTGGGCGGAGACCTGCGCGATCCCGGACCCCATCAGTCCGGCCCCGATGACGGCGAGCTTCTTGGCCACGGCTGTCCCCTTACTCCCTGTGCTCAAAGTTGTTCTTTACGCACTCTCTCGGCCGGACCTTAGCGCCCGTTGCGGCACGGTTGGGCGGTAAGAGATGCGCGTCACGTCCCCCATGACGGACATCACACCGGGGCGTCCACTGGCCGGTCCCCACAGTGCAGTTGAGCCCCTTTGGCCCCAGGTGTCACAGGGGTCGTCCGGTTGCGCGTCACCCTCGGCAGGTTCCCGGGTCGTGACTACGCTCGTCCCCATGGTCAATCTGACGCGCATTTACACTCGCACCGGTGACACCGGCACCACCGCCCTCGGCGACATGAGCCGCACCGTGAAGACCGACACCCGCATCGCGGCCTACGCCGACGCCAACGAGGCCAACGCCGCGATCGGCGTGGCCATCGCGCTCGGGCAGCTGCCCGAGGAGGTCGTCAAGGTGCTCGTCCGCATCCAGAACGACCTCTTCGACGTGGGGGCCGATCTGGCCACGCCGGTGACCGAGAACCCCAAGTACCCGCCGCTGCGCGTCGAGCAGTCCTACATCGACAAACTGGAGGCGGACTGCGACCGCTTCCTGGAGGACCTGGAGAAGCTGCGCAGCTTCATCCTGCCGGGGGGTACGCCGGGGGCGGCGCTGCTGCACCAGGCCTGCACCGTCGTCCGCCGCGCGGAGCGCTCCACCTGGGCCGCCATGGAGCTCCACGCCGACATCATGAACCCCCTGACGGCCACCTACCTCAACCGCCTCTCGGACCTGCTGTTCATCCTGGCCAGGACCGCGAACAAGGAGCTCGGGGACATCCTGTGGGTCCCGGGCGAGAACCGCTGACGCCCTCCGGGGCGGGAGGGGCGGCGGCGGGGATCAGCTCTTCGGCTGCTTGGGCCAGAGCGTGTAGCTCGCCGCGATCGCCAGGTTGATTCCGGCCACGAGCAGCATCCTCGTCTGCCAGGACCGCAGCGAGCTGATGTCGCCGCCGTCCCCGACGTACCAGACCGCCGCCTGCAGGAGGCCGAGGGCGACCGCGCAGGACAGGGTCCAGCGGCCGGCGGTCTTCCACTCGTGGACGGTGCGCTCGCGGCCGTACTTGGGCGGCTTCACGGGCGGCGGGCCGCCCGCGAAGCGGTGGGCGAAGCGGGCGTCGACCCACTTGATCGTGGTGTGGCCGAGGCCCACGGAGTAGCCGATGTAGACGGCGGCCAGGCCGTGCTTCCAGTCGGCCTGCGCGCCGTTCTTCAGGTCGATGGCAGTGGCGATCAGCAGGACGAGCTCCAGCACGGGCTCCAGCAGCAGCACGGCGATCCCCGCGCGGGGCATCTTCGCCAGGTACCGCAGGCTCAGCCCGCCGGCCAGCAGCACCCAGAAGGCGGCCTCGCAGACGACGATCAGCGTGACGATCACGGTTCTCTCCCTTCCCTCCCTTCCAGGTTCACTGCCGTGACCAGCGGCTTCGTCATCGCCTGCGACGATTCCGGACTGCATCCTTCGATGTAGTGCGCGCCCTGCCGCACCCTCCCCCGGCGCGTCCCCGCAGCCCTCGCCGCATGCTGTGATGTACGCATGCCCGTCCGACCGCTCCGCCGTCCCGACCGCGACGCCGTCCTCATCTCGGCCGCGGGCCTGCTGGGCGGCCTGGCGCTGTGGTTCCTCGGGCTGCGCAGCAGCCCGCTGCCGGCCGGGGTGCCCGGCGTGCTGGCCCTGGTCGCGCTGGGCGTCATGTGCGGCGCCGAGCTGCTGCGGCGCAGCGCCCCGCTGACGGCCCTCGCCGTCGGCACCCTCGCGCTCGGCCTCGACGTCTGCGCGGGCTCGCTCGTCGCGACGGTCGCCATGTACACGGACGTCGTCTACGCGGCGGTGCTCTACGGCCGCCCGTCCGTCGCCTCGCGCATCCCCCGCATCGGCGAAGTGCTCACCGTACTGGGTACGTTGCTGGCCGTGGCGCTGCTCCGCAGGCCGGAGGCGCTGCTGATCGGCTTCGGCTTCGGGGTGCTGGTCGTCGCGCCGGCGTGGACGGGCGCGGGCATCCGCCGGCACCGCGACGCCGCGCACTCGGCCCGGCTGGAGGCCGACCGGACCGCGCTGCTGGCCGAGATGGACCGCCGCGAGGCCGTGGTGACCGAGCGCGCCCGGATGGCGCGGGAGCTGCACGACATGGTCGCGGGCCACCTGTCGGCCATCGCGATCCACTCCACCGCGGCGCTGTCGATCGGGGAGGCGAAGGCGTCGGAGGAGGCGCTCACCGTGATCCGGGAGAACAGCGTGCAGGGCCTGGCCGAAATGCGCCGCCTCATCGGGCTGCTGCGGCAGGAGGGCGGCGAGCAGGAGCCCGCGGCCACGCCCCGGCTCGACGGCGTGGACGCCCTCCTCGCCCGCGCCCGCACGGCCGTCCGCGACGAACGGTTCCGTTTCGTCCTGGACGACCGGCGGGGGCCGGGCCCGCTCCCGGCGCCCGTCGAGCTCGCGGCGTACCGCATCGTCCAGGAGTCGCTGACCAACGCGGTCAAGCACGCCGCTCCGGGCCCGGTGACGGTGCGTCTGGGGCACGACGGCGGGAAGCGGCTGGCGGTGGAGGTCACCAGCCCGTACGGCGCGGAGCCGGTGCCGCGGGCCCCCGGCTCCGGGGCGGGCCTGGTCGGCATGGGCGAGCGGGTGGCCCTGCTGGACGGAGAGTTCGAGGCGGGCCCGGAGGCCGGCCCGGAGGGAAAGCAATGGCGCGTGCGGGCGGTGCTGCCCGTACCGGAGGAGGTATCACCGTGACCACCGAGTCCCCCGCATCCCCCGCATCCACCGGGACCGACCGGAGCATCAGGGTCCTCGTGGCCGAGGACCAGGCCTCGGTCCGCTCCGGGCTGGTCCTCATCCTGCGCTCGGCGCCGGGCGTCGAGGTCGCCGGAGAGGCTGCCGACGGCGAGGAGGCCGTCCGGCTGGCCCGCGAGCTGCGCCCGGACGTGGTGCTGATGGACGTGCAGATGCCGCGCCTGGACGGGGTGTCGGCCACCCGCCGCATCGTCGCCGAGCAGCTGGCCGACGTCCTGGTGCTGACGACGTTCGACCTGGACGAGTACGTGTTCGGGGCGCTGCGGGCGGGCGCGGCGGGCTTCCTGCTCAAGGACAGCGAGGCCGCGGGGCTCATCGCGGCCGTGCGGACGGTGGCGGGCGGCGAGGGGCTGATCTCCCCCGCGGTGACGCGCCGCCTGATCGCCGAGTTCGCGCGCCCCGCGCCCGTGCGGCGGCCGGACGCTCCGGAGGCCGCGATGCTGGAGTCGCTGACGCGGCGCGAGCGCGAGGTGCTGGCCGCGCTGGGCGAGGGGCTGTCGAACGCGGAGCTCGCGGGGCGCCTGGGCATGGCGGAGGCGACGGTGAAGACGCACGTCAGCAGGCTGCTCGGCAAGCTGGAGCTGCGCAGCCGGGTGCAAGCGGCGGTGCTGGCCCGGGAGTTGGGATTGGTCCAGTCCTCTTGACCATTGGTACGGACCTTTCTACGCTCCCCGAGCAACTGTGCACCCCCCACCTGTCCGCACCTCTCTGCGAGGAGCACCCCCTTGAGCACAGGAACCTCAGGAAGCATCGGCCGCACCTTACGAAGAGCAGTGGCCGCCCTGGCCACGCTCGCCCTCCCCGCCGCCGCGCTCGTCGGCCTGGCGGCCCCGGCGCACGCGGCGACCTCCGCCACGGCGACGTTCGCCAAGACCTCCGACTGGGGCACGGGCTTCCAGGCGGAGTGGACCGTCAAGAACACCGGCACGTCCGCCATCAGCGCCTGGACCGTCGAGTGGGACTTCCCCTCCGGCACCACGGTCGGCTCCTACTGGGACGCCCTGCTGACGAACTCGGGCTCCCACTACACCGCGAAGAACCGCGAGTACAACGGCACCATCGCCCCGGGCGCGAGCGTCACCTTCGGCTTCGTCGCCACCGGCGACGGCACCCCGGCGGGCTGCAAGCTCGACGGCGGCTCCTGTGACGGCTCCTCCGCCGACAGCCCGCCCGGCGCACCCGGCACCCCGCAGGCCACCGCGGTCACCGACACCTCCGTCTCCCTGAAGTGGCCCGCGGCCACCGACGACAAGGGCATCAAGAACTACGACGTCTACCGCGGCACGGTGAAGGCGGCCACCGTCGCCAAGCTCGCCTACACCGACACCGGCCTCACGCCCGGCACCGACTACACGTACACCGTCGTCGCCCGGGACACCGCCGGCCAGACCGGCAAGGCCAGCGCACCGCTGACCGTGCACACCACCGGCGGCGGCGGGCAGCCGCAGCCCGGCACGGGCTACACCAGGGCCGGCTACTTCGTGCAGTGGGGCATCTACGGCCGCGGCTACACCGTGAAGTCACTGGAGAGCACGGGCGCCGCCGCCAAGCTCACCCACATCAACTACTCCTTCTCCAATATCCACCCCACCGACCTCACCTGCCTCAATGGCGTCACGAAGGCCACCACGCCCAATCCGCAGGACCCGAGTCAGGGCGACGGCGCGGGTGACTCCTGGGCCGACTACGAGAAGGGCTTCGGCGCCGGCGAGTCCGTCGACGGGGTCGGGGACACCTGGGACCAGCCGCTGGCCGGCAACTTCAACCAGCTGAAGAAGCTCAAGGCCAAGCACCCCAACCTCAAGATCAATATGTCCATCGGCGGCTGGACCTACAGCAAGTACTTCTCGGACGTCGCGAAGACCGACGCCTCCCGGCAGAAGTTCGTCCGGTCCTGCATCGACATGTACATCAAGGGCAACCTGCCGGTCACCAACGGCCGCGGCGGCACCGGCGCCGCCGCCGGGATCTTCGACGGCTTCGACATCGACTGGGAGTGGCCGGGCTCCGAGGGCCACGCCGGCAACCACGTCTCCAAGGACGACAAGGCGAACAACACCCTGCTGTTCGCCGAGTTCCGCCGCCAGCTCGACGCCCTGAGCGCCACGACCGGCAAGCACTACCTGCTCACGGCCTTCACCCCCGCCGACCCCGCGAAGATCGACGCCGGCTGGGACATCACCACCAAGGACGGCACGCCCAGCGTCTTCGACTACATGGACTTCGCCAACGTCCAGGGCTACGACTTCCACGGCTCCGGCAGCGACAACAGCTGGGAGCCCAACCGCACGGGCCACCAGGGCAACCTCTACCAGGACGCCAAGGACCCGTACGCCACGAAGTTCAGCGTGGACAAGACCGTGCAGACCTACCTGGACGCGGGCGTCGACCCGAAGAAGGTCGTCCTAGGCCTCGCCTTCTACGGCCGCGGCTGGCAGCAGGTCGCCGACGGCGGCGAGCACGGCGTCTGGCAGACGGCGAACGGGGCCGCCCCCGGCCAGTTCCCCGAGGAAGCGGGGACGCGCGGCTACGACAACCTGATCGCGTCCGTCGCGGGCCTCACCGTGTACCACGACGAGCAGTCCGTCGCCACGTACGGGTACACCGGCAACGGCGGGCAGTGGTGGACGTTCGACGACGCGTGGTCGATCGGCAAGAAGACCGCCTGGCTCAAGCCGAAGGGCCTGGGCGGCGTGATGATCTGGGAGATGTCCGGGGACAGCGGCACGCTGATGACAGCCGTCGACAACGGTCTCCGGTAGCCACCGTCACCAATGGCCTCAAACGCCGGCCGGGCTGATGTCAGCCCGGCCGGCGTTTGAGGCCACGGGAAGCTACGCCACGTTCACGCGCTGACCGGGCGGCGCCGCCTCAAGCCACGCCAGGAAGCCCGTCAGAGCGTCCTCGCTCATCGCCAGCTCCAGCCGCGTCCCCTGGTGCAGACAGATCAGCACCACCGCGTCGGACAGCAGCGCGAGCTCCTCGTCGCCCTGCGGCGACCGCCGCTCCAGCACCTCGATCGAGGCCCGCTCCAGCAGCCTCCGGGGCCGCGGCGCGTACGAGAAGACCCGGAACCACTCGATCCGGTCGCTGTTGTAGCGGGCGACGCCGTAGATCCACCCCTTGCCGTCCGGCGCGGGGCCCTCCGCGGGGACGTTCCAGCGCAGACTGCAGTCGAACGTACCGCCGGAGCGCTGGATCAGGCGCCTCCGCAGCCCGAAGACGAAGAGCCCCACCAGCACCAGCAGGACGACGACGCCGCTCACGAGCAGAGCGAGGACCATCTCCACCGACCTCCTCGCATCATCTAGAGCAACGGGCTTGTATGGCCTCAGCCGCGGCCCGCCCTGGAGTGATCCAGTGCGGTCCGCGGCTGAGGGACGAACTCATCGGGCCGTGGGCTAATGAACGCCCGTGACCGCTCGCAGCCGGACGTCGGCGCGCCGCTCGGCCGCGGCGTCCGCAGCCGACTTGGCGCGCTCGAGCGCCCGCTCCGCGCGCTGGACGTCGATCTCGTCGGCCAGCTCCGCAACCTCGGCGAGCAGCGAGAGCTTGTCGTCCGCGAACGAGATGAAACCGCCGTGCACCGCGGCGACGACATTGCCGTCGGCGGTCCTGATGGTCACCGGGCCGGACTCCAGCACACCGAGCAGCGGCTGGTGGCCGGGCATGACGCCGATGTCACCCGATGTGGTACGCGCGATGACCAGAGTGGCCTCGCCGGACCAGACGCTTCGGTCCGCCGCGACCAGCTCGACGTGCAGCTCAGCAGCCAACGTGGCTCCTCGGGTCTTCACCTGCCGGGCACGGCAGGTGTTGGGTCAAAGAATAGGGGACGTGGCTGCCGGGGGCGGGAGCGCCCCGCCCCCGGCAGCTGACGAGCACGGGGCTCAGGAGACGCCCAGCTCCTTGGCGTTCTTCTTCAGGTCCTCGAGACCACCGCACATGAAGAAGGCCTGCTCGGGGAAGTGGTCGTACTCACCGTCGCAGATGGCGTTGAACGCCGCGATGGACTCGTCCAGCGGGACGTCGGAGCCGTCCACACCGGTGAACTGCTTCGCCGCGTGGGTGTTCTGCGACAGGAAGCGCTCGACGCGACGGGCACGGTGGACGACGAGCTTGTCCTCCTCGCCCAGCTCGTCGATGCCGAGGATCGCGATGATGTCCTGGAGGTCCTTGTACTTCTGCAGGATCCCCTTGACGCGCATGGCGGCCTCGTAGTGCTCCTGCGCGATGTACCGCGGGTCCAGGATGCGGGACGTCGAGTCCAGCGGGTCCACCGCCGGGTAGATGCCCTTCTCCGAGATCGGACGCGACAGCACGGTCGTGGCGTCCAGGTGGGCGAAGGTGGTCGCCGGGGCCGGGTCGGTCAGGTCGTCCGCGGGGACGTAGATCGCCTGCATCGAGGTGATCGAGTGACCACGGGTCGAGGTGATGCGCTCCTGCAGGATGCCCATCTCGTCCGCGAGGTTCGGCTGGTAACCCACCGCGGAGGGCATGCGGCCCAGCAGGGTGGAGACCTCGGAACCGGCCTGGGTGAAGCGGAAGATGTTGTCGATGAAGAACAGCACGTCCTGCTTCTGCACATCGCGGAAGTACTCCGCCATGGTCAGACCGGCCAGGGCCACGCGCAGACGGGTGCCCGGGGGCTCGTCCATCTGACCGAAGACCAGCGCGGTCTTGTCGAGAACGCCGGCCTCCTCCATCTCCACCATGAGGTCGTTGCCCTCACGGGTGCGCTCACCGACACCGGCGAAGACGGAAACACCCTCGTGCAGCTTCGCCACACGCATGATCATTTCCTGGATCAGCACGGTCTTGCCGACACCGGCACCACCGAACAGACCGATCTTGCCGCCCTTGACGTACGGGGTCAGCAGGTCGACGACCTTCAGGCCGGTCTCGAACATCTCGGTCTTGGACTCGAGCTGGTCGAAGGCCGGGGCCTTGCGGTGGATGGACCAGCGCTCGGCGTCGGCGACCGTGGACGGGTCCTCGTTGAGGACCTGGCCCAGGGTGTTGAACACCTTGCCCTTGGTCACGTCACCGACCGGGACGGTGATGCCCGTGCCGGTGTTGGTCACCGGGGCCTGGCGGACCAGGCCGTCGGTGGGCTGCATGGAGATCGCGCGGACCAGGCCCTCGCCCAGGTGCTGGGCGACCTCGAGGGTCAGCGTCTTGCGCGCACCCTCCTCGGCCGGGTCGTCGACCTCGACGTGCAGAGCGTTGTAGATCTCCGGCATCGCGTCGACGGGGAACTCCACGTCGACGACGGGGCCGATGACCCGCGCGACGCGGCCCGTGGCGGCGGCCGTCTCAACAGTGGTCGTCATTAGTTGTCACTCCCCGCGGTCGCGTCGGCCAGAGCGCTGGCGCCACCGACGATCTCGCTGATTTCCTGGGTGATGTCGGCCTGTCGGGCCGCATTGGCAAGCCGCGTGAGCGACTTGATGAGATCTTCCGCGTTGTCGGTCGCGGACTTCATCGCACGGCGGCGGGCGGCGTGCTCGGAAGCGGCGGCCTGCAGCAGCGCGTTGTAGATCCGGGACTCCACGTACCGCGGAAGCAGTGCGTCGAGGACCCCTTCCGCCGACGGTTCGAAGTCGAACAGCGGAAGGATCCGGCCGGGCGCGCCGGTCTCCTGCTCCGCCGGGGCCTTCTCCAGGCTCAGCGGCAGCAGGCGGTTGTCGACCGGCGTCTGCGTCATCATCGAGACGAACTCGGTGAAGACGATGTGCAGCTCGTCCACGCCGCCCTCGGCCGTGTCCCGCTGAACGGCCTCGATCAGCGGACCCGCGATGCGCTTGGCGTCGGCGTAGGTCGGGCTGTCCGTGAAGCCGGTCCAGGACTCCGCCACCGGACGCTCGCGGAAGCCGTAGTACGCGACGCCCTTGCGGCCGACGATGTACGTGACGACGTCCTTGCCCTCGGCCCGGAGGCGCTTGGTGAGCGCCTCCGCCGCCTTGATGGCGTTCGAGGAGTAGCCGCCGGCCAGACCGCGGTCGCTCGTGACGAGCAGCACTGCGGCGCGGGCCGGGTTCTCCGCCTCGGTGGTGAGGGCGTGCTTGGTGGTGGAGCCGGTGGCAACCGCGGTCACTGCCCGGGTGAGCTCACTGGCGTACGGAGTGGATGCGGCCACCTGGCGCTGCGCCTTGACGATGCGCGAGGCGGCGATCATCTCCATCGCCTTGGTGATCTTCTTGGTCGCGGAGACGGACTTGATCCGCCTCTTGTAGACCCGGAGCTGGGCACCCATGCTCAGCCCTCGCCCAGCAGCTTGCCGTCCGAGGTCTCGAACTGCTGCTTGAAGGACGCGATCGCGTCGCCCACGGCCTGCAGCGTGTCGTCGGACATCTTGCCGCCCTCACGGATGGAGGTCATGAGGCCCTTGTGCTCGCGGTGCAGGTAGTCCAGCAGCTCGCGCTCGAAGCGGCGGATGTCCTCGACCGGGACCTCGTCCATCTTGCCCGTGGTGCCGGCCCAGATGGAGACGACCTGGTCCTCGGTGGAGTACGGGGCGTACTGGGCCTGCTTCAGCAGCTCGACCATGCGCTTGCCGCGCTCCAGCGAGGCCTTGGAGGCCGCGTCCAGGTCGGAACCGAAGGCGGCGAACGCCTCCAGCTCACGGAACTGGGCGAGGTCCACGCGAAGCCGGCCGGAGACCTGCTTCATGGCCTTGTGCTGGGCGGAGCCACCGACACGGGAGACCGAGATGCCGACGTTCAGGGCCGGGCGCTGGCCGGCGTTGAACAGGTCGGACTCCAGGAAGCACTGGCCGTCGGTGATGGAGATGACGTTGGTCGGGATGAACGCCGAGACGTCGTTGGCCTTGGTCTCGACGATCGGCAGACCGGTCATCGAGCCGGCACCCATCTCGTCGGAGAGCTTGGCGCAGCGCTCCAGCAGACGCGAGTGCAGGTAGAAGACGTCACCCGGGTAGGCCTCACGGCCCGGCGGGCGGCGCAGCAGCAGCGACACGGCGCGGTAGGCGTCGGCCTGCTTCGACAGGTCGTCGAAGACGATCAGGACGTGCTTGCCCTGGTACATCCAGTGCTGACCGATGGCCGAGCCGGTGTAGGGGGCGAGGAACTTGAAGCCCGCCGGGTCGGACGCGGGGGCCGCGACGATCGTCGTGTACTCCAGCGCACCGGCCTCCTCCAGCGCGGCGCGCACGGAGGCGATGGTCGAGCCCTTCTGGCCGATGGCGACGTAGATGCAGCGGACCTGCTTCTTCGGGTCGCCGGTGCGCCAGTTGTCACGCTGGTTGATGATCGTGTCGACGGCCAGCGCGGTCTTGCCGGTCTGGCGGTCGCCGATGATCAGCTGACGCTGACCGCGGCCGACCGGGGTCATCGCGTCGACGGCCTTGTAGCCCGTCTCCATCGGCTCGTGGACCGACTTGCGCTGCATGACCGTGGGGGCCTGCAGCTCGAGGGCGCGCCGCCCCTCGGTCGCGATCTCGCCGAGGCCGTCGATCGGGTTGCCCAGCGGGTCGACGACGCGGCCGAGGTAGCCCTCGCCCACCGCGACGGAGAGCACCTCACCGGTGCGCTGCACCGGCTGGCCCTCCTCGATGCCGCTGAACTCGCCGAGGACGACCGCACCGATCTCGCGCTCCTCGAGGTTGAGGGCGAGACCGAGGGTTCCGTCCTCGAACCGCAGCAGCTCGTTCGCCATGGCCGAGGGAAGGCCCTCGACCTTAGCGATGCCGTCGCCGGCAACGCTGACCGTACCGACCTCCTCGCGCGAGGCCGCGTCCGGCTTGTACGCCTGGACAAAGTTCTCCAGCGCGTCCCGGATCTCCTCCGGCCGGATCGTGAGCTCCGCCATCTGGGTTCCCTGCTCTCCTTGTTGGGCCCGAAGTATTTCTTCTCCGGAGGCCGGTTCCGGCAGCTTCCGCTGCTGGCCCCCGGAGGACACCGTCGGCCCAACTCGGGCCGTCAGTCATGCTCTTGAGTTGGTGGCTGTCAGCCGGCCATCCGCCGGTCCGCCTCCGCGAGACGGTCCGCGATGCTGCCGTTGATGACCTCGTCGCCGATCCGCACCTGCACACCGCCGAGGATCTCGGGGTCGATGTCCAGGTTGAGGTGGACACGGCGCCCGTACAGCTTGGCGAGCGCGTCGCCGAGCCGCTGCTTCTGGGCGTCGCTCATCGGCACCGCGGAGGTGACCACCGCGACCACGCGGTCCCGGCGGTCCGCGGCCAGCTTGGAGAGGGCGTTGAGCCCCGCCTCCAGGCTACGGCCCCGCGGCTGTCCCACAAGACGGACGACGAGTCGCTCGGTGACCGGGTTGGCCCGGCCCCCCAGCAGCTCCCGCACCAGCGCCGTCTTGGCCGAGCGGTTCGCGACCTTGTCCGTCAGCGCGGCCCGCAGCTCGGAGCTGGAGGCGACGATGCGGCCGAAGCGGAACAGCTCGTCCTCGACGTCGTCCAGGGCACCGGCCCGCTCGGCGGCGATGAACTCGGCGCCGGAGGCCAGCTCCTCGATGGCGTCCACCAGGTCGCGCGAGCGCGACCAGCGGGACCGCACCATCCCGGAGACCAGGTCGGCGCACTCGCCGCCCACCTGGCCGCCGAGCAGCCGGGCGGCCAGCTGGGACTTGGCCTCGCCGGGCTGCGCCGGGTCGGTCAGGACCCGGCGCAGGGACACCTCGCGGTCCAGCAGCGAGGTGACCGCGGCGAGGTCCTCGGCGAGCTTCACCGCGTCCACGGAGGTGTTGTCCGCCAGCGCGTCCAGGCGCTCACGTGCGGAGGCCAGCGCCTCCCGGCTCGCTCCGCTCATCGGTTCGCCTCTGCCTTCGTCGCACCGGCCGCCGCCTTGGCCTCGAGGTCGTCGAGGAAGCGGTCGATGGTCCGGCTCTGCCGGGCCGCGTCGGCGAGGGACTCGCCGACGATCCGGCCGGCCAGGTCGCTCGCGAGCTTGCCCACGTCCTGACGGAGCGTGGCCGCGGCGGCCTTGCGGTCGGCCTCGATCTGGGCGTGGCCGGCAGCGATGATCTCCTCGCGCTGACGCTCCCCCTCGGACCGCATCTCTGCGATCATCGACGCACCCTGCTCCTGCGCCTCCTGGCGCATGCGGGCGGCCTCGTGGCGGGCGTCGGCGAGCTGTGCCCGGTAGTCCTCGAGCACCTGCTGCGCCTCGGCCTGGGCGGCCTCAGCCTTCTCCATACCGCCTTCGATGGCCTCGCGGCGCTCGTCCAGAGTCTTGTTGATCTTCGGGAGGAGCTTCTTGCCGAGGAAGATGAAGACGATGGCGAAGGCGATCAGGCCGATGACGAGCTCTGGGAGCGGGGGCAGGAGCGGGTTTTCCAGCTCCCCCTCGCTCGCCAGGACTGCCAGGGGATTCACATCAATGCCTTCCGTCGAAAACAGTGGTCGTCAGGCGGTGATCAGGAGGTCGGGTAGACGAACGGCATGACCAGACCGATCAGGGCGAGCGCCTCACAGAAGGCGAAGCCGAGGATCTGGTTGGCGCGGATCAGGCCGGCGGCCTCGGGCTGGCGGGCCAGGGCCTGGGTGCCGTTACCGAAGACGATGCCGACGCCGACGCCGGGGCCGATCGCGGCCAGGCCGTAGCCGATCGAGCCCAGGTTGCCCTTGATCTCGACACCAGCGGCGATGGTCTGGAGAGCAGCAGACATGCTCGTTCTTCCTTCTCTTTCACGGACCGGTGGGGGTTGGCCACCGGACGACTGTTGGTCTGGGGAGCGGGGGTGCTCAGTGGTGCTCTGCGAGCGCGCCCTGGACGTAGTTGGTGGCCAGCAGCACGAAGACGTACGCCTGGACGGCCTGGATGAACAGCTCGAAGGCGGTCATCACGATCGTCATCACGAAGGAGACGCCGGCGTAGGCGATCCCGATCCCGTTCAGCAGGTACCAGCTGGCGACGGTGAACATGAGGATCAGCAGGTGACCCGCGAACATGTTCGCGAAGAGCCGCACCGCGTGGGTGAAGGGCCGGATGATCACGTTCGAGAAGAACTCGAGCGTCACGGCGAGCGGGAGGATCGGGCCCAGGGACTTGTCGTAGCCCACGATGTTCTTGAGGCCGCCGACGAAGCCGTGCTTCTTGAACGTCAGGTACATCCAGAGGACGTAGACGATCAGGGCGAGCGCCGCCGGGAAGGCGATGATCGACGTCACCGGGAACTGGGCGACCGGAATGATCGACCAGAGGTTCATGATCCAGACGAAGAAGAACAGCGAGACCATGAAGGGGACGTACTTCTCGCCCTCCTTCTTGCCGAGCGAGTCGTAGACGATGCCGCGGCGCACGAAGTCGTAGCCCGCCTCACCGACCATCTGCAGCTTGCCGGGGACCACCTTGGCCCGGCCGAAGGCCGCCCAGAAGAAGCCGATGACGAGGACCGTGGTGAGCACGGCCAGCAGCATGGGCTTGTTGAACTCGATGCCGCCGACCTTGAACAGCGGCTCGAACAGGAACGAGTGGAGGCCTGGGGCTGGGAAGCCGCACCCATCGAAGATGTGGCAATCGGTCTCGAAGGCGAGCATCTCGTTAGCACTCACCGCGAGCTCCTTCAGCGTGGCGCATAGGTACGGCAACCTCGTTGTGTCGGCGCGGCGCACAGCCGCGGAACGGCACTGGACTGGTCTTGCGGATGGGGGGGCGGGTGAACGGCGCGGGGCCGGTCGCGGGCATCAGCTGCATGGACTGCCGATTCCGTCCCGGGAAACTCGGGTGTTCAGCTGCCTGCGCCCACTGTGCCTCAGATGGCACCGGACGATAGCAGGTGAGCACCGGCACCTTTATCGCGGCCCTACCGGTCACGTCGGGGACCCGGCGGGCGCGGACTTCTTCGCCTCGGCGGATTCCGGATCGACATAAAGGATCTTGGCCTTGAGATACGCCCGGGTCTGCGCGGCGGTCCACACGAGGACCGCGCCGAGCAGCGCGAAGGCGAACGCCCGGGTGTTGAACAGCGACGTGTCCCGGAAGACCGCGAGAACGACCGCGGAGATCAGGAACTGCGTCACGTAGAGCACCAGACCCATGGCCTGGAACAGGTGCGGGAAGGACTTGGCCGTGCGCTGCAGCACGAAGAGACCCATGGCCATGACGCCGCCCGCCACGAGGGTGCCGACGACAGCGCCGACCGCACCCTTGCCGCCGGCGAGCACACCGCTCACGGCGGCGGCGACGAGGCCGGCCACGGCGGTCGGGACGGCGCACTGCAGGAGTGTTCGGGCGTCGTTGGACTGCATGAAGGGTTTCTCCGGCGATGAGGTCGGAAGCAACGATTCGTCGTGGACGAGCGTATCCCCGGAAATGCTCACGACTTGCGACGAAGGACCGCCGCACTACGGTCCATCGGCTCTAGCACCGGGTTTCGTGAACGGTATCACAAACTATTTGATGAGGTCTTTACCTACATCGTGTGCCGGACGTCACACGCAAGGGTCACGTCGCTGGTCAAGGCGCTGACGAGCCATGGGATCTCTGGTAGGGACATCCATTCGCCGGCGGCGCCTCAGCCGTTGCTGCTGATCCGGGTGAAGCGCGAGCGGTCGCCGATGGCGGTGGCGCCGTGGATGCCGGCGGGCACCGGTTCGCGCTGCTCGGCGGGCTCCTCCGGCTGCGCCGCGGGCTCCCCCGCCGCCGGTTCCGCCGGCGCCGCGGCCGTCACCTTGCGGCGGCGGTAGCGGGGCGGCACGAACGCCTCGGCCCAGCGCGGGGCGCGCGGCTTGAACCGCGGCAGCAGCAGGAGGACCAGACCGGCCGCGCTCAGCGCGACGATCAGCAGCAGGATCCAGGTGCTCGCCGAGTGCACGGAGTAGGCGACCGTGCCGAAGGCGATGAGCCCCGACCAGAAGTACATGATCAGCACCGCGCGGCTGTGCGAGTGCCCGATCTCCAGCAGCCGGTGGTGCAGGTGGCCGCGGTCCGCGGCGAACGGCGACTGGCCGTTCCAGGTGCGCCGCACGATGGCGAGCAGCAGGTCGGCGACCGGCACCGCGATCACCGTCAGCGGCAGCAGCAGCGGGATGTAGACCGGCACCGTCGCGTGCACGACGGCGCGCTCGGAACCGCCCGTGAACGCATTGAGCACATCGGGGTCGACCTGGCCGGTGATGGAAATGGCGCCGGCGGCCAGCACCAGGCCGATCAGCATGGAGCCGGAATCGCCCATAAAGATTCGTGCGGGATGCATGTTGTGCGGGAGGAATCCCAGGCACATGCCCATCAGGATCGCGGCGAACAGCGTCGCGGGAGCGGCCGCCTCCACGTTGTGCCCGAACCAGAGCCGGTAGGCGTAGAGGAAGAACGCGGCGGCGGCGATGCACACCATTCCGGAGGCCAGGCCGTCCAGGCCGTCGACGAAATTGACCGCGTTGATGGTGATGACCACGAGCGCGACCGTCAGCAGCGTGCCCTGCATGGGGGTGAGGCCGACCGTGCCCACGCCGGGCACCGGGATCCACAGGATCGTCAGGCCCTGGAGCACCATCACACCGGCGGCGATCATCTGGCCGCCCAGCTTGACCAGGGCGTCCACGCCCCACTTGTCGTCCAGCACGCCGAGGATCCAGATCAGCCCGGCGCCCGAGAGCAGCGCCCGCGGCTCGCTGTGCAGCTCGAAGACCTTGCCGAGGTTCGACAGGTGGGCCGCCACCAGCAGCCCCGCGCACAGCCCGCCGAACATCGCGATGCCGCCGAGCCGTGGCGTCGGCTCCCGGTGCACGTCGCGCGCGCGGATCTCCGGCATCGCGCCGGCCACGATCGCGAACTTCCGCACCGGTCCCGTCAGCAGATAGGTGACTGCCGCGGTGACGCACAGCGTCAGCAGGTATTCACGCACGGGCTGCCCCAGAGGTCGCGCTGGACATCACAGCCCCACACCATATTCGCGTCCGCCCCCGATCCGTGAATACAGCTGTAGACGTACGGCCATCCGCGATGGTTGCAGCCGTCAGATGTGGTCCGGATAAGGAGCGTAGAGGGGGAAGGCCGCAGTGAGCCGGGCGACCTCCCCGCGCAGGCCCCCGCCCGGCCCCGCGCCCCTCAGCGCCGCCCCGGTCAGTGCGCCGATCCGCGCCATCTCCGGCTCCCGCATGCCCTGCGTCGTCACCGCGGCGGTGCCCAGCCTCAGCCCGTGCGCCGTGCCGTGCGGCAGACCGCAGAGATCCAGGACGATGCCGGCGGCCGCCAGCCTGCCGCGGGCCGTGGCGGCCTCCAGGGCGAGCCCGGAGACGTCCGCGGTGATGAGATGCGTATCGGTACCTCCCGTCGTCACAGCGAGGCCCTCAGCGGCCAGGGAGGCGGCAAGGACGCGAGCGTTGGCCACCACCTGACGGGCGTACGCGGAGAAGGCCGCCGTCGCCGCCTCCCCGAACGCCACCGCCTTCGCCGCGACGGTGTGCATCTGCGCGCCGCCCTGCGTGAACGGGAACACCGCCCGGTCGATCCGGCCCGCCAGCTCCCCGCGGCACAGGATCATCCCGCCGCGCGGCCCGCGCAGCACCTTGTGGGTGGTCGCGCACACCACGTCGGCGTACGGGACGGGGCTGGGCGCCGCTCCCCCGGCCACCAGCCCGATGGGGTGGGCGGCGTCCACGATCAGCCAGGCGCCGGTCTCGTCGGCGATCTCGCGGAAGGCCGCGTAGTCGGGGTGGCGCGGGTACGAGATCGAGCCGCAGACGATCGCCGCGGGCCGGTGCTCCCGTGCCAGGGCCTGCACCTGGTCGTAGTCGATGAGGCCGGTGTCGCGGCGGACGCCGTAGCCGGTGAAGCCGTACCAGCGGCCGGAGAAGTTCGCCGGGGAGCCGTGGGTGAGGTGACCGCCGTGGCGCAGGTCCATGGCCAGCACCGTGTCGCCGGGGCTCAGCAGCGCGGCGTAGGCGGCGAGCATCGCGGAGGAGCCCGAGTGGGGCTGCACGTTGGCGTGTTCGGCGCCGAACAGGGCCTTCGCGCGGTCGACGGCGATGCGCTCCGCCATGTCGACCAGCTCGCAGCCGCCGTGGTGGCGGGCGCCCGGATAGCCCTCGGCGTACTTGTTGGCCAGCGGGGAGCCGAGGGCGGCGAGCACGGCGGGCGAGGTGAAGTTCTCGGCGGCGATCAGCTGGAGGCCGTCCGCCTGGCGGCGGGCCTCGCCGAGGAGCAGCCCGGCGAGCTCAGGGTCCTGGCGCGTCAGCGCGTCCAGGCCGTGGCTCCAGTCGCCGTACGGGGGCGGCTCCCGCACGGTGGCGCGCGCGTCCCGGGTGGTCGAGGGGGTGGCGGACATCGCGGGCTCCCGGCGATACGGAAGGTTCACCACCCAATGTAGGCCCGCGGCGACACGGATGCCCGGTGTGCCTCCCGGCCGTCAGCGGCGGGCCGCGACGCCGGTGAGGGCGGTCACCACCGGGTCCAGGGCCTGGTCGATCTCCGCGCCGATGGAGCGGAAGAAGGTGATGGGGGCGCCGTAGGGGTCGTGGACCTCGTCCGCCTCGGCGTTCGGGGCCAGCAGCCAGCCGCGCAGGGCGGCGGCCGCCTGCACCAGGGCGCGGGCACGCTCGACCACGCCGCCGGCCCGCTCGGGGTCCGGGAGCGTCGCCGGGTCTATGGCGCGCACCAGCCGGGTGAACTCCTTCAGCGTGAAGGTGCGCAGCCCCGCCGAGTGGCCCATGGAGATGACCTGGGCGCGGTGGTCGCGGGTGGCGGTCAGGACCAGGTCGGCGCGGATGACGTGCTCGTCCAGCAGCTCCCGGCCGGTGAACCCGGCCGGGTCGGCGCCGAGGTCAGCGAGGACGGTGGCGGCGTGCGCCTCCATGGGAGCGCCCTCGTGGCCCCAGGTGCCCGCGCTCTCCACCACCAGGCCGCCCGCGAACGGGTCGCCGAGGCGGTCGGTGAGCGCATGGCGGGTCAGCCGCTCGGTGATGGGCGAGCGGCAGACGTTGCCGGTGCTGACGTGGAGGATGCGGAAGGTGTCGGCCCTGGCCGCCGTGTCCGGTCCCGCTATGCCACGCCCCTGCGGGGCGATCAATTCGCCACCTCGAGGTCGGGTACCACCTCGCGGAGCTGCTCGGCGCTGATCGCGCCGGCGCGCAGCAGGACGGGCACCTTGCCCGTGACGTCCACGATGGAGGACGGCACGTCGGCGGGGGTCGGGCCGCCGTCGAGGTAGACGGAGACGGAGTCGCCGAGCATCTCCTGGGCGGCGTCGCAGCTCTGCGGCGCGGGGTGGCCGGTGAGGTTGGCGCTGGAGACGGCCATCGGGCCGAACTCGGTGAGCAGCTCGATGGCGACCGGGTGCAGCGGCATCCGGACGGCCACGGTGCCGCGGGTCTCGCCCAGGTCCCAGGTGAGGGACGGCTGGTGGGTGGCGACGAGGGTGAGGGCGCCGGGCCAGAAGGCGTCGACGAGCTCCCAGGCCTGCTCGGAGAAGTCCGTGACGAGGCCGTGCAGGGTGTTCGGGGAGCCGACGAGGACGGGCGAGGGCATGCCGCGGCCGCGGCCCTTGGCCTGCAGGAGATCGCCGACGGCCTCGCGGCTGAAGGCGTCCGCACCGATGCCGTACACGGTGTCGGTGGGAAGCACGACCAGCTCACCGCGGCGCACCGCGGCGACGGCCTCGCGCAGACCGGTCTTGCGGTCGGTCGCGTCGCTGCAGTCGTATCGCCGTGCCATCACATCTCCTTCGCGAAGCGATTGCTGTACGTCGTGGGTGCCGTTGCGCGGGTCACGCCGTGGCCCTGCGGGCCGTCGCGAACCGCGGGCGCTTGTTGAGGTCGGGGTGGTCGGCGGCATCCGCCCATCCCTTCTCCTCGTTGAAGATCCACGGGACCTGGCCGCCCTGGGTGTCGGCGTGCTCGATGACGACGACGCCGCCGGGGCGGAGCAGCCGGTGGGCGGTGCGTTCGATGCCGCGGATGGTGTCGAGGCCGTCCTCGCCGGAGAACAGCGCGAGCTGCGGGTCGTGGTCGCGGGCCTCGGGGGCGACGTACTCCCACTCGGTGAGCGGGATGTACGGGGGGTTGCTGATGACGAGGTCGACCTGGCCGTCGAGCTCGGGCAGCGCGGTGAGGGCGTCGCCGTGGTGCAGGGTGACGCGGGAGCCCTCGGTGTTCTTGCGGGCCCAGCCGAGGGCGGTCTCGTCCAGCTCGACGGCGTGCACGCGCGAGCGGGGGACCTCCTGGGCGAGGGCGAGGGCGATGGCCCCGGAGCCGGTGCACAGGTCGACGATCAGCGGCTCGACGACGTCCATGGCCCGGACGGCGTCTATGGCCCAGCCGACGACCGACTCGGTCTCGGGCCGGGGCACGAAGACGCCGGGGCCGACCTGGAGCTCCAGGTAGCGGAAGAAGGCGCGGCCGGTGATGTGCTGGAGGGGCTCCCGGGCCTCGCGGCGCGCGACGGCCTCCCAGTAGCGGGCGTCGAAGTCGGCGTCGGCGACCTGGTGCAGCTCACCCCGCTTGACGCCGTGCACGAAGGCGGCGAGCTCCTCCGCGTCGAAGCGCGGAGAAGGTACGCCGGCGTCGGCCAGCCGCTGAGTGGCTTGCGCCACTTCGGCGAGCAGCAGATTCACAGTGGTCCTCTCGCGTCTTCGATCTGTCGTCCCCGGTCGCCGGGCGGCCCTGCGGAGGGCCGGCCGGCGGTCGCGGACGGGCTTGCGGTCTGCGGTCAGCCCGCGGCGGCGAGCTTGGCGGCGGAGTCGGCGTCGACGCACGCCTGGATCACCGGGTCCAGCTCGCCGTCGAGCACCTGGTCCAAGTTGTACGCCTTGAAGCCGACCCGGTGGTCCGAGATGCGGTTTTCCGGGAAGTTGTACGTCCGGATCTTCTCGGAGCGGTCGACGGTGCGCACCTGGCTGCGGCGCGCGTCGGCGGCCTCGGCCTCGGCCTTCTCCTGGGCCGCGGCCAGCAGCCGCGAGCGCAGGATGCGCAGGGCCTGCTCCTTGTTCTGGAGCTGGCTCTTCTCGTTCTGGCAGGAGGCGACGACGCCGGTCGGCAGGTGGGTGATGCGGACCGCGGAGTCGGTGGTGTTGACGGACTGGCCGCCGGGGCCGGACGAGCGGTAGACGTCGATGCGCAGGTCGTTCATGTTGATCTCGACGTCGACCTCCTCGGCCTCGGGCGTGACGAGCACGCCGGCGGCGGAGGTGTGGATGCGGCCCTGCGACTCGGTGGCCGGCACGCGCTGGACGCGGTGCACGCCGCCCTCGTACTTCAGGCGGGCCCACACGCCCTGGCCGGGCTCGGTGGCGCCCTGGCCGCCCTTGGTCTTCACCGCGACCTGGACGTCCTTGTAGCCGCCGAGCTCGGACTCCGTGGAGTCGATGATCTCGGTCTTCCAGCCGACGCGCTCGGCGTAGCGCAGGTACATCCGGAGCAGGTCGCCGGCGAACAGGGCGGACTCGTCGCCGCCCGCGCCGGCCTTGATCTCCAGGATGACGTCCTTGTCGTCGCTCGGGTCGCGCGGGACGAGGAGCAGGCGGAGCTTGTCGGTGAGCTCCTCGCGCTGCTTCTCCAGCTCCTTGACCTCGGCGGCGAAGTCGGGGTCGTCGGCGGCGAACTCGCGAGCGGTCTCGATGTCGTCCCCGGCCTGCTTCCAGGAGCGGTAGGTCCCGACGATCGGCGTCAGCTCGGCGTAGCGCTTGTTGAGCTTGCGGGCGTTGGCCTGGTCCGCGTGGACGGCGGGGTCGGCGAGCCGCTTCTCGAGGTCGGCGTGCTCGCCGAGCAGTTCCTCGACTGCCTCGAACATGGGGTTTCCCTAGCTGCTGGAAGTGACGGGCCTGCTGTCGGGCCTGCTGGACGACAAAGCGCCGGTCCGGTCGCCCTCGCACACGGGAGGGCGACCGACCGGCGCCTGCGGGTCGCTACTTCTTCGCGGACCCGGCGGCCTTGCCGAAGCGGGCCTCGAACCGCGCCACGCGGCCACCGGTGTCGAGGATCTTCTGCTTGCCCGTGTAGAACGGGTGGCACTCGGAGCACACGTCGGCACGGATGGTGCCGTCGGCGACGGTGCTACGCGTGGTGAACGAGGCGCCACAGGTGCAGCTGACCTGGGTCTCGACGTACTCCGGGTGGATGTCGCGCTTCAAGGGGTTCTCCTAGGTTCGGGAGGGCTCCGGGTCGTAGAGGCGGGATTGCCTTACGTGAACCGGGGCCGACGGACCAGTCTGCCAGTACTGGCCGCATCCCCCAAAACGGGAGGTCGCGGCCGGTTATTCCCGGGGGCTCCGGGCCTGGTCGGAGGGGGTCCGGCAGCACCCGGCGGCGTGGCCCGGACTACTTGACGACGTCGTCGGCGCCGGTCTTGGTGCCCGCGCCGTCCTTGACCGCGGACTCCGGGATCGCCTGGTCGGCGCGGAGCGCGCTCCAGATCTGCTCGGAGGCCTCGGCGAGCGGGATCACCCGGTTGTGGTCCAGGGGGTCGTCGCCCACCGGCAGCGTCACCATGTGCATGTCGCCCGAGCCGATGCCCTTGAGGCCGTTGGCGAAGGAGTACAGCTTGTCGACGGAGGCCAGCTCGCGGTCGGTGGTGAGCGCCTTGGTGGCGGTGTCGGCGATCCCGTAGAGCTTGGTGGGGCTGGTGAACAGGCCGATCTGCTTGACCTGGTCCAGGAGCGCCTTGATGAACGCCTGCTGGAGCTTGATCCGGCCGAGGTCGCTGCCGTCGCCGACGCCGTGCCGGGTGCGGACCAGGCCGAGGGACTGCTCGCCGTTGAGGGTGTGGGTGCCCGGCTCCAGGTTGAGGTGGCTCCACTTGTCCTTGATGGGCTTGGTCGTGGTGACCTCGACGCCGCCGAGCTTGTCGATCAGCTTCTGGAAGCCGGCGAAGTCGACCTCCATGTAGTGATCCATCCGGATCTTGGTCATCGACTCGACGGTGGCGACCGCGCAGGCGGCGCCCCCGACCGTGTACGCCTCGTTGAACTGGGCGCTCTTCACGGCCGGGCTGGTCTTGCCCTCGGCGGTGCGGCAGGCGGGGCGCGGGACCATGGTGTCCCGCGGGATGCTCACGACGCTCGCCTTCTTGTGACCCGCGTAGACGTGGACGATCATCGCGGTGTCGGAGCGGGAGGTGCCCTCGTCACGGCCGTAGGCGCTGTTGGCGCCGGCCCGGGAGTCGGAGCCGAGGACGAGGATGTCCTCCGAGCCGTTGTCGACGTTCTCCGGCCGGTTCTTGCCCAGGGCCGCGTTGATGTCGACGCTGCTGAGGTTGCCGTTGAACTTGAAGTAGAGGAAGCCCGCCCCGGCGCCGCCCGCGAGGACCACGCCGGTGGCCGTCCAGGCGGCTATTCGCCAGCCCTTGCGGCGGGCACGGACCTTGCGGCGCCGACCGCGCCCACCGCCGGCACGGCGGCGGTGCGAGCCCGCTGACGTGCCCCTGTTCTCCTCGGCCATGCGTTCCTCAGTCCTCCGCTGTCTCCCGGTACCGTCCCGGGGTCGTCCCCCCTGCGCTGATTGACGGGGAAGTCTGCGACAGGGTTGCACAGCGGATTCTGAGGACCGTCTTAGAAAAGCTCCGGCCGGCGGCCCGGCGGCCGATCTTCACCACCCCCCGCCACCTGCGATTTCAGCCATTTAAGGGGCAACTATTCCGGCCATCGGGGAGCGGGGTTCCTGTGGCACATGTCTCAGGATGTCACGGGAAGATCACGGCGGAGGCCCCCCGCCACCGAAGTGACGAGGGGCCTCCCGGAGCCGCTGGGCGGATCAGTCGTGATCAGTCGTTGCCGTTGCCCGGGGAGGGCGTGGTCTTCGCGATCTGCATCAGGAACTCGGCGTTCGACTTGGTCTGCTTCATCTTGTCGAGCAGCAGCTCGATCGCCTGCTGCGAGTCGAGCGCGTGCAGCACCCGGCGCAGCTTCCAGACGATCGCCAGCTCCTCGCCGCCGAGCAGGATCTCCTCCTTGCGGGTGCTGGAGGCGTCCACGTCCACGGCCGGGAAGATGCGCTTGTCCGAGAGCTTCCGGTCGAGCTTGAGCTCCATGTTGCCGGTGCCCTTGAACTCCTCGAAGATCACCTCGTCCATCCGCGAGCCGGTCTCGACCAGCGCGGTGGCCAGGATGGTCAGCGAGCCGCCGTCCTCGATGTTGCGCGCGGCACCGAAGAACTTCTTCGGCGGGTAGAGCGCGGTCGAGTCGACACCACCGGACAGGATGCGGCCCGAGGCCGGGGCGGCCAGGTTGTAGGCGCGGCCCAGACGGGTGATCGAGTCCAGCAGGACGACCACGTCGTGACCCAGCTCGACGAGGCGCTTGGCGCGCTCGATGGCCAGCTCGGCGACGGTGGTGTGGTCCTCGGCCGGGCGGTCGAAGGTCGAGGAGATGACCTCGCCCTTGACCGACCGCTGCATGTCGGTGACCTCTTCCGGACGCTCGTCGACCAGGACGACCATCAGGTGGCACTCGGGGTTGTTGGTGGTGATCGCATTGGCGATCGCCTGCATGATCATGGTCTTGCCGGTCTTCGGCGGGGCCACGATCAGACCGCGCTGGCCCTTGCCGATGGGGGCGACCAAGTCGATGATCCGGGTCGTCAGCACGCCCGGGTCCGTCTCCAGCCGCATCCGGTCCTGCGGGTAGAGCGGGGTGAGCTTGCCGAACTCGGGGCGGCCGCGGCCGGTTTCGGGCGCCATGCCGTTCACCGAGTCGAGGCGGACGAGGGCGTTGAACTTCTCGCGGCGCTCGCCGTCCTTCGGCTGGCGCACAGCACCGGTGACGTGGTCACCCTTGCGCAGGCCGTTCTTGCGGACCTGGGCGAGGGAGACGTAGACGTCGTTCGGGCCGGGGAGGTAGCCGGACGTACGGATGAAGGCGTAGTTGTCAAGGATGTCCAGGATGCCCGCGACGGGGATCAGGACGTCGTCCTCGGAGACCTGCGGCTCGTTGCCGAAGTCCTCGCGGCCACGGCGGCCACGGCGGTCGCGGTAGCGGCCACGGCGGCCGCGGCGGCCGCCCTCGAAGTCGTCCTCGTCCTGCGGGCCGCCCTGGGCGCCCTGCGGCGCGCCACGGCCGTCGCGCTGCTGGCGGTCGCCCTTCTGGGCGTCGTCGCGGTTGCCGCGCTCACGGCGGTCACGCTGACCCCGCTCACCGCGCTCACCGCGCTCGCCACGGTCGCCGCGCTCACGGCGGTCGCCCTTCTGGCCGCGCTCGCCGCGGTCCTGGCGGTCGCCCTTGGCGGCCTTGCCCTCGGCGGAGTCCAGCGCGGCCTCGGCCTTGGCCTCGGTGCGCTCCTCGGCGCGGGGCTCGGCCTTGGCCTCGGCGGTGTCGGGGGTGCCGGCGGGCGCGGTGGCCCGGCGGCGGCGGCGCTCGCCGGCCGGCTGCTCGTCGGCACCGGGCTGGCCCGGGATCTCGATCTGCTGCTGGGCTGCGGCCTTCTCGGCGGGCTTGGTCTCGGCCTTCTCGGCCGCCTCACCCGTACGGGCCTTGGAGGTGGCGCGGCGCTTCGGCTTGGTCTCGGCGTCCGCGGCGGTCTCGGCCTTGGCGGGCGCGGCGGAGCCGCCGGCCTGCCTCTCCTTGATGACCTCGATCAGCTGGCCTTTGCGCATGCGCGCGGTGCCCTTGATACCGAGGCTCGAGGCGAGCTGCTGGAGCTCCGCCAGCACCATGGCGTCGAGGCCCGTGCCCGAGCGGCGACGCTTGGGGGCGGTGGCAGCACCGGTGGCAGGCGCGGCGGGAGCGTCCGTGGCGGGCGCGGAGGCATTGCCGGAGGCACTGCTGGCAGTGCCGGCGGCGGTCACGCCCATCAGATCGGTGGTGTCGCTCACGAAGGGGTCCTTCCCTGGAGCGGGCGTCGGCCTGTCTGGCTCGGCGACCGGTTGTGCTGTCCGGCTACGGTCTGGCGTTGCGGACCGGGCCGGGGCGGTGGTCCGCCGGTACGGCTGGTACGGCGGAAGAATCAGTTCATTGGCCGGCGTGAAGAATGAGGTGAAGACATGGAGTATCGGCTTCACTCATGTCACCCACGCCGATTCCGGAGCGTGCTCGAAGCTGCTCAGGCAGGCTGCTCAGGCAGTTTGGGAGGCTCCCGGAAGAAAAGCGGCCCCTGATCGGGACACAGAGCACCGAGCCGATGTGGCTTCGAGTGCAGACTTGAGGTTAACACTACCGGATCCCACAAACATTCCCCCTCTCCAAGACCGGCAACCCGCTATTTTCGCGAGAGCCGGGTTTCGCCCGGATTTCCGCTGTCAGGCGAGCGGCAGCACGCTCGTCCCCCCGGCGTCGAGGGTCAGCCGGTTGGCCGCCCATCCCTCGCCCGCCAGTCGTGCGACCTTGTCGGCCGCACCGCTTTCGACCAGCGCGAGGACCGTGGGGCCCGCGCCGGAGATGACCGCGGGGACGCCGTCCGCGCGCAGTCGGTTGACCAGGGCCACGCTCTCCGGCATCGCCGGGGCGCGGTACTCCTGGTGGAGCCGGTCCTCGGTGGCCGCCAGCAGCAGCTCGGGGCGCCTGGTCAGCGCCTCGACCAGCAGGGCGGCCCGGCCGGCGTTGGCCGCCGCGTCCACATGGGGGACGCTGCGCGGCAGGAGCCCGCGGGCCGTCTCGGTGAGCACCGGCCGGGACGGCACGAAGACCACCGGAACGATGGAATCCGCTGGGTCCATCCGAATGGCCCGCGCCACTCCGGCGTCCATCCACGCCAGGGTGAAGCCGCCCATCAGGCATGCGGCGACGTTGTCGGGGTGCCCCTCGATCTCGGTGGCCAGCTCGAGCAGCGCCGCGTCGTCGAGCTTGTCGGCCCCGCCTATGGTCACGGCGCGGGCCGCGACTATGCCCGCGCAGATGGCCGCCGAGGAGGAGCCGAGGCCGCGCCCGTGCGGGATGCGGTTGGCACAGACGACCTCCAGTCCGCGCGGCTGGCCGCCGAGCAGGTCGAAGGCCGTGCGCAGGGCGCGGACGAGGAGATGGCTCTCGTCGCGCGGGAGGGTGTCGGCACCCTCGCCGGCGATGTCGATGTGCAGCCCGGATTCGGCCACCCGTACCACGATGTCGTCGTAGAGCCCCAGCGACAGCCCCAGGGCGTCGAAGCCGGGGCCGAGGTTTGCGCTGGTGGCAGGGGTGCGCACGCGGACAGCGGCGGCGCGGAACGCGGGACCGGCCATCGCTCGATGACTCTCCTTGGTCTGGCCTTGGTGGGGCGTGCAACATCCGCAAGGGCCGCGACGGCCATGCCGTGGGTCACGGCAGGGATCTGCGACGGGGCGGAGTGAGTACAGCCTATCGAAGGAAGGTTCTGCGGCGACATAGGGCGCACGGGAGGCGCACGATGCGTGTCGCCTGCGGCGGGCTTGCGGCTTCTTCGCCGGTGGTCCGGGTCAGAACGGTTCTGACCCGGACCACCGCGCACCCGGGGGGCATTCACGCCTGCCCGGGCAAGAGATCCGCCCGTCCGGGGTGTGCGGACCGGGTCCGGGGCGGTGCCCCGGAACGGGTCGGTCAGGCGAGGCCCAGCTGCCGCGCGGCGGTCGCCGCGTCCACCGGCACGGTGACCGGCTGAGGCGCCCCCGCCACCGCCCAGTCCGGGTCCTTGAGGCCGTTGCCGGTGACCGTGCAGACGATGCGCTGGCCGGGGTCGACCAGGCCCAGCTCCGCGGCCTTGAGCAGCCCCGCGACGCTCGCGGCCGAGGCGGGCTCGACGAAGACGCCCTCCTGCGAGGCCAACAGCCGGTACGCGGCGAGGATCTGTCGGTCGGTCACCTCGTCGATGAGGCCGCCCGATTCGTCCCGCGCCTCCTCGGCGAACTGCCACGACGCCGGGTTGCCGATGCGGATCGCGGTGGCGATCGTGTGCGGGTCCTTCACCGGCTCGCCGCGCACGATCGGCGCCGAACCGGAGGCCTGGAAGCCCCACATCCGGGGCGTGCGGGAAGCGGGCCCGTCGGCGGCGTACTCCCGGTAACCGCGCCAGTAGGCGGTGATGTTGCCGGCGTTGCCGACGGGGAGGACGTGAATGTCGGGCGCGTCGCCGAGCGCGTCGACGATCTCGAACGCGGCGGTCTTCTGGCCTTCGATGCGCACCGGGTTGACCGAGTTGACCAGCGCCACGGGGTACTGGTCGGACAGGCCGCGGGCCAGCGTCAGGCAGTCGTCGAAGTTGCCGTCGACCTGGAGGATGCGGGCGCCGTGGACCAGGGCCTGGCCCATCTTGCCGAGCGCGATCTTGCCCTGCGGGACCAGGACGGCGCAGACCATGCCGGCCCGTACGGCGTAGGCCGCGGCCGAGGCGGAGGTGTTGCCGGTGGACGCGCAGATGACGGCCTTCGCGCCCTCCTCCTTCGCCCGCGTGATGGCCATGGTCATGCCGCGGTCCTTGAAGGAGCCGGTGGGGTTGGCCCCCTCGACCTTGAGGTGGACCTCGCAGCCCGTGCGCTCGGAGAGCACCTGGGCGGGGACGAGCGGCGTGCCGCCCTCCCGGAGGGTGACCACGGGGGTGTCCGCGGAGACCGGCAGGCGGTCGCGGTACTCCTCGATGATGCCGCGCCACTGGTGGGTTTGCTTGGACATTGCTTTCGTTACTCCCCTTCAACCCGCATGATGCTCGCGACACCGCGGACCGTATCCAGCTTGCGCAGCGCCTCGACCGTCGCCGACAGGGCGGCGTCGGCGGCCCGGTGGGTGACGACGACGAGGGAGGCCTCGCCGTCCTTGCCCTGCTGGCGGACCGTGTCGATGGAGACGCCGTGCTCGGCGAAGACCGTGGCCACCTGGGCCAGGACGCCGGGCTTGTCGGCCACGTCGAGGCTGATGTGGTAGCGGGTGACCACCTCGCCCATCGCGCTCACCGGCAGCCGGGTGTAGGCGGACTCGCCGGGCCCGGTGGCCTCGGCGACCTTGTTGCGGCAGACGGCGACGAGGTCGCCGAGGACCGCGGAGGCGGTCGGCGAACCGCCCGCGCCCGGACCGTAGAACATCAGCTGGCCGGCCGCGTCGGCCTCGATGAAGACCGCGTTGTAGGCCTCGCGCACGGAGGCGAGCGGGTGGGTCAGCGGGATCATCGCCGGGTGCACGCGGGCGGTGACCGACCGGCCGTCGGCGGCGCGCTCGCAGATGGCCAGCAGCTTGATGGTGCAGCCCATCTGCTTTGCGGAAGCGAAGTCCGCGGCGGTGACCTCCGTCATGCCCTCGCGGTAGACGTCGTCGAGGCGGACCCGGGTGTGGAAGGCGATGCCGGCGAGGATCGCGGCCTTCGCGGCGGCGTCGAAGCCCTCGACGTCGGCGGTCGGGTCGGCCTCCGCATAGCCGAGGGCGGTGGCCTCGTCCAGCGCCTCGGAATAGCCCGCGCCGCTGGAGTCCATCTTGTCGAGGATGAAGTTGGTGGTGCCGTTGACGATGCCGAGCACGCGGTTGACCTTGTCGCCCGCGAGCGACTCGCGCAGCGGCCGGACCAGCGGGATCGCGCCGGCCACGGCGGCCTCGTAGTAGAGGTCCACGCCGTGCTGCTCGGCGGCGGCGTGCAGGGCGGCGCCGTCCTGCGCGAGCAGGGCCTTGTTGGCCGAGACGACGCTGGCGCCGTGCTCGAAGGCGGTGGTGATCAGCGAGCGGGCCGGCTCGATGCCGCCGATGACCTCGACGACCACGTCGATGTCCGCGCGTTTGACGAGGGCGGTGGCATCGGTGGTGATGAGCTCCTCGGGCACGCCGGCGCGGACCCGGCCGGGCCGCCGGACGGCGATGCCCGCGAGCTCGACCGGCGCCCCGATGCGCGCCGTGAGGTCGTCCGCGTGCGTCGTCATGATGCGCGCCACCTCTGAGCCGACCACACCACAGCCCAGCAGCGCCACCTTCAGCGGACGCGTACGCATCATCCGACCCCTGCTTCTCATCGATACAGCCTCATACATCTTGGGTTGTGCACCAGTCTCACTCACCGGACGGAGGTTTCCCGCCGCTGTCCAGTATCCGAGACCTGTGTTTCAGGCGGTATTGCGCCGGTATCACACCGGCATTGCACCGGTATTGCACTCGATATTTGCGGCCGGCCTTTTCCGGCCGGCTTTTCTCAGCCGACGTCGAGACGGAAGAGGTCCTCTTCGGTCTCGCGCCGGACGATCACCCGGGCCACGCCGTCGGCCACCGCGACGACCGGCGGCCGCAGCGCGTGGTTGTAGTTGCTGGCCATGGAGCGGCAGTAGGCGCCGGTGGCGGGCACGGCGAGCAGGTCGCCCGGGGCCACGTCGGCGGGGAGGAAGGCGTCACGGACGACGATGTCACCGGATTCGCAGTGCTTGCCGACGACGCGCGAGAGCATCGGCGCGGCCGTCGACGTCCGGGAGACCAGCGAGACGCTGTAGTCGGCGTCGTAGAGCGCGGTGCGGATGTTGTCGGACATGCCGCCGTCGACGCTGACGTACGTGCGCAGGCCCGGCAGCTCCTTGACCGTGCCCACCTCGTAGAGGGTGAAGGCAGTGGGGCCGACGATGGCGCGCCCCGGCTCGACGGAGAGGCGCGGCACGGTGAGCCCGGCGGCGGCGCACTCCCGGGTGACGATCCGGCGCAGGGCCGCGGCGATCTCCTGCGGCTCGCGCGGGTCGTCGTCGGAGGTGTAGGCGATGCCGAGGCCGCCGCCGAGGTCGATCTCGGGCAGCTCGACGCCGTGCTCGTCGCGGATCTCGGCGAGCAGGCCGACGACCCGGTGGGCCGCGACCTCGAAGCCGGACGTGTCGAAGATCTGCGAACCGATGTGGGAGTGGATGCCGATGAGCTCCAGGCCGTCGAGCTTGAGCGCCCGCCGCACGGCCTCGGCGGCCTGGCCGCCGGCCAGCGCGAGCCCGAACTTCTGGTCCTCGTGGGCGGTGGCGATGAACTCGTGGGTGTGGGCCTCGACGCCGACCGTGATGCGGATCTGGACGCGCTGCCGCTTGCCGAGCCGCTCGGCGATGTGCGCGACGCGCACGATCTCCTGGAAGGAGTCGAGGACGATCCGCCCGACGCCGGCCTCGACGGCGCGGGTGATCTCCTCGGTGCTCTTGTTGTTGCCGTGCAGGGCGATGCGCTCGGCGGGCATGCCGGCGGAGAGGGCGGTGGCGAGCTCGCCGGCGGAGCAGACGTCGAGGTTGAGCCCCTCTTCGTGCAGCCACCGCACGACGGCGCGGGAGAGGAACGCCTTGCCGGCGTAGAAGACGTCGGCGTCGGGCCCGAAGGCGTCGCGCCAGGCGCGGCAGCGCTCGCGGAAGTCGCTCTCGTCGAGGAAGTAGGCGGGGGTGCCGAACTCCTCGGCGAGGCGGGTGACGGGGATGCCGCCGACCGTGACGACGCCGTGCTCGTCGCGGGCGACGGTGCGGGACCAGACCTTCGGGTCGAGGGCGTTGAGGTCGGCGGGCGGCGCGGTGTAGTGGCCCTCGGGAAGGACGTCGGCGTAGCGGGGCCCGGCGGGGTGGGCGGAACGGCTCATGGTCTCTGATCCCCTCAGAGGTGTGCGGGTGCGGTGATGCCGAGCTGGTGGAGGCCGTCGGCCAGCACGTTGCCCGTGGCCTCGGCGAGGGCCAGGCGGGCGCGGTGGACGGCCGAGGGTTTCTCGTCACCGCGGGGCAGGACGTCGCGGTCCGTGTGCCAGGTCAGGAAGGCGTGGGCGAGGCGGTCGAGGTGCCGGGCGAGGCGCTCGGGGTCCCGGGCGGCGGTGATGCGGGAGTGGTCGGCGAGCGCGGCGAGGAGCGGCGCGGCGGCCGTGTGCGCGTACTCGGCCGGCTCGCCCGGCTCGGAGTGGAACCCCAGGTCACGAGCGTTGCGCAGCAGCCCCCGGGTACGGGCGTGGGCGTATCTCACCCGGAAGAGGGGGTTGCTGTCGCGCTGGACGAGGAGCTCGGCGCGGTCGAAGCCGGGGGGCCACAGGAGGCTCCAGCGGGCGGCGTCGGGGCCGAGGCGGGCGAGGAGGGCGGGGTCCGGAGCGGGGAGCGGGAGGGGCCGGGCGGGGGGCGGCGGGCGCAGCGCGTCCCGTACGAGCTCGGCGTACGAGGTCCCCTCAAGGGTGATGTTGAGGAAGCCGGGCCCGGCGATCTCGACCCGGGCGATCCCCGGCTCGGCGGCCAGCCGCTTCCGCAGCACTTCGGCGACCTCGCGGGCGGGCCGGCCGGTGTCCTGGGCCACGCGCAGGGCGACGTTGGTGGCGAAGTCGCCGCACCCGGGGCGGGGCGGGACGCGCACGGTGACCCGGGTGGGCACGGCGGCGGGCAGCTCGTCGGCCTCGACGGCGCGCTGCACGGTGTGCAGCACGGTGCGGGAGAGATCGGCCGGGGTCACGAGGTCAAGCCTAGGGGAGAGGGGTGGGGCGGAGGCGAATGGGTTTCGCCGACCGAGACGGCGCCGCTCCCCTCGCCACTCCCTCGCTACTCCCCTCGGCTGAGGGACTCGCTGAGGGATTCGCTGAGCGTCTCACCGAGGGACTCCACCCCGCAGGCGTGCTGAACGGACTGGACCGCTCCCCCGTCCCCGGGGGCCGAGGCCCCCGGCAGCCCGTCGCTCGGCTCCCGCTGACGCCGCATGAGCCTGCGGACGAGCCGGACCATCTCGGCCGGCTCGAACGGCTTCGCCAGGAACGCGTCGACCCCTGCGGACCGGCCGCTCTCGACCTCCAGCTGGGTGCAGGCGCTGATGATCGCGATCGGGATGTCGCACGTCCGGGCGTCGGACCGCAGCCGGGCAGCGGTGTTCAGCCCGTCGAGCCGGGGCATGACGACGTCCAGCGTCACCACGTCGGGCCGCACGCGGTGCACGATCTCCAGGCACTCGGCACCATCGGCCGCGGTCACGACCTCGAAGCCTTCGAGCTCGAGGTTGACCCTGATCAACTGCCGGATGACCTTGTTGTCGTCGACGACAAGGACCCGGCCGGACAAGCCAGGCACACCCCGAGAGTAAGCGCGCCCACCACGCTGCGTCCGGGTTTTCCCCACTTCCACCCCGTGCGGGCGAGCTCCCCCCACCGACCCCGCCCTCCCCCGCCTCTCCCGATCCCCCAGCCCCCGCCCCACGTCGTTGCGGATCACCCTTCCGAAGCTGGTAATGTTCTACCCGTCACCGCGCGACGCGGACGACACGCCCCCGTAGCTCAGGGGATAGAGCAACGGCCTCCGGAGCCGTGTGCGCAGGTTCGAATCCTGCCGGGGGCACTCGCCGAAAGTCAGCAGAAATCATGCGCTGGCCAGGGCGGATGCCGAGAGAAGAGGGCGGGAGTCAGTCTCACTGACTCCCGCCCTCTCTCGTTGTCTCTCAGCGTTCGCGACACACCTCCGACACACGCGTCAGGCCGTGTCGCCCTCCTCCTCCAGCGCTTTCGCAATCTTCGCGTTGGCCGCTTCCTCGTGACCGTCGATGCAGCCGTGGTAGCGGCGGTGGATCACCTCAGGGGAGTTGCCGACCCTACGGGCCACTTCGGCGATAGGGACTCCGGCGTTCAGCCATCGCGTGATGCACGCGTGCCGCAGGCCGTACGGGCGGCCGGCCAAAGCCAGTAGGTGGACGAGCCGACCACTCCCCCGCGCTCGTTGCCGAAGACGCGCCCTTCCTTGGCCGTCCCGAACCTCTCCGGATGCTCCTGGAGGATCGCGACCAGGACGGGCGGGATGGGGACCGGCCGGTCGGTGGACGCCTCGCGGGCTTTGAGGCCGCGGCGGTCGTGCGCTCACCGGAATCGGTCCACTGCTTGCCGGAGACGGGGCGCGTCTCCCGCAGCGTCAAGGTGCCCCAGCCCGCTTCCGGGAGACGGCAGTCCGAGAGCCGAAGCCCGACGGCCTCGGCCGGACGCAGTCCGCGTAATAGAGAACTGCATAGAGGGCGGCAGGTTCGGTTGCCGGTCTTTGGAAGTGCCGTGAGGAAGCCCCGGGTTCAGTGCTGCTGAGGCCGGGGCTTTTGTTGTTATCCGCATCTTTCGGGGCCGGCCGGGGTAATGTGCGGTCCCCGAGGGGCAGGAGTGATCGCGGAGGGGCCGGGCGCTTTCAAGTTCTGCTGCGGCACGCCTCCTTGACGCATACCGGGGGAGCGGGGCGATGAGGTTTCGGCGGGGGGACGGGCAGGGGCTGGATCTGCATCAGGCCCGGGACGACGTGCCGTTACGGGCCGTGCTGGAGGACGCCGCCATGGGGCGGTGGGAGGGGCCGCGGGATCTGATCGCGGCCACCGGGGGCGACTGGGACCGGCGGATCTTCCGGTTGCAGGTGCTGGCGCGGGCCGGGGCGGGGTTGCGGTTCGCCGATACGTGGGCGCGGGCCGAGCCGGGGTCCGGGGACGCGCTGGCGCTGCTCGCGCACGTGCAGGCGGTGCGGTCGATGATCAGCGGGGCCGGGGCGGGGCGGGCCGACATGGAGCGGGCCTGGGGGACCTGTCTTGCGGCCGCCGAGGCCGTGCCGGGCGACCCCTCGCCCTGGGTGGTGATGCTCGCGCTGATCCGGGTCCACGCACCGGGCCGGAACGTGCTGGAGCAGGTGTGGGCCGAGGTCGTGCGGCGGGACCCGTACAACCGCGAGGCCCACCACGAGCTGCTCACCTACCTCTTCGCGCGCAACCACGGCTCCGGGGCCGAGATGTTCCACTGGGCGCAGGAGCGGGCCGACACGGCGCCCCGGGGGCTGCCGCTCGCCGTGCTGCCGCTGGTGGCGCTCGCCGAGTCGCACCGGCACCGGATGGAGACCGACGCCGGCAGTTACGGGCTGAGCATCCACCCCTGGATCGACTGCCCCCACATCGACCAGGTGCTGGACGGCTGGTGGCGGCGGCGCGGGCCGCAGCCCCACGCCCAGTTCATGGACGACGCCAATTACCTCGCCCACGCGCTCGCCTTCGCGGGGCGGCACTCCGAGGCCTACGAGGTGTTCCGGGCCATCGGGCCCTACGCCTCCGAAGTGCCCTGGTCGTACTGCGGGGATCCCCGGGAGCTCTTCCTCCGGCACCGGGAGTGGGCGCTCCGGGCCGTCCGGTCCGGGCGCGTTCCCCGTGCTCCCCGTGGCCCCCGCGTCCCCCGCCCTCCGCACTGGTGAATCGCACCGGTCACGTACTCCACCGGTCACCTACTCCCCCGACCACGCGCCAAGCACCCCGCACCACGCACATTCCTTGACCGTAATCACCGTATTCACGAGAAAGAGAATCGCGTGCCACTCGACATCCCCGGCGTCTCCGACGAGGAGCGCCTCCGCCAGCTCGGCTACACGCAGGTCCTCGCCCGTCACATGTCGGGATTCGCCAATTTCGCCGTCTCGTTCACGATCATCTCCGTGCTCTCCGGCTGCATGACGCTGTACGGGTTCGGCATGAAGACGGGCGGGCCGGCGATGCTCACCTGGGGCTGGATCGGTGTGGGCGCGATGTCGCTGGTCGTGGGGCTGGCGATGGCGGAGGTGTGCTCCTCGTACCCCACCTCCGCCGGTCTGTACTTCTGGGCGCACCGGATGGCGCCCGAGCGGTCGCGGGCGGCGTGGGCGTGGTTCACCGGCTGGTTCAACGTGCTGGGGCAGGTCGCGGCGACCGCCGGGATCGACTTCGGGGCGGCGGCGTTCCTGAACGCCTACCTCGACCTGCAGTTCGGCTTCGCGGCCACGCCCGGCCGTACGATCGCGCTGTTCGGCGCGGTGCTCCTGCTGCACGCCGTGCTGAACACCTTCGGGGTGCGCCTGGTCGCCTTCCTGAATTCCGTGAGCGTGTGGTGGCACGTGCTGGGCGTCCTGGTCATCGTCGGCGCGCTCGCCCTCGTCCCCGACCACCACCAGTCGACGTCCTTCGTCTTCACGCACTTCGTCAACGACACGGGCTGGGGCTCCGGCTTCTACGTCGGGCTGCTCTCGCTCCTCGTCGCGCAGTACACCTTCACCGGTTACGACGCCTCCGCCCACATGACCGAGGAGACGAACGACGCGGCCGTCGCCGGGCCGCGCGGCATCGTCCGCTCGATCTGGGCGTCCTGGATCGCCGGCTTCGTGCTGCTGGCCGGCCTGACGTACGCGATCCAGGACTGGGACGGCACGTCCGGCACGGCGACCGGCGTCCCGCCCGCGCAGATCTTCATGGACGCGCTCGGCGCGGCCGGCGGGAAGCTGCTGCTGCTCGTCGTGATCGCCGCGCAGCTCTTCTGCGGCATGGCGTCGGTGACCGCCAACTCACGGATGATCTACGCCTTCTCGCGCGACGGCGCCCTGCCCTTCTCCCGCGTCTGGCACCGGATCAACCCGCAGACGCGCACCCCCACCAACGCCGTCTGGCTGGCCGCCGCGGGCGCGTTCGCCCTGGGCCTGCCGTACCTCGTCAACTCCACCGCCTACGCCGCCGTGACCTCGATCGCCACGATCGGCCTGTACCTCGCCTACGCCGCGCCGACCCTGCTGCGGCTGCGCAAGGGCGACGCCTTCGAGCGCGGGCCCTGGCACCTGGGCCGCTGGTCGAAGCCCGTGGGCGTCGTGGCCGTCGGCTGGGTCGCCCTGATCACCGTGCTGTTCATGCTGCCGCAGGCGAGCCCCGTCACCGCCGGCACGTTCAACTACGCCCCCGTCGCGGTCGCCGCCGTCCTGGGGTTCGCCGGTGCCTGGTGGCTCGCCTCGGCCCGCAAGTGGTTCCTCGTCCCGGACCACCCGCGCAACGCCACCTCCCTCCCGGAGCCCGCCGGCCCGCCGCCGGCCACCGATGTCTTCCGCTGGTGACGACCGCTAGTGACGACCGGAGAAGCGGCCTCCCCGGCCTCCCCGCCTACCCGCCTCCCGCCGTCAGATCTTGGGGTAGCTGAACTTGTACCCCTGCTCCTTGAACCACGGCAGCAGCTGCTCCAGGGCGGCGACCGTCTGGCTCCGGTTGCCGCCCCCGTCGTGGAAGAGGACGGTCGGTCCCTCCTTCATACCCGACTTGACCGCGGCAACGATCCGGTCGACGCCGGGGTTGCGCCAGTCGCGCGTGTCAACGTTCCAGCCGAGCGGGCGCATGCCGTGCGACGCGGCGACCTCGCGGCTGTACGGGGTGAACGCCCCGCCCGGCGCCCGGTAGTAGCGCACCTGCGCCCCCTCCCCCGCCGCCTGCTCGATCATCTTGCGGGCGTCCAGGACCTGTTGTTCCTGGTAGGCCTCGGAGCGCTTGTCCATGGCGGTGTTGTGGTCGACGGAGTGGTCGCAGAGCCGGTGGCCGGCCGCGGCGACCTTCTTCACGAGGTCGGGGTACTCCTTGGCCCGCGACCCGATGATGCAGAACGTCGCCTTCGCGTCGTACTTCTTGAGCAGGTCGAGGACCTTCACCGTCCAGCCGGGCTCGGGTCCGTCGTCGATCGTCAGGTTGACCGTTTTTCCTGGGTCCTCGCTCTCGTGCGTGATCTCGGCCGACACCCGTGCCGGCGGAGTCGTCACGCCCGGGGACGCCGCACCCGGGGACTTCCCGTCCCCGCCGCCCCTGCCCTTGTCGCTTCCGCTGCCGTTGCTCCTGCTCGGGCCCGCGCTCGTGCCCGGGTCCTCCGTGGCCATGGCCACGCATCCGGACATCGTGGCGAAGAGCGCCGCTGCCGCCGCCGTCGCGACGACGAGGTGCCGGTTCCTCCGAGCGGCCGGTCGTGCCATGAGCGTCCCCTCCCTCGGTGTGCACCCGAAGACGTCCATACCGAAAGGAAGGTTCCCAAGCGGGTCCGAAGAAGGACATCGCCCCTAAGCCGTCTCAAGTCCCTTGCGGGCGCTCACACTTCCGGCGTTGCGGCCACCTCTCCCGCACCCGTTGCGGCCGCCCCTCCGGCACCGGTCGCGATCGCCTCCGCGACCTCCCCCTTCCGCGCCGCCTCCTCCGCCGCGAAGCGCTCGGCGTCGAGCTTCTCGGCGATCTCCTCGTCCTGCGTCATGAGCAGCTCCAGGCTCGCGTCGCCCAGCTCCAGCACGCCCATGTCGACGTACGCGCGCTGCAGCCGCTCGCCCCACAGGCCGATGTCCTTGACGCACGGCACGATGCGCGAGAACAGCAACTGGCGGAAGGCCCGCATGTATTCGGATTCCTCGGTCAGCCGGACGGCCTCGTCGCGGGGGATGCCGAAGTCGGTGAGGACGACCTCTCCGCGCAGCCGGTCGCGCATCAGATAGCAGCCCTCGATGACGAACTCCTCGCGTTCGCGCAGCTCGGCCTGCGACAGCTGGCGGTAGTAGTCGCGCAGCGCCATCCGGCCGAAGGCGACGTGCCGGGCCTCGTCCTGCATGACGTAGGCGAGGATCTGGTGCGGCAGCGGCTTGTCCGTGATGTCGCGCAGCATGCCGAAGGCGGCGAGGGCCAGGCCCTCGATGAGCACCTGCATGCCGAGGTACGGCATGTCCCAGCGGGAGTCGCGCAGGGTGTCGCCCAGCAGCGACCGGAGGTTGTCGTCGATGGGGTAGACCAGGCCGATCTTCTCGTGGAGGAAGCGGCTGTAGAGCTCGGCGTGGCGGGCCTCGTCCATCGTCTGGGTGGCCGAGTAGAACTTGGCGTCCAGGTCGGGCACGGACTCCACGATGCGGGCGGCGCAGACCATCGCGCCCTGTTCGCCGTGGAGGAACTGGCTGAACTGCCAGGCCGCGTAGCGGCGGCGGAGCTCGCCCTTGTCCTTGTCGCTCATCCGGTCCCAGTACGGGGTGCCGTAGAGCGGGTCGGTGCTGTCGGGCAGGCCGAGCGGGTCGTGGGGATCGACGGGGAGGTCCCAGTCGATGCGCTTCTGCGCGTCCCACTGCTTGTCCTTGCCCTTCTGGTAGAGGGCGAGGAGGCGGTCGCGCCCCTCGTCGTACTCCCAGCTGAAGCGGGCCGCCCCGGTGGCCGGCACCGTCCAGCCGCGGTCACCGGGGTCATGTGCGTAGAGGTTCTGCGCCGTCATCGGCGTCTCCCGTCCTCCGGCGGTCTCACTGGCAGGCTCACACGCGGCGGTCTCGCTGGCAGGCTCACACGCCGGTTACCGCCGGGTCAACGATCCTTCATCAACTCACCCGAAAGGATTGACGGCCTTGCTGACAGGTAGTCTCATAAGGGTGTGACCCCAAGTAACCCTGTAGCCAGCCCGTCCCGGGACGCCCTCGGGCCCCTCAAGGACCGCGAACAGGTCGCCCTCCGGCTGCTGGAGTCCTCCGCCAGACACTCCTTCGACCCCGACACCGCGCTCGACTGGGACGCGCCCCTGGAGGACGGCAAGTGGTTCTGGCCGCCCGAACTGCTCTCCCTCTACGGCACTCCCCTGTGGCGCACGATGTCCGAGGAGCAGCGCATCGAGCTCTCCCGGCACGAGGCCGCCTCGCTCGCCTCCCTCGGCATCTGGTTCGAACTCATCCTGATGCAGCTGCTGGTGCGGCACGTCTACGACAAGCCCGCCACCAGCGCCCACGTCCGCTACGCCCTCACCGAGATAGCCGACGAGTGCCGGCACTCCAAGATGTTCGCCCGGCTGATCGAGCGCGGCGGCGCCCCCGCCTACCCCGTCTCCGGCCTGCACCACAACCTCGCGCGCGTCCTCAAGACCGTGTCCACCACGCCCGGTTCGTTCGCCTGCACGCTGCTCGGCGAGGAGATCCTCGACTACATGCAGCGCCTCACCTTCCCCGACGAGCGGGTGCAGCCGCTGGTGCGCGGCGTCACGCGGATCCACGTCGTGGAGGAGGCGCGCCACGTCCGGTACGCGCGCGAGGAGCTGCGCCGCCAGATGGTGAGCTGCCCGCGCTGGGAGGCGTCCCTGACCCGGCTCAGCTGCGGCGAGGCCGCCCGGGTCTTCTCCGTCGCCTTCGTCAACCCGGCCGTCTACACGAACGTGGGTCTGGACCGGCGCGAGGCCGTCGCCCAGGTGAGGGCCAGCGGCCACCGGCGCGAGGTCATGCAGACCGGCGCCAAGCGGCTCACCGACTTCCTCGGCGACATCGGCGTGCTGCGGGGCGCGGGGCGCCGCCTGTGGCGCAGCTCCGGCCTGCTGGCCTGAGCCGCGGGGCGGCCGGCCCCGCCCGCCCCGTTACGCTGCCCTGCATGAACGGCAGCGGAACCGCCCCGGCAGCACCGACTCCGTCCGCCCGCCCCGCCTACCGCAGACTCAGCGTGGAGGAACGCCGCACCCAGCTGATCTCCGCCGCCCTCGTCCTCTTCGCCCACCACGCGCCGGAGGACGTCTCCCTGGACGACGTGGCGGCGGCCGCCAAGGTGTCGAGGCCGCTCGTGTACCGCTACTTCCCCGGGGGCAAGCCCCAGCTGTACGAGACGGCGCTGCGCAGCGCCGCCGACGACCTGGAGCTGTGCTTCGCCGAGCCGCAGACCGGCCCGCTCACCGGCCGCCTGGCCGCCGCCCTCGACCGCTACCTGGCCTTCGTGGACGAGCACGACGCCGGGTTCAGCGCGCTGCTGCAGGGCGGCAGCGTCGCCGAGACCTCCCGCACGGGCGCGATCGTGGACGGGGTGCGGCGGGCGGCCGCCGCGCAGATCCTCAAGCACCTGCAGGTGCCGGAGCCCGGGCCCCGGCTGCGCATGATGGTCCGCACGTGGATCACGGCCGTGGAGGCGGCGTCCCTCATCTGGCTGGACGAGGGCAAGCAGCCCCCGGTGGAGGAGCTGCGGGACTGGCTGGTCGACCACTTCGTGGCGCTCCTGGCGGCCACGTCGGCGAGCGACCCGCAGACGGCCGAGACCACCCGCGCGGCACTGTCCCTGGAGGGTGCGGACGGGCCCGTGGGGCGCCTGGCCCGCCAGGTCATGCCGGTGGTGTCGGACGCGGCGCACCTGCTCTGATCCGCTACGTCCGCGAGTGGACTGCGCGTCTGACGGAGACTGGGGGCGTGAGAAGCGAGAATACGCCCTTCGAGGGCGGCCCCCTGGACGGACGCGTACTGCCGGTACTGCTGGGACACACCGGGCATCCGCCCAAGGTCTACGAGGTCCCGGTGCCGGACGAGCACGGTGGGGCGCCGACGGTCCTCGTCTACCACCGGGTCCAGGCGGGCACGACGCGCCGCCTGGGGCTGCACAAGGGCTGGAAGTACGTGTACGACCCGGAGGGACGCCGGCCGGACCGCGGCTTGAAGTGGCCGTGGACCAAGCGCTGACGCCGCCGGGGAGGCGCCCCGCCCGCCGCAAGGGCGCCTCCCGGCCGCATCCGGGGCACGCGGGTGGCGGCGCACCGCCGGCCGGGTGACGAGCGGGCAACCAAGGGGTGAGCGGGTTAGGCGGATTCGCCCACAGCACTCCCATAAATAGGACCACACGTGGCACGATCCTCCCTGGGCAAAACGATCACGCCCCACACCGGAGGTGAGCTCGTGTCAGGACGGTTCGTGCGTTCTGTCTGCACGGCGGCGCTGATGGCCGGCGCCGCGTCGCTCGCACTGCCCCCGCCCCTGGCGGCGGCGGCCCCCGCCGCCCCGCCCGACCAGCCGTCCGTCCACACCCTCCTCACCCGCCTCCAGGCCCTCTACCAGAAGGCCGAAGAGGCCACCGAGACCTACAACGCGACCGAGGAGAAGCTCAAGGCGCAGCACAAGCGGGTGGACGAGCTCAACGGCGACCTGATGTCCGCCCGCGCCGCCCTCACCGGCAGCCGCGACGCCGCCGGGCGGCTCGCCCGGGAGCAGTACCAGGGCACGAGCGGCACCCTCGCCCCGTACGTCTCCGTCCTGCTCAGCCCGAACCCTCAGCAGGCCCTCGACCGGGGGCACCAGATCCAGCGCGCGGCGGGCCAGCGGGCGGCCACCGTCGGCCGCCTCACGAAGGACGCGAAGCGCGCCTCGGACCTGGCCGTCAAGGCGCGGGACGCCCTCAACGAGCAGCAGGTGCTGGCCGCGCGGCAGAAGCTGCAGCGCGACAAGGTCAAGAAGAGCCTCGGCGAGGTCGAGAAGATGCTCGCGTCGCTGACCGGCACGCAGCTCGCCGAGGTCCGGGGGCTGGAGCAGAAGAACATCGGCGAGGCGCAGCGCGCGCTGCTCGCCTCGGGCCGGCTGAGCGGCTCGGCCAGACCGTCGGCCGCGGGCGGCAAGGCCATCGCCTACGCGTTCCAGCAGCTCGGCAAGCCCTACGTGTGGGGCGCGGCCGGGCCGGACGCCTTCGACTGCTCGGGGCTCACCTCGCAGGCCTGGGCCCACGCGGGCGGCGCCATCCCGCGCACGAGCCAGGAGCAGTGGCGGACCCTGCCCCGGGTGTCGCTGGACGAGCTGCGCCCGGGCGACCTGGTGGTCTACTTCGAGGGGGCGACGCACGTCGCGCTCTACATCGGCAACGGCCTGGTGATACAGGCACCGCGGCCGGGCGGGACCGTGAAGGTCTCCCCGATCGCCGCGAACCCGCTGCTCGGTGCGGTCCGCCCGGACGCCGGCGCGGCGCCGCTGCGGAAGTACGAGCTGCCGCCGCTGCCGGACGGCGCCGCGTCCGGCTCCGACACGGGCTACGGGTCCGCGGAGGCCCCTTCGAGGACGTGAGAGGACGTGAGGGGCCCGGGGGCCGCCGGGGTCAGCCGGCGGCCCCCGCTGCCTGCCCCGCACCGGCTCTCCGTGCCCCCGCCTCCGTCACGCACTCCGCCGCCCGCCCCGCGTCGAGGAAGCAGTCCGCGATGCCCGCCGGGTCGTCGAAGCCGGCGGCGATGCGGTCGGCGAGGGGCTGGTGCCGGCCCGCCGCCTCCAGCAGCTCCCGTACGTGGCCGGGCTGCCGCGGCGCGAGCATCGCGTTGGTCCAGGCGGTGGCGTGCCGGGCCGAGGCCCAGTGGCGGGCGAACGCCGCGCGCATCCACGCCTCGTCGAAGGGCCGCTCGCCGTGCCGGACGATCGCGGCGAGATAGGCGGCGGCGCACTTGGCGGCGGAGTTGGCGCCCTGCCCGGTGACGGGGTCGTCGGCCACGACCGCGTCCGCGACGCCGAGGGCGAGCCCGCCGGAGGGCAGCCGCCCGACGGGGTCGCGCACGGCCGGGGTGTAGCGCCCGGCCAGGGTGGCCTGGGCGTCGGTGAGCTCGACGCGGGTGGCCCGGGCGTACTCCCAGGGCACGTAGTGCTCCATCAGCTCCAGGGTCCGCGCCAGGTGCTCGGCGGGGCCGGGCTGATCCTGGAAGGCATCCAGCGGCCCGTCCGGCACGGCCTCCCAGAACAGCACGTCGGCGCGGCCGGAGACGGTGAGCACCGGCAGCACGAACAGCTCCCCCGCGCCGGGCACGAAGGTGCAGCGCACCGCCTCGGTGTCCGGGTGCTCGGGGCGCGGGGCGAGCCCGTGCACGTAGGCGACGGCCAGGGCCCGCTGCGGGGCGGTGTGCGGGGAGCGGGCGGGGTCGCGGGGGAAGAGCTCCGCGAGCTCGCCCTTGCCCGTGGCGACGAGCACCAGGTCGTAGTGGCCGGCGAGGGCGTCCAGGTCGGAGACCGCGGCGGCGTGGACGACCAGGCGGCCGCCGCGGTCGGCGAAGGTGTCGAGCCAGCCGGACATCTTCAGCCGCTGGTCCACCGACTGGGCGCAGCCGCCGAGCCGGCCGAGCCAGTCGACGGCGCGCCGGTGCGGGCCGCCGGCGGGGCCGGGCTCGGCGACGGAGACGCCGACGCCCTCGATGCGCGGCGCCGCGGCGGCCCAGAAGCCGAGGCCGAGCTGGTGCTCGTGGCTCAGGGCCGTGGGGAACATGCACTGGGTGGACGTCACCCGGCCGGAACGTATCTCTTCGGAGGTGCGGTTGGAGATCAGGGTCACGTCGTAGCCGTGGGACTGGAGGCCGAGGGCCAGCTGGAGGCCGGACTGGCCGGCCCCGGCGATGAGGATCCGTCGCACGGGTCGCTCCTCACTCGGGCAGGGTCTCGAGCGCCCGGCCGACCAGGGCCAGCAGCGTGTCGACGACCGTGATGCGCTTCCGGGCGTCCATGGTCACCACCGGGACGGGCGGCGGCAGGGCGAGCGCCTCGTGGACGGCCTCGGGGGCGTAGCGGTCGGCGCCCTCGAAGTGGTTGACGGCCACGACGTACGGCAGGCCGGCCGTCTCGAAGTAGTCGAGGGCGGGGAAGGACTCCGCGAGGCGGCGGGTGTCGGCCAGCACGACGGCGCCGATCGCGCCGCGCACGAGGTCGTCCCACATGAACCAGAATCGTTTCTGGCCGGGTGTGCCGAAGAGGTAGAGGACGAGGTCGGCGTCGAGGGTGAGCCGCCCGAAGTCCATGGCGACGGTGGTCGTCCGCTTGGCGGGGGTGGCGGTGGCGTCGTCGACGTCCTGCGCGGCGGCCGTCATCACGGCTTCGGTGCGCAGGGGCGTGATCTCGGAGACCGAGCCGACGAAGGTGGTCTTGCCGACGCCGAAGCCGCCCGCCACGACGATCTTCGTGGCGTGCGGGGCGCGGGTGCGGTCGGTCTGCCAGGCGCGCGGCGCGTCGTCGGCGGCGACGGCCCCGAGCGTGGCGACGAGCCCGGATGCGGTGGCGGACCCGGGTGGGGTGGCGGACCGGGATGCGGGTGCGGGCCCGGGTGCGGCGGCGGGCCGCCGTTCAGAGTCTGCGCAGTCCACCGAGCACCCTCTCCAGCAGCACGCGGTCGGGGCGGCCGGTGCCGTGGGCGGTGTCGAAGACGCGGACCCTGCCCTGCTCGGCCAGTTCGAGGAGGAGGACCCGTACGGCGCCGAGGGGCATCCGCAGCAGCGCCGCGATCTCGGCGACCGACCGCAGCCGGTGGCACAGCTCCAGGATGGCGCGGCCTTCGGGCGGGACGCGCGGGTGGCGCGCGCCCTCCCCCGGCCCGCGGCCGGGGGAGGTGCCGTCCGCGTCGAGCGCCGCCACGAAGGTCTCCACCAGCAGCAGCCGGCACCGGCGGGGGCGCCCGCCGGCGAGCGAGTACGGGCGGACGCGGGCCGGCTTGCCGCAGGCCGTCCCGGTGCCGGGGACCGTGCCGGTTCCGCCCGTCATCCGACGGCCTCCACCGACTGCCGCAGCTCCCTGCGGAGTTCGGGGGTGAGGACGTGTCCGGCGCGGCCGACGAACAGGGCCATGTGGTAGGCGACGAAGCTCATGTCGCAGTCGGGCTCGGCGTGGACGCCCAGCAGCGAGCCGTCGCTGATGGTCATCACGAACAGGCTGCCCTCGTCCATCGCGACCATGGTCTGCTTCACGAAGCCGCCGTCCATGAGGCACGCGGCCCCGGTCGTCAGGCTGCCCAGGCCGGCGACGATGGTGGCCAGGTCGGCGGTGGAGCCGCGGGGGCTCTCCGGTCTCTCCCCGCGGTGCGCCATGCGCGGGTCGGAGGAGAGCAGGAGCAGCCCGTCGGAGGAGACGACGGCGACGGACCGTACGCCGGGCACCTCCTCGACCAGATTGGTCAGCAGCCAGTGCAGGTTGCGGGCCTCGTGGCTCAGCCCGTACGCGGCGGGGCCGGCGGGGGATACGGGGGTCGCCCCCCGGGGGAATGCAGTCAACCGCGTGCCTCCTCGGGGGTGCCGCCGTCGGCCGGCGGGCCCGCTTGGTTCCGTTGGGTGTCGCGCCCGGCCAGCTCGGCCTGGGCGTCGCGCCGTCCTTCGGCGGCGCCGCGCTGGAAGCCGGCGAGCTTGCGGCGCAGCGCTTCGGCGTCCACGCCCTGGCGCACGCGCTGCGGGGCGGGCCGCGGGGTCACGGCCTTGGGGGTGCGCTTGGGCAGCGCGGTGCCGTTGGGCAGGAGGCCCGCGCCGGGGGTGCCCGGGGGCGTGCCGTCGGCGGGCGCGGGCGGGCGGGCGTGGCGGCCCGTGGACGACGGTGCGGCGGGCGGGGCCGCCTCTCCCGAGCCGGTGAGCCGCATCGTCGCCTCGGAGGCCCCCGGGCCCTCGGCGGGGGCGGCGGGGCCGGGGAGCGTGGCCGGCGGGTCGGCCGGGTGGACGGGCGGGGGCGCCGGGGCGGGGGCCGCGTGGGCTCCGGGCGCCCGGTGCGTGTGGTGCGGGCGGCCGCGCAGCGTGTGGGAGTTGGCCTCCGCGATGGAGCCGGGGAGGTGGACCTGGGGGACGGCGGCGGCGCCGGGGACGGGCGGGGTGTCACCGAGGCCGGTGACGGCGGGCGGCCCGGCGGGCAGCAGGCCCACGGGCAGGACCACGACGGCGGCGACCCCGCCGGTGGCCTGCTCGCGCAGCTGGACGCGGATCCCGTGCCGGGCGGCGAGCCGGGCGACGACGTACAGGCCGAGGCCGAGCGGCGACTGCCCGGTGCGGCCCGCGGCGTCGGCCCGGCCGGTGTGGTCGGGGACGGCCGGCGGGGGCGCTGCCGGGGCGGGGTCGGCGAGGAGGGCGTTGACCTCGGCGAGCCGCTCGGGGGCCATGCCGATGCCCTCGTCCTGGACGCACAGCACGATCTCGCCGCCCTCCAGGTGCCAGGCGGAGACCTGGACCTGGGCGTCGGGCGGGGAGAACGCGGTGGCGTTCTCCAGCAGTTCGGCGACGAGGTGGCTGACGTCCTCGGAGGCGAAGCCGGCGAGGCGGGCGTGCGGCGGCAGGGACTGGATGCGCACCCGCTGGTAGCGCTCGATCTCGCCGGTGGCCGCCCGCAGGACGTCGAGCAGGGGTACGGGCCCGGCGCGGCCGGTGCCGCTCTCGGCGCCGGCGAGGACGAGGAGGTTCTCGCTGTTGCGGCGCATCCGGGTGGCGAGGTGGTCGAGCTTGAAGAGCGTGTCGAGGCGCTCGGGGTCGGCCTCGTGGGCCTCCATGCCCTCGATGACGGCCAGTTGGCGCTCGACCAGGCCGAGGGTGCGCAGCGAGAGGCCGACGAGGATGCCCAGCTCGCGGCTGCCGCCGCCGGCCGGGGGCTCGGCGGGCAGGGCGGCGAGCCGCTCGGTCAGCCGCTGCTGTTCGGCGCGCAGGGAGTCGCGCTCGTCGGCGGCGTCCTGGCGGGCGGCGATGAGGCGGGTGCGCTCGCCTTCGAGGGCGGCGATCCGGCCCTGCTGGCGGCGGAACTTGCCCTGGAGGTGGTTGACGGCGCGGGCGGTCTCGGCGAACTCGTCGTCGCGGCCCTTGACCGTGACGGGCTCCTCCGTGACGGGGTCGGCGCTCACGCGGCGCGTGCCGAGCCGGACGGCGGCGAGCGGCCGGGTGACCGAGCGGGCGGACCAGATGCCGGCGAAGAGGGCGGTGAACAGGCAGAGCGCGGCGGCCATCACGCGCCGTTCCAGCTCCGTCATGGCCTCGTGGCGCAGCGCCTCCAGGCGGGGTGCCTCGCCCTCGGCGAGGGCGTCCTCGACGCCTCGCATGCGCTGGAGGCGGGCGGTGAGGGCGGTGCGGACGGGCTCGGCGGGCTGGGTGGCGAGCTCGGCGGCCGCCGAGGGCCGGGCGAGCCGGTCGAGGTAGCGCTGGGCCTGGGTGACCTCGGGGCCGGTGACGGCCTCGGCGTAGGCGTCGCGGGCGCCGGCGGGCGCGAGCCGGGTGAAGTCGGCCAGGGCGTCCTGGGTCCGGGCGTCGGCGCGCTGGGCCGCGGCGGCCAGTTCGGGCTTGCGGCCCTGGGCGGCCAGGGCGCCGAGGAGCAGGCCGCGGCCCGCGGAGGCGGCCTCGGTGGCGCGGGCGAGGGGCGGCAGCGCGGCGGAGCCGCCGCCGCCGACCTGCCGGTCGAGGGTGTCGGCGAGGCCGCGCAGGGCCCGGACGGCGGGTGTGTAGGCGGTGTAGGCCGCCATGGCGTCGCCCTTGCCGGAGTAGGCCTCGCGGCGGGTGCGCGGGAGGGCGTCGAGGAGGTCGCGGACGGACGCCGGGGCGTCGGGCCGGAACTCGTCGATCTGCCGGTCCACGGCGACCCGTTGGCGGTCGGAGAGGCCGGCGCCGGTGGAGTCGGCGCGGCCGCCCGCCACGTACTGGACCATGGCGTCGCGCTCGTCGGCCAGCGAGTGCGCGAGGGCGAGGGCCGAGGCGTCGGCGTCGGCCAGGGCGGCGAGGCGGCGGGCCTCGGTGAGGTCGCGCCAGGCCTCCCGGACGCCGAAGGTGCTCGCGCCGAGCACCGCGAGGGCGATGACCGCGACGGATACGGTCAGTCGGTTACGTACGCGAGCGGTGCGCTCCGGCACCGCCGTGGCCGGCGGCTTCCGTCCGCCGCCGCCCCCAAGCCGCTTTTTCCGCACCGGTGCTCACAATCTTCTCTCGTCCCACCCCTGGTACTGATTTGACCCTTTCAGCACCTCTGAGGGCCGGGAGGGTCCATCGACCGCCCGGCCACCCGAAGGAGTGAACATCCATTGCTGATTGACAATCGGCCTGCTTCACTCATCGCACACGTGCCAGGTCAGCACGTCACTTGAAGCAACGCGGAGGGCGCCGACAGGATGCGCACGTGCCACCGTCGAATTCCGGCATCCGGCACACTGGCCCCATGCGCATCGAACTCGCCACCCGGCCGGGGGATCTCCGACACCCGAACGAGGACTTCGTATCCGCCGCCCTGCCTGCCTCCGGTAAGGGCGGCGTTCTGGTGCTGCTCGACGGGGTCACTCCACCGCCCTCCGGCGGGACGGGATGCACGCACGGAGTCCCCTGGTTCACGGCCCGGTTGGGCGGCGCGCTGCTCGAACTGGCCCTCGCCGCACCCGAGACGAAGCTGTCCGCCTGCCTGTCGGAGGCCATCTCCCGTACTGCGGACGCCCATCGGGACGCCTGCGACCTCACCCACCGGCGCACGCCTCAGGCCACGGCGGTCGTGGCGCGCTGGGACGACGAGCGCGTGGAGTACCTGGTGCTGTCCGACTCGGCCCTGCTCGTCGAAGCGCCGGACGGCGCGGTGACGGCCGTCCTGGACGACCGCATCGAGCGGCTGCTGGCCCTGGGCCCGGTGACGGATGCCGCGCGCAACGCGGAGGGCGGCTTCTTCACGGCCGCTGCCGACCCGGCCGTGGCCGCGCGGGCCGTGACGGGGACGCTCGCGCGCGAGGACGTACGGGCGCTGGCCGCGCTCACGGACGGCGCGACGCGCTGGGTGGAGGTGTTCCGGGAGGGGGACTGGGCGGACTGCGTCGCGCTCCTGGCGAAGGAGGGCCCGGACGCGCTCGTGGACCGGGTGCGAACCGCCGAGCGCGGCGCGCCCGGCGGACGGTCCGGGAAGCGGCACGACGACGCCTCGGTGGTGTACGTGCGGCTGTGACGGCTCCGGCGGGGCCCGTCCCGGGCGCCGTTTCCTCAGCGGCCGGGCGGAACCGGCCGGCTCACTGCTCGGCGCTCGTGTTCAGCTGGCGCAGCAGGCGGGCCAGCTCCGCCACTTCGCCGCGGTCCCAGTCGGCCAGCTTGCGCACGTACTGCGCCCGCCGTGCGTCGCGCACGCGCGTGAAGCGGGCGCGCCCCTCGTCCGTGATGCGGACCAGGGACGCCCGGCCGTCCGCCGGGTCCGGCTCGCGGGTGACGAGGCCGAGCTCGGCCAGGGCGCGCAGCTGGCGGCTCATCGTGGCCTTGCCGACCCCGAAGTACGCCGCGAGGTCCGTGGCGCGCTGCTGCCCGGCGTCCTCCAGGCGGACGAGGAGGCCGTAGGCGGCGGCCTCCAGCTCGGGGTGCACCTCGCGCGCCATCTCACCGGACGACGCCCGGGCCCGGCGCAGGAAGACGGCCAGCTCGCGTTCCAGGGAGAGGTACGCCTGGTCCATACCTCTGCTCTGCGCGGCGCCCGGCCCGCCCTCCTCGGGGGGCGGGGGAGTCGTCTGGTGCACGTCAGGGCCCTCTCCGGCTTTCCGGTTGTTGAAAGTTTTTCGCCTTCGCGGTCTTCACCGCAGCTCCGCCAGTATTTCGCAGGATTAGACCAACGGCAGCACCGCGTCCCCCTATCCCTGGCGCGTCCGCCCCCATAACGTCATTTGTGACATGGCCATACCAACGTCTTGCGTCTCCGGCGCGGCGTCGGTACTCCCCCCACGGACCCCTCTGGAAGGCACGCCATGGTCGCGCTCAGATCCGGCCGCACGGGCCGCAGATCCCCCACCGCGTTACGCACCCCCTCCCCCCTCGCCCCCCTCTCCCCTCTCGCCTCCCTCTCCCTGCTCCTCGCCGCCCTCCTCTCCGCTCTCTGCCTGCTCGCCCTGCCGGCCGCCGCGCACGCCGCCGCCGGCGGAAGCGCGAAGCGCCCCTCCCACCCCGAGCGGGACTGGCTCGGCTCCACCCTGCGGGACCACGAGCACCCGGGCCCCGGCACCCCTCCCCCGCCGCTGGCCGCCTCGGTCGAGGGCGTCGACGTCTCCAGCCACAACGGCAACGTCGCCTGGTCGTCCCTCCGCGACAGCGGCAACCGCTTCGCCTACGTCAAGGCGACCGAGGGCACCAGCTACACCAACCCGTACTTCACGCAGCAGTACACCGGTTCGTACGACGCCGGCATGATCCGCGGCGCCTACCACTTCGCCCTGCCCGACAACTCCTCCGGCGCCGCGCAGGCCGGGTACTTCGCCTCGCACGGCGGCGGCTGGTCCCGCGACGGGAAGACGCTGCCGGGCGTCCTGGACATGGAGTACAACCCCTACGGACCGACCTGTTACGGCATGAGCGCGAGCGCACTCGTCCGCTGGATCGGGGACTTCTTCGCCACGTACAAGGCGCGCACGGGGCGCGACGCCGGGATCTACACGTCGACCGGCTGGTGGAAGCAGTGCACCGGCAACTACGGCGGCTTCGCCTCCGCCCACCCCCTGTGGGTGCCCCGCTACGGCTCCTCCGCGGGCGAACTCCCGGCGGGCTGGGACTACTACACCTTCTGGCAGTACACCGACACCGGCCCGTCCGTCGGTGACCACAACCGCTTCAACGGCGCGTACAGCCGGCTCCAGGCCCTCGCCGACGGGTGAGGGCGGCCCCAGGAAACGCCGGGCCCCCGGCACATCGGCGCCGGGGGCCCGGTCCTGCCGCGCTTCGGGCGGACCGGTCAGCCGCAGGTGCCCGCCGGGCGGGTGCGGGTGACCAGGTCGGTGGAGCCGGTGGTGCCGTCGGTCCACACCACCTGCTTGCCGCCGGCCGCGGCCGGCGAGGACTGCTCGCCGCGGTTGCACGAGACGCGCGCCCGGGAGGAGCCGTCGGCCGCGAACTGCCACAGCTTCGGCAGCGACTCGTTGCGGAGGTCGGTGCCGGGCAGCGCGGCGGTGACCGTCACCGCGCTCTCCGAGGCGGTCAGCTCGGTGGCGTGGAGCGCGCCGGCGCCCTTCTCCGGGCTGAGGTCCGTGACGCCGGTGCCGTCGAGCTTGGCACGCCGGACGGCGACCTGGCCCTCGTCCCCGGACGTCTCGTCCGCCAGCCAGAAGACGGCGGTCGCGCTGATGCCGGTCTGCCCGACGGACTCGGGCTTGCCGAGCTGCCCCATCAGCGTCTTCGCACCAGTCCTGAGGTCCAGCACCTCGGTGCCGACGCGGTAGTCCTCGCCCTCGGGGTACACCTTCGCGTACGCGATCCTGTCGCCGCTCAGCGACGGCAGGGCCGTCACCACCTCGCCCCGGCCGGCGTCCACCCAGGTGGGCTGCTTGTCACCGGTGCGGAGGTAGCCGACGTGCCGGCCGCCGAGGGGGTCGGCGGTGTCGATGACGACCGTGCCGCCCTCGACGCGCACGCCGTAGACCGTGGCGGTGGAGGACCCGTACAGCTTCTTGACCGGGCCGCCGGCGAGGGGCCGGCTCAGGACGTCCGTGCCGGCGTTCCCGTAGGCGACCCACGCGACGGTCTTGCCGTCGGTCGCCGGGGAGACGTGGTAGCGGCCGTCGTTGGGGCTGATGAGCTTCGGGGAGCCGCTGCCGTCGGTGCGGCCGGCCCAGACGGAGTACGCCTCGGACCCGTCGTCGTTCGACCGGGAGGCGGCCCACCAGCCGCCGCCCGCGCCCGCGCCCGTGGCGGTCGTGTTGAGCTTGGCCGACAGCAGGTCGGTGTCGACGCCGAGGGCCAGCTCCCAGTTGGGCACGACGCCGTGGGCGCTGAAGGAGCGCTGGACGGCGTTGAGGTCCTTGCCGGAGACGCCGAGCGCCCTGGCGGCGGCGATCACCGCGTCACGGCCCTCGGTGAAGCCGTCCAGGGGCGTCATGTACTCGGACAGCGCCTTGTAGACGATCTTGTCGGCGAGGGTGCGGCCGACGTCCTCGCGGATGTCCCACAGGGCGCCCGAGAAGATCGTGGAGTTGAGGTGCACGCCGCCGTTGTCCGTGCCGAAGCCCACGCCGAGGAAGCTCTTCGACGTGGTGCGGCCGTCGTTGAGGTCGCGGAAGGCGCACTGCCGCGGGGTCTTCGACCGGCACAGGTTGCCGCCCAGCAGGCCGGCGTCCGGGTCGTCCATGGACATGCCGGCGGCGTCGACGGCGATGGCGTTGCCGAAGTAGTCGGCGAGCGCCTCGTTGAGGGCGCCCGACTGGCCCGCGTAGACGAGGTTGGCGGTGTGCTCGACGACGCCGTGGGTCATCTCGTGGCCGACGACGTCGAGGTCGGCGGAGAGCGTCTTGTACTCCTTGTCGCCTCCCCCGTACACCATCTTGGTGCCGTCCCAGAAGGCGTTGACGTACGTGGCGCCGAACTCGGTGACGCCGACGAGGGAGTTGATGGCCATGCCGCGGCCGTCGAGGCTGTCGCGGCCGTGGACCTTCTTGTAGTAGTCGTAGACCTTGCCCGCCGCCCAGTGGGCGTCGACGGCGCCGGCCTCCGTGGCCTCCTGGCCGAAGGAGGGCGTCGGGGAGCCGAACTCCTTGATGCCGTCCGGCCAGCGGCCGTTGACCGCGTCGACGTCCTTGCCGCGCGCGTCCCAGGTGGAGATCACGCTCTTGCTGGAGTCCCACATCCGCGCGTAGTCCGTCATGACGTACTCGTTGCGGGCGGTGTCCTTGTACAGGCCGAGCTCGACGGTCGTCCCGTCGTACTTGACGCCGGAGCCGGTGATGCCGGGGCTGAGCGGGCCGGCGGCGGCGCGGGCGGCGGCCTCGGACGGGCCGGCCGCGGCACCGCGGGCACGCGCCCGCAGCTCGTCCGCGCCGGTGCCGAAGGTCTTGATGCCGCTGTACTGCAGCACCGGGTAGCCGGCCTTGGCGTCGATGTAGACCTCGCGCAGCACGGGGTGCCCGGTGGCCGGGTCGGTGCCGCGCACGGTGACGTGCTGGGTGAGGACGCCGGGTCCCTTGGGGACGACGACGAGGCCGCGCGCGGTGCCGGTGAGCTTTGGGGCGGACTGCGTGGCGGCGCCCTGCGCGCGGGCGGCGTCGCCCTTGCCGAGCCGGTGGCCGGCGAGGTCGCGGAGGGTCGCGGCGACGGCCCGCTCGACGGCGAGCTTCTCGCCGACCTCGGCGCGGGTGTCCGCCTTCAGGCCGGTGAAGTACTTGCCGGAGGTGCCGGTGACGACGCGCTTGCCGCCCTTGTGCTCCATCCGCACGACGTACTGGCCGCCGAGGACGTCGACCCCGCCGTGCTTCTGCTGCAGCCGTACGGTCTCGGTCGCACCCTTGCTGAGCGTCTGTACGGGCTTCAGGTCGCGGGCCGGCTCGGCGATGCGGTAGCGGTCTCGCTTGGCGGCGAGGTGGCCGCGGGCGGCGTCGGCGGCGCTGCCGGAGGCCGCGGCGGCCTCGCGGATGCCGTCCACCAGGGCCGGGGTGGAGGTGCCCTTGCCCGGAATCACCTCCGCGGGGCCGCCGTTGCCGCCGCCCGCCGCCTGGGCGGGGGCCGCGGTGACGAAAAGCGCGGCGGCACTGATCAGTGCCGCCGCGCCCGGTATCCCGCTGGTGCTGGTCGCTCTTCTCTTGCCGGTGACTCTTCCCGCTCTGCGTAAACGTGCGTCGGTCCTGCGCACAGTTCCCCCTCCGGGTGTGACTGGTCAGTCAGCGGAGCATGGTCAGGGACATGCAACCGGCGGGGTTCGCGACCGTCAACGGGGCAAAGGGGGCACCCCGGTTCCGGCTCGTTACGCCGGCACCGCTTACGCCGCCACCGCGACCCCGGCCTCCGTCCCGGCCGGCTGCAGCGCCAGCTCCAGGACCCGGCGGACGTCGGAGACCGGGTGGACGTCGAGCTTCTCCAGGACCTCGGCCGGCACGTCGTCCAGGTCCGCCTCGTTCCGCTTCGGGATGATCACCGTCGTCACGCCGGCCCGGTGCGCCGCCAGGAGCTTCTGCTTGACGCCGCCGATCGGCAGGACCCGGCCCGTCAGGGAGACCTCGCCGGTCATGGCCACGTCCGGGCGCACCCGGCGGCCCGACAGGAGCGACGCCAGCGCCGTCGTCATCGTGATGCCCGCGCTCGGGCCGTCCTTCGGGACGGCGCCCGCCGGGACGTGGAGGTGGATGCCGCGGTCCTTGAAGTCGCCGACGGGCAGCTCGAGTTCGGCGCCGTGCGAGCGCAGGAAGGACAGGGCGATCTGCGCCGACTCCTTCATCACGTCACCCAGCTGGCCGGTCAGGGTCAGGCCCGCGCCACCGGTCTCCGGGTCGGCCAGCGACGCCTCGACGAACAGGACGTCGCCGCCCGCGCCGGTGACCGCGAGCCCGGTGGCGACGCCCGGGACGGCCGTGCGCCGCTCGGCCGGGTCCTGGGCGGACTCCGGGGTGTGGTGCGGCCGGCCGATCAGCGGGCGCAGCTGGTCCGCGCCGATGACGAACGGCAGTTCCTGCTCGCCCAGTTCGTGCTTGGCCGCCACCTTGCGGAGCAGCCGGGCCACGGACCGTTCCAGGTTCCGCACGCCGGCCTCGCGCGTGTACTCGCCGGCGAGCCGGCGCAGGGCGTCGTCCCCGATCGTGACCTCGCCGGGCTCCAGGCCGGCGCGCTCCAGCTGCCGGGGCAGCAGGTGGTCGCGGGCGATGACGACCTTCTCGTCCTCGGTGTAGCCGTCGAGGCGGACGAGCTCCATGCGGTCCAGGAGGGGCTCCGGGATGGCCTCCAGGACGTTGGCCGTCGCCAGGAAGACGACGTCGGAGAGGTCGAGTTCGACCTCCAGGTAGTGGTCGCGGAAGGTGTGGTTCTGGGCCGGGTCGAGGACCTCCAGGAGGGCGGCGGCCGGGTCGCCGCGGAAGTCGGAGCCCACCTTGTCGATCTCGTCGAGCAGGACGACCGGGTTCATGGAGCCGGCCTCCTTGACCGCCCGGACGATCCGGCCGGGCAGTGCGCCGACGTACGTGCGCCGGTGGCCGCGGATCTCCGCCTCGTCGCGGACGCCGCCGAGCGCCACGCGGACGAACTTCCGGCCCATCGCCCGGGCCACCGACTCGCCGAGCGACGTCTTGCCCACGCCGGGCGGGCCGACGAGCGCGAGCACCGCTCCCCCGCGCCGCCCTCCGACGACGCCCAGCCCCCGGTCGGTGCGCCGCTTGCGCACCGCCAGGTATTCGGTGATCCGTTCCTTGACGTCCTCCAGGCCCGCGTGGTCCGCGTCGAGGACGGACTTGGCGCCGGGGATGTCGTAGGCGTCCTCGGTGTGCTCGTTCCAGGGCATCTCCAGGACGGTGTCGAGCCAGGTGCGGATCCAGCCGCTCTCGGGGCTCTGGTCGGAGGCCCGCTCCAGCTTGCCGACCTCCTTGAGGGCCGCCTCGCGGACCTTCTCCGGGAGGGCGGCGGCCTCGACGCGGGCGCGGTAGTCGTCCGACTCGTTCTCCGGGTCGCCGTTGAGCTCGGCGAGCTCCTTGCGGACGGCCTCCAGCTGGCGGCGCAGCAGGAACTCGCGCTGCTGCTTGTCGACGCCTTCCTGGACGTCCTTGGCGATGGACTCGGCGACGTCCTGTTCGGCGAGGTGCTCGCCGAGCCAGCCGACGGCGAGCTTGAGCCGGGCCACGGGGTCGGCGGTCTCCAGGAGCTCGACGCGCTGCTGGACGGTGAGGAAGGGCGAGTAGCCGGAGTTGTCGGCGAGCTGGCCCACGTCCTCGATCTGCTGGACGCGGTCGACGACCTGCCAGGCGCCGCGCTTGCGGAGCCAGCTGGTGGCGAGCGCCTTGTACTCCTTCACGAGCTCGGCGACGGCGCCGGGCAGCGGGTCCGGCGCGCTCTCCTCCATGGGGGTGCCTTCGACCCACAGGGCGGCCCCGGGCCCGGTCGTCCCGGCGCCGATGCGCACGCGGCGGAGGCCGCGGATGAGCGCGCCGGGGTCGCCGCTGCCGGAGAGCCGCCCGACTTGCTCGACGCTGCCGAGGGTGCCGACGCCCGCGTAGGTCCCGTCGACGCGCGGCACGAGCAGCACCAGCGGCTTGCCGCCCCCGTCGCGCTCGGCGGCCTGGGCGGCCTCGACCGCGGCCCGCACCTCGGTGTCGGACAGGTCGAGGGGCACCACCATGCCGGGCAGGACGACCTCGTCGTCGAGGGGCAGCACGGGCAGGGTGAGCGGTGTGGACATCGAAGCCATGATCTCCCCTTAGGCAGGCAAGTTGAGCTACGCAGACTCAATGCTTGCCGGGCTTCCGATGTTCCCAGCCCTGTGTTCGCTCTGAGCGATCAGCGGGGTGCCCGGCCCGCGGCGACGGGCTCTTCGTCCCGGCCCTCCGCGGCGCGCGGGCCGGCGACCGGGAGCGGGACCGGCACGGCCGCGTCCACCGGTTCGGCGGCACGCGCCGCGGGCCCCTTGTCGCGCAGCAGCCCCCAGCACGCCATGCCGGTCAGCAGGGCGATGGGGTGGCCCCAGCTGGCGAGGGGGTCGGCGAACTCGACGAGGTCCTGGGCGCACATCAGGAAGGCGAGGGCCAGGACGGTCCGCTTCGCGCGCTGCCCCAGCAGCCCGGCGAGGGCGCCCGTGCAGGCCATCACGCCGAAGCTGATGCCGTAGTCGAGGCGGTGCAGGGAGGCCTCGGGCAGCTGCCCGGCGGCCACGGCGCCCGCGACGGGCAGTTCCGTGGCGAGGGTGGCCAGGACGTGGCCGAGGAGGAAGACCCCGGCGGTACGGGCGCCACCGGTGCGGCGCTCCAGGGCGGAGACGACGAGGACGAAGAGGATCCCGTACAGCGAGTACAGGCCGCCGGCTATCCACAGGGCGCTCGCCAGCAGGACGACGAGGGGCTGCTCCGCCAGGTGCGCGGCGTCGGTGCTGGAATCCCGCAGGAGCTGATTGACGGTGGCCTCGTCGCCGAGGTCCGCGTAGACGGCGGTGGCCAGCAGGACCAGTCCGTAGCAGAACGTGAAGGGGGTGCCGAGGGGCGTCGGCAGGGCCCGCAGGATCCGGCCGGGCGTCAGGGCCCGGAGCACCCGCCGCGCCCGCGCGGGGGGCGGGCCGTCGTCGGGGTCCACCACACTCACTCGGCCAAGCCCCTTCCTCGCGGGGTCCCTCGCGGCACCCGGCGGAGCGAAAAGCGGTCCCGCTCCGGCTCCCTCCGACATTAAGGTCCATCGAGGGCAGGCAAATCAACCGCGGTCCGTGACTCCGGTCACGGCCCTCAACCCCGCATGCGCCTGCCGCGTCCGCCGAGTACCGACCGACCCGGAGGCCCGCCCGTGACCACCCTCCAGCGCGACCCGTACGACGGCACCGCCGGCCGGCCCGTCACCCTGGACCGCCGGGAGGGCCCGTACGGCGAGGTCGTCCTGCGCCGCCGGGAGGCCGGGGGGCGCGCCGTCCACGAGATCATCGCGAACGGCTGCTTCCTGATGGACACCTCCGACGGCCGCTCGGAACGGCTGCTCGTGGACGCCGCGCTGGCCGCCCTCCCCGCGGACCGCCCGGAGCCGGCCGTCCTCATCGGCGGGCTCGGCGTCGGGTTCTCGCTCGCCCGCGCCGCGGAGGAGCCCCGCTGGGGACGGATCACCGTCGTCGAGCGGGAGCCCGCGGTCATCGGCTGGCACCGCTCCGGGCCGCTCGGGGAGATCTCGGCCGGGGCGCTGGCGGACCCCCGGGCGGAGATCGTGGAGGACGACCTCCTCCGCCACGTCCGCACGGCCCCGGTCCGCTACGACGCCCTGTGCCTGGACATCGACAACGGCCCCGACTGGACGGTCACGGAGAGCAACGACAGCCTCTACTCCCCCGCGGGCCTCGCGGCCTGCCGGGAGCGCCTGACGCCCGGCGGCGTGCTCGCCGTGTGGTCGGCCCGGCCGTCCGCCCGGTTCGAGCGAGCCCTCCGGAATGCCGGGTTCGAAGCGGTACGGACCGAAGAGATCGCGGTTGCCCGGGGCGTACCGGACGTAGTGCACCTCGCGCAACGTGCCGCGTAGCCGTCGCCCGCCACCTGCCCGTACCCTGCTTGCCACAGCTGCTGAAGCCGGCAAGGAACGACGCGACGGAAGACGCTAGGGGCGGGGCGCGCATGGACCAGACACACATCGGCCCGAACGGTGCCGCAGCCTCCGCCGGGGCGCAGCGCCGCGTGCTGGTGGTCGAGGACGACCGGACCATCGTGGACGCCATCGCGGCCCGGCTGCGGGCCGAGGGCTTCCAGGTCCGCACGGCGGGCGACGGGCCGGCGGCCGTCGACACCGCCGAGGCGTGGCAGCCCGACCTGCTGGTGCTCGACGTCATGCTGCCGGGCTTCGACGGCCTGGAGGTGTGCCGGCGGGTGCAGGCGCAGCGGCCGGTGCCCGTCCTGATGCTCACCGCGCGTGACGACGAGACGGACATGCTGGTGGGTCTGGGCGTCGGCGCCGACGACTACATGACCAAGCCGTTCTCGATGCGGGAGCTGGCGGCCCGGGTGCACGTGCTGCTGCGGCGCGTGGAGCGGGCGGCGCTGGCCGCGCACACCCCGCGCAGCGGCATCCTGCGGCTGGGCGAGCTGGAGATCGACCACGCGCAGCGGCGGGTCCGGGTCAGGGGCGCGGACGTGCACCTGACGCCGACCGAGTTCGACCTGCTGGTGTGCCTGGCGAACACGCCGCGCGCCGTCCTCTCCCGCGAGCAGCTGCTCGCGGAGGTGTGGGACTGGGCGGACGCGTCGGGCACCCGTACGGTCGACAGCCACATCAAGGCGCTCCGCCGGAAGATCGGCGCGGAGCGGATCCGCACGGTGCACGGCGTGGGTTATGCGCTGGAGACCCCGGCGGCATGACCGGGCGCAGAGCATGACCGACAGCACGGCCGGCCCACGGGGCGGCACGGGCCAGGGCCTGGCGCGTGCCGCGGGCTCCGGCAGGCGGTCCCGCGAGGGCGACCGCGGCCGGGACGGCCTCCCGGCGGCGGGCCTCGGCGGGCGGGTCTGGGAGGCGCTGCGGCCCCTGGATCCCTACCGGTCGGTGAAGGCGGCGCTCGGCGCCCTCGTCATCGGCTCGGTGGTGATAACGACCTTCCTGGTGTTCGTCGCGATCCACTCGGCGACCGAGCTCCGGGTGATCACCGTTTTCTCGATCATCGCCTCGCTGCTGATAACGCAGTTCGTCGCACAGGGCCTGACCGCGCCGCTGGACGAGATGACCGAGGTCACCCGGGCGATGGCGCAGGGTGACTACACGCGCCGGGTGGGCGCCGGGCGGCGGGACGAGTTCGGGCACCTGGCGAACGCCTTCAACCGCATGGCGGCCGACCTGGAGGCGGTGGACACCCACCGCAAGGAGCTCGTCGCCAACGTCTCGCACGAGCTGCGGACCCCGATCGCGGGCCTGCGGGCGGTGCTGGAGAACGTGGTGGACGGCGTGTCGGCCGCCGACCCGGAGACGATGCGGACGGCGCTGCGCCAGACGGAGCGGCTCGGCCGGCTGGTGGACCAGCTGCTGGACCTGTCCCGGCTGGACAACGGGGTCGTGCCGCTGCACGCGCGCCGCTTCGAGGTGTGGCCGTACCTGGCGGGCGTCCTGAAGGAGGCGAGCATGGCCAACGGCTCCGGCTCCTCCCCGCACGCCCGCAAGGACGTGCACCTGCACCTGGACGTGTCCCCGCCGGAGCTGACGGCCCACGCGGACGCGGAGCGGCTGCACCAGGTGGTGGCGAACCTGGTGGACAACGCCGTGAAGCACAGCCCGCCGCACGGCCGGGTCACGGTCCGGGCCCGGCGGGGCGAGGGGCCGCAGTCGCTGGCGCTGGAGGTGCTGGACGAGGGCCCGGGCATCCCCGAGGCGGAGCGGCACCGGGTCTTCGAGCGGTTCAACCGGGGCGGCTCGGGCCAGCAGGGTCCGGGCACCGACGGCGGTACGGGGCTGGGCCTGGCGATCGCCCGGTGGGCGGTGGACCTGCACGGGGGGTCCATCGGAGTGGCCGAATCACCTCGCGGATGCCGCATCCAGGTCACTCTTCCAGGCGTACCCCGAGATCAATGTTGACGTATGGTCGATGGCGGAGGCACACATTCGAGGGAGTGTGGGGCGCGCTTGAGCGAACCCTGAGACCCTCGGGACCTGCAGAACCTCGTGTGTTTCCCGCCAAGTCATGCCTCGAAACCCCCGAGTGAATGTGACTTGCGCGACTGCTGGCCCGGGTGGCCTGCATCAACCCTGCAGACAGGCGTAGCCTTTATTCCCGCTGTCCATCACCTTGTGAAGCGGAAGAGGGCGGTTGCCGCCGTGTCGCCACAGTCCCCCAACACCTCGAGCATCTCGACCGACCAAGACGGGCAGGGCAAGAGCCCTGCAGACGTATTCGGTCCCAATGAGTGGCTCGTCGACGAGATCTACCAGCAGTACCTCCAGGACCCGAACTCGGTCGACCGAGCCTGGTGGGACTTCTTCGCCGACTACAAGCCCGGTACTGCCGCGGCCGCGCCACCGCAGGAAGTGATCGAGGCCGCGGGCGGCCCGGCACCGGCTGCGGCGCCCGCGGCCCCGGCCGCTGCCGCCCCTGCGGCCCCGGCCGCTCCGGCCGCCGCACCCCCCGCCGCTCCGGCCGCTCCGGCCGCTGCTGCGGCCGCCCCGGCCCCGGCGCCCGCGAAGCCCGCGGCCGCCAAGCCCGCCGCGAAGCCCGCGGCCGCCGCCAAGCCGGCCGAGCCGGCCGCCGGCCCCGAGTACGTCACGCTCCGTGGCCCCTCGGCCGCCGTCGCGAAGAACATGAACGCCTCGCTGGAGCTGCCGACGGCCACGTCCGTCCGCGCCGTCCCGGTGAAGCTGCTGTTCGACCAGCGCATCGTGATCAACAATCACCTGAAGCGCGCCCGCGGCGGCAAGGTCTCCTTCACGCACCTCATCGGCTTCGCCATGGTGCAGGCGCTGAAGCTCATGCCGTCGATGAACTACTCCTTCACGGAGAAGGACGGCAAGCCGACCCTCGTCAAGCCCGAGCACGTCAACCTCGGCCTGGCGATCGACCTGGTCAAGCCGAACGGCGACCGGCAGCTGGTGGTCGCGGCCATCAAGAAGGCCGAGACGCTGAACTTCTTCGAGTTCTGGCAGGCCTACGAGGACATCGTCCGCCGCGCCCGCGTCGGCAAGCTGACGATGGACGACTTCACCGGCGTCACCGCGTCGCTGACCAACCCCGGCGGCATCGGCACGGTCCACTCCGTGCCGCGTCTGATGCCCGGCCAGGGTCTGATCCTCGGCGTCGGCGCCATGGACTACCCCGCCGAGTTCCAGGGCACGTCTCAGGACACCCTGAACAAGATGGGCATCTCCAAGGTGATGACCCTCACCTCGACGTACGACCACCGGGTGATCCAGGGCGCCGCCTCCGGCGAGTTCCTGCGGATCATGGCCCAGCTGCTGCTGGGCGAGAACGGTTTCTACGACGAGATCTTCGAGGCGCTGCGCATCCCCTACGAGCCGGTCCGCTGGCTCAAGGACATCGACGCCTCGCACGACGACGACGTCACCAAGGCCGCCCGCGTCTTCGAGCTGATCCACTCCTACCGGGTCCGCGGCCACGTCATGGCCGACACCGACCCGCTGGAGTACCGCCAGCGCAAGCACCCCGACCTCGACATCACCGAGCACGGCCTCACCCTGTGGGACCTCGAGCGCGAGTTCGCGGTCGGCGGCTTCGCCGGCAAGTCCATGATGAAGCTGCGCGACATCCTCGGCGTGCTGCGCGACTCGTACTGCCGCACCACCGGCATCGAGTTCATGCACATCCAGGACCCCAAGCAGCGCAAGTGGATCCAGGACCGGGTCGAGCGCGGCCACGCCAAGCCGGAGCGCGAGGAGCAGCTGCGCATCCTGCGCCGGCTGAACGCCGCCGAGGCCTTCGAGACCTTCCTGCAGACGAAGTACGTCGGCCAGAAGCGGTTCTCCCTGGAGGGCGGCGAGTCCGTCATCCCGCTGCTGGACGCCGTGCTGGACGCGGCCGCCGAGTCGCGCCTGGACGAGGTCGTCATCGGCATGGCCCACCGCGGCCGCCTCAACGTCCTCGCCAACATCGTCGGCAAGTCGTACGCCCAGATCTTCCGCGAGTTCGAGGGCAACCTCGACCCGAAGTCGATGCACGGCTCCGGCGACGTGAAGTACCACCTGGGCGCGGAGGGCACCTTCACGGGCCTGGACGGCGAGCAGATCAAGGTCTCGCTGGCCGCCAACCCGTCCCACCTGGAGACCGTCGACCCGGTCGTCGAGGGCATCGCCCGCGCCAAGCAGGACATCATCGGCAAGGCGGGCACGGACTTCACCGTCCTGCCGGTCCAGCTGCACGGCGACGCGGCCTTCGCGGGCCAGGGCGTCGTCGCGGAGACGCTGAACATGTCGCAGCTGCGCGGCTACCGCACCGGCGGCACCGTGCACATCGTCATCAACAACCAGGTCGGCTTCACCGCGCCGCCGGAGTCCTCGCGCTCGTCGATGTACTGCACCGACGTCGCCCGGATGATCGAGGCGCCGATCTTCCACGTGAACGGTGACGACCCGGAGGCCGTGGTCCGCGTCGCGCGGCTCGCCTTCGAGTTCCGCCAGGCGTTCAACAAGGACGTCGTCATCGACCTGATCTGCTACCGCCGCCGGGGCCACAACGAGTCGGACAACCCCTCGTTCACCCAGCCGCTGATGTACGACCTGATCGACAAGAAGCGCTCGGTGCGCAAGCTCTACACCGAGTCCCTCATCGGTCGCGGCGACATCACCCTGGAAGAGGCCGAGCAGGCCCTGCAGGACTACCAGGGCCAGCTGGAGAAGGTCTTCGTCGAGGTCCGCGACGCCGATGCGGCCGCGACCCCCGCCGAGGTCCCGGCCCCGCCGCAGAGCGGCTTCCCGGTCGCGGTGAACACCGGCATCTCCCAGGAGGTCCTCAAGCGGATCGCCGAGTCGCAGGTCACCACCCCGGAGAACGTCACGGTGCACCCGCGCCTGGTGCCGCAGCTGCAGCGCCGCGCCGCCAGCATCGAGGACGGCACGATCGACTGGGGCATGGGCGAGACCCTCGCCTTCGGCTCGCTGCTGATGGAGGGCACCCCGGTCCGCCTCGCGGGCCAGGACTCCCGCCGCGGCACCTTCGGCCAGCGCCACGCGGTGCTCGTCGACCGCGAGACCGGCGAGGACTACACCCCGCTGCTCTACCTGTCCGAGGACCAGGCCCGCTTCAACGTCTACGACTCGCTCCTCAGCGAGTACGCGGCGATGGGCTTCGAGTACGGCTACTCGCTGGCCCGCCCGGACGCGCTGGTGCTGTGGGAGGCCCAGTTCGGTGACTTCGTCAACGGCGCCCAGTCCGTCATCGACGAGTTCATCTCCTCCTCCGAGCAGAAGTGGGGCCAGACCTCCGGCGTCACGCTGCTGCTGCCGCACGGCTACGAGGGCCAGGGCCCGGACCACTCCTCGGCCCGCATCGAGCGGTTCCTGCAGCTCTGCGCGCAGGACAACATGACGGTCGCCATGCCGACGCTGCCGTCGAACTACTTCCACCTGCTGCGCTGGCAGGTCCACAACCCGCACCACAAGCCGCTGATCGTCTTCACCCCGAAGTCGATGCTGCGTCTGAAGGCCGCGGCGTCGAAGGCGGAGGAGTTCACGAGCGGCCAGTTCCGTCCGGTCATCGGTGACGACACGGTCGCCGCGGCGGACGTCCGCAAGGTCGTCTTCTGCTCCGGCAAGGTCTACTACGACCTGGCCGCCGAGCGGGCGAAGCGCGGCGCGAACGACACGGCCCTCGTCCGCATCGAGCGCCTGTACCCGCTGCCGGGTGCGGAGCTCCAGGCCGAGATCGCCAAGTTCCCGAACGCCGAGAAGTACATCTGGGCGCAGGAGGAGCCGGCGAACCAGGGTGCGTGGCCGTTCATCGCGCTGAACCTGATCGACCACCTGGACCTGGCGGTCGGCGCCGACATCCCGGCCCGCGAGCGGCTGCGGCGGATCTCCCGCCCGCACTCCTCCTCGCCGGCGGTCGGCTCGGCCAAGCGTCACCAGGTCGAGCAGCAGACGCTGATCAACGAGGTGTTCGACGCCTGAGTCGCCTGAGCCGCCTTCTGTAAGGGCCGGGCCCCCACCGCCGAGAGGCGGTGGGGGCCCGGCCCTTTCCGGTGCCCGCCCGCCTATCCTTGGCCTGACCACGAACAAGAGACTGACGGAGCGAACGTTGTACTTCACCGACCGCGGCATCGAGGAGCTGGAGAACCGGCGGGGCGAGGAGGAGGTCACGCTCGGCTGGGTGGCCGAGCAGCTGCGCACCTTCGTCGACCTGAACCCGGACTTCGAAGTGCCGGTGGAGCGGCTGGCGACGTGGCTGGCCCGCCTGGACGACGAGGACGACGAGTAGTTTTTCGAAACGCGGGGCGCCGCGCCGCGTAACGCGGTACCGCGCCCCGGAAGGGGCGCGGGGAACTGCGCGACAAGCCGCCACCGGCCCGCTGGGGAGGTCAGTCCCGGCCCCGCCACCAGTCGTAAGCGAGCGTCAACGCACCGTCCGCGAGAAGCGTGACCCCCGCAGCTGTCACACCCCGCCGCCCGCGCCGCCGCCCCCAGAGGGCCAAGGCGGCCCCCGCCACAACCTCCCCCGCGCCCAGCGCCCGCGCCCGCGGCCCCCGCGTCCACGCGCCGAGCCGGCCGCCGTCCGCCGCCTCGAACCCGGCCCGTACCGCCTCGCGCCAGCCGGGCCAGTCGACGGCCTCGGCGGCGGGGAGCGCGCCCGCGGAGGCGCGCAGGCCGTCGGCCGGGACGCCCGGGGCGAGGCCGGGCGGCAGGTGCAGGCCCGTCCGGGAGAGGACCGCGATCAGCCCGCGGAGCCGGGCGGCGGCGTCGGCGTCCGCGTCGGGCCGGGTGAGCCCGTCGAGCGCGGCCCCGTCCAGGACCGGGTCGAGGCCGGTGCGGGCCCGCAGCGCGGTCATGGCCGCCTCCTCGCCGAACGGGGTGCCGTCGGCGAGCCACGCGTACCCCGCGGTGCGGCGGAAGCCCGCCGCGACGACGAATCCCGCCCCGCTCGCGTCCCACCACAGACCCACGACCGGCCACGGCTCGGCGACGGCGAGCGCGTGGGCCCAGCCGGCGGTGGCCGTGGCCAGGCCGGTGCCCTCCGTGCGCCAGGAGTCCTCGCCGGGGATCAGCGCGCTCCAGCCCTCCCCGGCCGGGACCAGGAGGAGCGGTTCGTTCAGGAGCTGGGCGGAGGGCCGGACGCGCTCGGGCTCGGCCCGGCAGAGCAGCAGGACACCCGCCGTGCGGCTGTGATCAGTAGCGGACATGCGACCACGCTATGCCAAGGACGGGCGCTTGACTTCGCCCGACCGCGATATATCGTGTTTCACGGAAGACGCGATAGGTTGCGTCTCGTCCGCCAGTGCGCCGTCGCCCGGCGCAGGAGGGGGTTGCCGCCATGCCCGCAGGGTCCGAGTGGTCGCTGTCCGCGACGGAGAGTCCGGAAAAGATCGTCTTCGACGGGCCGGTCACCGAGCTCACCGTGAGCGTCGTGAACGGCACGGTCAACGTCGTCGGTACGGACGGCGGCCCGGCCCGCCTGGAGCTGACGGCCCTCGACGGCCCGCCGCTGAAGGTCGTCCTGCGGGGCGGCGAGCTGACCGTCGGCTACGAGGACCTGCGGAAGGGGTCCTTCTTCAGCCGGCTCTCCCGGAAGACGTGGAACCGCTCGGCCGACGTGACCCTGGCCGTCCCCGCGTCCGCCGACGTCCGGGTCAGCGCCGTCGGGGCGAGCACCGTGGTCTCCGGCATCGCGGGCCGCACGAAGGTCACGGGGGTCTCCGGCGACACGACGCTCGTCGGCCTCACCGGCGACGTCTGCACGGAGACGGTCTCGGGCCGGGTGGAGGCCCAGCGCCTCACCGGCGACGTGCGCTGCAACGGCGTCTCCGGCGACCTCACGCTCGTCGAGTGCTCGGGCGGCCGGATCAAGGCCGACTCCGTCAGCGGCACCACGGTGATCGACCTGGCCCCGGCCGCCCCGGTCGTCGACCTGGCGGTCACCTCCGTCTCGGGCGAGGTCGCCGTCCGGCTGCCGTCCTCGGCGGACGCGACGGTGGACGCGGGCACGACCGTCGGCCCGGTGTCGTGCTCCTTCCCGGAGCTGCGGATCCGGGACCAGTTCGGCGCGCGGAACATCAGCGGCCGGCTCGGCGAGGGCCGCGGCACGATCAAGGTCACCAGCGTCTCCGGCGCCGTCGCGCTGCTGCACGGGCCGGACGCCGACGACTGGGCGGACGGTGACGACGCCGCCCCCGGTGCGCCCGCCGGCGCCCGCGACCAGGGAAAGGTCCTCTGATGCCCCCCGTCTTCGCCCACGGCCGGCTCCGCCTCTACCTGCTCAAGCTGCTCGACGAGGCGCCCCGCCACGGCTACGAGATCATCCGGCTGCTGGAGGAGCGCTTCCAGGGCCTGTACGCCCCGTCCGCCGGCACGGTCTACCCGCGTCTGGCCAAGCTGGAGGCCGAGGGCCTCGTCACGCACACCACCGAGGGCGGCCGCAAGGTCTACGCCATCACCGCCGCGGGCCGCGCCGAGCTCGCCGGCCGGCAGGGCGAACTGGCCGAGCTGGAGCTGGAGATCCGCGAGTCCGTCGCCGCGCTCGCGGCCGACATCCGCGAGGACGTCCGGGGCGCCGCGGGCGACCTCCGGCGCCAGATGCGCGAGGCCGCCCGGCAGAACCGCTCGTCCGGGGACAAGAACTCCTTCGACAGCGCGAAGGAGGACTTCCGCCGGGCGAAGGAGGAGTGGAAGGAGCAGGCCCGGCGGGCGAAGGAGGAGAGCCGGCGCGCCCGCCAGGACGCCCAGCAGGCCCGCCACCAGGCGCAGGAGGCCCAGGAGCGGGCCCGCGAGGAGGTCCGGCGCATGACCGAGCGGGTCCAGGAGCAGGTCCAGGAGTCGCTGCGGCGCGGGGACTGGCAGACGGGCCTCGCCGAGGGCGTCAGCGCCCTGGCCAAGGAGTTCGGGGCCTTCGCGGCCCGCACGACCGCCACGGCGCCGGCCCCGGAAGGGCCGGAGCGGCGGGAGGAGCGGCGGGAGGAGCCGCGGCCGCAGCAGCCGGAATGGGCCGAGGCGGCCGACGCCCTCTCCAAGGACCCGGCCCGCGACCTCGACCGCCTCCTCGACCGCTTCCGCGACGACATCCGCGACGCGGCCCGCGACCACGGCGTGACCACCGCCCAGCTCACCGAGTCCCGCCGCCACCTGGCGGATGCGGCGGCCCGCATCACGGCCCTGCTGCGCCCGGGAGGCTGATATGCCCACAGGATCCACGGCGTGGTGGCTGGCCCGCCTGTTACCACCGACCACCCGGCGCGCTTCCGCTAGCCGCGGGTAAGGCCTCGGCGGACGCCCCGGACAACCGAGGGGCACGCCGGCTACGGCACCGGCACGCACCGCCGGCTGCAGAACCGCACCTCAGCGGGCCGGCCAGGGCCTCCGGGCCGGGGCATTTCTTCCGCCGCAACGGCGAGAAACCACCACGGCGCTCCCCGGCGGTGCCGGGCCGAGCCGCAGCTCAGGCAGCCAGGGTCTAGCCCGGAGTCACCGTCACCCCGGCCTCCGCCGGGCCGCCGGCCCGGACGGTCGGCCGCAAGCGGACGAGCGCCCGCTCCCCCGGCCTCACCCGCGCCGTGTCCGCCCGCACCGGACCGTTCACCGTGACGCGCCAGCCGCGCGCCGCCGGCGGGAGGGACAGCTCGGTCACGCCTCCGCGCGCCGGCACGTACGTGAGCCGGTAGACCGACGAGCCCGCCTCGTACGACGCCCCCCGCACCGTCCCGGCGACGGCGCCCGCGTACGGTTCCGCCGTCCTCGGCTTGTTGGGCCGGAAGCGGCCCCGCTCGTCCACCGCGCAGTACCCGCCGCCGTAGCACCACTGCCAGCTCGCCCAGCCCGACGCGTACCGGCTCATGGAGGTGAGGGCGTCCTCGTAGAAGCGCGCCATGTTCGGCAGGGAACTGTTCAGCGGGCCCCATTCGCCGATCACGACCGGGACGCGCTGCGCCCGCGGGTAGGCGACGACGGCCGCCTCGTAGGCGGGGAGCCAGCCCGACGCGGGATCGTAGTCGCGGCCCGCCTCCATCGCGGCGTTGTAGAAGTGCGGGGCGTAGACGACCGCGGGGTCGCGGATGCGGCCGAGGCCGGTGGGGACGCCCTCGCCGGCCGCCGGGGTGGGTTCGACGAACAGCCGGTGGCGGCGGTCGACGCGCCGGATCGCGTCGGCCATCCGCTGGTACATGGGCGTGAGCTGCGTCGCCTCGATGCGGCGGGCCGCGTCGGGGATGCTCTCGCCCTCCAGGAGCCGGCCCATCGGCTCGTTGATCAGGTCGTAGCCGTAGACGGCCGGATGGTGGGCGACCCTGGCGGCCAGCACCTGCCACATCCGGGCCTGGGCGCGGCGCAGGTCCTCGTCCTCGTAGAGGTGCTGGAAGGCGGCCTGGACGGCGGGCTCGAAGTATTCGGCGAACCAGTCGTCCGGGTGGGTCCGGTAGGGCAGGCCGTCGGTGCGGGTGGCCCAGGCGGGGATGCCGCGGTGGCTTCCGAAGGCGGGGCCGTAGACGTCCTGGTGGGCGTCGATCACGACGTGGATGCGGTGTTTGGCCGCCCAGTCCAGCACGCGTTCGATCTTGTCGAGGTAGCGCTCGCTGTAGTGGCCGGGCCGGGGTTCGAGATCGTCCCAGAAGACCGCGAGGCGGGCGAAGTTGAAGCCCTGCGCGGCCATGTCGCGCAGGGAGCGCTCGGTGATGTCCGCGAGGGCTTCGTCGCCGCGGTGGTCCTTGTCGGCGAGGTTCCAGCCGCGGAGGGTGAGGGTGCGGCCCTGGTCGTCGGTGAGGGGCGGGATGTCCGGACCCGCTGGACCCGCCGGGCCGCCGCGGCCCGCAGGGCTGCCGGTGCGGGCCTCCGCGGCCGGCCCCGGCACCACGAGCGCCAGGACCGCGGCTACGGCGAGGAACGCCGCCTTGCGCAAGCGTCTCTTCGGCATCCGCCGTTCATACCGTCAGGACGACCTTGCCGAACAGATCGCCACCGGCCATCTTCTCGAACCCCTCGCGGGCCCGGTCCAGCGGCAGCACCGTGTCGATGACGGGCCGTACGCCGCGCGTCGCGCAGAAGCTCAGCAGGTCCGCCAGCTCCTCCTTGGAGCCCATGGTCGAGCCGACGACCTTGAGCTCCAGGAAGAAGATGCGGTTGAGCTCGGCGGCCGGCGGGTTCGGCCCGCTGGTCGCGCCGGAGATCACGAGCGTGCCGCCGGGGTTGAGGGACTTGACCGAGTGCGACCACGTCGCGGCGCCGACCGTCTCGATGACGGCGTCCACCCGGTGCGGCAGGCGCGCCCCCGGCTCGAACACCCCCTCGGCACCGAGCTCCAGGGCGCGCTCGCGCTTGGCCGCGTCCCGGCTGGTCGCGAAGACCCGCAGGCCGGCCGCGGCGCCGAGGGCGATCGCGGCGGTGGCGACGCCGCCGCCGGCGCCCTGCACGAGGACGCTCTGGCCGGGGCGGACGTCCGCGTTGGTGAACAGCATGCGGTACGCGGTGAGCCACGCGGTCGGCAGGCAGGCCGCCTCCTCGTAGCTGAGCTCCTTGGGCTTGGGCAGCACGTTCCACGCGGGCACGGCGACGCGCTCGGCGAAGGTGCCCTGGTAGCGCTCGGTGAGGATGGAGCGCGGCTCGCGCGGGCCCACGCCGTGGCCGGTCTGGCCGATGACGGAGTGGACGACGACGTCGTTGCCGTACTCGTCGACGCCGGCGGCGTCACAGCCGAGGATCATCGGCAGGGACTCCTCGCCGATCCCGACGCCGCGCAGCGACCACAGGTCGTGGTGGTTGAGGGACGCGGCCTTGACGTGGACGACGGTCCATCCGGGGGGCGCTTCCGGTTCGGGGCGCTGCCCCAACTCGAGTCCGTCGAGCGGCTGGTCACGGTTGATGCGTGCGGCGTAGGCGGCGAACATGATCCGAACCTAGCCGCGCCGCCTGCCGGGCGGAACCTCGCCGCGATGTGACACGCACCGCGCCGTCCGTTCCGTCCGGAAGCCGCCGTCGCCGTGGCCGTATCCGGACGCGGCACGGCTGTGGCGGGCGTGTCCGGACACGGCACGGCGGGCCGGACCGCGATGGGTCCGGCCCGCCGGGACTGCCGTCGGCGCGGACCCGCGGACGGCTCAGGTCCGCGGATCGGCGCAGGTGCGCGGACGGTCTCGGGCCCGCGGACCGGCACAGGCCCGCGGATCAGCTCAAGCCCGCGGACCGGCGCGGTCAGCCCGCCGGTGCCGGCAGCACACCGGCGCAATCAGCGCGTCAGCGCCGCGCCACACCCGCCGCACGGGCCGCGGCGGCCACCGCGGCCGTCACCGCCGGGGCGACCCGCTCGTCGAACGGCGAGGGGATCACGCACTCGGCGCTCAGCTCGTCCGCCACGACCGCCGCCAGCGCCTCCGCCGCCGCGAGCTTCATGCTCTCGGTGATGCGCGAGGCCCGCACCTGCAGGGCGCCCGCGAAGATCCCGGGGAAGGCCAGGACGTTGTTGATCTGGTTCGGGTAGTCGCTGCGGCCGGTGGCGACGACGGCCGCGTACTTGTGCGCGACGTCCGGGTGGATCTCCGGCGTGGGGTTCGCCATCGCGAAGATCAGGGCGTCCTTGGCCATGGTGGCCACGGCCTCCTCGGGGACGGTGCCGCCCGAGACGCCGATGAACACGTCCGCGCCGTCCAGCGCCGCGGCCAGGGTGCCCGTGAGGCCGGCCTTGTTGGTGAAGCCGGCGAGGTCCCGCTTGACGTCCGTGAGGTCCTCACGGTCGGCGGAGACGATGCCCTTGCGGTCGCAGACGGCGACGTCGCCGATGCCCGCCTCCACCAGGATCCGGGCGATCGCGACCCCGGCCGCACCCGCGCCGGAGATCACCGCGCGCAGCTCGCCGAGCGCCCGGCCGGTGAGCTTGGCGGCGTTGCGCAGGGCGGCGAGGGTGACGACGGCGGTGCCGTGCTGGTCGTCGTGGAAGACGGGGATGTCCACGCGCTCCTGGAGCTTGCGCTCGACCTCGAAGCAGCGCGGCGCGGAGATGTCCTCCAGGTTGATGCCGCCGAAGGAGGGCGCGAGGCGCGCGACCGTGTCGACGATCTCGTCGACGCCACGGCAGTCGAGGGCGATGGGGACGGCGTCGACGCCGCCGAACTGCTTGAAGAGGATCGCCTTGCCCTCCATCACCGGCAAGGACGCCTCGGGGCCGATGTCCCCGAGCCCGAGCACCGCGCTGCCGTCCGTGACCACGGCGACGACCTGGGACTTCCAGGTGTAGTCGTGGACGAGCTCCGGTTGCTCCGCGATGGCGCTGCACACCTTGGCCACCCCGGGCGTGTACGCGAGGGACAAGTCGTCCCGGTCGCGCACGGGCACGGTCGCCCTGATGGCCATCTTGCCGCCCCGGTGCAGCGCGAACGCCGGATCGAAGAGCTCGTTGTGAGCATCGTCCGGACCGCTGTCGCTGCGAGGATTCACGATCTCCGCTGCCACTTTATTTGACCCCTTTGTCGAATTGCGTGTCGAGGGTAGCCGCCCAGGGTTGCGGGGCGGGTCGGGCTGCACGTCCGTGTCCGGCCATCGAGACGGCCTCCGCGCGTGGGGTGGTGCCGCGCGGCACGGACCCGTATGGGCGCGCCGCACACGCGCCCCGGCCCCGGTTCGGGGTGTGGCTGGCCTTTCTATCAAATGAGCGCTACGGCCTACGAGTGAGTTCCCGCTGACTTGTCGCGGCGCGGTTCGGCGCAGCCGCGTCCCCGGGGCGGAACGGTGTCAACTGGGGGGATAAGTCCACGGACTGAGACAGAGGGTGCGTGAGATACGTCTCGCACCGGCGGCCGACAGAAGGGGAACCCTTGAGTCCGGTAGTCCGGACCAACCTGGTACCGAGCCGATACGGCACGGGGATCGCCCGTTATCCGATTTTGACATAGCGAGGCCCCCGAATGGTGCAGTCCGGATGGCAAGATGCCCCAATCGCACGAGGTCGCGACATCCAAGGGCGTGTGCTCCACCCCTCGTGCGTCATCAGCGTTTTCCTGTGTTTGTTCCGTGTTTGTTCCGTGTCCGTCCGACGGCCGGCCACCCCCTCACCCGCAGGAGGAACCAGCAATGACCGCAAGCACCACCCCTCGCACGGCTGCCGCCAGGAGTCGTTTGGCCGCCGCCGGCGCGATCGCGGTCGCCGGCGCCCTGCTGCTCACCGGCTGTGGCGATCAGCGTGACAAGACCGGCAAAGAGGCCGGTCAGAGCGCCCAGGGCGCAAAGGCCCCGCTCTTCGACAAGCTGCCGAAGAAGATCCAGGACGCCGGCGTCATCAAGGTCGGCTCGGACATCGCCTACCCGCCGGTGGAGTTCAAGAAGGACGGCAAGGTCGTCGGCATCGACCCCGACATCGCCGCGGCCATGGGCAAGGAGCTGGGGGTGCGCTTCGAGTTCAACAACGGCACCTTCGACGCCCTGGTGACGGGCCTGCGTTCAAAGCGGTACGACATGGCGATGTCCGCCATGACGGATACCAAGGACCGCCAGCAGGGCATCGACTCCAAGACCGGCAAGAAGGTCGGCGAAGGCGTCGACTTCGTCGACTACTTCACCGCCGGCGTCTCGCTCTACACCAAGAAGGGCGACACCAAGGGCATCGGCGGCTGGGACGACCTCTGCGGCAAGAAGGTCGCGGTGCAGCGCGGCACGGTCTCCGACGACCTCGCCAAGTCCCAGTCCGAGAAGTGCGAGAAGGACGACAAGGACAAGATCAGCATCGAGGCGTTCGACACCGACCTGGAGGCCCAGACGCGGCTGAAGGCCGGTGGCGTCGAGGCCGTCTCCAGCGACTTCCCGGTCGCCGCCTACGCGATCAAGACGTCCGGCGGCGGCAACGACTTCGAGTCGGTCGGCGACCAGGTGGAGGCGGCTCCGTACGGCATCGCCGTCGGCAAGGACAACGCGCAGCTGAGGGACGCGCTCAAGGCCGCCCTCGACGCGATCATCAAGAACGGTGCGTACGAAAAGGTCCTGAAGACCTGGGGCGTCGAGGCAGGCGCCGTCAAGGAATCCAAGGTCAACGGCGGTTCCTGACCCCTCTCCCTCACTTCGTACGGACGCTGAAAGGCCATACCCGTGACTGCTTCCCCCGACAAGCCGGAACCGGACAAGACCGAGCCGGACAAGACGGCTCAGCCGGAGCCCGGGACCCCGGAACCGGAGAAGAAGAAGGCCGGCGAGAAGCCGGCTGCCGAAGAGAAGACCGGCGAGAAGGCCGAGAAGAAGGCCGCCGCAGAAGAGAAGGCCGACGCCGAACCGGCCGAGAAGAAGGCGGCTGACGAAAAGCCGGCCGAGGCGAAGGCCACCGAGGCGAAGGCGACCGAAAAGAAGCCCGCTGACGAGAAGCCCGCCGACGAGAAGCCGGCCGGGGAAAAGACGGCCGCCAAGCCCGACCTCGGCAAGAAGGACGCTCCCGCCGCAGGAAAGAACGACCCCGCCGGCGACCCGGCGCCCGCCCCCGTCGTGCCGGAGGCCATCAAGGCCATCCCCGTGCGGCACTACGGCCGGTGGATCTCCGCCGTCGTCGTCCTCGGCCTCCTCGGCCTGCTGGTGAACGCCTTCGCCTCCGCGAACGTCCACTACAAGGCCATCCCCGACTACCTCTTCGACTCGACGGTCCTCACGGGCCTCGGCAAGACGGTGCTCATCTCGCTCCTCGCGATGCTGCTGGGCCTGGTGCTCGGCATCGTGCTGGCGGTGATGCGGCTGTCGAAGAACCCGGTGACGTCGTCGGTCTCCTGGCTCTACATCTGGTTCTTCCGCGGGACGCCGGTCTACGTCCAGCTGCTCCTCTGGTTCAACCTCGCGCTGATCTTCCCGTACATCAACCTCGGGTTCATCTACCGGGACGAGATGAGCGACTTCATGACGCCGTTCATGGCGGCGCTCCTCGGCCTGGGCCTCAACGAGGCCGCCTACATGTCCGAGATCGTCCGGGCCGGCATCCAGTCCGTCGACGAGGGCCAGACCGAGGCCGCGCACGCGCTCGGCATGAGCCAGGGCCGCACGCTGCGCCGGATCGTCCTCCCGCAGGCCATGCGGGTGATCGTGCCGCCCACCGGCAACGAGTTCATCAACATGCTGAAGACCTCGTCGCTGGCGGCGAGCGCCGCGCAGTACCTCGAACTCCTGCGGTCCACCTCCGACATCGGCCAGACCACCGGCGCGACGGTCGAGATGCTCTTCCTCGCCGCGACCTGGTACCTCATCCTGACCAGCGTCTTCAGCATCGGTCAGTTCTACCTCGAGCGGCACTACGCCCGCGGCTCGCTGCGCACGCTGCCGCTCACCCCGTGGCAGAAGGTCAGGAAGAACCTGTCGACCCTCGGCCAGCGCTCCAAGGAAGGCGTCAGCGCATGAACGCGATGGTGAAGGCCGAGGGCGTCCACAAGTCCTACGGCGCGGCCCACATCCTCAAGGGCATCGACCTGGAGGTCGCCCCGCGCGAGGTGTTCTGCCTCATCGGCCCCTCCGGCTCGGGCAAGTCCACCTTCCTGCGGTGCATCAACCACCTGGAGCAGATCAACGCCGGGCGCCTGTACGTCGACGGCGAGCTGGTCGGCTACCGGCAGCAGGGCGACAAGCTCTACGAGCTCAAGGACAGCGAGGTCGCCAGGAACCGCCGGGACATCGGCATGGTGTTCCAGCGCTTCAACCTCTTCCCGCACATGACGGCGCTGGCGAACGTCATGGAGGCGCCGGTCCAGGTCAAGGGCGAGACGAAGGCGGTGGCCCGGGAGCGGGCCAAGAAGCTGCTGGACCGGGTCGGCCTGGGCGACAAGGCCGAGAACTACCCCTCGCAGCTCTCCGGCGGCCAGCAGCAGCGCGTCGCGATCGCGCGGGCGCTGGCGATGGAGCCGAAGCTGATGCTCTTCGACGAGCCCACGTCGGCGCTCGACCCGGAGCTGGTGGGCGACGTCCTGGACGTCATGCGGGGCCTCGCCGAGGACGGCATGACGATGATCGTGGTGACCCACGAGATGGGCTTCGCGCGCGAGGTCGGCGACTCGGTGGTCTTCATGGACCAGGGCGTGGTCGTCGAGTCGGGCAACCCGCGCGAGGTGCTGACCAACCCGCAGCACGAGCGGACGAAGGCGTTCCTCTCAAAGGTGCTGTAGGCAGCCGCAGCCGGCAGTACGAACGGGTGGGGGGTACGGGACAAGTCCCGTACCCCCCACCCGTTCTCCGTTACTTCAGCGCGAGCACCATCGCGTCGGACGGCGAGCTCCAGACCGTGCGAGCCTCCGCGAAGCCCGCCTCGCGCAGGGCGCGGGCGTGCCACTCGGCGGAAGGGGTGTCGCCGTCGGCGTGCTCCCCGTAGATCTCGAAGCGCTCGGCGGTCGGCCCGGCGAGCACGGGGTCGGCGGCGGCGAGCTCCCACCAGGCGCGCCAGTCGAGGGCGCCGGCGGCCTTGGCGCGCTCCATGCGGGCGTGGCGCAGGGCCCGCTCGGCCTCGTTGATGCGGGGCGTGGCGGGGTCGGGCATGTGGTCGGCGTTCAGGAAGACGCCGCCCTCGCGGACGAGCCCGGCGAGCTGCCCGTAGAGCGCGCGCAGGGGCTCCTCGTGCAGCCAGTGCAGGGCGGTGGCGGTCAGGACGGCGTCGTAGCGGTCGTGGGGCAGCTGCGCGGTCCAGGCCGGGTCCTTGAGGTCGGCGGTGACGAGCCGGACGCGGTCGTCGCCGGCGAAGGTGCCGCGGGCGATGGTGAGCAGGGCGGGGTCGAGGTCGACCCCGGTGGATTCGGCCGCGGGGAAGCGGTCGAGCAGGCGGGCGGTGATGGTGCCCGTGCCGCAGGCGAGGTCGAGGACGCGGGGCGCGGGCCCGGCGAAGGCCTCGACCATGTCGAGCATCACCCGGAACCGCTCCTCGCGGTCGGGCAGGTACCACTCCTGTTGCCGGTCCCAGCTGTGCTGCCAGGCGGTCCAGTCCGTGCCGACGACGGCCTCGGTCATGACGTCCCTCCAACGGGTCACACCGTGTAATACCCTCGGTCGTAAACCGACCATTACAAGATCGGTGCTCCGACCCTAGACCGCCTGCGTAAGGACCACAAGTGGAACTGGCCTATTACTCGGACTTCGCCGTGCGGCTGGTCAACAGCGAGGAGCCCGCGCGCGGCACCGACACGCTGACCTCCGTCGACACCGTCCGCGAGCTCTTCGGGAGCAACGCGCAGGCCGCCCGGCGGGCGGGCGACAGCGACGTGACGCGGCTCAGGGCCGTACGGGCGCGGCTGCGGGCGGTCTTCGAGGCGGCCTCGGAGGGCGAGGAGGTGCGGGCCGTGGACCTGCTCAACGCGCTGCTGATGGAGTATCCGGTCAGCCCGCAGATCTCCGGGCACGAGTACCGCGACGAGGACGGCCGCCCCAAGTGGCACATGCACATCGCCGACCACGCGGCCAACGCCGGCGCCTCGTACGCGGCCACCGCCTGCATGGGTCTGGCCGTCCACCTGACGGAGTACGGGGTCGACCGGCTCGGCATCTGCCAGGCGACGCCGTGCCGCAACGCCTACCTGGACACCTCGACCAACCGCTCGCGCCGCTACTGCTCCGACCGCTGCGCCACCCGCGCCAACGTCGCCGCCTACCGGGCCCGCAAGCGCCTGGAGAGCCGCGCGGCCGAGGCCCCCGCGGGCAGCGACCGCACCGGCCTGAGCGCCGACGCCAGCCACGACAGCAGCGCGCCCGCCGAGCGCTGACCCGCCTCCGGGGGCCGCCGCAGCCGCACCAGCGCGCGGGCCACCACGAGCTCCTCCGGCACGGCCCCGAACTCCCGGCTGTCGTTCTCGACCAGCGGGTTGTCCCCCCGCACCCACCAGCCGCCCTCGCGGCGCTCCACGGCGCGCTTGACGATCAGCAGGTCCTGCCGGAACGGGTGGCGCAGCACCACCACGTCACCCGGCCGCACCACCGCTCCGTACTGCACGACCAGCTGGTCGCCGGGGTTCAGCGTCGGCACCATCGACGGGTTGTAGACCTCGGCCAGCCCGATCCGCAGCAGTCCGCGACGCTCGCGGTCCAGCTCCTGCCCGCGCTCGTCCACCTGCTCCTGCACCACGGCACCTCCCGGTCCGTATCCTCCACCAGTCCCAGACTGACACCGGTCTTTTGTCCTAAGCCCCCCGGGGCACCCGAGAAAAGCCTTCCCACACCGAGTAATCTCGCACCTGAGAAGACGATCACGAGGAAGGACAGCGCTATGCTCTCCCGCCTGTTCGCACCCAAGGTGCGAGTCAGCGCCCACTGCGACCTGCCCTGCGGTGTCTACGACCCCGCCCAGGCCCGCATCGAGGCCGAGTCGGTCAAGGCCGTCCAGGAGAAGTACCAGGCGAACGAGGACGCGGACTTCCGCGCTCGTGCGCTCATCATCAAGGAGCAGCGCGCGGAGCTCGCCAAGCACCACGTCTCGGTGCTCTGGAGCGACTACTTCAAGCCGCCGCACTTCGAGAAGTACCCGCAGCTGCACCAGCTGGTCAACGACACCCTCAAGGCCCTGAGCGCGGCCAAGGCGTCGAACGACCCGAAGACGGGCGAGAAGGCGCTGGAGCTCATCGCCGAGATCGACCGCATCTTCTGGGAGACGAAGAAGGCCTGACCCGGGTTTAACTTCCCTGGTTCGAGCAGCACCGCTCTGTCCGTGCCCGGTCCCCGGCTCCCCCTGAGGGGGTCCGGGGACCGGGCGCGCTGCTTTTCCGGGGCCGGGGTCTTCACTGAGGGCCGTAGCGCCGCCGGGCCGTTGCCAGGGCCGCCCCGTACAGGGTCAGGACCAGGGCCGTCAGGCCGTAGTAGAGGGGTGGCAGGGGGGTCATGCCCAGGGGCGGGGCCAGGGGGGACAGGGGCAGGAGCAGGCCCGCTACGGCCAGGCCGGTGGTTGCGAGGCGGACCGGCAGCGGGGCGCGGCGTTCGGCGGCGTCGCGGCCGGCGCGGAGCAGGAGCATCACGAGGGCCTGGGTGAGCAGGTTCTCCGTGAACCAGCCCGCGTGGAAGGCGGCCTGGCCCCCGGTGCTGCCGGCCGGGTGCACGGTCAGGGCCAGCACGCCGAAGGTCGCGAGGTCCGCGGCGGCGTTGAGGAGGCCGAAGGCCGTCATGAAGCGGAAGAGCGCGCGGGGCCGCAGGACCGTGGGGCGTTCGTGGACCGTGGCGGCGGGGCGGTCGAAGGCCAGGGAGAGCTGGGCCGCGTCGAAGAACAGGTTCTGCACGAGGACCTGCGCGGGCAGCATCGGGAGGAACGGCAGCAGCAGGCCCGCCGTCAGCATCGCGATGACGTTGCCGAGGTTGGACGAGAGCGTGATGCGCAGGTAGGCGGCGATGTGGCCGGTGCTGCGGCGGCCGGTGACGATCGCGCGGCCGAGGGCGGTAAGGTCCTTCGACGCGAGCACCACGTCGGCGGCCTCGCGGGCCACGGGCACCCCGTCGCGGGGGCAGACGCCCACGTCGGCGGCGTGCAGGGCGGCCAGGTCGTTGACGCCGTCGCCGAGGAAGCCGGTCGTGCGGCCGGCGGTGCGCAGGGCGCGGACGACCCGGGCCTTGTGCTCGGGGGCGCAGCGCGCGAAGACGGTGGTGCGGGCGGCGAGCCGGGCGAGTTCGGCGTCGTCGGCGGCGTCGATCCGGGCGGCGGTCAGCGGCTCGCCGGGGTCCAGGCCGAGTTCGCGGCAGGCGCGGGCGGCCGTGCCCGGGTGGTCGCCGGTGAGGACCTTGACGGCGACGCCGTGGCCGGCGAGGACGGTCAGGGCCTCCGCGGCAGTGGGGGCGAGGGCGTCCCGCAGTCCGACGAAGCCGACGAGGGTGAGGCCCTGCTCGTCGCCGGGGGTGTACGGGCGGGTGCTCGCCGGCCGGTCGGCGCGTGCGACGGCGAGCACGCGCAGCCCGCTCCCGGCGAGGGCGTCGGCTCGGGCGGCGAGCTTCGTACGCTCCCCGGGGCCGAGAGGGCGGCGGCCCCCGATCACGCCTCCGGCCGCGTCTCCGCCGGCGTCTCCGCCCGCACTTGCGGCCACGTGCGTGCAGCGTTCCAGCACGTCCTCCGCGGCGCCCTTCACCACGAGCACGTACGTACCCGCCGAGTCGCGCCCGCCCCTGAGCGTACGGACGTTGCCCGGGAGCGAACCGCCGTCCCCGCCCGGCACCCGGACGAGCGCCGAGGCGATGCGGCGGCCCGGGCCGCAGGGGAGCGCCGCGATGCCCTCGACGCCGTCGGCGCCGGAGCCGCGCTCCTCGTCCGCGTCGAGGAGGGCCTCGTCGAGGGCGTCCGGTGCGGGGAGCTCGGCCAGGTGCAGCGTCCACAGGGCGGCCACGGCGGCCCAGTGCAGCACGGCGGGGTCGTCGCGGCCCTCGGGGTCCACGGCGCAGTCGAACACCGGCCGGTCCTGGGTGAGGGTGCCGGTCTTGTCGACGCACAGCACGTCGACGGCGCCGAGGTCGTGCAGCGCCGGAAGCCGTCTGACGATCACCTCGCCGCCGCGCGCGAGGAGGGCCGCGCCGCGGGCCAGGGCGGTCGTCACGACGACCGGCAGCATCTCGGGAGTGAGCCCCACCGCCACGGCGACGGCGAACGGCAGGGTCTCCAGGCCGCGGCCGCGCAGCAGCGCGCTCGCGAAGAGCACCAGCGGCGCGGTGCACAGCATGAACCGCACCAGGGTCCAGGCGATGCCGTTCACGGAGCGGTCGAACGGCCCGGGGAGCCGTGGCCCGGGTTTCTGCGGGAGGGCCCCGGAGAGGGTGGTGTCCGCGCCGGTGGCGACGACCACGCCCGTGGCGCTTCCGGAGACGATGCTGCTGCCCTGGAGGCAGAGGTCGCCGGCCGCGCCCTTGACGACGGGTACGGACTCGCCGGTCAGCGCGGCCTCGTGCACGGTCAGTCCCGCCGACCGGAGCAGCCGCAGGTCGGCGGGTACGAGGTCGCCGGGCGCGAGGAGCACGACGTCTCCCGGGACGAGCTGCTCGACGGGCAGCTCGCGGGTCACCGGTTCGTCCGCTTCCGCGGGGCGGCGGCGGACGGTCGCGGTGGCGGCCACCAGCTCGCGCAGGGCGGCCGCCGAGCGGTCGGCGCGGTGCTCGCCGGTGGCGCGCAGCACGCAGCTGACCGTGACGAGGACGGCGATCACGCAGGCGGTGCCCCAGGCGGCGAGCGCCGCCGAGACCAGGCCGAGGGAGAGGAGGACCGCGGTGAAGGGGTCGCGCAGGCTGCGCGCGAAGCGGCGCGGCCACGGGTCGGGGCGGCGGCCGGGGAAGACGTTCTCGCCGTGGCGCGCGAGCCGCTCGTCGGCGTCGGCCTCCACCAGGCCGCGCGGCCCGCTCTCCAGCGCGCGCAGGATCTCCAGGGCGGTGGTGCCGGTGGCCCCTTCCCGCCCGGTGGCTCCGTTCCGCCCGGTGACTCCGTTCCGGCCGGTGGCTCCTCCTCGCGCGGCGGGGCGGTCAGGCGCCCAGACCATGGTGGCGCCCGGTGCGGGCGGCGCCGCGTGCTGCTCCGGAGGACCCGGCGGACCTGGCGGAGCCGGATACTCCGGCGGCCTCGGCCTTGCGGTCGGCGAGCTGGCCGACCATCAGCCGGACGATCGCGACCACGTGCGGATCGTCCACGAGGTAGACCATGCGCCGCCCCTCGCGGCGCGACCGCACGAGCCCGGCCAGCTTCAGCTTCGCCAGGTGCTGGCTGATCGCGGGCAGCGCTCCGCCCACCCGCTCGGCGAGCGCGGTGACGTCGCTCTCGCCCTGGGCCAGGGCCCAGACCAGGTGGAGCCGGGCGGGCGAGGCCAGCAGCCCGAACGCCGCGGCGGCCTCGGTGAGCACGTCCGCCGCGGGGTCGCCGAGGCCCTCGCCGAAGCCCCCTTCGACTTCGACGTCCTCGAAGCTTCCGACACCTGCGGCCACTGTCGCTCTCCCGTTCCCGCCGCGCGTTCCTGTGCCCGGCACCCGCCCAGTCTAGGCAGGGCGCCGCAAGCGGACGGGCGGACATGCGCCGCCCGGGGGCTGGGCAGAAGTACCCAGAGAAACCGGTCCGGAAGGGCGGCAACAGGCTGCAAGAGGGGGAGCCGTGGAAATCTCCGGAATTGTCAGTGCGATCATCATCGGTCTGATCATCGGTGTGCTGGGCCGGCTGGTGGTGCCGGGGCGCCAGCACATCGGTGTGCTCTGGACGATCCTGGTGGGCATCGTCGCCGCGTTCCTCGGTGCGGCCATCGCCCACTGGCTCGGCGTCGACGACACCAAGGGGGTCGACTGGATCGAGTGGCTCATCCAGATCGGTCTGGCGGCGCTGGGCGTGGCCGCGCTCGACCGGGCGAAAGCGCGGCACTGACGGAGGGGACAGCGGGCTCAGGAAGGTTCAGGACAGCTTGCCGTCGTAGTCCGGCAGCTTGAAGGTCCGCTCCGCATGACCGCCGGTCAGGTCACCGGTGTTGTTCCCGATGTTCGCGCTGATCGTGTACCCGTCGTTCTCGATCTCCGCGCGCTTGGCGGTCTTGTACGTGCTCACGTCCTGGAAGAAGTCGGGGAGGTGCCGTACGTACAGGCCGCTGACGGGGTAGCCGACGCCCCGCAGGTTGTGCTCGGTGAGCGAGTCGAGGATGCCGGGGCGCGCGGTGACGAAGAACACGGCGGCGCCGTGGGCGTTCGCGTACCGCGTCAGGTCCAGCACCGGCTTGACGGCCGGGGTGGGGTACGTCCAGTGGAAGTCCGTCTCCAGCGAGGTGTTGTCGATGTCGAGGACGATGGCCTGCTTCCGGCCGTGCGCATTCTCCGTGCGCTCCTTGACGTAGGGCAGGGCCCTGTCGATGACGGACTGCACATCGCGCTGCCAGGTGGCGTAGTCGACACCCTTGAGCCCGGCCGTGCCGGAGGTCCGGGCGGCGGCCGCGCTCGGGCCGGCGAGGCTCGCGGCCGGGCTCGTGCCGGCGGCGCCCGCGGTCGCGGTGACGGCGGCCGGGCGGCCGGCGGCGGCGCTCGCGTCCGTGGTGGTGGCGGCGGTTGCGGCCGTGGCCAGGACGGTGGCGGCGGCGAGGACGGCGGCGGTGCGGCGGGCCGGTATCGGTGCGGTCATGCGTGGCATGTTCACGTTCGCCGGTGACGCGCAGGGAACGTCCGGGTGGCCGGCCGGCGTCGCGGGGCTGCCCGCTTCGTGCGGAGTACGGACCGACGCGCCGGCGCACTCCGTTCCGTTTCGCGAGCGCTCCCCGAACAGGCAGGCATGGGCCACGGGTCACCGGGTAGGCGGGCGGAGGTCACCTACGGATCTGGGGAGGACGATGTGACCATCACGGCATCCACGGTTACGACAGGGCATTCGGCGGCTGCCCCGCAGCGGCTCGAAGACGCGGTCGGGGGGCTGCCGTACATCGAAGACGCGACCACGGTGGCGCCCCGTGACGCCCGGGCGCTGTCCGGGCTCTTCTTCGCACGGCTGCGGGAGCTGGAAGAGGGCACCCGCGCCTACCAGTACGCACGGAACACCCTGATCGAGATCAACCTCTCGCTCGTCCGCTTCGCCGCCTCCCGGTTCCGCAGCCGCGGTGACCAGATGGAGGACATCATCCAGGTCGGCACGATCGGTCTGATCAAGGCGATCGACCGGTTCGACCTCTCGCGCGAGGTCGAGTTCACGACCTTCGCGGTCCCGTACATCGTGGGTGAGATCAAGCGGCACTTCCGCGACACCGGCTGGTCGGTGCACGTGCCGCGGCGGCTGCAGGAGCTGCGCGTCGAGCTCGCCAAGGCCACCAGCGAGCTCTCGCAGCAGCTCGACCACTCGCCGACCCCCGCCGAACTGGCCGAGCACCTCGGCATCAGCCCCGAGGAGGTCATCGAGGGCATCGTCGCCGGCAACGGCTACACGGCCGGCTCCATCGACGTCCCCGTGGACGACGGCTCCGACCAGTCCGGTACGACCTACGCCGACCGGCTCGGCGACCTCGACCCCGCCATCGAAGGCGTGGAGAACCTGCAGGCGCTCAAACCGCTCGTCGCCGAGCTGGACGAACGCGACCGGCAGATCCTGCGGATGCGCTTCGGCGGCGAGATGACCCAGTCGGAGATCGGCGCGGAGCTGGGCATCTCCCAGATGCACGTCTCGCGGCTGCTGACCCGGATCCTGGGACGGCTACGGGCGGGGATGCTCGATCAGGGGCCCGGAACGGGAACCGGAACCGCACGCAAGTAGGTGACCGCACGCGAGTACGGGTAGCTGCGAGCGCGTAGCTGTCGGCGGGGGCACGGAGCTGCCCGGCGGCCCGGGCGCCGGAACGACCAATGACCGGCGCCCGGGCCGCCGGGCCCCGGATCCGAAGGGCTGCGGCCTGCGGGGCTCAGCGGGCCGGGTCGCAGTCGCCAGGTCGTAGTCGTAGGTGCGCAGCTGCACGCAAGCACAGCAGCTGCACGCAAGCACAAGAGCGCAAACGCGAAAGAGCGCAGCTCAGGAGTGAGCCGCGCTGCATCCCCGATCCCCCGCTGACGCCGAGCCGAAGCCGATGGACCGGCCGGCTACCCCGGTCGGCTGAGCCGGCCCGCCGAGCCCGTCGAGCCCGCCAGATCCGCTTCGCAGCAGGACGCGGCAGGCCCCAGCCACATCGCCCGGACGGTCTTCCCGTCGGGCCGCCGGTCGACCTCCAGCAGGCCGGCCAGCCGCTCCACCATGTGCAAGCCGAGGCCGCCGCCCCCGCCGAAGTCCGGGGTGCGGGGCTGCGGCGGCCGGGGGCTCGCATCGGCGATCTCCACCACCAGCCGGTCGTGCACGGCCCGTACGCACAGCTGCCACCAGCCGCCCGTGTGCCGGATGGCGTTGGTGACCAGCTCCGACACCACCAGGATCACGGCGTCGGAGTCCGCCCAGGGGCAGTGCCGGGCCAGGAACTCCGCCGTCGCGTGTCGCGCACGGGCAGCGTCCCCGTACGGGGCTTCGATCACAACCATCCGGCGGCTCCCTCGTCGCTGCGGTCCCTGGCCTGGCATTTCATATCCGTTCAGCGCCCGTATACCCACAGATCGGCGTGCCATGGCCATCTCGGGACGAGGGGTTCGTCACCGGAGGAGCGCCGGGGCTCACCGGGGGCCCGCCGGGGACTCACCGAGGGCCGGGGGGCCGCTCTTCGCGGGCGTGCGCCGCAGCCGGCCGGAGTCCGCCGGCCGCGCGCCCCTGCCCGTGAGCCGCACGCCCGGCGCCCGCACGCCCAGCACCAGCACCCCCAGCGCACCCGCCGCCAGCAGCCCGCCGAGCCACAGCGCCGCCGGCAGTGACACCGCGTCCACGGCCCGTCCGCCCAGCAGCGCCCCCAGTGCGATCGCCGCGTTGAACACCGAGACGAACAGGGCGGAGGCCGCCTCCCGCGCCCCCGGCGCCGCCGCCGTCAGCAGCCCCTGCGTGGAGACGGACACGCCGCCGTAGGCCAGCCCCCACCCCACGACGAGGGCACCGGCCGCGACCGCGCCGCCCGCCGGCACCGACATCGCCGGGATCACGACGGCCAGCGCGGCCGAGATCACCGGCAGGGCGCGGTGCGGGCCGCGCGCGGCGGCCGAGCCCGCCAGGAAGTTGCCGGCCACGCCCGCCGCGCCGTACGCCAGCAGCAGCCCGCTGATCAGGCCCGCCCCGGCACCGGCGCCGGACAGCCGCTCCAGGGCGGGCCGTACGAAGGTGTAGCCGGCGAAGTGGCCGGTCACCAGCAGCAGGACCACGAGCAGGGCCGCCCGTACGGCCGGGAGCCGCAGCAGCCCCGTGACCTCGCCCAGCCGTACGGCGCGCTCCGGCGGCAGCGGGGGCAGCAGCACCGCGAGCACCACCGCCACCACCAGGGACACCGCGCCCATGGCCGCGAACGCCGCCCGCCAGCCGCCCAGCCCGCCGGCGAGGGTCCCGGCCGGGACGCCCAGCACCGAGGCCACCGCTATCCCGCTGAAGACCAGCGACGTGGCCGGGCCCACCGACCGCGCCGGCACCAGCCGTACGGCCAGCCCCGCCGCCACGGCCCAGACTCCCCCGATGCACACCCCCACCAGGACCCGCAGTCCCACCAGCACCGCGATGTGCGGTGCGAGCGCCGACAGCAGATTGGCCGCGGCCAGCAGGCCCATGAGGCCCACGAGTACCCACCGCCGGTCCAGCCGCCCCGCCGCCGCGGGCACCGCGGGCGCGGCCACGGCCGCCACGAGCCCCGGCACGGTCATCGTCAGCCCGGCCGTACCGGCCGGGACGCCGAGCCCGGCGCCGATCGGGGTGAGCAGTCCGACGGGGAGCATCTCGCTCGTCACGACCGAGAACGTCCCCGCCGCCACCGCCGCCACGGCGGGCCAGCCGCCCTTCGCTTTCGCGTACGTGTTCATGGTCACGAGCCTCGGTGCGGGCGCGGCCGGGAACAACGCCGGAGTTCTCATCCTTCAATGAGCGAGGCTCATCGATGGCGGGGGAGGCACGGCGTGGGCGTGGGAGCGGACCTCAGGGAACTGGAGTGTTTCCTGGTCCTCGCCGAGGAACTGCACTTCGGGCGGGCCGGTGAGCGGCTGTACGTGTCGCAGGGCCGGGTGAGCCAGCTCGTGCGTTCCCTGGAAGGCCGCATCGGCGCCCGGCTGTTCGACCGCACCAGCCGGCGCGTGGCCCTCACGCCGCTCGGCGAGCGGTTCCTGGCCGGGCTGCGGCCCGCGTACGAGGGCCTCGCCGGTGTCGTCGCCGAGGCCCGCGCCGCGGCCCGCGGGACCGGCGGGGTCCTGCGGATCGGCTTCCAGGGCATGGCCGACGGCGGTCTGACGGAGGCCGTCGAACGGTTCGAGGACCGTCACGCCGGGTGCGCGGTCGAGCTCGTGGAGATCCCGCTGAGCGATCCCTTCGGCGCCGTTCGCAAGGGCGAAGTCGATGCGGCGGTGGTGCTGTTGCCCGTGGCGGAGCCGTCCCTCGCCGTGGGCCCGGTCTTCTCCCGGCAGCCGCAGACCCTCGCGGTGTCCGTCCGGCACCCCTTCGCGGGGCGGGCCGTGATCCGGGCGGAGGAGCTCGCGGACTGCCCGCTCGTGGTCCCGGCCGGACCCGCCCCCGCGTACTGGCGCGAGGCCCAGGCCCCCGCCGTCACGCCCGGCGGCCTCCCCGTTCCCCGCGGCCCGGAGGTGACGACCCTCCAGGAGGGCATCACCCTCACCGCCGCCAACCGCGCCGGAATGCTCCTGTGCCGGGCCACGGCCGACTACCACGGGCGCCGTGACATCGCCTTCGTCCCGGTGGCCGGGCTGCCCGTCTCCGCCCTGGCGCTGGTACGGCAGCGGGCCGGTGAGACGGAGGGGACGGAGTGGACGGAGGGAATGGGGCGGACGGAGCGGCTGCGTGCGTTCGAGCAGGTGCTGACGGCCGTCGCCGGCCGCCGGGCCGCTACCTGCTGACGCCGCCGGGGGCCGGGGCGCCGGGGCGTCCTCCGGGGAAGTCCGTGGGAAGGTCACCCGGGAATCCGCTCGGAACTCCGCTCGGAAACCCGCTCGGGAAGCCGGTCGGAAAGCCGGCGGGGCCTCCGGTCGGGAACCCCGAAGGGAAGTCGTCCGGCGGGCTGTCCGGCAGGGCCGGCGGAGCGACAGGAGGCGCCGACGGCGGCCGCCAGGGCTCCTTGATCCGCTCTTCGGCCTTCTTCCCGATGGGCTTGAAGACGGTGACGTAGAAGACGCCGAATCCCACGCAACCGGTCACGAACACCGCCAGGAACGCCAGCAGGACGCCCGTCCCCACCCACGTCCGCGCGTCCCCCGGCGGAAGGGCCGTCGCCCGGTCCGGGCGGCCCTGCGGGTAGCGGACGGTGACCTCGTCGCCCTCGATGACCGTCGCCCGTCCGCCCGACTCCTCGAAGCGGTGCCGCACCCCGTCCGCGGCGGTGAACTCGTAGACGTGGTGCAGCGTGGTCGAGGACGACGTGTGCGCGCCCTGCCGGCGGGTGGTCGTCGTCGCGTACAGCCGCAGGCAGCGACCCGGGACCTCGATGCCGCTGTGCCACGCGGCCCTCAGCCGCCGCAGCCGCACCACCGCCCAGATCATCCCGGCGATCCCCCCGGCCGCCAGCAGGGAGGGCAGCGCAAGGACGAAGAAGTCGAGCATGAAGCGTGAACCCCCCGATGTCGTACGTGTGTGCGCATATTCAACTCTGCCGGGAGGCCGGGCACCATGCCTGAGATCGCCGCGATCACCTCGATCCCTCTCGATCGCCTCGATCGCCTCAGACCGTGAGGTCCGCACAGGGCAGCGTGGCGGTGAACCGGGCGCCGCGCGGGCTGTCCGTGACGGCCAGGGTGCCGCGGTGGACGGTGGCGATGTGGTGGGCGATGGCGAGGCCCAGGCCCGTGCCGCCGGTCGCGCGGGTGCGGGCGTCGTCGAGCCGGGTGAAGCGCTCGAAGACCCGCCGGCGGTCGGCGGGCGGGATGCCCGGCCCGTCGTCCTCGACGTGCAGGACGGCCAGCCGCCGGGCGGGGTCGTGGCCGAGGCGGACCGTGACGGTGCGCTCGGCGTGCCGGTCGGCGTTGTCCAGGAGGTTGCCGAGGAGGCGGGCGATGAGGGTGTGACGGCCCTGCACGATGAGGGGATCGGGTCCCTCGATGTGCAGGTCGAGGGCCCGGCGGCCGGGCGGGCGGCGGCCGGTCTCCTCGCGGACGAGCGCGGTGAGGTCGACGGGCTGCGCCCCGGGCAGCCCCTCGGCGCCGGTCGCGTCCAGCCGGGCGAGCAGCAGCAGGTCCGTGGTGATGCTCTGCAGCCGCCGGGTGTCACCGAGCGCGGCCTCGGCCACCGCCGTCCACTGCGCGTGCTCGGGGTGGGCGAGCGCGATCTCGAGCTCGGCGCGCAGGGCGGCCAGCGGGCTGCGGAGTTCGTGCGAGGCGTCGCCGACGAACCGGCGCTGCTGGTCGACGGCCGCCTGCAGCTGGTCGAGGGTGCTGTTCATCGTCGTGGCCAGCCGGGCCACCTCGTCGCGCGTGTCCGGCACGGGCACGCGGCGGTCGAGGTGGCGCGCGGTGAGCTCGGCGAACTGCGTGCGGATCGCCTCGACCGGGCGCAGCACCCGGCCGGCCACGAACCAGGTGGCGCCCGCGAGGGCCGCCGTCACCGCCAGGACGGCGCCGGCCAGCAGCCGGACCATGCGGTTGAGGCGGCCCTGCTCGACCTGGAGCCGGTTGGCGACGTGCAGGTAGCGGCCTTCGGTGCCGCCCTGGATGTAGTCCAGGCTCGGGGTCCGGCCGGCCGGGTCGGTCCACGGCCACAGCGAGAGCAGGTCGTTGCCGTGCGGGGGCTCCTGGTCGGGCGGCCGGGGGCCCGGCTCCCAGTGCTGCGGGCGGGCCTCGATGCCCGTGGACACCTCCAGCCGGGGATCCAGGCGCAGCTTCTCGGCCGCGTAGAAGAGCTGGGCGTCGGGGTCGCCGTCGACGAGCCGGGGGACGGCGGCGACCGTCCGGCTGGTGTAGTCGCGGGCCTCCCGCGACAGGTAGTCGCGGAGCGAGCCGGCGGCCAGGGCCGCTCCGGCGATCAGCGGGAGGAGGGCCGAGACGGCGACGAGCCAGGTCAGGCGCGCCCGGATCGAGGCGGGGCGCAGCCGCTCCCGCAGGCGGCCGGGCGGCGTCACCGGCCGGGGCCGTCGGCCGTCAGCCGGTAGCCGACGCCGCGGACGGTCTGGATGCTGTGCCGCCCGAACGGCGCGTCGATCTTCCGGCGGAGGGAGCTGACGTGCACCTCCACGATGTTCACGTCGCCCTGGAACGCCTCGTCCCACACGTGCGCGAGCACCTCGGCCTTGGCAACGACCTCGCCGTCGCGCCGGGCGAGGTACTCCAGGACCGCGAACTCCCGCGCCGTGAGCTGCAGATCGACGGTGCCGCGCCGGCAGCAGCGGGTCGCGGGGTCGATCTGCAGGTCGCCGATCCGGATGAGCGCGGGCCGGGCGGGCCGGCCGCGGCGCACCAGGGCGCGCAGCCGGGCGACGAGGGCCACGTAGGAGAAGGGCTTGGTCACGTAGTCGTCCGCGCCGGTGTCCAGGCCCTCGGCCTCGTCGTACTCGCCGTCCTTGGCGGTGAGCATGAGCACCGGCGTCCAGACGCCGGCCTCCCGCAGCCGGGCGCACACGCGGTAGCCGTTGAGGCCGGGCAGCATGACGTCGAGCACGATCACGTCGTAGGCGTCGTCGGCGGCGAGGTGCAGGCCGGTGTGCCCGTCGTGCGCGACCTCCACCGCGAACCCTTCGGCGACCAGGCCCCGGCGCAGCAGCTCCGCGAGCCGACGGTCGTCCTCAACCACCAGTATTCGCATGCCTTCAGCATGGCCCGGACGGCTGTCCCGCCACCTGAAGACCGCTTCAGGAAGGCTCAGAGTTCCTTCAGCAACGGAGTGGCAGCATCCTCGGTGTGTCCTCCCCGGCATGCCTGCTCACGGAGCGCGGACCGGCGGCACACGGGGGTGGGGCCCGTACGCCTGCCCGTCCGGGCCCGGCCCGCCGGCCCGCGCTCCGTGAGCACCACGGCCGCCCGTCTCCGGAGGCGGCCGGCCGCGGCTCGCCGCGGCACGACGGGCCGCGCGGACTCACACCCGGCTCGGTCCCGGTTCACTCCGGCTCACCAGTCTCCTCCCCCGAACCCCCCGCCGTCCCCGCCGCCGAAGCCGCCGCCGCCGTCGCCCCAGCCGCCGCCGAAGTCGTCGGGGTTGAAGTCGCTGCCGGTGTAGTCGCCGCCGTCGGGGCCGGTGTCGGCGGGGGCGGCGTAGGCGGGGCCGGAGAGGAGGCCGCCGAGCATGGTGCCCATGAGGAGGCCGGGGAGGAGGCCGCCGCCGAAGTAGCCGCCGGCCCAGGGGGCGTAGGCGGGGCCCGCGTTCCAGTAGGGCTGGGGGCCGCCGGCGGTCTGGACCGTGCGGGAGAGGGGCTCCTCGCCCTCGGCCAGCCGTGCGGCGTCGGCGGCGCAGGCGGGGACGGTGCGGGGCGCGCCGCCCGGGGGCGCCCACTCGACGTCCTGGACGGACGGGCCGTGGCGCGGGTCGAAGAAGCAGGGCAGGCGGCGCTCGGGCAGCGGGGCCCCGGTGCGGCGGGCGGCGAGGGTGGCGAGGGCGAACCGGCCCTTGTCGAGGGTCTCGGTGACGGCGGTGACGTCCTGCGGGTGGGCCACGGCCGCCATCTGCGACTTGGCGTCCTCGTACGCGTCGAGGGCCGTTTCGTAGTCCTGGCGCATGGCGTCGTCGGCGCCGGGCTCGGAGGGGTGGAAGTCGAGCCGGTCCAGCTCCTCGCCGAAGGCGGTGATGTCCTCGTCGACGACGACGCGCAGGGCGTCGAGCTCGGCCCGCTCGCGCTCCTCGCGCTTGCGCTTGTTGCGCCGGTAGAGGGCGTACGCGCCCGCGCCGCCCGCGACGACGATCGCGCCGCCGGTGATCAGCCCGGTCGCGCCGACGCCCGGCTCCGCACCGCCCCAGGAGCTGGGGGCATGGCCCCGGGCCTGCCGGCCGGCCTGGTCGACGAAGCTGTTGAGCATGGTCGTGGCGTCGCCGCCGGAGCGCTGGACGGACCCGACGAGGTTGCGGACCGCGGTGCGCGACATGACCTTGGAGTCGGCGTGGGCGTTGAAGGCGTCGCCGAGCCGGACGGCGTAGACGCCGGCGATCCCGACCTTGGTGCGCAGGTCCTGGAAGACGGTGGCCCGGGGGAACTCGGGGGCGTCGGGCAGGACGGCCACGAGGACGGGCTTGCCGGCGTCCTTGATCTTCCTGGTCAGGGCTTCGGCCTCGGCCGGCGGGAGCTGGTTGGCGGCCCGGGGGTCCACGTAGACCGGGTTCTTGCGCAGCGCCTCGGCCACGGTGTCGAGGCCGGTCGCCGCTCGGGCCGCAGGCGCGGGCGCCCAGAGGGCCGTGCCGGCCAGGGCGATCAGGGCGGCGGCCAGGACGGCGATCAGGGCCGGCAGCGGCCTGGGAAGCGCCCGGGGAGTGGCGGGCATGGCGGTGCTCCTCGGATCGAGGTCGGATGCCTTCTCAATAACGAAATTTACTACCAAAGCGGATCAAGTGGATTCATGAGGATTCACGATGATTCAGAGGGATCCATGGGGATTCGCGCTGATCAATCGGGCATGACGCTCCCCCGGTCAGCCGTACGACAAGTTCGCGCAGGGGTCGTCGTCGGCCGACCTCGCCGTCGCGGCGACGTCGGAGGACAGGGTCCCGGGAGTCCCCGGCGCCGCGGTGGCCGGCGGGGGCGACGAAGGCGACTCGGCCCCCGCGCCCCCGTTGCCCGCACCCGCGAAGTCCTTCCCCACCGTCACCGTGATCCCGTTCTCCGCCACCCCGTGCACGTACGCCCCGGGGAAGAGCTTGGCCACCGTCCGCGCCTCCGCCGCGCGCCCCGGGCCGAACGCGATCACGGTGATGCCCGCGTCGCGCTCGTGCGCGTTGCCGGTGTCACCGACGGTGAACCCGTGCTTCCGGAGCTCTGCCGCGGCCCGCGCCGCGAGCCCGCTCACTCTGGTGCCGTTGGCCACGGAGACGCTCACGCCCTCCCCGGAGACCGGCTCGGGAGACGCGGAAGCCGCGGGCAGCGGCTTCGCCCCGCCGCCCGTGCCGCCGCCACTGCCACCGCCCGCACCCTTGCCGCCCGCGTCCTTGCCGTCGATCGTCCGGTCGGCCTTCAGGGCGGCCCACAGCGCCTCCGCCTGCGGCTGGACGATGTTGACGCGGTCGCCCGCGTAGCGCCAGGGCACGGTGATGAACTTGATGTTGTGCAGGTCGATGCCCTTCAGCGACATGGCGAAGGACAGCAGCTTGTCGGCCGAGCCCAGGCCGGGGTCGACGGTCAGCGACTTGGTGGCGGCGTCGGCCAGCGGCAGCAGCGTGGCCGGGTTGAAGCCCTGCTCCCGCACCTTCTTGACCATGCCGGCGACAAAGGCCTGCTGCCGCTGGATGCGGCCGATGTCGGAGCCGTCGCCGATGCCGTGCCGCACGCGCACGTAGTCCAGCGCCTTCTGCCCCGAGACGCTCTGCTGCCCCTTGGGGAAGAGGAGTTCGCCGCGCGAGCCGCGGTTCGGGTTGAGGTCGCCCTGGTAGACGTCGTTGGGCACGCACACCTGCACCCCGCCCACGGCCGAGGTCATGGCGGAGAAGCCCTCGAAGTCCACGACGACGGTGTGGTCGACGCGCAGGCCGGTGAGCTTCTCGACGGTGTTCTGCGTGCAGGCCGGGTTGCCCTTCGCCGACTCCCCCACCGTGAAGGCCGAGTTGAACATCACCCGGGTCCGCGGGGACGTCCAGCTGCCGTCGGGCAGCCGGCACGGCGGGATGTCCACGAGGGTGTCCCGCGGGATCGATACGGCGACGGCGTGCTCGCGGTCGCGGTAGACGTGCAGCAGGAACGCGGTGTCGGAGCGGCCCACGTCGCCCTCGCCGCCGCCCAGGCCCTTGTTGCCGCCGGAGCGCGAGTCCGAGCCGATGACCAGCACGTTCTGGCCCGCCACGCCCGCGCCCGGCCGGTTCTTGGACAGCCCGTCCGCGTCGAAGGTGCTGATGTTGCCGTTGAACCGGAGGTAGAGCCAGCCGGCGCCGGCGGCCAGCAGCACCACGAACGCCACCACGGTGAGCGTCGCCGTCCGCATGCGATGGTGCATCTGCTTCCCTCGGCCGCCACTCATCCGCCAGTCCTCACCCGTTCCCCCGCATACCCCGGTTCCACGCCACCTCACCCCGATAGACGGCCGGGCACGGGCTTTGGTTGTCCAGTTGCGCAATCTGGCAAGTATGGTGAACGCGGCGCTTACCGCCGAAAGGGAAACCGAGAAGGAAGAGAGGTGCGCCAGCCATGCTGCGCAACGCCCTTGAGCCCTGGCACATCCTCGTCGTGGTGCTCGTGATGGTCGTCCTGTTCGGGTCGCGGAAGCTGCCGGACACCGCCCGCGCGCTCGGGAAGTCGATGCGCATCCTGAAGAGCGAGGCCAAGGCCCTCAAGACCGACGACGAGCCCGCCACGGCCGGCGCGTCCGGCGCGGCCGCCGCACCCGGCACCGCAGCCCACCACGGCGGCGGCCCGGCCGACAACCCCCGGTGACCCACCGGTGATCCCCAGGACACCCGTACGACTCCTCCGGTACACCCGCCCCTGGTGAGCTTCCTCCGGCCGGGCATCCCGCCCGGCCTGCGAGGAGGAAAAAGCCATGGGTTCTCGTCCGTACCGGCGTCGTCTCGCCTGGGGCGCCGCCGCACTGCTCGCCGCCGGGGTCGCAGTGCCGGCCGCGGCCTTCGCCTCGGACGCGGGCGGCGGCTCGGACGTCCCCGCGCTCAGCGCGGGCCACGGCGCCAAGAAGGCCAAGAACGTCATCCTGCTCATCGGTGACGGCATGGGCGACTCGGAGATCACCCTGGCCCGTGACTACACCGTGGGCGCGGCCGGCCGGCTGAACATGGACAAGTTCCCGCTCACGGGCGCCTACACGACGTACTCCGTCGACAAGGACGGCAAGCCGGACTACGTCACCGACTCGGCGGCCAGCGGCACCGGCTGGGCCACCGGGAAGAAGACGGTCAACGGCCGGATATCCAAGACGCCCGGCACGGACAAGGCCATGCCGACCATCCTGGAGCTGGCGCAGAAGAACGGCCTGGCCACCGGCAGCGTCACCACCGCCGAGCTGACCGACGCCACCCCGGCCGTCCTCGCCTCGCACGCCACCGACCGCAGCTGCCAGGGCCCGGCCGACATGAAGGCCTGCCCGGCCGACACCGTCGCCAAGGGCGGCCCCGGCTCGATCGCCGAGCAGAGCGTGAACCACAAGGTGGACGTCCTCCTCGGCGGCGGCAAGGCCCGCTTCGACCAGAAGGTCACCGAGGGCCGGTTCGCGGGCCGGACGGTGACGCAGCAGGCCGAGACGCTCGGCTACCAGGTCGTCACCGACGCCAAGGGCCTGCAGAACGCCAAGCCGGGCAAGCCCGTGCTCGGCCTCTTCGCCGACGGCAACGTGCCCGTCGAGTGGACCGGCAAGCCCGCGGCCCAGGGCGGCACCGAGCCGCAGCGCTGCGTGACGAGCAACCCCGAGCGCAAGGCCGGCACCCCGGACCTCGCCGCCCAGACCCGCAAGGCCCTGCAGCTCCTGGAGGGCAAGCAGAAGGGCGCGGGCTCCAAGAAGGGCTTCTTCCTGCAGGTCGAGGGCGCCTCGATCGACAAGCGCGACCACGCCGCCGACCCGTGCGGCCAGATCGGCGAGACCGCGGCCCTCGACCGCGCCGTGAAGGTCGCCCGCGCCTACGCCGCGCAGCACCCGGACACCCTGGTCGTCACCACCGCCGACCACGGCCACAGCAGCCAGATCGTGCCGCTGGAGGCGGCCCCGCCCGGCCTGTCCTCCACGCTGGTCACCAATGAGGGTCAGCAGCTCAAGGTGAACTACTCCACCAACACTCCGGGCAAGTCGCAGGAGCACACCGGCACCGAGGTGCGCATCGCGGCCCAGGGCCCGCAGGCGGAGCGCGTCCTCGGGGTCACCGACCAGACGGAGCTCTTCACCACGATCCGCACGGCGCTCGCACTGCGCTGACGCGGCGTGCCGCGTCCGTGACGTAAGGATCGTCACAGATCACCACAGGGGGGACAGGGCCCGGCCGCCGCAGCGGCCGGGCCCTGCGGGTTGTGCCAGTTATCGCGGCAGAACATTGGGTGGATCACATACCCGGTTACGGGCCCGCAGCGTCAACACTTGTGAATCCCGTACCACCGGTACGCCCAGCGCTCCCGCGCGACTCGCATGATCGTTCGTACCGACCGCCAGCCTCGGAGGAACCGCCGATGACCGGCTCCCGCGTCCTCGCCCTCGGCCACTACCAGCCCGCCCGGGTGCTGACCAACGACGAGCTGGCGGCCATGGTCGACACCAGCGACGAGTGGATCCGCTCGCGCGTCGGCATCCGCACCCGCCGGGTCGCCGAGCCCGGCGAGACGGTCGCCGACATGGCGACCGAAGCCGGCGGCAAGGCCCTGGCCCACAGCGGGCTCGCGGCGGACGAGATCGACCTCGTCCTCGTCGCCACCTGCACCGCCGACGACCGCAGCCCCAACACGGCCGCCCGCGTCGCGGCCGCGCTCGGCCTCGCCACGCCCGCCGTGATGGACGTCAACGTCGTCTGCTCCGGCTTCACCCACGCCCTCGCCAGCGCCGACCACGCCATCCGCGCCGGTGCCGCGACGAACGCCCTGGTCATCGGGGTGGAGAAGTTCACCTCGGTGACGGACTGGACCGACCGCACGACGTGCGTCCTGACCGGCGACGGCGCGGGCGCCGCCGTCGTCACGGCCTCGGCCGAGCCCGGGATCGGCCCCGTGGTGTGGGGCTCCGTGCCCGGCATGGGGCACGCCGTGCGGATCGAGGGCACGCCCTCGCGCTTCTCCCAGGAGGGCCAGTCCGTCTACCGCTGGGCCACGACGCAGCTGCCGCCCATCGCCCGCCGGGTGTGCGAGCGGGCCGGCGTCGCCCCGGAGGACCTGGCGGCCGTCGTCCTGCACCAGGCCAACCTGCGGATCATCGAACCCGTCGCCCGGAAGCTGGGCGCGGTCAACGCGATCGTCGCGACGGACGTCACCGAGTCCGGCAACACGTCCGCCGCGAGCATCCCGCTGGCGCTGTCCAAGCTGGTCGAACGCGGGGAGATCCCGTCGGGCGCGCCGGTCCTGCTGTTCGGCTTCGGCGGCAACCTGTCCTATGCGGGCCAGGTCATCCGCTGCCCGTGAGCCGGGCGGCGGAGCGCGCCTGAAACACGAGCGCCTGAAACACAGGCACCTGAACACAAGCGCCTAGAACACCGACCACCCGGTCAACGTGGTGAAGTGGTCCAGCGCCGCCACACCCGCGACGGAGTTGCCCCGGGTGTCCAGGCCCGGGCTCCACACGCACAGCGTGCAGCGCCCCGGTATGACGGCGACGATGCCGCCCCCGACGCCGCTCTTGCCGGGCAGCCCCACGCGGTAGGCGAAGTCGCCGGCCGCGTCATACGTCCCGCACGTGAGCATGACGGCGTTGACCTGCTTCGCCTCGCGGCGCGGCAGCAGCCGCGAGCCGTCGGCACGCAGGCCGTGGCGGGCGAGGAAGCTGCCGGCCCGGGCGAGGTCGCGGCAGCTCATCTCGATGGAGCACTGCCAGAAGTAGTGCTCCAGGACCGTGGGGACGGGGTTGTCGAGGTTGCCGTAGCTGGCCATGAAGTGGGCGAGGGCGGCATTGCGGTCGCCGTGCTCGGTCTCGGAGGCGGCGACGGCGGGGTCGAAGGCCACGTCGGAGTTGCCGCTCTCGGCGCGCAGGAACTCCAGCATGGTGGTGCTGGCGTCGCCGGTGAGGGTCTGCAGCCGGTCGGTGACGACGAGCGCGCCCGCGTTGATGAACGGGTTGCGCGGGATGCCGTTCTCGTATTCGAGTTGGACCAGGGAGTTGAAGGGGTTTCCGGACGGTTCCGTTCCGACCCGGTCCCAGATCTTCCCGCCGCCCTCCGCCAGCACGAGCGCCAGGCTGAACGCCTTGGAGATGGACTGCACGGAGAACGGTTTCTCCCAGTCCCCCACGCCGTAGACACCGCCGTCGACGTCCGCCACGGCCATGCCGAAGTGGTTGACGTCCACCTCGGCCAGGGCGGGGATGTAGTCGGCCACCTGGCCGCGGCCGACGAGGGGGCGTGCGAAGGCGGTGACCTCTTCGAGGACGGCCTGGTAGTCCACAGTCCTTGGTCCGTACTTCCGTGTCGACGACGCTGTCGACGATGCGATCGGTGGGATATTCGGCCAACGGCCGGATCGGCTCGCACGATATCCGAACGCCCGGCCCACCTGCGAACTTTTGGGTACAAGGGGGTCATTCGGCCTACGCGACCGGCGTACGCCACCTGCTCTACCGAGGGAGGCGGCATGGCCCCACCCATGTCCGCGAACGAATTCCTGGCCGCGCTCAGACGCGAGGGCGCCACCGTCGTCGAGGTGGAGGGCTGGCGCAACCACAACCGCCACGGGCACGGCCCCTGGGGGCCCGTCAACGGCGTGATGATCCACCACTCCGCCACGTCGGGCACCGACAGCACCGTCCGGCTGTGCTGGAACGGCTACGACGAGCTGCCCGGCCCCCTGTGCCACGGGGTCATCGCCAAGGACGGCGCGATCCACCTGGTCGGCTGCGGGCGCGTCAACCACGCCGGGGCCGGCGACGGCGACGTGCTGAAGGCCGTGATCGCCGAGAAGCGGCTGCCGCCGGTGCGGTGGGCGGACACGGACGGGAACGTCCACTTCTACGGCTTCGAGTGCGTCAACCGGGGCGACGGCGAGGACCCGTGGCCGCAGGTGCAGCTGCAGGCCGTCGAGCAGGTGGCGGCGGCGATCTGCCGCTACCACGGCTGGAGCGAGCGCTCCGTCATCGGCCACCTGGAGTGGCGCCCCGGCAAGATCGATCCCGTCGGCTTCTCCATGGAGTGGCTGCGCGAGCGGGTCCGTGAACGGCTCAAGTGAGGTGCACCGTGGCCCGCCCGCCCGTCCACGCGACAATGGGGGCGTGACCAGCCATCCCCCCGCCGCCGGCCGAGCCGGGCTCGCCGGTCTGCGGCCGCGGCTGCCGTCCCCCCTCGTGGAGCTCCCGGACGAGAGGTTCGCGCGGCACGGCGTGCGTCTGCTGCTGAAGCGGGACGACCTGATACACCCCGAGCTGCCGGGCAACAAGTGGCGCAAGCTCGCGCCCAACCTGCGGGCCGCGGCCGAGGCGGGCCGGCACACCCTGCTGACGTTCGGCGGCGCGTACTCCAACCACCTGCGGGCCACCGCCGCGGCGGGCCGCCTGCTCGGCTTCGCCACCGTCGGCGTCGTCCGGGGCGACGAGCTCGCCGACCGGCCGCTGAACCCCTCGCTGCGCTACTGCGTCACGTCGGGCATGCGGCTGCTGTTCACCGACCGCGCCACCTACCGCCGCAAGACGGATCCGGAGGTGCTGGCCGGGCTGGTCGAGCGGGCGGGCGGCGACTGCTTCGTCGTGCCCGAGGGCGGGTCCAACGCGGCGGCCGTGCTCGGCTGCACGGAGCTGGGGCGGGAGCTGCGCGGCATGGCGGACGTCGTGGGGGTCGCCTGCGGCACGGGCGGCACCCTCGCCGGGCTCGCGGCCGGCCTCGGCGAAGGGCAGCGGGCGATCGGCTTCCCCGTGCTCAAGGGCGGCTTCCTGGGCGCGGAGGTCGAGCGGCTGCAGGGCGAGGCGTTCGGCGGCCGGCGCGGGACGTGGCGGCTCGACGAACGCTTCCACTGCGGCGGCTACGCCCGCACGTCCCCCGCACTGGACGCCTTCGCCGACGACTTCACGGCCCGGCACGGCCTGCCGCTGGAGCGGCTGTACGTGGCGAAGATGCTGTACGGCCTGACGACCCTGACGGAGGAGGGCGCGTTCCCCAGAGGAACGACGGCGGTAGCGGTCGTCACGGGAGCGCCCTGACGCTCCGCGCGGTCAGCCGGCCTCCCCCTCCCGGTACGCGGCGGCTTCCTCCAGATCGAGCCGCCGCAGCAGCGTGCGCAGCATCTCGTCGTCGATCCGCCGCTCGTCCCGCAGCCGTACGAACACCTCCCGCTCCGCCCCGATCATCTCCCTGGCGAGCCGCCGGTAGATGTCGTCCGCCGACTCCCCGGTGACCGCGCTGACCGTCCCGAGCCGCTCCCACACGGCGTTGCGCCGCCGCTCCATGACGACGCGGAGCCGGTCGGCGAGAGGCGCCGGCAGGGCGTTGTGCTCGTCGCCGAGGAGCTCGTCCAAGCGCCGCTCCGCGGCAAGAGAGGCCTCGTTCTGCGCCTGTGCCTCCGCGAGCGTCTCCGCCGCGCTGTCGCGTGCGGGCAGCCGCAGCAGGCGGATGAGCGGGGGCAGGGTGAGGCCCTGGACGACGAGCGTGCCGATGACGGTGGTGAAGGTGAGGAAGAGGACGAGCGTGCGGTCGGGGAAGGGGGCCCCGGCGTGGGTGGTGACCGGGACGGAGAAGGCGATGGCGAGGGAGACCACGCCGCGCATGCCGGCCCAGCCGACGACGAGGGGGCTCTTCCAGGTGGTGTCGGGCTCCCGTTCGCGGATCCGTGCGGACAGGGCGCGCGGCAGGAAGGTCGCGGGGAAGACCCAGACGAAGCGGGCGGCCACGACCGCGAGGAACACGGCGGTCGCGTACCAGGCGGCCCGCCCCGCCCCGTAGCCGCCGACGCCGCGCAGCACCACCTGCAGCTGCAGTCCGATGAGGGCGAAGACGGCGGACTCCAGGACGAAGGAGACCATCTTCCACACGGCGGCCTCCTGCAGCCGGGTCGCGAAGTCGACCTGCCAGGAGCGGTGTCCGAGCCAGAGGCCGACGACCACGACGGCGAGCACCCCGGAGGCGCCGACCTCCTCGGCGGCGGCGTAGGCGGCGAAGGGGATCAGCAGGGAGAGGGTGTTCTGCAGCAGCGGCTCGCACAGGTGCTTGCGCAGCCAGTGCAGCGGCACCATGAGAGCCAGGCCGACGCCGACGCCGCCGAGGGAGGCGACCGCGAACTCCTCCAGGCCCTTGCCCCAGGTCGCCCCCTCGCCGACGGCGGCGGCGAGGGCCACCTTGTAGGCGGTGATGGCGGTGGCGTCGTTCACCAGGGACTCGCCCTGCAGGATGGTGGTGATCCGGGAGGGCAGGCCGAGGCGGCGGGCGATGGCGGTGGCCGCGACGGCGTCGGGCGGGGCGACGACCGCGCCGAGCACGAGGGCGGCGGGCAGCGGCAGCCCGGGGATGACGAGGTAGGCCGCGTAGCCGACGGCGAGCGTCGCGAAGAGGACGTAGCCGACGGACAGCAGGGCCACCGGGCGGACGTTGGCCCGCAGGTCGAGGTAGGAGCTCTCGAGCGCGGCCGTGTGCAGCAGGGGCGGCAGGACGAGGGGCAGCACGATGCCGGGGTCGAGGGTGTAGTCCGGAACGCCCGGGACGTACGAGGCTGCCAGCCCGGCGGCGACGAGCATCAGGGGCGCGGGCACGGGGGTGCGGCGGGCCGCGCCGGCGACGGCGGCGGCGCCCGCGACCAGCATCAGCAGTGGCATGACGTCCATCGGTCCCGGCCTGTCCCCTCGTGCCGACCTCGTGCGGGCCCTCGCGGCGCTCGCTGTCGGCGGTGCGATCTAGTCTGGCAATCATGAGCGAGTGCCAGCATCTTCCCGGTCTGCCGCGCCCCGAGCCCGTCGCCGCCCATCCGACGTGCCCGGAGTGCGCGGCGGCCGGCAGCCATCCCGTGCAGCTGCGGCTGTGTCTGGTCTGCGGCCACGTCGGATGCTGCGACTCCTCGCCGTACCGGCACGCCACGGGGCACTTCGAGGAGACCAGGCACGCGGTGATGCGCAGCTACGAGCCGGGCCAGAGCTGGCGCTGGTGCTACGTGGACCAGCGGCTCGTCTGACGCCGCCCGCTAGCATGCACGCATGATCCGAGCCGCCACGCCCGCCGACGTTCCCGCCGTCCACGCGATGATCCGCGAACTCGCGGCGTACGAACGGTCGCTGGAGCACGCCGGGGCGACCGAGGAACAACTGCGCGAGGCGCTCTTCGGGGAGCATCCCGCCGCCTTCGCCCTGATAGCGGAGAGTGACGAAAAGGCGGGCGGCGGCGCGTCCGCGGCGGCCGGTCCGGCCGGCTTCGCGATCTGGTTCCGCAACTTCTCCACGTGGACGGGCACGCACGGTGTCTATCTGGAGGATCTCTACGTGCGCCCGGAGGCGCGCGGCGAGGGGCACGGCAAGGCGCTCCTCGCGGCCCTCGCCCGGATCTGCGTCGAGCGCGGGTACCGGCGTTTCGAATGGTCAGTGCTGGACTGGAACACGCCCTCGATCGGGTTCTACAAATCCCTCGGTGCCGAACCGATGGACGAATGGACGACGTACCGCTTGTCGGGAGAACCGCTCCGAACCCTTGCGGCGCTCGCGCAGAGTGACGAAAATCCCAACTGGGCGACAGCTCTTTCGATTTGAGGCCCCCAACCCCTAGCCACTGTCCGTGCTCATGGGTTTACCATGAGTGACAGTCGCGGGGCTGCTCCACGGAACCGCAGATCGCGATAGCGTCGCAGCCGAACCATGTGCCGCACCGGCCCGCGCACGGCCTTCGACCGAAGGGCGGCCGAGGGCGGGGGCCGGCGCTCGTAACAGCTCAAGAAGCTTGTGCCACCTTGGAGGTGAGGGTGTCCCCAATCGCAGGCGAGCCCGGGACCCAGGACTTCGTGGAAGTCCGGCTGCCCGCTGCGGGTGCCTACCTGTCGGTGCTGCGGACGGCGACAGCCGGTCTCGCGGCCCGCTTGGACTTCACCCTCGACGAGATCGAGGACTTGCGCATCGCGGTGGACGAGGCGTGCGCGATCCTTCTGCAACAAGCCGTGCCCGGCTCCGTTCTCAGCTGCGTCTTCCGCCTGGTGGGCGACGCGCTGCGGGTGACCGTCTCGGCGCCCACCACGGACGGCCGCGCGCCCGAGCGCGACACCTTCGCCTGGACGGTGCTCTCCGCCCTGGCCGGTGAGGTCGACTCGACGGTCGGTGACGACCGGACGGTCAGCATCAGCCTGCACAAGAAGCGCGGCGCCGGCCCCGGACAGCCGTGACGGAAGAGGGGGCTCCGTGAGTACTGCATCGTCGCGGGGGGTGCGTACCCCGGCCATCCCGCAGCAGCCCGCCCGACAGCTGCCGGGCGATCCTGCGAATCCCGCGCCGGACGAGGCGAGCGACCCACCAGAGCGGGCGGACCACATGGACCAGCACGAGCACCGGCACTCCACCGCGCAGGACCGCAGTGGTGCCCGGGCCCTGTTCATCGAGCTGCGCGCGCTGCCGGACGGTTCGCCCGAGCGGGCCGAGCTGCGCAACCACCTCGTGCGGATGCACCTGCCGCTGGTGGAGCACCTGGCCCGGCGCTTCCGCAACCGCGGCGAGCCGCTGGACGACCTCACCCAGGTCGCCACGATCGGCCTGATCAAGTCGGTGGACCGGTTCGATCCGGACCGCGGCGTGGAGTTCTCCACGTACGCGACGCCCACGGTGGTCGGGGAGATCAAGCGGCACTTCCGCGACAAGGGCTGGGCGGTCCGGGTGCCGCGCCGGCTGCAGGAGCTCCGGCTGGCCCTGACCACGGCCACCGCGGAGCTCTCCCAGCGCCACGGTCGCGCGCCCACGGTCCACGAGCTGGCCGAGCACCTGGGGATCTCCGAGGAGGAGGTACTGGAGGGGCTGGAGTCCGCCAACGCCTACAGCACCCTCTCCCTCGACGTGCCCGACACGGACGACGAGTCGCCGGCCGTGGCGGACACCCTCGGCGCGGAGGACGAGGCGCTGGAGGGCGTCGAGTACCGCGAGTCGCTCAAGCCGCTGCTGGAGGACCTGCCGCCGCGGGAGAAGAAGATCCTTCTGCTGCGGTTCTTCGGCAACATGACCCAGTCGCAGATCGCCCAGGAGGTGGGGATCTCCCAGATGCACGTGTCGCGGCTGCTGGCGAGGACGCTGGCCCAGCTGCGGGACAGGCTGCTGATCGAGGAGTAGACCGGCAGAAGCCCCCGGGCTCAGCCTCCCGGGTTCAGTCCCGCGGGCCGATCCCCAGCGCTTCCGTCGCCGTCGGATTCACCAGCAGCACAAGCGTGCCCACGGCCACCACGGCCAGTGCCACCGCCCCGGCGATCAGCACGCCTCCGCCGTTGTACAGCGTCCACGCCACCGGCAGGGCCATGATCTGCGTGATCATGGCCGGCCCGCGGCTCCAGCGGCGGCGCAGCCACAGGCCGCGCGCGGCCACCAGGGGCAGCACGGACAGGGCGAGCACGGTGATGCCGCCCGTCTCGGCCGACTGGGGGCTGTCCGGCTTGCCGAGCAGGCCCATGACCAGCAGGTAGATCCCGGCGGCCGCGAGCGCCAGGCCCTCCAGGCCGTTCAGCACGGCGGCGGCCGTCAGCCTCGCCGGGCGGGGCCCGGCGGCGGGCCCGGGGGTCGCGGGGGCCGCGGCGGCCTGCTGCCGGGGGCCGGCGGGGCCGCTCTTACGGGCGTTTTTCGGCGCGGACTGCTTGCTGCTCACCCCAGCAGGGTAGCCGTACCGCCGTCGATCCGAGGGGCGCTAAGACGGGACAGCAGGCGGGCCGGGGCCGTTCGTGTACCGACAGGTAGGTAGGCTGGCGCGCATGCGTGCGCTCCTCGTGGTCAATCCTTCGGCCACCACCACCAGTGCCCGTACCCGTGATGTCCTGGTGCACGCTCTCGCCAGCGATCTCAAGCTGGAGGTGGCCACCACCGAGTACCGGGGCCACGCCCGGGACCTGGCCCGGCGGGCGGCCGAGAGCGGCACCACCGAGCTGGTCGTGGCGCTCGGCGGCGACGGCACGGTCAACGAGGTGGTCAACGGTCTGCTGCACGACGGCCCCGACCCCGAGCGCCTCCCGCGGCTCGCCGTGGTGCCCGGCGGCTCCACCAACGTCTTCGCCCGCGCGCTGGGGCTGCCCAACGACGTCGTGGAGGCGACCGGCGCGCTGCTGGACGCCCTGCGCGACGGCAGCGAGCGCACCGTCGGCCTCGGGCTCGCGGCCGGCACGCCCGGCACGGAGGACGAGGGGGTGCCGGAGCGGTGGTTCACCTTCTGCGCGGGCTTCGGCTTCGACGCGGGCGTCATCGGCCGGGTGGAGCAGCAGCGGGAGCGCGGCAAGCGGTCGACACCTGCGCTGTATGTGCGACAGGTGATGCGTCAATTCCTCGGAGAGACCCACCGCCGCAACGGGACGATCACGCTCGAACGACCGGGCGAGGACCCACTCGAGAATCTCGTCATGTCGATAATCTGCAACACGGCGCCGTGGACGTACCTCAACAACCGGCCCGTCTACGCGTCGCCGCTGGCGTCCTTCGACACCGCTCTTGACGTGCTGGGATTCACCAGGCTGTCGACCACGTCGGCCGGCCGCTACGTCACCCAGCTGCTCACCTCGACCCCGGAGCGGGGACCCAGAGGCAAACACACCGTGTCCTTGCACGACCAGACGCAGTTCACCTTGCATTCGCAGGTCCCGCTGCCGTTCCAGATGGACGGCGACCACCTGGGAGTGCGGACAAGCGTGACGTTCACAGGCGTTCGCCGTGCACTGCGTGTGATTGTGTGAGTGCAAGGGCCGAAAGTCCTTCCACTCGAACGTTTAGACTGGGTTCCACCCCCTGGAAGTACGGCTGTGACCTAGCCGACACCGAGGAATCAAAAAAAACTTTCCAGAAGGGGTTGTATCCGCCGCCGAGGTTTGCGAGTCTCTTCATGGCGATCGGGACGTCCGCTCTTCCGGCCTTCCGATACAGCCCGAACCCCTCCCTTTTCCTGATGGACCGCACCAGTTTCACGACTGGGCGCCGGCCCTTCCCCCGCGGAGGGATTCGTGAAAGCGTTCACATTCACAAGCAACGTAGCCGCAATAACGAGGAGATGGAGCAGCCATGGACTGGCGTCACAACGCCGTTTGCCGCGAGGAAGACCCCGAGCTGTTCTTCCCCATCGGCAACACCGGTCCTGCGCTGCTGCAGATCGAGGAAGCCAAGGCCGTCTGCCGCCGCTGCCCCGTGATGGAGCAGTGCCTGCAGTGGGCGCTCGAGTCCGGCCAGGACTCCGGCGTCTGGGGTGGCCTCAGCGAGGACGAGCGCCGCGCCATGAAGCGCCGCGCCGCTCGCAACCGGGCGCGCAACGCCACCGCCTGACGACGCCCCTCGGCCCCCGAGCCGCAGCGCGCAGTACCCCCTGACGCTCCCCCCGAGCTTCGCCTGGGGGCGCCCCGCATCACAGCTTTGAGCCCCGGACCGCCTTCTGGTCCGGGGCTCAGTGCTGTGCGCGGTGCTGTGCACGGTGCTGTGCGCGGCGCCCTGCCGGGGCCGTCCCGCGGGGCTCGTCAGCCCTTCTCGGCCCGTACGGGGATGTCGAGCACGACCCTCGTGCCCCGCCCGGATGCGGGCACCATGTCGAACGTCCCGCCCATCTCGCCCTCGACCAGGGTGCGTACGATCTGCAGGCCCAGGTTGCCGGCGCGCTGCGGGTCGAAGCCCTCGGGGAGCCCGCGGCCGTCGTCCTGCACGGAGATCAGCAGACGGGCGTCGCGCCGGGTGCCGCTGCGCACGGCGGTGACCTCGACCGTGCCCCGCTCCCCCGGCCCGAACCCGTGCTCCATGGCGTTCTGCAGCAGCTCGGTCAGCACCATCGACAGCGGCGTCGCCACCTCGGCGTCGAGGATGCCGAAGCGGCCGGTGCGCCGCCCGGCGACCCGGCCGGGCGAGATCTCGGCGACCATCGCCAGCACCCGGTCGGCGATCTCGTCGAATTCGACCCGCTCGTCCAGGTTCTGCGACAGGGTCTCGTGGACGATGGCGATCGAGCCGACCCGGCGGACGGCCTCCTCCAGCGCCTCGCGGCCCTCGGCCGAACCGATCCTGCGGGCCTGGAGGCGCAGCAGGGCGGCTACCGTCTGCAGATTGTTCTTCACCCGGTGGTGGATCTCCCGGATGGTCGCGTCCTTGGTGATCAACTCTCGCTCACGACGACGCAGTTCGGTGACGTCGCGCAGGAGTACGAGCGAACCGATGTGGTTTCCCTTGGGTTTGAGGGGAATCGCCCGGAGCTGGATGACCCCGTCGTTGCCCTCGACCTCGAACTCGCGCGGCGCCCAGCCGCTGGCCAGCTTGGCGAGCGACTCGTCGACCGGGCCGCGGGAGGGTGCCAACTGAGCGGTGGTCTCGCCCAGATGATGCCCGACGAGGTCGGCGGCGAGACCGAGGCGGTGGTAGGCGGACAGCGCGTTGGGGCTCGCGTACTGGACGATGCCGTCGGCGTCCAGCCGGATGAGGCCGTCGCCGGCGCGGGGCGAGGCGTCCATGTCGACTTGTTGACCGGGGAACGGGAAGGTGCCGTTGGCGATCATCTGGGCGAGGTCGGAGGCGCTCTGCAGGTAGGTGAGCTCCAGCCGGCTCGGCGTGCGCACGGTCAGCAGGTTCGTGTTGCGGGCGATGACGCCCAGCACCCGGCCCTCGCGGCGGACCGGGATCGATTCGACGCGGACCGGGACCTCCTCGCGCCACTCGGGGTCGCCCTCGCGGACGATGCGGCCCTCGTCCAGGGCGGCGTCGAGCATGGGGCGGCGGCCGCGCGGCACGAGGTGGCCGACCATGTCGTTCTGGTAGGAGGTGGGGCCGGTGTTCGGCCGCATCTGCGCGACCGAGACGTAGCGCGTGCCGTCGAGGGTGGGCACCCACAGCACGAGGTCGGCGAAGGACAGGTCGGAGAGCAGCTGCCACTCCGAGACCAGCAGGTGCAGCCACTCCAGGTCGGAGTCGCAGAGGGCCGTGTGCTGGCGTACGAGGTCGTTCATGGAGGGCACAGTGGTGAGCCTACCCGGGGCCGGGGCGCTCCCCCGGGCCGGTGGGAGCCGCGGCGGATACCGGCGGAAACCCGGGAGGGAGAACCATGGACAGCGGCGAATGGTCTAGTCCACAATGAGCGGGCAAAGCCTCCGTCCTCCCCGCGCGGGAGGGCGGAACGAGGCCCGGCGCTTCCGCCCCGATCGCGCCGCGGCCTCCCGCCGGCCCTTCCGGCCGCGGGGTCCGCACACCCCGCGTTCCGGACCGGCCGGTGTCGCTCCGGGCTGCGGTGCCGGCCGGGCCGAGGGTCCCGGCCGGGCGCCGCAGCCCGTTGTCGTTCCCGGCCCGCCCGTCAGGCGGCGGCCGGCACCCCCGCCGCCGGCTTGAGGATCTTGGCCAGGCGCTCCTGCAGCACCTCCAGGTCCTCGCAGTCGCCGCCCACCCGCTCGGCGATGTGCACCCGGTACAGCTCGGCCAGCTCCTCCTCGGTGGTCTCGACGCCGATCCGGTCCAGCAGGTGGCGCAGGACGGTGCGGCCGGAGTGGCGGCCGATGAGGATGGAGCGCTCGCGGCCGAACCGGGCGGGCTCCACGTACTCGTACGTGGCGGGGTTGCGCAGGATCCCCTGCTGGTGGATGCCGGCGGCCGTGGCGAACGCGTAGGCGCCGAAGATCGCCTTGTTGCGCGGCTCCTCCAGGCGGATCACCTCGCGCAGGGCGGTGTACGCCTCGTACATGCCGGCCAGGTCGATGTCCGTGCGCAGCCCCAGGTGCTCGCCCCGGTAGGCGAGCAGGGCGGCGACCTCCTCCAGCGGGGTGTTGCCGGCGCGCTCGCCGATGCCGCCCAGGGTCGCCTGCACCTCGTCGGCACCGGCCTGCAGCCCGGCCACGGCGTTGGCCAGGGACAGGCCGAAGTCCTGGTGGCAGTGGGTGGCGATGCGGACCGGGGCGGGCGCCCACTCACGGAAGGCGCGGATGAGGTCCGCGTACTGGTCGGGGGTGTTGCAGCCCGAGGTGTCCGCGACGACGAAGCAGGTGGCGCCGGCCTCGATGCCGCCCTCGGTGATCGCGCGCAGCAGCTCGTGCTCGCCCCGGCTGGCGTCCTCGATGCCGACGGAGACCGACTCGACGCCGAGGGAGCGGGCGAAGGCCACGGTGTCGGCCACCTCGGCGACGGCCTCGGCCCGGGAGATGCCCCGCTTGTGCTCCAGGTGCATGTCGCTGCCGGTGGCCATGATCTGCACCTGGTGGCGGCTGGTGCCGCCGGCCTCCACGGCCGTCTCCACGTCCTTGCGGACCGCGCGGCAGAAGGTGGTGAACCGGGCCGTCGTGAGGTGCCGGGAGATCAGCCGGGTCGCCTCGAACTCGTTCGGCGAGGAGGCGGGGAAGCCCGCCTCGATGTAGTCGACGCCCAGCGCCTCGATCCGCAGCGCGATGCCGAGCTTCTGCTCGGGGGTCATGGCGTTGGCGGGCGCCTGCTCGCCGTCGCGGAGCGTGGTGTCGAAGACCGATATCCGGCGGGTTTCGGAAGTCGTCTGCATGTCTGCGTACTCCTCAGACCGTGTCCAGCACGGTCGGTCTCGGTGCCGATGCGGAGTGGGTACCGGCGGACGCGGTGCGCCGCGCCGTCGCCGCGGAGAGGACGTGGGCGGCGATGGCGTCGGCGTCCTGGACGAAATCGGTCCAGAATCCGGGACGGCTGCTGCCCCCCTGCATGAACCAGCGGGTGTGCTCGGTGGGGATGCCCAGGACGTACAGGCCCGTGTCGGGGCGGCCGTCCCGGTCCACCGGGTGGAAGGGGGAGCCGGTGACGGCGACGCCACCGGTCTCGAAGGCCCCGGGACCGGTGCCGTTGCGGTAGCCGGTCCAGATGCCCCGCTCGACGAGCCTGCGGGTCAGCGGGGCGGGGTCGCGGTACAGGTGGGGGGAGGGGACACGGGCGTCGATCACCGTGTCCACCAGCACGCGGGACCCGGCCACGTGCGGCGACGAGACCGCGAAGCGGCCCGACTCCTCGTCGCCGGTGAAGTCCGTGTGCGGACCGGCGATGCGCAGGACGCCCGCGGACATCAGGGCGGAGACCTGGCGGAGCCGGACGCGCGGGGGCCCGGCGGCGAGGAACGCGCTGCGGGGGTTGTACCAGCCGATGAAGTCGTCGCGGTGCGAGCGCGGGTTGAGGCCGGCGAAGTCGACGAAGTGGCGGATGAGGGACCGGGTGTCGCGCAGGACGTCCAGCGCGGCCTTGACCGGCGAGTCGACGTTGCCGGCCGCGGCGTGGGCCAGGTCCTCGTCCAGGGCCTCGCGGAGCGCCTTGCCGAACTCCTCGGGGGAGCCGAACTCGCGGCCCTCGAAGGGCCGGGCGATCCGGTCCAGGTCGATGGGCGGCACGTCGGCCAGCCCGTGCCGGGCGGCGATCGCGGCGACCGGGGGCACGCCGGCGGCGGCTGCTTCCGCCACCTCGCGGGTGAAGGCCCCGGCGGCCCGCTCCCCGGCGCGCCGCCTCAGCTCGGTGGCGTAGTGGACGAGGTCCACCTCGGCCATGAGCCAGGGCAGGATGTCGGCCCGGAAGTCGAGGGGGCCGTGCGGGCGGCCGCGGCGGACGCGGTCGGCGGTGAAGACCACCGGGGAGTAGCGGTGGTCGGCGTGCTTCTGGTTGCGGCCGCGGGCGAGCAGCGGCATGGAGCTGCGCGAGCCGGCCACCAGCAGGGGCTCCCGGCCGCTGGGCTCGTAGACCAGGTCGCCGTCGGCGCCCTCCAGGAAGCGGCCGCCGCGGCCCGTGGTGAAGGCCGCCATCACGTCGTAGAAGGACAGGCCGAGGCCGATGATGCCCACCGGGGAGCCGGCGGGGACGGCGTCCAGCGGCATGTCGGCGGCGGAGTCGCCGGCGATGTAGGTGAGCCGGGGCCGGCCGGCCGCGAAGCCGGCGAGCGCCTTCTGGCGGCCGTCCGGGCCGGGCCGGGCGTGGCCGGTGACGAGCACGGCCCGGTCGGCGTCGAGGCGGCGGCCGTCCGCGAACGTCAACCGGTAGCCTCCGGCGTGGCGTTCGAGGTCGGTGACCGACGCCTCGACGCGGTGCAGCCGGACCCCCGGCGGGAGGGACGCCTCCACCGCTTCCAGCACGTAGAGCATGTACCGGCCGTGCACCGCGCGGGGCGCGTAGCCGCCGGCGCCCGGGCAGTCCGGGTCCACCGTGCTCCACCACTCGCCGAGCGAGGGCCCGGCCCCGGGCCGCACGGGGCCGCCGTCGGGCCGGCCGGAGAACGAGGAGACCTCGCCGGCCACGGTGTTCATCAGGAACCACTCCGGCTGGTCCGTGCGCCACACCCGGCCGGTGCCCACCTGGACGGCGTCGATGAGGTGGATGTCCACCGGGTGCGCGGGCGGCTCCTCGATCAGCCGGGCGGCCAGCCGTTCCACCACGGACAGGCCCCGGGGGCCGCTGCCGACGATCGCGATGCTCCGCGCGGCGGCAAGCGGTGTTCGGTGTTCGGCAGCGCGCAGAGTCAAGGCGGTCCCAGTCTCTCGTCGAATCCTTCTGACGGCGCCGCAATTCGCTTTCCGCGCCTCGGGCCGAGCGTAGGTCCGGGGAAATCGGCGATTCAACGGAGCGTTGTTCATGTTTCCCATGAATTACGCTCATGCACACTGCGGTTGACTGGGTGTCAGAACGAGCGCTGCTACGGTTGCGCCGCCTCGACCGATGCCCGCAGGAGGAAAGCGTGAAACGACGTCCGGCACTTCTGGTGATGGATCTCATCAATGAGATCGTGCATCCGGAGGGGAAGTACGCCGGCGACGGCTACCTCGATCAGGTCACCCGGCGGGGAGTGCTCGAGAACGCCGCCGAGGCCATCTCCCTGGCCCGCGCGCAGGACATACCCGTGATCTACGTCGTGGTGGGCTTCTCCCCCGACTACGCCGGATTCCCCGAGCGTTCGACGGTCTTCCGGGAGGCCCGCGAGGACCGGCGGATCGTGCTGGGCACGTGGGCCACCGAGGTGCACGCGTCGCTGCGGCCGGCCGAGGGCGAGCCCGTCGTGGCCAAGCACCGGCTCAGCCCCTTCCACGGCACCGAGCTGGACGAGCTGCTGCGCGCGCGGGACGTGGACACGCTCCTGCTCACCGGCGTCACCACCGACCTGGTGGTGCTTTCGGCGGCACGGGAGGGGCACGACCGCGACTACTCGGTGGAGATCCTCGAGGACGCCACCGCCACCTCGGACGACGCGCTGCACGAGGCCGCCCTGACGGTCCTCGCCCGGACCGCGACCATCAGCACCGTCCGGCAGTCGCTGGCCGGCTGACCCCGCCGCCACCACGCCCCGCGGCCCCGGCACGGGGCCGGGGCCGGAGAAAGGCAGAAGAGTGCAGCACCGCATGGCCGCCCGGGTCTCCGGCATCGAGAAGTCGGCCACCTTCGCGATTTTCGACAAGGTGCGCGCCCTGCGCACCCAGGGGGTGCGGATCCTCGATCTCGGCGGCGGGGAGCCCGACTTCGACACGCCGCGGCACATTGCCGGCGAGGCCGCCGCCGCACTGGCCGGCGGATTCACGCATTACACGCCCAGCCGGGGCACGCCGGAGCTCCTGGAAGCCATCTCGAAGAAGCTGGCAGACGACAATGGAATCCAGGCCGGAGCGGCGGACGGAATCATTGTCACGCCGTCCGCGAAACACGCTCTCCACATTTCTTTGCTGAGCGTGCTGGACCCCGGTGACGAGGTCATCGTCCCCACTCCGAGCTGGGTCAGTTACGCCGCGATGGCACAGCTGGCCGGTGCCCGGCCGGTGTTCGCCGAACTGCCCGCCGACGGCGGATTCCGGCTGACCCGTGAGGTTCTCGAAGCGCACGTGACCGACCGGACCAAGGCCGTCCTGGTGAATTCGCCGAACAATCCGACGGGGCACGTCCTCACGGAGGCGGAGGCCCGGGACGTCACGGCGTTCGCCGCCGCACACGACCTCTTCGTCGTCTCCGACGAGATCTACGAGAAGATCCGCTACGACGGCGCGCGGCACATCAGCCCCGCGAGCCTGCCGGACGGCGCCGGCCGCACGCTCACCGTCAACGGCTTCTCCAAGGGCTACGCCATGACCGGATGGCGGCTCGGCTACGTGGCGGGGCCGGCGGAGATCATCGGCGAGGTCCTCAAGGTCCAGCAGCACACGGTCGGCTGCGCCGGCTCCTTCGTCCAGCGCGGCGCGGTCGCCGCACTCACCGGCCCGCAGGACGCCGTGGCCGCCATGGCGGCGGAGTACGCGGAGCGCAGGTCGCTCCTCGTGGACGCGATGAACGCCCTGCCGGGCGTCGTCTGCACCCCGCCGGACGGCGCCTTCTACGCCTTCGCCGACATCCGGGGCACCGGCTTCGAGCGCTCGGCGGACTTCGCCGAGTGGCTGCTGACGGCCGCGGGCGTGGCGGTCACCCCGGGCACGGCGTTCGGCCCGGGCGGCGAGGGGCACATCCGGCTGTCCTTCGCCACCTCCCGCGAGGTGCTCGCGGAGGCGGCGGACCGCATGGCCGCCGCCCTGGCCGCGCGCCCCTGAGCCCTCGGAGCGGCCCGCACCGGGCCGGGGCCCGCACCACCGAAGAACCACGACTACCGGACACCACCACCGGACCACGAGGGACAGGTACTGACATGGGATCGCTGCTCGCGCGAAAGGTATGGGACTCGCACGTCGTGCGCGGCGACGGCACGGGCGACGACCTGCTCTACGTCGACCTCCAGCTGCTGCACGAGGTCAACACTCCGCAGGCCTTCGACCGGCTGCGGGCCGCCGGCCGCACCGTGCGCCGGCCCGACCTCACCCTGGGGACCGAGGACCACAACACGCCCACCCTCGCCCTGGACCGTCTCATCAAGGACCCGGCGGGGCGCCGCCAGGCGGAGCTGATGCGGGAGAACTGCGCGCAGTTCGGCATCCCGCTGCACCGCCTGGGCGACCCCGGTCAGGGCATCGTGCACGTCATCGGCCCCGAACTCGGCCTGGTGCGGCCGGGGATGACGATCGTGTGCTGCGACTCGCACACCACCACGCTCGGCGCCTTCGGTGCCCTCGCCTTCGGCATCGGCGCCAGCCAGGTCGAGCACGTGCTGGCGACCCAGACGCTGCCCATGCGGCCGATGCGGAACATGGCCGTGGACGTGACGGGCCGCCTCCCCGCGGGCGTCACCGCGAAGGACCTGATCCTCGCGCTGATCGCGCAGATCGGCACCGCGGGCGGTCAGGGCCACATCATCGAGTACCGGGGCGAGGCCGTCACCGCCCTGTCGATGGAGGCCCGGATGACCCTGTGCAACATGTCGGTCGAAGCGGGCTCCCGGGCCGGGATGATCGCCCCGGACGAGACCACGTTCGCCTATCTGCGGCAGCGGCCGGGCATGCCCGAGGGCGCCGCCTGGGAGGCGGAAGTGGCCCACTGGCGGACGCTGCGCTCCGACGAGGACGCGGTCTTCGACACGTACGTGACCATCGACGCGAGCGGGCTGAGCCCCTACGTCTCCTGGGGCACCAACCCCGCGCAGAGCGTCCCGCTGCACGGCCGGGTGCCGCACAGCGGCGACTTCGCCGATCCCGCCGAGCGCGCGGCGGCCGAGCGGGCCCTCGCGTACATGGGCCTGGAGCCCGGCACCGCCATGCGGGACCTGGAGGTCGACGCGGTCTTCCTCGGCTCGTGCACCAACGGCCGCATCGAGGACCTGCGGGCCGCCGCGGAGGTGCTGCGGGGCCGCAAGGTCGCCGACGGCCTCCACATGATGATCGTCCCCGGGTCGGCGCGGGTGCGCGCCCAGGCCGTCGAGGAGGGCCTGGACCGGGTGTTCGCCGAGGCGGGAGCCGACTTCCGGGCCGGCGCCGGCTGCTCGATGTGCGCCGCGCTCAACGAGGACCGGCTGCGCCCGGGCCAGCGGGCCGCCTCCACCAGCAACCGCAACTTCGAGGGCCGGCAGGGCAAGGGGTCGCGCACCCACATCGTCTCCCCCGCGGTCGCCGCCGCCACCGCCGTGACCGGCCGGCTGGCCGCGCCCGCCGATCTGTGAGGACCCCACCATGGAGAAGTTCACCGTCCACACCGGTACGGCCGTGCCGCTGCGCCGCAGCGACGTCGACACCGACCAGATCATCCCCGCGCGGTTCTGCGTGAGTTCGAGCCGCACCGGGCACGCCGACGCCCTGTTCGCCGACTGGCGGGACGACCCGTCGTTCGTGCTCAACCGGCCCGCGCACCGGGGCGCGACCGTCCTGGTCGCGGGGAACGACTTCGGCACCGGATCGTCGCGCGAGTACGCCGTCTGGGCGCTGCAGGACTACGGCTTCCGGGCCGTGATCGCCCCGCGCTACGGCGACATCTTCCGCGGCAACTCGCTGCTGAACGGGCTGCTGACCGTGGTCGTCCCGCAGGAGACGGTCGACCGCCTCTGGGAGCTGACCGAGGCCGACCCGGCGGTCGGGGTGACCGTGGACCTGGAGCGGCTGGAGGTCCGCTGCGCGGGCCTCACCCAGCCGTTCGAGCTCGACGAAGCGGTGCGCGCCCGGCTCCTGTCCGGCGACGACCTGATCTCCGCGACCCTGCGCCACGAAGCCGCGATCGCCGCCTACGAACGGGACCGCCGCCCGGCCCTGCCGGTCACCCGCTGACGGACCCGAGGCCGCACCGGCCGATCCCGGTGCGCCGACCGAACCCAGACCGGGCCGGGCCACGAGCCCGCTCCCGGGGAAGGAGAACCATGGAACCCCTTTACGTGCTCACCGACGCCGAACGCGACGAGCTGTACGCGGTCCTGGAGACCATCGGCAAGAACCCCTACGAGGACTACCCGGCCTTCTCCCGCGCGGTGGCCGGCGTCGTGGACCGGGGCGAGGTTCCCGCCTTCTTCCGCGACGTCTGCGAGCGGATCCGGCACGACCGCGAGACCGGCGTCTCCGAGGCCCACGCGCTGCGCAACTGCCCGCTGGACCGGGAGATCCCCGTCCTCGACCTCGACGACCCGGTCGCGGACAAGCACGCCAAGAAGAAGACCTTCGTCGGCGAGGCGTTCCTGGAGCTGTTCGGACAGCTGGTGGGCACTCCCCTGCTGTCCTACGCGACCCGGTTCAACGGCGACTTCTTCACCGACGTCATCGCCATCAACAAGTACAGCGGCATGCAGACCGGGTTCAGCGACAGCGAGCTGGTCTTCCACAACGACCGCACGGCCCACCCGGTGCGCGCCGACTTCATCTCCCTGCTCGGCATGCGCTGCCCCGAGGGCGACTACATCTACACCGGCTACGTCGACGGCCGCGCCCTGCTGGCGCACCTGACCGAGGAGGAGCAGGAGACCCTGCGCCGGCCGTACTTCATCACCCCCTACGACGTCCTCTCCCGGGACAACAACGGGGACCTGACGGACTCCGGCGCGCACGCCATCCTGGAGAACCACCACAGCTTCCGCTACCTCGACACCAGCACCACCGTGCGGGCCGGGGCCCCGGAGAAGGCCAAGGACGCCCTCCTGTCGCTGAAGAACGCCCTGGTGAAGGCCGAGAAGAAGCGGCACCGGCTGCTGGCCGGCGACCTGTTCACGTTCGCCAACCAGGACGGCCTGCACAGCCGCGACAAGATGGAGATCAACGACCCGGAGCGGGCCCGTCAGCGCTGGCTGCTGAAGACCTACGCGTTCCGCGACCGGGCGGCGGCGGACCGGCACGCCCACCGGTGGATCGACGGCGTCGCCGGCCGCGTCGGCGACTGAGCGGCCGGGAGGGCGGCCGTCCGCACGGGCGGCCGCCGCGCCGGTGGTCCGTGCCCCGGGGAGGGGAGCACGGACCACCGGCGTACGGTCACGACACGGCGGGGACCCTGCGATGCCCGCAGTCCCGGCTGCGGGCCAGCGTCTGAGCGGCCCGGATGAAGGCCATCGCCGGCGAGCACTCGTCGGGCGCTTCCCGCACGCCGATCGCCAAGTGCCGCGTCACGGCCGGTGCGAACGGGATCGCCACGAGGTCCGCCGGCGTGGCGGGCAGGGCCAGGGAGGGGAGGACGGTCACGCCGAGCCCCTCACCGACCATGGACAGCAGGACGTGCAGGTCCCGGATGCGGTGGAGGACGTCGAGACGGGTGCCCGCGGACGCGAACAGCGCCCGCAGCGTGGGCTCCACGCCCTCGGTGGGCAGGACGATGTCCTGCCCGGCCAGTCTCCACACCGGCAGGCTGGTCTCCCCGGCCAGCTCGTGCCCCCGGGGAACGACGACGCACATCTCGTCCGCGAGCAGCGGATAGGTGAGGAAGTCGCTCTTCGGCAGCGTCACGATGCCCACGTCGACGGACCGCTGCGCGAGCATCTCGGCGATGCGCCGGTCGTCGCCCTCGTAGAGGACGATCTCGACGTCCCGGAACCTCGTCCGGAACTCGGCGATGAGCCGGGGCAGCAGCCGGGTGGAGAAGCTCTGGCTCGTGCCGACCAGCAGCCGGCGCGACGCGCCGGCGGCCGGGGCACTGGCCTCGATGCGGATGCGTTCGGTGTGGGTCAGCGCGGAGCGGGCGTGCTCCAGGATGCGGCGCCCGGCGTCGGTGAGGTCCACGCCCGAGCGGTCGCGGCGCATGATGCCCACGCACAGCTCCGCTTCGAGGCTGGCGATGGCGTGGCTGACGGCCGACTGGGTCACACCCAGTTCGGTGGCCGCCTTCGTAAAACTCCCGGTGTCGGCAATCGCCACGAAGGCGGCCAGCTGTGAAAGCTTCAATGATGTTTCCGTTTCCGGCGTCGACAACACAAGAGGAATCGACAGGGGCTCCGGGCGGGCGGCGGTACGGATCGCCGCCCGCCCGGAGCCTTTCGGTCACCGTGCGCTAATTCGGCAGGGTGATCGACTGGGTGTGCCGGAAGATGTTCTTTGGGTCGTACTTGGCCTTCACCTGCTGAAGCCGCGGGTAGTTGTCCTTGTAATAGAGAGTGGACCAGGCCACCCCCGACTTGTTCTGCGCCGGGTCGGTGATGTCGCTGTCCTGGTAATTGACGTAGCAGCCGTCGGTGGCCGCGCCCGGCACCGGATATCCGCCGGTGGACGCGTACACGTCGCTGTAGATCTCGCGCAGCCACGCCACGTTGTCGGCGTCGCCGGCATTTCCCGTCCACTGCGTCGAGAACAGCGCCTTGAAGACGGAGTCGCGCTGCGCGGAGGCGGTGTCGCCCGGCTTGACGCTGTTCACCTTCCCGCCGTACGGGAAAAGGATGAGGTTCGACATGGGGTTCTGCCGGTCGGTGCGCGTCAGGTGCTGGTGGATCGAGGCGATCTGCGCGGTGGTGAAGCCCTTGCGCATGTACGCCGACTTGTAGGCGCCGCGCAGCGTGGGGTTGGTCAGCGACGGGTAGTGCGTGCCGATGAGCCGCGCCGAGGTGAGCCAGGGGACCCGCTGCGGGGTGTAGAGGTCCGGCAGCGGCGGCTGCTCGCCGACGGGCTGCGCCATGGGCTGGGTGTCGACGCCCACGGTCGAGGTGATCTGCGTCAGGTAGTCCTTCAGCAGCGATTCGGCGCCCGGCACCGAGGCGTCGATCTGGGTGACCAGGCCGATGTTGCCGTTCGCCTTGTGGTTGAGCATCAGCAGGCCGCAGAGCGGCGCGTTGGGCGAGTCCGCCGCGCTGTTGCGCTCGTGCCAGGTGCCGTAGTTCTGGAGGAGCGTGGTGAAGCGCGGCTTGTCCAGGTCCGACCAGGGCAGCGAGACGGCGCTGAGCAGCACGTCCTTCGGCGGGCGCATCAGCTGCTGGCCGGGGCTGCTGCCGGAGGCCCCCGGGGTGCGGAACCAGAAGCGCGTCACCACGCCGAAGTTCCCGCCGCCGCCTCCGGTGTGGGCCCACCACAGCTCGCGGTTGGGGTCCTTGTCGTCCCGCGTGGCGACGACGGCGCGGGCGGTGCCGGAGGCGTCGACCACGACGACCTCGACCGCGTGGAGGTGGTCGACGGTCAGGCCGTACTGGCGGGAGAGCAGGCCGAAGCCGCCGCCCGCGACGTGGCCGCCGGCCCCCACCGAGTAGCACATGCCGGCCGGGAGGCCGACGCCCCAGCCCTTGTACAGGGTCTGGTAGGCGTCGAGCAGCGTGGCGCCCGCCTCCACCATGAACGCCTTGCGCTGGTCGTCGTAGGTGACCGCGGACATCATCGTCATGTCGATGACGACCTTGACGTCGCGGTTGTAGACGTGGTCGGCGTAGCAGTGGCCGCCGCTGCGCACGGAGATGCGCTTGTTGCCGCGCACCGCCTCCTGGACGGCCTTCACCACCTGCTCGGTGGTGCGGACGAGCCGGACGGCGTCCGGGCTGCCGACCCAGCGGGTGTTGTGGCCCACGGTCAGTTCCTGGTAGCGCGGGTCGTTCGGCAGCACGGTGATGGCGTTGGAGCCCGTTCCGGATTCCGGCGTTTCCTCCACCGCCACGGCGGAATTCGGAATTCCCAATTCCAGCGCCGCCGTTCCCGCCAGCGCCGCGGAGGCGGTGAGAACCGATCTCCTCTTGACAGTACCCATATCGAAAGCTCCCCCTGCTCAATATGGGGGGACGGGCATGTGCGACAGGCAGCACCGGACAACGGCCGGTACTCCCCCCCGGGCACCGGCACAGATGCTCAATTCTCTTCACGAAGAAGCGGAATGCCCGCTCCACAAAATGGGTGCAGCGGACCCCGGGGCTGACCCGCCCCGGCCCGTCGTTCCGGAGAACAACCTACATTCAGCTATCACTGGCTGGAAATAGGATATCTGTCACGTTGACGGCCAGCAGCGCATCGCGGTCTCGGCGATCGACTCGAGTTCCGCGCGGCTCGCGCCGTCGCGCGCCTGCTGGGACATGCCCTGGAATACCGCGGAGAAAAACTGCGCGAGGGCTCCGGCATGGCCGGCGGAAAGCTCCCCCGCCTCCGCCCCGGCCCTGATCCGCTCCTCGAAGGCGGCGGTGAAGGCGCCGCGCTGGTCCCGCAGGATCTTCTCCACCTCGGCCGAGGCCGTGGTGCAGTTGGCGGCGGCGAAGACCACCAGGCAGCCGCGCGGCCGGTCGTCGGCCGTGAGCTGGCCGGCCGCCTCCCGCAGCATCCGCGCGACGGCCTGCCGGGCCGTCGGCTCGCCGTCCAGCGCCTCCCCCATGTAGGCGCCGTAGGTGCCGACGTAGAAGTCGACGACCTCCTTGAAGAGGGCGGTCTTGTCGCCGAAGGCCGCGTACAGGCTGGGCGCGCCGATGCCCATGGCCCGGGTCAGCTCGGCGATCGACGTCGCCTCATAGCCGTGCTCCCAGAAGGCCCGCATCGCCCGGTCGAGGGCCTCGCTCCGGTCGAACGAACGGGGCCGCCCGCGCTGTTTGGTCGCCATGGCAAAAATTTTATAGCCCTCGCTACAGAATCTGCTAACGTTCTTTCTGTATCGATCACTACAGAAAGAGGGGGGCGTAGCCATGGGCGCGCTCAAGGGCAAGACGGCACTGGTCACGGGCGGCAGCCGGGGCATCGGCCGGAGCATCTCCGAGCGGCTGGGCCGTGACGGCGCGCTCGTCGCCGTCCACTACGGCAACAACGACGCGGCGGCCAAGGAGACGGTCGCCGCGATCGAGGCCGCCGGCGGCCGGGCCTTCGCCTTCCGCACCGAGCTGGGCGTCCCCGGCGACGCCGAGGCGCTGTGGGCCGCCTTCGACGCCGGCGTCCGCGAGTTCTCCGCCGAGGGCGGGCTGGACATCCTGGTCAACAACGCCGGCATGGCGCTGGCCGCCGGGATCAAGGAGACCGACGAGGCCGGCTTCGACAAGGTCTTCGCGGTCAACGCCAAGGCCCCGTTCTTCATCATCAAGAACGGCCTGGACCGGCTGCGCGACGGTGGCCGCATCATCAACACCACCTCCGGCATGACCCGGATCGCGTTCCCCGGCATCGCCGCGACCGCCGCGTCGAAGGGCGCCCTGACCACCCTGACCCGCACCCTCGCCCTGGAGCTGGCGCCGCGCGGCATCACGGTCAACTCCGTGGCCCCGGGCGTCACCGAGACCGAGGTCAACGCCTGGCTGGCCGACCCGCAGGCCCGCGCCTACGGCGAGTCCTTCTCGGCCTTCAAGCGCGTCGGCCAGCCGGCGGACATCGCCGACGTCGTCGCCTTCCTCGCCTCCGCGGACTCCCGCTGGGTCACCGGCCAGGACATCGACGCGACGGGCGGCTCGCTCCTCGGCCAGTGAGCCCCGCTCCGCTGCGCCCGCATGCCGCCGCGCACAGCGGCTGACGACACCGGACCCCCGGCCTCCCCCGCCGGGGGTCCGGTGTTTTCCCCGGGCGGCAGCAGCCCCGCCGACCGGGGCGGACCGTGCCCGCTCTGCTAGATTGGTCTATACCACACGATCCGCTCCACTCTTTAAGATCGGCAGGCCCCAGCGTGGAAGTTGTCATCGTCCCGGACGCCCAGGCAGGCGGCGAACTCATCGCGGAGGCCATGGCCGCCCTCCTGCGCCGCAAGCCCCACGCCCTGCTCGGCGTGGCCACGGGCTCGACGCCGCTGCCCGTCTACGAAGCCCTGACCACCAAGGTCCGCTCCGGCGCGGTGGACGCCTCGCGGGCCCGCATCTGCCAGCTCGACGAGTACGTCGGCCTGCCCGCCGACCACCCCGAGTCGTACCGCTCGGTGGTGCTGCGCGAGGTCGTCGAGCCCCTCGGCCTGTCCGAGGCGTCCTTCATGGGCCCCGACGGCACCGCCGGGGACGTCCAGGCCGCCTGCGACGACTACGACAGCGCGCTGGCCGCGGCCGGCGGAGTGGACCTCCAGCTGCTCGGCATCGGCACCGACGGGCACATCGGCTTCAACGAGCCGTGCTCGTCGCTCGCTTCCCGCACGCGCATCAAGACGCTGACCGAGCAGACCCGCGTCGACAACGCGCGCTTCTTCGGCGGCGACATCGACCAGGTGCCGCACCACGTCATCACCCAGGGCATCGGCACGATCCTGGACGCCCGGCACCTGGTGCTGCTGGCCACCGGCGCGGGCAAGGCGGAGGCCGTGGCGGCGTCCGTCGAGGGCCCGGTCTCGGCCCTGGTCCCCGCCTCGGCGCTGCAGCTCCACCCGCACGCGACGGTCGTCGTCGACGAGGCAGCCGCGTCCGAGCTGAAGCTGGCGGACTACTTCCGCGCGACGTACGCGGCGAAGCCGGCCTGGCAGGGGCTGTAGTCCCTGCCAGGGGCGGCCCCGGCCCCCGGCCCCTCCGGAGGAGGAAACGGTGAAAGGGCGGGGCCGGGGCTTTTTCCTCCGCCGCTGCGGCGAGCAACCCGCCACGGCCTGTCCGGCGGTGCCGGACCCACCCGCGGGCCTATACCCCCGCGATGACCTCCGCCGCAGCGGTCCCGCAGACGCGCGCCGCTCCATGCGTCGCCACGTGCAGCGCCCCCCGCGGCGGGGCCGCGTTCAGGCCCATTTCCACCACGATCGTGTCCGGCCGGGCGGCGACCAGGGCGTCGAGCGCGTCCGCCATCCACCCGTGCCGGTGCACGTCCCGTACGACGGCGACGATCCGCCGGCCGCCCGCGGCCGCGAGCACGTCGGAGGCGCGGGCCGCGTCGCGGCCGTACGTGCCGGTCTCCGTGCCGGGCAGCAGCCGGGCGAGTTCCGCGCCGACGCCCCAGGGGGTCTCGTCGCCGACGGCGATGTTCGCCAGCGGGGTGAACGCGGCCACGTAGGCGGGCCCGGTGAGCGGCTCGCGGCCCGCCGCGGCGGTCACCCGCAGGGCGCGCCGGGCCGCGGTCAGCCCCACCTCGGGGGCGGGCGCGGTCCCCTCCTCGGCCGCGCCGGCCGCACCCTCCCCCGAGGTCCAGCGCGCCAGGGCGCGCACCCGTGCCGCGGCGTCGGCGAGCCGTTCCTCCGGCAGCTCGCCGGCGCGTACGGCGGCGACCAGCGCGTCGCGCAGCCGCAGCACGGTGTCCTCGTCGGCCAGCCCGCCGCCGACGCAGATGGCGTCGGCGCCCGCGGCGAGGGCCAGCACGCTGCCCCGCTCGATCCCGTAGGTGCCGGCGACGGCCTCCATCTCCATGCCGTCGGTGACGACGAGGCCGTCGAAGCCGAGGCCGCCGTCGGCGACGGGGGCGCGCAGCAGCCCGTGCAGGGCGGCGGGGCTGAGGGTCGCCGGGAGCCGGGGGTCGAGGGCGGGCAGCAGGATGTGCGCGCTCATGACGGCCTTGGTGCCGGCGGCGACGGCGGCCCGGAAGGGCACCAGCTCGCGCGTCCGCAGGGTGTCCAGGCCGGCGTCGATGCGCGGCATGTCGTGGTGGGAGTCGACGGCGGTGTCGCCGTGCCCGGGGAAGTGCTTGGTGCAGGCGGCGACGCCCGCGGACTGCAGGCCCTCGACGTAGGCGGCGGTGTGCCGGGCGACGAGCTTCGGGTCGGCGCCGAAGGACCGCACGCCGATGACGGGGTTGTCCGGGTCGGAGTTGACGTCGGCGGAGGGCGCCCAGTTGAGGTTGACGCCGCACTCGGCGAGCCGCCGGCCGAGTTCGCGGGCGACTGCCCGGGTGAGGCCGGTGTCGTCGACGGCGCCGAGGGCGAGGTTGCCGGGGAAGGAGGAGCCGGTGCGCACCTCCAGCCGGGTGACGTCGCCGCCCTCCTCGTCGATCGCGACGAGGACGTCGCCGCGCTCGGCGCGCAGCCGGGCGGTGAGCGCCGCGAGCTGCTCCGGTGAGGCGATGTTGCGGCCGAAGAGGCCGACGGAGGCGAGCCCTTCGCCGAGCCGGCGCAGCAGCCAGCCGGGGGCGGTGGTGCCGGTGAAGCCGGGCTGCAGGACGGCGAGGGCGTTGCCCGTGAGCGTGTCCATGGGAGTAGCGCTAACCCTTCACTGCGCCGGAGGTGAGGCCGCCGACTGCCTTGCGCTGGAGGATGACGAAGAGGATCAGGACGGGCACGGCGAAGAGGGAGGAGGCGGCCATGGTGGCGCCCCAGTCGTCGCCGAAGGTGGTGCGGAAGCCGGTGAGCCAGACCGGGAGGGTCTGGCCGGCCTGCTTGTTGAGGATCAGGACGTAGGGGAACTCGTTCCAGACGGTGATGAAGCCGAAGAGCGAGGTGGCCATCAGGCCGGGGGCCAGCAGCGGGAAGATCACCTTGATGAACGCCTGGGTGCGGGTGCACCCGTCGACCATCGCGGACTCCTCCAGCTCCTTCGGCACGGCGGCGACGTAGCCCCGCAGCGTGAGGACGGTGAAGGGCAGCACCATGACGGTGTAGATGGCGACGAGGGGGACGAGGCTGTTCAGCATGTCCGCGTCGCGCACGATGATGTAGTACGCGAGGGCCATGACCTCCCAGGGGGCCATCTGGGCCATCATCATCACCAGGATGAAGCTCTTGCGGCCCTTGAAGCGCATGCGGGCGACGGCGAAGGACGCGAGCAGCGCGATGACGAGCGAGAGGCCGACGGCGACCAGGGTGACGGTGAGGGAGTTGCCCACGAGCGTCCAGAAGCCGTCGGCGTCCACGGCCTTCTGGAAGTGGTCGAGGGTGGGGCTGGAGGGGAACCAGACGGGTGTCTCGCTGACGACGTCCTTGTTGGCCTTGAAGGCCGTGGAGAACATCCAGTAGACGGGGAACACGAAGGCGGCGAAGAGGACGACGGCCGCCGCCCCCGGCCAGATGCGGCCCGCCGTTGAGCGCCTCACAGCTCGTCCTCCTCTTGCTTGAGAACCAGGCGCAGGTAGTACGCCGTCAGGGCCAGCAGGATCACGATGGTCAGGATGGAGATCGCCGCGCCCATGCCGAAGTGCTGGCTGCCCACGCCCTCCTGGAAGGCGTAGACCGGCAGGGTCTCGGTGAGCCGGTCGGGGCCGCCCTCGTTGATCGCGAAGACCTGGGTGAACGACTTGAAGATCCAGATGACTTCGAGGAACGTCGTCGCGAGGAAGAACGGCTTGAGGAAGGGGAAGGTCACCGAGGTGAACTGCTTCCAGGAGCCGGCGCCGTCGAGCGAGGCGGCCTCGTAGAGCTCCCTGGGGATCGTGGTGGTCGCCGCGTAGAGGTTGATCGCCACGAAGGGGACCGACTGCCAGACGATCAGCACGGTGATCACGAAGAAGGTGGAGAACTGCCCGCTGGTCCAGCTGTAGCCGGCCATGGAGTGCCAGCCGAGCCGGTCCAGGAGGTAGTTGACGACGCCGAAGCGCTGGTCGAACAGCCACTGGAAGACGGTGGTCGCGGCGACGACGGGCATCGCCCAGGCCAGCACCAGGCCGAGGGAGAGCATGAGGCGCAGCTTCTTGCCCAGGCGGGCGAGCAGCAGTCCGGTGAGGCAGCCCAGCGCCATGATCAGGAAGACGTTGGCGGCGGTGAAGACGACGGACCGCGCGGTGACGCCCCAGAACTCGGAACTGCCGAGCTGCTCGGTGTAGTTGTCCGTGCCGGTCCACTCGGTGAGGTGCTGGATGAGCTGGCGCCGGCCGAGGTTCTGGAACGACAGCAGGCCGCTCTTCAGCAGGGTCCAGCCGAGCAGCAGCACGGTGACGGCGGCGGTGGGGAGGATCAGCAGGTACGGCACGCCCCGGACGGGGCGGCGGGGGCCGCGGCGGGGCGGCGGGGCGGTGCCCTTGCCGGTCCGGGAGGCGGGCCCGGCGGCCGCCACCTCTTCGATCTGCGCTGACATCGTCGTCCGCCTTCTCCCCTGTCGAACGGTGGTGCGTTGGTGCGTGCGCGGCCGGGCGGGGGCGCGGCTCACGCCCCCGGCCCGGCCGTCCGGGTCACTGCTTCTGGCTGAGGCGCTTGTTGATGTCCGCCTCGACCTGCTTGGCGGCCTCGTCGGGGGACTTGCCGTTGAGCACGGCCGTCATGTACGCCTTGACCGGGTTCGGGGCGTTCTCCACCGCGGCCCACTCGGGGATCAGCGGGGTGGTGCCGCCGCCCTTGGCGGCCGGGGCCGCGGCCTCGGCGGCCGCGTTGCCCTTGAGGTTGCCCAGCAGGGATTCCTTGTTGGGGATCGAGCCGACCTCCTTGGCCAGCGCGCCCTCGTTCTTGTCGGACAGTGCGATCTTCAGGAACTCCTTGGCGAGGTCCTGCTTCTTGCTGCCCGCGGGGATGGCGAGGTTGGAGCCGCCGAGGAAGACGCCCTCGGGCTTGTCCGCGGTCTCACCGGGGACGGCGAAGTAGCCGAGGTCCTTCTCGATGGCCGGGTTGGCCTTGACGGCGGTGGCGGCCTCCCAGCCCATGCCGATGAAGGCGCCCGTCTTGCCCTTGGCGAAGACGTCGGCCTGCTGCGGGGTGGCCTCGTCCTTGTCCTTGGGGGCCTTGCTGAAGGACTGGTACTGCTTGTAGATGTCCATGGCCTTGGCGACCTTGGGGTCGCCGAGGTTGGACACCCACTTCTTGCCGTCCTTCTTCACCAGGTCAGCACCGGTGCCGATGGTCAGGCCGTCGAAGAAGTACCAGTTCTGGCCGGGCAGGTAGAGCGGCTCGGCCTCGCCCTTCTTCTGGATGGCCTCCAGGGCCTTGAAGAAGTCGGCGCGGGTCTTCGGCACGTCGGTGACGCCCGCGTCCGCCCACACCTTCTTGTTGTAGATGACGACGCGGTTCACCGCGTACCAGGGCGCGGCGTACTGCTTGCCCTCGAAGACGGCGGGCTTGTTGAGCGAGTCGGTCCAGTCGGCGCCGATCTCCTTCTTCAGGTCGCCGAGCTCGGAGAGGCCGCCGGTCTGCGCGTAGGAGGGGGTCTGGGTGTTGCCGACCTCGACGACGTCCGGCGGGTTGGACTCGGAGAGGGCCGTGGTCAGCTTCTGCTGGATGCCGTCCCACTTCTGGACCTGGATGTTGAGCTTCGCGCCGGTCTTCTGTTCGAACTCGGCCTGGACCGCCTTCGTCCAGCCGGGCGCGTTGGAGCCGTCCATGAACCAGACGGTCAGGCTCTTGTCCTTGGCGTCGCCGCCCGATCCCTTGTCACTGTCGCTGGACCCACAGGCAGCAACACTCACCAGCATGGCCGCGACACCCGTCGCCGCTATGAGCCCTCGCTTCACAGCACTCTCCTCAAGGACCGAATGTGGTCTTTAATGGTTTAGACCAGTGCCCGCAGCTTGGCCTAGACCTTTTGGGGTGTCAAGGGTGTATAAGAGTCGCTGTCGGCTCCGTTACCGGACCGACACCTCGAGGTCGACCTGGGCGTCTCCGGGCCCCTCGGGCTCTGCCCGTGCCACCATGTGACCGCGACAGACGGAGGAGCCGGTGACAGCAGCAGGATCGGAGTCGGGAAGGCAGGCCATGGCGACCGAGGGCGGTACGGCCGAGGGCGGCAGCGCGCCGGGCGGCGCGCGGACCGCGCGCGTTCCCAAGTACTACCGCCTGAAACGCCATTTGCTGGACATGACCGAAACCATGCCCCCCGGCACCCCCGTGCCGCCGGAGCGCACCCTCGCCGCGGAGTTCGACACCTCCCGCACGACCGTCCGCCAGGCCCTCCAGGAGCTGGTCGTGGAGGGCCGGCTGGAGCGCATCCAGGGCAAGGGGACCTTCGTCGCGAAGCCCAAGGTCTCCCAGGCGCTGCAACTGACCTCCTACACGGAGGACATGCGCGCCCAGGGCCTGGAGCCGGCCTCCCAGCTCCTGGACATCGGCTACGTCACGGCCGACGACCGGCTCGCCAAGCTGCTGGAGATCGCTGCGGGCGGCCGCGTGCTGCGCATCGAGCGGCTGCGGCTGGCCAGCGGTGAGCCGATGGCGATCGAGACGACCCACCTCTCGGCGAAGAGGTTCCCGGCGCTGCGGCGCAGCCTCACCAAGTACACCTCGCTCTACACCGCCCTGGCCGAGGTCTACGACGTCCGCCTCGCGGAGGCGGAGGAGACGATCGAGACGTCGCTGGCCACCCCGCGCGAGGCGGGGCTCCTGGGCACGGACGTGGGCCTGCCGATGCTGATGCTCTCCCGCCACTCGCTGGACGCGCAGGGACAGCCGGTGGAGTGGGTGCGGTCGGTGTACCGGGGGGACCGCTACAAGTTCGTGGCGCGGCTGCAGCGGCCGGTGGAGTAGTGGAGTAGGGGACGTCTCCTTCCGGAAACGCGTCCGGCCCGCCCCCCGGAGGGGACGGGCCGGACCGCCGGATCGTCAGCGGGACCGCCGGAGGATCAGAACTCGTCGTCGAAGGCGACCGTGCCCTCGACCGCCACCTGGTACGCGGACGCGCGGCGCTCGAAGAAGTTGGTCAGCTCCTGGACGTTCTGCAGCTCCATGAAGGAGAACGGGTTCTCCGAGCCGAACACCGGGGCGATGCCCAGGCGCTGCAGGCGCTGGTCGGCGACGCACTGCAGGTACTCGCGCATGGAGTCGGTGTTCATGCCCGGCAGGCCGTCGCCGCACAGGTCGCGGGCGAACTGCAGCTCGCACTCGACGGCCTCCTTCAGCATGTCCGTGACCTGCTGCTGGAGCTCGTCGTCGAACAGGTCCGGCTCCTCCTCGCGGACGGTGTCCACGACGGAGAACGCGAAGTCCATGTGCATGGACTCGTCGCGGAACACCCAGTTGGTGCCGGTCGCGAGGCCGTGCAGCAGGCCGCGGCTGCGGAACCAGTACACGTAGGCGAAGGCGCCGTAGAAGAACAGGCCCTCGATGCACGCGGCGAAGCAGATGAGGTTGAGCAGGAAGCGACGGCGGTCGGCCTTCGTCTGCAGGCTCTCCAGCTTCTCGACCTCGTTGATCCACTTGAAGCAGAACTGCGCCTTCTCGCGGATCGACGGGATGTTCTCCACCGCGTCGAAGGCGGCGGCGCGGTCGTCCGGGTCGGGCAGGTAGGTGTCGAGCAGCGTCAGATAGAACTGGACGTGCACGGCCTCCTCGAACAGCTGCCGCGACAGGTACAGGCGCGCCTCGGGCGAGTTGATGTGCTTGTACAGCGTCAGCACGAGGTTGTTCGCCACGATCGAGTCGCCGGTCGCGAAGAACGCGACGAGGCGGCCGATCATGTGCTGCTCACCCGGGGAGAGCTTGGCGAGGTCGGCGACGTCCGAGTGGAGGTCGACCTCCTCGACGGTCCAGGTGTTCTTGATCGCGTCGCGGTAGCGGTCGTAGAAGTCCGGGTACCGCATCGGACGCAGGGTCAGCTCGAAGCCCGGGTCGAGCAGGTTCTTCTCGGTGGAGCTCATTACTGGCAGGCCTCGCAGGACTCGGGGTTCTCAAGGGAGCAGGCGATGGCGTCCGCGTCGGGCGCGGCCTGCTGCACCGGGACGGTGGCGGCGGCACTGGCCGACCGGGCGATCCGGGTCGCCGGACGGGAGCGCAGGTAGTACGTCGTCTTGATGCCCTGCTTCCAGGCGTACGCGTACATCGAGCTGAGCTTGCCGATGGTGGGCGAGGCCATGAAGAGGTTCAGCGACTGGCTCTGGTCCAGGTACGGGGTGCGGGCCGCGGCCATGTCGATCAGGGCGCGCTGCGGGATCTCCCAGGCGGTGCGGTAGAGGTCGCGCACCTCCTGCGGGATCCAGCGCATGTCCTGGATCGAGCCGTTGGCCTCGGTCATGGCGTCGCGGGTGGTGCGGTCCCACACGCCGAGCTTCTTGAGGTCCTCCACCAGGTAGGTGTTGACCTGCAGGAACTCACCGGAGAGCGTCTCGCGCTTGAAGAGGTTGGAGACCTGCGGCTCGATGCACTCGTACACGCCCGCGATGGACGCGATGGTCGCGGTGGGGGCGATGGCGAGCAGCAGCGAGTTGCGCATGCCGACCTCGGCGATGCGGGCGCGCAGCGCCTCCCAGCGGTCCTCCCAGGCGGCGACGGCGTTGGGGTAGTGGTCCGGGTGCAGCACGCCGCGGGCGGTGCGGGTCGCGGCCCAGGCCGGGTGCGGGCCGTTGCGCTCGGCGAGGTCGGCGGAGGCCTCGTACGCCGCGAGCATGATCCGCTCGGAGATCTTGGTGGACAGGGCCTTCGCCTCGGCCGAGTCGAAGGGCAGGCGCAGCCGGAAGAAGACGTCCTGCAGGCCCATCAGGCCGAGGCCCACCGGGCGCCAGCGGCTGTTGGAGCTGCCGGCCTGCTCGGTCGGGTAGAAGTTGATGTCCACGACGCGGTCGAGGAAGGTGACGGCCGTACGGACCGTACGGTCGAGCTTCTCCCAGTCCATCTCGCCGTCGGCGCCCAGGTGCTGGGCCAGGTTGACCGAGCCCAGGTTGCAGACCGCGGTCTCGCCGTCGTCCGTGACCTCGAGGATCTCGGTGCAGAGGTTCGAGGAGTGGACGACCGCGCCCTTCTCGGCCGTCTGGTTGGCGGTGCGGTTGGCGGCGTCCTTGAACGTCATCCAGCCGTTGCCGGTCTGCGCGAGGGTGCGCATCATGCGGGCGTAGAGCACGCGGGCCGGGATGGTCTTGACGGCCTTGCCGGCGGCCTCGTAGGCGCGGTAGGCGGCGTCGAACTCGTCGCCGTAGAGGTCGACCAGGTCCGGGGTGTCGGCCGGGGAGAACAGCGACCAGTCGGCGTCCGCCTCGACGCGGCGCATGAACTCGTCCGGGATCCAGTGCGCGATGTTGAGGTTGTGGGTGCGGCGGGCCTCCTCACCGGTGTTGTCGCGGAGCTCCAGGAACTCCTCGATGTCGGCGTGCCACGTCTCCAGGTAGACGCAGGCCGCGCCCTTGCGGCGGCCGCCCTGGTTCACGGCGGCGACGGAGGCGTCGAGGGTGCGCAGGAACGGCACGATGCCGTTGGAGTGGCCGTTGGTGCCGCGGATCAGCGAGCCGCGGGAGCGGATGCGCGAGTACGACAGGCCGATGCCGCCGGCGTGCTTCGACAGCCGCGCCACCTGGTGGTAGCGGTCGTAGATCGAGTCCAGCTCGTCCAGCGGGGAGTCCAGCAGGTAGCAGGACGACATCTGGGGGTGGCGGGTGCCGGAGTTGAAGAGCGTCGGGGAGGACGGCAGGTACGAGAGGGTGCTCGTCAGCCGGTAGAGCTCGGCGACGTCCTCCAGGGCCCGCTCCGAGTGGTCCTCGGCGAGGCCGCAGGCCACGCGCAGCAGGAAGTGCTGCGGGGTCTCGATGACGTCGCGGTGGATCGGGTGGCGCAGCAGGTAGCGGCTGTGCAGGGTGCGCAGGCCGAAGTAGCCGAAGCGGTCGTCGGCGCCGTCGGCGAGGGCCTTCTCGACGAGCTCGTCGAGGCGGGCGGCGTGGGTGGCGACGAACGCGGCGGTCTCGTCCGCGATCAGGCCCTCCTGGTGACCGACGGCGACCGAGGCCGAGAAGGACGTGGCGCCCTGGCCGGCGGCCTCGTCGGCGATCGCGCGGGTGAGCAGGCGCGCGGCGAGGCGGGAGTACTCGGGCTCCTCGGCGATCAGACCGGCGGCGGCCTCGGTGGCGAGGGAGCGGAGCTCGGCCTCGTCGGAGGTGGCGCTCCGGCCCCGCAGCGCGGCGGCGGCGACCTTGCCCGGGTCGGTGGCGGGAAGGTCGGCGGTGAGGTCGGTCAGGGTGCGCAGGAGCGCGGTCCCGGGGCCGCCGGTGGCTTCTTCCGCAGTCGCTGAGACCGGACCTGAAACCGGATCTGCGGGCGCGATGGTCACTGAGGCTCTCCCTCGCTCGGCTTGGTGGGCCGGCAGGAGAGCACGACGGTCGCGTACGGGCATGCCCGGCGTACGAGGGCATGCCGCGTAGGCGTCCGCCGGCCCAACCCGCGAGGCCCGGACGAATTCAACGCCCATAGCCGAGCCCAGGGCAGGCTCGGTGGAGGGCGTGCTGCCGGCAGGTACTCGGACTCCTGCATGCGCGGCTTAACGGCATACATGCACCGTTGCGGGACAGTTCCGGATTTCCACCGGATTCCCCTGCGACGACAGCGAGGATGAGCATACATCTAGTGCCGCCCCCCGTACGCGCCCCCACATGTTGTGTCGCGCGGTAAGCGCATGGGTCGGAATGTGTTATCAGGCCCCGGTGTTGAGGGTGGGTTCACCGGCCGTCCGGGGGCCTCCCGAGGGGCGTCCGGGGGCCGCGGGAGGCCTCTTGGGCGGGGCACGGCGAAGGGCCGCCGCGCCCCCCTGGAGGGGGCGCGGCGGCCCGGTCGGCCTCACGGGGCGGGAGGCCCCGCCAAAGGCGCTCTAGTGCCCGCCGGGGACCCCTGCCGTGGCCGGCGGGAGCTCCTCCTGGACCCCGGGGTCGCCGGCGTCCGCGGTGTAGTCCGCCGCCGTGGTCTCGTCCACGCCGTCCGGCACTCGGAGCGCCTTCAGGACGAAGGTCAGGACGATGACGACGATCACATTGAGCACGAAGGCGGTCAGTCCGATATACCCCTTTTCCCCGAGGAACGGGATGAGGTTGGTGTTACCGAAATGATCTTGCGTGGCGCTCGGCGTGTCGTACGCCTTCCAGGTGCCGTAGACCATCCCGGCCGCCCAGCCGGCCAGCAGGGCCCAGCGGTGGAACCAGCGGGTGAAGAGCCCGCCCACGAGCGCCGGGACCGTCTGCAGGATCCAGATGCCACCGAGCAGCTGGAAGTTGATGGCGACCGTCTTGTCCATGGTGAGGACGAAGACGAGCGCGCCGACCTTCACCAGCAGCGAGGCGAGCTTGGAGACCTTCGCCTCGTGCTCGGGCGAGGCGTCCGGCCTGATGAAGTCCTTGTAGATGTTGCGGGTGAAAAGGTTCGCGGCGGCGATCGACATGATCGCCGCCGGCACCAGGGCACCGATCCCGATGGCCGCGAAGGCCACCCCGGTGAACCAGTCCGGGAACATGTCCTCGAACAGCTGCGGGATCGCGAGCTGCCCGTTCTTCACCTTGATCCCGGCGGCGATGGCCATGAAGCCGAGCATCGCCAGCAGACCCAGCATCAGGGAGTAGAGCGGCAGGATCGTCGTATTGCGGCGGATGACGTTGCGGCCTTTGCTGGAGAGAACCGCGGTCACCGAGTGCGGGTAGAGGAAGAGCGCCATCGCGGAGCCGAGCGCGAGCGTCGCGTACGACCACTGCGCGTCCGGCCCGCTCACCAGCGCGCCGCGCGGCTTGCCGGTCTCCGGGTTCTTCACCGCGAACGCATCGCCCGCCTTGGCGAAGATGTGGTCGAAACCGCCCAGTTTGATGGGAATGTAGATGATCGCCACGATGATCACGATGTAGATCAGCGCGTCCTTGACGAAGGCGATCAGCGCGGGCGCCCGCAGTCCGGCGGAGTACGTGTACGCCGCGAGCACGCCGAACGCGATCAGCAGCGGCAGGTCCTTCATGAACCAGTTCGAGCCGCCGCCCACGCCCAGCACGTCCAGGACCGCCTGGATGCCGACGAGCTGCAGCGCGATGTACGGCATCGTCGCGAGGAGGCCCGTGAGCGCGAGGGCGAGCGAGAGCCCCTTGGAGCCGAACCGGCCGCGGACGAAGTCCGACGACGTCACGTAGCCGTGCTTGTGGGAGACCGACCACAGGCGGGGCAGGAACGTGAAGACCAGGGGGTAGCAGAGGATCGTGTACGGGACCGCGAAGAAGCCGGCCGCGCCGCCCGCGTAGATCGCCGCCGGGACCGCCACGAAGGTGTACGCGGTGTAGAGGTCGCCGCCGAGCAGGAACCACGTCACCCAGGTGCCGAAGGACCGGCCGCCCAGCCCCCACTCGTCGAGGTTCTCGGCGCTCTCCGCGCGCCGCCACTTCGACGCCATGAAGCCCATGACCGTCACGGCCAGGAAGAAGAAGATGAACACGGCGAGTGCCACGCCGTTCACGCCGTCCTTCACCGCTGCTCACCCGCCCTGCGGGCGCGCTCCTGGCGCCGCACGATCACGTACGCCGTCGCCGTGAGCGCCGTCGAGACGGGCACCCACAACATCTGGTACCAGTAGAAGAACGGGATGCCGATGAAGGCGGGTCCGGTCCGGGCGTAGGAGTCGACCCACAGCATCGCGACGAAAGGTATCGCCAGGCACACTCCGGCCACGGCCAGGGGCGCGGTCACGACCGCCCTCCTGCCGCCGCCCTCCGGTGGTTCCGTCATGATGGTGACTCCCCCCTTTGTGATCACTGCGTGATGCGCAGGAAACATAGGCGAGGGCCCCGCCGGACGTCACCCCCTGTCCGCATATCGGTATGACAACGTCATGAGCCGGAGAAGTGGGCCTCACCGGCGAGGAGTTCGGCCGCGGCCTGCCCCGAGACGCGGGTCGCCCCGTGCGTCGCGAGGTGCACGGCGCCCGGCGAGTCCGCACCGGGGACGCCCATTTCGACCACGACGGCATCGGGCCGCGCGCCCAGCACCCGGTCGAGGGCGGCCGACATCCACGGGTGCCGGGCGGCGTCGCGCACCACGGCGACGAGCGGCTTGCCGGCGGCGGGGACGAGCACCTCGCGCTCCAGGACGCCCGCGTCCGCGGCGAGTTCGTCCTGCGTGAGGCGGACGGAGGTGGCGCCGGGGCGCAGCTCGCGCAGCGGGGCCGCCACGCCCCACGGCGTCCGCCGGTCGACGGCGAGGGTGGAGGTGGGGGCGAACTCGGCGACGTGCGGGTCCCCCGGCAGCGGAAGGGAGTCGTCCGCACGGCCGGTGACCCGCATGGCGCGGCGGGCGGCGACGAGCCCGATGCCGGAGGGCGGAGCCGCGCCGTCCGCCGCGTGCGCCCGGAAGCGCTCCCCGGACCAGGCGGCGAACTCCGCCACCCGGGCGGCCGCTTCGGCCAGCCGCTCCTCCGGCAGGACGCCGTCCCGGACGGCGGTGGCGAGCGCGGTCGCGAGGAGTGCGGTGTGGGCCTCGTCCGCGTGCTCGCCGCCGACGCACACCGCGTCGGCCCCGGCCGCCACGGCCCGGACGCTCGCGCCGCCGATGCCGTAGCGCGCCGCGACCGCCTTCATCTCGACGGCGTCGGTGACGATCAGGCCGGTGAAGCCCAGCCGGCCGCGGAGGAGGTCCACCAGGATGCGGCGGCTCAGGGTGGCCGGCAGGCCGGGGTCGAGCGCGGGGACGAGGAGGTGGCCGGTCATCACCGCCCGCACGCCGGCTCCGATCGCCGCGGCGAAGGGCGGCAGGGCGGTCGCGGCGAGCTCCTCGGCCGGGGCGGTGACGCGGGGCAGGCCGAGGTGGGAGTCGACGGCGGTGTCGCCGTGGCCGGGGAAGTGCTTGGCGCACGCCGCGACGCCCGCGGACTGCAGGCCGCGCACCCAGGCCGCGGTGTGCCGCGCGACCAGGTCCGTACGGGCGCCGAACGAGCGCACGCCGATGGTCGGGTTGCGCGGGTTGGAGTTGACGTCGGCGCTGGGCGCGTAGTTCAGGGACACGCCGGCCGCGTGGAGCTCGCGGCCGATGTCGCGGGCGACGGACTCCGTCAGGCCGGTGTCGTCGACCGCGCCGAGCGCCAGGTTCCCGGGGCGGGACGCGCCCGTCCAGGCCTCCAGGCGGGTGACGTCACCAGCCTCCTCGTCGATCGCGATGATCACGTCGGGGTTCTCGGCGCGCAGTTGCGCCGTGAGGCGGGCGACCTGCTCCGGGCCGGCGATGTTGCGGCCGAAGAGGACGACGGACGCCAGGCCGCCGTCCGCGATCCTGCGGCGGACCCAGTCCGGCGCCGTGGTGCCCTCGAAGCCGGGCTGGAGCACCGCATGGGACAGCTGGGTGAGTTGCTCGCCGCGACCGTGGGACAGCATGGCTGGGTACCTCCTGGTGCGATGCCCGGACAGTCGCGATATTGGACTGTACCAATAGGGGTGTCAAGGGCGGGACATGGCGCCTGAACTGTTGAAACACCCTTCCGTTTATGGTGAGTTGGAGATCATTCCGTGAACCTCGCCGTGGAGGGATCACCATGCGCCGATACGAACCGGTGGGCCGCCGTGAGCTCCGGCTCCGCGACGCGGTGGCGGTCCGGCCGTGAGGTGGGCGGTCGCCGGCCACGGCGACGTCGTGCGGAGCCGGGTGCTGCCCGCCCTGCGCGCCCTCGGCGAGGAGCCGGTCTACCTCTGGGGCCGGGACGCGGGCCGCGCCGCCCGTGCGGCCGCGGAGCACGGGGTGCCCGCGGGCGGTGACGACCCCGGCCGGCTGACGGCCGCCGACGCGGTCTACGTGGCGACGCCCGTCGCCGGCCACGTGCCGGTCGCGCTCCACGCGCTGCGGGCCGGCTGCCACGTCCTCGTCGAGACGCCGCTGGCCGGCGCCCTCGGCGGCGGGGGCGCGCTGGCGGCGGAGGCGGCCGGGGCCGGACTGCGCGCGGGGGTCGCGTACCACCGGAGGCTGGGCCCGGCTGCAGGGCGGCTGCGCGAGGCGCTCGCCGCGGGCGCGCCCGCGCGCGTGCAGGTCACCTTCTGCGCTCCCTTCGACCCGGCGCCGGACCACCCCGCGCACTGGCGGACCGACCCGGCCGCGGCGGGCGGCGGCGTGCTGGCCGACGCGGGCAGCCACCGCCTGGACCTGCTGCTGTCGGTGCTGGGGCCGCCGGTGCGCGTGGGCGCGCGGTTCGGCCGCAGGTTCGCCGCCGGGGCGGAGCGGCGCGCGCACGTCACGCTGGGCTGGGACTCGGGCACGTCGGCGGAGTGCCGGTTCGCCTGGGCCGGCGGGGCCGGGCGGGACCGGCTCGACGTCACCGCCGGGGGCCGCTTCCTGACCCTGGACCCGCTCGACGCGGACCCCGGCCCCGGCCCGCACGTGGAGCTGATCGCCGACTTCGCGGCGGCGGTACGGGACGGGAGGGATCCCGCCTGCCCGGTGGCGGACGCCGTGCTGGTGGACGACGTGATCACCTCGGCCTGCTGGGCGGCGAGGCTCCGCAACGATCCCTGATCCTGCCCCGGGCCCGCCGTCCGGCTGCCGCCGGCCGCGTTTTTCACCCGCTCTGCCGAGCTGGGCGTCCCTTGTTCATCGCATAGATGAAGAGAGACGAAGAGGGATGTCCGGTGCGGAACGACGGGAGACGAGCCATGGCCCGCTTCATGATGATCGTCAAGGCGAGCGAGGAGTCCGAGGCGGGCGCGCTGCCCACCAAGGAGATGATCGCCGAGATGAGCGCGTACAACGACCGGTTGCTCGAGGCCGGGGCGCTGCTCGCGGCCGACGGGCTGTGGGCCTCGGCCGAGGGGGCCCGGGTGACGTTCTCGGACGGGCGGCCCGTGGTGACCGACGGCCCGTTCGCCGGGGCGAAGGACCTGGTCGCCGGGTTCTGGGTGATCCGGGCCGAGGACCGCGACGAGGCGCTGGACTGGGCGCGGCGGGTGCCCTTCCGGGACGGCGAGATCGAGGTCCGGCGGATCTTCGAGCCCTCGGACTTCCCGCCGGACGTCCTCTCCCCCGAGGACGCCGCCCGCGAGGAGGCCCTCCGCGACGAGCTGCAGGGGAAGGGCCGGGCCTGACGCGGACGCCCGTGCGCGCGCTCCGGTGCGGAGCGCGCGCACGGGCGCGGCGGGAGACGGCGGCCGGTCAGTCGTTCGCGACGACCGGGTAGCGCGGGGTGCCCTCTTCCATCTGCTTCAGGGCGTCCTTGCGGTCGCGCTTGGAGAGGCGGTCGATGTAGAGCCGGCCGTAGAGGTGGTCGGTCTCGTGCTGCAGGCAGCGGGCGAAGTAGCCCGTGCCCCGGACGCGGATGGGGTTGCCCTTCGCGTCCTGGCCGCGGACGACCGCGTAGTCGGGGCGGGCGAGGGAGGCGTAGGCGGTGGGGACGGAGAGGCAGCCCTCGTTGGAGTCGTCCAGGATGCGGCGGTCGGCCGGCAGGTCCTCCAGGACGGGGTTGCACACGGTGCCCACGTGGCGGACGCCCTCGTCGTCCATGCAGTCGTAGACGAAGACCTTCAGGTCCACGCCGATCTGGTTGGCGGCGAGGCCGACGCCCTCCGCGGTGTGCTGGCTCGCGAACATGTCGTCGATCAGCCGGGCGAGCTCGTCGTCGAAGGAGGTGACGTCCTTGCACTCGCGGTGCAGGACGGGGTTGCCGACGACGGTGATCGGGCGGGAGGTGCCGCGCTCGCGGTGCGCGAGCTCGCGCGCCTCGCAGTCCTCGGTGTCCACGATGAACTCGCCGTCCAGCGGCTGGTCGGTCTCTTGCTGCGACTGCTGCGACATGTCCGCCGTTGTGCCTCTCTCAAAACCCAAAAGGATGTCCTGTACAGGGTACGGGTCCGGGCCCCGGGCGCCGGAAGGTCCCGGACGCGCCCGGGAGCGCCGGAAGCCCCGGGTCCGCGGCGTTCCTCAGCAGACCTCTTCCAGATCGCGCCATTCCCGGCTGTCGGGGCTGTCCGCCACCCAGCCGTCCAGGAGGCCCCGCACCAGCCCGGCGGGGGCCGCGATGCCGCACTCGCGCTCGGGCACCCACAGGGAGCCGGAGCCGGCCGTGCGGTGGCCGAGGGGGCCGGGGTGGCCGGGCTCGCTGTGGTCGTGCGGGTCGAGGTGCTCGCCGTCGCCCTCGTCGCTGGGCATGCGGCTCTCCGAGCACGTGCGGCACAGGAGGCGCACGGAGGAGGACCAGTCCTCGGCGGCGAAGCCCGCGTCGGCCGCGAGCCGCTCCAGGGCGTCCCGGTCGGCCTCGGTGGCGGCCTCCAGCAGCACCACCCACGTCGGCACCGGCGAGGGGGCCCACAGCTCGATCTCGTCGAAGACGGGGTAGGAGGGCCCGGCGGCGGTGACGCGCTCCCCGTGCGGGACGCCGTCGTGCAGCACGACCTCGCCCCAGCGGCGCCCCGAGGAGGGCAGCGGGATGGAGAGGACCTCCATCCGCGCCGGGTCGAGCCGGCGGCCCCAGACGACCTCCGCCTCGCCCTCGGGCGAGAGTCTCACGGCGGCGCTGCCCAGCTCCATGCCGACGGGCTCGCCGGCCGGGGTGCCCTCGCCGGGCACGCGCAGGCCGTACGCCTGCCAGGCGCGGCGGGCCAGCGGCCAGTCCTGCAGGGCGGTGGCCGCGATGCCCACGTTCCACCAGTCCGGGGCGCCGGCCTCGCGGTCCAGGAGCGCCACGGCGCGCAGCCCGGCCGCGCGGGCCTGCTCCCAGTCGTGGCGGAACTTGTGCAGCAGCGCCAGGTTGAACCACGACTCGGACAGCCACGGCTCCATGTCGGCCGCGCGCGTCAGGAGCGCGCCCGCGTCCTCGTACCGGCCGTCGCCGATGAGAGTGAACGCGCGGTCGGTGGCCTGCCGCCACGAGGCGGAAGGCCGGTGCCGTACCTTGCCGAAGATCCTCACGATTCCCGCCTGCCGGTTTCTGCGTGCGACCACGCCGGATGTCCCAGGTGAAGGCCGCCGTCCTCCCTGACGACAACCTGCCACATCTCACTCGCTCCGGGAAGTCGCGCCCGTCACGCCTCCGTGCCGGAGGCGGCGGGCCCGACGCCCCCCGTCGTCTCCGCGGTTTCCCGCCTTCTTCCTTCCGCTCTCCTCTTACTGCTCTCCTCTTCGCATCCAACCATGCCCCTTTGGACGCCCGCTCATTACCCGTGGGTTCAGCGCGGTACTCCCGCTTTGACCGGACTCTTACCCCCGCTCCGCCCGGGCTCACGGTCCCCGCGCGCCAGCACCCTGGCGAGGGCGGCCACCACGTGCGGGTCGTGCTCGCGGGCGGTGTCGAGCCGCAGCCGCTCCAGGGCGCACAGCGGGCCGCAGCGGGCCTCGCCGACGAGGTCCTCGAAGGCGTTGACGGTGCGCACGATGCGGGCGGCGAGCGGCTGCTCGCGGTACGGATCGGCCTGGCGCTCCACCACGACGGCGACGTCGGAGGGCACCCCGGTCCGGCGGACGACGGCCCCGCCGAGCAGGGCGATCCGGCGGCGCTGCTCGGGCGGCAGGGGTTCGGTGGCCCCGGCGGGCACGGGGTCGATGAGGGAGAGCTGGCCGATGTCGTGCATGAGTGCGGCGTACTCCAGAACGGTGAGGCGGCCCTCGGACAGGCCGAGCTCGCGTCCGGTGGCCCGGCTGAGGGCGGCGACGCGGCGGGCGTGCCCGGCCGGGGTGTGGCCGGCGATCTCCGTGGAGCGGGCCAGGGAGGCGATGGTCTGGTGGTACGTGGCCCGTACGGCGGTGTAGCGGTGGAAGGAGAGCTGGGTGAGCAGCAGGGGCAGGCAGAAGACCGGCAGGGCCCACAGCCCGGCGACGCCCACGGCGAGGGCCATGACGACGCCGGTGGCGCAGATCGCGGTGCCGATGCCGGCGAGGGCGCGCAGTTCGTCGCGGAGGACGGGGCCGTAGGGGCCGCCCGTGCGGGCGCGGGTGAGGACGGCGGCGAGGACGGCGTCGAAGAGGGCCGTCAGGGCGAGCACGAGGAGCAGGACGAAGGCGTAGGCGGGGCCGTGGCCGGGCCAGCGTTCGAGGGCGCCGGAGTGGTGCAGGGGCTGGAAGCAGACGGCGGCGAAGGCGGTGGTGAGCAGCCGGCGGGCGAGGTGGTCGCGGGTGGGCGGGCGGCCGAGCGCGCCGGCGAGGGTGGCGGCGAGCACCACGGCGACGACCTGCGGGGCGCAGTGGGCGGTGGGCCGGCCGCCGACCTCGCCGAGCAGCGCGTACGAGAGGGCCCCGGCGGCGCCCACGGGCGCGGTCTGGCGGTCACCGGGCCCGGAGGTGGGGCGGCGGCGCCGGGCGGCCTCGCCGACGGCGATGAGGAGGCCGTAGGCGAGGGCGACCCGGGGCTGGGAGACGCCGTGCCAGGCGGTGCGGGCCAGGGCGGCCAGGGCGAGCGCCACGGCCGCCCCGTGCACGCTCCGTATCAGCAGTCCGTCGCACCGCCCCGTCACCCCTCACCTCCCGGGCGGCCGGCCCCGGTGACCGGCCGGCGGGAAGAAGGGACGTTTCCGCTGGGCGGAGTTGCACTCTCCGTAGCGTCCGAGGTCACTGTCGAATGCCATCCGTGACGGTCGAGGGCGGTGGACAGGGCGGCAACCATGCGAGGGTCGAACTGGCTTCCCGCACAGCGGTGGAGCTCGGCCAGCGCGGCCGGTACGGGACGGGCCCGGCTGTAACTGCGCGTGGAGGTCATGGCGTCGAAGGCGTCGGCGACGGCGACGATCCGGGCGAAGAAGGGGATCTGAGCACCCGCCAGCCCGTACGGGTAGCCGCTGCCGTCGAGCCGCTCGTGGTGGTGGAGGATCGCGTCCCGGGCCTCTTCGAGGAAGCCGATGCCGCGCACCATCTCGTGCCCGTACTCCGGGTGCAGCTCGATGACCCGCCGCTCCTCCGGGGTGAGCGGCCCGTCCTTGCGCAACAGCCGGGTGGGGACGCCGAGTTTGCCGACGTCGTGCAGGATGCCCGCGAAGCGCAGCGCCTCCAGCCGCTCGCCGGCCATGCCGAGCTCGCGGCCGATGAGCACCGAGGCGCGCCCCACGCGCTCGCTGTGCCCGCGGGTGTAGCGGTCCTTGAGGTCGACGGCCTGGACCAGCGCCCGGATGGTGGCCTGGTGGGCGGCGCGCTCGCGCTCGTAGCGGTCCAGGAACCAGGAGGAGACGGACATCGGCAGCAGGACGAGCAGCGCCGCGGGCGGTCCGTACGCGCTGTGCCACAGCGCCGCGGTGAGCAGGCCGGTGGGCCCGTGCACGAGCGCCGGCAGGAGCGGGCCGGGCAGCAGGAGGCCGCTCCAGGCGGCGCGGAGGCGGCGGCGCTCGGCGGCGACCCGGACGGCGCCGTCGAGGACGGCCGCGACGAGCGAGAGGACGAGGGCGGCGGCGAGGGCGGGCAGCAGGGCGGCCGGGAAGTCCGCGGGGACGAGCGGGGAGAGGCCGGCGTCCGTGGCCATGGCCGGAGCGGTGAGGGCGAAGACGTGGGAGGCGGCGCAGGCGGCCAGGGAGAGCTGGGCTGCGTGCCACAGCCGCCGGACCCACGCGGGGCGCCGGTCCGCCCGCCCGGCGAGCGCGCCCGGCACGGCCACGAGGCCCGCGGCGGCGGGCGGCAGCAGGAACGCACCGGCGAGCAGGACGGGCAGGGTCAGCGTGCGGCGCGGCAGGCGCTCGCAGACCGCACAGACGGCGGCCAGGAGGCCCACTGCGCACCAGGGGACGTCCGGGCCGGCCCGCAGGGCGGGGGCGGCGCACAGGGCGGCGGCGAGGGCGGCGCCCAGGACGCAGGCGCGTGCTGCCGCCGGTAGTGCCCCCATGGTGCGTCCTCCCCGTCCCGTGAGGTGGCGACATGCTTGCCGTCAGGAAGGGGAGAATAGGGTCCGGCAAGGCCGGGGAACGGCGCATTCAGGGATTGCCCCGCGCGAACCGACCAGATGCACACCTTCGGGTGATTATCGCCGCGGGGCGGCATGGGTGCCCGCCGCCCCGCGACCGCGGTCGTGGTCCGCCGCTGCGGCTACTCCTGCGCCGTGGCGCCCAGCGGGCCCGGCCGGGTGGAGCCGCCCGAGGCGCTGCGGGTGGCCCGGGTGGCGCTCTGCGTGCCCTCCGCGCTCCCCTCGGCCCGGGCGCTCTGCGCGCGGGCGGCGGCCTCCGCCGCCCGGGCCTCGGCCAGGGCGTCCTGCTCGGGCACCGACTGCCCCGAGCGGATGAGCTCGATCCGGCCCATCACCTTCGAGCGCAGGTCGGCCGGCACGTCGTCATGGCCGCAGCAGCGCTTGACCAGCTTCTTCACGGCCTGTTCCAGGCCGTACTTCTCCAGGCACGGGGAGCACTCGTCGATGTGCACCTCGAACTTGGCGCAGTCCCCGGCGGGCATCTCGTGGTCGAGGAACTCGTAGAGGTGGTCGAGGACCTCGGAGCAGTCCGTCTCGTGCGGGTCTCCGCAGCTCATGAGTCCGAGCCTTTCCGGTTGTGCGACTCGTCGGAGCCGTTCGGCGCAGCAGGGGCCGCCCCGGCCGGGACGAGACCCCGCTCACGGGCGTAGTCCTCCAGCATTCCGCGCAGCTGGCGGCGGCCCCGGTGGAGCCGGGACATGACCGTGCCGATGGGCGTACCCATGATGTCCGCGATCTCCTTGTAGGCAAAGCCCTCGACGTCCGCGAGGTAGACCGCTATCCGGAATTCCTCGGGGATGGCCTGGAGGGCCTCCTTGACATCGGAGTCCGGAAGGTGGTCCAGGGCCTGGGACTCGGCGGACCGCAGGCCGGTCGACATGTGCGACTCGGCGCGGGCCAGCTGCCAGTCCTCGATCTCCTCCGACGCGCTGCGCAGCGGCTCGCGCTGCTTCTTGCGGTAGGAGTTGATGAAGGTGTTGGTCAGAATGCGGTACAGCCACGCCTTGAGGTTCGTGCCGTCGCGGAACTGGTGGAAGGACGCGTACGCCTTGGCGTAGGTCTCCTGCACCAGGTCCTCCGCGTCGGCGGGGTTCCGCGTCATCCGCAGGGCGGCCGAGTACATCTGGTCGAGGAAGGTGAGCGCGTCCCGCTCGAACCTGGCATTCCGCTCGGCGGCGCTCTCCGTCTTTCCCGCGTTCTCCGCATTCTCCGCGCCGTTCTTCGCGCTCCGCGCGTTTTCGGCGGCGGCGTTCGCCGCGGCGGCATTCCCCGCAGCGGTTCGCGCGGCGTTCGCGGCGTTTTCGGTGGCGCTCATGCCCGTGGCCCCGGTGTCTTCGGTCCCCTCGTCGGCCCCAGTGACCGGACCCACCTCCTCCAACACGACGGCAGGACCGGATGCGGACCCGCTCGAATCGGAGAATAGACGACGACCCCGCCCGTCCGCCGCTCCAGCCGGGGCGGGCTGCGCCACATGCAGTGCGGACCATCCCAGGTCAGCGGTCTGCGGGCGGGACGGGCACGTGAGCGAAGCCATGCGGCGAGCTCCCATTCCTCGGTGCGGGCCAGTAGCGGATGACGACTGGCACAACATCGCCGGGGCACGCCGCATTCCCGCAATCCTCCGGAATTCAACGGCTCTTCCGGAGTTTCACCTTCCGATTTCGTCCAGCCAGCCGGCAACGGCCTCGGTGAGCCCGGCCAGCGCCTCTTCCTGACCGGTGTCCGCCTTCTTCGGTACGGCGAATCCGTGGTCACCGGAGGGCACCGCCACCAGGCGCGTGCCGGACGGGAACTCCTCGGGACGGCCGAACGGGTCCTTCGCCCCCTGCACGACGAGGGCGGGCAGGCCCGCGCCGGTGAGCTCCTCCGCGCGCGACTTCTCCGGCTTGCCCGGCGGGTGGAGCGGGAAGCTCAGGGCCAGCACGGCGACGGCACCGAGGCCGGCCGCCGTGCGGCAGGCGACGCGGGCGCCCGCGCTGCGGCCGCCGGCCACGACCGGCAGTCCGGGCTGCTGCAACGCCGGCCACAGCGCGGTCCACGCCGCGTCCAGCGTCTTCGGCGCCGGGGCGACCTTCTTGCCGGCGACGCGCCAGGGCTGCTCCACCAGGGCGACGGTGACGCCGCGCGCGGGCAGTGCGGCGGCGAGGGCCCGCAGGTCGCGGGCCTCGATGCCGCCGCCGGCGCCGTGGCCGAGGGCGAGCACGAGGCGGGGCGCGGGAGCCGGGTACCAGTGGATGCGGGCGTCGCCCGCGGGGGTGGGAACGGTCTCGATCACCCGTCCATCTTCGTCCACGGCGCCCCGGAACAAGCGGTGCGCCGAGAGGGGGCGCGCTAGAACAGCGTCGACTCCTCCGGCGCCTCCAGCTCCTTCACCAGCTCGGGGCCGTTGTTGCGCACGTCGCTGACCGCCGTCGTGACCGGGTAGGCGCGGACGGACCCGGCGGGCGGCGGAGTCAGCAGGCCGCGCAGCTCCTCGGTGCCGGTCCGGGCCGGGTCCAGCCAGGCCGCCCACCGGTCCGGCGGCAGCACGAGCGGCATCCGGGGATGGATCTCCGCCAGGGAGCGCGGCCCGCCCTCCGGAGGCGTGGCTCCTTCTTCCGGCCGGGCGAAGGGCTCGGCCTCGGCCTCCGTCGTGAGCACGGTGCAGGTGGCCCACCAGGCCTGCGGGTGGTCGGGCGGCAGCGTGGGATCGCGCCAGAACTCGTACAGTCCGGCCATGGCCATGACCGACCCGTCGGCCGGGGTGACGAAATAGGGCTGCTTGCGCGGGCGCTTCTTGCGGCCCTTCTCCTCCAGCTCGCGCTCGGCCGCGCCGGTGACCCACTCGTAATAGCCGTCGGCGGGTATGAGGCAGCGGCGCGCCTCGAAGGCCCTGCGGTAGGACGGCTTCTCGTGGACGGTCTCCGCACGGGCATTGATCATCTTGGCCGCGCCCTCGGGGGACTTCGCCCACGACGGCACGAGTCCCCAGCGCAGCGGCCGCAGCTGGCGAACCGGACGCCGGTCTGCTGCGTCTTTCAGTGGACGCTCGAGCACCGCGTACACGCTCTTCGTCGGGGCCACGTTCCAGTCCGGGGCGAGGGCCTCGGACGGCTCCCACTTCTCGACGCCGAAGAGCCCCACGAGATCCTCGGGCTTACGGCTCGCCGCATATCGACCACACATATTGGCCACCCTGCCACGGACCCACGAGGAGCCGCGCACAAATGGACAGCACCGAAGCCACCGCCCTGTGGGACCGCGTGGTGGGGACCCAGCCCGCGCCCTCCGTGTGGCTCGTGGCCGCCACCGGGCTCGTCGCGCTCGCGGCCGTGGCCCCGCGCGGCATGTGGCTGGTGACCCGCAACGCCGTCACCATCGCCCACGAGGGCGGCCACGGGCTGGTGGCCCTGCTGGCCGGACGGCGGCTGGAGGGCATCCGGCTGCACTCGGACACCTCCGGGCTGACCGTGTCGCGCGGCAAGCCCACCGGCCTCGGCATGATCCTCACCGCCGCGGCGGGCTACCCGGCGGCCTCTCTGCTGGGCCTCGGCGGCGCCTGGCTGCTGGCCGCCGGTCACATCACGGCGCTGCTGTGGGTCGCGACGGCGCTGCTGGCCGCGATGCTGCTGATGATCCGGAACGCGTACGGGGTGCTGACGGTGGTGCTCTCCGGCTCCCTGTTCGTCCTGGTCTCCTGGCTGGCGGGGCCGGCGGTGCAGGCGCTGTTCGCGTACGGGGTGGTGTGGTTCCTGCTGCTCGGCGGGGTCCGGCCGGCGTTCGAACTGCAGGCCAAGCGGCGCTACGGGGGCACCCCCGACTCGGATGCCGACCAGCTCGCCCGGCTCACCAACCTGCCCGCCGTGGTGTGGCTGGTTTTCTTCCATGTGATCTCGCTGTGCGCGCTGACGGGCGGCGGACGCTGGCTGCTCGGCCTGTGACGGACGCGGGGCGCCCGGCCTGACGGGGCACGGCTCCGGACCTCAGGCCTGAGCACTTCGGAGACGGAACCACGGGGAGAACGTCAGTAAGGTAAAGGCATGACCGAGAACCCCGCGCACTCCGACCTCTGGCCCGCCCCTCTCGCCACGGGGGCGGTCGACGCGACCGTGACCGTGCCCGGTTCTAAGTCGGTCACCAACCGCGCCCTGGTGCTGGCCGCGCTCGCCTCCGAGCCCGGCTGGCTGCGCCGTCCCCTGCGGTCCCGTGACACCCTGCTGATGGCCGAGGCGCTGCGCGCCATGGGCGTCGGCATCGAGGAGACCGTCTCCTCCAGCTCCGCCGGTTCCGCCGGTGCGGAGGCCGCGGGCGGTTCCGGCGAGGCGTGGCGGGTGATCCCGGCGCGGCTGCGCGGCCCCGCCACCGTCGACGTCGGCAACGCCGGCACCGTGATGCGCTTCCTGCCGCCCGTGGCGACGCTCGCCGACGGCCCGATCCGCTTCGACGGCGACCCGCGCAGCTACGAGCGCCCCCTGCACGGCGTGATCGACGCGCTGCGCGCCCTGGGCGCCCGCATAGACGACAACGAGCGCGGGGCCCTGCCGCTGACCGTGCACGGCGGCGGCGCCCTGGAGGGCGGCACCGTCGAGATCGACGCCTCGTCGTCCTCGCAGTTCGTGAGCGCCCTGCTGCTGTCCGGCCCGCGCTTCAACCAGGGCGTCGAGGTCCGCCACGTCGGCTCCGTCCTGCCGTCGATGCCGCACATCCGGATGACGGTCGACATGCTGCGCCAGGCGGGCGCGCAGGTGGACACCCCCGAGTCCGGCGGCGAGCCGAACGTGTGGCGGGTCTCCCCCAGCGCCCTGCTCGGCCGCGACGTCGTCGTCGAGCCGGACCTGTCCAACGCGGCGCCGTTCCTCGCCGCCGCCCTGATCACCGGCGGCCGGGTCACCATCCCCGACTGGCCGGAGCGCACCACCCAGCCCGGCGACGCCCTGCGGGAGATCTTCACGGCCATGGGCGGCTCCTGCGAGCTGACCGAGGCCGGCCTGACCTTCACCGGCACCGGCCGCATCACGGGCATCGACGCCGATCTGCACGAGGTCGGCGAGCTCACCCCGGTGATCGCCGCCGTCGCGGCGCTCGCCGACTCCGAGTCGGTCCTGCGCGGCATCGCCCACCTGCGGCTGCACGAGACGGACCGGCTGGCCGCGCTGGCCAAGGAGATCAACGAGCTCGGCGGCGATGTCACCGAGACCGAGGACGGGCTGCGCATCCGTCCGCGCACGCTGCACGGCGGCGTCTTCCACACGTACGAGGACCACCGGCTCGCCACCGCGGCCGCCGTGATCGGCCTGGCCGTCGACGGCGTCCGGGTGGAGAACGTCGCGACCACCGCCAAGACCCTGCCCGACTTCCCGGAGCTGTGGACCGGGATGCTGGGCACCGTCGCGGGGGCGGCGGCGGCGCCGAGAGCCTGAGGGATCAGGGAAAGCCAGGAAAGACAGCAATGCGCCGCTACGGCAAGAACCCCGACGAGGACGACGTCCGCGTCCGCCCCAACCGCAAGGGCAACCGCCCCCGCACCAGCATCCGCCCCAAGCACGAGGACGCCGGCGCGGGCTTCGTCCTGACCGTCGACCGCGGCCGGCTGACCTGCCTCGTCGAGGACCGGATCGTGATGGCGATGAAGGCCCGCGAGCTGGGCCGCAAGGGCGTCGTGGTCGGTGACCGGGTCGCGGTCGTCGGGGACCTCAGCGGTGCCAAGGACACCCTCGCGCGCATCGTGCGCGTCGAGGAGCGCTCGTCGGTGCTGCGCCGCACCGCCGACGACGACGATCCCTTCGAGCGCGTCGTCGTCGCCAACGCCGACCAGCTCGCGATCGTCACCGCCCTCGCCGACCCCGAGCCGCGGCCCCGGCTCATCGACCGCTGCCTCGTCGCGGCGTTCGACGCGGGCCTGGAGCCGCTGCTCGTCCTGACGAAGTCGGACCTCGCCCCGCCGGACGAGCTCCTGGAGTCGTACGGCGCGCTGGGCGTGCGCTACGTGGTCACCAGCCGCGAGGAGCTCGCGGACGGCGGGGCGGCCGACCGGGTCCGCGCGGAGCTGGAGGACCGGATCACCGCCTTCGTCGGGCACTCCGGCGTCGGCAAGACGACCCTGGTCAACGCGCTCGTGCCGGACCGGCAGCGGGCCACCGGCCACGTCAACGCCGTCACCGGCCGCGGCCGGCACACCACCACGTCCGCGCTGGCCCTGCCCCTGCCGGACAGCGCGGGCTGGGTCATCGACACCCCGGGCGTGCGCTCCTTCGGGCTGAACCACATCGACCCTTCGCGCGTCATCCACGCCTTCCCCGACCTGGAGCCGGGCACGGAGGGCTGCCCGCGCGCCTGCAGCCACGACGAGCCGGAATGCGCGCTGGACGCGTGGGTGGCCGACGGCCACGCCGATCCGCAGCGGCTGTACTCGCTGCGGCGGCTGCTCTCCACCCGGGAGCGGCGCGAAGGCGATTGATCGCCTACGTTTGCGAGTGACCGTCAGTGGCAAGGGCATCAAGCACATCGAGCACACCGGGACGGACAGCGGTCACCGAGATGCGGGAGGCAAACTGATGGCGTGGCTGCTGGTCGTGGTCGCCGGACTGCTGGAGACCGGCTTCGCGGTCTGTCTCAAGCTCTCCCACGGCTTCACCCGGCTCTGGCCGACGATCGCGTTCGCGTGCTTCGCGCTCGGCAGCTTCGGCCTGCTGACGCTCTCGCTGAAGAAGCTGGACGTCGGCCCGGCCTACGCGGTGTGGACGGGCATCGGCGCGGCCGGGACGGCGATCTACGGCATGGTCTTCCTGGGCGACCTGGTCTCGACGCTGAAGCTGGTGTCGATCGGCCTGGTGATCCTGGGAGTGATGGGCCTGCAGCTGTCGGGCTCGGCGCACTGACCCGCAGCCCCGGCCGCTACCTGTCGGCGAAGTGGCACGCCGCCACGTGCCCCTCCCCGAATTCCCGCGCGGCGGGCCGCACCTCCTCGCACCGGGCCGCGGCCTCCGCGCCCAGCCCCGCGTACACCGCGCACCGCCCCCGGAACCGGCACCCTTCGTCCCGGACGACGGGGCTCGGCGGGTCGCCCGCCAGCAGGATCCGTTCGCGGGCGCGCTCCCGCGAGGGATCCGGCACCGGCACGGCCGACAGCAGCGCCTGCGTGTACGGGTGCCGGGGCCGGGCGAAGACGTCCTCGACGGGGCCGGTTTCCACGGTGCGGCCCAGGTACATGACGCTCACCCGGTCCGCGATGTGCCGCACGACGGCCAGGTCGTGGGAGACGAACAGGTAGGCGAGACCGAGTTCGCGCTTGAGGCGCTGCAGCAGGTTGAGGACGCCGGCCTGGACGGACACGTCCAGCGCGGACACCGGCTCGTCGAGGACGAGCAGCTCGGGTTCGACGGCGAGCGCCCGCGCGATGCCGATCCGCTGCCGCTGCCCGCCGGAGAACTCGTGCGGGAAGCGGTCCGCGTGCCCGGCCTCCAGGCCGACGAGTTCCAGCAGCCGCGGGACGCGGCCGGCGATGTCCGCCCGGCCGCGGCCCTGGGCCCGCAGGGGTTCTGCGACGATCTCGCCGACCGGCATGCGGGGGTCGAGGCTGGCCATGGGGTCCTGGAAGACGATCTGCACGGAGCCGCGCAGGGCGTGGGCCTCGCGCTTGGTGAGCCCGGCGACGGGCCGGCCGAGGACCTCGATCTCCCCGGCCTCGGGCGCGGCGAGGCGCAGGATCTCCATCAGGGCGGTGGACTTGCCGGAGCCGGACTCGCCGACGAGGCCGAGGGTCTCGCCCCGCCGGATGTCGAGGTCGACGCCGTCGACGGCGTACACGCTGCCGACGCGGCGGCGGAAGGCGCTGCCCTTGAAGACGGGGAAGGTCTTGGCGAGCCCCTGGACCCGCAGGACGGGCGGCAGTTCGCTCCGGGGCGCGCCCGCAGGGGCAGGGGGTGCGGTTTCCGGCACCGGGTACAGCTCAGGGCCGGGTGTCTTCACGCAGGCGGCGACGTGCCCGCCGGAGCCGGTGAGCGCGGGCTCGTCCGCGGCGCAGGCGTCGTCCGCGAGCGGGCAGCGCGGCGCGAAGGGGCAGCCGCCGGTGAGCAGCCGCAGGTCGGGCGGTGACCCGGGGACGGGGGTCAGCGGGCGCCCGCCTGTGTCGGGGCGGGGCACGGCGCCGAGCAGCCCGATGGTGTACGGCATGCGGGGCGCGGCGAACAGCTCGTCCGCGGGCGCGTTCTCGACGACGCGCCCCGCGTACATGACGGCGACCCGGTCGGCCATGCCGGCGATGACGCCGAGGTCGTGGCTGACGAGCAGCAGGGCGGCGCCGGTCTCGCGCTGCGCGGTGCGCAGGACGTCGAGGATCTGGGCCTGGACGGTGACGTCGAGGGCGGTGGTGGGCTCGTCGGCGAGGAGGACGTCGGGGTCGTTGGCGACGGCCATGGCGATCATCGCGCGCTGGCGCATGCCGCCGGAGAACTCGTGGGGGTAGGCGCGGGCGCGCCGGGCGGGGTCGGGGATGCCGACGAGGTCGAGGAGTTCGACGGCGCGGCGCCGGGCGTGCTCGCGGCCGGTGCCCTGGTGGATGCGGACGGCCTCGGCGATCTGGTCGCCGACGCGGTGGACGGGGGTGAGCGCGGAGAGCGGGTCCTGGAAGACCATCGCGATGCGCCGGCCGCGGAGCCGGGACAGCTCCTTCTCCCCCGCACCGAGCATCTCGGTGCCGCCGGCCAGGACGGAGCCGCGGACGCGCGCGGTGCGGGGCAGCAGTCCCATGGCGGCGAGGGCGACGGTGGACTTGCCGGAGCCGGACTCGCCGACGAGGCCGAGGACTTCGCCGCGGTGCAGGGTGAGGCCGACGCCGCGGACGGCGGGCACGGGGCCTCCGGGCCCGTCGAAGGCGACGTGCAGGTCGCGTACGGCGAGGGCGGCGGTGTCCGTACGGGCCGGAGGGGCCGCGTCAGCGGGCGGCGCGGTCATGGGTGGTTCCCTTCCGGCGCGGGCGGCGCCTGGTGCGGTGGTGGCCCGAGGTGGGGTCGAGGGCGTCGCGCAGGCCGTCGCCGAGGAAGTTGACGGCGAGGACGAAGACCACGAGGAGCCCGGCGGCGAAGAAGAACATCCACGGGTAGGTGAGGGCGGCGTCGGCGCCGTCGGCGATGAGGGTGCCGAGGGAGACGTCGGGGGGCTGCACGCCGAAGCCGAAGTAGGACAGGCCGGTCTCGCTCATGACGGCGCCGCCGACGGCGATGGTCGCGTCGACGATGAGGAAGGAGGAAACGTTGGGGAGGATGTGGCGCACGATGATGCGCAGCGGGTGGACGCCCATGAGCTGGGCGGCGCGCACGAATTCGCGTTCCTTGAGGGAGCGCGTCATGGACCGCACCACGCGCGCGGTGATCATCCAGCCGAAGACGGCGAGGAGCGCGACGAAGACGATCCAGCCGCTGTCGCGCAGCCGGGGCGAGACGATGGCGATGATCAGGAAGGCGGGGAAGACGAGGAGGAGGTCGATGAAGAAGGTGATGATCCGGTCGGCCCAGCCGCCGAAGTAGCCCGCGCAGGCCCCGACGACGGAGGCGAGGACGGTGGCGGTCAGGGCGGTGAGCAGCCCGATCAGCAGGGACTTCTGCAGCCCGTGGAGGACTTGGGCGTACACGTCCTGGCCGATGCGGTTGGTGCCCCACCAGTGGTCGGCGGACGGCGCCTCGCGCAGCGCCCCGTAGTCGATGTCGGTGTGGTTCCAGTGGGTGAGGTAGGGGCCCGCGAAGGCGAGCAGGAAGAGCAGCAGCAGGACGGTGGCACCGGCGACGGCGTTGCGGCTGGCGGCGAAGCGGCGCAGGGCGACGCGGCCCCGCCCGCGCGCGGCGGGCGCTGCGGCCGCGGGCCCGGGGAGGGGCGGGGTGGCGGCCGGGGTGGCGGTGGTGGTCATGGTGGTGTGCCTCGCTCGTCGGGATCAGCTGGTGCGGACGCGCGGGTCGAGCGCGGCGTGGAGGACGTCGGCCAGGAAGCCGGAGAGCAGCACCATGACGGCGGCGAACACGTTCACCGCGACGACGGAGTTGACGTCGCTCTTGCCGATGGCGTCGATGAACCAGGAGCCCATGCCGTGCCAGCCGAAGATCTTCTCGGTGAAGGCCGCTCCGGTGAAGAGGGCGAGGAACCCGTAGGCGAAGAAGGTGGACATGGGCACGAGCGCGGTGCGCAGGCCGTGGGTGAGGACGGCCCTGCGGTGGGTGAGGCCCTTGGCGCGGGCGGTGCGCAGGAAGTCCGAGCCGAGGACGTCGAGCATGGTGCCGCGCTGGTAGCGGCTGTACGCGGCGGCGGTGCCGAGCGCGATGGAGAGGGTCGGCAGCAGGAGGTGGGCGGCGCGGTCACCGAGGAGGGTGGCGGCTCCGCCGGTGAGGCCCGGGGTCTTCTCGCCGGTGAAGGAGATCAGTTCGGTGCCGGCGGCCTGGTTGGCCTTCATCGCGCCGAGCTTGAGCAGGACGGCGAGGAGGAAGGTGGGCGTGGACAGCAGCAGGAAGGCGAAGACGGTGACGGCGCGGTCGGAGAAACGGTACTGCCGGAGTGCGCCCCAGGCGCCCGCGAGGATGCCCGCCACCGTGCCGAGCAGGGTGCCCGCGAGGAGCAGCCGCAGGCTGACGCCGATGCGGCGGCCGAACTCCTCGTCCACGCTGCTGCTGTCGATGGTCCGCCCGAAGTCGCCGCGCACGGCGTGCGAGGCCCAGGTGGCGAAGCGTTCCAGCAGCGGGGTGTGGTCGTTGATCCCGAGCGCGGTCAGCTGCGCCTCCACCGACGCGGCGGGCGGCGGGGGCTGGCGGCCCTCGAAGTAGCCGCGCGGGGAGAGCGCCAGCGACGAGAGCACGTACGACAGGAAGACGGCCACGGCCAGGAGCACCGCGTAATAGCCGAGCCGTTTCGTCAGATAGGCGAGCACGGTGGCTGACACTATCCGGCGGAACCTACCGTTCAGTATCTTTTCGTTTCGACTGTGTTTCGCATGTGATAAATGATGTAAACGCTTGACCGTACAGGCCTGTTGAGGCAGCACGTACGTGCTTACGGTGGCCGGGCCGTCCGCCCACGAGGAGAGGAAAACCCGCCATGAGAAGGCCCCTCAGAGCCACCGCACTCGCCGCCGTGACGATCTCCGCCGCCCTGGTGGTGACGGCCTGCGGCGGTGGCTCGGACGGCTCCTCGGAGGACGGGGCCGGAGGCGGGACGGCTCCGGCGGCCGGCGCCCAGGACCTCAACCCGCACCCGGTGAACGACCTCCGGCAGGGCGGCACCTACAAGGTCGCGATCCAGCAGTGGATCAACCAGTACAACCCCAACCAGACGGACGGCACCCAGGGCGACGCCTCGGCGATCACCGCCCTCGTCGAGCCCGACCTGTTCACCTTCGACGCCAAGGGCGTCCCGCACTCCAACCCGGACTTCCTGGCCTCCGCGAAGGTCGTCTCCACCGACCCGCAGGTGGTGTCGTACGAGCTCAACCCCAAGGCCAAGTGGTCGGACGGCAAGCCTCTCGGCGTCGCCGACTTCGAGGCCCAGTGGAAGGCGCTGAGCGGTAAGGACAAGGCCTTCCAGGTCGCGTCCACGAGCGGCTACGACCAGATCGCCAAGGTCGAGCAGGGCAAGGACGAGCACGAGGTGCGGGTCACCTTCGCCACCCCCTTCGCCGACTGGCAGATGCTCTTCGACCCGCTGCTCCCGGCCTCCCTGAACGCCACCCCCGACAGCTTCAACAAGAGCTGGGCGGGCCAGGCCCCGGTCACCGGGAACGCCTGGAAGGTCGGCGCGTACGACAAGACCGCGAAGACGATCACCCTCGTCCCCGACGGCAATTGGTGGGGCGAGAAGCCCAGGCTGGACAAGTACATCTTCTGGGCGATGGACAGCAGGGCCCGCACCGACGCCTACCTCAACAAGGAGATCGACGAGGCCCCGGCCGCCACCCCCGAGGCGTACCAGCGGCTGAAGGGCGACAAGGACACCGACTTCCGCATCGGCGCCCGCTGGGACCAGGTGACGCTCAGCATGAACGGCGCGCGGGGCCCGCTCCAGGACGTCCGGGCGCGCCAGGCCGTGTCGCTGGGCGTGGACCGCGAGGCGCTGGCGACGGTGGCGGGCAAGGACATGCCGTTCCGGCCCAAGGCGGTGAACAACCACTTGTTCATGCCGAACCAGGAGGGCTACCGCGACAACGCGGGCGCCTTCGCCCGGCGGGACGTCGCGCGGGCGAAGAAGCTGCTGGACGAGGCGGGCTGGAAGGAGGAGGGCGCGGGCAAGCCGCGGGCCAAGGACGGCAAGCCGCTGGTCCTGGAGTACGTGATGCCCGCCGACGCCGTCCCCCTCGCCGAGGACCAGGCCAAGCTCACCCAGCAGATGCTCGGCGAGATCGGGATCAAGGTCGACCTGCGCAAGGTGCCGGCCGACGACTACTTCGACCGGTACGTCCACCGGGGCAACTACGACCTCACGCAGTTCCGCCAGGTCGACCGGATCTACCGCTCCAGCTCGTACCGGGACTACCGGCAGCCGGACGGCGACAACGCGTTCAACAACTACGGCCGGGTCTCCTCGCCCGAGGTGGACAAGCTGATGGTGGAGGCGTCCCGGACCACGGACATCTCGAAGCAGATCGCGCTGTACAACGAGGCCGACGCCAGGATCTGGGAGCTCGGCCACTCGGTGCCGCTCTACCAGCGGCCCCAGATCACCGCGATCCGCAAGGGCCTGGCCAACGCCGGTGCGCCGGGGCTGGGCGACGAGAACAGCGTCCGGATCGGATGGCTGAAGTAGGCGGCCGGGACGAACGGCCGGAGCAGGTGTCCGAAAGCCGTCGGCGGAGAGAAGCCGTCCGGAGCGGCGGCCCCGGCGGGGTCACTGCTCCGGACGGGTTCCCTCACGGGTGCCCTCCGCGTCGTGCTCGCCCACAAGAGTGCGGACCAGACGGGCGACTTGCGCGGCGGCCTCCTCGTCCGACGCGCCCGGGGCGACGACATAGGACAACGTCAGCCGTACGGCCGCCTCGCAGGCCCGCAGCGTGACCTCCGGCGCCTGCTCCACGGCCGTGCCGGAGACCGCGCGGACGGCACGGTCCCGTACGGCCTCGGTGAGGGCCGCGGCCCCGGGCGCCGGGCGCGGCGCGGAGCGGGCGAACGGGCCGCGCGGGGCGGGCAGCAGCGGCACCGCGGCGGCCGGGAGCCGCTCCCCGCGGCAGCCGGTGAGCGCGGCCCGGACGAGGGGGTTGGCCCGGGCCGTGCGCAGGATCCAGCCCGCGGCGGCCGCGCAGCGGGCCCCGGGGTCGGGCGCGGCGGTGGCGGACGCGGGCGCCAGGGCGCGTTCGACACCGGCCAGGAAGGCCTCCGCCTCCCGCCGCACCAGGGCCCTGGCCAGGCCGTCCTTGCTGCCGAACTCGTTGTAGAGCGTCTGCCGGGAGACCCCGGCGGCGGCCGCGACGTCCACCATCCGGACCCCGTTCCAGGGCCGGGCGCGCAGCGCCGCGAAGGCCGCGTCCAGTAAGAGCTCTCGTGCCGCGGGCATGGTCGCCTCCCCGGCCGTACGGCCGCACTACGGCTGTGGCCACAGAATTGACGTGCCGCCATACGGTGTCAAGAGCCGTGGGCGGGCCGCGAGGCCGGAAGCGGATGCCACAGGTACTGTTCAGCCATGTCCGACTACCACGATGATCTGCGTCTGGCTCACGTCCTCGCGGATGCCGCAGACGCGACCACCATGGACCGGTTCAAGGCCCTCGACCTGAAGGTCGAGACCAAACCGGACATGACCCCGGTGAGCGAGGCGGACAAGACCGCCGAAGAGCTGATCCGTGGTCATCTGCAGCGCGCACGGCCGCGCGATGCGGTGCTGGGCGAGGAGTTCGGCAGCGAGGGCACGGGCCCGCGCCGCTGGGTGATCGACCCCATCGACGGCACCAAGAACTATGTGCGCGGGGTGCCGGTCTGGGCCACGCTGATCTCCCTGATGGTGCAGGTCGAACAGGGCGGCTCGATCGGTTTCGAGCCCGTCGTGGGCGTGGTGTCGGCGCCGGCCCTGGGCCGCCGGTGGTGGGCCGCCCGCGGCTCCGGCGCGTACACCGGCCGCAGCCTGACGTCGGCGACCCGGCTGCAGGTGTCCCGCGTGGGCCGCATCGAGGACGCGTCGTTCGCGTACTCGTCGCTGAGCGGCTGGGAGGAGCGCGGCCTGCTGCCGGGCTTCCTCGACCTCACGCGCGACTGCTGGCGGACGCGTGGCTACGGCGATTTCTGGCCGTACATGATGGTCGCCGAGGGTTCGGTGGACATCTGCGCGGAGCCGGAGCTGTCGCTGTGGGACATGGCGGCGAACGTGGTCATCGTGGAGGAGGCCGGCGGCCGCTTCACGGGCCTGGACGGCCGCCCCGGCCCGCACAGCGGCAACGCCGCGGCCTCCAACGGCCTGCTCCACGACGAGCTGCTGGGCTATCTGCGCACCTAGCGCCGTCCGGCGGAGCCGGACGTACGGCGCCGGGGTGAGCGAGCGAGGCGGCGCCCCCGAGCGCGGTCGCAGCCCCACGCGCCCCTTGTTGGGCGGGCCGTGGCGTGTGACGATGAAGGACCCACGCTTGTGAACTTGTGAACCCCTTCCGGAAGTTCACGGTCCACCAAGGAGGTGGCTCCAGCCATGCTCGTCCGCGACGCCATGAGCACGGTGGTCCTCACCATCGGCCCCGCCCACACCCTCCGCCAGGCCGCCCGGCTGATGTCCGCGCGCAGGATCGGAGCGGCGGTCGTCCTCGACCCCGACACCAGCGGCCTCGGCATCCTCACCGAACGGGACATCCTCAACTCGGTGGGCGCCGGACAGGACCCGGACCGGGAGACGGCCCACGCGCACACCACGACGGACGTCGTCTTCGCGGCCCCGGAGTGGACCCTCGACGAGGCGGCCGCCGCCATGTCGCGCGGCGGCTTCCGGCACCTGATCGTCCTCGACGGGAACGGGCCGGTGGGGGTGGTGTCGGTGCGCGACATCATCCGCTGCTGGGCCCCGGACCGGGCGAGGGCGGCGTACGCCTGAGGGCGCCGGGGGGCCGCAGCGGCCGGAAGGGCCGAAAAGGAGCGGAGAGGCCGGAGAGGCCGGAGAGGCCAAAAAGGCCGGAGAGGCCGGAGCCCATTGGCGTCCGGCCCCTCCGGTGGGTACGGCAAGCGTCCAGTGGCTTCTCAGCCGCGAAGAGCCTGGACCGCGGCTTCGAGCCGCTTGCCGTAGTCGGGGTCCGCCTTGCGGAAGTTGCCGATGGCCCGCTCGGCTATGTCGTCGCGCGAGACCTTCGCGATGAAGCCCGCGAGGTTGGCGATCAGGCGCTCCTTCTCCTCCTCCGTCATCAGCCGGTAGAGGTTGCCCGCCTGGACGAAGTCGTCGTCCTCGGCGTGCGACGGCGTCACGTGGGTGCCGGTGACGCCGGAGACCGCGGTGGGCTGCCACAGCGGCCGGCCGGTCTGCGCCGGGCCGCCGAAGCTGTTGGGCTCGTAGTTCTTGGCCCGGCCGTGGCGGCCGTCGTAGGCGTAGCCGTCCCGGCCGTAGGTCCGCGCCACGGTGGCGTGCGGGCGGTTCACCGGCAGGTGGTCGGCGTTGATGCCGACGCGGTAGCGGTGGGCGTCGCCGTAGGCGAAGAGCCGGCCCTGCAGCATCTTGTCCGGGGACGGGCCGATGCCCGGCACGAAGTGCGCCGGCGAGAAGATCGCCTGCTCCACCTCGGCGAAGACGTTGTCGGGGTTGCGGTTGAGCTCCAGCTTGCCGATCTCGATCGGCGGGTAGTCCGCGTGCGGCCACACCTTGGTGAGGTCGAACGGGTTGAAGCGGTAGTGGGCCGCCTCGTCCGCCGGCATGATCTGCACCTGGACGGTCCAGGTCGGGAAGTCGCCGCGCTCGATGGACTCGCGCAGGTCGCGCTGGTGGTGGTCCGGGTCCTCGCCGGCTATCCGGTTGGCCTCGGCCTGGGTGAGGTTCTTGATGCCCTGGTCGGTCTTGAAGTGGTACTTGACCCAGAAGACCTCGCCGGCGGCGTTGTTCCACTGGTAGGTGTGCGAGCCGAAGCCGTCCATGTGACGGTACGAGGCGGGGATGCCACGGTCACCGAACAGCCAGGTCACCTGGTGGGTGGCCTCCGGCGAAAGCCCCCAGAAGTCCCAGACGTTGTCCGCCTCCTGGGAGCCGGTGTACGGGTCGCGCTTCTGGGTGTGGATGAAGTCGGGGAACTTGATGGCGTCTCTGATGAAGAACACCGGGGTGTTGTTGCCGACGAGGTCGTAATTGCCCTCCTCGGTGTAGAACTTGAGGGCGAAGCCGCGGGGGTCGCGCACGGTGTCGGCGGAGCCGAGGTTGCCGGCGACGGTCGAGAACCGCAGGAACGTTTCGGTCTGCTTGCCCACCTCGGAGAGGAACTTGGCGCGGGTGAACTCGGTGACGTCGGCGGTCACGGTGAACGTGCCGTACGCGCCGGCGCCGCGGGCGTGCACCACGCGCTCCGGGATCCGCTCGCGGTTGAAGTGCGCGAGCTTCTCGATCAGCGACTGGTCCTGGATCAGGACGGGGCCGCCGGCGCCCGCGGTCTCGCCGTTCTGGTTGTCCCCGACCGGAGCTCCGGACTCCGTGGTCAGCGGGCCCGTCGTGTAGATGTCCTCGTCCTGAACCGGCACGTCTGCCTCCGTCATCTCGTCCGTCACCCGGCCCTGGGCCGGTCATCCGGCTCGGGCCGATCACTTGGCCTGAGCCGAGCTCGATCCTACATTAGACAATGTCTAAGTCAAGATGGATCTAACATAAATATGAGATCCAATCGTGGACGAGGGCCGCTGCTACGCTGGTCCTATCTGACTGATAGGTGAATGGCATGAGTGACCTGCTGGAACGTCTCCGGGGGCGCGGCTGGCGGCTGACCGCACAGCGACGCGTCGTCGCCGAGGTCCTCGACGGGGACCACGTGCACTACACCGCGGACGAGGTACACGCCAAGGCCGCGGAGCTGCTGCCCGAGATCTCGCGCGCGACCGTGTACAACACCCTCGGGGAGCTGGTCTCCCTGGGCGAGATCCTGGAAGTGAGCACGGACGGGCGCGCCAAGCGCTACGACCCCAACGCCCATCACGCACACCAGCACCTGGTGTGCTCGCAGTGCGGCACCATCCGCGACGTCCATCCCACGGGCGACCTGCTGGCCGTCCTGCCCGCCGAGGAGCGGTTCGGCTTCCGGGTGGCGGCGGTCGAGGTGACGTACCGCGGACTCTGCCCCGGCTGCGCCTCGGCATGACGAAGGGCCCGGATCCTTGAGGATCCGGGCCCTTCGCCTTCAGTAGCGGGGACAGGATTTGAACCTGCGACCTCTGGGTTATGAGCCCAGCGAGCTACCGAGCTGCTCCACCCCGCGTCGTTATGGTTCACACTAACCCGCGGGAGACGCTTGAGGCAAATGGGTGAGGGGCCTTGAGTGCATGGGTGAGGGGCGGAGAGCCCCGCGGCCCTACGCGGTCATCTCCTGCTGGAGGGCGTCCCGCAGGCGCGCCGCGCGCTCCGACACCTCCGCGGGGCCGAGCTCGACCGCCCGGTCGCACCAGTGCCGCCCCTCGGTGAGATCGCCGCGGCGGGCCGCCAGCAGGGCGAGCCGCAGGGCGGCGCGCCCGTGGCCGGCCTCGGCCGCGCGGGCCCACCACAGGGCCGCCTCCGGCTCGCTGCCCTCGCGGGCCAGCAGCAGCCCCAGATTGAAGGCGCCGTTGCGGCTGCCGGCCTCGGCCGCCTCCCGGTACCAGTGCGCTGCCTCGACCACGTCGCCCCGCTCGGCCACGAGCATCCCGAGCCGCACCTGGGCCCGGCGGTGGCCCTGCCGGGCGGCCCGCCCGTACCACTCCTCGCACTCCTCGCGCGCTTCCTCGTCCCGGTCGAGGAGCGCGCCCAGCCGGAAGGCGGCCTCCGCGCTGCCGCCCCGCACGGCCACCCGGAGGTGGCGCTCGGCCGCCTCCTCGTCGCCGTCCCGCAGGTGGGCCATGGCGACCTGGAGGGCGGCGTCGGTGTGCCCGGCGGAGGCGGCCCGCTCGTACCACTGGAAGGCCGTGCGGTCCTCGTCGCGCCCGGCGTAGAGGATGCCGAGGTTGAACGCGGCGTCGACGCTGCCCGCTTCGGCGGCCTTGGAGAACCACGGCTCGGCACCGGCCGCGTCGCCGCCCTGGAGGAGCAGCACGGCGAGGGCGTTGGCGGCCTCCTTGTGGCCCGCGTAGGCGGCGCGGCGGTACCACTGCTCGGCCTGGGCGGTACGGCCCTGCCCGGCGCAGAGCAGGCCGAGGTTGTAGGCGCCGTTGACGTCGCCGTGGTCGAGCGCGGTGCGGTACCAGCGCTCGGCCTCCTGGGACTCGCCGCGGTCGGCGTGCAGGGCGCCCAGGGCGTTGGCGGCGTTGCCGTCGCCCTCCTGGGCGGCACGGCGCCACCACACGGCGGCGCTGTCGGTGTCTCCGGCGTCCCGCAGCAGGAAGCCCAGGGCGCAGGCGGCGCGCGGCTCGCCGTCCTTGGCGGAGGTCAGGTACCAGCGGGCGGCCTCCTGGGTCTCGCCACGGGCCTCCAGGAGGGTGCCGAGGTGGAGGGCGGCCCGGCGGTGGCCGCGGGCGGCCGCCTGGCGGTACCACTGCTCGGCCTCGCGGGCCGGACCGCCGCCGTCGCGGCCGCCCGCCGCGGCGGCGCGCAGCTCGCGGACGGAGGTCTCGACGCCGCCGGGGCCGAGGATCTCGGCGCGGGATCTCGGCGCGCGGCCCTCCAGGATGCGGGCGAGGCGGTAGGCGGCCTCGCGGTGGCCGCGCTCGGCCGCGGCGCGGAACCAGCGCTCGGCACCGACGTCGCTGCGGTGCTCCAGCAGGTCGGCGAGGGCGTAGGCGCCGAGGGCGTGCCCGGATTCGGCCGACTGGCGCAGCCAGTACTCGGCGGCGGGCTCGTCCCCGCGCTCGCGGTGGTGGCGGCCGAGGGCGTGCGCGGCGGCCGGGGACCCGGCGACGGCGGCGATGCGCCACCACCCGGCGGCCTCGTCGGCGTGGCCGCGCTGGTGGAGCAGGACGCCGAGGTTGTTGGCGGCGGAGCGGTCGCCCTCGGCCGTGGCGGCGCGCAGGTGGCGCTCCGCCCCGTCGAGGTCTCCACGGCGCAGCAGTACGGCGCCGAGCATGCTCAGCGCGGCGGGGTCGCCGCTCTCCGCGGCACGGCGGCGGGCGGTCTCCAGCTCGAGGTCGGCGGCGTCGCCCGCATCGGCGGCGTCGCCGGAGACCGACGTGCCGGGACGGAACCCCGGCAGTTCCTGCTCGCTCCCGTCACCGGGAGCCTCTACAAGCCGGCCTGTCTCCCACAGCGTCGTCCTGTCCCCCATAAGCCCCATCGTCGCACCACCCGCAACCCGCGTACACCTGGTATACCGCAGCCAGTGAGGTCACTTCAGCGTTTTGTCGACTTCCCGACTTCCCGACACGACGGGGCTCCAAACTCTCCACAGAAGCCCCGCACACAACCCGCACAGTCCGCGTCACCCGGACACCGCACGGCCGGGGTGGCCGGCGAAGTCCGGGACACGACAAAGCCCGGAGTCCGAGGCTGGACTCCGGGCCTTCTCATTCAGTAGCGGGGACAGGATTTGAACCTGCGACCTCTGGGTTATGAGCCCAGCGAGCTACCGAGCTGCTCCACCCCGCGCTGTTGTGGAACAACCGTACCACGGCGCGGGGCGGGCCTTGATCAACTTCCTGGCTTGCCGTTCTGGTCGCCGCTCTTGTCGCCGCTCTTGTCCCCGGCCTTCTCGGCGGACTTGGCCTCGGCCTTGGCGGCGCGGTCCAGGGCGTCCTTGAGGGCGTCCTGGGCCTTGCCGTACTCCGCCCAGTTCTTGCCCTCCAGGGCCTTCTGGCCGGCGACGAAGGCGTCCTGGGCGTCCTTCAGGGCCTGCTTGACGGTGGGGTCCTGGGAGGGCTTGGAGGGCTTCTCCGGCTGGGGGGTGCCACCGGCCGAGGCCTTCTTGCCGAACACCGCGTCGAGGGCCTCCTCCAGGGTGTCCTCGAAGGCGGTGTTCTTGCCGTAGGTCACGAGCACCTTGCGCAGCAGGGGGTAATTGGTGCCGGCGCCTCGTACGTAGACCGGTTCCACGTACAGCAGTCCGTCGCCCAACGGCACGGTCAGCAGGTTGCCGTATTCGACCTCGGAGTCGCCGCCCATTCTCTTCAGGACGTTGATCTTCTCGGCGATCTTCGTGTCGCTGTTGAAGTTGCTCTGCACCTGCTGCGGGCCCGAGACGGGGTTGTCCGACGGCATCTTCAGGATTCTGATCTTGCCGTATTCGGGGCTCGTGGCATCCGCGTCGACCGCCATGAAGGCGCCGAGGTTCTCCCTCGACTTCGGGGTCAGCGTCGTCGTGAGCGAGAACGTCTGGGCCTTCTGCCGGGGCATCTTCATGCTCAGGTAATAGGGCGGTACGGCATTGCCCTTCTTGGTGGTCGGGTCGTCCGGAACCTCCCAGCGCTCGCTGCCCGTGTAGAACGTGCCCGGATTGGTCACGTGGTAGCGGGTCAGGAGCTCGCGCTGGACCTTGAAGAGGTCCTGCGGATAACGCAGGTGCTCCATCAGGGCCGGGGCGATGTCACTCTTCGCCTTGACCGTGCCGGGGAACGCCTTCATCCAGGTCTTGAGCACCGGGTCCTGGGTGTCCCACTGGTAGAGCTTCACCGTGCCGTCGTAGGCGTCCACGGTCGCCTTGACGGAATTGCGGATGTAATTGACCTGGTTCTGCTGGGCGACGACCGCGCGCTGGCCGGTCGTGAGCGAGTCCGCGGTGGTGTCGCCGAGGGTCGTCCGCGAGGCGTACGGATAGCCGTTGGTCGTCGTGTAGGCGTCCACGATCCACTGGATGCGTCCGTCCACGACGGCCGGGTAGGCGTCGCCGTCGATGGTCAGCCACGGGGCGACCGCCTCGACGCGCTCCTTGGGCGTGCGGTTGTAAAGGATCCGCGAACCGTCGCCGATGGCGCCGGAGTAGAGGATCTGGGGCTCGCCGAAGGCCACGGCGTACGCGGCGCGGTTCACCGGGTTCGAGAGGCTGACACCGCTCTTGCCCTGGTAGCTGTAGCTCTTCTCGCCGCGGTCGCTGGAGTAGTCCAGCTCCTTCTGAGGACCGCCCACGATCGAGTACTGGGTGGTCTTCTCGCCGAAGTAGACGCGCTGTTCGTACTTCGGGAGGTCACCCGTCGTCGGGAGGCTGTTCTCGGTGAAGTCGGGCTCGCCCTCGCTCGTGACCGCCGTGCCCTTGGCGGTGATGGCGCCGTACCCGTGGGTGTACTTGAAGTGGTCGTTGATCCAGTTGCGCTCGGGAATGCCCTTGAGGTTCAGCTCGCGCAGACCGATGACCGTGTCCTGCTCCTTGCCGTCCTTCTTGTAACGGTCGACATCGAGCGTGGACGGGAATTGGTAGTAACCCTTGACCTGCTGCTTCTGCTGGAAGGTGGGCGAGACGATGTTCGGGTCCAGCAGCCGGAGACTGGCCGTGGTGTTCGCCTCGGCCCGCAGGTTCTCCCGGTCCTTGTCCTCGACGTTGTTGCGGCCCGCGTAGTCCTGGATGTCGGCCTTGTCGATCCCGTACGCCTCACGCGTCGCCGTGATGTTCTTCTTGATGTACGGCGCTTCCTTGGCCTGCTCGTTCGGCTGGACCTGGAACTTCTGCACGATCGCCGGATACAGCCCGCCGATCAGCACGGCCGAGAGCACCATCAGCCCGAAGCCGATCACCGGCAGCTGCCAGGTGCGCCGCCACAGCGTGGCGAAGAACAGCACCGCGCAGATCAGCGCGATGATGAAGAGGATCGTCTTGGCCGGCAGGTACGCGTTCGCGTCGACGTAGCGCAGCCCCGTCCAGCCGTCGGTGGACTTCAGGCCGCTGGACTTCACGGCGAGGCCGTAGCGGTCCAGCCAGTACGCGATGGCCTTCAGGCCCACGAAGACGCCGAGCAGCACCGAGAGGTGCCCCGTGGCCGCGGCCGTCGCCCGGTGACCCGGGCTGGTCAGCCGCAGGCCGCCGTAGAGGTAGTGCACGAGCGCGGCGGCGATCAGCGACAGCACCGCGGCCGCGAAGCCGAAGCTCAGCAGGAAGCGGTACCACGGCAGGTCGAAGGTGTAGAACGAGATGTCCTTGTGGAACTGCGGGTCCTTCTGGTGGAAGGAGACGCCGTTGATCCACTGCAGCCACGTGCGCCACTGCCCGGCGGCCGAGGCACCGGCGACCAGACCCACGAGGGCGGTGACCGCGAGCAGCGCCCACCTCTTGTACGGCGCGATGCTCATCCGGTAGCGGTCGAGGCTCTGCTGCTCCATCGACATCGCGCTCAGCGGCGGCCGCAGCCGGTGCGCCAGCCAGATGTTGGTGCCCACCGCCAGCGCCATCAGCAGGCCGAAGACCGCAAAGAGCCCGATCTTCGTACCGAGGGTGGTGGTGAAGACGGAGGAGTAGTCCACCGAGCGGTACCAGAGCCAGTCCGTCCAGAACCCCGCGAACATCACGAAGAGCATGGCCAGTGCGGCCAGCACGCCCAGCGTGGTGAGCAGGGTCCGGATCCGCCGGGACGGTCGGCCGACTCTGATCCGTGGCCCTGTCGGGCCTCCGCCGCGGTCCGGCATCTGGAAAGCCAAGGTGCGCACCTCGAAGTTCGCTGTCAATGGAGCTGTCGATCAGGCCCAGCGATCCTAGGGCCCAAGGTGGCAACTTACCGAGGCTTTACTCAGTTCCCGTTTTCGGTCCCTCTCAGGGCACGATATTGCTCATGTCCAGCACTTCCAGCACCCCCGACCCCTCCGTTCCGTCCGGTCCCGGCGGCCCGGGCGGCGATGTCCCCATGGCGGCCAGCCCGCTGACCCGCGCCGTTCTCGAGATCGACCAGTACGCCTCCAGCCTCGGCTGGGACCAGCCCGCGCGCCTGTTCGCCCTGGTCGACACGGGCAAACTGCGCGCCCAGGAGCCCGGCCTCGCCGACCAGCTCGGCCTCGACGAGACCGCCCAGGCCGGCTCCCTCACCCCGATCGAGCAGGACGAGATCCCGGCGAGCACTCCCCTGGACAAGTTCCTGGGCACCATCGCGTGGCCCGACGCGGTGACGGGCTGCGCCCTGACCGTGGAGCGGCTGATGCTGCCGCCGTCGGCCGAGGGCACCGTGCCCAACGGCATGAGCGAGAAGCAGCTCGCCAAGTGGGTCGCCGCCCACCCGGAGCGGCAGGAGGTCCGGATGACGGTCGCCGTGCTGCGGGACGGCGCGCGGGAGACCGCGGTGCGGCTGCGCGAGAAGGACTCGCCGACCGAGGTCCTCACCGGCCCGGACCTGGTGCCGGGCCTGGCCGAGGCGCTGGCGGCTACGTTCGAGGACTGAGGCGGAGCCCGTCGCGGGGGCTCAGCCGCCGGCCTTGCACAAGGGCAGGCCGGCCGAGTCCCCGCTGCGGATCTTCTCCAGGGCGCCCATCGCGTCGCCGATGGTGTCGACCTTGACCAGGGTGAGCCCGGAGGGCTTGTCCTTCGCGGCGGCCGCGCAGTTGTCCTTCGGCGTCAGGAAGAAGCGGGCGCCCTTGTTGCGCGCGCCCACCGTCTTCATCTCGACGCCGCCGATCGGGCCGACCTTGCCGTTGTCGTCTATGGTCCCCGTGCCCGCGACGAACTTGCCGCCGGTGAGGTCCCCGGGCGTGAGCTTGTCGACTATCCCGAGGGCGAACATCAGCCCGGCGCTCGGGCCGCCGACGTCCGCCAGCTTGATGTTGATCGTGAACGGGAAGGTGTGGTCCGTACCGGCCTGGATGCCCACCACGGCCCGCTTGTCGTCGGGCGCCTTGCCCGTGGTGAGGGTGATCTCCTGCTCGGTGACGGGCTGCCGCTTCTCCTTCTCGGCCGCCGCGGCCTCCTTGGCCGGGACGACCCGGAAGGTGACCTTCTGGCCCGGCTGGTGCTTGGTGACCAGCTTGGCGACGTCACCGGGCTGCTTGATCTCCGTACCGTCGACGGCCTTGATCACGTCGCCGGCGTGCAGCTGCCCCTCCGCCGGGCTGTTCTTGACCACCGACGCCACCACCGTGCGCGAGCCGACCGGGATGTTCAGCTGCTTGAGCGCGGCCACCTTGGCGCTCTCCTGCGACTGGCTGAACTCCTCCGCCGTCTCCTGGTTGAGCTCGTCCGGCGTCTTGTCGTCCGGATAGAGCGTGGAGTGCGGGACGACGAGGTTGTCGTGGGCGATCCAGCCGTAGACCGCCTCCACCAGATTCATCCGGTACTGGGAGCCGGTGACGCGGACCGTCGTCATGTTGAGGTTGCCGCTCGTCGGATACGTCTTGTGCCCGGAAATCTGCAGCACGGGCTCCCCGTCGTGCTCACCGAGCGTGTTGACCGTCGGGCCGGGCGACATCTCCGCATAAGGCACGGGGATCAGCACGCCTGCGCAGAGGAGCGCGATCAGCATCAAGAGGGAGGCGAGCATCGTCGCGGTGCGGCGGGGCATGGAACGACAGTACGGGACGGGTCTGACAGTCCACCCGCGGGGCGGTCCGTCCGGGGAGCCTGCCGGGGAGGCCACCAGGGGCTTCCGTCTTCGGGCCGGCGCCCCGGCGCGTACCCGGGGGCGCGTCAGGAGACTCCGGTACCGGAATCCGAGCGCTCCATCGCCTCGCGGAACCGAGCGTAACCGGCGAGCTCGGAAACATCCCCGGCCTTGCGGTTACGAGCGGCCCAGGTGCCCCACAGAAGGGCAACGACGGCCGCGGCAACCGGAATCAGCAACCAGACCAGTGCCGCCATGCCGACCTCCCGACCCCCGGACTTCACCATTGAAAAGACCGATGAGCAGATTAGTCTTTCGCACACTCAACGCTCACGTCAGGGGGCCGGTTACGCAACCGGAAGTGATCCTTCAGAACACCCTCCGGGTCCTTGAGCGCCCACCCTCCCCCGGCTACCGCTGGGGATGCCCCCACGCACTAAGCACCCACCTCCCCCAGCTACCGCTGGGGGTACCCCCACGCACTAAGCACCGACCCACTCTTCGGTGCCGTCTTGGAAGACCTGGTGCTTCCAGATCGGCACCTCGCGCTTGAGGTCGTCGATGAGCCGCCGGCAGGCCGCGAACGCCTCCGCGCGGTGCGGGCAGGAGACGGCCACCACGACGGCCAGGTCGCCGATCTCCAGGTCCCCCACGCGGTGCACGGCCGCCAGCGCCCGCACCGGGAAGTCCGCCGCGACCTTCTCGGCGACCCGGCGCAGCTCCGCCTCCGCGGTGGGGTGCGCGGAGTAGCCGAGACCGCGGACGCCGGCGCCCCCGTCGTGGTCGCGCACCGTGCCCACGAAGAGCGCGGTGCCTCCCGCGGCGTGGTCGCCCACGGCCGCGAAGACCTCGTCCACGGACAGGGGGGTGTCACGCACCGCCAGCAGGCGGACCGGGTCCGCCGCGGCGTGCTCGCCTGGGTGATCGTACGTACGGGCCATGGCCCCCATCGTGCCGTACGGACGGCGCGGCCGAGGGCCGGCCGTTCAAACAACCGTACGGGAGCCCCCCTGGGCGGTCCTACGGCCCCGCGGGCCTGCGAGCCCGCCGCTAGAGCCGGCGGCGCGCCTTGCGGGCCCGGCGGACGAGCGCGGCGGTGCCCAGCAGTGCCACGGTCGCCCCCGCGGCGCCCGCGGCGGTGGCGTCCTTGCGGCCGAGGCGGCGGCCCGCGACCGTGTGCCGGCCGGAGACCTCCTCCAGCAGCTCGGCGAGGACCTCCTCGTTCGTCCACCGCGGCCGCCAGCCCGCCGCGTGCAGCCGGCTCCCGCTGACGACCCACGGGTGCATCGTGTACTCGAGGTCGCCGGCGGGCGACGGCGTCAGACCGAGGCGGTGCAGCCGGGAGGCCGCCCCGAGGGCGACCGCGGAGGGCAGCTCCATGCGGCGGATGCCGGAGAGCTCCTCGACCTCGTCCTGCTCCAGCCAGCCGTCGCAGCCGACCGCGAGCTCGCCCTCGGCCTTCTCCAGGGCGGCGAACTCCAGGGCGCTGACCAGGTCCTCCACGTGGCAGAACTGCCAGGTCGGGCGGGAGCCGGCGACGACCAGGAGGCGGGGCGACTCGAAGTAGCGGGTCAGGGCGGTGTCCGTGCCGCCGACGAGGACGGCGGGCCGCAGGACCGTGACGTTCAGGCCGGGGTGGGCGCGCGGCGCCCGCTTGGCGAGCCGCTCGATCTCCAGCAGGTCGCCGACGCCGGTGGCCTCGGCGGTCGCGCGGAGCTCGGCGTCCTCGGCGAGCGGCACGTCGTTGTCGGGCAGGGCCCCGTAGACCATCGCGGAGGTGCACAGCACGACGCGGTGCACCCCGGCGGCCGCGGCGGCCGTCAGGACGGTCTGGGTGCCGCGCACGTTGTAGGCGGTGCGGGCGGCGGGGTCGCTCTCCAGGTCGAGGTCGAGCGCGAGGTGCACGACGACGTCGGCGCCGCGCAGCTTCTCGGCGATCGCCGGGTCACGGACGTCGAGCACGTGCCACTGGGCCTCGGTCACGTCACCGCGGCGCTCGTCGATCGCCACGACCTGCTTGATGTGCTCGGATTCGGCGAGCCGCTGCGTGAGCAGGGCGCCGACGCCGCGCGCGGCACCGGTGACCGCGACGACGGGCCGTCGGCCGCCGTGCGGGCTCGTACTGTCTCGCGCGGAACCGTTTCGCGCTGCGCGAACTTCTGGGTCGGGGGAACTCACCGGGCGTCTCCAGCGGTTGTCTTCAGTACGTACGAGAGATGACGCGTACGGACCAGGTGACGTCCATCCTGCCGCAGGCCCGGGGTCGGCGAAGCACCAAGCCCGGATACCGGAGAGGTGTCTAGGCTGGTGGTGATGTCGGGCATTCGCCGCCGGTCGTGTGCCGGCGGCCCTACGAGCCGAGGAAACCCGTGAGTGACACCCCATTCGGATTCAATCTTCCGCCGGAGGAGCCCGAGAACGGCGGCGACGGCAAGAAGAAGGGCGAGGGCCGGGGCGGCCAGGGGCCTGCGAATCCGTTCGGGTTCGGCGGGCCGGGCGCCGGGGACAACCCCTTCGGCGCGATGTTCGGGGCGATGAACCCGGGTGATCTCGGGGCCGCCTTCCAGCAGCTCGGGCAGATGCTCTCCTACGAGGGCGGCCCGGTGAACTGGGACATGGCCAAGGACATCGCCCGCAAGACCGTCGCGCAGGGCACCGCCGACGGCACGAAGGACGCGAGCGTCTCGCCCGGCGAGCGGGCCGCGGTCGAGGAGGCCGTGCGCCTGGCCGACCTCTGGCTGGACGGCGTGACGTCCCTGCCGTCGGGTGCGGCCTCGGCGGTGGCCTGGAGCCGTGCCGAGTGGGTCGAGGCGACCCTCCCGGTGTGGAAGGAGCTCGTGGATCCGGTCGCCGAGCGCGTGGGCGCGGCGATGGGCGGTGTGCTGCCCGAGGAGATGCAGGCCATGGCGGGCCCGCTGCTGGGCATGATGCGCTCCATGGGCGGCGCCATGTTCGGCACGCAGATCGGCCAGGCCGTGGGCGTTCTGGCGGGCGAGGTCGTCGGTTCCACCGACGTGGGCCTGCCGCTGGGCCCGGCGGGCAAGGCCGCGCTGCTTCCGGTGAACATCGCGGTGCTGGGCGAGGGCCTGGGCGTCCCGCTGGACGAGGTCCGGCTCTACCTGGCCCTGCGTGAGGCGGCTCACCAGCGGCTCTTCGCCCACGTGCCGTGGCTGCGCTCGCACCTCCTCGGTGCCGTCGAGGGCTACGCCCGCGGCATCAAGGTCGACACCGCCAAGCTGGAGGACGCGGTCGGCCAGCTCGACCCCACCCACCCCGAGCAGCTGCAGGAAGCGCTCCAGCAGGGCATGTTCCAGCCGGAGGACACCCCGGAGCAGAAGGCGGCCCTGGCCCGGCTGGAGACCGCCCTGGCGCTCGTCGAGGGCTGGGTGGACGCCGTCGTGCACGCGGCCGCCGCTCCGCACCTGCCGTCGGCCGGCGCCCTCCGCGAGACGCTGCGCAGGCGGCGTGCCTCCGGCGGTCCGGCCGAGCAGACCTTCGCCACCCTGATCGGCCTGGAGCTGCGGCCGCGCCGGCTGCGGGACGCCTCCCGGCTGTGGGCCTCGCTGGCGGACGCCCGCGGCCCGGAGGGCCGTGACGCCCTCTGGGAGCACCCGGACATGCTGCCGACGGCGGCCGACCTGGACGACCCCGACGGCTTCGTCCACCGCGAGCACCTGGACTTCTCCGAGATCGACAAGATGCTCGGCGAGGCCGCCCGGGGCAAGCACGAGAAGGACGCAAAGGGCGAGGGGGCCGAGAAGGACGGGGAGCCCGGCGCCGACGGCGAGGGTGACGACAAGAAGTGAGCCTGCACGACGATGCGGTCCGCGTCCTGAAGGAGTACGCGGACCAGGACGAGCTGCGCGGGCTCTATCTGGACCACCTGGCGGCCCACCCGGACGGCATGTGGAAGCCCTGCGAGGCCGGGCACGTCACGGCGAGCGCCCTGGTGATCGACCCCGCGCGCGGCCAGGTGCTGCTCACGCTCCACCGCAAGCTGCGGATGTGGCTGCAGATGGGCGGCCACTGCGAGCCCGGTGACGCGACGGTCGAGGCCGCGGCCCTGCGGGAGGCCACGGAGGAGTCCGGGATCGCCGGCCTGACCCTGCTGCCGGGCGGCCCCGTGCGGCTGGACCGCCACCCGATCCCGGCGCCCTGCAACTGGCACCTGGACGTCCAGTACGCCGCGCTGGTCCCGGCGGGCGCCACGGCGGCCATCAGCGACGAGTCGCTGGACCTGCGCTGGTTCCCGTACGCCGAGGTGGGCGAGGTCGCCGACGACTCGGTCGTGCAGCTGGTGAAGCGCACGCTGGAGCGGCTGTAGCGGCTTGATGCGGCACGGGTAAGGGGCGGTCACCCATGGTGACCGCCCCTTACCCGTGTTCCTGGTCCGCTGCTCCTGATGCGCTGCTCCTGATGCGCTGCCCCTGATCCGGGTGGCGTGCGCCGGGCTCAGTTGGACCAGATGTTGCCCTGGTTCTGCCCGTGGGCGCCGTGCTGGCCGAGGCCGTACTGGGCCATGAGCCCCTGCCCGATGTCGGCCCCCTGGGGCGGCAGCAGTTCGCTGGGCTGGACGAGGGCGTAGCCGTTGCCGGCGAAGTTCAGCTCCCAGCCCTCCCCCGTGCCGCCGCGGCGCCGCCACACGCCGGAGGACGACGTCTGGGCCTGCATCTGCACGCGCAGGGACGTCGACCAGGCGATCACGGCGTCCGCGTCTGCGCTGACGAACCGGTCGGGGGTGACCTGGAGCATCAGCGGCTGCCCGGACGTCATCAGGGCGACCTTGCCCTGGCCGCTGATGTTGAGCTGGTACGCGCCGGTCCCGGAGATCCCGTACTGGCTGTCGACGGCGATGGTCTCCCAGTGCAGCGTGGAGTCCAGGGCGAGGACGTAGGCGCCGTCCACGGTCAGGCCGTCGCGGTCGACGTCGACCACGTGGACGTGCTGGGCCAGGTTGGCGAAGTAGACGGTGCCCTGGCCGGAGCAGCGCATCACGTCCAGGCCCTCACCGGTGCGGGCGCGGGAGTTCTGCTGGCCGCGGGTCTGGTACTCGCCGTCGAACTCGATCAGGCCCTGGTAGGCGACCATCGAGCCCTTGCGGGCGAGGACGTCGTCGTGGCCGGTGAGGGAGACCCGCAGCAGCTGCGGGTTCTGCAGGGCGTAGCGGTCCTGCGTCTGGGCCTCGGTGAAGCCGAAAAGCGGGCTCTGCATGATGTCCTCGTTCCCCCTCAGCCCCGGGCCCGGAGCCGGTCGGTGCTGTCCTCGCTGGGCTGTACGACCACGAAGCCCTCGCCGGAGAAGCCCAGTTGGTAGGCCTCGCCGCTGCCCCGGCCGATCAGGGAGGAGGCCTTGAAGCTGCGCTTGCCCTTCATCCTGAGGTTGCTCGACCAGGCGACGAGCGCGTCGGGGTCGACGTAGGTCTCGTCGTCGCCGCGGCCGCAGTCCACGACGATCGGGGTGCCGCGGGAGGTGAGGGCGACCCAGCCGGTGCCGCTGATGCCGACGTTGAACAGGCCCTGCCCAGCGAACTTGGCCATGCCCTTGACACGCTCGACGCCCCACTGGAGGTGGGCGTCGAAGGCGAGGACGTTGGTGCCGTTGACGGAGAGGGAGTCGCCGTTGAGCTGGAGGCAGACGACGTCGGCGCCGTAGTCGGCGAGGTAGAGCAGGCCGTCGCCGTGGCAGCGCATGAGGGGCACGCCCTCGCCGGTGAGCCACTGGGAGGCCATCTGGCGGACCGCGGGCGGGTTGGGGTCGTACTGGACGTAGCCCTCGTAGGCGACCATCGAGCCGGAGCGGGCGAAGAGGTCCTGGCCGGTCTGCATGGCGACCTTCAGCATGCTGCTGCCGTGGTTCTCCATGCGGGCGGTGACGGGGGTCGGGGCGTAGCCCTGGATCGGTGTCTGGTTCATGGTGTTCGCGGGCTCCCTCAGACCTCGTAGGGCTGGACGACGACGAAATTGCCGGGAGCGCCCCGGAATTGGAGGTTCACGGCTTCTCCGCTGTGGCCCGGGTAGGAGTTCCGGCGCAGCCGCACCTGACTGGAGACGATCACCTGGGCGCCTGCGGACCAGGCGACGACGGCGTTGCTGTCCACGTAGGTCGAGGGGGTGACCGGCAGGACGACGGGGGTGCCGTGGGTCTTGACGACGACGGTGCCGTGGCCCTGGAACTGCATGGTGAACAGGGCGCCGCCGGGGATGCCGTGGCCCTCGATCCGGCGGACCTCGTGCTGCAGCGACTCGTCGAAGGCGAGTACGGACTCCGAGGAGACGCAGATGGCGTCGCCCTGGAGCTCGATGGGGTGCACGTGGGCGGCGGCCTCCGCGAGGAAGACCTGGCCGCGGCCGGTGCAGCGCATCAGCTGCAGCTCCTGGCCGGTGGCGCTGCCGACGATGCGGCCGGCGAAGCCGGCGCCCTTGTAGCCGAATTCGACCTTGCCCTGGTAGAGGACCATGCTGCCCTGGCGGGCGAGCACGGGCTGCTGGTCGACGCCGAGGTCGACGCGGACGAGCTTGGGGTTCTGCAAGGTCCAGCGCTGGCCGGTGGGCACTTCGCGGTACTTCTGCAGGGCGGCCTGGACACCCGCCGCCCCCGCCGCACCCGCGGGCTGGCCGTACGGGGCGGGCTGGCCCGGGTGGGGCTGCCCGGGGTAGGGCTGGCCGGGGTAGGGCCGGCCCTGCTGGGGGGCCGCGGGGTACGGCTGGCCCGGGTAGGGCTGGCCGTGCTGCGGGGGCGAGTGCGGCGCCTGGGGCGGCTGGCCGGGGTGACCGTAGGGGGCGGCCGGCTGCTGGCCGTACGGGCCCGGCTGGCCGGGGACGCCGGGCGGTCCGGGGGGCGGCGGGAGGTGGCCGCCGGACGAGGCTCCCGGGTCGTTGAAGAAGCCCGGAGGGGCGATCGGCGCGGCCAGCGTCGCCGCGGCGTGCACCGGCGGGGCGGGCGGCGCCGGGGGCGGGGTGCTGCCGGGCGGGGGCGGGAAGCCCTGGTGGGGCGGCGGCGCCGGGGCCTGGTGGGCGGGCGCGGGGGCGGGGGCCGGCGCGGGGGCGGCGAAGGCCGGGGGCGGGGTCGTCTGCTGCGGAGGGGCGAACGCGGGTGCCGCGGCGGGGGCCTGGGCGGGCGCGGCCTGGGGGGCCTGGGCCTGCGGCTCCTCCTCGAGCACCTCTCCGCCGAAGTGCTTGAGGAGCGCTTCCAGCCCGCCGTCGAAGCCCTGGCCGACGGCGGCGAACCGCCACACGTCCTTCAGGTAGATGTCGCCGAGCATCACCGCGCGTTCGGTGCTGAATTCGGATCCGGTGAACGAGTAGCGCGCCACTTCCTGGCCGCCCGCGACGATGCGGAGGTAGCCGGGGCCGGTCTGCGACATCCGCCCCTCGCCGTCGAGGGTGGCCGTGAAGCTGAGCCGCTGGATCTGCGGGGGGATGCGGTCGAGGGTGACGCGGAAGGAATCCGTGTCACCGGCCTGCGCACCGAGCTGCTGGATGGCGCCCTCGGGCGACTGGGGCTGGTTGAAGAAGACGAAGTACCGGTCGTCCGAGAGCCGCTCCGCGGCGTCGAGGCCGAAACAGCTGATGTCGAAGGTCAGGCCGGGACCCGCGATCTGCACTCCCACGTACAGATCGGTCCCCGCCGTCAGGTCACTGATCTTGGCCTTGTGGCCGCGCTGGAATTCCCTGGCCATGCGTTACGACCGTCCCCCATCCGAACGTGCGATGAAAACGTGTGATGAATGCGTTGCGTCAGGCTAACGGCTGAGGGCTGGATCATCCGACTCAGGACCGGCCGCGTCCCCAGTGGGGGACGCAGCGGTGCCGGGCCCGGTTCGTTCACGTCATTCGCCGCGCGCCGCGGGGAGGTGCGGCAGCCGGTCGGCGGCCACCACGCCTTCGAGGTAGCCGCGGGCGCGCTCGGTGCGCGGGTAGGCGTCGAGGAGCCGCCAGAAGCCCGGCCCGTGGCCGGGGACGAGCAGGTGCGCCAGCTCGTGCAGGAGGACGTAGTCGAGGACGTATTCGGGCATGCCCTGCAGCCGGTGCGAGAGGCGGATGCTGCCCTCGGCGGGGGTGCAGGAGCCCCAGCGGGTGTTCTGGTTGGTGACCCAGCGGACGGAGGCCGGGCGGGCCCTGCCGTCGAGGTACTGCTCCGAGAGGCGGGCGGCGCGCTCGGCGAGCTCGGTGTCGCCGAGCATGCGCTTGCTCTCCTGCGCCGCGAGCTTGTCGAGCATCGTCCTGACCCAGCGCTGCTCCTCGGCCTCCGACATGCGGGCGGGGATGAGGACGATCGTGCGGTCGCCCTCCCGGTACGCGGAGACCGTGCGACGGCGGCGCGCGCTCCGCCGGACCTCGACCGCACCGGGTCCGGCGCCGGCGGAGAGCGGGCCGGAAGCGCTGCGCGATGGACGTGGGGCGCTGTGCAGGGGGTCGACGGGCACGCCCCGACGTTACCGGCTGCCGGCGCGTGAAGTCCCGCCCATCGCTCCTTGTCGGGGGCAAAGCCCCCACGAGAACCGGGCTTGTACGACCATCACACCGGACCTGTGGACAACTTCTCACGGCGGCGGCGCGGAAGGCCCATGCTGGGGGCCGACCGAGGGGGGAACCGTGCAGAGGACCGCAGAGAAGACCACGCAAAGGGCCGCACAAAGCGCCGCACAAGGGGTCGTACGAGGGGTCACGCGAGGGGTCACAGAAACCGCGCATCCCATGCTCAAGCCCGCGCTGCGGCGCAGCTGGCGCAGCCGGGACACGGTGCAGTTCGGTGTGGCCCCGGCGCACGCGGTGGCGGTGGGCCCGGTGGACACGGCGACGGGCAGCTTCCTGGGCCTGCTCGACGGCACGCGCGGGATGCCGCTGCTGCGCGAGGAGGCGAGGGCCGCGGGCCTGCCGGAGGGGCGGGCGGACGCGCTGGTGGAGCGGCTGTCCGCGGCCGGGCTGGTCGACGACCCGCGCGGGGGTGGTGAGGGGGCGGCGGCCCTGAGGGAAACGGGTCCCGCGCTGGAGCGGCTGCGGCCCGATCTGGCGTCGTTGTCCGTGCTGCACCCGGGGCCGGGCGAGGCGATGCGGCTGATGGGCGCACGGCGGGCGATGCGTGTGCAGGTGCGGGGCGCCGGCCGGGTGGGGGCGGCCGTCGCCGCCTTGCTGTCGGCTTCGGGCGTGGGGCGCGTCGATGTGATGGACGGGGGCTGCGTGGAGCCGTGGGACGCGGGGCCCGGCGGGCTCGCGGCCGCACGCATCGGTGAGCGGCGGGAGACGGCGGCGCGGCGGGCCGTGCGGGAGGCGGCGCCCGGGCCGCGGCGGCGGTGCCGGCGGGGCGGCGAGCCGGAGCCGCCGCTGGCGCTGGTGGTGTTCGCCCCGAGGGACGGGCTGGCGGCGTATGCGCCCGACCCCGGCGCTGCGGAGGAGCTCGTCCTGTCCGGCACGGCGCACATGTACGCGGGGGTCCTGGAAGCCACCGGTCTGGTGGGGCCGTTGGTGCTGCCCGGTGCCACGGCGTGTGCGGGCTGCGTCGAGCTGGGGCGGGCCGACGGCGACCCGGCCTGGCCCCGGATGCTCGCCCAGTGGCGGTCCGGCCGCGGCTCGGGGGTACCGTCGTGCGACATGGCACTGGCCACGGTTGTGGCGGGGCTGACCGTGTCGCGGGCGCTGGCCTTCCTCGACGGTGGGTCCCCGGCGAGCGCGGGGTGCGGCTGGAGCTGGCGCTGCCGGGTCCGGCCTGGTCCCCGCGGCCCGTCGAGCCGCATCCGCGGTGCCCCTGCGGCGCGGCGCGCTCCCCGGAACCCGGGTTTGCCGTGGCCACGGGGTCACCGCACGGGACAATGGGCAGGTAACCGCCGTCCGCGGCGTGGCTGTTCAGCTCAGCTAGTTGGAGGGGCGAATGTCTGATCTACCCCGCAAGGCGGTCACGCGTACCGCCAAGTTGGCCGCGCTGCCACTGGGGTTCGCGGGGCGCACGGCCCTGGGGCTCGGCAAGCGCATCGGGGGGCGGCCGGCGGAGCTGATCGCGGCGGAGTTGCAGCAGCGCACCGCAGAGCAGCTCTTCGCGACGCTCGGGCAGCTCAAGGGGGGTGCGATGAAGCTGGGTCAGGCGCTGTCGGTGTTCGAATCGGCCCTTCCCGAGCAGGTCGCCGGGCCCTACCGGGCCGCCCTGACCAAGCTTCAGGAAGCAGCGCCGCCCATGCCGGTGAAGACGGTGCACGCGGCGCTGGCTGAGCGGCTGGGCGAGGACTGGCGGGAGCTGTTCGAGGAGTTCGACGACCGGCCGGCGGCCGCCGCCTCGATCGGGCAGGTGCACCGGGCGGTCTGGCACGACGGCCGGCAGGTCGCGGTGAAGGTGCAGTACCCGGGCGCCGGCGAGGCGCTGCTGTCGGACCTGACCCAGCTGGGGCGGTTCGCGAGACTCCTGGGGCCGCTGGTGCCGGGCATGGACATCAAGCCGCTGATCTCGGAGCTGCGGGACCGGGTCTCCGAGGAGCTGGACTACGGCTTGGAGGCCCGGGCGCAGACCGCCCACGCACAGGAGTTCGCGGGCGATCCGGACGTGGTGGTTCCGGAGGTGGTGCACCAGAGCGATCAGGTGCTGGTCACCGAGTGGCTGGAGGGGCTGCCGCTGTCGGAAGTGATAGCGGACGGCACCCCGGAGCAGCGCGACCGGGCCGGGCAGCTGCTGGCGCGCTTCCTCTTCTCGGGCGCCGCACGCACGGGGCTGCTGCACGCCGACCCGCATCCGGGCAATTTCCGGCTGCTCACCGGGGACGACCCCGACGGCCCGCCGGAGAAGTGGCGGCTGGGCGTGCTGGACTTCGGCACGGTCGACCGGCTGCCGCAGGGCCTCCCGCCGGAGATCGGCACCGCGCTGCGGCTCACGCTGGACGGCGAGGCCGAGGCGGTGCACGAGCTCCTGCGGGAGGAGGGGTTCGTCAAACCGGAGATCGAACTGGATCCCGGGGCCGTACTCGACTATCTGCTGCCGATCATCGAACCGGCGCAGGCGGCGGAGTTCACCTTCACCCGCGGCTGGATGCGCGCGCAGGCGACCCGGATCGCCGATCCCCGCTCCCCCGCGTACCAGCTGGCGCGGCAGCTCAACCTGCCGCCGGCGTATCTGCTGATCCACCGCGTGACGATGAGCACCATCGGGGTGCTGTGCCAGCTGGGCGCGACCGTGCGGCTGCGGGACGAGATGGAGGCGTGGGTGCCCGGTTTCGCGCCGGCGGGCGGGAGCCCGGCCGGAGAGAGCCGGGAAACGCCTGCCTGACGGGCGCCGGGCGCCCGGCCTCACCACCAGGACGAGTCGAGGCGGCCCTCGATCGATCTGATGTTGGCCCGGGCGCAGTCGTCGCAGAAGTAGTGGCGGCGGCCGTTCTCGAAGGAGCAGGTCCAGGTCGGCGGCGGTGGACCGCCGGCGGAGGTGCCACAGCGAGCGCAGGCCGCGGGCTCGGGGGTCTCGGTGGCCTCAGGGTCCAACTGCACTGGTTCATGCGTCTTCTGGTCCACCTCCCCCACGATATCCCCGTGGAGGCGCCGGGGACGGACAACGCACCCGACGCCCCGCGGGGCCGGTCCTTCCGGATCCGGCCCCGCGGGGGTGGGACGAGGGCGGGCGAGGCCCGCCGGGGGCGGCCGGTCAGTGCATGACGGCCATGGCCAGGGCCCGGCGGGCGCGCATCGAGGCGCGCTCGGCGCGGCGCTGCATGCGCCGGGCGGCGGCCAGCCGGGTGGCCCTCCGTTCGGATTCGGCCTCCCTCAGTCGCTCGTGCATATGCGCACGGGCCAGGGCTTCTGGGATGAGTTGCATTTCGAGGTTCCTGTTCTGGCGCGAGGCGGTCGCGCGAGTGGTGTCACGGGTGGGGACTTCCGGGCCGAAGGCCTCGGCGGAGGGGCGGTGCATCGTCGGATCCTGCTTCTTGGGGTCGTGCGTGGTGGGGCGGTCGATGGTGCCGAAGACGTTCATGCGGCGACCGGGTTCTTGCGCGGACGGCCACGGGGCCGCTTGCGGGCCACGACCACGCCCTGGACGAAGAGCTCGCCTCCCCAGACGCCCCACGGCTCGCGGCGGTCCATGGCGCCGGCGAGGCAGGCCTCACGCAGCGGGCAGGTCCGGCAGAGCGACTTGGCGTACTCCACGTCCGCGGGGGACTCGGCGAAGAAGACCTCCGGGTCGTAGCTGCGGCAGGGGACGGGGGTGCCCAGGTTCTCGATCGCGTCGTCGAGGTCGGTCAGGGCGGTGAGGGGGGTCAAGGTGTCCTCCGTGGGGACGGGCGGGGGAATCAGGTCGGTCGCTACTGACGGGGTGTGTGCCTTGAGTTGCACGGTGTCTTTTTCCTCGTCTGTCTTCCGGCTCGTGGCCGGGCTGGCGCCCCTCGCCTGGTGAGGGGCAAAACAAAAGGGCCGCGGATCCCGGTGTGGGTTCCGCGGCCCTGGAAGGTGCCGACCTGATCATGCCGATCAGGCTGGATCTCTCCAGGGTTCGAGCCCACGGAAGGCCCACATCGTCTGGTGCTGGTGCTGCGTGCTGACGGATCCGGCGCCGTTGGTCGTCGCCGCAAGGGCATAGGCCTGGGCCTGTGCCGTTGCTGCTGCCTCTACCGCGGACGCCTTGGTCGGTCGCTCATTGATCAGGGAGGTTTCACTGATCAGGGCGGAGCCGTTGACCAGGCCGAAACCGGCGCCGGACAGACCGGTGCCCCGGAGCGAGTCGAAGGAGAAGCCGAGCGGACGGGTGGCGACGACCGGGCGATCGGTCATTTTGTTGCAGGTCTTGAAGCTGATCACTGGTCTCGCCTCCTCTCGGCGTCATCGGGGACCTGTCGGGACAGGTCCGGCTTTTAAGTTCAGTACAGCTAAGTTCAGTACAGCTGGTTCAGTACAGCACGGATCCCACGGCTCCCGGAAGAGCCGTTGTCTCCGTGCTCGGAAGGCTATGGGTAGGCCCTCCGCGTGCGCAAACTATTTTTCCGGAGTTTCTTCGGACGCTTCGTGGGTCGCGTCTTCCGACGTCAGGTCGTGTCCTGCGCACAGTGCGAGGACGTCGGCTCCGAACGAGACGAGCTTGCGTCCTCCCACCCCTGAGATGCGCGCCAGCTCCGCTTCGGTTCCCGGAACGGCCTCCGCGATCGCGAGGAGCGTCTTGTCGGTGAAGACGCAGTAGGCGGGCTGGCCGAGCCGCACGGCCTCGGCGGCACGCCAGTCGCGCAGCCGCTCGTAGAGCGCCTCGTCGAGCTCGGAGGGGCAGTCCTCGCAGCGCATGAGCTTGATCTCGCCCGCATCGGTCAGGGTGCGGCCGCAGACGCGGCAGCGGGCGGAGCCCCGCTTGCGGCGGCGGTCCGCGCCGCGCTCGACGCCCCCCGTGCCGCCGGTGGCGCCGGGCCCGGGGCGGACCGCCGCAGAGCCCGGGCGCAGGCCGTTCAGGAAGCGCGTGGGGCGCCGGGAGGGGCGGCCGCCCGGCGTGCGGGAGAGCGCCCAGGAGAGGGAAAGGTGGCGGCGGGCCCGGGTGACCCCCACATAGAGGAGGCGGCGCTCCTCCTCGATCTGCTCGTTCGTCTTGGCGTATGTGATCGGCATCATGCCCTCGGCGAGGCCGACGAGGAAGACGGCGTCCCATTCCAGGCCCTTGGCGGCGTGAAGTGAGGCGAGAGTCACACCCTCGACGGTGGGGGCGTGCTGGGCGCTCGCCCGCTCGTCGAGCTCGGCCACGAGATCGGCGAGGGTGGCGGTCGGCCGGGCCCGCACGAAGTCCTCGGCGAGGCGCACCAGGGCCGCGAGGGACTCCCAGCGGTCCCGCACCGCGCCCGAGCCGGCGGGCGGCTCGGGCGTCCAGCCGCGGGTGCCCAGGACGGCCCGCACCTGGGACGGGACGTCGTCGGTGCCGTCGAACTGGGAGTCGGTGCCGCCCGCGCGGGCCGCGCCGCGCAGCAGCAGCCCGGCCTCGCGCACCTCGGGCCGCTCGAAGAACCGCTCGGCGCCGCGCAGCTGGTAGGGCACCCCGGCGTCGGCGAGGGCCTGTTCGTAGACCTCGGACTGGGCGTTGATGCGGTAGAGGATCGCGATCTCGCTCGCGGGCACCCCGGAGTCGATGAGGTCCCGGACGCGGCGGGCGGTGCCTTCCGCCTCGGCGGGCTCGTCCGCATACTCCCCGTAGCAGGGCTCGGGGCCGGGGTCGCGCTGCGAGACCAGCTCCAGGCGGTGCTCCGCCGCCCGGCCGCGGGCCTGGGAGAGCAGGCCGTTGGCGAGGTGGACGACCTGGGGGGTCGAGCGGTAGTCCCGGACGAGCTTGACGACGGTGGCGTGAGGGTGGCGGGTGCGGAAGTTCAGCAGGTGGTCGGGGGTGGCGCCGGTGAACGAATAGATCGTCTGGCTGGCGTCGCCGACCACGCAGAGGCTGTCGCGGTCGCCCAGCCACAGCTCCAGGAGGCGCTGCTGGAGGGGGCTGACGTCCTGGTACTCGTCCACCACGAAGTGCTGGTACTGGCGGCGGACGGTCTCGGCGATGTCGTGCCGGTCCTGCAGGACGCCGACGGTCAGCAGCAGCACGTCCTCGAAGTCGATCACGCCGCGGTCGCGCTTGAGCTGCTCGTAGCCCGCGTAGATCCGGGCGGTCTCGGCGGGGTCGTGGGGGGCTTCGCGGCCCGCCTTGGCGGCGGCTGCCGGATAGTCCTCGGGGACGGTCTGGGTGACCTTCGCCCACTCGATCTCGCCGGTCACGTCGCGCAGCTCGTTGCGGTCGAGGCGGAGCTTGCAGCGGGCCGCGGCCTCCGCGACGATCTGGACCTTCCGCTCGGCCAGCCGCGGCATCTCGCCGCCCACGGCCTTGGGCCAGAAGTACTGCAGCTGGCGCAGGGCGGCCGAGTGGAACGTGCGGGCCTGGACGCCGCCGGCGCCGAGCTGGCGGAGCCGGCCGCGCATCTCGCCCGCGGCGCGGTTGGTGAAGGTGACGGCGAGCACACTGGACGGCTGGAGCACGCCGGAGCGGACGCCGTAGGCGATGCGGTGGGTGATCGCGCGGGTCTTGCCCGTGCCGGCGCCGGCCAGCACGCACACCGGGCCGCCGAGGGCCGTCGCCACCTCGCGCTGCTCGGGGTCGAGCCCGTCGAGCACCGCGTCCGGGGAGTCCGGAACGGGCGGGAAGAGGGTGGAGTGCGTTGCTGCTGTCACCCCGCCATGCTGCCAGGTCCGGCGGGGCGACCGGGAACGCCGTCCACAGGGGTGACCCGGTAGTCGTACGAATACGGGAATGGCTGTGGATAGGTGCGCGTTCTACCACCGGAACAACACCCGGATCGGTACCCACGGCACGACCGGGAGCGGACCGGAACCACCATCACCGAGAGAAGGGCACGAGGTCGAATGTCGGGCACCGTGACGATGTACAGCACCACCTGGTGCGGCTACTGCCGCCGCCTGAAGAGCCAGCTGGACCGCGAGGGAATCACGTACAACGAGATCAACATCGAGCTCGACGCCGACTCGGCGGCCTTCGTGGAAAAGGCGAACGGCGGCAACCAGACGGTCCCGACGGTCCTGGTGACCCCGCTCAGCGGCGCTGCCCCGGTCACCATGACCAACCCCTCCCTGGCCCAGGTCAAGCAGGCTCTCGCCTCCTGACGCGGGCGCTCCCGGCGAGCACTGCAAGCACGGCGAAGGCCTCCGGTCCACCGGCCGGAGGCCTTCGCCGTACCCGTCGGGACCGGCCCGTCGTCAGGACCGGCCCCGTCCGTCAGGGCTGGCTCTGCGGCAGCGGCTCGCCGTACCAGAGCTCCAGCAGCCGGGCCGCGATGGAGATGCCGGTCGGGGGCAGGACCTCGCCCGAGGCGAAGCCGGCCCGCAGGTCGTCCCGGGAGAACCAGCGCGCCTCGTGGATCTCCTCGCCGTCGACCTGGATGTCGCGGGAAGTGGCCCGCGCCATGAAGCCCAGCATCAGGCTGGAGGGGAACGGCCAGGGCTGGCTCGCGACGTACTCCACGTCACCGACGACGACGCCCGCCTCCTCGGCGACCTCGCGCCGCACCGCCTGCTCCAGGGACTCCCCCGGCTCGACGAAGCCGGCGAGGGTGGAGAAGCGGCCCTCGGGCCAGTGCATCTGGCGGCCGAGCAGCGCGCGGTCGTCCTCGTCCGTGACCAGCATGATCACCGCGGGGTCGGTGCGCGGGTAGTGCTCGGCGCCGCAGGCCTGGCAGCGGCGGATGTGGCCGGCGGCCGCGACGACCGTGCGCTCGCCGCAGCGCGAGCAGAAGCGATGCAGCCGCTGCCAGTTCTCCAGGGCGACCGCGTGGACCATCAGCCCGGCGTCGCGCGGCGAGAGCAGCAGGCCCGCCTCGCGCAGCCCGGCGGGGCGCGCGGACTGGTCGATGCGCCCCGGCAGGGCGTCCTTCTGCAGCGCGAAGTAGGCGATGCCGTCCGCGTCCTGCCCGAGGAAGTAGCGGTGCGTCTCGGTGACGGGCGCCTCGAAGGCGGGCGTCATGACGAGCTCGGTGCGGCCGTCGGGGGTGTCGTCGATCAGCACCTGGCCGCCGGAGACCACGAAGACTCTCGTGGAGGGGTGGCTCCAGGCCGCGGCGAGCCACGCCTCGTCCAGGCGGTGGTGAGCGGCGCGGTCGATGCCGCTCACGCCGGTCAGGGTGATCGGCCGGGCGGCCGTGTGATCGGTCCAGGTGGTCACTGCTGTTTCCAACTCCCCCTACGAAGCCCTGCGAATGGTCGTCTGTGCGGCGCGCGGGCTAGCCGGCGCGCCCGCCCCCGGGCACCGGCGGCACCGTCCGGGAGGCACCCGCTTCCGCGAGGTCGGTCCACAGGTGGGCGGCTGTCTCGACGCCCTTCATCAGGAGGTCGAGTTCGACCTTCTCGTTCGGGGCGTGCCAGCCGTCCGAGGGCACCGAGATGCCGAGGAAGAGCACCGGGACGCCCAGCACGTCCTGCAGGTCGGCCGCGGGACCGGAGCCCCCCTCGCGGGTGAAGCGGACCTTCGTGCCGAAGGCGCGCTCCATGGCCCGTACGACCGACTGGAGGTACGGGTGGTCGAGCGGGGTCAGGCAGGGGCGGGTGGCGCCCCAGAAGGTGATCTCGTGGCGGATGCCGTCGGGGAGGGTGTCGGCCACCCACTGCCGCACGGCCTTCTGGACGTGCTCGGTGTCCTGGCCCGCCACGAGCCGGAAGGACAGCTTCAGCTGGGCGGTGGACGGGACGATGGTCTTCCCGCCGGGGCCCTGGTAGCCGCCGCCCATGCCGTTGACCTCGGCGGTGGGGCGGGCCCAGATGCGCTCCAGCGTGCTGTAGCCGGCCTCGCCCAGGGTGGCGTGGGAGTGGGCGGTGCGCAGCCACTGCTGCTCGTCGAAGGGCAGCTCGGCGAAGAGCTCGCGCTCACGCTCGGTGAGCTCGACGACGCCGTCGTAGAAGCCGGGGACGGCCACGCGGTGGTTCTCGTCGTGGAGGGCCGCGGCGAGCCGGGCGGCTTCCATGGCGGGGTTGGGCACCGCGCCGCCGAAGGAGCCGGAGTGGATGTCCTGGCCGGGGCCGTAGAGGTCGATCTGGCAGTCGGCGAGGCCGCGCATGCCGGTGCAGACGGTGGGGGTGTCCTCGGACCACATGCCGGTGTCCGAGACGATCACCGCGTCGCAGGCGAGGCGTTCGGCGCGGGCGCGCACGAGACCGGCGAAGTGCTCGGAGCCGGACTCCTCCTCGCCCTCGATGAGGAGCTTGAGGTTGACCGCGGGCGCCGTGCGGCCGGTGGCGGCGAGGTGGGCGCGGACGCCGAGGGTGTGGAAGAACACCTGGCCCTTGTCGTCGGCGGCGCCGCGGGCGTACAGCCGGCCGTCCTTGATGACGGGCTCGAAGGGCTCGGTGTGCCAGCCGTCCTCGCGGGCGGCGGGCTGGACGTCGTGGTGCCCGTAGACCAGGACGGTCGGGGCGCCCTCGTCGCCGGAGGGCCACTCGGCGAACACCGCCGGGGCGCCGTCGGTCTCCCAGACCTCCGCGGTCGGGAAGCCCGTCTCGGTGAGCTTCGCGGCCAGCCAGTCGGCGCTGCGGCGCACGTCCCCCGCGCGGCCGGGGTCGGCCGAGACGGACGGGATGCGGAGCCACTCGACGAGGTCGTCGAGGAACGCGGCGCGGTGGCCTTCGATAAACGCGCGGACGGCGCTGTCCGGAGTCTCGCTCATGGCATCGAGCCTATCCGGACACGCGGCGTGATCATGACCGGCCCGGCGTCCGCCCTGGTCACACCGGCTCCCCCAGCAGGAGGCGTTCGAGCCCCGCCCGGTCGGGCAGACCGGCCGGGCGGACGGTCTCCCCGTCGCGCACGTACACGAACGCGGCGGTCACGGAGGACAGCGGCAGCCCGTGCTGCTCGGCCCAGGCGACGCGGTAGATCGCGAGCTGCAGGGGGTCGGCGTCGTGGGCGCGGCTGGTCTTCCAGTCGACGATCTCGTACGTGTCGCCTCCGGGGCCGCGCTCGCGGTAGACGGCGTCGATGCGGCCGCGGACGACGCGGCCCGCGAGGGTCAGCCGGACGGGCACCTCGACGCGGTGGGGGACGCGGCGGGCGTACGGGGTGCGCTCGAAGGCCTCCTTGAGGGCGGCGAGGTCCTGCTCGTCGGTGATCTCGGGCCCAGGGCCGTCGTCCGCGCCGCCGGGCAGCTCGTCGGGGCCGAGCAGCGGCAGGGGCAGCGGCTCGAAGCGGGACTCGATCCAGGCGTGGAAGCGGGTGCCGCGGCGGGCCGCGGGCTGCGGCGGGCGCGGCATGGGCCGGGCGAGGTCGCGCGCGAACGCTTCGGGGTCGGCGGCGAGCCTGACCAGCTGCCAGGCGCTGAGCGAGGCGGGCAGGGGGACGTCGCGCTCGCGCGCGCGGGCCCGGCGGAGCTCGCCGGCGAGGGCGTCGAGGTCGCGGTCCCAGGAGGCGGCGAGGCGCTCTTCTTCGGGCAGGAGTGGTTCGTGCCGGGGGGCGGGCAGCGGCTCCTGCCGGGGGCGGGGCAGCGACGGAGTGCGGCCGGGTCCGGCACCGCCGGGCTCCCCCGTGGGGGTGGCTCGGCGCTGCGGCGGGGTGGAGTGCCCCGGTCCCGCTCCGTTTTCACCGGCCCCGGCTTCGCCCCGGCCCCCCGCCTCCGGGCGGGCCGTCGAGAGGGCGTCCCACGCGTCGGGGTCGGCGAGGAGGCCGTCCTCGCCGGCCTCGAAGGGCTCGTACTCCTCGTGCTCCTCGTACTCCTCGTCGTCCGGCGGGGCCGGCCACTCCGGATCGCCGGCGGGACCCGGCTCCCCGGCGTCCGCAGGGGCGGCGTCCAGCCGTTCCAGGTGGGCGAGGACCGCGTCCGCCGCGGCGCGGCGGCGGGCGAGGGAGCCGGGGTCGAGGGGCAGCGGCCAGGCGCGGTCGGTCTCCCCCTCCTCCAGGGCGGGGTTCTCGGCGCCCTCCTCGGGGGGCTCGGCCCAGGCCTCGATCTCGCCGTGGCCGGCCTCGCAGTGGGCGCGGAGGGCTTCGAGGAAGGCGGACGGCCCGCGGGGCTTCTTCTGGCTGGGGCCCCACCAGTGGCCGGAGCCGAGGAGCAGGGAGCGGGGGCGGGTGAAGGTGACGTAGCCGAGGCGGAGTTCCTCGATGCGCTGGTGCTCCTTCATGGCGGCCTTGAAGGCGGCCATGCCCTTGCTGTCCCACGCCTCGGCGTCGGGCAGGGTGGCGGCGTCGCCGCGCAGGGCGTGCGGGAGGACCTTGGCCTGGGCGGTCCAGGAGTCGCGGGACTGCTCGCTGGGGAACGTCCGCTCGACGAGGCCGGGGACGGCGACGACGTCCCACTCCAGGCCCTTCGACTTGTGCGCCGTGAGGACCTTGACGGTGTCCTCGCCGCCGGGGAGGGAGCTGTCGAGCCCCTTCTCGTACTGCGCGGCGGTGCGCAGGAAGCCGAGGAAGGACAGGACGGTGGTCTCGCCGTCGAGGGCGGCGAAGCCCGCGGCGATGTCCAGGAAGTGCGCGAGGGTCTCGCGGCGGCGTGCGGCCAGGGCGTGCGGCGAGGCGGAGAGCTCGACCTCCAGGCCGGTGACGGCGAGGACGCGGTGGAGGACGTCCATGAGGGGGTCGGCCAGGGAGCGGCGCAGGTCGCGCAGTTCGGCGGCGAGGCGGGCGAAGCGGACGCGGGCCTCGGCGGAGAAGGGCAGGCCGTCGTCCGGCGCGTCGGCGGCGAGGAAGGTGTCGAGCGCGTCGGCGAGGGAGACCGTCTCGGCGGGGTCGGTGCCCTCGACGGCTTCGGCGAGGCGCCGCTCGGGGTCCTCGCCGGCGCTGCCGTAGGGGACGAGGGTGCGGGCGCGGCGGCCGAGGAGGGCGAGGTCGCGGGGGCCGATGCGCCAGCGGGGGCCGATCAGCAGGCGGACGAGGGAGGCGTTGGCCGTGGGGTCCTGGAGGACTTCGCAGACGGCGACGAGGTCGGCGATCTCGGGGAGGTGCAGCAGCCCGGAGAGGCCGACGACCTCGACGGGGATGTCGCGCTGCACGAGCGCGCCCTGGATCTGTGCGAAGTCGGCGGCGGTGCGGCACAGGACGGCGATGTCGCCGGGGCGGGTGCCGGTGCGGACGAGGTGGGCGAGGGAGCCGGCCAGCCAGTCGAGCTCCTCGGCGTGGGTGGGGAGCAGGGCGCAGCGCACGACGCCGTCCCGCTCGGCGCCGGGGGCGGGGCGCAGGGCCTCGACGCCTTCGTGGCGCTCGCGCAGCTCGGCGGCGAGGCCGTTGGCGAGGCCGAGGAGGCGGCCGCCGCTGCGGCGGTTCTCGCTGAGCGCGAAGCGCTGGGCGGGGCGGCCGTCGGCGTGCGGGAAGTGCCGGGGGAAGTCGTCCAGGTTGGCGACGGAGGCGCCGCGCCAGCCGTAGATGGCCTGGCAGGGGTCGCCGACGGCGGTGACGGCGTGGCCGGTGCCGGCGCCGAAGAGGCCGGAGAGCAGGAGGCGCTGGGCGACGGAGGTGTCCTGGTACTCGTCGAGGAGGACGACGGCGAACTGCTCCCGCAGGATCCGGCCCACTTCGGGGCGGGTGAGGGCGAGCTCGGCGGAGAGGGCGATCTGGTCGCCGAAGTCGAGCAGGTCGCGCTTGCGCTTCTCCGCGCGGTAGGCGCCGACGAGCTCCAGCAGTTCGAGGCGGGCACGGGCGGTCTCGGGGACCTTGCGCAGGTCGGCGTTGGTGAGCCGGGCGCCTTCCAGGGCGGCCAGCAGCTCGCGGTCGTACGCGCGGAGGCGCTCGGCCGGCACGAGGTGCTCGGAGAGCTCCCCGTCGAGGGCCAGGAGGTCGGCGACGAGGTCGCTGAAGGAGCGGGTGAGCGCGGGATAGGGGCCCGGGGAGGTGCGCAGGACGCGGGCGGCGAGCTGGAAGCGGGTGGCGTCGGCGAGGAGGCGGGCGCCGGGCTCCAGGCCGATGCGCAGGCCGTGCTCCTTCAGGAGCTGCCCGGCGAAGGCGTGGTACGTGGAGATCCGGGGTTCGCCGGGGGCCTGGTCGGGGTCGGCCGCCACGGGCTCGGGGTCGGTGACGCCGGCCGCGACGAGTGCCTTGCGGACGCGCTCGGACAGCTCCCCCGCGGCCTTGTTGGTGAACGTGAGGCCGAGGACCTGCTCGGGGGCGACCTGCCCGGTGCCGACCAGCCAGACGACGCGCGCGGCCATCACCGTGGTCTTCCCGGAGCCGGCGCCGGCCACGATGACCTGCGGGGCGGGCGGCGCGGTGATGCAGGCCGTCTGCTCCGGGGTGAACGGGATGCCGAGGAGCTCTTTGAGCTGCTCGGGGTCGATCAGGCGCGGGGTCACGGCACACCACGCTAACGGCCCCCACTGACACCCCCGCATTGCCGCAGGTCAGGCCCCTATTCCAGGAGCTGCCGGCCCTCGGGGCGGGCGGTGCAGGAGGCGCGGAAGGAGCAGTGCGAGCAGTGCTGGCCGGGGCGGGGCGCGAAGCGCTCGTCCAGGACGCGGCCCGCGGCCTCGGCGAGCAGCTCGCCGATCCACTGGCCCTCGCCCAGCGGTTCCTGGGCCTGCACCTTCGGCACGGCGTCCCCGCCGTCCTTCTTGGCCGCGCCCTGGCGGAGCTGGACGAGCTCGGCGCCGCCGGGCCGCGGCCGGGTGCCGTCGAAGGCGTCGTCGACGGCGCCGTGCTCGACGGCGAGCTGGTAGACGGCGAGCTGCGGGTGGCGCTCGACCTCCTTGGCGGAGACGGTGCCCTTGCCGGTCTTGAAGTCGACGACGTAGGCGCGGCCGTGCCCGTCCGTCTCGACGCGGTCCATGGAGCCGCGGATGCGCACCAGGTGCTCCTCGGCCTTCAGGGTGACGTCGAAGGCGTGCTCGGTGGCGACGGGGGTCCGGCCGCCGCGCTCCATCACGTGCCAGCGCAGGAAGCGCTCCAGGGCCGCGCGGGCGTTCTCCTTCTCCTGCGCCGACTTCCAGGGGGCGTCGAAGGCGAGCGCGTCCCACACGGAGTCGAGCCGCTCCATGAGCACGGCGAGGTCGGCGGGGGTGCGGCCGGAGGCCACCTCGTCGGCGAGGACGTGCACCACGTTGCCGAACCCCTGGGCGGCGGTGGCCGGGGCGTCCGCCTTCACCTCGCGGCCCAGGTACCACTGCAGGGAGCAGGTGCCCAGCCGGCCGAGCGCCGAGCCGGACAGGGCGACGGGGCGGGTGCGGTCGCGCAGCGGCACTTCGCTGTGCGTCGGCTCGTTCAGGCCCCACCAGCGGTACGGGTGGGCCGCCGGGACGAGCGGCTGGCCCTCGTCGTCGCGCAGGGCGGCGAGCCGGGCGAGCCGTTCCGCGGCGGCGGCGCGCAGGGCGCCGGAGGCGGCCGGGTCGACGGTGGTGGCGCGCAGCTCGGCCACGAGCGCGGCGACGGCCAGGGGGCGCCGGGGCCGCTGGGTGACGTCGACGGGCTCGGTGCCCAGCTCGGTCAGGAAGCGTGAGGGCTGGTCGCCGTCCTCGGCGGCCGCCTTGACGGCGGTGACGACCACGCGCTCGCGCGCACGCGTGGCCGCCACGTAGAACAGGCGGCGCTCCTCGGCGAGCAGGGCGCCCGGGCTGAGGGGTTCGGCGAGGCCGTCGCGGCCGATCCGGTCGGCTTCCAGGAGGGAGCCGCGGCGCCGCAGGTCGGGCCAGAGGCCTTCCTGGACGCCGGCGATGACCACGAGGCGCCATTCGAGGCCCTTGGAGCGGTGGGCGGTCATCAGGCGGACGGCGTCCGGGCGGACGGCCCTGCGGGTGAGGGTGTCGGCTGCGATGTCCTGTGCTTCGAGCTCGTCGAGGAAGTTGAGGGCGCCGCGGCCGCCGGTGCGTTCCTCGGCGCGGGCGGCGGTCTCGAACAGGGCGCAGATCGCGTCCAGGTCGCGGTCGGCGTTGCGGCCGGCGGCGCCGCCGCGGTGGGCCGCGCGCTGCAGGCGGGCGGGCCAGGGCGTGCCGTCCCAGAGGGCCCAGAGGGCCTCTTCGGCGGTGGCCCCGGCCGCGAGGAGCTCGCGCGCCTCGCGCAGGAGGGCGCCCAGGCGCTGGGCGCCGCGGGCGTAGGCGGGGTCGTGGACGGCCAGCCGTTCGGGCTGTGCCAGGGCTTCGGCGATGAGGGTGTCGGAGGGCCGCGGCAGGGCGGTGCCGCCGGCCCGCTCCTCGTCGCGCAGGGCGCGGCCGAGCCGGCGGAGGTCGGCGGCGTCCATGCCGCCGAGGGGGGAGGTGAGGAGGGTGAGGGCGGTCTCGGGGTCCATGGCCGCGGGAGCGGTGGCCTCCCCGTCGGAGGCCTCCGTGCCGGTGGCGGACGCCACGTCCTCCGCCACCACCCTCAGTGCCGTCAGCAGCGGCGCCACCGCGGGTTCCTGCCGCAGGGGGATGTCGTCGCCGTCGACCTCCACGGGGACGCCCGCGGACGTCAGGGCGCGGCGCAGGGACGGGATGGAGCGGGCGCCGGCGCGGACGAGGACGGCCATCTCGTGCCAGGGGGTGCCGTCCTCCAGGTGCGCGCGGCGCAGGATGTCGGCGATGTTGTCGGTCTCCGCGCCCGCGGTGGGGTACGTGTACGCCTCCACGCTGCCGCCCTCCCGCACGGCGGCGAGGTCGCGGTGAGCACGGACGGCGTCCGCGGGGAGGCGGGTGAGGGGCATCCGGCGGGTGAGCAGCCGGGTGGCCGCGAGGAGCTCCGCGGCGGCCCGGCGGGAGGTGGTGAGGACCTCGACGGGGGCCGGGGTGCCGTCCCGGCGGGGGAAGGCGTGCGGGAAGCCGAGGATGCCGTTGACGTCGGCGCCCCGGAAGGCGTAGATCGACTGGTCGGGGTCGCCGAAGGCGACGAGGGTGCGGCCGCCGCCGGCGAGCGCCTGCAGGAGCCGCACCTGGGCGGCGTCGGTGTCCTGGTACTCGTCGACGAAGACGGCGTCGTAGCGGCCCGCCAGCTCGGCGGCGGCCTCGGGCCGGCCGGCGAGGAGGACCGCGCGGTGGACGAGTTCGGCGTAGTCGAGCACGCCGCGCAGGTCGAGCAGGTCCAGGTATTCGGCGAGGAAGGACGCGGCGGCGGCCCAGTCGGGCCGCCCGGTGCGCGCGGCGAAGTCGCCGAGGGCGCCGGGGCCGAGCCCGAGCTCGCGGCTGCGGGCGAGGACGGCGCGCACCTCGTCGGCGAAGCCGCGGGTGGTCAGGCAGGCGCGCAGGTCGTCGGGCCAGCGCACCCGGGCGCGGCCGTCGCGCTCCAGCTCGGCCTGGCCGGCCAGCAGCTCGCGCACGACGGCGTCCTGCTCGGGGCCGGACAGCAGCCGCAGCGGGTCGATGAACAGGTCGGCGTCCTGGTGGGCGCGGACCAGGGCGTAGCAGTACGAGTGGAAGGTCGTGGCCTGCGGTGCGGCGGCTCCGGCGCCGAGCCGGGCGGCCATCCGGTCGCGGAGCTCGACGGCGGCCTTGCGGCTGAAGGTGAGGACGAGGATCCGCTCGGGGTCGGTGCCCCGGCGCACCCGCTCCGCGACGGCCTCCACCAAGGTGGTCGTCTTGCCCGTGCCGGGCCCCGCGAGGACGAGCAGGGGACCGCCGGCGTGCTCAACCACGGCGCGCTGGCGCGCGTCCAGCTCAGGAAGGGCCGTGGGGCCCGGCCGGGTGCGCACGAGGCGGTAGGCGCCCGGGGAGGGCTGCCGTGCCTGCGGGCGCTGCGGCCGGGTCGAGCCAGAAGGCGGGGAGGAGCTCACGTGGGTTGCCGGTCCTGGTGGGGTTGCGGGGAGTCGTGCGGCCGTACGGGCCGGGAGGCCGGGGAGTGACGGCGGTTCCCGACGCTACGCCAGGCGGCGTCCGGGGCGCAGGGCGTCCCGGGAGCCGGCACACGGCTTCCACGGTCTCATCCGTTCGGGTGAGACCGTTCCCGCCCCGGCCGCGCGGTGGTCCGGTGGCGGCGCGGCGGCCGTCAGGTGTGGGGAGTCACACGCTCCGGATCGCGGCCGTCCCAGCGGGCGAGGGCCATCGCGAGCCGGGGCACGTGTCCCTGGGCCGCGCGCCCGGCCTCGCGCAGCGGCGTGCCCTCCGCGCGGTAGTGGGCGAGGGCGCGCAGCTCGTGGCCGGGCAGCAGGACGCCGTCGGAGCGGACGACCCGCCACCAGGGCACGGCGCCGCCGTAGAGGGCCATGACGCGCCCGACCTGACGGGGCCCGCCCTCCCCCAGCCACTCGGCGACGTCCCCGTAGGTCATCACCCGCCCGGGTGGGATCCGCTCGGCGACCTCCAGCACGCGCTCGGCGTACTCGGGAAGCTCATCGTCCTCGCTCATCCGGTCCATGGTGCCGTACACCACCGACAGCACCCGGCTCCGGTCACTCAGAGTGCGCACCCGCAGCACTGGGCGTACGATCCGGAGTCCGCGCCCCCGAATTGCACCCTGATGCCCCCTCGCCCGGCGGGGCCATGCCACCATCTTCCGGGCGGTGACAGGTGATACGAGACCAAGAAGAAAAGAAGGACCGGCAGCAGGGCGCGGAGCCTCCTGAAAAGGACCGCGCTCCCCGAGCGCTGCCCGCCTCCGGGGAACCCTCGGGCGGGTACGACTGCGAGGACGGCGGTGTGCACATCGACCGGGTCTCCGGCGACGAGCCCCTGCTCCCCGCGCGCGTGCACCGCCCGGCCGACCTGGTCCGGCTCTTCCTCGGCATCGTCGGCATCGCCCTCGTGCTGGCCCTCGCGGCCTTCGCCCACGGCACGACGACGGGCCTCGAACACGACATCAGCGCGAGCACGGGCCGGGCCCCGCAGCTGCTGGCGAGCTTCGCGGGCCTCGCGGCCAACATCGCGATCTTCATCGTCCCGGTGGCCTTCGCCATCGAGCGGCTGATCAAGCGGGACGGGCTGCGCATCGCCGACGGCGTCCTGGCCGCCGTCCTCGCCCACGGCGTGTCCCTGGCCACCGACCTGTGGGTGGCCCGCGCGGCCCCCGAGTCGATCCGGGACGCGCTCACCCAGCCCGCCCCCACCGGCGGCCTCACCGACCCCGTGCACGGCTACCTGGCGCCCGTGATCGCCTACATGACGGCCGTGGGCATGTCCCGCCGCCCCCGCTGGCGCGTCGCCATGTGGGCGGTCCTGCTGCTCGACGCGTTCGCGGTCCTGGTCAACGGCTACACCACGCCGTTCTCCATCGTCGCCACCGTCCTGATCGGCTGGACCGTCGCCTACGGCACGCTCTACGCCGTCGGCTCCCCCAACGTCCGCCCCACGGGCCGCCACCTGCTGACCGGCCTGCGCCGCGTCGGCTTCAAGCCGGTCACCGCGCTGCGCGCCGAGGACGGGGCCGACGACACCGAGCCGCACGAGCGGGGCCGCCGCTACATCGTCACCCTGGAGGACGGCCCGCCCCTGGACGTCACGGTCGTCGACCGGGAACAGCAGGCGCAGGGCTTCTTCTACCGGGTCTGGCAGCGCCTGGCGCTGCGGGGCATCACCCAGCGCCGCAGCCTGCAGTCGCTGCGCCAGGCCCTGGAGCAGGAGGCGCTGCTCGCCTACGCGGCCATCGCCGCCGGCGCCAACGCGCCCAAGCTGATCGCCACCTCCGAGCTGGGCCCGGACGCCGTGATGCTCGTCTACGAGCACATCGGCGGCCGCCCCCTCGGGCAGGTGCCCACCGAGGAGATCACCGACGAGCTGATGGCGGGTGCGTGGCGCCAGGTGCAGGCCCTGCAGTCGCGCCGCATCGCGCACCGCAGGCTCGACGCGGACGCCCTGCTGGTGGATCGTTCCGGCAATGTGGTCCTGACCGACCTGCGCGGCGGCGAGATCGCGGCCGGCGACCTCGTCCTGCGCATGGACGTGGCCCAGCTCCTCGTGACGCTCGGCCTGCGGGTCGGCGCCGAGCGCGCCGTGGCCACCGGTGTGGCCGTCCTCGGCCCCGACGCCGTCGCGGACAGTCTCCCGCTCCTGCAGCCCATCGCCCTCACTCGCATCAGCCGCTCCACCCTGCGCCAGCTCGCCCGCGAGCGGGCCCAGCGCGAGCGCGAGAAGGTGCTGCAGGCGGCCGACGCCGCCAAGGAGGCGAAGGCGGCCGCGGCCGAGGAGGAGGTCAGCGACCGCAAGACGCTCAAGGCGGAACGGCAGGCCGAGAAGCGGGCCATCGACGAGGCGCTGGAGGAGGCCCGCGAGGAGGACCTGCTGGCGCAGATCCGCCGCCAGGTCCTCCTCATCCGCCCCCAGGCCCCGATAGAGCCGGTCCGCCTGGAGCGCATCAAGCCCCGCACGCTGATCAGCTTCGTCGCGGGTGCCTTCGCCGCGTACTTCCTGCTGTCGCAGCTCACCCACGTGCAGTTCGGCGACCTCGTCGAGAAGGCGGACTGGGCCTGGGTGGCGGCCGCGGTGGCCTTCCAGGCGCTGACGTACGTCGCCGCGGCGCTGAGCCTCCTGGGGTTCGTGCCCGAGAAGGTGGGCTTCGCCCGCACGGTGCTCGCCCAGGTGGCCGGCTCGTTCGTCAAGCTGGTCGCGCCCGCGGCGGTCGGCGGCGTGGCGCTGAACACCCGCTTCCTGCAGCGTTCGGGCGTCCGCCCGGGCCTGGCGGTGGCGAGCGTGGGCGCGTCCCAGCTGTTCGGCCTGGGCTGCCACATCATGCTGCTGCTGTCCTTCGGCTACGTCACCGGCACGGAGCGCAGCTCCTCGCTCGGCCCCTCGCGCACGGTCATCGGCGGCCTCCTGACGGCCGCGGTGCTCGTCCTCGTCGTGGCGGCGATCCCGGTCCTGCGGAAGTTCGTGTCGACACGCGTCCGGTCGCTGTTCGCGGGCGTGATCCCGCGCATGCTGGACGTGATGCAGCGCCCGCAGAAGCTGCTCTCGGGCATCGGCGGCATGCTGCTGCTGACCGCGGCGAACGTCATGTGCCTGGACGCGGCGATCCGCGCGTTCGGCGGCGAGCTGAGCTACGCGAGCATCGCGGTGGTGTTCCTGACCGCGAACGCGCTGGGTTCGGCGGCACCGACGCCGGGCGGCGTGGGCGCCGTGGAACTGGCCCTCACGGCGGCCCTGACGGTGGCGGGCCTGCCCGCCGAGCAGGGCACGCCCGCGGTGCTCCTCTTCCGCCTGATGACGCTGTGGCTGCCGGTGCTGCCGGGCTGGCTCTCGTTCACGCACCTGACGCGCAAGGGCGCGATCTGAGCGGCATCTGCGGCACCTGACCCCGAAAGCTCCTTGCACATACGAACCGCACACGCTTAACGTGCCGCATATGCGTTCCTACACCATCGGCCGTGCGGCCAAGCTGCTGGGGGTCAGCGCCGACACCGTGCGGCGGTGGGCCGACGCCGGCCGCATCCCCACGCGCCGCGACGAAGCCGGGAAGCGGCACATCGACGGGGCCGACCTGGCCGCGTTCTCCGTGTCCCTCGCGGCGGAGGCGGCCGACGGCGAGGACGCGTACACGAGCGCCCGCAACGCCTTCCCCGGCATCATCACCGCCGTCAAGCTCGGCGACGTGGCGGCCCAGGTGGAGGTCCAGGCCGGCCCGCACCGCCTCGTCTCCCTCCTGACGCGCGAAGCCGTCGAGGAGCTCGGCCTGGCGGTCGGGATGGAAGCGGTGGCCCGGGTGAAGGCCACCAACGTGCACATCGACCGCACCTGACGACGGAGAACCGATGCACCTTCGCCGCTCCCTGCCCCTCCTGGCCGGCGCCCTGCTCGTCCCGCTCCTCGCGGCCTGCGGCGGCGGGGACGAGACCGACGCCAAGCAGCCCACCCGGCTCACCGTCCTGGCGGCGGCGTCCCTGACCGACGTCTTCAAGCAAGCGGGCGCGGCCTACGAGAAGGAGCACCCGGACACGAAGGTCACGTTCTCCTTCGCGGGCTCCCAGGAACTGGCGGCGCAGGTCCGCCAGGGCGCACCGGCCGACGCTCTGGTCACCGCGGACACGAAGACGATGGACGACCTCCGCAAGGAGACGAACACCCCCTCCGTCATCGCCAAGAACCGGCTGACCATCGCCACGGCCAAGAACAACCCCAAGAACGTCAAGTCCCTCTCGGACCTCTCCCGCGACGACCTCAAGGTCGTCCTGGCGGCCCCCGAGGTCCCGGTGGGCCGCTACAGCAAGAAGGTCCTGGACCAGCAGCACGTCGCCGTCAAGCCGGTCTCCCAGGAGCCCAGCGTGCGCGCCGTGCTGAGCAAGGTGAGCCTCGGCGAGGCGGACGCGGGGATCGTCTACGTCACGGACGCCACCACGGCCGGGGACAAGGTGGCCACCACGGCGATCCCCGACGGGCAGAACGCGGTGGCCTCCTACCCGGCCGCCACCCTCAAGGGCTCGAAGCACGCGGACGAGGCAGCCGCCTTCGTGAAGTGGCTCGGCACGGACGAGGCCCGGAAGCTCCTCCGCGCGGCGGGCTTCCAGCAGCCGTGAGAAGGACGCCGCTAACGCTCGCGCTGCCCGCGGCAGCGGCAGTGGCGTTCCTGTTCCTGCCCCTGGCGGGCATCCTGGCCCGCACCCCGTGGAGCACCCTCCCGTCCCGCCTCGCCTCGCACGAGGCGACGGAGGCCCTGGGCCTGTCCCTCCTGGTGTCGGCCTGGGCCCTGCTGCTCTCGCTCGTCCTGGGCGTACCGCTGGCGTGGCTGCTGGCCCGCGCGGACTTCCCCGGCAAGGCACTGGTGCGCTGCCTGGTGATGCTGCCGATGGTGCTGCCGCCGACGGTCGCGGGCGTGGCCCTCCTGCAGGGCTACGGCCGCAGGGGCGTCCTGGGCCCGGCCCTGGAGTTGCTGGGCATCACGCTCCCGTTCTCCACGGCGGGCGCCGTCGTCGCCTCGTCCTTCGTGGCGATGCCGTTCCTGGTGATCAGCCTGGAGGGGGCCCTGGCGGGCCTCCACCCCCGCTACGAGGAGACCGCGACGTCGCTCGGAGCGACGCCCCTCCGCGTCTTCCGCACGATCACCCTCCCCATGGTGGCGCCGGGCCTGATCGCGGGAGCGGCCCTCACCTGGGCCAGGGCACTGGGCGAATTCGGCGCGACGATCACGTTCGCGGGCAACCTCCCGGGACAGACCCAGACGCTCCCGCTGCAGGTGTACCTCCTCCTGCAAGAGGACCCGGAAGGAGCGACAGCGGTGTCGCTGCTTCTGCTCATCATCGCCACGGGGGTGCTGCTGGCCCTCAGGGGCCACTGGCTGCAGCCGCGGACGAACGGGAGGGGCCGGGGTGGCCGGGGCCCGGCAAGGGGCGTGACGCGTGATTTGCGGCGAGCCTCCGGGCAAGCTTCACGCATGGCGGGGGCCGTAAATCATGCAGCCCCGGAGGGCCCCGGCCACCCCCGGCCCCCCCCCCCCCCCCCCCCCCCCCCCCCCCCCCCCCCCCCCCCCCCCCCCCCCCCCCCCCCCCCCCCCCCCCCCCCCCCCCCCCCCCCCCCCCC